>CAWHWY010000008.1:0-29866 GCA_963833155.1 uncultured Acidobacteriaceae bacterium
AAGTACGGATACCACTCTGTCCCGAACGGAATATACACGCGCAACCCGTAACCCTCGCGCACCAGTTGCTGCTGCAGGTCGCGACGGACACCGTACAACATCTGGAACTCGTACGCCGACGCTGGAATGTTCTCCGCGCTGGCGAACTGTTTGACCTCGGCAATGATGTGCTCGTCGTGCGTAGCAATTCCGTGAAAGACGCCGCTCTTTAGGAGCGTTCGCGCCAGCTTCAGGTAAGCCGCATCCACGTCGGCTTTCCTGGGGAATGCGATCTCCGGCGGCTCTTTGTACGCGCCCTTGCACAGGCGAATGCGAATGCGCTCTGACAGCAGATCGTTCACATCCTTCTCGCTGCGATACAAATACGACTGGATGACCGTGCCAACGCGTCCCGCATGCCCAGTCAGGCGATGCAACTGACGCACGAAGTCGAGGGTGCGCTGCGTGTAAGGCGAGCCTTCCATGTCCACGCGCACGAAATTGTTGATACGCACCGCGTGGTCCACCAGCCCGGTAACCAGCCCGAAGGCGAGGTCTTCGCTCACGTCGAAGCCCATGTGCGTCAGCTTCAGGCTCACGTTGGCATTCAGCTTGCGTGTCGAAATCTGGTCCAGCAGCTGATGATACAGCTCGGCACTGTGCTTCGACTCGTCGGCGTTGGTCACGTTCTCGCCCAGGTTATCGATGCTGACGCTCGCGCCCCAGCCGTTCACCACCTCGGTCGCGCGGATGACGTCGTCAAGCTGCATGCCAGCGACGAAGCGGCTGGAGAAGCGCAGCCCTAACGCCGAGTTCTCGGCGAAATGGCGAAGCCTCTTGCTTTCGGAAAGCCCGATGAAGAGCGACCTTAACATGTCGCCTCCAGGGGCCACGCAGCGCGGGCGAGAATTCGTTTTGGGTTATGCCCAAAAAACGAATCACACCAATCCAGCCCGCCGCGGCGGGCGGAATTTGTTTTAGCCCAGGGCGTAAGCCCTGGGTAGGGTGGCAATTGGGACCGAGTCCCTTCAGGGACGGCACAGCTTTCGCACACAATCTGGGGGGGACGGAGTCAGAACTCCGCGCAACGGAATGGCTCATAGTTGGCTCGCGCTGGCTCTTCGGCCGGCTTGGCTTACATATTTGTGTATCACAGACCAGCGCCTTCAGCTATGAGCCTCGTCACATCCGCAAGAACTACGGCACGTCAGGAATACCGGACTCATTCTCCTGGCGACCGGCTGTTGCGCCTCACGTATTGACGCTTGACGTTAGTAACGCATCGCGATAGTATCTCTCTGTGATCAAAGCTTTCCGGGATGCTGAGACGGAGCGGCTTTGGAACGAAGAACGCAGCCGTCGCATTCCGGCAAGCCTCCACAGAGCGGCGCTCAAGAAACTGCAGATGCTGAACGCGGCCGGAGCGTTGGGCGACCTGGCTTTGCCGCCCGGCAACCGACTGGAGCGGCTGAAAGGCGATCGCGAAGGCCAATACAGCATTCGCATCAACGACCAATACCGCGTCTGCTTCGTGTGGCGCGAGGGAAACGCTTACGACGTGGAGATCACGGACTATCACTGAGGAGAACGAAAACATGGCCCAGCGGAAGCAAAAAACGATTGCCGCTCATCCTGGGGAGATTCTGCGCACGGAATTCATGGAGCCCATGGGGATTACCGCGTATCAACTGGCGAAGGCCCTGCACTTCCCTGGAATCTACGAGATCGTGCGCGAACAGCGGGCGATCAGCGCAGACGTCGCTCTCCGCCTCGGCAAGTACTTTGGGATGACGCCGCAGTTCTGGATGAATCTTCAAGCCGATTACGACCTGCGGCTGCGCAGCCGCCAGCGCGCCGCTGAGCAAGATCAAGCCGCGCTCAGCGGCGTAGGGTCTTAGTGTTTCACGACCTTGACCATTACACCGTCTTGATCCTCAAAGTGGCCTGTAAAACGGTGAGACGTCGCGTATGAAGCCGGTGTCATAAACGACAAACAGCAGGTTGCCATATTTCGTTTTGTACGCGAGTATATCGTCGTTGATCTCCGCGATGATCTCCTTTTCACGTTCCTTCCGGTTGCACAATTTGATCTCTATCGCCAGGTCGCTTTTTTGCAAGGAAAAGTCTGGCGTGTACGTTTTTGATGAATACTCGATGCGCTCCGCCTCGCGCGAATAAGGAACGTCCGCTCCGACAAGGAGATTCTCGAACGCGTCTTGTACTTCCGTTTCGCCGTCTGGAACGGCTCGGACCACTTTTCTCAATTTGCGTTCTGCGAGATTAATCGCCTTCAGAATCGTGCTTGCCTCTGGCCCCGTGTTCTTCCCGTGATACACGTCTGACAATTCTTTCCGTGCCAATTCATCCCTAGCCGCCAACAGAATACCTTTGGCGGTCTCAAGTTGGGCGAGGTAAGCTCTTTGGTTCTTTCTTTCGATCTCCTCTTCAATGTCAAAGCCATGCACTACAAATGAGCCCTGTGGCCGCCACTTAAGGTTCAAAAAGGAAAGAAAGTGATGCGACTCCTGCCCAAATACTTCCTCTCAGGAAAGCGACCACAGCTTGCCGCCAGCGTACGTGTTCCGCATCGAACGCAACTCCACGATGCGACTCCGGTACTTTGTTTATCAGGGTACCTATCTCTTCAAGCGCTTCCTGTTTGCTTCGGTTCATCGATTCGCTTCCTGGGAGGCCGGCAGATGCTCTCCTTACTCCCACTCAATCGTCCCCGGCGGCTTCGAGGTCACGTCGTACACCACGCGGTTGATGCCCTTCACCTCGTTCACGATCCGGCTGGAGATGGTCTTCAGCACCTCGTGCGGCAGCGGCACCCAGTCGGCGGTCATGCCGTCTTCGGAATGCACCGCGCGGATCGCGCAGGTGTACGCGTACGTTCGCATGTCGCCCATGACGCCCACCGACATCACTGGCAGCAGCACGGCAAACGACTGCCATATCTTCTTGTAGAGTCCCGCCCGCTTGATCTCGCTGACCACGATGTCGTCGGCCTCCTGGAGCAGCGCCACGCGCTCGGGCGTGACCTCGCCCAGGATGCGCACCGCCAGACCCGGGCCCGGGAAATGGCTGCCGCTGCAAGAGATCTTCCGGCATGCCGAGGTCGCGGCCGATCTTGCGCACTTCGTCCTTGAACAAGTCTTTGAGCGGCTCGATCAGCTTCAGCTTCATCACGTCGGGTAGCCCGCCGACGTTGTGATGGCTCTTGATAGTCTGCGACGGCCCCCGCACCGAGCGCGACTCGATCACGTCGGGATACAGCGTGCCTTGCACCAGCCACTCGACCTTGCCATGCAACTGTTCGAGGCGGTGCGCCTCCTCCTCGAAGACCATGATGAATTCGTTGCCGATGATTTTGCGCTTCTGTTCCGGCTCGATCACGCCCGCCAGCTTTGTTAGAAAGCGCTCGCTGGCGTCCACCGCGTCAATGTTGAGGCCCAGCTTTTCGCGCAGGTTCTTCTGTACATTGATGAATTCGTTTTTGCGCAGCACGCCGTTGTTCACGAAGATGCAGGTCAGTTGATCACCAATGGCGCGGTGTACCAACTCGGCGGCGACTGAGGAATCCACGCCACCCGACAGCGCGCAGATCACGCGACCCTTGCCGACGGTTTGCCTCACGCTGGCGACGGTTTCGTCAATGAAGCTTTGCGGCGTCCAGTTTGGTTTGAGCCCGCAGATATCGAACACGAAGTTGCGCAGGATCTCAGTGCCCTGCGGCGTGTGGTGCACTTCAGGATGGAACTGCACTGCGTAATATTTCTGCGCGGGGTTCTGGATGGCCGCCACCGCATTCGAAGTCTTGCCAATCAGCTCAAAGCCGGGCGGAAGCTCCATCGCCTCGTCGCCGTGCGACATCCACACCTCCAGCGGGACGCGCAGGCCCTTGAATAGCACGGAGTCGCGACGCAGCACTTCGACCTGGGCATGGCCGTACTCACGCTTTTCGGCAGCTCGCACCTTGCCGCCCAGCTTGTACACCATGTACTGCAGCCCGTAGCAGATGCCCAGCACGGGCAGGCCAAGATGCAGCACCTGCTCGTCCGCCGGCGGTGCGTCGGCGTCATAGACCGAACAGGGCCCACCCGACAACACAATGCCCGCGGGACGGTAACTCTTGATTTCTTCCAGAGAAGCGGTGCACGGCAGGACGACGGAAAAGACGTTCAGTTCGCGGATGCGGCGCGCGATGAGTTGCGAATACTGCGCGCCGAAGTCGAGGACGACGATAGCTTGTGTTTCCACCATTTACTTTGCCAGACAACCCGAGCAGTGTAAAGCGGAGCCATGGTGAGTGGCTAGAGGTCAGCGTGCACGTTTACAGGACGTGCCTTCCACCCACCGTCATCGCACGCAGGCGAAGCGACGGCGCGACGGCGAAGGACCCCTATAACTTTACCGCGGACTCATTTCGCCGCTTCGATCTTTTCCAGGACAATGGCGTGCGATCCGCCACGGACGTAGGCCTTGCCACTAGCGGTCACACGTTCGCCGGCGAACGGCAGCAGGCGCTCATTCTGTCCTGACGCCGGAGTCTTGTCCGAGATCGGCCAATAAATGGTTCCATCGTCGGCCAGGATCACCAGCGGCGACCCTGCCTTGGCGCACGCGAGAGCGCAATCGCGGCTGATAGGTTTGTCCAATCTCTTGGTGACCGCGCAGGCTGAATCCAGTACCCAGCCGTTGATGGAAACCTGCTTAGACTTGACGTCCGTCGCCCAACACAGGCACACGATAGTCAAAGCCGCCAGCAGGACTGCTGTGGAACGGAAATTCATTGTGACTCACCTTTCTCATCTGAAGCGGAAGAAGCCTCAATTCTACAGCCGCGAGACGTAGGGCAAATGGGGAGCCGACGGCTAGTGCGAAGGACGTCCCAGACAGCAGTTACTTCCGTACTCGCTCCGCAATCCATGTTGCGCACTCGCGCGTGCCCAGCGATCCTCCGACGTCAACGGTCGTCTTTCTTTCGCGGACGGCGTCGAGTACAGCGCTCTCGATCTTCTCAGCCTCGGCGTTCAGGCCAAGGTGCGCCAGCATCATTGCCCCGGTCAGAATCGATCCCATCGGGTTGGCTATGTTCTTCCCTGCAATCGGCGGCGCCGAGCCGTGTACGGGCTCGAACATCGAGGTGCGTCCGGGATGGATATTGCCGCTGGCGGCCATGCCGAGTCCGCCCTGGAGCGCGGCGGCGAGGTCCGTGATGATGTCGCCGAACATGTTGTTGGTGACGATCACATCCAGCGAGCGCGGCTCGCGCACCATCTGCAGGCAAAGCGCGTCCACGTACATGTGTTGTGACTGGATATCAGAGAACTCTTTTGCGACCTCCTTGAACACTCGCTGCCACAGACCGCCGGCGAAAGTCATCACGTTCGACTTGTCGGACATTAACACTTTCTTGCGGCCATGAGCGCGGGCATACTCAAACGCGAAGCGGATGACGCGTTCCACCCCCCGGCGGGTGTTGATGTCCTCCTGGGTGGCCACCTCGTCAGCCGTGCCGAACTTGAAGTTGCCGCCCATGTCCGTGTACACACCCTCGGTGTTCTCGCGGATGACGGTGAAGTTGACGTCGTCAGACGCGGCGTTCTTCAGCGGACACAGCGAGGCGTCGAGCAGGCGGACGGGACGCACGTTGGCGTAGAGATCCATCTTGAAGCGCATGCCCAGCAGGATTTCTTTGGCGTGGATATTCGTCGGCACGCGCGGATCGCCCAGCGCGCCGACAAAAACGGCGTCGAAGTCGCGCGCCAGCATTTGGAAGCCGTCCGGCGGAACTGTGGTGCCGTCGGTCAGATACCGTTCAGCGCCCCAATCGAAGCTGGTGAACGTAACCGGAGCGCCGCTGGCGCGCATGACGTCGAGGGCGTTCGGGATAACTTCCCTGCCGATCCCATCTCCGGGAATAACCGCGATGCGTTTGTTGAAGGTCACGGGAAAAGAAGATATCACCCGCTACGCCTGATTGGCGAAGCCGGGGAGCTGCACCATACGGCCAACGGACCCGTCCCAGTATTCGGCGTCTCGAACCTGGATCCTCAGCAGGATGAGGTCGGGGTCCGCAAGTCCCTTGGAAAACCACTTCTCGTAAACAGGGCTCCATAATTCCTTCGCCCTGACGTGGTCGCGGAGCGGCTCGGCGTTGCCGGTGATGGAGACATAACGTTGACCGCCGGGGTCAGAATAGGCCAGGTTCACGCGCGGGTCACTCTTGATGGCTTCGACCTTCTCGCTCTGGTTCCTGCTAAAAAACCAAAGCGCGCCATCGCCGTGGACCTCAGCCGTCGCCATGGGACAACTGTACAGCCTTCCGTTGGAGCGAATGGTGGTCAGCATCGCAAATTCGATGCCCTTGATCAATTCGTTCAGTTTTGCGACGGGATCGTAGGTCTGTGCCATGTAAGCTCCTTGCGTCAGTATAGGAACAAATGAAGACTCCAGTGGGAATTACGCGCCTGTGGCAGCGATGAAATCGGCGGCAACCTGGTCGGGCTTCCAATCGCTTCCCGAGTATACCTTGACCACTTTACCGTCCCTGCCAATCAGGACTGTAACCAGCCCGTGAACGATCTGGCCGTCTTTCTGGTTGTACGCCAAACCAAAGAAGTCGGCCACCTTGCGCACTTGCTCCGTCGAGCCCGACACGAACTCCCAGTGTGCGAACCTGGGATCGACCCGGCCAACGTAGCGCTCGCCATAGCTGCGCAGCACCGCAGGCTTGTCGTGCTCGGGATCAATGCTGATACTCAGCAATTGCGCTTGACCAAAGGCCTTCGGGTCCTTCTGCAATTGCAGCATCACCTGGGCGAAGTTAGTGCTCATCCGCGGGCAATAGTCGGGAAACGGGCAGCGCGTGTAGATGAAGGTCAGCAGTAGTGGCTTGCCGCGAAACTCATGGAACTGGATGGTCTGGCCGTTCTGGTTGACCAGCGTGAAATCGGGCACTTCGTCACCAGGCTGCGAGATGCGCAAAGCGGAAGTGCCGTCGCTCTCAGTGTCGCTGCTCCTGGTGAAGGTGACATCTTGCAACTCCGCGTGCGTCTCCCGAGAACCAATGTCGCGTGAACCTGGTCGCCGGGCGCGATGGACTTGAATACCCAAACGTCCTTGTCGCTCACCGTAAACGGCATCGTCATGCCTTCCATCAGGCCGGGAATGTCCTTATGAGCAATCGTGAGCTGGCGAGCACCAGAATCGACGGCCACGACGCGGCCTTGTAGTTCATAACGTTTTGCGGCGGGTGGATGCGAGCAGCCGGTGACCAAGACGAGAACCAGCAGAGCGACAAGAAACCTGGCAGGAACTACCATACAGATTTCATTTTACGAGAGCCGGCGCTACTTCGGGGCGGAGAGCAGGTAGTGATAGAAATCGTCGAGGCCATTGAACATGATCTGGATACCGATGCAGACCAGGATGAATGCCGACAAGCGGATGAGAATGCTCGTTCCGGTCCGGCCCAACAGGCGCTCCAATTCGTCGGAGAAGCGATAGCACAAGAAGATGGTTGCCCCGATCAGCAGGATTCCAATCACTGCCGCCAGCGCGCTGACGATCAATTGCAGATGGTTTTCCTCATGCAGGTTGCTGCCGAGCGTGAGAGCGACTGCGATTGACCCCGGCCCAACAGTGAGCGGCATGGTGAGCGGATAAAACGCTTGCGAAAGGATTCGGTCATCGCTGGGTTGGGAGTCGAGTTGGCGGTCTTTTAAATCGCCTTGACGATTCAGAATGCGCCAGCCCGCGACCGTCACCACCAGTCCGCCGCCCATCTGCACCGCCGCCAGGCTGACCCCGAAGAACTGCAGGATGTACGAGCCAACGAACAGCGAAGCCACCAGCAGCACAGCACCATTGACGGCAACCCGCATGGCGACGGTACGGCGAATGGCTGCGTCATAGCCCAGCGTCATCTCGGCGAAGATGGGCGCCATGCCGAACGGGTTCACGATAGGCAGGAGCGCGGCGAATACCAGCAGCACATTGCGTACAATTGCGTTCATGCGTCCAACAGCATAGCCCAACTGACTACGCCGCCACACAATATTAACAGTCTCGCGCCAATTCCTTGCCCCCGGTTGACGTGAAACGTATTTGCCGATTGAATGATCGATGGGCATGCGCGAAATGCGCGCCGGTCACAAATCATGGGAATTCCTCCTCGTACGTTCGGAGCACTTCAGATCAGGCGGCGCGAGTCGCTGGTGACGCGCGCCCTGGTCATGCCGGTCCAGCAATTTATCCACATTCAAGGCATCAGCAGTGTCCTTTTGCTGGCGGCTGCCATCGCCGCGCTGGTATGGGCCAATTCGCCGTGGCACGACTCCTACCATCACGTCTGGGAGATGGAGCTTACACTTTCACAGCTTCACCTGCCGCTACACTCCTGGATCGATGACGCCTTGATGGCGATCTTCTTCTTTCTCGTCGGGATGGAGATCAAGCACGAGATCGTACATGGCGAACTCGCAGACATGCGGCGGGCGGCGCTGCCCATTTTTGCCGCCCTGGGAGGCATGATCGTGCCGGCCCTGCTCTATGGGCTGCTGAACCACGGACATGACAGCCAGCACGGGTGGGGCATTCCGATGGCAACCGACATTGCTTTCTCGCTGGGCGTGTTGGGAATCATGAAGGGCATCCCGCCGGAGCTGAAGATTTTCCTGCTGACCTTGGCCATCGCCGACGATATTGGCGCGATCGCCGTTATTGCCGTCTTCTACAGCGGATCGCTCGATATAAGCTCATTGATTGTAGGTCTCTTCCTGCTGGGCGTGATCTTCGTGGTCCTGCGCTTAGGAATTTCGCAACCCATCTTGTATTTCGTTCTGGCGGTTGGCTTTTGGGTGGCGATCCTGCGCTCAGGAATTCACGCCACCATCGCGGGTGTAATCCTGGGATTCATGGTTCCCACGACTGCCCCTTTCTCGCTCAAGGAATTTCAAGAGGCCGGTTCCGGAATGGTAGTACGTTTCCGCGAAGCGCTCGCCAAGGGTGATGAGAAGACCGCCAAGAACCTGCTGGGCGCCTTCGAGGCACTGGCGCAGAGCACGGAGTCGGCATCGGAGCGCTTGACTCGCCAGTTAAACGACTGGGTTTCGTTCCTGGTGCTTCCGCTGTTCGCCCTGGCCAACGCGGGAGTGACTTTCTCGGGAGGAATTGCCCACGAGTTACTGACCAGCCGCGTCGCCTGGGGTATCTTGCTCGGCCTTGTCGTCGGTAAACCACTTGGCATTCTGGGTTTTTCCAAGGTAGCGGTGCGCTGGCGTCTTGCTCAGCTTCCCAATGCCGTGAACTGGCGGCAAATTGGTGCGGTCGGCATGCTGGCGGGCATTGGGTTCACGGTCTCGATCTTCATCAGTTCGCTCGCCTTCGAAACCAACTCGCATCTCGCGCAAGCAAAGACGGCCGTACTTGGCGCCTCGGTCATCTCGGGTCTTCTAGGCTACTTCGCGCTGCGGGCGCGGGAACGGGTTCAGCAACCTGCAGAGGTTGCGGCTTCGCAGCGAGTCAACCTAGAAGGCCAAAGGCTGCGAAACGCGTTACAATTCTGGTGTCTCTTCAGTAGCCGAGACCCGTTGTCCGTAGGGCGTTCGTTCTGTACGGATTCCCAGGCGCGCCGCCGGTTCGGGCGTAAAGGATCCATTGCTTTTTGTAGTGGTGGGTGGCCGGATGTATTTCCTGTCCGGCGTCACAACGAAAGGAAAATCAACGTCATGCGTTCTCGAATTGCAGCGCTCATCCTCAGCGCGATTCTCGCTGTCGGTCTCGCTGCCTGCAGCAAGAAAGAACAAACTCAGACTCAGCCAGCGACCACCGATACCTCCAGTCAGACGCAGGCGAACCAGCCGGCCGGCGGCCAGATGGCGCCCGCGCAGCAACAACCGGCCCAGCAGATGGCGCAAGCGCCTGCTCAACAGATGGCGCCGCCGCCGGCACCCGAGCCGCCTCCACCTCCGCCGCCGCTCGTGGTTCCGGCTGGCACCAGTATTGTGGTGCGCATGGGCAGCACGCTTGACACGAAAACGGCCCATGACGGCGACACTTTCATGGGCTCCTTGGCGCGTGCGGTCGCGGTGCACGGTGAAGTGGCGATTCCCTCCGGTGCAGGCGTAACCGGTACTGTCGTTGAGTCCAAGTCCCCAGGGAAAGTTCAAGGGAGAGGGCGTGCTGACCGTCGTTTTAACGTCCATTAATGTCGCAGGGGCACCCACCTCCATCGAGACCTCGTCCTATACGGTGAACGTTAAAGGTAAGGGTAAGCGAACCGCGGTTGCGGTCGGTGGTGGCACGGGAGCTGGGGCTTTGATAGGCGGCCTCGCCGGCGGCGGCAAAGGCGCTTTGATTGGCGGTCTCGTCGGCGCCGGTGCTGGTACCGCGGGTGCAGCCTTCACCGGCAACAAGGACTTGCAAATCCCGGCCGAACAGGCCATCACCTTCAAGCTGTCGACACCAATCACGGTTCCGGGACATGCCAAGAAAGCGGCCAGCGAGCAACCGCCGGCACAGTAATTCATCTTGATCGAAGGAAAGCCGGGGAGGCCAGCAGCCTCCCTTTTTTATGTTCTATTGCGGGACGGGTCCCGGCCAGTCACGAAGGCGTCGCCAGCGTCGGATTGGGTCAAGTGGTGAAAAGGTAACTACTTCTCGGTCACCCTCTTGGCATTCGCTCGCCGCTCGGCCGCCCAGCCCTGTTTCGTGACCTGGCGGCCACGGCCGACGGCCAGCGCATCCGCGGGAACGTCGTCGGTAATGCACGAGGCTGCGCCGACATAAGCCCCCCGTCCAATGCGCACCGGAGCAACCAGTGTCGTGTCGCTGCCAATAAAGGCGCCGTCGTCAATCACCGTCTGGTACTTCTTCACGCCATCGTAGTTGCAGGTGATGGTGCCTGCCCCGACGTTTACCTTCTCGCCGATGACGGAGTCACCCAGATACGTGAGGTGGTTCGCTTTTGAGCCTTTGCCCAGCCGTGTCTTCTTGGTCTCGACGAAGTTGCCCACATGAGCGCCCTCGCCGATGTCGCTGCCCGGACGCAGATGCGAGTACGGCCCGAGTTCCGCGCCGTTGCGCACAATCGAGTCTTCCAGCATGCAGCCCGGGCGAACCAGCACGCCGTCTCCTAGCTCGCAATTGGTGATGACGGAATACGAACGGATGCGGCAGTCGGCGCCGATCCTGGTCTTGCCGATCAACTGTACGAAGGGCTCAATGACGGTGTCCGTCCCGATCTCGACGTCGGCATCGATGTCGCAAGTCTCCGGCCGGAATATCGTGGTGCCTGCTTCCATCAGCTCGCGGGCTTTCTTGTCGCGCAGCCTGGCGTCGAGTTGCGCCAACTCCAGGCGGGTGTTGACGCCCTGTACCTCGCTGGGCTCAGGCGCACGCACCGCGACGACCTTCTCGCCGGCCTTGCGCAGAAGCTCGGCCATATCGGTAAGGTAGTATTCCTGATGCGCATTGTCGGTCGTCAGCTCGGCGATGTGCGCGTATAGCGGCCGGGTCGCGAAGGCATAAATGCCGGAGTTGATTTCGCGCCGCTGCGCTTCCCTGCCCCGTAGTGCCTTCTGCTCGACGATGCGCTCGACGTCGTCGGTTTCTCTTCCCTTCTTGACCTTGCGAAGGACGCGCCCGTAACCAGTTGGGTCCTCAGGTTGAGCGGTCAGAATGGTCATCGCCGCGCCGTTGGCAATGTGAAAGTCTCGAACCCGGGTGATCGTCTCCGGCTGGAGCAGGGGAACATCGCCGGAGAGCACCAGCACAGTTTCAAAACTCTGCAAGGCAGCGCGTGCCTCCATGATGGCGTGCCCGGTGCCGCGCTGCTCTTGTTGCAACACAAAATTGATGCCGGTTGCCGCCAGCGCCTCGCGGACGCGCTCGGCCTGGTACCCGATGATGGCGAAAATGTTCTGCGGCGGAACGACCCGGCTCGCCGAGGCCACCACATGCGCCAGTAGTGGTTTCCCGGCGATTTCGTGCAGTACCTTGGGGCGCAACGATTTCAGGCGCGTGCCTTTGCCAGCCGCCAGAATGGCAACGGCGAACTGTCCAGTCTTGCTATTTGCACTTTTGGTGGAAGTTGAGTTGGGCTTTCGCATTTCGATCTCAGACGTGTGTGGCGAGAACTACGCTCCCCGGCCGAGCGCGGTCACCGGCGAGCCACGCAACTCCATCATAAGCCGCAGTAAGTCGTGCGCAACTTGATGGGTATCGTGGCGGGCGATCAGACCTTCTTTCGGGTCTATCGCTTCCAGCAGGTAATCGCCAAGAATTGGCTTCAACCCCAGCGCCTCAATCCCGTCCACGTCCACCTCGATCTGCGACTGCTGCTTCTCGGCATATTTCAGCACCAGCTCGGGCGAGGCGGGCGTGCGGTTGACCAGGGCATGGTCGAAAAATTGGTGACGGGCATGTTTGTACAGCGCGCGAATGTGATCGGAGGCCGTCAGTCCCAGGCTTTCGTTGGCCTGCGTCATCAGATTGCAGACAAATACCTTTACGGCCCGCGAATTCGCGATCGCCTTCGCCACATCGCGCACCAGCAGGTTGGGCACCAGGCTGGTGAACAGCGACCCCGGACCGATGGTAATCAAATCGGCGCTCTCGATGGCCTCCAGGGCCATAGGCAGAGGCTTAGCGTTCGCCGGCGCCATACGCAACTCGACAATCCGGCGTTGGCTGGCGGTGATATTGGTTTCGCCACGCACGACCGAGCCGTCATCCATAACAGCGTACAGTTGGGCGTTGCTGGTGGTCGCCGGATAGATATGGCCGCGCGTGGCCAGAATCGCCGCGGAGTGCTTCACAGCCTGGCTGAAGTCACCCGTGATGGCCGTCATCGCGGAGAGAAACAGGTTTCCGAAGTTGTGGCCGCCTAAGCCCTCGCCGGCGGGAAAGCGGTATTGGAAGAGCCGCGACAGCAGCGCCTCATCCTCGGAGAGCGCCACGATACAGTTGCGCACGTCGCCGGGGGCCGGCAGATTCAATTCCTTGCGTAACCGCCCGCTCGACCCTCCGTCATCGCTGACCGTCACAATCGCCGACAAATCGGCTATGGCTGGCAGCCCGCTGGGCAAGGTCCACTCGCCGCTCGCGGTAACGTATTGCTTCAAGCCGTGCAATACGGTCGAGAGGCCTGTGCCGCCGCCCATGGCAACGACTTTCACGGCACGCAGTTCGGCGGATGTGGAATAGCTCTGCATCGTATCAATCACGCTGAGCCAGCTAGAAGTGCCACTTTTCGGGCTCCGGCGGAGCCTCGGCGCTGGTATCAGGATAAAGCAGCTCGGTAAAGCGTGGATCGTCGGCCAAGCTCTTAAAGTCGGCATCGTTCCGCGCCTGAAAGCGGTTGGCCGGATTCAGGCGAATAGCTTCGTTCAAGCTGGCGAGGGCTTCAGGAAAGCGGCCAGTCAGGCAATTCAAAACCGCCATGCCGTACCAGACGAAGTCGAGCTTGGAAGACTTTTTCGACAGCGCCTCGAAGTTCTCGCGAGCGCCAACATAGTCGCCCATGTTCATCAGCGAGACGGCATAATCAAATTGCTCTTCCGGCGCCTTGAATGAGGTCGAAACCCGGCTCAATTGCTGGTTGCAGCTGGCCAAATGGACGGAAGCGCGATCAGCCAGTTCGGGGCTTGGCCCGCCAACAACCTTCTCAAAAAATGCCTTGGAGCGGTCATACTTGTGGGACTGAAGGGCTTTCAGTCCGGCCTCATAGTTTTGCACAGCCTGTGCAAAACGGGGGTCGTCTGCTAGCTTCATGGGCTTACTTCCGCGAAGTCTGCTGTCGGAACTCTTGGAGGATGAATTTAAGCCGTTTTTTTTCTTTCCCTTAGTAGGGTTTCCCTTAAGCTTTCGTGGGGCTTTTTTCTTCATCCAGTGATTTCCTTTGGGTTACTCCCGATTCAGCCCTACCTAAAACTGTGGAAAACCCAAAACTCTTGCTGGTTGTTTGTTGCTGAGTTATACCCCCAACTTGAGTCGCGCGTCAACCCACCCTAAAAGTGGCCGGAAGGACTGGGATTTCAGTTGCTCTTAGCCACCGACTCCAGATCGATCGACTTCCAATCGCCCTTGATGATGCCAGCCCGAATCTGCGCCGGCGTCTTGTTCAGCTTCGTCTGTTCATAGGCGTAAAACAACTCTTTCATGCAGATACCGCAATGAGCGCCATGCGTGCTTTCGAAGCAAGTGTGCAGGCTGTTGTGCCCAATGCGCTCGCAATAGCAGTAGCACGGCAACTGATACAGGACGCTGGGAATCTTCGCTGCCAGCTCATACGACTGCACCTGGTAGGGATACTTGAAGGCTTCCCCCCAGAGCTGGTCCTTGGGCAGGATGGGCAATACCTCTCCGGCAGCCGGCGGATGATCGTTGTATTTGGGCACGTGATCTCCCTGGGCCAAGGAAACGACAGCGGTTAAAGCGACCAGTGCAACCAAGACAGGCTTGTTCATGATGTGGTGTCCCCGGAACCTCTTGTCAGGTATTCTAGCGGAGCATCGCAAATATCCCAACTTTACTTGTTCCCCTCCATTGCCCGTTGAAACTATACTGGTAACAACTTCGTCTAACCCCGCAATGGATACAACTCCCGACAACGACTCGTCAGCTTTCCCAACGCAGCCTCGGCGCGGGCACAACCTGCTTTCCGGCTGGCTGCGCGATGTGCTTATCTCGCTAGCGGTCTCAGCGTTCTTCATCATCTTCTTGTACCAGCCAGTCAAGGTCGAAGGTACCAGCATGATGCCGACGCTTCAGGACCAGGAACGCGTCTTTATCAACAAGTTCGTGTACAAGCTGGAGCCGATCGCGCGCGGTGACGTCATCGTGTTCCGTTATCCACGCGACCCCGGCAAGAGCTACATCAAGCGCGTCGTCGCCGTCGCTGGCGACCGGATCAGCATTGAGGACGGTGTGGTCTTTGTCAACGGACGGCGCCTGAACGAACCCTACGTGCCCGAGCAGTACGAAGACGCGCGTTCTTATCCCGAGTCCGTAGTGCCGGCACATTGCTACTTCGTGCTGGGCGATCATCGCAACCTCTCCAACGACAGCCGCGACTTCGGCCCGGTGGATGAGGACTTCATCTACGGCAAGGCAGTCTTCGGCTACTGGCCGGTGGGACGGGTGGGCACGCTGCGATAAAAGGCCGCGTCCGCGCTTCAAAACTCCAGGAATTGTCATCACGAGCGGGACTTCAGGCCCGCGAGGGATCTGCTGTTCCCCGCCCGGATGAACGAGGCGCTCGAGTAGTGCGGCGCTTCAGCGCCGCGTCCAGCCCTCCCCGTTACTTTTGTCATCCCGACCGAGGACTTCAGTCCGAGGCGAGGGACCTGCGGTTTCTTTTAGGCGCTCCGCCGCAGGCGGGCACGCTGGCATATCTTCCTCAGGCCATGCGCTCCTTCCGCAGCAAGATCATGCCGGAGCATGTGCATCTGCTGGTCAGGAGCCCGAGCGCAGTACGCTGGCAAGGGCGCTGCAAGCGGTGAAGCAGTCGGTGGCCCGGCAGTTGATCCGCGGGCGACAGCATTTCTGGCAAGCGCGTTATTACCACTTCAATGTCTGGACGGTCAAGAAGCGCGTCGAGAAGCTGCGCTACATGCATCGCAATCCGGTGAAACGAGGACTCGTGGAAAAGCCGGAAGATTGGCCGTGGAGCAGTTTTCGCCACTACATCACCGGGGAAGAGGGTGCGGTAGAGATAGAGTCGGAGTGGACCGGGCGCAAACGTGAGCGGATGGGAATGCCCCTGCGCGTGAAGGTTACGAAACTACCCCACCCAAGCAAAAGCGGCTTGGGTGGGGCACCCTCAAGATGCTAGGCTGGGAACCCGCCAACGTCTTTTAAGAAGGGTTAGCCTTTTTTGTCAGGTCGAAGATATATACGGTCTGGTCGGCGGTCAGCACCAGCAACCGTTTGCTGTCTCCGCCGAAGGCGCTGAAAGACACCTTGGAATTGAAGTCGTATACAGCTTGCTGGTCCAGCGTTGCCAGGTCGTACACCGCCAGCCCGCTACGCTCGGTGCCCACGCTGAGGAATTGCCCATCGGCGGAGATTTGAGGACGGCGACCGGGAATCACGCCTTTTTGCTCGCCACCCAGCGTAAACACGAGGATGCGATTGTTACTATCGGCTAGCACCAGCCGGTTGTTGTTCGCGGTCATATCGCGGACAGAGAAGGAATTCTTGCCGGTATCGATAATCAGCCTGGAGCGGCTCTTCCCGCTGTCAAGATCAAAGACCTCAACGTAATCTATGCCTTCCTTGTTTTTGTATGGCGCCAGCTTGGCGGCCGCCTCGGAGTCCTGTGTCGCAAGCGTCTTCATGGCCGCGGAACCAGCCTGCCAGTAGAAGATGAGGCTATTGGTATCAGTGTCCGCAAAATATCCCGGACGTTCCTGCGCAAGATGTTTACTCCAGAGTAATTTGTTGTCTGTGACGCCGCGCAGTTCCATGGTCACATTGCGATTCAAGCCGCCGTTTTCCTTTGCCGGCACAAGTGTCAGCAGGTATCCCCCAACTTGCGCCGTGTGCTCGTTCTCGCTCAGGGTCTGTTGTCCCGAGACCCCCGGCGAAGGCAGCGAGAGCCGCGCAATCTGCCGGTCGGTTTGCAAAAACTTTGGAAAGTCAGCATAGAGACCTCCATCGGCTGCGAAATATCCCCCGTAAAAGCCGCGCACATGATACAGCCTCTGTCCCGATTGCAGGTCCCACACCGCACCCCGCGAACGTTGCGAGACAGCCAGCCACTTCAAATCGGGTGACAGGGCGCCGGCACGGAGTGGTCCCAGCGGCGCCTGTGGCAATTGGGCATGTTCAACCGCCTTGATTGTGCCCAGCTCAAAGACCTGCAGCTCCCCGTCAATGCGCTCAGCGATATACTTGTCTTCCCACACGTCCAGGGCCGATCGCTTGCTCGTGAGGGCAATTTTCCCTTGCTTCAGGTCAAATACTCCCAAAGGATTGTCTTTGATGGGACGCAATAGGACGTAATCCCCGTGTGCGACACCACTGACTTTCGAGCCGCCGATCAAGAGGTCCTTTTGTAGAACCCGGCCCGAAGGAAATTCGACGACTTCTGACTTTTCGCCGTGCGAACCGGCGACCCCGATGAAACGATCTTCCCCCAGAAAAGTGAAGTTACCCAACTCCATGAGTCCTTTGATGGCTGCCGGGGCCGCGAACTGCGTTCGCGAAGCGAGATCGAACACAACATCGTTATCGTGGCTGTGAGCGACCAGATAACGACCTCCGGGAGAAAACACCAACGGCGACAGGTTGGCAAAAAGTCTCTCGTTCCCGGGCAGGGCCGCCCGCCAAATCCAGCTCAGCGATGCCCAATCGAGGTGCAGCGCGCTAACCAGCACCCAGTTTTTCTTGTGCCAATAGGACGTGCCGGAGGCGGTGTCGAACAGGTTCAGGTCAAATTCAATTTGACCTTCCCCGCTTTCATCCGTAAGACAGGCCAGGGTCCTCCCATCCGGCGAGAGCGCGCTCGTCAGGCAACCCTTTCGCAGGTAGATTTCATGCAGCTCGACCCGCTTTTGGCTGCCGATGTCCCAGCGTTCCACCCGCGGCGATGTTTCGAATCCGGCTATGTAGAAAACCACGCCACGCGAGTCAGGTGTAAACTGCGCGGGCTCCGCATCGGGCGCGTCAATGCGAAAAAGCGGCTTCAGCGGTTCGCGGCTGAGTACAAAGATGTTCGCGTCGTCCTGGGCCAGTACATACTTCCCATCCAGGCTGATACGCACGTGCTGGATCTCTGGACGCAATCCCTCGCTGAAGGTGCGCTGCGACACCAGACCCGGCAATGACTCCTGGTGCTCGATGCCGGAGTATTCCAGAACCGAGTTCCTCCAATTGCTGAACCTTACCGCATCCTGGACCGGCGGTTGAATGCACGATTGCGGCACCGGCGGTTTGTGCTTCACCAGCTCACGCAGCCGCTTGGAATCCTCGGTGGTCGTACCAAAAAGATCAGACCAGAAGCTGGCGGTCTTTCCCTTGGTTTCCGCCAGCCTGTCAAAAAAGTCAACAAAAGCCTGGGTCGAATAGCCGGCGCGGGACACCAGATAAAGGGCGATTGTATCGGCCTGTGTCTGCTCGCGCTCCTCCAGTTTTTGTGCCTTGACGTAATCAGCGCCGGAGAGATGCTGCCGCCCATGGTTGCTTAAGTACTGATTCCATTTGGCGACTACGTCCGCGCGGTCGCCCACCTGCGTCACGCCCAGCGTTCTGCGAAATGCTGCGCTCATATTCAGTGCCGCATGAGTTGCGACGATGTGGCCCATCTCATGCGCCAATACTCCTGCCAACTCATCCTCGCTGCGGGTCAGCGCCACCATCTTGCGAGCAAGATAGATGCGCCCACCAGGTATGCCGAATGCGTCCGCACTTCCCTCGTCGGTCACCGCTATCCGAAACGGCATATGGTTGGGCGGCAGTGGTTGGGCCAAACGGTCGATCAATGTCTGCAAGTAGCCGGTCAGCGCCGGATCTGAGATGACCCGGACGGACTGCTGTATTGCAGCAGCGATGGCATCACCCAGGGCGATCTCCTGCTCCTGGTCAAAAATGTTGCTTCCGGGAACGATCTGCGGAATGGTTAGAACCGGGCATGATTCCGGCGCTGGGCCTTGCGCCGTGACGACGCCCGTCGTAACGAGGGTAGTTAGGAGAACAACGTTATAGACAATGGCGCGCATACCGGCACATTACAATGGGAATTTCCGTTTTAGCTCCCAACAAGCCGACACTATATATCCCTTTAGGAACTCCAGCGCACAAATATTTTCTCTGGCCGGGCCCAGGGCTCGGGACACGGTCCCGTCTGGCCCAATTCGAGTCCCGCAACTGCTGACCACGGCCTTTCCATCCGGTCTTGTCAGAGACCCGGCGGGTGGCCTGCCCTTTCGGTTTGGGACTATGCATCACTCTTATCCATTGGGTGCCCTACCCTTGTCGCCGTCTTTTGGCGACAGGGTGGGCACAATCTTCAGTCGGTGGGACACGGAGCCTCGCCTGTTCAAGCCTCAGCTCCATGAGAACAGCGACGCGCTGATAGCGCACCCGAGGAACGAGCTTCCTATTGTGCCGGCTGATCTGCACCAGGCCGTACTGATCTATGGTCTTCAAGGTCCGCAACCGGTGGGGCTTCTTGCGACCGCTGCGTTCGACAAGTTCGGCCAGCGATTGCGGCGACGTCCGGCAAATCGTCTCTAGCGGCTCGCGGTTCTCGCAGGCAGGCAGGTTCGAAGCATGGTCGCACGAGCTCGCAGGGCGAAGCAATACTAAGACCTATCCCGTAAATCGCTTTGTGTCAGGGCACGGCTTTCAGCCGTGCCGCCAGGACGCCGTAAAAGTCGGGCTTTAGCCCCTGTATAGCTTATTTTGCAGGGGCTAGAAGCCCCAGTCTCTTGGCTATGCTTATTCGGCACGACTGAAGGTCGTGCCCTGACACAACCCGAACCGATTCATGACATGACTTCTCGCCTAGGCTAAGGCATCACATGCGCACGTGACCTGCGCCCTTGCGAAATCCATCTCCGGCACGGTATCACCGATATGCGAGGACAAGGTTATTGTGTCTTTGACGGCCGTACCCAGTGTGCGGGCCGGGAAAGCTCTTTGAAAAGCAGTGGTCAGTGGTCAGTAGCTGTCAGTAGCCAATTGTCAGTTGACCCGACTCGACTGGGCGGACGGCTGTCGTAAGCCCTTGCAAATCAAGATTATGCGATAAGTGCTTGCGGTTCAAGGCTTTGCCGCCGAATCCTGCACAAGCTCATGATTCTAAAGAATAATGCATGGGGGGAGGGGGTGGGCGATCCAAGAGTCCGCGGTCATCGGCGAAATCCGCGGCTGGGTTTCTTGAGAAAAGCAGGTCCCTCCGCTCGGGCTAAAGCCCTCGGTCGGGATGACAATGTGAGGGAGGTGAAGTCCTCGGTCGGGACGACAACTCTGACGGCTGATGGCTGAAAGCTGACGGCGGGTAGCTGAGATCCCATGTGCGCTGGCTCACAACAGGTCAGTGACGGGCGTCACCGCCTCAATGGTTGCGATCTTTGTACATTGGGGATGGCGCAGAACGAAATCGCCACTGTCGCGCGGTGAGGGCGGCAGCAAGAATTCCCAAAATCGGAGATCGTAATCATGGCATACATCATCACTGATACTTGTACCAAAGATGAGCTTTGTGTCGACGCTTGCCCGACCGACTGCATCCACCCCAAGAAAGATGAGGAGCCTTTCGAGGCGGCCACCCAGCTCTATGTAGATCCCGAAGGCTGCATCGACTGCGGCGCCTGCGTTCCGGTGTGCCCGACCAACTCGATTTTCATCGTGGATGAGGTCCCGGCCGACAAGCAGGAGTTCATCGAGAAGAACGCCGCTTACTACGCCAAGGCGTAACCGCGTTCTTGTCAAGGCACCAGGATGGGACAGCACGAAGCGCTGCGGTCACTGCTGCGCGTTTCGCTGCACAAGCGCGAACCTGAATCAGTCGTTGGGCCAGCGGCTGTTGAGCTTCGGACGAGTTGGTAGTCGCTAATTGCTAGCTGCTAACTGCTATTCGTAGATCGAGCATCCGCAGCCCGGTGAAGGCACGTGCACCTTCAGGAAGTCCGATACCTTCTGGTAGGCGTCAATCTGGTTCTCGACGCGCGCGAAGCCATGACCTTCGTTCTGATAAATCTTCAATTGCACTGAGCCGCCGCGCTTCTTGACGGCGTCGGCCACCTGCTGCGCTTCTTCCTTCGGACAGCGCGGATCGTTCCCTCCCGCCAGCAATAGCAGTGGAGCCTTGATCTGGTCCACAAAGTTGATGGGCGACCGGTCTTCATACAGCGCCTTGTTCTTCACCGGGTCGCCCCACCACGCGTGATCGTACTGCTGCAGCAGCGGATCTTCGTTAGCGATCTCGGTGAACCAGTTCACGAACGGCACGATTGCCACACCCGCTGCCCATAGTTCCGGCGCCTTGGTCACCGCCATCATCGTCATGTACCCGCCATAGCTGCCACCCACCACAATCAGCTTCTTGGGATCGACAAAGGCGCTCTTCTTGATCCACTCCGCAGCATCGAGGTTGTCGCGCAAGTCGCCGCCGCCGGGATCTCCGCGATTGCCCTCGGTGAACTCCTTGCCGTAGCCGGTCGAGCCGCGATAGTTCGGCGCGATCACCACATAACCCTGGTTCACGATGTACTGAATGAACCGGTTGAACGAGTTTACCGATTGCGCAGCCGGCCCGCCATGGATGTAGACGATCGCCGGATACTTGCCGTTGCGCTGGATGTTGTTGGGAACATAGGCGAGCGCGGAGAGTGTCCACTTGCCGTCACGGCTGGGATAATGTACAAGATAAGGCTCCACCATGTCGGCGCTGCGCAGCCCGGCTACCAGCGAGTGCGTCACCTGCTCAGACTGCTTCGACGCTATGTCGTACACCCACGCGTCGTTGGGCGCATCGGCGCCGTTGTGGTAGTACAACAGCTTAGAGCCATCGTGCGAATATGGCCGCAAATTCCCGCCCAGCGTGTTCACACCCGTCTTCAGCGGCAGCTGCTCCGCATGCTTGCTCGCGATGCTGTACAGATAGATGTAGGTGTTGCCGTCAACGTCGGCGATCCACGTCAGCGACGTGCCGTCGGGCGAGAAGGTGCCCGCCCCGATCTGCCACTTGTCGTTCGTCAGCCATTCGATCTTCTTGGTCGCGACGTCGAGCAGTCCCACATTGTAGTACCCGTTGCCAGCATCGGAGGTAATCAGTAGCGTCTTGCCATCGGGCGAGATGTCGTCCGCCTCGTAATTGTGCTCGCCTTCATGCGGCGTCAGGTTTATGGCCTGCCCGCTGGCCAGATCGAGCAGGAAGATGTTCGAGTCGTTCCCCGTCGCATGCGACTGCGTATAGACGAGAAACTTGCCATCGCGCGAAAAAATCGGATGGCTGTTGCTCAGCTCCGCCGGAGTGTTCGGCGTCAAATGCCGCACGTGTCGCGTGGCCACATCCATCAGCTCGATCTCGAAGCTCGAACCGGTCTTCGGCTTGGTAATGTACGCGAGTTGCCGCCCGTCGGGCGCCCACGTCGGCTCTTCGTCTCCGCTCTCTGGCGAGACCGTCAGGTTCACCACATCGCCGGTCTTCGGCGAGACCAGGAACACGTCCCACTGCTCATCGCCATCGTGGTCCGAGATGTAGGCGATCCACGTCCCGTCCGGCGACCACGCTGGCTGCGCCTGCCGCTGATCGCTGATGGTCAACTGCGTCGGCCAGCCGCCGCTCGCCGGCACCAGCCAAAGGTTGTTGCGCCCGCTGATGTTGGAGATAAACGCGACTTGCTTGCCGCCGGGCGACCACGTCGTGCCCCCGACCAGCCGCGTCATGTAGAGCTTCTCGATGGAGAAGGCCTGCAAGTCGGGCACGGTTTTGCTTTGCAGCTCTGCGGGATCGATGATCGCGGCGGGCGGCGTAAGGGTCAACTGGGCGACGGCGCTCAAGCTCATGAGAAAGACGATAACAGACAAAAAGATACGTAGCATCAGGCCGTAGGCTCCGGAGAATTGCAGGTGGTTTTAGGATAGCAGGTGGCATCTCACCTCCACTGTCATCCCGAGCGACGAACGCAGCGAGGAGTCGAGGGACCTGCTTTTGATCGACATCCCCTCCATGCTTGTCATGCCTAGCGAGAACCTCAGCCCTCAAGATTGTCATCCCGACCGAGGACTGAACCGGGGTCCCCGACAGGCGCCGCATTTGCGCCTGGCGGGGCGGGAGGGACCTGCTGTTACACACATAGGTGAGAAGCATCACAGCGCAGCAGGGCTCAACGAGAGATGCTATCAGCATGCCGCGCGACCAGCGTCCTTATTACGTGTACATCCTCGCCAGCAAATCTCGGGTTCTGTACGTCGGAATTACCAGCCGCCTGCGGGCGCGCGTAGAAGAACACCGCAGCGGAGAGCTCGGCGGATTCACCAGCGACTACCGAGTGCACCGGCTGGTTTACTTCGAGTGCTTTGATTGGGTGGACGCTGCCATTCGCCGCGAGAAGCAACGCAAGCGCTGGCGGCGCGAGAAGAAAGTGGCGCTGATCGAACGAAACAACCCAACGTGGGAGGACCTCTCGGCCGATTGGGACAAACCAGTTTGTCTGAAGGTGCGCACGGTTGAGAACAGCAGGTCGTGAACTGCTATCATCCCTCCGGTTGCGTACCATTCCTAACAGCAGGTCCCTCCACTCGGGCTAAAACCCTCGGTCGGGATGACAGCATTTATTTTTTATGCTCCATACCCGACCTTTCGATTTCAGCACAGCGGCCAGGAGCGCGTCGGAAACCGCCCATATTTGTTGTGAAGTGCATCCATTCTTAAGCGCCATCCATCTTGAGTGTCATCCTCTTTCAAGGTGTCGTCCTTCCTTCAAATGTCATCTTTTTTCAAGTGTCATCTATCCTGAAGTGCCATCCTTTTCAAGTGTCATCCCGACCGAGGGCTTCAGCCCGAGCGGAGGGACCTGCTTTTGCTTTGTCATCCTGAGCGGAGGCTCGGTCGCCACGGCGAACGAACCGGAGTCGAAGGATCTGCGGCACCAGTTTCCTCCGGTCTTCGTTAAGTGCTATCGTTTGCTCTGCAGAAAACAAACAGCTAAAGGGCTACCATGAGCGCGGAAACCGTTCGTCGAGTATCGCCAGAAGAAGAGGAGCTTGCGAAGAAGCGCGAGGAATTCGCGCTGCTCCAATCTGAACTCGCGGACCGTGAACTATACCTGACCAATCTGCGAGCTGAACTCAAAGCATTTGAAGCACGGTATCTCCGTCAGGTCGGGGTGCTCTACGCCGAACTTGACGAATGGAATGCGAAGATCGCCGAGCTGCTAGCCGACGATGAGCGGACGGAGGAGGCTCGGTCTGCTGCGATGCAGGCTCGCACCCAGGCTGCGGAATCTCGTTCTGCCGTTCAGGGCGAGGCAGCCGAAGCGAAGGATTTCGCACCTTCACCTGAACTAAAAAGCGTGTACCGAGAGGTGGCAAAGCGAGTGCATCCAGACCTTGCCACCGATGACGAAGATCGCCGCAACCGAGAAAGGTTCATGGCAGAGGCAAACCGCGCCTATGAGCAAGGTAACGTAGACGAGATGCGAAAGATACTGGATGAATATGAGAGTAGCCCTGAAACAGTTAAAGGGTCGGGCGTGGCAGCAGATTTGGTCCGGGTTATCCGTCAGATGAAGCAGATTCGAGGCAGACTTGCCCAAATAGAGCTGGACATCGCGAGCTTGATTGACTCCGACATCGCCAAGCTAAAAGCCAAAGTGGAGGCGGCCAGCGCGCAGGGGCTTGACCTGCTTGCTGAAATGGCTAAGGACGTAAAGAGCCGTGTTGATACAGCGCGTTATCGGTTCGAGGTTCGCTCCGCCGGGATAGTGCGGCCATGACCAACGAAAGGGATTCGAAGAACAATGCTGGATTAGTGACTTCGCACGCTGGCGCTCTTTCGCGGGTTGGAGCCGCTTCACTTGCCAGCCGTGGAATGCAAGACTTGCTTGCCCGAGATGATGCAGAGCAGTGGCTCAATCGGGGGAGCAAATTCTTAGCTCAGCACAAATGTGAAAAGGCCGTTGGGTGTTTCGAGCGCGGGCTTCAACTGGATCCGAATCACGCCCGTATACAGTGTTATCTCGCCCTTGCTTATTACAAAGGGTTGGGCGTACCGCAGGACTATGCTCAGGCGGCAATCTGGTGGCGCAGGGCCGCTGAGCAAGGAAACGTACTCGCGCAATGCGAGCTCGCAGGTACTTACGACACAGGGTTGGGCGTACCGCAGGACTATGTTCAGGCGGCAATCTGGTGGCGCAGGGCCGCCGAGCAAGGAACGCATTCGCGCAGTACAAGCTCGGCGTTGCTTACGACAGAGCCTTGGGCGTGCCGGAGGACTACACGAAGGCGGCAATCTGGTGGCGCAGGGCCGCCGAGCAGGGTCACTCAATCGCGGAATACCGTCTCGGCGTTGCTTACTATTTTGGGGACGGGGTACCGCAGGACTATGTTCAGGCGGCAACCTGGTGGCGCAGGGCCGCTGAGCAGGGAGACAAAGATGCACTTCAAGCCCTTGACGACATGGAGCACGGAAGACAAGGCGATGAATGGCCGCTGGGAGGAATTTTCAGCTGAGTGGCTGGGTACTCCGATCTGCTAGAATTCGTCATGCTCTACTTTCTAACTTGCAACCAGTGCGGCGCAGAAATGCGTGTAACCCCGCTTGAAACCAGGCAGTACAGAGCAAAATCCTGCCACAAATGCGGGGCAGAATTAGCGTTTGCAGATAGCGAACTGAAAGAAGGGCGATTGTTGGTCGAGGGTGTAAATAGAACTGTGTAAACGGCCAGGGGAAGAGGAGAATAAAATCCCATGGCCATCGATAAGAAGTTGATCGACCAACTGCTGACCGACTACAAGAAGCCCGAGGATATCATCGGGGAGAACGGCCTGCTCAAAGAATTAACCAAAGCCATCCTGGAAAGAGCCTTGCAAGCTGAGCTGACCGACCATCTGGGCTACGAGAAGCACGACCCGGGGGGCCACCACCGGGGCAACACGCGCAACGGGACAAGCCAAAAGACCTTGCAGGGCGACTTCGGTGAGCTGGAGTTGGAGACCCCGCGTGATCGTCAAGCCACATTCGATCCCAAGATCGTAGCCAAGCGGCAGACGCGCTGGACCGGCTTCGACGACAAGATCATCTCGATGTATGCGCGGGGCATGAGCACGCGCGAGATCCAAGGCCACCTGCAAGAGATCTACGGGATCGAAGTCTCGCCCACGCTGATCTCCAACGTGACTGACGCGGTGCTGGAGGAAGTGAAGCTGTGGCAAGGGCGGCCGCTGGAAGAACTGTATCCCATCGTGTATCTGGACGCGCTGATGGTGAAGGTGCGCGATGCAGGGCACATCCAGAACAAGGCGATCTATGTGGTGCTGGGCGTGAACCTGGAAGGGCAGAAGGAAGTGCTGGGGCTGTGGGTGGCACAGACGGAAGGCGCGAAGTTCTGGCTGCAGGTGCTGACCGAGTTGCAGAACCGGGGTGTGAAAGATATTTTCATCGCCTGCGTGGATGGGCTGAAAGGATTTCCGGAAGCGATCGAGTCGGTGTTCCCGCGCACCGAGGTGCAGCTCTGCATCGTGCATCTGGTGCGGGCTTCGCTGAACTACGTGCCCTGGAAACTGCGCAAGCCGGTGGTGGCCGATCTGCAGTCGATCTATCGGGCGGCGACGGCGGCCGAGGCCGAGCAGCAACTGGCGGAGTTGGAGGCAAAGTGGAAAGCCTACCCCAGCGTGAGCCAGGTGTGGCGGCGGAACTGGGCGCGGATCACGCCGTTTTTTCAGTACCCACCGGACATCCGCCGAGCCATCTACACCACCAACAGCGTGGAATCGCTGAACCGGTCGCTGCGCAAAATCATTAAAACCCGCGGCGGATTCCCCAACGAAGAAGCCGCGCTGAAGCTGTTGTTTCTGGCATTACGGCTGGCGGCAAAGAAGTGGACCATGCCGATTCATCACTGGCGGGAAGCTTCGAACCACTTCACGATTCTGTGGCCGGACCGGATGCCGGCCTTGGAGAGACTCGCGTCATGAAAGCGCGGAATCCTTCGAAATCAATGGGCAGGGGAAGGGGCATTTACCCCCTTCCCCTGCACCCCATCCCCAAAAACAAAACCTGGTCGTTTACACAGAAGAGTTGACACACCTTGTTGGTCTTGTTCCGCTGCCACAATCCGCAGTGTCCGGCGCTGGAAAAACCACAGGACCTTCCGATAACGCGCACCGCACTGAGGGAAATGTCCCAGCCCGACAGCGAGGAAAAGTTCATATGTGCAACGTGCGGTGAGTTAATCCAGCTGTCTGACCAAGAAAAAGCAAACAATCTAAGAATGCTCGACGAGGAAGCCGCGCAAGCACAAGCAATCTAGTTTTCTACTTGTCGGCGGGTGCCCCACCCAACCCTCCTTTGGTTGGGTGGGACGGGGTACTCCCACACATTTTCAGTCCCTGAACGTTCGTAGGTACGGTCTCGATTCTTCCCACACATTCGCAACAAGTGAGAATTTGTGGGGCACCCCGACACCCGGCAAATATCAAAGCCAGGGAGTGTCCACTCCCTGGCTTCTAAACGTAGCGCGGATACGTTCTTACTCGCAGGCTCTTAACGTGGGCTGAAGTACCATTTCGCAACTTTAGCGTCATTGCGAGGACGCACTGCGCAACGTTTAGCGTCATTGCGGGGACGAGATACTCAGCGCACGGCGACGATTGCTAGGAGGACTAAGCCGACCTGAAGCGAGGACTTTCGCCAGGCAACCTAGCCATCGGCGGTGCACCACCGAGAAATAGCCCAAGCCTTCACGTCGCCAAGCTTTGTATTACTAAGTCCTATGGGCTATTTACTCTCTCTAGCGACAGGACCCATCAAAAGTGCTTTCAACTAGCACCTCCTGACAGGCGATTCCCGTCCCTACAAGACTCGCGCACGAATAAACAAAAGTCAAGAGGAGTGGCAGGTGGCCTGCCGGGTGCTCCACCCAAGCTTCCTTTGCTTGGGTGGGATTCTTATCACAAACCCACGTGACCTGCGTCCTTGTCTCCACGCGGCTCATCAAGGTATTAACGAAATGCGAGGACTGAGTTGTTGTGTCTCCCTCGCCGGTGCACCCAGTGTGCGGGCCTGGAAAGCTCTTTGAAAAGTAGCCATCAGCCGTCAGCTATCAGCTGTCAGCTAACCCTGACAGCTCAATCCGTAAACCCTTGTGAATGAAGATTATGCGATAAGTCATTGTTCCTCAATAACTTACCGCCGAAATCTGCGCAAGCTAATGATTCTAAAGGATCACGCAGGGGGGAGGGGGTGGGTTATCAGATAGGGTGCGAGGGGTTAGGGGATAGTTAACAGCAGTTCCCTGCCGTTGGAAAAAAGCAGGTCCCTCCGCTCGGACTGAAGTCCTCGGTCGGGATGACAACTCAATGGTTAATAGGCTGAGTGCTGAATGCTGAGTGCTGAATGCTAATTGCTAGCTGCTAGACTAGTTGCTCGCTGCTAGCCGCTCGCCGCTAATTGCTTCCTGCTCGCGCCTTGGCGAATTCGTCGCCGGACTTCCAGCCAATCAGCGTTGGCTGGTCGGCGGCGAGCCATCCCAGCGCGACTCCGAAGCGCGCCATCACCGCGTCGCCGCGAAAATCCATCTCCGGATAGTATTCATCACTCGGCTGGTGGTAACGCTTGGCAACGAATTCCTTCGCCTGGTCCAGACCCCACTCGCGACTGTGGTCCTGGTACTTGACGCCCTCGTCGATGGAGAACGCTGGCACGCCAGCGCGCGCGAGGCTGAAGTGATCGGAGCGGTAGTAATGTCCCGCGCCGGGCTGCGAATCGGGCACGATCTTGAGGCCGAAGTCCTTGGCGGTGCTTTCGACCGTGGAATAGAACGTGGTGCGTTCCGCGCCCGCAACGTTCACTTCTTCGGGCACGCCCAGCGGCGGAACGTCGTCGTAGTTCAGGTCGAGGGAAATTTCCTTGGCCGGAACTGGTGGATGCTTGCCGAGGAATTCGGAGCCGCGCAGACCCTGCTCCTCAGCGGTGACCGAGGCGAAATAGATCGAGCGCTTGGGCTGCTGCTTCGCCGCAGCGAGGACGCGCGCGATCTCCAGCAGGATGCCGCAGCCGGTGGCGTTGTCCTGTGCGCCGTTATAAATATTGTCACCCGGCATTCCGGCAACGATGCCGAGGTGATCATAGTGCGCGCTGTAGATGATCGCCTCGTCCTTTAGTTTGGGATCGGAGCCCGGAAGTTTGGCGATGACGTTGTTTACGTCAAACGGACGAACCTTGCTGAGCATGTTCGCTTTCAGCTTCGCCGGCAACGGAACCGCTTTGAAGCCGCGCTTTTGCGCTGCCGCCATCATCTGGTCAAGATTCATACCGCACGCCTGCGCAAGTTTTTGTGCAACGTCAAGCTGGATCCACGATGCGACTTTTAGTTTCGGCGCGGGATCGATGCGCAAATACGCTCGCTCGCCCGACCACGAATTGCGCACCACATTCCATCCGTAGCTTGCCATGTCAGTCTTATGGATGAGAATGACGCCAACTGCTCCTTTGCGCGCGGCTTCCTCGAACTTGTAGGTCCAGCGACCGTAATACGTCAGCGTCTTGCCGTTGAAGAACTTGAGATCGTCCGACGGCGGCTGGTTCACCATCATGAGCAGCACTTTGCCCTTGACGTCCGCATCCTTGTAGTCGTTCCAGTTGAACTCGGGAGCGTCAATGCCATAGCCAATCCAAACGATCGGAGCGTCCACGTTGTTCTGCGTGTTGGTGGTCTCGTCCATGGCAACGAAGTCGGTGCGATTGCGCAGGTTCATCGGCTCGCCTTTGTCGGGAACGAGTGCGAAGGTGGTGTCATCCTGCGTGGCGATGCCGACCATCGGAACCTTCTGCATATAGCTGCCGTTGTCACCGGCTGGCTTGAGCCCGTAGAGCGCGAACTGCGTGGCTATGTATTCGGCGGCAATGTCGCCTCCGCGAGCGCCAGTGCCGCGGCCTTCCAGCAAATCGCTGGCAAGGAACTTCACCTGGGCGCGGATCTTCTCCGGATCGACAGCAACCATCGCCTGCTCCGCCGCCGCAGCCAGACCGGCGACGCGCGGCGCTGCGTTCGTGGGTTTCGTCGGATGAGATTCAGCGGGATTGTTGCCAGCCTGGGAGAACAGCGTGCTAACTGTCAGAGCAATAAGAAACGAGCTGAGGATAAGTCTGCGCATCGATAACCTCTCCGGTTCCTGCATGGGTGGAACGGCAAAACGCCCCGTCCGC
>CAWHWY010000009.1:0-168455 GCA_963833155.1 uncultured Acidobacteriaceae bacterium
AGACCGAAGAGCGGGCACTGGACACTTCGAAGCAACAGCAGGTCTATTTAGAGACCTTACTACGCGAATACCAAACGCTTCGGTCTCCCAAGGGCCAAGAGGGCGCCCCGATGGGCTTGGCGGCCATCGATCAGGAACTTGACAAGTTGAAAGCACAGCTGGCAGATCTTACTTCTCGTTATAAGGACCGGTTCCCGGAAGTCCGCAAGTTGAAGCAGCAGATTGCCGCCATGGAAAAGATGAGGGACCAGCTTCTCGCCAACCCAAGTCCTAAGAGCAGCGGCAACCAAGTCGATGATAACGCGGCCAGGTCTGCAGATGGCAGTATGGAAATACAAGACCAACCCCAGTTGCTTCAATTACGAGGCCAGATGCGAGCCAATCAGATCGAAATGAGGAACCACGAGCAAATGATCTCCGATCTCAAGTCCAAGATCAACGATTATCAAGCTCGGCTGAATGAGGAGCCTGTGCGAGAGCAGCAGCTCGCAGATTTGACTCGTGGCTACGATCAATCGAAGGCGACGTATGACGACCTCCTCAAAAAGAAAAATGAGTCGGCGATGGCGACCAGTATGGAGCTGCTCCAGCAGGGAGAACATTTTCGAATCATCGATCCTCCTAGCCTACCCATTAAGCCCAGCTTTCCCAATCGCCTGAAGTTCTGCGGTATTGGCCTGGTCGTTGGGTTGCTTCTGGGGGTGGGAGCGGTCGGGGGCGTCGAGATGATGGATGATCGAGTCTACAACGAACAGGAACTGAAGATTTTGCTGCCGGTGGCAGTGATATCGGAAATTCCCGTCATTAGTACTCCAGCAATCGAAAGGGCTGAACAGAAGAAAGTCTGGTTTGGATGGGCCATGGCAGGTGTGATATTTGCCGCCATCCTCGCAGGATCCGCTATTAGCTATTTGGCTGGCTGACTTCAACCCTGATGTACAAATCCTTTTACAACCTAAAGCGTAACCCGTTCGAACTTACTCCGGACCCCTTTTTCCTTTTTCCCACTCCTCGACACAACGAAGCTCTGGCAACGCTATACCACGGAGTACGAGGACACAAAGGGTTCGTTGTACTGACCGGTGAAGTCGGCACGGGAAAGACGCTGTTACTACGCTGCCTGCTTCAATTACTGAGAGGAAGCAATGACGTCGCCTACGCATATATTTTTAACAGTCGCCTGTCACCGGCTGAGTTCTTACAATACATCGCGAGCGACTTTGGCCTGCCGACCTCAGGCCGGAACAAAGGCGAGATTCTATTGGATTTGAGCAACTATGTGATCGCCCGAGGTTCGAGAAAGCTAACGACTGTTCTGGTAGTAGACGAGGCACACCATCTCTCGGCGGACATCCTGGAAGAAGTCCGACTTTTGACGAACCTGGAAACCACTCAGGAAAAATTGTTGCAGGTTCTGCTGGTCGGGCAACCTGAACTCAATGACAAACTGGACTCCGCCGCACTCCGCCAACTGAAGCAGAGGATTGCTCATCGCTCACAGCTGAAACCGCTCGATCTCAACGAGACAGGGGGTTATATCGCGCGCCGTCTCCAGCTAGCGGGATTAAGTTCGAATGGCTGCCTTGTATTCCTTCCAGACGCCATCGCAGCTATTTATCGTCACTCCCGCGGCATTCCTCGGCTAATCAACACTATTTGCGAAAACGCTCTGATCACGGCTTACGCCCGACAGGAGCGAAGTGTGACTCCTGAGATCATTGAGGACATCGCCGCAGATCTTCGCTTGAACTTGAATGTAGCCCAACCTCCGCAGGAGGAGACCCCCGGGGAACTCGACGAAATAGATGTTCGGCGGGCCGCTAAGAACGTGCTGGATTTATATGCCTATCTAAATCGGCTGCCGTCACGCTGATGGAGAAATACTGTCCCCTGCAACCATCCAGAGTCCCAAACCATGAGCCAAATATTTGATGCGTTGCAGAGGTCTGAGTCTGAGAAGTCGGGAAGCGATCTGACGGAGTTGTCGGCGGCAGCGGATTTGTTAGAGGTTGCTGAACGGCAGGTTGTGCAATTCCCGACCAAGGGCGACCACGCGACAGAGAACAATCGGCTTACTGAGAATGACCACCAGCCACGAGAGGCGCGTGTTGACCAGTTCAGCCAGTTCCCGCCGGTACGGGTTCTGGTGCCTCCTCAAAGTAGACTGGTCTGCATAACAGAGGAGGAAAGCTTGGCTGCGGAGAAATTCCGCTTTCTCGGGGTCCGCTTGAGACACCTCCAGCAAAAGCGCCCCCTAAAACGGGTGCTGGTCACCAGTTCGATGCCTGAAGAAGGCAAAAGCACGATCGCGGCAAACCTGGCGTGCACTCTGGCGAAGAGGCAGCCGCAGAAGGTATTGCTGCTGGAGGGAGATCTCCGACGGCCCTCGTTAGCCCAACAGTTTGGTCTTGGAAAACTTCCAGGTCTCAGTGAATTGTTAGACGGGGAACCTGGCCCGGGCATGAACATCTACCAGCTTGAGAATTTGGGCTTCTGGATCTTGCTGGCCGGCAGCTCGCCTAGAAACCCGTTGGAACTTATGCAATCGGGGAGACTCTCCATACTGATGGATCACTTAGCAGGTTGGTTTGACTGGATTGTCATCGACTCTCCCCCAATTCTGCCCCTCGCGGATACCAGCGTCTGGATGCGCTTGGCAGACGCGGTCCTCCTAGTGACGCGGCCGGGAAAAACTGCAAAACGGCAGCTAGGACGAGCCCTGGAAGTGGTCGAGCAGCCGAAGTTACTTGGCGCATTACTCAATGGCTCCAGGGAGGCTACTCTAGGCAACTACTATCATTACTATACTGGCAAGACAGCTGTTCCACGGGCCGATAACCAGCCGACAGAATAATCAACTGCAATCAAGCTAACTTCCTTTCCTAACTCTCGGCGCGATCGGTTAGCCTACAAATCCCTCATCACGAACTAAATCAGTATCAGCTACTTGCTCCTGCCCCAGGAAGCACGGTGGCAGAACAATCGGAGGAAATCGTGACCCTGCAACATAAAGGTAATGGTTCAAGTACGGGGTCTCTTCCACTGAAGTCGGTGTCCGCCGAAGAACGTAAGATTCTGCACGAAGAGGCCTTCCGGCAAATGATCTCGGTGGAGCGTAAGAGAACGGAGCGCTCCAGGAAACCGTTCCTACTCATGCTGCTGGAGACGGGGGAGCGCCAGACTTCGGAGAAGAATGGAAAGGATCCTCGCCAGTATCCTATCCGCCCTGTTGGCATCAACGAGGGAAACCGACGTGATCGGCTGGTACAAGAACCAGTCTACTGCCGGCGTGATGTTTACAGAACTCGTGATCGACGACAAAAACTCGATCCTGAGCACGATGCTGGCCAGGGTGAGCAGCATTCTGCGAGACAAACTGACTTTCGAACAGTTCAATCAGATCAGTGTTTCATTTCACTTTTTCCCGGACAAGTGGGATCATGACATAACTCAGCGTCCAAGCAATCCGATGCTGTATCCTGATTTGTCCCAACGCGACCATACCACGCGAATCCGTGTCGGGATGAAAAGGATGATGGACATCATCGGCAGCGCGCTGATCCTCGTGATTTGCGCTCCTGCCTTGCTGATCATCGCGTTGGCCATCAAAGGCTCGTCGAAGGGCCCGGTGTTATTCAGGCAACGACGGGTCGGACAATATGGTAAGTCATTCACATTCCTGAAATTCAGGTCGATGTATGTCGACAACGACTCCAGCATTCACCAGGAATATGTGACGCAATTAATTGCTGGCCAGGCGCAACGAAATCCCTCCAACGGCAATGGGGATGGCGCGGGTTTTTACAAGCTTACGAACGACACAAGAATCACGCGGGTAGGGGCGTTCTTGCGACGGAGCAGCCTGGATGAACTTCCGCAGCTCTGGAATGTACTGAGGGGAGAAATGTCGCTGGTCGGACCCCGTCCTGCAATTCCTTACGAGGTAGCAGCCTACGAGACGTGGCACCGGCGAAGAGTCTTAGAAGTGAAGCCAGGCATTACAGGGTTGTGGCAGGTGAATGGCCGATCGCGACTCGAGTTCGATGATATGGTCCGTCTCGATCTCAGGTACGCCAAAACCTGGTCGCCTTTGCTCGACATGAAGATCCTCTTGCGCACGCCACGCGCCGTATTTATGGCCGACGGCGCGTATTGAGGAGACGCTCCGCTACGTTCGCACCGCGCAGTTCCCATCAATCAACAAAGCATTAACCCTTTCATGCTGAGTCACGTGCCACCTACCACGTTGCATGTTTCCCAGCCGAAACCAGTGTCGGAAAGAGGTAAGAACATGGTGAATGTTTGGTGTAATTGGCTACGGCTACTGGGGCCCAAACATCGTCAGGAACCTTGATGGTTTGGAAGGGGCACGAGTCCTAGCAGTTTCGGACAAACTCCCTGCCGCAAGAGAACGAGCCCAAAAAGCGAACCACGGAGTCCAAGTGACGGCTGATGCATCGGAAATAATATCATCAACTGAAATTGATGCCGTCGCAATCGTAACGCCTGTCTGGACGCACTTCGAACTTGCCAAAGCCGCCCTTGAAAACGGCAAGCACGTTTTCGTAGAGAAGCCGTTTACCAGCACCTCGGCGCAGGCCGAAGAACTGATCAACCTTGCCGCCAGGAAAAATCTGAAGATCATGGTGGACCACACGTTCCTCTTCACTGGGGCGGTAAGGAAGATCAAAGAACTTTTGAAAGAAGGCACGCTCGGCAAACTATATTATTACGACTCCACCCGCGTAAACCTGGGACTGTTCCAGCACGACGTAAATGTGATTTGGGATCTTGCCCCGCACGACCTTTCGATTATGGACCACCTCATCGGAGAGAGGCCCGAAGAAATCGTCGCCACAGGCCAGACCCACCTCAACGGGTTCGAAGATGTCGCTTTCATAACGCTGTATTTCTCGAATGCGGTCATCGCGCACATCAATGTTAACTGGTTATCGCCAGTCAAAGTGCGCACGACCCTCATCGGTGGCGAAAAGAAAATGCTCGCGTGGAACGATCTGGAAGCCGACGAGAAAATCAAGATCTATGATAAGGGAGTAAACATCACGAGCCGCGAGGGCTTGTATAACTTACTCGTAAACTATCGGTCAGGCGACATGTGGGCCCCTAAGTTGGAGCAGGTCGAGGCGTTGCGCCTAGAGCTGGGGTACTTCGTTGACTGCATCGCCAAAGATCAGACTCCTTTCAATGACGGGGCAGCGGGTTTGCGGGTCGTTCAGATGCTAGAAGCTGCCAATGAGTCTCTGCACCATCGCGGCGCAGCCGTACAGATGTAGTCTTGTTTTCACGCGTCACCGTGGGACCTTCCGCGAGTATCTCGACAATCTCACATGAGCCACATTTTCTAAAACGGGGGTAGCGATGCCTGAGAAATCATATGTCTGCGTAGCGCCAGACGTAAAGCTTGGCCGGGATGTGAAGATGTCCAAATTTATCAATCTCTACGGTTGTGAAATTGGAGATGAGACAAAGATCGGCGCGTTTGTCGAGGTGCAGAAGAACGCAAGAATCGGCAAGCGCTGCAAGGTCTCCAGCCACACCTTTGTCTGTGAGGGAGTGACCATCGAGGACAATGTCTTCATCGGTCACGGGGTCACATTCATCAACGACAGCTATCCGCGAGCGACCAGCGCCGAAGGCAAACTGCAGACGGAAGCCGACTGGAGAGTCGAGCGTACTTTAGTGAAGAGGGGTGCTTCAATCGGTTCCGGTGCCACGATCCTTTCTGGGTTGGTGATCGGTGAAAACGCGATCGTCGGTGCAGGAAGCACGGTCACTAAAAACGTTCCCGAAAATGCCATCGTCGCAGGAAACCCAGCAAAGATTCTGCGATATCTGGTCGAAAGCGAGCGGGCGGAGTTGAGTTTGAAAGACGCAGGAGAATGAGTGTGGCTACGCCTAGTACTTCTGCCCGCCTGGGTTATTAACATCTTTGACAGAATGAGCAGGGCATTTATCACAGTGGAGGCATAAATAATGACAAGCACTAGTATTCCATTTCTTGATCTGGTTAGTCCTCACGCGGAGATGGAGGAGCAACTGGTCACGGTTTTTCGGACGGCACTCCGCAGCGCCGCATTCGTAGGAGGAAAAGCCGTGCAGGAGTTTGAAAACGCATTTGCGGAGTTCTGCGAAGTCGACCATTGTGTCGGTGTGGGCAGCGGAACAGATGCGCTGCGCTTCGCACTTATGGCCGCGGGGGTCAGTCCTGGGGATGGTGTACTCACCGTGCCGAACACGTTCATCGCTACCACGGAAGCCATTTCACAGGCCGGTGCGCAGCCGGAGTTTGTTGATGTTGACGAGCGCACGTACAACATGGATACTGAAAAGCTCCGCGCATATTTGGAGACAAAATGCGACCAGGATCGGGCTACCGGAAGGCCTATTTCACGCCGGACGCATCGAACGATTTCGGCGGTCGTGCCGGTTCATCTCTACGGACAGACAGCCGACATGGATCCGATTCTAGAACTGGCCAATACTTACAATCTCATGGTTGTAGAGGATGCCTGCCAGGCTCACGGAGCGGAGTATTTCTCACAAAAAGCCGGACGCTGGCAAAAGGCTGGATCCATGGGGAAAGCAGCAGCCTTCAGTTTCTATCCTGGCAAGAATCTGGGTGCTTGCGGTGAGGCTGGCGCAATCACGACCAACGACCCAGAGCTGGCGCAAAGAGTACGAATGCTGCGCGACCATGGTCAAGCCGAGAAATATTACCACGACATAGAAGGTTACAACGGCAGGCTGGATGCGATTCAGGCGGGAATTCTCCGGCTAAAACTGGATCATCTATCAGAATGGAATACTCAACGTCGAGATAAAGCCGAGCTATATCGAGAACTGCTGTGCTCAGTAGACGGCGTGATCGTTCCGTTAGAGCCCCGTTGGGCTCATGCTGTATATCACCTATACGTGATAAGGATACAAAATCGGCAAGAACTGCAGAACAGCCTACAGGCAGCGGGCATCGGTACCGGCATTCACTACCCAATCCCGCTCCACATGCAGAAAGCCTATGGCACCCTCGGATACGACAAGGGAGACTTCCCGATAACTGAGAAAATCGCCCCCACAATTCTCTCATTGCCCATGTATCCGCAACTCGCCCGATTCGAACAGGAAGATATTGCCCAAGCGGTGAGAGGTGGGTTGGCGGCGAGCCGAAAGATGCCATCTCCCAAAATACGACAAGAAACCGTCGCCTGACAGTCTGGCAGTTCTCCGAAGCTTCATCGAGCCATAGAGTGTTGACAGCCCCTCAACATGACTGTCTATGAGATCGATCCCACTAGGGATCAGCGTTGGGACGAATTTCTTCAGAATCATCCAGACGCTTCCGTCTTTCACACACGAGGCTGGCTTGAAGCCTTGCGACGGACTTACGGCTACCAACCGGTTGCCTTTACACTTACGCCTCCTGGACATCCGTTAACCAATGCTGTTCCTTTTTGCCAGGTCTCCAGCTGGCTTTTCGGCAACCGCTTGGTTTCGCTGCCATTCTCCGACCACAGCACACCGCTGGTCGAGCAGTCGGAACAACTGACTTCCTTACTACTAAGTTTGCGGGAGAAACTCCACCGCAAGAAGTGGAGCTACATCGAGATCAGACCGGCAGACTCAATTAGCCAAGGCTGCACCGCTTTTGGGGCAAGTCAGGCTTTCTGCCTCCACAAACTGGATTTGCGTCCCGGCCTGGATGACATTTTCCGTAATTTTCACAAAGACTGTGTGCAGAGGAAGATCCGGCGCGCCGTGCGAGAGGGTCTCACATGCGAGGAGGGAAGATCCGATTCGTTGGTTAATGTGTTCTACCAACTGCTGCTGAAGACGCGCCGCAGGCAAGGGCTACCGGCACAGCCGGCAGAGTGGTTTCGAAACGTCATTGCTTGTATGGGCGATAAGGCGAAGATTCGAGTTGCTTCGAAGAATGGCCAGTCCCATCGCCAGTATATTTACCCTCCGCCACAAGCAGGTGCTTGTTTACAAGTATGGTTGCTCTGATCGCAGATTCAGCAATATGGGAGGCACGCAGTTCCTGCTTTGGAACGCCATCCAAGAAGCCAAAATGGGCCAGTTGTCAGAGTTCGATCTAGGCCGCAGTGATCGTGACAATCCAGGACTCCTGGTGTTCAAGGATCGCTGGGGCGCCTCTCGGACACCCTTGGCCTACTTTCGTTATCCAGTGCGAGATCCGTCCCAGATTTTAGAAAGCAGGCAACCCGGCATTGGCAGGTATGTTTGCTCTCACGCGCCCAGTAGTCTGCTGGCTGTGGCTGGAAGAGTGATCTATAAATACATGGGGTAGCGAAAAAGCTTCCGAGTCGAGCACTCACTGCAAGAATAGCTACTAGATGCCGTCAGTACCGTTAACACTCCGTTGTGATCCTGAGAAAGTCACAGAGGCGCTAATCGTGAAACTTTCACTTTCCTTGAAGGAGGCCCAAAGCCGTGAGAAAGAAGGATAAGGTTGTTGTCGTTGGACTTGGAGAGGTGGGAAAGCCCCTGCTCGAGCTCGTTTCCCGGTACCATGATGCGATTGGAGTAGATATCTCACCGGTCGAGCGAATCGAGCAAGTTGATATCCTACATGTCTGCTACCCGTTCCAGATCAGGGATTTTGTCGGCGAGACGGTTCGCTATGTCGGACATTTCAGGCCAACTCTGACTATCGTCAACAGCACTGTGGCAATCGGAACTACCCGAGCCATAGCTGAGCGAACCGGTGCTTGGGTGGTGAACAGCCCCGTCCGTGGCAAGCACGCTCGCATGCTCGACGAGTTAGCGATCTATACCAAATTCGTGGGGGCGATCAATGCCGCGGCCGGCGAGCGGGCCGCCACTCACTTCGAGTCGTTGGGCTTGAAAGCGAAGGTCTTGTCATCGCCCGAGGCAACCGAGCTAGCAAAGCTCACCGAAACGACTTACTTCGGTCTGATGATTGCCTGGGCCCAGAATGTCGAGAGATATTGTGATCAAACGGGCGAGGACTATAACGAGGTTGTCTCGTTTTATGAGGAAATAAAGTTCTTCCCTCCCGTCAAGTATGTTCCTGGAGTGATTGGCGGCCATTGCGTCATGCAAAACATTGAGATTCTGCAAAAGTATGACCATTCGATGATTCTTGCGGCGATTCAGGCGTCCAACAAAATGAAGATTGAGCGAGAAGCGCAGAGTGGGGAAGAGGTGGTGGCTGTTGGTGACGCCAGGCTACGTGAGTTACCCCTGGTTGCTCGCAGGATTTCCTAGATCTCCGCTTCGGGCGCTCGTCGCAGCCCCGGCACCCCAACTCCCAGACATGTGCTGATGAAGCTTGACTGTATGGAGACCCTTTCCTGTTCTAAGTCCCCGGTCGCCTCGGACGGCTTGCGTCTTAAGGGCAAGCGGGCGGCGATGGTTACGTTCTCCTCTTACCCTGCCGATCCACGCCCACGCCGGGCCGCCGAAACCCTTCTCAAAGAAGGTATGACAGTGGACCTGATATGCCTGGGAGATGAGAAGGAACTGAAACATGAGATACGAGATGGACTCGACATCTCACGCGTCCGGATCACGCATAACCGTGGCGGCACGCTCTCTTACGCCTATAAATACTCCTCGTTCATTCTTATTTCCGCAAGCATACTGGCCTCACGCTCGCTCAAACGTCGGTACGACCTGGTCTATGTACACAACATGCCAGACATTCTGGTCGTGAGTTCGTTGGTGCCAAAGGCATTGGGAGCGAAAGTGATCCTCGATCAACACGATCCTATGCCGGAACTGATGATGACGATATTCGATCTCGACGAGACCAGTCTCAGCGTCCGGCTTTTCAGCATGGCTGGAGAAGTGGAGCATCGCACGCGCCGATCTCGTGATCACGGTTAATGTCGCATGTAAGCGAATCTTTGGCTCTCGCAGCTGTCCGCCCGAAAAGATCGGCGTAGTGATGAATTCCCCCGATGGGGAAATCTTCCCACTTCGTGCGGTCCGCTCATACCCTTCCCCGAAGCCAGGCCTCGACCAAACGCTTCGTAATGATGTATCACGGGTCATTGGTCGAACGAAACGGTTTGGATCTCGCGGTCGATGCGCTCGCGATCTAGTGCGAGAGACCGTGCCCGGCGCGGAGCTCAGGATCTACGGTCGCAGTACCCCTTTTCTTGAACGGGTGATGGACCAAGCACGAAGCAAGGGCCTTGATGGAGCGTGTGACCTATTTAGGGCCGAAGAGCCTGGAGGAATTGGTTCGAGAAATCGACGACTGTGATGTGGGGATCATTCCGAACCACCAAAATGCATTCACGGAGATCAACACGCCAACTCGAATCTTTGAGTACCTGGCGCTGGGCAAACCGGTGATTGCTCCGCGAACCCTAGGCATCCAGGATTACTTCGGCCCAGAGTCTCTTTTCTTCTTTGACCCCGGTGACTCGGTCGAGCTTGCCCAGCAGATTGAACATGTCTTTTTACACTCTACGGAGGCCATCGAGATTGCCGAGCGTGGGCAGCAGGTCTACTTGGCGCATACGTGGTCCCAGGAGAGACAGACCCTGTTGAAGTTGGTCGACGGGGTGCTGAAAGCTGACAAACCGCATTGACATCCACAGGTGCCACGGCCGGCGTGACACTATACGCTACGGATTATGAGTCCTCCGGCGATTAGAATCGATGAAATCTGGAAAGCCCTCGAGCTCGTTCAACGATGGGTCGAGGATCGCGATTACCGCGGCTATGAGCCATTTGACGGTCTGTCTTCGTGGGCACGCCCTCTAGCATGTAGGAATCAGCTTGCTGAGCGTATCCTGCAGCAGACCGTCCGGCAATGCCCCTTCAATCTACGTCCGTTCTTGGGGATCCGACCTAAAGACTCGACGAAAGGTCGGGGTTACATGGCATGGGGGTACTTGACCCTCTACAGAGCAACTCGTCAGCAACATTTCCTCGACAAGGCCACCCTCTGCTTGGAATGGCTTGACGAGCATAGGGTGCCTCGATTTCAGCATCACAGTTGGAGCAATCATTTTGATTTTGTCTCCCGTGGTGGCGGTTACACCAAAGATGATCCCATCATTGTGTGGACGTGCTTCATCGGTCATGCCTACGTAGAAGCTTTCGAGATCACAGGGGACAAGTGGTTTCTGAATATTGCCGAGAGCGCTTGCAACTGGATCATGGAGTTACCCCGCGAAAAGACTCCTCGAGGCGACTGCGTGAGCTATCTTGCTCACGTTCAAAGCTCCATCCACAATGCTAACCTGCTGGGTGCGAGCCTTCTCGCCCGGACTGCCAGGCACACTGGGAACGAGGAATATCTTCGTGTTGCCCGCTCAGCGATCGAATACAGCTGCTCGCGGCAGTTACTCGATGGGTCATGGTGGTATGCGGAAGACCCCAAGTATCATTGGATCGACAATTTTCATACCGGCTACAACTTGGACAGTCTGGATATTTACCTAGATGCCACCGGCGATGAGGAATTCCGCAAACATCTTGACAAAGGATTGGCCTTCTATAAGGCCCACTTTTTTGAGGACAACGGCCGCCCAAAGTATTATCACACACGAATTTATCCAGTTGATATCCAATGTGTGGCACAGTCGATTGATACGCTCACACGGTTTTCGAATCGTGACAGCAGGTGCGGCGAGCTTGCGGAAAAGGTAGCTGCTTGGTCGATTCGGAATATCCAGGACACGAACGGATATTTCTACTATCGACAGTACCCACTTGTAACAGCCAAGACTCCAATGCTCCATTGGGGACAAGCTACCATGTTCAAGGCGCTGGCTCGCCTCTTCCTGCACTTGACGTGCCCGCAGCCCTCTCCGGTGAGTTGCGCATAGTGGCCGTTGACGGTGAGTTAACAGAGGCTCGTGTACAATGATCGGAGTCGTTGCAAACCCCTCGGAATCTGTGGTGGTATCTGAGTTCTTCGAGCTATTCAAAACCCCCTGGGAGTTTTATCAGAATGATCGGCAGTACGACGTTCTGCTTTGCACCGGGGAAGGAAAAGTTCCACAACATGCCTCCAAGCTAGCTCTAATCTATGATAGCCGAAACTTACCGCTGGACGATAGACAAAAGATAGAGGTCACGCTTCATGAAGGGCGCACTCGAATGCTGTCTTACCGAGGGGCGCGAATCCCGATCTACGCAGATTGCGCAACCTTTTGCGAATATATAAGCGGGCCTTTGGTCGATGAACGGTCGCAGCAGCCTGCGAGTTATGTACGGGAAGTCAGCGAGACGTTAGTCTATCGTATTGGGTATGACATATTTCGAGAGATTCGTATCCTGCTGACGGAGGGCCAACCTGCCATTAATGCGGCAATCCCGACTGTGGAGCTGCACATCGCTCTGTTGCGCGATCTAATCGTTGCAAGTGGGGTCCCTCTGGTCGAGATTCCACCGATTCCGCATGGGTATCGATTCACTGCGTGCTTGACCCACGATATAGACCATCCCTCGATCCGCCAGCATATGTTTGACCATACGATGTTTGGGTTTCTGTACCGGGCTGTGCTCGGTTCCGTATTTAACTTGATCCGCGGACGGGCCTCATTTCGTGAACTCCTTACGAATTGGATCGCGGCGCTGAAGCTGCCCCTTGTCCAGTTTGGGCTTAGCAAACGACATTTGGTGCGAGTTCAGTCGTTATATCGAGTTGGAAAAGGGGGAGCGTTCGACATTTTTCGTGATTCCTTTCAAGAACCGTCCAGGACAAAGCCCCGAAGGTGTCGTGCCAGGCCGGCGTGCCTCCCCCTACGGTGCTGCTGACATTTCAGCTCAAGTCAAAGAACTGATGGCTCGCGGTTGCGAAATCGGACTCCATGGAATTGATGCATGGCTCGACAGTCACAAAGGAAGTGCCGAACTGGAAGAGATACGTCGAATTACGGGGATGGAGCAGATCGGAGTACGGATGCATTGGCTTTATTTCGATGCGCGATCGCCATTAATCCTTGAACAGGCGGGTGCTGACTACGATTCGACGATCGGCTATAACGAGACCGTTGGGTATCGCGCAGGAACGACGCAAGTATACAAACCGTTGGAAGTCACTCGGTTGCTTGAGTTGCCGTTGCACGTTATGGACACGGCCCTGTTTTATCCCAGCTATCTTAACCTCGCCCGCGCTGAAGCCCGGCTGCGAGTCGACCGTATTATCGACAACGCGGTTCAGTTTGGTGGTTGCGTCACCGTGAACTGGCATGACCGGAGTTTTGCGCCTGAGAGACTATGGGGTGACTTCTACGTCGACCTCGTCAATCGACTCAAGAATAGAGAAGCTTGGTGCTCGACCGCCGCGCAAACAGTCTCGTGGTTTCGAAAACGTCGGTCTGCGATCTTTGAAAACGTCAACTGGCAATCGGGCGAAATACGAGTGAAGGTCTCGGTGGGTGTGAGCGGAGATGTCCCTGATCTGCAGTTGCGAATCCATAACGGGCGAGACCCGCAGCAGAATATTCCAATTCGCGCGGTCGCCTCAGGCTTGGCTCAAGAGTTTCGTCTGACGCGCACTCTTGATGCCTGCGCCGCGATCTCGTAACGGACGCAAAAGTTCTCCGGAGGATAAAAAATCAGGTCGCACGATGAACGCACGAGATCTGAGATATGTTTTGATCACACCGGCTCGCAACGAGGAAGAGTTCATTGAGCAAACGATCCGTTCGGTAATCTCTCAGACTATGCGCCCTCGAAAGTGGGTGATTGTCAGTGATGGCTCGACGGACCGTACCGATGACATCGTGAAAAAGTATCTACGCGATCACACATGGATAAAGCTGGTACGGATGCCAGAGCGCAGAGATCGGCACTTCGCGGCCAAGGTCCAATGCTTCGACGCCGGGCAGGAACAGGTGCGGGACGAGAGTTTCGATATTATCGGGAACCTGGATGCCGACATCACGTTCGGCGAGGATCACTTCGAGTTCTTACTCTCCAAATTTGCTGGGGATCCCAATCTCGGCGTGGCGGGAACGCCATTCGTAGAAGGGGCAACTTCGTACGATTTCAGATTCACGACTGTCGATCACGTCTCAGGTGCATGCCAACTCTTCCGAAGAGAATGCTTTCAGCAGATCGGAGGCTATGTCCAAGTTATGGGTGGCGGCATCGATTGGATTGCGGTGACGACTGCGCGGATGCAGGGTTGGAAGACTAGGACATACGTGGAACGTGTCTGTCATCACCATCGCCCTATGGGCACTGCTGCGGGTGGCAAGTTGAGGGCAAATCTCTCACTTGGCAGGCAAGATTACTACTTAGGTGGTCATCCCCTGTGGGAGCTGTTCCGAGGGTGCTATCAGATGGGAAGAAAGCCCTATCTGCTCGGAGCGCTGTTCTTACTTGCGGGCTATGGCTCCGCTTGGATAAGGCGCGTTCCAAGACCAGTTTCCGCCGAACTGATCCGCTTTCACCAGCTTGAGCAGATGCAAAGACTGCAACAGGGCCTGTTAAAGGCGATGAAGCATACAAGGGTAATAGGGGCGAGCAGTTAATCTTCTTGATAGGAAGCCGGAGAGCTGCGTGCCTCACAATCGTGGAGCACACTGCCACGAGCCAGAAACATAAGTTGCCCCGCTTGATGGACGTGCTGAGAGACTCTAAGACACCCTCCTGTGTCCAAGCAGCGAGGCCCCTCCCCTGAGGACCTTCTCATCGTGAATTCTGAAGGCTCCGCAATGCGCCAAACGCCCGAACTGTGGAACGCGTCTATCGAGCGGTTTCGGTAAGGGAGAAATCGGTGGACGCGCGCATTAGAGGCGAAATTGGAAGGATATGGGACGAGGTGCTGGATTGTGAATATTGCCTGCTAGAAGATGCGCACAATTCGCTCGGAGGCAACAGTTGCAGGGTGGTAGAGGTCGGCTGTGGCTCTCTCGGCCTACTCGGCAGGAAAGGGGATCGGCTTGCGGAGTTGCAGGCTAACTCGCTAGGGATCGACGTAGATCGAGAAGCACTCGCGACGAATTCCAACGTCACGTATCGGGTCTGCGGTAGTTGTTATTCGTTGCCCCTGCAGAGCAGCAGTGTCGATCTCATCGTTGTCAGATGGGTGCTTGAGCACCTTGAGACTCCGGAGCGGGCAATGTGCGAATTCGCAAGGGTGCTCAGAAAAGGTGGTGTCTTGTACATTAAGACACCAAACTTATGGAACTACACGATGATGTTGTCGCGGGCGACTCCAATAGTTTTTCACAACTTCTCGAGACGGTTGACGGGCGAATCTGAGAATACGCCGACATTCTATCGTGCGAACACGAGGGAAAAGCTAACAGAGCTGGCGACGAGTTGTGGTTTCGCAGTTCGACGATGGAAACCGTATTCTTACTCATACATGTACTATTCTTTTAACAAGGAGCTGTTCCTTGTGATGCGAGGTCTCAGCAAGTTAGCGGGCAAGTTTACCGACCGCGTGCATCAGACTCTTCTTTGTGTTATGGAAAGAACCTAGGACGCGGAAGAGTTCGCCCCAGCGCGATAGAGTTGTTGTCGACCAACCAACCCCGCAGGATCCGACTTAGGAATGCTTGGGTCGGATGAGCGGTGTGCTTTTGAGCCTCACCGCTGACTAAACGCCCAAGAAAGACTCTGTCGAAACTAGGAAACCGATGGCCCGTAAAGGAAAACCGATTCCAGTAGCGCTAGCAGAGCCTTCATGCCTGATCGAGGTGCAGTCCTCAGTCGGGGCTGGTTCGGCCGGGGACTCGGCAACCCGGAACGTCGGAGGGTGTCATGAGGGTCTTCTTATCTTGAATGCAGATGATTGGGGGCAGGACCGAGATACCACCGATCGGATTCTCGACTGTCTCCTTCTTGGGTCTGTTTCGTCGGTTAGCGCTATGGTGTTCATGAAGGATTCAGAGCGAGCCGCGGCAATTGCTCGGGAACGGGGAATCGATGCCGGACTCCACCTGAATTTCACAGCTTGGTTTTCTGCGCCGGCCTGTCCCCGAAGGCTCATGGAACGTCAGGGAGAGCTGGCCATGTACTTCCGGCGGCACCATCATATAAGCCGGATTGTTTTTCACCCGGGGCTCGTCCGTTCCTTCGAATACGTAGTGGCGGCTCAACGAGAAGAGTTCTTTCGTCTCTACGGAACCGAGCCTGAGCGACTCGATGGCCATCATCACGTGCACCTTTGCTCGAATGTGCTTCTCGGAGGTCTCTTGCCACCAGGAACCATCGTTCGACGTAATTTCTCATTTCGGCCTGGAGAGAAGAGCTGGCACAACCTTCTCTACCGTCAGGTCGTGGACCGCCTGCTGGCGCGGAGCCATCGTCTTACGCACTTTTTCTTCTCTCTCGATCCGATTGATGAGCCTGGCCGGCTGCAAAGGATATTCTCATTGGCGAGAGGATTCACAGTTGAAGTAGCGACGCATCCTTTCAACCCGGCAGACTATCAGTTCCTTACCGGGGGCGACGTCTTCCGTTTGGCCGGGGATCTCCCCCTTTCTGCCTGCTTCGCAGTGCCAGGGTTCGGGCATATGGGGAGAAGAGGCTGACTCACCCGATGTGCGCCCTTTAGGGCGACGGCACTCGCAAGAACGTACATGCGCAAAACGTAGTTGGGCTTGTTCTGCTCACGAATGTACGTGTCTGCGGATCGTCTTCGAATGCTACTGGACACGATTGGGAGGGCGCCCCGCAAGACAGCGTCTACGCAGGATATGATGAAGCAACTTATCCAGGTTTGCGGTAAGAACATCGAGGTCCAGGGCCGGCTAATTCGCTTAGCTCGACTTTCGGCCGACGGTTTCGAGTTTCTGGAGAATCCTGAGCCATTGGTGGATGGTCTCCGCAAATCTGAAACACGGATAGATCTCTTTACGTTTATAGATAAAGTGCCTGAAATGGCGCCAAAATATAGTTACCCGATAGAATGGGACAACTTGGCTACCCTTCGCATATCTACTTTCGATGAATGGTGGACTAGACAGGTAGATGGCAAGACTCGGAATATGGTTCGGAAAGCGTACAAGAGGAGACTGGAAACCCGAGAGGTACCTTTCGATGAGACTCTAGTCAGCGGAATTTGGAAAATTTACAATGAGTGCCCTATCCGGCAGGGAAAGCGCTTTACCCACTATGGAAAGGACATTGAGACGGTGCGCAGGATCACCGCGACTTTCTTGGAGACTAGCATCTTCATCGGGGCGTTTCTCGACGAACAGTTGATCGGTTTTGTGAAGCTGACAAACGACGCCGCTCGATCTCAGGCTACGGTGATTCATATCGTCGCTATGGCACAGCACAGGGATAAGGCTCCGACCAATGCGCTGATCGCGCAAGCTATCCGATCGTGCGCCGAGCGGGGAATCCCTTATCTCGTGTATGCGAACTTCGCTTATGGGAAGCGACAGCGTGACAGCCTGAGCGATTTTAAGGCTCACAACGGCTTCCAGCGGATCGATGTCCCGCGGTATTACGTACCTTTGACTCTCAAGGGTTGGGTCGGCTTCCGCCTAGGCGTACACCGCAGTCTTGCTGACCGTGTTCCCGCTCCCGTGATCGAAAGTTTCCGCGAACTGCGGAGCGCGTGGTATAGACACAAAAACGAATCCCTGGCGGAAGTTTCCTAAAAGGGAGCGTCATCACTCAGATGATAATCGGAAGCGGCCCAGTAAGCGCACTGGCAAAGACGCTCGCAGCGAGGCCATAAATGTCCTCTGAGTTTGCCGCACTCGTTTGTGCCCTTGGGATCGTTGGGCTGTTTTGGCTGGACCGGGACCGGAATGCCCAGGCGTCAAGAGCCCTTTGGATTCCCGTGGTTTGGGTGTCACTTGCTTGTTCGCGATCCTTAGCCCAATGGTTGCAGTGGTGGGAACCAACGAAGGTGATGAACTCGCCAGAGAGCCTGCTGGAGGGGAGTCCGCTAGACCGGCAGGTTTACACGGCCTTGTTGGCTGTCGGGCTAATCGTCCTTGTCAACAGAAGAAGGCAGTGCGGGCAGCTTTTGCGAGCAAATGGACCAATTCTGCTTTTTTTTCTCTACTGCGCCGTGAGCATCCTGTGGTCGGACTTCCCTGGCGTGGCGTTCAAGCGCTGGACCAAAGCCTTGGGCGACCTTGTAATGATTCTGGTCGTGTTGAGTGAAAGCGAGCCGTATGCGGCCGTCAAACGACTCCTTGCGCGAACCACGTACCTCCTTATTCCTCTTTCCGTTTTGTTCATCAGGTATTACCCGGACCTGGGGCGCGCGTACGGTCGATGGGATGGAACTCTGTATTGTACGGGCGTCACGACCAACAAGAACACGCTTGGGGCGATCTGCCTCCTCCTCGGCCTGGGCTCAGTATGGCGCTTTCTGGCTGTATACCAAGGCTGGGAGGGCAGAACGGACCGCACCCGACGGCTACTGGTTCAAGGTGTCATTCTGGCGATGGTGTTTTGGCTATTTTGGGTTGTCCATTCGATGACTTCCTTGGCTTGTTTTCTGTTGGTGTGTGGTCTGCTTTTGGCAACGAGCTCTCCCGCGGTCGTCCGGAGGCCAGTGATCCTGAATGTTCTCTTAGCCGGGATGCTATTGGTTCCTGTGTCAGCGCTCTTCCTCGGTTTAGGTTCGGGGTTCTTGGAAACGCTAGGAAGGGACTCGACGCTCACTGGTCGGACTGAGTTGTGGAACTTGGTCGTCGGGCTGGCAGCAAATCCGCTGTTTGGGACAGGCTTCGACAGTTTCTGGCTTGGGCCGCGACTCGACAAGATTTGGAGCATTTACTGGTGGCAGCCAAACCAAGCTCACAATGGTTATCTCGAGGTCTTCTTGAACCTAGGTTGGACAGGGGTGGCCTTGCTCACCGTCATCATAGCGACAGGATACCGGGCAATCGCCGCCGCATTCCGCCGTGATCTGCCGCTAGCAAACCTTAGGTTGGCGTACTTCGTTGTTGGACTAATCTACAACTTCACGGAGGCGGCGTTCTTTAGAATGATGACTCCAGTGTCGATATTCTTTCTTCTCGCGATAACCAGAATTCCGGAGGCCACTCGCTCTGTGAATCAGACATCATCGCAGCAGGTACTTCAAGACCAACACGACACCGAACTGCTGGCCAGCGCTGCTGGGATCGATTGAGGGCCTGATGACCCACTCTTTTGCCGCGCCGAGAATTGCTCAAGAGGCTTCTGTCAACCGGCAGGAGGTAAGGCTGACCGTGGCCAGCCGCATTTCGTCTCGCGAGACGGCCGCCGAGGAAGCCTCTTCTTCCACGGGTGCCGGGTCGGCGCCGCCAGTTGACATCGAGGCCGGATTGCTAACTGGTGGGCAGGACAGACACTACGCGTTCGGCTTGGCGACAGCGCTTGTTTTGCAAGGCGTGTCCCTGGATGTCGTGGGCAGCGACGAGATAGATAGTCCTGAACTACACTTTAATTCCAAGATAAACTTTCTCAACCTGCGAGGAGAGCAGAAGCGGGATGTCACTCTTGCGCAGAAAATGTCAAGAGTCTTAATCTATTACGCCAGTCTCATTCGGTATGCGGCAACTGCCAGGCCAAAGATCCTACACATTCTGTGGAATAACAAATTCGAGTTTGTCGATCGGACCTTGCTAATGCTTTACTACAGAATCCTGGGAAAGAAAGTGGTTGTGACTGCGCACAATGTCAATGCGGCCCGGAGGGATCTGACCGATACAGTTGCCAATCGTCTTACGTTGCGAGCACAGTACCGACTGGCAGACCATATTTTTGTTCATACGACGAAAATGAAATCGGAACTCGTCAATGATTTTGGCGTCCGTGATGGAGCAATCACTGTAATCCCTTACGGAATTAACAACGCTGTTCCATCCACGGATCTCAGCCCCCGCAAAGCGAAAGAGCAGCTGAGCTTTAGGGACAGCGAGAAGGCCATCCTGTTTTTCGGTGCGATTACACCTTATAAGGGACTTGAATTCTTAGTCTCGGCATTTCAGCACATCGCAGACAAGGACCCTGACTACCGCCTTATCATCGCCGGCAGGCCGGAAAAAGGACGTGAGAGATACATGGAGGAGATCCAGCAGACAATCAGCCAATGCGTCAATCGGAACCATATTATCCAAAAGCTATCATATATCCCTGATAGCGAGATCGAACTCTACTTCAAGGCGGCGGATCTCTTGGTGCTGCCGTATACGCAGATTTTCCAGAGTGGAATCTTATTTCTGGGATTTAGCTTCGGTCTTCCTGCCGTTGCGACCGATATCGGATCCTTCGGAGAGGATATCATCGAGAACAAAACAGGATTTCTTTGCAAGCCCGGCGATCCAGTAGACTTGGGAAGGACTATCGACCGGTACTTTAAAAGTGAGTTATACAAAAATCGGGACCGTTCGAGAGAAGAAATACGGCAGTACGCTAACGCGAGGCATGGTTGGGATGTTGTAGCGCGAATGACCAGGAACGTGTACGGCAACTTATTGTTATAGGTCGGAGCTCTTTGGATTCATGTTGAGCCGTTTGGACGTCAATTACTGTATTCTGCTAACGATGATCGACCTCGCAATGGCTGGCGAAACAACCCAGTGCTCGTTTGCACATCGGAAAAAGATGATCGTTATTTGTGAATGCTCATACGCTAAACAGAAGAAGTCTGGCTGCGGGCGTGATCATAGGCTGAATGTTGTTCAGGAATCGCTTTGAGATCCTTATTAGGCCTGAGTCGCTATTTCCCAGCTCCGATAACGTCCACTGCATTTAAACTTCTGGATCCTGGTCGGGAGCGTTTTGTGTGCCCTGTGTGCGGGTATTCCGGCCCGTTTCTACGGTACGGCAGCGACAGAGTCCGGTGGCACGCCTGCTGCCCGGGTTGTGAGTCGCTGGAGAGGCATCGTCTGATTTGGCTCATCTTTGGTCTGCTATCGGCGGAGTATGACCTATCATCGAAGCGAGCGCTTCACTTCGCGCCGGAGCATTGCTTGCAGAAGCGGCTTGCCCCGATGTTCCAGAAATATCTGACGGCTGACATTTCAGGACGAAAAGTAGACCACGAGGTTGATATTTGCGACCTGCCCTTTCCCGATGCCAGCTTCGACGTCGTCATTGCCTCTCACGTTTTGCACTATATACGAGATGAGGCGTCTGCACTGCGCAATCTCCGGAGAGTTCTATCACGGGGTGGAATGGCGATTATCCCTGTTCCCATCTTTTCGGAGACCACTGTGGAGTATCCTGAATCCATCGGGGGGCAGGTGCGCGCTCCGGGTCAAGACTACTTTGACCGCTGCAGAAGCATATTCGGATCGGTTCGCTTGTACTCATCGCCCGATTTCGATCCACAGTATCAAGTTTGGATTCATGAAGACCGGAGAAACTGGCCTGCTCACCTGTCGTTGCGTCCGTCGTCCCCTGGGAAAAATCACAAAGAATATGTTCCGGTCTGCTTTCGGTGACTTCGATCAGTTTGGGGTCTAGGCTGATTTGGGGTCACGTGAGCTTGCTAAACCGGCGGAGGTATTCCATTCCTCCAACGCCTTTTTGGGAGCCGGAACCGAGACATGAAATTATGCCCCAAAACGGCCGTCCCATCGGCCCCAGGTTGGCTAACAGCGCTGTTGAGTGGCACTAACGTAACCATTCCCAAGTTACTTTAGTAAGCCGCCATTCCTGAGCAGGTTCACTAGATTGCCCTCCATGCCCATAAAATACGCTGCAGGTGATCGCGAGTTTGCAACCCGCTCGCGGCGAAGCAGCTTTTATCCCGGTTCGGGAACTTGTGAGCCAAATGCGACGCGAAAACTTTCTTTTTCTTTCCCTCATCGTGTTGTGCCTTTCTGGGTACTCTCATTCCCAGCTATGGTCGAACATTCTTAATCCTGCCCGCGCGATTGATTGGAGTGCTTCCGGTGTGCCTGGAGGGATACCGAATCGCAGTAACATTTGCAGCAGCATTCAAGCGTCAACTTACGGTAATGGAACGTCAGATTCCACACGGGGCATCCAGGCCGCGCTTAATGGATGTCCTGGCAACGGAGTTGTGATGCTCTCTTCTGGAACATTTCTTCTTGACAGTAGTCTTAGCATTCCATCGAATGTTAGTCTCCGCGGGGCTGGAGCCGACCAGACGATCCTTAGTCTGATGGCCACAAGCGGGCCTGCAATCGTGATGGGAACTGGGGACCCTCCGGGGGCAGTAGCAAACTCCGTGAGCATCACGAGTGGCTCCACGGCAGGATCAACCAGCATTGTCGTGTCGAGCGCGGCCAATTTTACTGTGGGTGGATATATTCACATTACGGAGCTGAACGACCCCTCCTATGTGACTGATGTGGGATCCGGGGGCGCATGCACTTGGTGTGACGGATATTGGAATGGAACACGGGTGCTCGGACAGATTGTCGAGGTAACATCAATCTCAGGAACTACGATAGGATTTACTCCTGCGCTTTATACCACATATTCTCTCACTCCCCAAGCCTTGCCGTTTCCGGCCAGTGCGAAGTACGCTGGATTGGAATATCTTCAGCTTTATGCGAATAATACGGGCTATATCTACAACATAGAAATGAGTCGCTGCGCATACTGTTGGGTGATGGGGGTGGAAGGGAATTACGTGTCTGGAAATGGTGATCATATCTGGGATCAATGGGGTTACAGAGATGAAATTCGCGACAGTTACTTTTCCTCTGCCTATAGTCACACTAGCGGCTCGACAAACAATGAAATCCAGCTCGTGTTCAAAACAAGCGGGACTTTGATTGAGAATAACATTATTGAGCGCACGCAGACCGCCATTATTATAGGAACTGGTTCAGCAGGAAATGTGATTGGATATAACTATATCACATCTAGTCTTTCGCAAGATGACCAGGCCTTGCTTGTTGGTCCTATTTACTTTCACCAGGCTCATGCTCAGTTCAATCTTGTTGAAGGCAACGTTGTGCCCCAAATCTGGCCTGACGATGTATGGGGGTCATCCTCAACTGGAACAATGTATAGAAACTGGATCATAGGCACGGCTCTAGCCTGCACGCCTCTGACGGGAAGGAGTGTAGTCAACTGCTCAGGAAGCAATGGGGTGTGGGCCACGGATGCGGCTAGAGCGGTTGCGGTTGATGCGCTGGAGACGAGCTATAATTTTGTTGGCAATGTGGTGGGGTCGGCACAACAAAGTGGACTACCAATTACCAAAGTGGCTTCTGTCCAGTGGCCTGCAAGCCGAGGCTATAATGTTGCTTATGGTTTCTCGTGGGGCTACAGCTCGACTGGAGACAGCGGCAACAATCCTTTAGACAGCACCAATCCCTATGCGACTTCTTTCCTTCACGGCAACTATAACAACATCGATGGGTCTCTTGTATGGGCCAGTGGGGTGACCCACAAGCTGCCCGCTTCTTTCTACAGGGCGGTCCAACCAGCTTGGTGGGGAAATGCAATGTGGCCTGCTATTGGACCGGACGTGACAGGTGGATCAGGACCCGGCGGATACGCTTCTGCAATTCCGGCGCAAAACTGCTTCACTGCGATAGGCGGGGTGAATGGCGGAACAGGCAGTCCGCTCACTTTTAACGCGAACAAGTGCTACTACTCTGGTTCTCCGGGCAGTCCGGCTCCTCCGAGCAATCTAGTCGCAGTGCCTCAATAGTCGCCCGATTCGGGAGACGGTCTGGCCATGTGATAGCACAGTTCCACGGCTGCACAGCTAACAGCCTGTACTCGGACGGCGCGATAGTGATGCGGGAGTGGACTGTTGCATGACCAGTGGCTCCCTCAGCGACTGCCAACTCTGGGCCCCAAGGTTCCGTAACCCCACATTTCGACGAGCATCGTTTCGACTTATGCCAGCTCATGAGGATCGTGTCGCGTGTTTGCGAACCCGGGAATCGGATCGTATGGGCCTAAACGGCTTATTGCGGATGTGGATATGCGCTCGGGTTGTTAGTCGTATAGCTTTGAGCCTGCCATTCGGAGAAAAGTCCAGCCGCTAAACGGTGCGTTACGGCGCGCCGACCTACCAGCAAGCATGGCGACGTTGATCAAGAAATGTCTGAAGCCTTTTGACGCAACTGGCGCGTTCATTCCCGCAGCCGCGCACGGGGATGGCGGTTTACGACAGTTGGCGGTTCGCGGTGCCGGAGTCACGTTGCTTTCCGGTGGCGTCGGGTTAGCCATCCAGGTCGTTTCGACGGTGGTTCTGGCCAGGCTACTCACTCCACAGGACTTCGGGCTGGTGACCATGGTCACAACATTTAGCCTGCTCCTGGTGAGCTTTGGAGAGAACGGACTTCCAGAGGCTGTCGTCCAACGTGAAGTGATGGATCATGCTCTGGCGAGTAACCTGTTCTGGATCAACGTGGGGGCCGGGTTTCTGCTCACGATCGGGTTTGCCGCCGCTGGTTCGCTACTGGCCCGGCTCTACAACCACGTTCAGGTGGAGCGCATCACGATCGGCATCTCGCTAACCATCTTGCTGACTAGTACTTCGGTTCTGCATCTGGCACTCCTCAAGCGGGCGATGTTGTTCAAGGAGGTTTCTGTCAACGGCATTCGCGCACGTTTTATTTCCGTGGGGGTGTCGATTTTCCTTGCGTGGGCTGGATGGGGATATTGGGCGCTGGTCGCGGGAGCGATAGCGCTGGCGCTCAGCCAGTCCATCGGAGCGTGGTTGTTATGCAGATGGATACCAGGTGTACCGCGACGCGCCCCAGGTACTGGTGCGACCTTGCGGTTCGCAGTCAACACCTACGGTCGCTTCGGCATCAACTACTGTACGGGCAATACGGATAACCTCCTGGTGGGGTGGCGCTTTGGTTCGCAGGTGCTGGGTTTCTATAAAAAGGCATTCGACCTGTTCGCCCTTAGCGCAGCCCAACTTACACATTCTCTTACGATCGTAGTTGTCTCGGCCCTGAGCCGCCTGAACGGGAACTCCGCTCAGTACCGCCGCCATCTGCTCGGTGCCCTGACGGTCATGGCATTTGCTGGCATGGGTCTGGCCGCGGAACTTACTCTGGTCGGTAAGGATCTCATCCGGGTGCTGCTAGGACCGAGATGGGAGCCGGCTGGGCGGATATTCACCTACTTTGGACCCGGAATAGGAGCCATGATTCTGTACCACACTCATGGTTGGATCCACCTGTCCATCGGAAGGGCGGATCGCTGGCTGCGATGGGGGATAATCGAATTCGTCGTAACATGCATGCTGTTTATCGTCGGATTGCCGTGGGGCCCCGTAGGAATTGCCGTTGCTTGGACGGTGTCTTTCTGGTCTCTGACCATACCTGCGATTTGGTACGCCGGAAGGCCCATAGGTTTTGGAGTCGGGCCGGTGATTGCGGTGGTTAGGAATTACGCTGTTGCTTCATTGCTAGCGGGCTGCGTGACCTACGTCATTGTCCGGGAAACGCCGTACCTGGTTGGAGCGTCGGGTGCGACTGGTGCCATCACCCGGATCGTAGTGGTCTCGCTGTTGTTGGGATTTTTCTATCCAGCTTGGGTTGTGTTGCTGCACGGTGGATTCGAGCCGCTTTACCAGATCGGCGCCGTTGTGCGGGAGATTGCCCCGTGGAACCAGTTCTGGAGTTTAGTCGGCGCTTTTGGGACAGGTGGACACGAGGTAGACACAGAGTTCGGCTGCCAGAAGTGTCAATTAGGCATAAAGCCTAGCGGCAGATACTTGGTTTCTATCCTGATCCCCGCCTACAATGCAGAAAAGTGGATCGCAGAAACGATGCGCTCGGCTCTGGCCCAGACGTGGGAACCGAAGGAAATCATTGTCGTTGACGATGGCTCAACCGATCAAACGTTAGAGATACTGCGCAAGTTTGAATCGGAGTCGGTCCGCGTTCTCACACAAAAGAACCAGGGTGCGGCTTCCGCCCGAAACAAAGCTTTTTCGATGAGCAATGGCGACTACATTCAATGGCTGGACGCTGACGACCTGCTAGCGCCGGATAAGATTGCCCGGCAAATGGAGGTTGTCGAACGGCTCGGCGGCAAACGGACCCTTCTTTCTTCATCCTGGGGAAAATTCTGGTATCGAGCTCGTCAGGCGAAGTTCGTTCCTTCCAGCCTTTGGTGTGATCTATCGCCAGTTGACTTTCTCCTCCGCAAGATGGGGCAAAACCTCTTCATGCAGACCTCCACATGGCTAGTGAGCCGCGAGCTAACTGAAAGTGCAGGTCCGTGGGATACGAACCTATCAGCAGATGATGACGGAGAATACTTCTGCCGGATCCTTCTCGCCAGCGATGGCGTCCGATTCGTGCCGGAGGCCAAGATCTACTATAGGTACTCCGGTACCGCTGGCTTGGCTTACATCGGTCGCTCACGGACAAAATTGGACTCCCTTTGGCGCTCGATGCGCTTGCACATGAGCTATTTGAGATCCCTAGAGGACAGTGAGCGAGCTCGCTCCGCTTGCTGTAACTACATGCAGACAAACCTGATCTATTTCCATCCAACACGGCCGGACATCGTTGAACAGCAGCGGCAAGAGGCCAAAAGGCTGGGATGGTCACTGGAGATGCCGCGGGTATCTCGGAAATTTTTCTGGATTAAGTTTTTCCTCGGCTGGAATGCGGCCACGCATGCCCAGCTGCTTTTGCCACACGTCAAGTGGTCATTGTGGAGTTTCTGCGACAAAGCGCTTCTTCGTCTTGAAAACCTACGAAGTAAGGAGCTGAGGCTGAGAACAGGTGCTTCTGCGACTGCGCTCCAGAGCGAGCCAAGCGTAAAGTAGCTGTCTTCTTCAAGAGGTATGTGCAGTTCACGACATCACTCCTGACGTCAGATCCCCTCCCTGACCTCAAGTGCCCGTCCAACGACGACGATATCATTTATTGCAAGTTATAGTGAGAGCTCTTCAATTTCCTACGCAACGTCATGTTCTGTTGCGATAGTCGCTGCTAATGTTCTGCTTCTTGTCGGTTAGCGGCGGCCGGGTTCAGCGGGAAAAACCTAGGTTCGGCAGCAGCATTAACAATCCCACTTTCGAGCATGATTCTCCATGAAACCAAACTGCCTGGTGTTTTCGAGGTTAATCTCGAATTAATTTCCGACGAGCGGGGCTTTTTTGCCCGCTGCTGGTGCCAGAAGGAATTTGAACATAACAAACTGAATCCTGGGCTCGTACAATGCAACATTTCTTTCAACTCTCGGAAAGGGACACTTCGCGGCGTTCACTATCAGGCACCGCCCCATGCGGAAGCAAAAGTCGTGCGCTGCACTAGAGGCGCGGTCTACGACGTGGTAGTCGATTTACGCCTGGAGTCGGCGACCTACAAAGACTGGATCGCCGTGGTCCTGACAGCTGAAAAACGGAACATGGTTTACGTGCCGGAAGGGTGCGGGCATGGCTTTCTGACGTTGGAAGACGAGACCGAGGTCTTCTATCAGATGTCGGAATTCTACAACCCCGAGTGCGGCCGGGGAGTGCGATGGAACGATCCGGCCTTCCAGATTATTTGGCCGGCAGCAGTGGAAGTGATTTCCCAACGGGATCAAACGTACCCCGACTTCGAAGCAAAGCGATGAGTCTCCTGATGGAAGTGGACCAGGCGGACGCGGCAACAATCGGCCAAGCGTTGCACTGCTTCGCCTCGGACCTTTATCCGATCTGCCGGAGTATCACCGGTGACGGAATTCGGCAGACGTTGGCGATGATCCAAGATCGGATTCCGCTGCAGACCTTTGAAGTGCCAACCGGAACACCAGTCTTGGACTGGATCGTCCCGAAAGAGTGGAATATTCGTGACGCCTACATCGCTGGGGTCGGCGGGAAGCGCGTCCTGGACTTCCAGCGGTGTAACCTCCATGTCTTGAATTACAGCACGCCAGTACATGCGACAATGTCCCTCAGCGAACTCAAGCCGCATCTCTTCACAATTCCGGAGCACCCCGACTGGATCCCCTACCGAACTTCATACTACAGGGAAAGCTGGGGGTTTTGTCTCTCCCATCACCAGATGCTGGCGCTTGAGGACGGCGATTACGAGGTATGCATCGACTCTACTCTCGATGATGGGCACTTGACATATGGAGAATGCTATCTACCTGGTCAATCAACTGACGAGGTAATGATTTCATGCCATGTCTGTCATCCATCGCTGGCAAATGACAATCTCTCCGGGATGACAGTTGCGACCTTTCTGGCGCAGTTTCTTTCGGGGCGAGATCTTCGGTACTCGTATAGGTTTCTGTTTATTCCCGGAACGATCGGAGCTATCACCTGGCTGGCCCGAAACCGCGAGAGCGTTGGACGCATCCGTCATGGGTTGGTTCTAACATGCCTCGGAGACGCGGGTGGCATCCGTTACAAGAAAAGTCGCCGGGGAAGTGCCGAGATTGACCGTGCCGCAGCTCATGTTCTGAGCCACTGCAGCGAAACAGCTGAGATTCTGGAGTTCTCTCCATGCGGCTATGACGAACGGCAGTACTGTTCTCCGGGGTTCAATCTCCCGGTCGGTTGCCTGATGCGGAGTATGTGGGGGCGCTTTCCGGAATATCACACTTCGGCCGACAACCTCGACTTCATCCGACCGCTACAGCTTGCCAGATCGCTTCGTATATGCACCGCCATCGTGGACGTGCTCGAAAACAACCGTCGGTATCGCAACCTAAGCCCTTACGGAGAACCTCAACTAGGGCGCCGAAATCTCTACTGCTCAATGGGCGGCGACATGATCGCAGCGGAGATTAACGCTCGCCTCTGGGTGCTCAATCTATCCGACGGAGAGAATTCTTTGCTGGACATCGCCGAGCAATCCGGTATCTCGTTCTCGATCATCAGCGAGGCGGCGGATCTGCTGCGCCAGAACGGGCTGCTGGCGCTGGTTTCGGAGGATCACGGGGGAGAAAGGATCCTCGACGAAGCTACGCACGACACGTTGCAACGCTAGTAACCGGGTCCATTTTAGCCTCAATCTTAGAATCAAATCTGTTTCAAGCCGGAGTCTAACGAGAAATGAAAATACTTTTGACAGGCCATAAAGGCTATATCGGTGCGGTGGCGGGGCCGATCTTGTGTGCCGCCGGTCATGAAGTTGTCGGTCTCGACGCTGACCTGTTTGCGGGTTGTGAATTTGGAGAACCGGCCCTGGAGATTCCGGAGATGAGCAAAGACATCCGTGACCTGACTAAGGTGGATCTCGATGGCTTCGACGCGGTGGTGCACCTAGCCGCGTTATCGAATGACCCATTAGGCGACCTCGACGCTGAGGTCACATACGACATCAACCACCGGGCTTCGGTCCGGCTGGCCGAGCTGGCCAAAGAGGCAGGCGTAGAACGATTCGTTTTCTCTTCATCGTGCAGCACCTATGGTGCGGCCGGTGACGCGATCCACGACGAGACGTCTGGACTGAGCCCAGTAACGCCCTATGCCGAATCCAAGGTATGGGTTGAGCGCGACGTAGCAAGTTTGGCGGACGAGAATTTTAGCCCAACATACCTGAGAAATGCGACTGCGTATGGTGCGTCTCCACGCTTGCGGCTGGATATAGTCTTAAACGACCTGGTGGCGTGGGCGTATACAACCGGCCGTGTGTACATAAAGAGCGATGGCACGCCTTGGCGCCCCATCGTGCACATTCGCGACATAATCGCCGCAATTCTCGCTGTTCTCGAAGCGCCGCAAGAGGCCATCCATAATGAGACCTTTAATGTCGGCCGGACAGAAGAGAATTACCGCATCAGCGAGTTGGCTGCCATCGTGGTCAGCACCGTTCCCGACTCCCATGTCGAATACGCTCCCGATGGCGGTCCGGACAAACGCTGCTATCGCATTAACTGTGACAAAATTCGCCGCATGCTCCCAGGTTTTCGTCCGCAGTGGACCGCCCGCCAAGGTGCAAAGGAACTCTACGACGCCTATCGAACTATCGGGCTCACAGCGGGCGATCTCGAGCGCGGCCGATACGTCCGCATCAGCCACATCCAGCGCCTTTTGAAAGCGGGACAGTTGGACAATTCCTTGCGCTGGAGCGGTCAGCACGCAGAGACCGCGGTACTTGCCTGACCCCCACCTGCGATTCCAGAAGAGCTTAAAGAATATATGGGTACGCTGACGTTATCTGCCGAAACCAGGCAACAAGCCGCAACCAAATATTGCCGCTTCTGCGGCGCGGCTTTGGAACAAACCTTTGTCGATCTGGGTATGTCTCCACTTTGCGAGACATATCCATCGGCCGCCGATCTCGACCGTGGCGAGATCTACTATCCCCTACATGCATATGTCTGCTCACAGTGCTTCCTGGTGCAACTGCAAGAATACGAAAGTCAGGAGCAAATCTTCAGCGATTACCCATATTTCTCCTCCTACTCTGATTCGTGGCTAAAACACTGTAAGAAGTACTGCGACAAAATGATAAATAGACTCGGACTAGGCAAGCAGAGCTTAGTGGTGGAGGTGGGGAGCAACGATGGCTACCTGTTGCAGTATTTCGTGCAGCGAAATGTACCAGTCTTGGGCATTGAGCCGGCAGCAAACGTTGCCAAGGTGGCGACCGAAAAAGGAGTTCCTACGCTGGTGCGGTTCTTCGGCGCACAACTGGCGGGGGAGTTGGCGGTTGAAGGCCGCTTCGCCGACTTGGTTACCGGCAATAACGTGCTGGCGCAAGTTCCGGACCTGAATGACTTCGTGGAAGGACTCAAAATCTTGCTGAAGCCTGAGGGGGTTCTCACGCTCGAGTTCCCCCACGTCTTGAGGCTGATCGAACGCAACGAGTTTGACACGATTTACCACGAGCACTTCTCGTACTTTTCGATGCTCACCACGATCCGTATTTTGGAGACTCACGGGTTGAGAGTTTTCGATGTCGAAGAGCTGGCGACGCACGGTGGCTCGCTCCGCATCTACGCCTGCCGGGCAGAGGATCAAACGCACGATTTCAAGCGGCGCGTATCGAACGTGATCGCGGTGGAGAAAAGAGCCGGGTTGGCCTCACTGGAAGGCTACGAGAGCTTTGCCCGGCAGGTGAAAGAGACCAAGCTAGCATCTGGTGGACTTTTTGTTGACGGCGGCGCGGCAGCGCAAGTCTGTGGTGGGGTATGGAGCACCAGGCAAGAGTGCGACGCTGCTGCATTACTGTGGGATCGGCAAGGACCTGATTGAGTACACCGTGGATCGTAATCCACACAAGCAGGGGCGATTTCTCCCTGGCACACACATCCCGATATATCCCCCCGGCCACATTCGCGAGACCAAGCCGGATTACGTCGTAGTACTGCCCTGGAACCTAGAAGACGAAATCATGCAGCAGGTCCAGTCCATACGTGAATGGGGAGGCCGCTTCGTCGTACCCATTCCGAAAGTAACAATCTACTAGAGCGGAGATTAGTCATGAAAGTCGTTCTATTTTGTGGCGGCGCAGGGATGAGACTGAGGGGCTACTCCGATGATGTTCCGAAGCCCATGGTAACGATTGGCTCGCGGCCTGTCCTGTGGCATGTCATGAAGTACTATGCACATTTCGGCCACAAGGACTTTATCCTCTGCCTCGGCTACAAGGCAAACATCATCAAGAGCTATTTTCTCGAGTACGAAGAATCCGTGTCCAATGATTTTGTGTTCTCACAGGGAGGCACGAAGCTGGAATTCATGCAGAGGGACATCGACGACTGGAGAATAACGTTTGTGGACACCGGGTTGCATTCCACCATCGCGGACCGGTTACGTCTTATCAAACCGTACTTGAACGGAGAGGAAGTCTTTCTCGCCAATTACAGCGATGGCCTTACTGATTTCCCCCTGCCGCGGATGATCGAAGAATTCTCCCGTCGCGAGAGTTACGCCTCTTTTCTCGCAGTGCAACCGCGGTCGAGCAGTCTTGATACCGTTCATCTCAACGATGACGGCTCCGTCCGGGCTATCAAGTGCATGAAGGACTCCAACATCTGGGTCAACGGCGGTTACTTCGTACTGAGGAAGGAAGTTTTTCGATATATAAAGGCGAGGGAGGAATTGGTTTACCAGCCGTTCCAGCGGTTGATCTCCGAGGGCAGAGTCTGGTCACAACGCTACGACGGTTTCTGGCAGTGCATGGATACCTTCAGGGACAAGCAGATACTCGATGAGCTTGAAGCGTCTGGCGAGGCTCCGTGGCGCCTATGGACAAACGGTCATCCTCCGGCGCGAGTAGTCGCGTGATAAAGCTGAGTCTTACAAGAAGGGACACCGATCCTTTGATGGTGCTTTGCCTCGGCGCGCACTCGGACGACATCGAGATTGGCTGCGGCGGAACCCTGTTGTATCTCAGAAAGAGTTTTCCGCGATTGAGGTTTCACTGGGTGGTTTTTAGTGCGTCGGGGCTTCGGGGCGAAGAAGCCGCCAAAGCTGCCGAATTGTTTACCGCCGGTTGCGAGAAAGAGATCGTTCTGAAGGACTATCGCGACGGATTTCTGCCCTACAGCGGGGGCGAGGTAAAGGGCTTTTTCGAGGAGATAAAGGGCCAAGTCAACCCGGATCTGATCTTCACACACTGGCGGGGCGATTCACACCAGGACCATCGGCTGCTCTCGGAACTCACCTGGAACACGTTTCGAGACCACCTGATCCTCGAATATGAGATTCCGAAGTACGACGGGGACATGGGGCAGCCAAACCTGTTTCTGCAGCTGGAAGAGCCGTTGTACGAGACGAAAGTCGATTACCTGGTCCAGGCGTTCGAATCTCAGCGTACCAGGCGCTGGTTCGACCGGGAAACCTTTCTAAGCCTGATGCGGATTCGGGGCATGGAGTCAAACTCATGCAGTGGCTACGCCGAAGGATTTTATTGCCGCAAGCTAGTGCTGTGAATTGACGGGTACGAAGTGCTCCAAAGGTCGATGAAGGAGAAAAACGCAATGAACCTCTTCTATGACTCGAGGATGGATGATGCAAAACGACGGGCCGAGTTATACCGAGGCTCAATATTCGTCTACTCTCCTTCTCCAGGCGCGCTGAAATTCTGCGAATTCGCCCGGGAGTTGATCGAGGCGGCTTTTCATGCCTACGATCCACGCAAAGTACATGAAAACATGCCAGTCGAGAGGTGCGTAGAAATCCTGGCCGAACTAAAGCCAAGATTCATTCACCACCGGAGATCCAAGGATCTCATTCAAGGGCTGCTCGCGGAGCGCGGGTGCGACCTCAACAAAACATACTTTGATGTTCCGCGGTTGCGAACTGCGTTTCCACCAGATTATCTTTCCTCAGGCATTGCCTACGCATTTCATCCACATCGCGACACGTGGTATTCGGCGCCCTTTTCGCAAATCAACTGGTGGTTGCCGATTTACGAGATTAGCCCGGATAACAGCATGGCCTTTCACCCGCGATACTGGGACGAAGCGGTACCCAACAGCTCCAACACCTACAACTACTACGAATGGAATCGCACGAATCGGCAGAATGCCGCCCAACATATCAAGTCAGACACACGGGTGCAACCGCGCTCTCAGGTTCCCTTGGAGCCCGACCCACAACTGCGCGTGGTGGCCGACGCTGGAAGCCTAATGCTTTTTTCAGCAGCACAACTGCATTCCACGGTGCCGAATAGGTGCGGCCTGACGCGTTACAGCATCGATTTCCGGACGGTGAACCTAGACGATGTATGGGATGAGTGTGGAGCACCGAACATCGACTCAGCCGCCACCGGCACCACCATACGGGATTACGTGAAAGCGACAGATTTCACATGCCTTTCCGAGAAAGCAGTGGCTCTGTATCTCGACGGCACGGAGACCGACTTCACCCCTTCCCCATCCGCTGCGCCGGCGGGCGTCATTGACGAGCAGAAGTCCAGCCAGCATGCAACCAGCTAATGCGGGGATGTGGGCATGGGAGGGGAGGGCTAATGATTGGTCATAAAGGTCACGTTGCCACTACTGCAGAACCCGTCTTGCGTTCCGTCCCGAAGGACTTCTCAAAGTCACGCGCGCTTCGACCAACGGCGCACAGGCTGATTCCTGGGGGTGCCCACACTTATTCGAAAGGAGACGACCAGTATCCAGAGCGAGCGCCGGCGTTCATCGCTCGAGGGAAAGGCTGCCATGTTTGGGACCTGGATGGGAATGAGTTCATAGAATACGGGATGGGTTTACGGGCGGTCACACTCGGACACGCCTTTGAACCGGTTGTTGAGGCCGCTTATAGGCAGATGCAGCTCGGAACGAACTTCACCCGGCCGGCGCAGATCGAAGTGGAGCTTGCAAAGGAGATACTTGAAGTTATCGACGGAGCTGACATGGTGAAGTTTGGTAAGAACGGCTCCGACGTTACAACGGCTGCCGTCAAGTTGGCTAGGGCGTATACAGGACGAGACCTAATCGCTATTTGCGGTGACCAGCCGTTCTTCTCGGTTGACGACTGGTTTATCGGCACCACGGAGATGAACGCTGGCGTTCCTCAAGCCATCTCCGGAATGAGCCTGAAGTTCCGCTACAACGATCTCGATGGTCTGCGAGATCTATTCAAACAATATCCTAACCAGATCGCCTGCGTCGTGATGGAGGCAGAAACTGTTACTCTCCCAGCCCCGCGCTACCTGAATCAAGTGAAGGAACTCTGCGAGGAGCGGGGCGCCATCCTCATCTTCGACGAGATGATCACAGGCTTCCGCTGGCACTTGGGAGGAGCCCAGAAGTTCCACGGCGTCGTTCCTCATTTGTCCGCTTTCGGCAAGGCTATGGGAAACGGATTCGCGATTTCGGCACTGGCCGGCAAGCGTGAGATCATGAGGCTAGGCGGCCTAGACCATGACCAAGCACGGGTTTTCCTACTCTCCACGACCCATGGCGCTGAAACCCACGCTTTGGCTGCCTCGCTCGAAACCATACGGGCGTATCGCGAGCAGAACGTGGTGGAGTTTCTCTGGAGACAGGGAGAACGGCTGCGTGCGCTTGTAAACCAGTCGATCGCGGAAAACCGGCTTGAGGGTCTCTTTGAGCTAATGGGGCGGCCCTGCAATCTTGTCTTCGTAACTCGTGACCAGGATCACAATCGGTCACAGGCTTTCCGTACTCTGTTCATGCAGGAGTTGATCCGGCATGGAGTCATCGCACCTTCATTTGTCGTGAGTTTCTCACACAGCGATGCGGATATCGAAAGGACCGCCGAAGCCGTGTATCAAGCCCATGTCGTTTATCGCAAGGCTCTGGATGAGGGAATTGATAAGTACTTGGAGGGGCGTCCCGTAAAGCCCGTGGATCGAAGGTACAACTAGTGTGGAAGCGCACTGACTCATGAAAGAAGAAGTGCGGGAACTCTACAAATATCGGGAGTTGCTCTACACGATTGCTCACCGCGATATCAAGGTTCGGTACAAGCAGTCGGTGATGGGGTTCCTGTGGGCCATTCTGATGCCAACTCTGATCGTTATGGCCGGCCTTGTAGTGCGTTACGCGTATGCCCTGGCGGCGCACGTGCCGCTTAAGACCGCGGATGTCGCCAGCGTGGCGGTGAAGTCGCTTCCCTGGGCATTTCTGGTTTCTAGCATTAGATTTGCCTGTGTGAGCCTCATCAACAACAAGGAACTGGTAACCAAGATCTACTTCCCTAAGGAGATCTTTCCTATGGCGGCGGTAATGGCCAGCTTCTTTGATCTTCTCGTGGCGTCAGCAGCTCTGACCATCTTTCTGGTCGTAATCCAGACTGGTTGGAGCCCATATCTACTCTGGACTCCGCTACTGCTCCTGACGATGGTGCTTTTGGCCGCTGGAATCGGGGTGATTGTGTCCGCTGCCAGCCTCTTCTTCCGCGACGTAAAATTTATCGTGGAAGTACTACTCACGTTCGCGATCTTCTTCACCCCGGTCTTTTACGACGTCGGCATGTTTGGCGATAAGGGCAAATGGTTACTGCTCAATCCAGCCGCCCCGATTCTGGATGGGTTTAGCGCGAGCGTCGCCCGCCATCAATCACCGGACTTGCCTTGGTTGGTATACAGCTTCAGTTTTGCCTTGGTGTCGCTTTTTGGCGGGTACGCTTTCTTCAAGCATTTAGAGCCGGCATTTGCCGAAAGCATTTGACAGGAGACTCGAGTGTCTGACGTCGCCCTCCGGATGGAGCACGTTTACAAGAAGTTCCGCAAGGGTGAAGTGTATACCTCCCTGCGCGACCTGCTGCCTGCTTTGACAGGGAGAATGTTCCGACGGCAGGAACTCCTTGAGAGCGACAAGAGGGAATTCTGGGCGCTGCAGGATCTCTCGTTTGAGGTAAAGCGTGGGGAGGCATTCGGCATCATCGGCCCTAATGGCGCGGGCAAGAGCACTGCCCTGAAGGTCCTTAGCCGGATCATGAAGCCTACTAAGGGCCGTATAGTCATCAATGGACGTCTCTCCGCGTTGATTGAGGTAACAGCCGGCTTCCACCCCGACCTCACAGGGAGAGAGAACATCTTCCTCCATGGAACTATCCTGGGCATGACCAAGCGGGAGATCGCCTCGAAGCTCGACCAGATCATCGCCTTCTCTGGAATCGAAGAGTTCATAGACACGCCGGTGAAGCGCTACTCCTCGGGCATGTTTGCTAGGCTGGGATTCTCGGTGGCCGCGCATGTCGATCCAGAAGTGCTCATCGTGGACGAGGTTCTTAGTGTGGGTGACTATCTTTTCCAGCAGAAATGCGTCGAGCGCATGAAAGAGGTGATTCGCAACGGAGCGACAGTGCTATTCGTCTCTCACAATCTAAAAAATGTCGCCGAGTTCTGCCATAGGTGCCTGCTGCTGGAGAAGGGACGCGATGTCATGACTAGCTCCGCGAAGGAGGTCATTTCCGCTTATCTAAATCGGTCTGGGAGAGCACATATCGTGGACACAATCTCTAGTCCGGTCACAATCTCGAAAGTCACGGCCCGCGACAAATATGGAGAATGCGTCCAGTTTCGGTCTGGTCAGAAAGCATGGATCGACATTGAACTAGTTGCGCGTACCGCCTGCAGCAGGTTGTCCGTTACGCTGTATATAACTAACGACAGCCACGAGAGCGTCTTCGACGCTTCTACAGAGCGCCTGGGGCATGCTAACTTTACGCTGGGCGAGGGCGATGTTTTCACGTGCACCTTTGAACTTCGCCTGAACATGGTCGCCGGTATCTTTCACCCCTCGGTGTTAATCTACAGGTACGATACCCAAACAGCATATGACAGGTGGGAGCCCGCTACCACCATCTACGTTAATTCCGCGGACGACGTTGCCGGCATCGTACATTGTTTCCCGAAGGTAATTCGGCAAGAGATTCACGTGGCCTCGGATACCGACGTCGCTGCGATGGCGGTACGTACGAAGAGCAACGAAAATCTCAACCTGAACTAACGGAGAAAGCCCATTTCAACACAACAACAAGGTTCCCGCACCGAGTCATACGATATGGTATTGGCACCACTTCTCTCAGAGGGTTATGCGGCTTAAGCTTAACCAGCGCCCACAAGCGAGGAGGGGCCATGGCGAGATTTCGTAAGGCCGCCCGCAAAACGTTTAACTCTATGCTAGGCCTCGCTGGGTTTCAGCTGTTGCGGCCTGGTGAAAGGGCTCACATTAAGTCCTTTCAACCGTTTAGGCACACGCTGAAGGAGGCACTGAAAGCGGGGTTGCCAGTTGGAAGCTATATCGATGCAAAGTTCCATGTGCCAGGAGCGACGCAGGCGACCATCGATCAGTTGGCGGCACTCGGCGTATTCAACGGGAAGGTACGGAGCGTGTGCGAAATCGGCCCCGGGTCCGGTCGCTATCTTGAAAAGGTGGAGCGCTTGTGCTCTCCGTGCTCATACCACATATACGAAACGGACAACGAGTGGTCTGATTGGCTGGCGCGGACCTATCGTGTAACGCCCCATGATGCGGACGGAACGAGTCTGCGCGACACGGCTGGTGACTCGGTGGACCTGATTCACGCGCACAAGGTCTTTGTCTATCTGCCATTCGTCGTTACGTGTGGGTACTTCAAGGAAATGATTCGCGTCGCTCATAGGGGCGGTCAGATAGTCTTCGACATCGTTTCCGAAAACTGCATGGCTGACGCTGTCGTTGAAAAATGGATTGCCAGCGGCGTCTATTACCCGTGCATAATGCCACGCGAATTCGTGATCGACTTCTTCACCAGAAGACAGTGTTCTCTGCAATCGAGCTTCTTTGCTCCTATGATGCCGGGGCAAAGCGAATATCTCGTATTCGCCAAAGAAGCGGCAAGCTGAGTAAGAATTGCGTCAGGGTTGGGAAATAGCAGCAGGGGCAGATCAGGATGTTGAACTATGGCAGCAATTCGATGGACTGCTCTGAAAGCCGTCAAGCCCGACCTACGCCTTACAGCTCTTAGACTTGCGAGACTTGGTGACAATGTCGCGTGGCGGCGTTTCCTCCCAGCTTCCATTCTGTTCACCGCCGTTGGGACCTCGCTGCTAATCCTGAAGGCCGCACCGGCTCCTTTCTTTTGGATATGGCTCACTTGGGCCGCAGCCCTCTTCGCCGCTATTTTCTGCGTCCGTGGGGATTGGCTCCGCCTAACCCTGTTCAACCTCGGGTTTGTGTCATGCCTGCTAGCCACGGCTGAGGCATACCTCATCACCCACGAATACACAGGCACGACCTTTTCGGATGGTTTCGTTGTTCACGATGCGGTGTTGGGGCGAGCACCCGCTAAGGGAATGCAGGTTCGCACCTTCAAAGCTGGGCCTGCCGGACTATTCCATGGTCCCGCAGGAGTACTTTTTGACGTCAAGTATACTATAGACTCCAACGGCCTTCGTGTCGCCCCGCCATGGCGAATAGACAATGCCAGCACGGTCTTATTCTTCGGTTGCTCCTTCACTTTTGGTGAAGGCCTCGAGGACAGGGAAACGTTGCCCTACCAGGTCGGTGTTCAGTCGGGCGGGCGGTACCGTACCTTTAACTTCGCTTTTGAGGCCTATAGCCCCGCCCAGACGCTGGCAGAAATCGAGCACGGCATGGTGAGCCGCGTGGTGGACACCACTCCCCGATATGCCTTCTACGTCGCAATTCCGAACCACGTGTGGCGGGTGGCGGGACGGACTGCTTGGGGCGGGCACGCGCCGCGCTACGTGCTGGCTGCCGACGGAACGGTGCATCAGGAAGGGTACTTTGAGGACCGCAGACCCTTAGCCCTGCGGCTCGGGTTCGGCCAGCGGGCCTCAGGGCAGTTGAACAAATCGGCCATGTGGCGAATGCTCTCGATGAGCGATTCTCGTATTACCGACGACGACATCCGCCTCTATTTTGCCGTGGTTCGTCGCTCGCAGGATCTCCTCACAACCCAGTACCCAGGCATCCAGTTTCATGTCATCTTATGGCCGAATCAGGTTGCGTGGCAGCAACGGGCCACCTATTTGAAGCTGCGAGACGGGTTTCGCAGGATGGGCATTCCGCTTGATTTGGTTGAAGACATCCTGCCTGGCTATAGTACCGACCGGACGCCGTACATCCTTGGTTCCTCGGACCACCACCCTAACGCGCTGGCCGACCGCCTGCTGGCCCAATATATATTGAGCAAGATCGTACAGGAACACTAAACGTAGTCCACCCTTTTGACAATCCTCCGGTCCAGTCTGGGCTTTTTTCAAACAGCTTTACAAGCCCGCGATATATATCAAGTAGCAGCACCTGCTTGATACACCGACCGGCGCGGACGCGAGCATGAAAAATAAGAGGTGAGCGTTGCGAACAACATCGAGCTTCCTGAGAAGGGTTGGGACTAATTGCTTCAACGTTCTTTTAGTTATTTGTCTTAGTGCGGCATCGCGCGGCATGAATAAGGAGTTAGCCCGCCGGCATGCCGAGCGCGGCCGCAACACTTTTCGATGGTTTACACCGGAGGAGGCAGTAGTCGCGGAAGCCCTGGCCACTGTAATCGTTCCGTCGGACCAAGAGACGCCTGGGATTGACGAGGTGGACGTCCTTGGCCCGCCTGCGATCGTCATGCTCGATAATCTGATTACAACATCCCCGCATAGGCAGTACCTGTATTCGCGTGGACTGCTATCATTCGACGCTTGGGCGCTCAAGGAGCGTGGGTGTAAATTCGCCGAGATGTCGAGAGCAGACCAGGTAATGTTATTTGGCACTGCCCAGCAAGGCTATGAGGACTGGACGGCGAACGCTTCTGCGGTCAGAAAGGCTTGGCGTAGACTCCGGACTGTGCGCCAGACAAGAAGGGGATCATTCTTTGCTGCGCAACTGTATCCCCAGGTTAGAATAGACTGCTTACAAATATTTTACACCAGCCGTGTGAGTTGGATTTGGCTGGATTACGACGGACCTCCAATGGACAAAGGGTATCCGAGTGTCGTCGAGCGGCGCTGACGTGCTTGGGCGGCTGTCCTAGAGTTGGTTGGCCCGATCGAATCGATGAAATCAGGCAAGGTGAACGTGGATCGCCTTTTTACCGCGCACCGTCGCATTCGTAGGATCGGTCTGATTAGCCCTACCTCAAGCAACCTGGGGAACGCGGCTATGCAATGGGCCATGATCGCGAATCTACGCAAACGCATCGCTGGCGTCGAGATTCTTGGTATTACTCTAAACCCTGACGATACCCGCCGACGACATGGAATCGAGTCCTTCCCGCTAGCCGGTGTTTCCCGTCCCTATTATGCCGCCTACTACTCAGGCAGTTTCAAGACGCGGCAACGACAGATCCCGAAGGTTGGACGAATTAAGCAATGGCTAAGAAAAATTCCAGTGCTTCGCGCTTTTCTTAGAGCCGTTCGGGTTGGCGCCATGGAACTGGCACATCTTGCGGCGGCAGCACGCGTGGTTCGAAAGCTAGACCGGGTAATCATTCCTGGCGGCGGTACGCTGGATGATTTTTGGGGCGGGCCCTGGGGTCAGCCCTGGACCCTCTTCAAGTGGAGTGTGCTGAGTCGAGTTTATAGAGTGCCGTTCTTGTTTGTGAGTATCGGAAAATCCTCCCTGGAGCGGCCGCTAAGCCGTTTCTTTGTCTGCATTGCCCTGCGCCTCGCTGCATACCGATCCTACCGAGACTGCGACTCGAAAATAGCGGTGCAAACCCTTATCGATGCGCGCAACGACCCAGTCTATCCCGACTTGGCCTTCAGCTATCCTTGTCCCGCCATTCAGACCGCACCCGGCAATGGCTCACAGGACAGTCGACTCTTGGTCGGGGTCAGCCCGATCGCATACTGCGACCCGCGCGTATGGCCCCTTAAGGATGAACGCCGCTACGCTGCATACGTCAGTCGATTGGCGGAAATGGTGAAGTGGCTCATACAAGAACGCCATCGAGTGCTGTTCTTCACAACGGATAGCCCTGATATTGCAACCGTCGACGACATTCAAGCCGTGATCTCTGGCAGCGTGTTTGATGCCGATGCGATTCAGACACTCCCCGGTTCCACAGAACAGAGCCCCGACAGCCTTTTGAAAGGAATTTCCGATGCGGATTTGATTATTGCCAGCAGGCTCCATGGGGTCATCCTGTCCCATCTCAACACTACTCCGGTGTTGGCCTTTTCTTTCGAGCCAAAAGTTGATGCTCATATGAAAGCAGCGGGACAACAGGATTATTGTTTAAATATCGATCATTTAGAGCTCGACACACTCATCGAACGATTTACTGCTCTAAAAGCTGCCCGCCAACAAGAGCGGGCTCGCCTCCGCTCAGCTGCTCTGCACTTTCGCCATCTGCTCGACCTGCAATATGACCGGATCCTGGGCGCGTCACACACTAGCTCCGTCACGGACGACCTTCACAATCAGATCGATGGTTTCTCTGCGTGGGAACTTGGCACCTCTCGAAGCAGATAAAGAGAAGAATTTCGATGCGCGGTTTGCCTCCAACCAAAGACAGCTCAGATGTGATAGTCATAGGCTCCGGCGCCGGCGGAGGTGTCATTGCTAAGGAGTTAGGCGAGGCAGGCTTAGAGGTCATCGTACTCGAGGCCGGAAAACGCTACGACCCTTACAATGACTATCCCACACATGCCATCGATTTCGAGGTTCGTGCGGGCGACGTCTTTGCCCCCACGGATTCGCGTCGGGACCAATACACCTCGGCTGGCACGAGTCCCTATTTGTACAATCGCGTCAAAGGGTTGGGTGGCGCGACACTCGCGTACCACGCCATGTCCCCCAGGCTCCATGAATCGGACTTTCGGGTGCGAAGCGAGGATGGACTTGCCGATGACTGGCCAATTAGCTACGCAGACCTAGAACCTTACTATACGAAGGTTGAGTATGAGTTAGGCGTCGCGGGACCAGACGGCGCAGGTGCCAACCCTTTCGAGCCGCCACGTTCACGGCCGTTTCCTACCCCGCCCCATGAGTTTAGCATGGCTAGCTGCATTGTGAAACGAGGCGCTGACAAGTTGGGGTTGCACCTGGTGCGCGAACCACTTGCTATCCCCACCAAAGATTGGAACGGCCGACCGGCATGCATTAATGCTGGAACGTGCCGCCTGGGCTGTAAGATCTCAGCCAAGTCAAGCATCGACGTCACCTACATACCCAAGGCTGAGAGAACCGGCAAAGTACATATTCATACCGAGTGCATGGCCCGGAAAATCAAGCTTGGGCCTGATGGAAGAGCGCGTAGCGTAATCTATTTTGGGCCTGACGGCCACGAAAAGGAAATCTTTGCGCGCGTGGTTGTCACGGCCGGAAATGCGGTTGAGACGCCGCGTCTTCTCCTATTGAGCAAGTCGCGCCTGTCTCCCAACGGGTTGGCCAATTCGAGTGGACTGGTCGGCAAATACTTCGCAGAGCACTTGTCGGTATTTGGGTATGGCATCTTTGCCGAGCGCTTGGACTCTTGGCGTGGCGTTCCCACTGGTGGCATTATTCAGGATTATTATGCAACATGCCCCGGAAATGGTTTTGCCCGTGGCTGGACTATTTCCGTGGAAAATGAACCGCAATGGCCTTTGGCTACAGCACGTAGCATTCCCGGTTGGGGAGCTGAACACAAAGTGCGGGTTAAGGAAATGTTCGGCCACCGGGTGGGTTTGGCTTCGGATGGAGAACAATTGCCTGATGAGCGCAACCAGGTGAGGCTTGACCCATCCGTCAAGGACAATTACGGGATACCGGTACCGCAAATTGTCAACACCCATTGCAACAATGACTTGGCCATGACCAAGGCTATTTCGTCCCGGCTCAGGGAGATTCTGGAAGCTGCCGGGGCTAGAGAGGTGCACGTCGAGAAGATCATCGCGGGAGCTTCTTCGCACTATCTCGGCACTTGCCGAATGGGCGAGGATCCAAAGACATCAGTAGTGGATTCGTGGTGCCGGACGCATGACGTGCCAAATCTGTTTATTGGTGACGGCAGTGTTTTTGTTACGGTGGGCGCAGTCAACCCAGCCTTAACAATCTCAGCGTTGGCCACCCGAACGGCTGATGGAATCATAGCAGCATTCAGGCACGGCGACTTCCCTTGATCTCACAGCAATTGGGATTTGCGGTGAGTAAGCACTTCATTGAGAGGGCGATATGGGATCTGCACCCCTGGTTAGCGTGGTAACACCGTTCTACAACACTCGGGAGTTTCTCGGCGAGTGCATCGAGAGCGTACTGCGTCAGAGCTACCAAGAGTGGGAATATGTTCTTGTGGATAATTGCAGCACCGATGGATCGGGCGAAGTCGCAGCACGCTATGTATCCCGTTTTCCAGATAAGATCCGCCTCATCAATACAGAGTCATTTCTGTCTCAGGTACAGAATTATAACTTCGCCATCTCTTGTATTTCGCCCCATAGCAAGTTCTGCAAGATGGTTCAGGCGGACGACTGGGTGTTTCCGGATTGCATCAAGAGCATGGTGGACGTCGCCGAGGCGCATCCTACCGTGGGAATCGTCGCCGCCTACGAGCTTCAAGGTGATTGCGTGTTTCTCAACGGTCTGCCCTACCCCAGCCCTGAGGTGTCTGGCCGAGACGTTTGCCGGCTCTACTTTCTGAAGGACAAGTACCTCTTTGGCACCCCCACTTCTTTGCTCATGCGGTCCGATCTGATAAGGTCTCGCATTCCTTTTTACGAGGAACGTTTCTCGCCCTTCGAGGACGCTCATGCGTGCTTCGATCTGCTCAGGACTTGGAACTTCGGCTTTGTGCATCAAGTCTTGACCTATTCACGTCGTGATAATGAGTCGATCCTTTCGCGCCTCCAACCGCTCGGGTTCTTCCTCTTTTCTCGCTTGGCGATAGTGGTTGCGCATGGCCGGGACTATCTGTCGCCGGAGGAATATTATCGATGCCTCGAGGAAGCTGAGGGGCGTTACTTTCTATATCTCAGTAAGTGCGCGTGTGCGTTGCGTGGCATGAGCCAGGAGTTCTGGAAGCTTCATCGAAATGCTCTGGCGTCGATTCAATACGATCTTGACTGGCAACTGTTGGCTAAATACGTTCCTCGTGCTCTACTCGAGAAGACCTGGGACGCTTTCTGGGTTAGATGGAACAGACATTCTACCGTCATACCCCGCGGAACCGTGGAGAATTCATTAAGACCCGAGATCTCTGTAAGCCCACAGAAGACAACACGGTAGGGTGTACAGCGGATATCGGTTCATGTCCGCCCGGCTAACTTAGTCGGTCTCTTTCTCAGAGTTGCAGGCGCCTTAGCTCATTCGGACTATCGGTTTGTGTTGCGATCATTGCTTCTTGCGCTAATCAAAACAGTATGGAGGGCAAGGGTCACACTGTTTTGGCCGATTTGGCTCGCCATGACTGTTGGGGCGGCGATCTTCGTGGCGTGGGTGGTCGGGCGGGCAGGAGCTCAGAAGGACCGGGAGGTGAGAGAAGTTTCGATCATTCGAACGACGCGACAAGCGCGGTCGCGTGGCGCCATAGCGGCGCTCATGCTGTTAGGTCTGTTCTTGGTGTGCTATGTCGTAATGATCTTGACTTGGGAGGACTTCGCATACTCAGACAATTCGATGTTCACCCTTTACACGCTCCGGGGCCACGACCTTGCGCCGCCGATCCTGCGCGCCAGCGGACGTTTTTACCCGCTGGGTTCGCAAGAATTTAATTTAATACGTCATTTCACCAGTACGGTCACCGGCTATCATGTACTGCCTATTGCTCAGCTTCTGATCTTCTCCGCCGTTCTCCTCATCCTTGATGATGAGTTGGATATAACAGCGCGTGTTGCTCTCACGACTGTTGCTCTAATCATCTTGGGCTCCGTAATTAGTTTTACGGGTCTCATTTACGAGGAGAGAAATGTTCTGTTCTGCCTCGCCTGTCTTGCGCTATTTGTGAAGCGGTTCGAACAGACGCGATCCACCGCATGGGCGGTTGCGGCGGCGGTGTGCGCTCAGGTCATGATCTACTACAAAGAGACCGCCTGTCTACTGCTTATGGGGTTTGCGATAGGAAGGCTCATGTTGCGGTGCAAGCACCCAGATCTGGCAGGTTGGGATTACAGTCGGCTGCGGGACAAGGAAAGTCGGCTAGACCTATGCCTTGCCTCCCTAGGGGTGCTGTTCTTGCTCTACTATGTAGCCGTAATGATCCCCCACTTGAATATGCAATACGCTGCCGAATGGCGGCTCCCGCCGACGCAGGTTCTTATCACCTATCTTCGTCTGGATCTGCTGGTATGGTTGTTTGTGACGTTCGTAGTGGGCAGGACTTATCTTATCCTGCGGCACAGGGCTGAGGCGTCACTGTTGTGGGATGGCCTGGCACTTGGTGGCGTGGCTTGTTTCGCCGCCTATCTCTATCTTGGTATATATAGTGCTTATTATCTGGCTCCGGTGGATCTCATCGCGGTACTATACGTTGGTCGGCTCGCGATCCTGTCATGGGGCAAGATGCGCTGGTGGAGCAAGGCGGCTTCACTCATCTTGCTAGTTGTTGTTGCGCTTCAGGGCATTTCGCTTTCGGCCTTTCGTATATTCGAGCGAAAAAATGTGATTCACGGGAAGGCTGAAATAGCTAGTGTGGTTAAAGTGCGACATCAGAACGGCGTAGGAGCTGTGCAGAGAGTCTTCTTCCCGTTTGCGAGCCCTTACCGGGTGATGGAGTTTGCCTCGTATCTCAGCTACCGGGGCGCCCCTGTAGAAGGAGTCCCAGTTGAAGTTGCAGGACTCAACAGCATCGTCGTGGTCAGTAGGGCTGTCGCGAAGGATGGCCCCTGTATGGGGTATGCTAGTCCTATCTGTCATGCTGGTAGTAGGCCTGACCCGGGCGATCTTGTGATAGTGCTGCCGGATGACGATGCGTCGCTCGCCGAGGTCGTTCCGTACCGGGACGGGGGAGAACTAATCTTTTCGTATGAACCTCGCCCCCACATACCGCACTGGTTACGTCCCCTTGTCAGCCATCTCCATGTCGCCTCGTACGCGTTCGCTCACAAGAAGCTTCCTGATCGCTGGCCACATGCGTCGGTAACTGTGTGGAAGTAGCCTACGGGCAGTTACCTAGCATTGCTGTGGCTCGCGGCGATTTTGTGGAGGGCACACTTGGAGCATGATCCTGTGTCCATCCCTGAAATGAGTCGAGAACATGAAGCCGAAGCTCGACGAGGTTGTTAGCCAGAAAACGCACAGACCCTTAGTTTCAGTGGTGATGGTGGTGTGCAACGTTGATCGCTTTCTCGCCGAGTCGATCGAGAGTATCTTGGCGCAGACCTTTCAGGGGTTCGAGTTCATCATCATCGACTTTGGCTCGACCGACAAGTCTGAAGCGATTGCTTTGAGCTACGCAGCGAAGGACAGGCGAATCAAGTTCTACAGGATACCGCATTGTGGCTTGGCTGAAGCTCGCAATGCAGGTTGTTCTCTCGCCCAAGGGCGATATATCGCCATCATGGACGCCGATGACGTCTCGCTCCCGGACCGTCTGATACGGGAGGTTGACTTCATGGAGAAGCATCCTCAGGTCGGCCTCCTAGGCGGCGCGACGGAGTGGATCGACGCAAGAGGCAGGTCGCTGGGCGTCCATGACTTTCCGACGGAGGATCACAAAATCAGATCAGAACTGGCTAATCATTGTCCGTTCTGTCAATCTACCGTCCTCATGCGGAGAGAGGCCTTCGCTCTTGCTGGGGGGTATCGCGCAGTGTTTGTCCAAACTGAGGACTATGACTTGTGGCTGAGGATCGCCGAGCACTTCCCCTGCGCCAATCTCAAGCATGTTGTGCTCAAGTATAGGATTCATCCGTACCAAGTATCAACACACAAGCGGAGAATCCAGACTCTCTGCAAGCTCGCCGCCCAGGCCTCTGCGTCATCAAGGAGACGGGGGAACGCCGATCCGTTAAACTCGGTTAGAGAAATCACGCCAGAGACGCTGTTCGCATTGGGCGTGACCCCAGCCAGGCAGCAGAGAGAAGTCGCTTACGAGTGTGGGCAATGGATCTGCGTCATGTCCATGGCGGGTGAGCACTCGGCGGCCCTCAAGGTAGCTCTAGAAATATTGCAGTCTGATTTGGAATACGTTGACCGATGGAGAATCGCTGATCTGCAGCTTACCGTTGCGCGGCTTTATTGGGAGCAAGGTAGACCATTGAGCAGCATTATCAGCGCGACTCAGGCAGTGCTCACCTATCCTGTCGTGGTTGGACGCCCTCTTAAGCCGTTGCTACGGCGGCTTGGACTTGTGTGATTGACGAAGATGCATCAGGGGCAATGGGCGCTATGGTGTTCGAGGGCGGCAATTGGCGTGCAGGTGGGAGCGGCAAGTGATGGCGTAAGACGATGAGGATCGGCGTCATTGTATGTGCATGCAAACGGTGTCAGAATCTAGCAAAAGGGCTGGGTTATGATCCCCAGCAAATCGTTCGTTGTCCGGGCGGGCTGGTATAAGAGTGTGCTTGTTGACGCTTGCGGAGTGATTTCCTTGAGTGAGTTCAGTGGTGCTTTCGGGAGCAGGCAGCAGTTGTGGGGTTTGGGCTAAGGCGGATATTTTGTCAACTGCGCCAATCGCGGTCTGAACAAGCTACGCCTGACACTAAGCCGAAGAGGCCTAGGTCTGTGACCGTATCGAGATGTACCTAGATATGCACTTGGGGAGTAAAGCAATTGGGCCGATAGTGGAGACATGCAAACCTATCATCGGGTGCATGTCCAACTGAAGAAGAAGGAGCGGCAGCAGATAGCCGGGATGCTGAACCGAGGGTGGGAGTCGGCGCGGGTGCTGCGGCGGGCTTTGATCCTGCGCCAGCTTGATCAGGGACAGACAGTGGCGCAGGTGGCTGGCAACGTGGGCGTGGCCCGGAAAACGGTGCGAGCGATTGCCCGGCGCTATGAGGAGGAAGGGCTGGAGCCGGCGTTGTACGAGAAGCCGCGCCCGGGCAAGCAGCGGCGGCTGGACGCGGGCCAGAGTCAGCGCATCATCGCCATGGTCTGTAGCGAGCCACCAGCAGGGCAGGCACGCTGGAGCGTGCGGCTCATTACTCAGGAAGCCGTGAAGCGGAAATTGGTGGCGGGCGTGGGCCGGGAAACCATCCGCATTCTGCTCAGAAGCCATGATCTGAAACCGTGGCGGGGGAAAAAGCTGGTGCGTGGCGGAACTGGATGAGGAGTATATTGCCCGCATGGAAGATGTGCTGGCCCTGTATGAGAAGCCATTGTCGGAAAAGGAACCCGTGGTCTGTGTGGATGAGAAACCGGTAGTGCTGCATGCCGATTTCCGCCCTCCGCGGCCCATGCGGCCGGGACGGATTGCGCGACGCGATTGCGAGTACCAGCGATGCGGCACCGCCAATATGTTTTGCGGCGTGGAGCCGAAAGCGGGACAGCACTTTACCCGGGCGACTCCGGACCGATCCTCGCCCGAGTTCGCCGATTATCTACTGGGCATCGCCGAACACTATCCCGGGGCCGACACCATCCACCTGGTGATGGATAATCTGAGTTCACACACCCGCAAAGCCTTGGTGGAGCGGTTCGGCGAGAAGGCGGGAGGCTGGCTGTGGAATCGGTTCACCGTGCACTACACGCCGAAACACGGCAGTTGGCTGAACCAGGCGGAGATTGAGATCAGCCTGTTCTCCCGGCAGTGCCTGGGCCAGCGCAGAATCCCCTGGCTTGGCGATCTGCGACGGGAAGCCAGAGCCTGGAACCGGAGAATGAACCGCAACCGGGTCACCATCGACTGGCGGTTTACCCGCAGAAAAGCACGCATGAAGTTCGGCTACAAAAGAAACCAGATTATGCGGTCAGAGACCTAGCTAGCTTCTGATTATCTGGTTGCTTCAGCAAGCCCCAATAGGTAGTGTGGAGGCGTGCCCCGACCGTCATTCCCAAAGACGCTCCGCCAGTTTCAGTTTGACTTTGCCACGGAGGAAGCCTGCCAGCGATATCTGGCAGCTTGTCGGTGGCCGGATGGGTTCACGTGTCCGCGATGCGGGCATACGAAGGCCTATGAGTTGGTGAACCAACGGCGCCATCAATGCTGCAAGTGTCGCTACCAGGTCTCGTTGACCTCTGGGACCATCCTCCATCGGACGAAGATTCCTCTGACCTACTGGTTCTGGGCGGCATATCTGATGACCACTGACAAGCGCGGCGTGTCCGCCCTACTTCTGCAGCGTCAACTGGGCCTGACCTGCTACGAGACCGCATGGATGATGCTGCACAAACTCCGCCGGGCGATGGTGAACGCGGCTAGGGAACCTCTGCGCGGCGAGGTGGAGGTGGATGAGACGTGGATTGGTGGTGAACAAGCTGGTCTCCGGGGGAGCCGACAGCTCAAGCAACGAAGGGCAGCTCTTGTCCTTGTGGCGGTCGAGAAGCGTGGCCGAGCTTCGGGTCGAGTCCGCATGAGCGTGATTCCCGACTTCAAGGCCGTCACCATCATGTCGTTTCTCACCGAGCACATCGCATCTGGGGCCACTATCTATACGGACGGCCTTAAAAGTTTCTCAGGTCTGGTAGAGGCTGGTTTCAAACATGTCGCCCGTAGCCAACCTCTCCGGTCGCAGTTGCGCCAAGGCGCGAAGTCCGCTGTCCCGCTTGCCGATCGGGCGATTGGAAACCTGCAACAGTGGCTGATCGGAACCTACCACGGAGTGAGCAAGGAGCAACTCCAGGTTTACCTCGATGAATTCGTCTTTCGGCACAACCGTCGAAAGACACCGGCGGCCGCATTTCAGACACTGCTTGGCTTCGGGACCGCTCGCAGATCAACTATGTACGAGCAGATTCGGGGAGCGAGAGATCTTAACCCGCAATCTATTGGGGCTTGCTGAAGCAACCAGATAATCAGAAGCTAGCTAGCAAAACTAAGCATGGTTTCCCACCCGTTTATCGAAGTCAATGAGAGCGATCGCGTGGGTCAGACCATTCCGGGCGAGCCCAGATGTGACCGCACAAAGGAGATAGATAATGACCGCCCTGTCTGCTTGAGGAAATTACTGTTTGTGACCAATGCCGGAGGATTTGGAGGGACTGAGAAACACCTTCTTGAACTCGTCAAAAGACTCGATCGCTGTGGACTACAGCCTCTAATTCTGCAGGTGGGGGCAGACGTCTATACCGATCACCTAAAAGGGAACCAGCCCCTCGGTATAGCCATTCGATCTGAGAAGATGCGGAATTCTATATGGGACTGGTTCCGATTCTTTCGAAGGACTCGGCCCGACACTGTAGTATTCGTCAACAGCTGGGTTCGGTCCTTTCCGTGGTACTCATCCATAGCCGCATGCCTAGCTGGTGTTCGGAGACGCTTTGCGATCCACCACCTTATCGCTCCTCCACTGGCGAAGGTGGAGGGAGGGTCGATGCGCAGTATGCTGCGGCGTTTGTTCGGCGGACGGGCACGCACCCGCTTCACGTCTAGGATATCGGCATCTCTATGCGACACAACGATCTGCGTGAGCAACGCGGTTCGGGACCGGCTGGTAACCGACTATCGATATCCGCCGAACAAGACTGTAACGATTTACAATGGCGTCTCCGTGTCGGAGTTTGTTCCGTCTGAGAGCAACCGAGCTTCTGTGAGATCCAGGCTGGGGCTCGGTTTAGAGGAATTCCTTCTCGTATCTACCGCGAGGTTAAGCGAGGTCAAGGGGCTCGACATCCTGCTCCTGGCTATGGCTTGCGTGTTACGCCACGGCCTGCGCTGCAAGTGCATCATCGTGGGTGAGGGACCCCTGAGACAGCCGCTCTCCGAGCAGGCGCTGGCGTTGGGCCTTTATGGCCACGTATTTTTTGAAGGGTTCCAGCGAGACGTACGGCCATACTTACACACCGCCGACGCCTTTGTGCTCAGTTCTCATGCGGAGGGTTTGCCGTTCTCAATCCTTGAAGCAATGGCTTGTGGGCTGCCATGCGTAGTAACGAATGTAGGTGGCAATGCGGAGGCCGTTACTCACAAGGTTCATGGCCTGGTTGTCCCTGCGCATTCAGTAGACGAGCTGGCAGAAGCGATTTCGTACCTGGTGACACATCCGCGCGAGCGGGCGGACATGTCCAAGATGGCGCAGGCTCGGGTGCGTGAGGCATTCGACGTCGAAGATCGAATGGCGGAGATCAAACGTGTGCTACTGAGTTGATCGATGCAACAGTCAGGTCCTTGATTATCAATAATGATCAGGACTGACGATCAAGAAATCAGATCAGAGCTGCTCACTCATCCTGTCGTGGTTGGACGCCTTCTGAAGCCATTGTTGCGCCAGTTTAGGGCTAGTGCGATTAACCGAGACCCGTCAGTGGCATTCCCCGGAAACACCGTATGTGAGTTCGACGATTGACTGTTCCGCCCGAGGCCACGACTGATGGCGCAAGACGATGAAGATCAGCGTCATTTTGTGCACCTACAACCGATGCCAGAGCTTGGCAAAGGCTCTGGATAGTATTGCAGCCTCAGCGCTTCCTAACTCCGCCGAGTGGGAAGTTCTGGTGGTGGATAACAATTCGAGTGACCAGACGCGGGAAGTGGTCGAGAACTGTTGCCACCGATACCCCGGTCGCTTCCGATATGTGTTTGAACCACACCAAGGACTGTCGCACGCCCGCAACGCCGGAATTCAAGAGGCTCGCGGCGATATCCTCGCCTTCATGGATGACGACGTGACGGTCGAGACGACGTGGCTGCAGAATTTGACCGTCGCTTTGCAGAAGGGTGAGTGGGCAGGCGCAGGGGGACGCGTTCTTCCGGAAGCGAGCTTCTCGCCTCCCCGATGGCTATCGCTCGAAGGGCGTCATGCGTTGGCCCCACTCGTCATTTTCGACGGCGGGCCCAACGCCTGTGATCTCACGGAGCCGCCGTTCGGCGCCAACATGGCTTTTCAAAAGCAGATGTTCGAAAAATACGGTGGCTTTAGAACCGATTTGGGCCGTTGTGGCAGCACCATGCTCGGCAATGAGGACACTGAGTTTGGCCGCCGACTGATTGCCGCCAGAGAGCGACTGCGTTACGAACCGTCAGCCGTGGTCTATCACGCGGTACCGGATCACCGGCTACAACAACAATACTTCCTGGAGTGGTGGTTCGACAAAGCCCGCGCCGATACTCGGGAATGCGGGTTCCAGCCTAGGAGGTGGCATTGCCGCGGCATTCCATTGTATCTGTTTCGCAGACTTGTGGTGTGGACATTGCGATGGATGGTCGCCATTGATCCCGCCCTGCGATTCTCTTGCAAGCTGAAGGTCTGGGGGACACTCGGGGGAATCGTCGAATCCTACCGCCTGTCGCGGTCGATCACTTAAACCGATTCGGAAGAGAATGGGAGGAAACTCCCATGAAGACCAGAATCGCTGCTCTATTGGTTCGAAGTTGGTAGATCGGCGATTGTAGATCGCTCATTTGCCGTAATAAGCCGTAATAACAGGTTCCTCATCACGTTTCTTCCCGAGTAAGCAACCCTCAATGCAAACAGCAGCAGCTCAATTGGATGCATCGGCTGAGAGTCAGATCAGGCGCCGTGCTGGGGGCGGCCGCAACAGCCATGAAGCGGATCCCGCCAGTCTTCTTCTGGCTGAATATTACCGTTGCCCAGAAGATCTATCGGTGCCTTTCTTGGCAGCCGAACCATCGGCAAGGCGTCCGGGGTATTTTCGTGTGGGACAAGACATCATTTGCTACGGGCGGCTCTCCTATGGCGATACAGCCAAAGTCCCTGTCGGAGACCTAGAGGATGCCCTCGAACAGGTGAAGATGGAAGGGCAGGAGGTCCAGCTTCCGTTCGATGCCGGCGAGGTGGTCGAGAATTTGCGCCGCGAGCGATACACCGCCCACTTCCGCCAGGAGGGGCGAGTTCTCAACGAACTCTTGCGGAAGGTGTACTACGTCATCCGGCCACTCTTGGGCGTGTCGGTGCGGCGACATCTTCAGAAAATGCACCTTCGCGGATGGGAGCGCATCAGCTTTCCCGACTGGCCGGTGGATACCACTGTGGAACGCATCCACCAGAAGCTGCTGGCCCTGTCGCTCAAGGCGCAGAGTGTAGATAAGATCCCATTCATCTGGTTCTGGCCAGAAGGGTTTTCGAGCTGTGCGATCCTGACGCACGACGTGGAGGACCCGTCAGGTAAGGATTTCTGTGGCAGAGTGATGGACTTGGACGAGTCGGCAGGGTTCCGCAGCTCTTTCCAGTTGGTGCCAGAGAACCGCTATTCGGTGTCACCGAGTTTTCGGGACAGCATTACGAGCCGGGGCTTCGAAGTGAACGTTCACGATCTGAAGCACGACGGCCGTCTGTACGCTGAGCATGCGGAGTTTCTGCGCCGAGCGAAGCGCATCAACAACTATGCCCGGCAGTATGGCGCCGAGGGCTTTCGATCCGGCATCCTCTACCGCAACGCCGACTGGTACGATGCTTTCGAGTTCTCCTATGACATGTCGATTCCCAACGTGGCCCATCTCGACCCGCAGCGAGGCGGTAGCTGCACCGTCATGCCCTACTTCATTGGAAAGATCGTTGAGCTTCCGGTGACGTGCACGCAGGACTACACACTCTTCCAGATTCTCGATGACTACTCGATCGACCTGTGGAAAGAGCAAATTGCCTTGGTCCGGGAACACCACGGGTTGATCAATTTCATCGTTCATCCGGACTACATCGTTGAGCAACGGGCGCAGGATACGTACAAGGCCTTACTCGGCCATTTGGCCCGACTGGTGGCGGAGGACGGCATCTGGACCGCTCTGCCCAGGGACGTGGCCAACTGGTGGAGAGAGAGAAGCCAGATGAATCTGGTGTTTGAAGACGGCCAGTGGCGCGTGGAGGGACCAGGCAAGGAACGGGCTCGCGTGGCCTACGCTACGTTGGCGGGAGACCGAGTAACTTACAGCTTGGCTGAGTGATCAGCCATTCTCGCCGCGATACGAGGGACATCAGATGACAAAGATCTCTGGCAAGGTGCTCGATCGAAATATTTATACGGACGGGGGATATCTTGAAAAGAATCCCCTTTGGCACACGGACGAATCCCCATTCAAGGTGAGACAAATTCAGCGAATGTTGCAGAAAGACCGTTTGAACCCAAAGACTATTTGCGAGGTCGGATGTGGTGCCGGCGAGGTGCTCAAGCTGTTGCAGGAGAGGATGGACAATACGTGCCGCTTCTGGGGATACGACATCTCACCGCAGGCCATGGCGATGTGCCAGAGCAAGGCCAACGAAAGGCTCCAATTTAAATTGGCCGACATCAGTCAGGAGGAAGGCACTTTCTTCGATTTGATCCTGGTGCTTGATGTCATCGAGCATGTCGAAGACTACTTCGGATTTCTGAATGGGATCCGGGCGAAGAGTGATTTGAAGATTTTTCACTTTCCACTGGATTTGAGTGTCCAGGCCGTACTCCGGAAACGAGGCCTCCTGACGCGCCGGGAGCTCTACGGACACATCCAGTACTTCACCAAGGAAACAGCTCTGGAGACCCTGAAAGACGTGGGCTATGAACTGCTGGACTATTTCTACACCCCTCGATGCATCGAACTTGCAAAGCAGACCATCCAGAAAATCGCCGTATTGCCTCGGAAGATTTGCTTTGCGATTCATCAGGACTTGACGGTTCGGATTCTGGGGGGCTATAGCCTGCTGGTTCTGGCGAGATAAGCGCAGGCCCGGAGCACCCGCCGTTCATCGCAGAGGGCCGATATCGCAGTGGCCGAGCCGTGACGGACTTGACCGAGCCCTTGGGCCGACTCCAGATCTGATCAGATTCCTAGAGTGCGTTAGCTGTGACTGCTTGCGACGTGGCGATCATCGGTGCTGGCCCGTACGGACTATCTGCTGCCGCACATTTGCGCACGGTCAAGGGGCTTGAGGTTCGTGTATTTGGCGAGCCCATGTCCTTTTGGGACTGCAATATGCCGGTTGGCATGTTTCTGCGCTCCAATTGGACGGCCACCCAGATCGCGGACCCAGATCGATCGCTGACGCTAGAAGCGTACCAAGCGGCGAGTGGCGATCAGTTTTTCGCTCCCGTGCCACTTGATCGTTTTATCGCGTACGGACGGTGGTTTCAGCACTAGGCAGTGCCCGATCTCGATAAGCAGAAGGTTCTCCGGGTCGAATCGGAACTGAATGGTTTCCGGCTCGTCCTCGAAACCGGAGAAGTGGTCAAGTCTCGAAGAGTGGTCGTCGCTGCAGGCATAGGTTCATTCGCCCGGCGACCGGTGGAATTTCAGGCCCTCCCCTCTTCGTTGGTGTCCCACACCTCAGCACATCGCGACCTTACCGAGTTCGCCGGGAAGGAGGTGCTTATCGTCGGCAGTGGGCAAAGCGCACTCGAATCGGGCGTATTGCTGCACGAGCGCGGAGCCAAGGTCGAGATCATCAGCCGGTCACGCAAGATTCACTGGCTTCAAGGACGTCTCTCCAAGACACTTCACCAAGGATTAGGCAAATTCACTCGGCAGCTACTCTACGCGCCCACCGACGTAGGTCCTGCAGGCCTCAGCCAGCTCATGGCACGCCCTGACTTGCTGAGGCGACTACCCCGCGCGCTTCAGGACAGGTTCAGGAAGCGATCCGTTCGTCCGGCTGGTGCGCGCTGGTTGGTCCAGCGGCTCCAAGACGTGCCTGTCAGCTCTCGGACATTCCGTTGTTGCTGTTGCTCCGTCTGCGGGGCGAGTTAAAGTCAGGCTGGATGACGGAAGCGAGAGACGCGTGGATCACATCCTCTTGGGAACTGGATACCACGTTGACATTTCTAAGTATGAGTTCCTGACTCCAGAGCTTGTTCAGTTCGATCCATTGCTGCAACGGCTATCCTCGCCTCAAGGAGGGTCTCGAAACCTCGGTGCCGGGTTTACATGTGATCGGTGCGCCGGCAGCCTGGAGCTTTGGTCCGCTGATGCAGTTCGTCTCCGGTACGCACTACACTTCGCGCGCCTTGATGTGCTCTATCGTCGGAAAGAGCTTGGGTGGCTGAAGGAGAGCGAAGCGACTTCGATGACTATCGATCCGGCGACTTCCTGGAAAACATTTACGTCTGTCGTTGGTTTCTCGCAAGAGCCGGTCGGCGCAGTCGTGGTCGGTGGTGACTACCAGGGCCTTGGCATTGTTCGTAGCCTCGGACGCCGCAAGATACCTGTCTGCATTATTGACGATGAGTACTCCATTTCTCGTTTTTCGAAGTATGCAACCCATGTGGTGTCGGTGGCCAGTCTTCGCGATGAGAGGCGGACCGTAGACGCGGTCCTGGAGATCGGCCACCGATTGAATCTAAGAGGTTGGGTGCTTTATCCGACCAGAGACGAGACAGTTGCTGCGTTCGCACGCTACCGTACGCTACTTACAGAATTCTTCCGTGTGCCGACACCTGGCTGGGAAACAATACAATGGGTGTGGGACAAGCGCAATACCTATCGCCTTGCAAATGAATTGGGGATTTCTACTCCGCGGACCTGGTATCCGCGTGATCTGGAAGATCTAGAACAGATCCGGGCAGATCCTCCCTTCGCAGTCAAGCCCGCGATTAAAGAGCACTTGTTCTATGCGACGAAGGCCAAGGCGTGGCGTGCCAACAACCGCACAGAATTGAAGAAGCTGTTTCAGATGGCGGCCGCGCAAGTCCGAACCTGGAGAGGTGATGATTCAGGACTTGATACCCGGTGACGGCCGGCAGCAGTTCGCCTATTGCGCCTTCTTCAAGGAGGGACAAGCGATCGGGAGCATGGTCGTCAGAAGGCGGCGCCAGCATCCGCCAGAGTTCGGCCGTGCTAGCACATTCGTCGAGACGGTCGAGCTTGCCCCGCTGGAAGAGTTGTCGCAGCGCTTCTTGCGAGCGATCGGCTACTATGGATTGGTCGAACTGGAGTACAAACTCGATCCACGCGACGGTCAATACAGGCTGCTCGATGTCAATGGTCGTACTTGGGGCTATCACACCCTCGGGTTCGGGGCTGGGGTAGATTTTCCCTATATGCTGTTTGCCGACCAGTCTGGTGAGTTCGTACAGCCCTGTCGTGGCCGATCCGGAGTCCGTTGGATTCGATTGATTACCGACATACCCACTGGAGTCCTGGAAGTTCTCAAAGGTCGTCAGAATTGGGGAACATACTTACGGTCTTTACGTCGCTTTGACATTGAAGCGGTATTCAGTCGTGAGGATCCTTTGCCCGGAGTTGCGGAAGTTGCCGTGCTCCCTTACTTGTCTGTCAAACGGGGCTTGTGAGCGCGGTAGCGTCTGGGTGTTGTACGCTACACTTGGGTCGCGCGGCCCTAGAAGTTGTAGGGAAGACACGAATGACAGTCGGGCGTGGTAATTCCAGGAGCGGCTCGAAGCTAGGGAGGTCTTCGACTTGAGCGCGCCGCAACCCTCCAGGCGAGTAAACACGACGCCTCCTTTTGGTCACATCATTTTTCCGCGACAGGTCATAGGTGCTCTTACTCTATTGATCTTATGCAGCATTCTGGTTGCCGGCCTCTGGCCTTTTCATTCTCCCAAGAATCAGGTGTATTGGTTGACAAATGAGAACGGTCTGCGTTTTGGTCATTACGGTACGATATTGAGCTCGGGCGTATTTGAGAGGGCGAGTTCGGACGGGCCATCTTGCAGCCTTGAGGTTTGGGTAGAGCCCGCCCGTACTTGGGGCAGCGGCACTATTCTCGCGTTTTATAGTACCTCGGCCCCCGGGCAGTTCTCGCTGCAGCAAAGTTACATCGATCTTGTATTGCAGCGTGACATTGGGGACCAGCAGCATCGCCTCAAGACTGCGAAGATGTATGTTGATGGTGTCTTTCGAAGACAGCAAGTGTTTATAACGGTCACGTCAGACGGGCAAGGGACGGCGGTCTATATCGACGGCCAGTTGGCAACACGGTCGCTGGGGTTCGAGCTTTCCGCTAGCGATATAGCCGGGACACTTATCGGGGCAACCTCTCCTTTGCAGAGCGATAGCTGGTTTGGTCAGTTGCGAGGCTTAGCCCTCTACAGAACTGAGCTATCCGCCGCACAGGTTGCCCGGCATTATAAGGAGTGGATGCAGAAGGGGCAGCCTTCATTTGCAGATAATGAACGCGTGCTTGCACTCTATCTGTTTGCTGAACACGGAGGCAAGATCATCCATGACCAGGTCAGACGGGGAATTGATCTGTATATCCCGGAACGGTATATGGTTGTGCATCAGACTCTCCTAGGTCTCTGACCGCATAATCTGGTTTCTTTTGTAGCCGAACTTCATGCGTGCTTTTCTGCGGGTAAACCGCCAGTCGATGGTGACCCGGTTGCGGTTCATTCTCCGGTTCCAGGCTCTGGCTTCCCGTCGCAGATCGCCAAGCCAGGGGATTCTGCGCTGGCCCAGGCACTGCCGGGAGAACAGGCTGATCTCAATCTCCGCCTGGTTCAGCCAACTGCCGTGTTTCGGCGTGTAGTGCACGGTGAACCGATTCCACAGCCAGCCTCCCGCCTTCTCGCCGAACCGCTCCACCAAGGCTTTGCGGGTGTGTGAACTCAGATTATCCATCACCAGGTGGATGGTGTCGGCCCCGGGATAGTGTTCGGCGATGCCCAGTAGATAATCGGCGAACTCGGGCGAGGATCGGTCCGGAGTCGCCCGGGTAAAGTGCTGTCCCGCTTTCGGCTCCACGCCGCAAAACATATTGGCGGTGCCGCATCGCTGGTACTCGCAATCGCGTCGCGCAATCCGTCCCGGCCGCATGGGCCGCGGAGGGCGGAAATCGGCATGCAGCACTACCGGTTTCTCATCCACACAGACCACGGGTTCCTTTTCCGACAACGGCTTCTCATACAGGGCCAGCACATCTTCCATGCGGGCAATATACTCCTCATCCAGTTCCGCCACGCACCAGCTTTTTTTCCCGCCACGGTTTCAGATCATGGCTTCTGAGCAGAATGCGGATGGTTTCCCGGCCCACGCCCGCCACCAATTTCCGCTTCACGGCTTCCTGAGTAATGAGCCGCACGCTCCAGCGTGCCTGCCCTGCTGGTGGCTCGCTACAGACCATGGCGATGATGCGCTGACTCTGGCCCGCGTCCAGCCGCCGCTGCTTGCCCGGGCGCGGCTTCTCGTACAACGCCGGCTCCAGCCCTTCCTCCTCATAGCGCCGGGCAATCGCTCGCACCGTTTTCCGGGCCACGCCCACGTTGCCAGCCACCTGCGCCACTGTCTGTCCCTGATCAAGCTGGCGCAGGATCAAAGCCCGCCGCAGCACCCGCGCCGACTCCCACCCTCGGTTCAGCATCCCGGCTATCTGCTGCCGCTCCTTCTTCTTCAGTTGGACATGCACCCGATGATAGGTTTGCATGTCTCCACTATCGGCCCAATTGCTTTACTCCCCAAGTGCATATCTAGGTACATCTCGATACGGTCACAGACCTAGAGTCGCCGTGGAAGGAATATCTTACACAGAAGGGGTACCTGGAAAATGCCTTTATCAACATTGGTGGCTTCGCACCCCTGGGCTTTTCAGTTTACGCCTATTTCTCATTGGTACGCCGCCTAAGGCGTTCTGCGGTCGTTACAGTAATTGTGGGAGCAATAGTCAGTGTGACGATAGAAGTCCTGCAGGCATTTCTTCCAACGCGAGATTCCGGTATGACAGACATAATTACCAATACTCTTGGTGCCTGTGTTGGGGTTGTGCTTTACTGCGCTGCTGCAGGGCCACTGGCGCGAGCGTTGGCGGCAAGACACTGGGCCTGGCAAACTGGAAACATCCCAAGCCAGGGAACCTAATGAAAGGGTACAGATGTGGAAGGCAAAGCGCGAAATGAGCCCCTCGTCCGCATACGGTAGTTTCGCTTTTCTATGCTTGGTCTCCCTGGTTCTGTGGTGGCATACGCTCGTCGCGACATTTGGGCTGGCGCTCCGAAGCGATAAATATACACACCTATTATTAATTATTCCTATTAGTATTGCCCTGGTCGTCATGGAGTGGCGGTCGCGAAGGGCAAAGCCTGAACCAAATGTCCGTATTGGTTGCACTCTGATGGTTATCGCTCTTCTGATTGGCTTTGTCGGGGGCAGGTGGTGGAAGGCAGGCAGCCTACCAGCCGATGAGCAGCTGGCCTTGCATATGTTGGCTGTCGTCATATGGTGGATTGGGTCGTTCGTTTGTTGTTTCGGGACCCGTACCTCCAGGATGTTCATTTTCCCTCTGTGCTTTCTGGTGTGGTTGGTCCCCCTTCCTGAGTTTGCGTTAAGCTACATTGTAGGCCTCTTGCAACAGGGCTCTGCGTACGCCGCCAGTCTGCTTTTCACAATCGCTGGCGTACCGGTGACGCAGGATGGTGTCCGGCTGTCTATCCCCGGACTGACGCTTGAGGTTGCCAAGGAGTGCAGCAGCATTCGCTCTAGCCAGATGGTATTGGTCACCACTATGGTACTGGCCCACCTGTTGCTTCGGTCAGCTTGGGGCAAAGTCCTTATCATTCTCGCGGCGATTGCTCTCTCCTTTGCCAAGAACGGGCTTCGAATTTTCACCCTGGGGACGCTTGGAGCTTACGTAGATCCAAGCTTCCTACATGGCTGGCTACATCACCACGGAGGGATAGTATTCTTCCTGATATTTCTGGCTGGCCTATTCGTCCTACTCCGGCTCGTAGCGTGGGCAGAGCGCAAATCCACGGCTCAACCGGCAAGGTCAGTAAGTTAGTGCGTCCAATTGCGGTGTCAAAGGCAACATCCCACACCTCGCTGTGACGGTGCAGCCGCAGAAGGAGAACATGGTTGGTTTAAAGGCGAACCGTGCCGCAAAACCGCTATTCTGATTCACAAAGGCGTTCGCATCTGTACACTGGGCTGTCCGTAGTGGATTCAGTCGTGTGCGAGAAATGGCATCACGATGTTCACAATGGTTCACACTGGGCTGGGAATCGCTATTCTGATGGTCGGACTTATCTCTCAGGCCAACGGCTACGACGACCAGGCCAGCCAAAGCTGTCGTGGCGATTCGCAGGCTAGCTCACCCTCAAACGGTACTACTGTGCCGTCGGGATCCACGGTTCCTTCGTCCAAGCCACACGGTGTGACGCTCTCGTGGAAGGCGAGTATTCCGGCCAGCAATTCTCCCGCTGACGCGATCAAAGGTTACAACGTATATCGTCGCGAGCCGGGAAAAGAGTACGAGAAGATCAACGGAGATCTCATTCCGGGCACTAGCTGCGTTGACTATCTGGTGAAGACGGGACAGACCTACTATTACGAAACCAAGGCCGTTAGTGCAAATGGATCGGTCAGCAAACCTTCGCCGGAAGTTAAAGCGGTGATTCCTTCTCGGTGAACCTCCACCGGTCTCCAGTTCTCCACGGATTGTAAACCCGAAAGCGATTAGAAACAGAAAGAGCCTCGGGGGATATGTCCGTGCTATCTCAAGTTGTCGTCAGGCCACGCACGAGCACAACGGCGACTTCACCCAGCACGTCTCGGTAAAAGGGGAGAGTTGTTTATAAGGATTTCTTCTCATTTCGGGAAGACACTGGTTGAGCAAGGGGCACAAGCGATGGGTAATCAGCAAGAGCGAAGACACCGTCGTTTCCACCTGGAATGCCCGGCGTGCGTAAAATTTCAGGCTGGCAGCTCCGCCATCGAAATCGAAGCTATCTGCCAAAACGTGAGTATCGGCGGGCTCCTGGTGAAGAGTGCTGCGACAATTCCGGTGCATACACCGGTAACCTTCATCATAAGCGTCCAGAGAGGAACAGGCTGCTCATCCTATTTATCTAACGGGAGAAGGTAAGGTAGTGCGCGCCGAAAGCCGACATGCTGCAACATTTGCGATTGCAATTGAGTGTAGGGCTCCCATCATGCAATTGGAGGAATATCTTCCGCCGGTCTAAAGTTCGTTGCTCACTCGTGCCCTTCTGCATGCCTGGCGGGCGCTGGACATGGCCGGATCATCTACACTGCTTGCGACAGCGTGGGTTACGGTGTGCGCAGCAGCACACGAGCTCCGTCATGGGCGAGGGCCGAATCGGTAATGGCTCCTAGCGCCTAGAGCAAATCTCAAAAATCAGAGGCATCGCACCCCCACCGCCAGATAGGCCGGTGGGTTTTGCTTTTAGAGCCATCTTCAGATTACGAGATTACGGAGCGTCCATGATCGCAATGTAGTTTGGCAGACGTCGGCGGAGGATGCCAAGGCGATCGAGCGCGTCAGCGACATCAATCGGGGCACTTCAACCCCATCGATTTCAATGAATTGCTCGGTCCTCTTCGCAGTGACCTACAGCGTGGTCAACGCCACACCTAGCACGTGTGCGTCAATTTGAAGACCATGCCGTAACCGTTGGAACCACTTGCGCTGCCGTGTTTGGCTGTATTGGCCTTCGCCGTTATGACTTTCGTAGTCACAAGTGTACGTTTTCTTGCTCGCTTCCACCTCGGCTGGCTGCAGCAGGTCACGGGACAGTAGCGACAGCTTGGTTCGAGTAGACACTTTCTAGACCTTGTGAGTCTACCGCAGTGGTTACATAGTAGTAGGTGTATCCACTCTGTACCGTCTGGTCACTGTAGCTTGGTGGTGGAAATCAGGCTGGAATTAAGCTTGGTGTATGGACCGCCGGAAACCGTTGAACGGTAAGCGTTGTAACCAATAACGTCTTGGGACGAACTGGCGTCCCAGGACAGAAACACCGAGTGAGAGTTGACCGTGATGCCGAGCGGCGCATTAGCGTTGGAGGGCGGAGACTCGGAGTCGGTCACCTGAACCGTGAAGTTAAAGGTTCCGGGGGTGGTAGGCGTGCCGGAGATGACCCCGCTGCTGGGGTTCAGGATCAAACCAGCGGGCAGGCTGCCTTGTATAACGCTCCAGGTATAAGGTAGCTGGCCGCCGGTGGCTGACAAGGTCGCGCTGTAGGGATTATTGACCGTGGCCGGTGGCAGGGAACTGGTGGTGATCATCAGCTGCGGCAGGATCGTGATACTCAGGGGCACATTGGCGGTGGCCGGCGGCGACTCGGAATCGCTCACCTGCACAGTGAAGTTTGAGGTCCCCGCAGTCGTCGGCGTGCCCGAGATCACGCCGCTGCCGGCGTTCAGAGTCAAACCAGCGGGCAAGCTGCCCGTGATGATGCTCCAAGTGTAGGGCGGTATACCGCCGGTGGCCGACAAGGTTGCGCTGTAGGGACCATTGAGCGTGCCCGATGGCAACGAGGTGGTCGTGATCACTAGCGGCGTGATCTCAAAGACGCTGCCATAGCCGTACTGGCCGGCAGCAAGCGCCGTGCCGTACAAGTTGCCGTTGGCGTCGAGTACAACGTTAGCAACCGGCTCGGCCCCGTCGCTACCGGAGGAGAAGTCATGGAGGTCGATATAGAACCAGGCGCCATTGGAAGCTATCAGCTCAAAAACCGAACCGGATCCATAGACACCGTCCTTGTAAGTCGTGCCGTAGAGGTTACCGGCGGCGTCCATCGTCAAGCTGGCTTGAGGACCACCTCCGGCTTGTCCGGCAAAGGCGTAGAGCACGGTGAAGGCCCAGGTGCCGTTTTGCTGAGGCGCCAGCTCAAAAACTGTGCCGCCGCCGCCCGAGCCTTTGGACGCGGTCGTGCCGTAGAGATTGCCCAATGGATCAAAGATCAGGCCGCCGACGGGATTCGCTCCGTCGTTTCCGTTTTGAAAACTGTAGAGTGTGTTCTGTGACCAGCCGGACCCCGCGGGTGCAATCTGGAAAACCGACCCATAGCCGTGGCTGCCGCCGACCTGCGTTGCACCGTAGAGCTTACCTGCACTGTCGAAGATCACGCCGCCCGTGGGTTTTCCACCGTCATTGCCCCCGGTGAAGCTCCACAGAACGCTTTCCGTCCAACCGCCGTTGGAGGGCGTCAGTTCATAAACAGTACCCTCTTGAGAGGAGCCCCCACCGGCCGTCGTGCCGTAGATGTTCCCTGCCTGGTCGAAGACAAGATCACCCACGGGAAAAGCTCCATCGCTACTTCCCGTGAACTGATAGAGCACAGTCTCTATCCAGTCCGTAATAACGTTGGTTGAGGCGTTCATGGGTGGCTTGAGATTGAAAACCGTGCCGCAGCCGTTTCCACCACATCCGCTACCTCCTCCGTAGGAGGTGGTGCCGTAGAGGGTGCCGTCCGGGCCGAAGATAACTCTGGCTCCCGGGACTAGCTCCATCATCGCCGCCGGCAAAGCTATACAACGGGGTCAATGTCCAGCCGGAGGCTGTGTGCGTTAGCTTGAAGACCGTGCCGTAACCGTTGGGACCGCCGTTGCTGGTTGTTCCATAGAAGTTTCCTCCCTTGTCCATGGTCAAGCCGGCGATGGGAGATGATCCATCCCCGCCTCCGGTGAAACTGTGGAGTACGTTGAACGTCTGGGCCTGCGCCGATCGGGTCACAAGCCTGGTTAACCCAAGCACAATCGCCAAAGCCAGCGCAGCAATTGTCCTTCGCCGGCGTACGCTTAGAATCAAGCTCCGAGAGTGCGACATGGAATCTTTCTGTTCCCTAGAGAACCCAGCGATACTACGGCGAGCCGGATTTCCGAAAGTACACAGATCACATCTGCGAGTGATGAGGCAGGGGCATAGAACCCCCATAGCAAAACAAGCTTGGGAAGGATCCCGGGCGGCGGCCGAGTTGAAATGTAAAACTCCCACGAACAACACTTTGCCGATTCGTCCCGTAACACAGCTGACGCCCTTCACAAGGGCAGCGTTATGGCTTGTTACCGGAAGAGTAGGACACCTCGGTTCACAACTCTCGTTAAAGGCCGAATGACCGTACGGTTTTGGGCTCGCCAGAGTGTCGCTATTTCGCGAACACCAGTACTGGAGCCGAGGAAACTAGCAGACTTGGGAGATGGATGGTTCCGAGCAGCACCGAAAGCGTCCTTGCCCTTGTCTCGCCGACAAGGCAGTTGATTTTGAGAACGAAGCGGCTTCCGTAACCTAAACCATTTTCTCACAAGAGAGCCCGAATTCGATCTGCCAGAACCGCGAAGAGTATTACGATAGTAACCATAGGTAACCATGGGAGAGTGTAAAAACTACACAGTCGGTCAGTTTGGACCGGATTCCCGGGATTGGCGAGAAGTTACTAGCTGGCGAACAGAAAGTAAGAAGTGCTGCTCGTCTGACCAAGGCATCGCCACATGCGGCGGCTGCTGGGGCCGCTTTCAGCCCAGCACTCATCCCCACTCCATCAAGTCTCGATCGTCACTCCTTCCTCTGGGCGCCGTAGAGTTTGAGCGAGGCATACCGTCGAATCAGTCTGCACGCCTTCCACCTTTCGGTGCGAGGTCATGGGACGGTAGCGACAGCTTGGTTCGAATAAGCGCTTTCCTGACCTTGTGAGTTGACCGCAGTGGTTACGTAATAATATGTGTAGCCATCTTGTACCGCCAAGTCCATGTAGCTGGTGGTTGAAATCAAGCTCGAGTTGAGTTTCGTGTACGGCCCACCCGAGGTTGTGGAACGGTAGGCGTTGTAACCGGCGATTCCCGGGGACGAGCTGGCGGTCCATGACAGAGCCACCTGTGCCGTAACCGTCAGCGTCACGGTAACGTTTTGCTGGACGCCTCCGCCGTTACCGGTCACGGTGATGGGATAGGTTCCCAGCGGCGTGCTCGCCCCCACCGTGATGGTCATGGTCGAGTTTCCGGAACCCGGGGCGGGAATGGTCTGCGGGTTGAAGCTCACGGTGGTGCCGGAAGGCACGCCCGAGGCCGACAGAGCGATCGCACTGCTGAAATCCCCCACTGACGGTGGTGGTGATGGTCGACGTTCCCTGGTTCCCTTGCACGACACTGAGCGAAGCGGGCGAGGCCGAAAGGGTGAAGTTGGGTGGTGCGGTGACGGTCAGCGTGACGGTAGCGTTTTGCTGGATGCCTCCGCCGTTGCCGGTCACGGTGATGGGATAGGTTCCCAGCGGCGTGCTCGCCCCCACGGTGATGGTCATGGTCGAGTTTCCGGAACCCGGGGCGGGAATGGTCTGCGGGTTGAAGCTCACGGTGGTGCCGGTAGGCACGCCCGAAGCTGACAGAGCGATCGCGCTGCTAAATCCCCCACTGACGGTGGTGGTAATGGTCGAGGTTCCCTGGTTGCCTTGCACGACACTGAGCGAAGCGGGCGAGGCCGAAATGGTGAAGTTGGGCGGTACGGTGACGGTCAGCGTGACGGTGGCGTTTTGCTGGATGCCTCCGCCGTTGCCGGTCACGGTGATGGGATAGGTTCCCAGCGGTGTGCTCGCCCCCACCGTGATGGTCATGGTGGAGTTTCCGGAACCCGGGGCGGGAATGGTCTGCGGGTTGAAGCTCACGGTCGTGCCGGTCGGCACTCCCGAGGCCGACAGAGCGATCGCGCTGCTGAAGCCCCCGCTGACGGTGGTGGTAATGGTCGACGTTCCCTGATTGCCCTGCACGACACTGAGGGAAGAGGGCGAGGCGGAAATGGTGAAGTTGGGCGGCGCGGTGACGGTCAGCGTGACGGTGGCGTTTTGCTGGATGCCTCCGCCGTTACCGGTCACGGTGATGGGATAGGTTCCCAGCGGTGTGCTCGCGCCCACCGTGATGGTCATGGTGGAGTTTCCGGAACCCGGGGCGGGAATGGTCTGCGGGTTGAAGCTCACGGTCGTGCCGGTCGGCACGCCGGAGGCCGACAGAGCGATCGCGCTGCTGAAGCCCCCGCTGACGGTGGTGGTAATGGTGGACGTTCCCTGATTGCCCTGCACGACACTGAGGGAAGAGGGCGAGGCGGAAATCGTGAAGTTGGATGGCCTAAAGGCGGCCATCATGTTCGTAAAATCATCACTGGGCCAGGTGTAGTTGCCCGCCGTCGCGGTGGCAGTTGTCTGTACCCAATATTCCGGCCACCACTGTGTCACGGGAGCGCCATCAATCAACGTGTAGCTGGTGTCCGGGGTCGGAGTGCCAGCAGTGTGCAAGCCGACCGACGCAATGACCAGTTCACCGTTCGCAGCGGGCGTCTTGTTGGCGCCCGTGGTGGGATTGGGAGTGGCTACCGCGTCTTGCAACTGACCGAACGTCGAGTCCAGTGGGTTCGAAACCGCTACACCCTTCCAAGCTTGACAGGAAATGGCAGAATACGCCAGCGACTCTGAGGTCGTGAGAGTAACGGTGGTCGGGGAACCAGCAACATTTTGCTGGTAGTAGATGCCAAACCACTGGCTTAGGGTGGTGTTGAGATGTACAGGAATGGCTGCGGCATAGGTCCCGTTCTGATTGTCGGCAACGGAGACGAGCGTGCCTCCGCCAAACGAGACTTCGCAGGTAATCAGATCCCCTGCGGTGGGTGTTCCAATCGATACGCTGGCGGTTGTGCTCGCGGAAAGGCCATTGTCGTGGACTCCGTGCACGTTGCCATCCAATGTGATGGAGCCGCTGCTAACGGTCAGCGTGACGTCGCGTTTTGCTGGACTGCCTCCGCCGTTCCCGGTCACGGTGATGGGATAGGTTCCCATCGGTGTGCTCGCCCCCACCGTGATGGTCATGGTGGAGTTTCCCGAACCTGGGGCGGGAATAGTCTGCGGGTTGAAGCTCACGGTTGTGCCGGTCGGTACGCCCGAGGCCGACAGAGCGATCGCGCTGCTGAATCCCCAACTTACAGTGGTGGTAATGGTGGACGTTCCCTGGTTCCCTTGCGCAACACTCAGCGAAGAAGGCGAGGCCGAAAGGGTGAAGTTGGGCGGCGCGGTGACGGTCAGCGTGACGGTGGCGTTTTGCTGGATGCCTCCGCCGTTACCGGTCACGGTGATGGGATAGGTTCCCACCGGCGTGCTCGCCCCCACTGTGATGGTCATGGTGGAGTTTCCCGAACCTGGGGCGGGAATGGTCTGCGGGTTGAAGCTCACGGTTGTGCCGGTCGGTACGCCCGAGGCCGACAGAGCGATCGCGCTGCTGAATCCCCCGCTGACGGTGGTGGTAATGGTGGATGTTCCCTGGTTCCCTTGCACAACAGTCAGCGAAGAAGGCGAGGCGGAAAGGGTGAAGTTGGGTGGCGCGGTGACGGTGAGCGTTACGGTAGCGTTTTGCTGGATGCCTCCGCCGTTGCCGGTCACGGTGATGGGATAGGTTCCCACCGGCGTGCTCGCTCCCACTGTGATAGTCATGGTGGAGTTTCCAGAACCCGGGGCGGGAATGGTCTGTGGATTGAAGCTCACCGTCGTACCTGAAGGCACGCCGGAAGCCGACAGAGCGATCGCGCTGCTGAATCCCCCGCTGACGGCGGTGGTAATGGTGGATGTTCCCTGGTTCCCTTGCGCAACACTCAGCGAAGATGGCGAGGCCGAAATGGTGAAGTTAGGCGATACCGCAGGTTGAAAGGCCATAAGGGCCGTGGTAGGGTGTGCCCAGATTACCGACGTGGTGAAAGTCGCCGCCACCGACCCTGCTACCGATTGAACCATATCTTCCGTTTGCGATCCTTCAGCGCCAGACTTTGTCTCTAGCGCGAATCCGGTTCCTGCCGTCCACGTGCCACCATTGGCGCCCATGTCAAAGTATTCCCCGAGCAGGTAATCACCATTTTTCGTAGTCGCGCAACTGAGACTTGTAACGGCGTTGGTCTTGGTGCCTGGCCAGTCCTGGTGGTTCATGCTGCTACATTCATAGGCTCCGACATTGAGTTCGTGGACAGTAAGATACTGAGCTGAGACACTGCTTGACAATTGCGAACTGATGGTGCAAGGGCCACCGGTAGTAATGGTTCCGTAAGCGATCGCAGCGGTAGAGACACTACTGTACTTGCTAGGATTGCTGCTGTTGCTGGGAGTTGGCAGCACAAATCCGCCAGAGACAGCACAACCACCACTGACCGATAGGCTGCTAAGGGTTACTTTTGACGATTGCCACCTAATCCCAACCGCTAAGGTATTTCCGGAAACAACATTGTTGGTCAGGGTCACTGATGTTGTCTGACTCTTCTGGGTTGAAGCGGAGTTCACCTGCACACAACCGGCAGTCCCGCCGGGGCACCCTTGCCCAGGGGCGAGAGGACTCGAAAGCTGCAGAGCATCCGGAGCGGTGTAAATCTGCTGGATTTGTGCGGCCGTAAGAGCGCTGTTGTAAAGGCGCAGGTCATCGATCATGCCGGAGCTAAACTCCGTGCTACCACCGCGCGAGAAGAGATAGATGGGATTGTTGCCAAAATTGTTCGTATTCGTCGAAGCGTAAAGACTCCGGGTGGGAGTCTGCAATACGCCGTCTACGTAAAACGCGACCTGGTCCCCGCCAGTCTGGCTCTTGTCAAGAACAACTGCGAGGTGATGCCAAACTCCCGAAGAGGGTTGGCTGTAGCAGTTAGCCGTATATCCCACGTTGCCGCGCAAAGCGGCCTGAATGCCATTGCAGGTGGCATCGTCCGGAAAGAAGCCAAATCCGGTACTGGAATTGGTGTGATCGGTGGTGGCCTCAAACAGCGCATGACCCCCGGCTGTCGAGTAGGTTCGATTCGCCCAAAGCGCCACGGTGACTGACTGGGTATCGCTGAGGTCAATCGCGGGAATGCTGACGTACTGGCTATCCGCCGCATTCGCAGAAACGGCGTCGCCAAATTTTCCTGTGACCCAACTGACACCATTGACTAGGGAGGCGGTATGGCCGTTACCCGACCAATCGACGGCCTCGGTGCCAGAACCATCATCAAGCTTCCACCAACCGACGGGAGTTTGGCCTTGCGCAGGCGCCGCAATAGCAGTAACCACAAGGAGGATCTGAGCCAAGGTTAGCAGTGCGGTTGAGAAATAGGTAACATTTTTCTTCATTACCATCGACAGATTCCTTCCCCGTCGTTTTTACTGTTTTGTTTGGGCGATAGGGTCAGACTGCCATAGGCGAGCGTGTATGGGTACATTAGTGTTGTAGTGCGCTAGCACTAAGGTAACACTAAGTAACCACATACTATGTATGAATTACATAGCAAGTAACTCGAATTCCAGGTAGGGAGATCAGGCGGCCTTGGTTGCGTCAGCAGAAACGATCGAGACATCGCTCTGGATCGGGCAGGGCGACGGCCCGGCGCAACGCGCAGTGTGTGGCGACCGACGGCGTATTAGCCGGCGAGCACGGGAAGGCGCTCTGGTTGCGACGGGGGAACTTCTGAACTGCTGCTTCGCAAAGGCGTGAGACGGGCGGATGGCGTCATCTGCATCTGCGTGGACCGCGCATTATTCTCTTGGGTCTAAAAGCGATGCTATTTGCCGATACGAATCTGCTTTGGCAGATGCTTCGGGTCGTAGATAAAGTCGACCAGCCCATCGCGGTAGTCGATCTTGATTTGCAGGATTCGCAGCATCGCAAAGCCCAGGATGCCGGAGACCTCGGTGCCGGTCTGTTTGCAAACCGTAGACAAATCGAAGGTCACAATGTCCTGGTTCTTTTGCTCGTAGCGGCCGAATTGCAGCGCTGCCTGGTCAGCGCGGTAAACCTTGGACACATTCCCGCTGAGTCCGGTCACTTGCATCCCCGGATCGGCCCTGACTTGCGTCACCTCGCGAGCGGCCCGCGTGGACAGGATATTGCTGAACGAGCCCGTGTCTATCATAAAAAGCATCGGGCCGGCGCCATCCACCCAGGTGGGAACCAGGAGAATGTTGTTGAAGCGATAGACCTTCGTCCAGTTGATCATCTCCGGGGCGACGTAGGCATCCTTCGGCAGATTCGCGGTTCCCGCAGGGTTGTTGGCCGCGCCAGTTGGGCCTTCCGGTTCAAGTTCCTGACTATCGCGACCCACCGCTCCCGTCGTCAGAGCCGCCGGGGCGGCAGCTTCGTTGGGACGCTTGGGAAGAGGGGACAGTCTGAGCTTTGCACCGGGGATGTCGATATCGATCAAGTAGGAGCTGAATACGTCCGCGCCGATCAGACCATCCTGCCCAGATACCGGAGTGTCTGCTTCCGTAACCCGCACCAGGCAGTCTTGGAATTCGAGTGCTCCGATGCGGATGCGATCGGCAACCGCTAAGTATCCGGCCTGTTGGCCCTTGTCGCCCATGCCTCCGATGGACTGAGAGACGAGGGCCTTGAGCCCGGCTTTCTGCGCGGCGAGGTGGCCGATCAGGACTCCGCTGGCGCCCGTGTCCAGCGCGAGGTGCAGCTCCTGCTTGTCGAGTTTCACCGCCAGACCAGAAGCGCCCAATTGCATTCCGGGCCGGGGAACAGCGAAGAGCTTGGTGTTGGTTTGTTCGACGTTGCTCACCAGCCTGCAGGCGTGCACGGGCGCGCCAGCGGTGTTTTTCAGGTGCTCAAGATACTGTTGCAGGGGCCGGGCCGCCTGCGGATTCTGTGCTGCCGGACCGGCGAGGTAGGCTTTGACAGCAGGGATTCGATCCTCCTCGGGAAGTGAGTTGAACCACAGGAGCTGCACCGCAACGTCATTGGGCGCCAGCTTGTGGGCGCGTTTTATCTCGTCGTAGGCACGGCGGTAAAGCGAATAGGAGCGATACACCCGCCACAGACCCAGATACGAAGCCGGGTCGTTGGGGCTGACCTTCTGCGCCTTGATGTACGACTTTTCTGCGTCCAGGATTTTGCCCAGGCGGAATTGCACGTCCCCCATCGTCGTTACCAACAACGGGGCATTCGGCTGTACTGCGAGGGCGCTGTTGGCAGCCGCGAGGGCCTCGTCTGGCTTTTGCTCCATCAGGAAGGTGCGGATAAGTCCGACCTGCGCCGGAACCAGGCTTGGGTCGGCCTTCACGATTGCCTGATACTTCTCTGCCGCTTCGGCTAACCTTCCCGATACGAAGAGCTGGTCGGCCGCTGCCAGGGCAGAATTCTGTGACGCGATACCCGCAGCCTGAGCGAACGCGCCGACAGGACGCCCAAGCGTGAAAAGAGCAAGCAGAAACGCGAACATTCCTCGGGTCATGGGGCGCAGGTCCTGCACGGCAGGGTAGCACATAGACCGCTCGCAGAATCTTTGGGGCGGAAGAATCATGTGCTTATAATGGCGCCTGATAAAGTGAATATCATGCGAGCCACCCCATACTTGCTGGTATTGCTGCTGGGATTGGCACACCCGCCTCCGTTTGCAGCCCAGCAACTTGACGCCAGCAACTGGGGCAAGGCAACTCCCGGAGTAACGCTGGTCGTGCACGAAGGGTCTCGCGAGCCTTCCGGGCGCGGCACTATCCTCTGGTACAACCTCATCGGTAAGGGTTTCCCCGACGCGGTGGTTTACAACCTGTGGAGGTTAATTCCCGGGAAATCCCCAGAGCTGCTGATCAAAGGAGTCAGCTTCGACAAGCGCGGCATGGTGGTCTGTTCCGGGAAGCCTGGCTACTGCTCCGGCACGGGACCCGACGATCCGGTCAACCTCAAGACCACCGCCAGCCTGGGCGAGGAGAAGCGCATGGCGGTTGTTTCCGAGGACGGCAAGATCGCCGGGTTCGCCGATGCCGTTCCCTTTCCTCTTGAAGCCACAGACAAAAGCTGCCATCTCTCGGTGGTTCGCATGTCGCCGCTGGGCGATGTCGTGCTCGTCAGCGCTTCAGGCCTGAAGCCGAATGAAACCGTCACCGTCAGCAAGCGCTACGGATACGACAGCGCTTCGGGGAAGTACACAGCGAGTCCGGCTGGTACCTGGGAATCGCTGATCAGCAGCGAAAACCCGCTGCAGCCGAAAGGCAAAGCCTCGATCTCCGTTTCCGATGGCAGCTGCACGGTTTCCGTGACCTTCGATTACGGCCCGGGAAGTAACAAGCCGCAGTAAACCTGGCCACAGTACAACACAGCTAAAAATTCCCCCAAGCATTGCGGAGCCTCCGGCGGGTCGGTTTTCAAGCAGCCGACCGCGGAAATCCTGTTTGCGAGAGGCGAATAATGAAGTGTCAAGATATGAGCCCTGCATCCGGCGTCCCCGGCGAGCGCCGTTGTTGCGCTTGTTGGGGTGATCTTCAGCCGGCGACACCAATGACGGACGGCCCCGCCCTAGCCAAAAGAGGGCTGGAACGGGCCACCCAAAGGAGACTTTCGAAAGCGAATTGACAGCTTGGCCAGACCACCCGCCCGGGAGATACAAGGTCACCGCGCCACGCCGCTAAACTAACCGAGCGGCTTGGGAGATCAGAATGACTGGTATGGCTTAAGATTGGCGGGAAGATCTTAAATGTAGGATTCGCAGCAGCGAGAGGTTGAAGTAGGTGCAACCGAATCTGGGTACCCAATCTCGAACCCAACCGGCGGCGAGGCCGCAAGCACATCACGCGATACTTTTTGCACTTCTCATCGTAATTGTGACGGTTGCGGTTTACTCGCCGGTGAATCGTTTCGACTTCGCCGATGTCGATGATGCCGCCTACATTACTGACAACCAGCACATCAAGTACGGCTTGGATTGGGATGGGGTGAAGTGGGCGTTCACCAAGTATTATTTGTCGAACTGGCATCCGCTGACGTGGTTGTCCCATGGCTTGGATTGTCAGCTTTATCGCCTGAACGCTGGCCGCCACCATGACGTCAACGTCCTGCTGCACGGACTCGATGCCGTGCTGCTGTTTTGGGTTCTGCTGAGCGCTACGGGATACATTGGCCGCAGTGCGATGGTGGCATTGCTTTTTGTGCTGCATCCTATGAACGTCGAATCGGTGGTCTGGATTGCCGAGCGCAAGAACGTCCTAAGCATGCTCTTCTTGCTGCTAGCGCTGGGAGCCTATCGCTGGTTTGCGATGAATCCACGGATCGGGCGGTATCTGGCGGTCGTGCTTCTCTTCGCGCTGGGGTTGATGGCCAAGCCGCAGGTGATCACGCTGCCCTTTGTTCTACTGTTGTGGGATTACTGGCCGCTGCAGAGGATGTTTGCCGGAACTGGGGATACCGCTGCTGAAGGGATCCCAAGTGCACTCGCCATTCCACCCAGGAAGCTCTTCTGGCTGATCCTGGAGAAGCTTCCGCTGCTTGCGCTTTCCGCTGGCAGCGCTGTTCTCACCCTAAAAGCGCAGCGCGCCGGTGGTGCCATCAATCCTCTGAACTCTTATGGGCTGTCCATGCGGGCCGAGAACGCCGTCGTCTCTTACGGCCGCTATATGGGAAGAGCGGTTTGGCCGTTGCACCTGTCGGTTTTTTACCCTTATCCGCGCGGCGGGGTCAGCATCTGGCAGGCGATTGCGTCCTGCGTTCTCTTGATTGCTGTGACCGTGTTCGTCATCGTTGCGCGACAGCGTCGCTATCTTCTGGTCGGCTGGCTTTGGTTTCTCGGGACGTTGGTTCCGATGATCGGAGTGGTGCAGGCTGGCGATCAGAGCATGGCTGACCGGTACGCGTATCTGCCGTTTGTCGGGCTATTCATCATGGTCTGTTGGGGAGGGGCAGACTTGGCCTCCGAGAAGATAAAGAGCAGAGCTGGGACCGCGGTCTGGTCGGTTGCTCCGAGTTTGGCAATAGTGTTGGCGTTAACAGTGGTGACGCATCGTCAAATCGGATATTGGAAAAACAGCTTCACGTTGTGGTCCCATGCCGTGCAGGTCACAAGCGGGAACGACACGGCAGAAACCTATCTGGGCCAGGCTCTGCTGCGGCAGGCAAACGCCGAGGCTGCGATACCTCACTTTCATAGGGCCATCGCTATCTTTCCGGGGGGAGCCAAGGCTTACCTGTTTCTGGGTTATGCCGAGCTGCAGGTCGGCGATCCGCGGGCAGCGATCGAACAATATCAAAGAGCGCTGGACCTTACCCAGAACTACGGTGCAGCCACTGCGAATTTTCGTTCGTTTACGCTGGAGAGTATGGCCTCTGCCTATCGCGCTGTCGGAGACTATGCGCGCGCCGAACAATGCTCACGGGAGGCGTTAGGTGCGATGTTAGAGGCGGTGCAGGCGAGTGGGTATTAGGTCCGTAATCGGATGCCGAGCCGGCTTTAGCCGGCGACACCGCTGTGGGAAAAGTTGCAATCTTGACCGGCATGGTCGCTGACGGCCCCGCCCTAGCCAGCAACTGTCGTAGATCGCGCACGGCCGCATCCGGCCTCCACAGCCGCGGGAACCGTGCTTCCAGCAGCAGCTTCAGTATGTGCGCCGCGTCGCGACGATCGGTCTTCTGCTGGCGCACATAGCTGGCCCGAATCTGGGCCGCATCCCCGATCCATACCGCATGACCCAACTGCTCCATCAACTCCACGAACCACTGACTGTTCCCACAACTCTCGACACCCACCAAGGAAGGTACCGGCAAGCCCCGGTAAAACTGTTCTGCCTCGCCGTTACCGTTGACCAATTTGCGTTCTCCGATTTCGCCAGTTGCCGGATCGAAAATCGCCACCTGCTGCCATTTGGGATGGAAATCACACCCTACAATCATCATGAAGGCTTCTCCTGACTCAGAGCTCGGTCCTCACAAACCCAAGCATACCGAGTCCACTGAAGCCTTCGTTCTTATCCCATCAGCTTCGCGCCCTGGTTTGGACGCCAACCTGGGCAGGGGAAGATTCGGGCCGGCCACGCGACGACTGGCTAACGGTTAGGAGCGGGGAGGCGCGGCGCCTTCAGCCGCGAACTGCAGGATGGCCATGAGCTGTTGCAGGGTGAGTCCGAAGACCTCCTGGATTTCCATAAACGGGTAACCCTCCGCAACGCTCTTAAAGATACCGGCCAGCGGCACCCGGGTCCCGCGGACGACCCAGACGTTGCCGCGTTCTCCCGGTACGCTCTGCGTCGCTCTACCCAAACAATTCAGGGACACAGCAATTGTGGAACGGTTGAGGTTACCTTGGTTAGCCCAACGCCTGAAATTGCAGATTACCTTCGTAAGTTGATTTGCTGGATTTCTGTTGTCAAGCGCGCACCCGCCTCCGCATACTGACGTGTTGGGACAACTGTGCCCAATGGCTGCCGAGGGGTTTTCGTCGCCGTCGGCGAGGCCACGCGATCTTTGACAATGAGTTGCCAAGTGGTCAGTTGCCAGTTCCGAGGCAGTCTGCGATTACTACTCGGTTAATGCCATCTCCTCGGGAGTTTCAAAAACGGGAAGAATTTGTGCCTGTAAGTCATTTTGATTCCATCGTTTCCATGTAACTCCTTCGAGTGGAATATTTTGAGAGAAAACTCCGCCGCACGAATATACTTGCCGAATCAAGTGCGAGGGAGCACAATGACTCCTACAAGCTGGATTCGCGGGTTAGCGACGTGCGCGCATCCACTGAGCGCTCCGATTTCGGACAAGGTATTCGTGATGTTGGTCGCTTACATGGATGAGAGTGGGACTCATGATGGCTCGCATAATTGTGTCGTGGCTGGCTACTGGGGCGGGGTAAAGGAGTGGACGCGATTCGAGTACAGTTGGAGGAGAGCCCTGAACGGCGAGGATATTGAGAAATTCCACGCCAATGAATTCTGGCCCCGCATCGACGGCGAGCGCATCGGCCCCTATAAGGGTTGGAGTGATGAACGGCATAGGGGTTTCATCGACAAGCTGCTAGCTGTAATTGAGGCAAGCAATATCACGCCATTCGCAGCAGGGGTTCTGGGCGGCGAATGGAATAAACAACCGCCTAGGTATCACCGGGTTTTCACCGGGATGAACGATGAACAACTCGCAAAGCCGGGGCCGAAATCATTGTTTCTTCCGTTCCAGGTTTGCGTTGTGCGGGCCAGCGGGTACTGCAAGCCGGGAAAACGAATGAACTTCGTATCACTGCTGTCCGGTTAAAAGTCGAACAGAATCAGTTGGTTGGCGTTTTCGGTGAAATTGGCATCCTCTTCGATGCTCTGAAGGGCGCATAAAATGGGCGTTTTCTCGAAGAGCGTGAGGCTGAGAATCTGTAGGATCTGGTACAGGCTGGCTTCCAGACCCAAGCGCTTGCGCACGATCGCCACCAGCACATACACGGACACGGCAATCCAGATTTGGGTCTTCACCGCGTTCTCGCTGGTGCCGTAGAAAGCCTTGATCCGCAGGTGCTGTTTGATCCATTTGAAGAACAGTTCCACCTGCCAGCGCTGCTTGTAGATTTGGGCGATGGTCAGTGCCGGAAGCGTGAAGTTGTTGGTCAGAAACTTCAGACGCTTGTTGGTTTCAGCATCGCAGTAGCTCACCCTCCGGAGCGCATCTGGGTACACCGACGCCGACTCGAAGGAAGACAGAATCACGGTCTGGTCCGAGCAGACGCCCGTGCTCTTGTCCACGGGATGCGAGTAGCGCCGCTGCAGCAACACGTTCGACTTGGTGCGCACCACGAAGAAGGCCGAGCTGAGCGTCAGCAGGAACAACCGCTCGAAATCGACGTAGCCGCGATCCATGACATAGAAGGCTCCGGCTTCCGGCATGATCTCGTCCAGCATATTGACGTCATGCACCTTGCCATCGGTAACGCGAATAAACGTGGGAATGTTGCCGCGCAGGTCCAGTAGAGTGTGCATCTTGACGGCGGCCTTGCGTCGCCGAAACCGGGCCCACGGAAACAGCGCCAGGCACAGATCGATGGTTGTCGAATCCAGGGCATACAGGCTCTGCTCCAGATCGACGCCCATGGGCTCTCGGACATACAGTCCGCGTGCGGTTGCTATCAGCCTCTGCGCGAAGTCGGCGAAGATGCGCCAGTCCCGCGATTCGTTCGCATCCGCCAGCGTCGAGCGAGCCACCTTGCCACGAAATCCCAGGTGATACAGTTTGCCTTGCAACGAACCCAAACAAGCTTCGATGTCGCGCAGACTTTCCCGATAGGTCAACTGGGCGAAGGCCATCGCCAGATACTGATCCCAACAGCTGAAGCCTCGCAGCCGGAGGTCGCCCTGATAACGCTCGACGCAACGACGGAACTCCCGGTCGGGAAGAAAGCTGATTAACTGCGAGAAGACGGTGCGGCCCTGGTTCATGAGCCATTGTCAGCTCTCCGCGAATTCAAATCGCGGCAAGCCAGAAATGGCTTCAACCTATTGCGCAGCTATTACTTGCAGCGAGCACCCTGTAACTTAACCGGACAGTAGTGACTTCGTATATGCGCAAGACTCCCGCACAGCGCAGCAAATGTTAGAAGTCTATTCTCGCCTCCTGCGCGATGCAGAAGAGGACAACGATCCCACTCGGGAGAACTTTGGTGATTTGATATTTGCCGACAGCGGGCAAGCTGCCCCACTTCAGGCGGCTGATCTACTGGCTTACGAGGCCCACCGGTACGCGAAAAAAGTAGCGCAAGATAGCAAAGCCCCGATGCGGCGTGAATATCATCGGGCACTTTCCCGTTTCAGGTCAAGGGATGACTTCTGGTTGTTCGATGCTCCCCGATTCCAAAATATCGAGCGCGTCCTTGAATCGACCGTCAAAGAAAGGCTCAAAGATGGCCAGGAAATCAATGGAGTTTGAACGCTTCGACAAAACAATGGATGTGCTCCTTCGGGCATCTCACTCTGACTTGAAAGCCGCGCTGGACGCAGAGAGACAGGCGAAAGCAAAAAAGCGGAAGGCTAAACCTTCCGCTTCGGGCCGCGCTTCCCGCGATAAGGGTTAAAAAGACGTCGTGCCATCCTTTCCGGTCACTTCGGCAAGAGTGAGGCGCTTATTGAACGCTTGGGACATTGCCAGATTGAAGCGGTCAAAGTCGGAAACCTTGTGATTCTTGTCTCCGCGATTGTTGAAGCGGAAAGTTTGTTCGTCAAGGTAGCGGAATAGATGGAATGGTTCAACGGAAACGTAAGTGCCGCGAAGGTTGCGCTTGAACAGGCTCCAGAAATTCTCCAGCCCGTTTGTTTGAACGCGCCCTTCAACGTACCGCTCTGCGTGGTTCACGAAGTCATGGATGTAGCGCCAGTGCAGGAGATCATAGGCCGGAGCGCAGTCGGTATAGACCTTGCTCCCGTACCGCACGTTGTTGAGCACTTCGGTCTGCAAGGTTTCACGCTTCACGTTAGGCACAACTGTGGCGCGAATCTGCCGCTGTTCACGGTCAAGGATTCCCATGACGACAGCTTTGCCGTGATGTCCACCAGCCTGCTCGTAGCGGACGCGGCGCTCTTTGTGCATGTTGATGGACTTGCCACCAATCCAAGTTTCGTCAACTTCCACTTCGCTTCCGCCACCACCAAGTTTGGTTTGCGAGCCGTATCCGCGCTTACCTTGCATCATGAGCCGGATGCGATGGAGCATGAACCATGCCGACTTCTGAGTGACGCCGATAGCCTTAGCGATCTCGTAGCTGCTGACGCCGTTCTTACAGTTGCAGACCATCCAAACCACCAGCAGCCACTTCTCAAGCGGAATCGGGGAATCCTCGAAGATGGTTCCGACTTTAGCCGAAAACTGGCGGTTGCGATGGGCGCTCTTGCACTGCCATTTGCGCTGAGTGTCGAGGAAAGACACGTCATCCCGTCCGCAGGTTGGACAGGTAACGGTACCATCCGGCCAACGCTTAGACACCATATATTGCAAGCAGTTACCGAAGTCCGAAAAGTACAGGACGGCTTCTTGGAGTGTCTTTGGGGCTTTCATGTAAGGATTGTAACTCTATGAAAGTTGATTTGTCAAGTGATTTGTTGCCCAACCCCTTGATTCCACATGATAGGGGTGGGGGAGGGGGTATTGACTAACCAGTAAAACCATCCCGAAATGGGAAAATCGGGAATGCGCGGTTGCTATTACAAAGTGGTAAACAGCAGCAAACCTGACTGTGTCGAACCGCAGATCCCTCGACTTCGCTGCGCTCCGCACGGGATGACAAATCCAGGAGTTTGCGTCGGATTCCGGAGCCAGGTCTTACCGCACGAACGCTTTTCCTGCGGCGGTGACTGGAACTTGTTCCACGATCTCGATGCCGAAGCCTTCGAGGCCGGCAACTTTGCGCGGATGGTTGGTCAGCAGGCGAATGCGCTTCAGGTTCAGGTCCGACAAAATTTGCGCGCCAATGCCGATCTCGCGCTGCGTTCGACGTTGGCTTTCCGGCAAAGTCGGCAGGCGCAGCTCGTGATGGAACTGAATCGTCATGCGCTCGCCGAGCCTTTCCACCGAATAGCCTTTCGAGGTCGAATGCAGGTAGATCAGCGCGCCGCGGCCTTCTTCTGCGATACGCCGCATCGCGCCCTCGATCACGTCGCGGCATCCGCACCAACTCGCGCCGAAGACATCGCCCACCAGGCAATGCGAGTGCATGCGTACCAGCACAGGTTCGTCGCCCGCATTTTCGACATCGCCATTAACTAACGCGATGTGTGAGTCGCCGGTGATCTCCGACTCGTAGGCGATCATTCGGAAGTCGCCGTAAGCGGTGGGAACAATGGATTCGGCCAGCCGCTTCACGTAACGCTCGTGCGCCATGCGATAGCGAATGAGTTCCGCGACGGTCAGCATCTTCATGTTGTGCTGGCGGCAGAACTCGGTGAGCTGCGGCACACGTGCCATGGTGCCGTCGTCGTTCATGATCTCGCAGATGACGCCCGCAGGAACCAGTCCCGCGAGCCGCGCGAGATCAACGGAAGCTTCGGTCTGGCCGGCGCGAACCAGCACTCCGCCTTTGCGGGCGCGCAGCGGGAATACATGTCCGGGACGCGCGAGATCGTTCGGGCGCGTGGAAGGATCGATGGCAACGCGAATGGTCTCGGCGCGATCGTAGGCTGAGATGCCCGTCGTCACGCCGTCTTTGGCGTCGATGGATTCGGTGAAGGCGGTGCCGAAGCTGGAGGTGTTCTCCGCCGACATTTGCCCGAGGCGAAGATAGTCCAGCCGCTCCTCGGTCATGGCGAGGCAAACCAGCCCGCGACCGTACTTGGCCATGAAGTTGATGGTCTCAGGCGTGATCTTCTCCGCGGCCATGGTCAGGTCGCCCTCGTTCTCGCGGTCTTCGTCGTCAATGACCACGATCATGCGGCCAGCGCGGATCTCTTCCAGCGCGGTTTCGACATCGCAAAATGGGCCGTGAGCAGACATGATGGACTGTGAAGATTCTAGCAGCAGGGGCTGTTCGCCGTTCGCTTTTCGCTGTTCGCCAGAACGCCAAAAACATGAGATTCGGCAAGACAAAGCAGGTCTCTCCCCTCGGACTGAAGTCCTCGGTCGGGATGACAGGGTTATAAGGAGGTCGCGCGAAATAACGACGAGCGAGCGTCGAATAGCGAATAGCGAATTGCGACCCGCGGCTTCCTCACGCGCTCGGGTTGAGGATGCGGATCAGCCAGAACGCCAGCATGGCGACCAGCGCCGATGCTGGAATCGTGAGGATCCACGCCCACACGATGCGCCTGGCGATGCCCCAGCGAACGGCAGAGATACGGTGCGTGGTTCCAACGCCGACGATCGCACCGGTGATGGTGTGCGTGGTGCTGACTGGAATTCCAGCGAGCGCTGTGCCGAAGAGAGTGACCGCTCCGGCCGCTTCGGCGCAGAATCCACCAACCGGCCTGAGCTTGGTGATCTTCGAACCCATGGTGTGCACGATGCGCCATCCGCCGAGGTAGGTGCCAAGCGCGATGGCCGCGTGAGCGGCCAGAATGATAGGCCAATGCCAATGTCCCCAGTTGGCCTCGAAGTCGCGCTTGTTGAGCACGCCCGCGGTGTAGAGAGCGCCCGCGACGATGCCCATCGTCTTCTGCGCATCGTTTCCGCCGTGTCCAAGGCTGTAAGCCGCAGCCGACAGCAACTGCAGCTTGCGGAAAAGGCTATCCACCTGGCGCGGCGACTTGCGCTGGAAGATCCAGGAAATTGTCACCATGAAGCCGAAGCCAAGGATGAACCCGATCACCGGCGCGAGGACGATGAAGATCAAGGTTTTGGTCCAACCGTTGGGAATGATGACATGCGGTACGTCGCTCCAGCCATGGAGTATCGCCGCACGCGCTATCGCCGCACCCGCATAACCGCCGATCAGCGCGTGGGACGACGAAGTCGGCAGTCCCAACAGCCAGGTCAGCACGTCCCATACGATTGCGCCCATCAGTCCGGCCAATACAACGTATTGGGTCACGATATCGAGACGGATCATGCCCGCGCCGATGGTCTTGGCAACCGCCGTGCCGAGGAAGAAGGCGGCGAGGAAGTTGAACGCTGCGGCCCAAACCACGGCCAGCCTGGGCGAGAGAACGCGGGTGGAAACCACGGTCGCGATGCTGTTGGCCGCATCGTGAAAGCCGTTCAGAAAGTCAAAGATCAGGGCCGTGATGACTGTGACGATCAGCAACACCAGAGTTGGGCTCACGGGTGCTTGTCCTTGGCTGGGTTGTGGTTCGGTCGCACGGTCGAGGTCTCAGGCGTTCTTCAGGACAACAGTTTCCAGCACGTTGGCCACGTCTTCGGCCTTGTCGCTGGCTTCTTCCAGGATTTCCAGAAGTTCCTTCAGCTTGATCAAGGTGATGGGGTCGTATCCACCGTCGAAGAGCCGGCCAATGGCCTCACGGCTGACGTGATCGGCTTCGTTCTCCAGCCGGTTCACTTCTACGCAATGTTCGAGCAGATGATGGTTCTTGTTGAGCAGAGAAACTGCCTTTTGCAGCTCTTCCGCCTGTTTAAGGATAATTCCGGCCAGGATCTTGGCCGATGGCGAAGGCTGGGTGATCTTGTAGGTCACCAGGCGGTCACTGGCGCTGTAGACGAAATCGAGGACGTCATCGAGCGACGAGGCCAGCAGGTGAATGTCTTCACGGTCGAAGGGCGTGATGAAGGTTTGGTTCAGCTTGATCAGGATGCGGTGCGTCATGTCGTCGCCGTGCTGCTCGATCTCTTTGATCTTCTGCACGGCAGCAGGCATCTGCTGATAGTCGTAGTTGTGCAATAGGTCCGACAAGACTTGCGCACCTTCGACCACGTTGTTCGCGATTTCCGCAAACATGTCGAAAAACTTGGTCTCACGCGGAATGAGGCGCATGACGGTCTCCAACGGCACAGGTGGTTGTCGAGGGATCCATGACGTCAAATATCTAAAGGAGTGCGAAAGTATTACAGTCTGATGAAACAGGTAACTATCGCATGTGGCTGGAAGGAGGGTCAAACCGGGGCGGGCAATGGCCAAGCAAAAGGGCCGCTGTCGCGGCCCCTAAAGGAAGGTGGCGTGAGTTACAGAGTCGATTCGATTTCAAATCCCCAAGCTTCCAACAGAGGCTCAGGAATGTACTTCGAGTTCTTGTTCTTCCGCGCCCATTCACGCAAACGGGTGGAACGAATGTACTGATCGGGCTGGAGCTTGAACTCCTTCACGACCTGTTCGAACTCGGTAATGGTGGGCACAACCGGACCAATCGGTTCCGGCTTGCCCCAGTTAGGATTGCCGCGTCGCTTTGCCATAGTTCAGGTTCTTTCTGCCTTCAAATTTGACATCCGGATGACGTATTTGGTCCCCAACGATTATCGTGTGGCCGCTTGTATCTAATTGGATTCACTATGCTTCTACAACGATTCAGGGCGCCGTTCCAGGTTCGTTTCCCAGGGCCCACACACGAGGGAAGGATATCCGAAGTACTCCAACCAAACGCCTCACTATACCCCGGTTTTTTACCCAGTTCAAGAAAAAATGTGCAACTTGCCCGGTCTGCGTACCCGAAGACAAATCCCCATCTTTCTCTAGGCATATCTTCCCTAGAATCAGACGGATAGCCGGGTAAAAAGTAACCGCATATCTGGGCAAGAACTCGTAAACTGCAGAAAAAACGGCAATTGCGGTCTGTGGATAACTCAGCGGTCAGGGCGAGTCCCACATGGGGACTTGGCGTCTTTCCGTCGCTTCCAGTACCATCATGGCCATGAAACCCACCCTCTTCCGGTTCCTCGCCGTTCTGTTACTCTCAGGATTATTCGCTTGGGTGCAGCCATCTCTATCGGCGGCAGACACTTCCGGCGATTCTTCTGCTCGCGCGCCAGGCAACAGCGGAGAGTCTCCAACGTCATCCTCCAACGTCTATCCCCTCCAGCAAGGCTATGTGGACGCTGACGGCGAGATGATCTATTACGAGATCATCGGTCACGGTCCGCCGTTGCTGATCGTGCATGGCGGTCCGGGAGCATCGCACGACTATTTCCTGCCGTACCTGCTGCCCCTGGCGCGGCAGAACCGGCTGATTTTCATTGACGAACGCGGTTCGGGACGCTCGGAGAAACTCGATGACCCCAGCGGTTACACGGTCGAGAACATGGTGGAGGACGTCGAGGCGGTTCGACGCGAACTCGGCTTAGGGAAGATCAGTCTTCTGGGACATTCGTATGGCGGAGTGCTGGCGCAAGCCTACGCCCTCAAGTATCAGCAGAATCTGACCCATCTCATACTGGCCAGCACGTTTGCCAGCACCGGTGCGATGAACGAAGTCTTTGCGCAGATGAAGCAGAAGATGCCGCCGGAGGCTCGTGACCGCATCAAGCAGCTCGAAGCGCAAGGCTTGTACGGTCACGGGAAGCCGTGGGAGCGCAACCGCTACACCGTGGATTACATGAATGCGGCCTGGGGCGATGGCTACTTCCCTTATCTTTACCAGCGTCATCCCGATCCCAACTACGATCCCGTCGCGCAGGGCGTCACGTCGTGGGACCTATACCGCGAGATGTGGGGCTCGCACGGGGAGTTCGTGATCGACGGCAATCTAAAGTCCGTGGAGTACCTCGAAAAGCTGCCTACAATCAAGGTCCCGACCCTGATTATCGCCGGCGATCACGACGAGTGCGATCCTTCGCTTTCCCGGCGGATGAACAGCAAGATTGCCGGCTCCAAGTTGGTGGTCCTGCCGGACAGCGGGCACATGACGTTCGTCGATCAGCCGATTCAATTCACCAAAGAAGTTGAGGCGTTCCTGCAGTCCAAGTGAGCAAAGGAAAAGCCTGTCGTGGCGAATGCCCCGAACATTTGCTGGCCGTTCGCTGCCCCTCGCTTTTCGACTCCACCTGACTTGATTCGGAGGAGAGGGGACGAGATTCTCGACGATAAAACGTATCGTCCTGTGAAGAAAATTCCCTCATAAAACGGCGGCGAATGGGGAAAAGCTCGGAGTTGCCATCCGATTACGCCCGGCCTTGAGGTATGAATCCCTAAAATCTCTATTGTACGGTCAGCACTACCGTGTTGCTGGTGACCTGGGTGCCGGAAGTGGTGTTTAGAATGGTCGCAGTGATGTTCGTAGTTCCTGCCGCCACGCTCGTCGCCAACCCACTGCCGCTGCTGAGACCGGAACTGATCGTGGCTACGCTCGTGTTTGACGATGTCCAGGTTACGGCGTTTGTCAGATCGTTGCTGCTCAAGCTATTCCCGTAGGCATAGAACTGCAGCGTTGCCGGTGCGCCGGAAATGGTAGCCGTGGATTGGGGAAGGGTACTCCCCTGGGTTGTAGTGATCGACAGCGTTGTTATGTTTGTGGGGGTAACGGTAACGGTGGCAGTCGTGTTCACACCTTGAGAGGTGACGGTGATGGTTGCAGTGCCGGTGGAGATTCCTGTGACCAGGCCACCGGGCGAGGTGACGGTCGCGACCGCCGTATTCGAACTTGACCAACCGACCGACGATCCCGAGATCGTGTTTTGGCTTCCGTCAGAATAAATGGCCGTTGCGATTAGCTGGACCGTATTGGTGACGGCGATCGTGGACGAGGGGGGGGTGACGAAAATCGAACTTATCGAGGGGTTAATAAAAAAGCCGCTGCAGCCCCCCAAGGTCACGCAGAGGAGAAGGGCGACGCCCGCGGTCAGTATGAACTGCTTATGGCTCACCAGCCGAAGAACTCTCCGGGTTAACGCCAGTCCCGATTGGATTTTGCCTGGCAAGGGCGATCCTGCCCCGGTATGACTAGCAGTCACCTTCTTCTCCTGCCCCGGCATGAAAGACCAATGAATCCGTTGGTTGTGTCTCCGGCTGTATCATTCATCTCCACTCTCGACATCAACCCCGGTTTGACCACTGAGTTTGTCAAAGTCGGGTTCAATTTGAGCCCACTTCAAATTCGCCTACAACACCAGTGCAGTACCAGGCGATCAACAAAAGCCTCTGCACGTTCAATATCCTACCACCCGCATGAGTTGCGGTGCATGCGTAGTCGCCGGGCCCAGCCAGGGATGGCCTGCCCAACTCCCTGCGGGTATATCGTGTGAGACTGCCTGGCAGCTAAAAGGTAAGTTCCACCTAGGGACCCGGGGGCAAGATCGGGCGCTGATTATTGCCGGTGTAGACGGCGAAGGTGCTGGTTGAGTGCCGTGAGCATCTGCGCCTCCCGCCACATGGTCGCGGCCGTGCACTCACGTTTAGCGGGTGTCATTCAGGACTACACGTCAGCGGCATCGGAGCGATCCGGGTGTTCCGTCCAGTCTTCGTCGCTGGTTGCCTTCGACCGGCTTGGCTTCATACCTGCCGCCGCGTTGCAGGCCGCTTGTGCCGCTTCCCGGGCGCGCTCCAACGTGCTGTACTCATAATGCCCTTCGGCATGGACTGCACCGCTGCTCACGGTTCCGCCCACCTTTTCAGTTGTCTCAGTCAAGAGGATTCTCACGAGAAAAGCCATAACATCTCACCCTAAGACAGTTGAGGCAAGCGCTTCCGTGACTGAGGTCACAGTGCATTGTTCACCGGTGGGCAGGAAGGACCGGAGCTTGGGATGGTTCGGCCAACCCATCTCGGGTGAACTCCAAACTTGCACAAACACTCTCCCGCGATGCTGGTCACTGACGGGGATTGCCCTGGGTCCCTACTGTACTGGATGACAATCAGTCAGGAACAGGAATCTTCTCCCGAGGCACCTCATATTTCCTGACGAGTCTCAGCCCGTGGCTACACGGGCTGTACTTTTTGGCCGGGAACCCAAGATCGTGGCTGACTGGCCCGCGCGCGTTATGGTACTACCTACACGATAGGGATTCAGTAGGTTTTGCACGTTGTCCGTTGGTAGCCTATAGTTCTCTTCACGTGCGAGATCGTTTGGGTCAACGGGCACGGACCATGCCAGACATTCTCTTCATTCTGTTGTTGGCGCTGGTGATCTTCGGCCCCAAGAAGTTGCCGGAGATTGCCAGACAGGTGGGCAAGTTCATGGCCCAATTCCGGATGATGAGTGATGAGGTGAAGCGTCAGATGCAAAGCGAGATGCTGAAGATCGAAGCGGAGGAGAAGAAGCCGGCTTCTGACGTCAACGGGCCAGAGGCCGGCGATCACCGTAGCCGAGCGGCAACGCTGCCGCAAAACCCTTTGTCCTGAACGCGGATGCATTCCTCGCAGGGAAGAAGCCAGCTCCGGACTTTCTCTGCGACCTTCCTGCAAACAATTGCGAATCAAATTTCTCTTCTGCTCTCCAAAGACACTCTGGAGGTATGATCTCAGGAGGTCACTCGAAGAGAGATGAGGGAAGAAAGCGGCGAGAAGGCGGGTGGAAGCTGGTGGAGAACGCCGCTGCTCCATCTGGTGGCCAAGCTGCAGCAACGTGAAGACCAGGTATTTCTCGTCCTGGCGCTGGTGATCGGCGCGTTGACCGGCCTGGCGGTCGTTGCCTTCATCCTGCTGACGGAACGCGAAGGGATGCGGCTGTATCCGCCGGGTAGTGACCGGTGGCGGCGGGTGCTGTTCCCGGTCGTGGGCTCGCTGGGCATCGGTTACTTGCTGTTCCGCTATTTTCCCTACGCGCGCGGCAGCGGAGTGCCCCAAACCAAGGCTGCGCTGTTTGCCCGCGAAGGCCGCATCACCCTGCGCACCGTACTGGGAAAGTTCTTTTGCACCTCGGCAACGCTTGCCAGCGGAATCCCGCTGGGCCGCGAGGGGCCTTCGGTTCAAGTCGGCGCCGGCATCGCGTCCGTGCTGGGACGTCGCGTGGGATTGCGCCCCGAAAAAGTGAAGGCGCTTCTGCCGGTCGGTGCGGCGGCGGCGATTGCGGCCGCGTTTAATACGCCTCTGGCGGCAGTGCTGTTTGCGCTCGAGGAGATCGTGGGCGACCTGCACGCGCCGGTTCTTGGCTCGGTAGTGTTGGCCTCCGCCACCTCTTGGATGGTGCTCCGTCTCCTGCTCGGCAACAACCCTCTGTTCAAGGTCCCGCAATACCAACTGGTCCATCCGCTCGAACTTGCCATCTACGCGGTGCTGGGCGTGGCCGGCGGCCTGGTTTCTGTGGCTTTCACGAAACTCCTGTTGGATATGCGGGAGCGCTTCCTGCACTTCCCCCAAAAGACGGTCTGGTTTCAACCCGTGGCCGGCGGTTTGCTGGTGGGGTTGATGGGTTGGTTTGTACCGCAGGTCTTGGGTGTGGGTTATGGTTATGTGGGCGACGTCTTGAACGGACAAATGGCGCTCAAACTGATGGTTCTGCTGGTGGTGTTGAAGATTCTGGCCGTGACCACAAGCTACGCCTCGGGGAACGCAGGCGGTATTTTCGGCCCCGCCCTGTTCATCGGCGCCATGTTGGGAGGTGCTGTAGGCACCGTGGCCCATCGTCTGTTGCCCGCTTACACCGCGACCCCGGGCGCTTACGCATTGGTGGGCATGGGCGCAGTTTTCGCAGGAATCGTCCGCGCGCCGATGACCTCGGTGCTGATGATCTTCGAGATGACGCAGGACTACGCGGTCATCGTCCCGCTGATGATTTCCAATCTAGTGAGCCTTTTTATTTCCTCGCGATTGCAGCGGCAGCCCATCTACGAAGCCCTGGCGGTACAGGATGGCATACACCTGCCTACGGCGGAGGCCCGCCACCGGCGTGGTGAGCGCCAGGTAACTCGAATCATGCACGCTGCGACCGAGTCACTTCCAGGCGAGATCACAGTGGACGAAGCCCTGGAACGGGTCCGTTCGAGTGAATCCCGCACGTGGCTGGTGACGGATCGACGAGGTGTGGTGGGGGTCATCAACCTCCAGACGCTGGAACACGAGCAAGCCGAGGGTGCCGCCAGGCATCTGGAAGAGCTCGTGGGTGGGCTGGTCTTTCCACACATCCACCCTGACCAGGGACTTGATTTGGCGCTTGAGCGCATGGGCGCAAACCAGATCGATGTTCTGCCGGTAGTGAGCCGGGCTGATGTGCATAAGTTGGAAGGTGTTGTGACTCTGGAGGATGTTCTGGATTCCTATGGTGTCAACAGGCCCAGTCGGCCTTAGGCTCATCAGTGGATTCTTCGCGTGTCACCCGGAACTCTTGGCAGATGATCCGAAAACCGCAGGAAGTAACCGGGAAAGATTGGCTGCCCCCAGGGATTCCGGACAAGGCGTAAAAGTCCCCAAATTCTTAAGTTCATTGGGTACAATGCCCACGTGCGCTTCACCTGCGCGGGATCGTGGTCGTGCTATTCAGCAAAACGGGGTCATTTATGAAGACGAGAGTTGCGGCAGCGGTGGGTTTGGCGGTGGTCCTCATCAGCATCGGCGTATTGGTTTCGTGCAAGAAGTCTGAGGCGCCGCAACAGGCGCAGCAAGCCGGCGGAGGTGCCCCGGCCGAGCAGCGGGTCGAGCGCAACCCCGACCGCAATGCCTACTTCGGTGAAGAGCACATCCACACCAGTTGGTCGAGTGGACGCTTGGCTCATGGGCAACCGCCTCACGGGTCCGGACGATGCCCTCAAGTATGCGCAGGGTCAGACCATCAAGCACCCGCTGGGCTACGACATCAAGATCGACACGCCCATGGACTTCATGGGTGTGACCGACCACTCGGAATATGTGGGCGTGACGAAAGAAGCCAACACTCCGGGATCGGCCGTCAGCAAGATTGCCAGCAGGCACAGCCGCTCATTCTCAAGGACCCCAATGATCCGGCGGACATTCAGAAGGCCTTCACGTACCTCGTGAACCTGCACGCTGGACCTCCGGTGAAAGCGTTGATGAGTCCCGAGGTGGCGGGCTCCATCTGGAAGAAAAACGTAAAGATCGCCGACGAGAACAATCATCCCGGCAAGTTCACTGCGTTCTGTTCGTACGAGTGGACCTCCATGCCGAACTATCGCAACCTGCACCGCAATATCTTCTTCCGCGATTGTGCCAAGGTACCGCCGATGCCCTACAGCGCTCTGGACTCCTAGCCATCCAGAAGATCTGTGGAAGTGGATGGACGCGCAGCGCAAAGCAGGCAACGAATTGCTGGCCATTTCGCACAACGCCAATTTGAGCGACGGCTGGATGTATCCCGTTGATCTCGACAGCTTCGGACGGCCCATCGACGCCGCCTGGGCGGCCTCACGCGACCGCAATGAGCGCCTGGTTGAGATCAAGCAGATCAAGGGACAGTCGGAGACTCATCCCTTGCTCTCGCCCAACGACGAGTTTGCCAGTTACGAATTGTTCCAAGACGGTCTGCTCGGTCAAAAGCCGGACGGCGGCCGTGTCGATCACATTCAGGGAAGCTTTGCACGGCAGGCCTACAAAGACGGCATCACCATGCAGGACGTGCGCGGCTACAACCCGTACAAGTTCGGCATGGCCGGCGGCTCTGACTCGCACAACACCGGCAGTCCTTATCGCCAGGACAATTTCTACGGCGGTCACGCTCAGATCGACGGCACCGTTGACCGGCGCATGGCCGGAGTCCTGGCCTTTGGCACGCTGGACGTGCGCTATGAGAATCCCGGCGGACTGACCGGAGTGTGGGCTGAGGAGAACACGCGCGCCTCAATCTTCGACGCCATGTATCGCAAGGAAACCTTCGGCGTCAGCGGCCCGCACATCAAGGTGCGCTTCTTCGGCGGCTGGGGCTACAACAAGGACATCCTGAACGCCAAAGACTGGGTACATCAGTCCTATGCGAACGGCGTGCCGATGGGCGCCGACCTGCCCTGCCCAGGGTGGAAGGGCACGGCTCCCGACGTTCGTTGTCTGGGCGGTGAAAGACCCGACTTCCGCCAATCTCGATCGCATCCAGGTCATCAAGGGCTGGACCAAGAACGGCCAGAGCTTCGAGAAGATCTTCGACGTGGCCTGGTCCGGCGACCGCAAGCCCGACAAGTGGTCGGGCCGTGTTCCGGCCATCAAGAGCACGGTCGACCTGGAGAAAGCCACCTACACCAACGACGTCGGCTCGACGGAATTGAAGACCGTGTGGACCGATCCCGAGTTCGACGCCAGCCTGCATGCGTTCTACTACGCGCGCGTGCTGGAAATCCCCACCCCGCGCTGGACCCTCATCCAGGCAGTCAAGGCCGGCGTCCCGCCGCCGGACGTGGTTCCGCTCACCGGGCCAGGAACGCGCCTGGACTTCGCCCATCTGGTACACGCCCAGCGCCGAGGCGCGCAAGAATGCGCCCGCCGGCATGACGGTGACCGACCTCAAGGCAAAGGGTGCAACCCAGTTGGGTGATGCCCAACTGAAGGCGCTGATCGTGGGCAAGGCCTTCTGGGTGCGCAACAACGTCGACCGGCGAGCAGTTCAGCGTCTGCTTACACGCCCGATGGTGACAGCAACGTCTGGCACATCGGCAAGAGCGTCTACGATACCAAGCTACGTCGGCAATCCGATTCGTCAACGGCTACCAGGGGATCACCACGCCGTACAAGATCGAAGGCGGCAAAGTGGTGACCAAAGTCGCGCAGGATCCGTATTCGGTCACGATCTACAAGCTGGGCGACACCTATTACGGCGCGCGCAGCAACGAGTTCGGCTATGCCAATTACGAGATCATTCCCTACCCGCAGTTCGTCCAGAATCCGGTGACCGCGATGCTCAACCAGTTCTCGATTGAGCTGGGACTGAACGAACAACAGAGACAGCAGATTCTCCCCTTCCTGCAGGACGAGGTAAAGCAACTGGGGGCGCTGAAGAAGAACACCTCGCTCAAGCCACTGGACAAGCTGGAGCAGTTGAAGAAAATCGCCGACGAAATCGATGCCAAGGTCACGCCTCTCCTCGATCAGCAGCAACAGCAGAAGTTCCAGGCCATCCGCGAAGAGCACCGGCGGGAGTTGATCGAGAAGATGGCGGAGCCAGGCGATGCAGAAGGCGGAGAGCAACATAACGAAGGCAGATGTAGAGACCGCCCTGAGCTGGCGGCACGCTGTCCGCTCGATCTGGAGAAGGCAATGAAGAATAAGGTCCTTGCATTGTCGGCGGCCGCAGAAGCGGGTACGGGACTGCTTCTGCTCGCGTACCCGCCGATCGTGGTTCGGCTGCTGTTTGCCGCAGAGATCACGGGCGCTGGCATCGTCATGAGCCGCCTCGCTGGCATTGCCCTGATCGGGTTGGGCGTGGCCTGCTGGCCCGGGAACCCCGCCGTTCAACAGCTCTATGGGATGTTGACGTACAGTACCCTCGCTATGCTCTACCTGATTCGCATCGGCGTTCGGGGAGAAGCGGTCGGGCTGCTCTTGTGGCCAGGGGTTGTTGTTCATGCGATCCTGATCGTTCTTCTGGGGGGCGCGTGGTTGAAGCAACGAAAGACTCCCTCCACCTAGGGCCGCGTCCATGGATTGGTGTCTGGTACGAGTTACGCGGAATACTCAAACATTCACGAGTCTGATAGGCTGATGTACTCCCCAACTGAGGTGTTGCCGGTGAAACAGCGGTTGACTGCGGCGTTTGGCCTTGCTGTTCTTCTTTCGTTTCAGACTGGTTGTACGAGCAGACAAGGCGACGTGGCCAAAGCCGCCGAGCCAGGGAACAACTCGCCCGCCACTTCGCAACCCGCAGACGCACGTCCTGCGCGTAATCCACTCAAGAACGCCTACTTCGGCGACCTGCATCTGCACAGCGGCTATTCCATGGACGCCTTCGCCTTCGGCACCCGGACTACGCCCGACGATTCGTACAAGTACGCGATGGGCGAGACGGTGGAGTACTTCGGGAAGCCGCAGAAGCGTATTGCTCCGCTCGACTTTCTCGCTGTCACCGATCACGCCGAGTATCTGGGCGTGGTGCGCGATACGATTGATCCCAATGGCCCATTTGCAAAGTCCGAGTGGTACACGGTGATGACCAATCCTGATCCCGCGGTTTCGGCCAGCGCCTTCCGCAAGCTCATCGGTTCCACCATCGTCAACAAGCCTTTGCCGGAGTTTAACGATCCAAAACTGCTGCGTTCGGCATGGGAGAAATACGCAGCTATCTCCGACAAGTACTACAAGCCCGGAAAGTTCACGACGTTTGTGGGATTTGAGTGGACGTCGGCGCCGCAGTTTCAGAATCTGCATCGCTGCGTGATCTTCGCCGACAAAGGGCCGGCCATGCCTTACACGGCATTCGATTCCTTGGATCCCGAAGATCTCTGGCGCTACCTGGAGGCACAGCGCAAGCAGGGACTCGACGTGATCGCCGTTCCCCACAACGGCAACGCCAGCAACGGGCTGATGTTCAGCACGCGCGACATGTCGGGCAAGCCGATTACCCGCGATTACGCTGAGCGCCGCATGGCCAACGAACCGCTGGCCGAGATTATTCAGGCCAAGGGGCAGACCGACACCAGTCCGGCGCTTTCGCCCACCGACGAGTTTGCCAACTTTGAGATGTGGCTTTACCTGATTGGTTCGGACAAGAAAGCAAACTCCGCAACCGGAAGCTATCTGCGTCAGGCCTACGGCGTAGGACAGGAGCAGCAGGCCAAGCTGGGCGTCAATCCGTTCAAGTATGGTATCGAGGCGGGGACCGACTTCCATTCCGGCATTACCTCCACCGAACCGAGCAACTATCCCGGGCTCGCACGGCAACCAGGACAGCGATCCTAAGACCGTGATCACGGCGACGACCTCCGTCGGTGGCGAACCCCCGACCGCTCTCAGTTCCGGCGGACTGACCGGCGTGTGGGCCGAGGAGAACACCCGCGAATCCATCTTTTCCGCCTTTAAGCGCAAGGAGACCTTCGGCACTTCCGGAACCCGAATCAAGGTCCGCATGTTTGCCGGTTGGAATTATCCCAAGGACATGACCAAGCAGGCAGATTGGGTGAAGGCCGCTTACGATGGCGGCGTGCCCATGGGCGGCGACCTCACAGCACCGTCAGGAACAGCCGCTCCAACGTTTGTCGTTCACGCTATCAAAGACCCCGACAGCGGCAATCTCGATCGCGTTCAGATCATCAAGATTTCGACCAAGAACGGCAAGAGCAAGGAAACCGTTTACGACGTGGTGTGGAGCGGAGACCGCAAGCCCGATCCGAAAACCGGCAAGGTCCCTGCCGTCGGCAATACGGTTGACGTGAAGACTGCTACCTACACGAACTCGATCGGCGCGACCGAGTTGATCGGCGAGTGGACCGATCCGTCGTTCGATCCCAAGGCGTACGCAACCTACTACGCCCGCGTGCTGGAGATTCCCACGCCGCGCTGGTCGACGTATTGGGCGGCCAAGCTGAACCTGCCGCCGAACCCGAACGTCGCGGCCACCGTCCAGCAGCGTGCCTGGACATCGCCCATTTGGTACGCGCCGGCGAAACCATAGGAGTTGTTTTTTGAATGAGTGAAGTTTCTGTAGGCGTCGTCCCGGATGAGCAGGATTCAGTCCCGCAATCCAGACCGAAGAGTTCCTTCTCTCCCGTCCTCAAACGCTGGCTGCGCGAACCGCTGCTGCACTTCCTGCTGCTGGGTGTCGCGCTGTTCGCTGTCTACGCCTACATGCATCGAGGTCGCGGCGGAGTCGAGTCGTCGCGGCAGATCACTCTGAGCCTCGATGAACTTCGCGCAGATGGACATGTACTTCGAGTCGCAATGGCATCGCCAGCCGACTCCCGCTGAGTTTCAAGCCATGGTGGAAGACAAGGTCCGCGAAGAGGTCCTCTATCGCGAGGCGCTGGCCATGGGCCTGGATAAAGACGACACCATCGTGAAGCGCCGCATGGCGCAGAAGATGCAGTTCCTCGCCGAAGATGTAGCTGCCGCTCACGAGCCTTCCACTGCGGAGCTCAAAGCTTGGTTCGAGAAAAACAGCAGCAAGTTCGCCCTGCCCAGCCGCTACAGCTTCCGCCATCTTTACTTTTCCCCGGACAAGCGCGGAAAGAACGCTCAGGACGACGCTGCCAAGGCACTGGCCAAGATCGCCGGCCAGCCGGAAGACTCGAAGCTCGCAGTTTCGCTCGCCGATCCGTTCATGTTCCAGGACTATTACGGCGACCGCGCTCCCGAGGCGATGGCCAAGGAATTCGGTCCGCAATTCGCGGTGGCCCTCGAGAAGCTCAAACCCGGCTCGTGGCAGGGGCCGATCGAATCGGGCTATGGCTGGCACCTGGTGTATGTCGATACCGTGATTCCCGGGCGCATTCCGGCGTTCGAGGAGATGGAGCCGGATGTGAAGACCGCCTGGCTCGCCGAACAGAAGCAGCAAGCTTGGCAGAAGGCCTACGCGGAGATGCGTGCCAAGTACACCGTGCTGTTGCCTGCTCCTCCCGACAAGGAAGCCGCTCAAGCGCCGGTTCCGCCTCCAAAGAAACAAGTTCCGGCTCCATCCGGTGAGGGGCCGCTGTGACTGCTTCCGTGCCCGCTTCGCCTGGCTCGCGGCTTGTTTGCTGCTTGCCGTTTCGGTTGCCTCGGCCCACGAGGCGCGCCCCGCCTATCTCGAGATCAAAGAGACCGCGCCCGGACAGTTCAGCGTGCTGTGGCGTACTCCGGTGCTGGCGGGCATGCGTTTGCCGGTCGTGCTGAAGCTTCCTGACGACGTGAAGAATTTGCGCGAGCCCAACGTACAGGAACTGGCGGACTCCTTCGTAGAACGCCGCTGGATTGACGCCGGGCCAAACGGTCTGGCGGGCAAGCGCATCGAGTTTCCCGGACTGCAGTTCACCATCACCGACGTGCTGGTGCGCGTCGAGATGCTCGACGGCAGGAAGTGGACGACGATCGTACATCCGTCGCAGCCCTGGGTTGAGATTGCCGCTTCGCAGACTTGGATGGGCGTGGCGGGCACCTACATCGTGCAGGGTATCCGGCATATTCTCTTCGGCGCCGATCACATGCTCTTCGTGCTGGGACTGCTGCTGATCGTCAAAGATCGCTGGATGCTGCTGAAGACCGTCACTGCCTTTACGGTGGCGCACAGCATCACGCTGGCGATTGCAACGCTTGGCTACGCGGAGGTGCCGGTCCTGCCGCTGAACGCGGCGATCGCGTTGAGCATTCTGTTTCTCGGGCCGGAAATCGTCCGCTCCTGGCGCGGCGCAGACCAGCTTCACGATTCGCCATCCCTGGGTCGTTGCTTTTGCCTTTGGACTGCTCCACGGCTTCGGCTTCGCCAGCGCGCTGACCAGCGCCGGACTTCCGCGACATGAGCTGCCATTGGCGTTGGTCAGTTTCAACGTCGGCGTAGAACTCGGGCAGCTCGGCTTCATCGCGTTGATCCTGGCACTTGAGCGCTCGTTCCGCATACTCGAAGTCCGCTGGCCGCGGTGGGCGCAGGCTCTTCCCGGATACACCGTAGGTTCGCTCGGCGCATTCTGGACGGTGCAGCGAGTGGTATTGCTCTTCGGAGGCACGCGATGAACACGCCGCGACACAATCCTCGGGTCCGGGCGATGGTACTGGCTGTGTTTGTGTTCCTGTGCGCTCAGACGGCCTTTGCCCATCCGCAGAAAGGCGAGGCCGTTGGATTCCTCACAGGCTTTCGCCACCCGATCTCGGGACTCGATCACGTGCTGGCGATGGTTGCGGTCGGTCTGTGGGGCGCGCAACTCGGCTCGCCCGGCGATTTGGCTTCTGCCGGTCGCATTTCCCATGGTGATGGCGTTCGGCGGGATGCTTGGACTGATGGGAGTGCCACTGCCGGGAATCGAATATGGCATCGCTCTCTCGGCAATTCTTCTTGGTGCTGCCGTAATGTTCGAAGTGCGCCCGCCCCTGGGTGTTGCGGCGGCGCTGGTCGGCTTCTTCGCCATATTCCACGGGCATGCGCACGGAACCGAACTGCCGCCTGGCCAAAGCGCGCTGCTCTACAGCATGGGCTTTGTGATGGCGACCGGATGTCTGCACGCACTGGGGATCGGCATCGGTACGGTGCATCGATGGGCATGGGGACAGAGGCTGCTGCGCGTCGCCGGAGGATTGGTCGCTATGGGCGGCGCGTTCTTCATGTGGAAGGCGATCGCATGAAAGATGCCGCCCAATCTCGTCTGCCCTTGTACGCCTTTGTTGTCTTCACATTTGTCATGTGCGCGCTCCCCGCCGATGCCCATCTCAACTCCACCGGCATGGGGCCGTTCTACGACGGCCTGATTCACTTCCTCATGAGTCCCGAAGATATCGTTCCGGTGCTCGCCCTGGCGCTGTTGGCTGGACTGCGCGGCGCTAGTTACGGACGGCGGGCGCTGTTCACTCTTCCCGTTGCATGGTTGCTCGGCGGTCTCGCCGGACTCAGCGCGATAACCGCGAGGCCCCATCCATTTGTCGCGGCCGCTTGGTTTCTCTTGCTCGGAGGATTGCTGGCCGCCGACGCGAAAGTTTCATTGCGCGTGACGACCGCTCTTGCCGCGCTACTGGGCCTCTATCACGGATACTTGAATGGAATCGGCATGGGGCAGTTCGACACCGCCGCGGTAGCGCTTCTCGGACTGGTGTTCGCCGTGTTCGTCCTGATCGCCCTCGCCGCAGCGTTCGTAGTTCGGCTACGCGCGCATTGGGCTCGAATTGCCGTCCGCGTCGCCGGAAGCTGGATCGCGGCCAGCGGCCTGCTGATGCTGGGCTGGGCCGTGCGTAAGGGCTGAACCTCATAGCGATTACTGCGGAGCAGCGGGAGATTCCTGGATCACGACTGGCGCCGTCAGGCATGTGTGCTCGCGCGGCCAGGGACCGGAAAGAGCGCCCGCAGTGGTGGCTCTAGTTGATCAATCGCTGCCCGTAGGTGCCCAATTTGAAAATGTCACAAATAAAAGGAGATAGCAGAAGGTGTTTGGCTGCCCCCCAGGGATTCGAACCCCGATATGCTGATCCAGAGTCAGCTGTCCTGCCGTTGAACGAGGGGGCAGCGATTGCAAATTGCGTGGATAACGCCGGTACAGCGGCGACATTTCGATTGTATGGCGGCGCAATCGGAGCGTCAATCGCAGCCTCGTTGCATGGGATTGGCGACACGCGGAAAAGTTGAAGTCGTCACCGGTTACGCCGCGGGGCAGCGGGCCGCTGTTGAAGGCAGCCCGCCCTCCGCGATGACAGTTGCTCTCAGCAACAGCCCATCTTCACCTCCGCCAGCTCGGGTGCGCCGAAGGCTTCCTGCGGAATTGGCGCTCCGTGCAGCGTCTGCCAGCACCGGCGTCCCGCCTCCACCAGCACGATGACGACGCCGACCACAAAGATCACCATTAGCGTAGTGTCGAGGTAGCCCGTGAACTCCTTGCCCGGCGTGTGTGCCAACGGCCAATAAATGGTCTTGATGGAGAGCACGCCGGCGGTCAGCGTCGTCACTCCCACAAAGCACATGGGAACCGCGCTGATCCACGCATACTTCACCTTGCCCATGTTGACCAGGAACGTGGTAACAACGGCAAGGGCGATGGTGGCCAGCAACTGATTGCCGGTACCGAACAACGGCCACAGCGTGGAAATGTTGCCGGTATAAATCAGGTAGCCCCAGGCCATCACCACAATGGCTGAAGTTACGAGGTTGCCGGGCAGCCATGCCGTATTGCTGAACGGCTTATGGACCTTACCCAGCAGCTCGTGCATGACGTAGCGGGCCACGCGCGTTCCGGTATCGACGGTGGTCAGAATGAACAGCGCCTCGAACATGATGGCGTAGTGATACCAGTAGCCAGTCAGCGTCCTCATGCCGGGCAGGCCCTTGAAGATCTGCGCCATGCCGACGGCCAGAGAGACTGCTCCGCCGGTCCGTCCGGCGAGCTTTTCACCCACTTCGGCGGAGAACATATCGAGGTTCACGGTGTGCATGCCGAGCTTGGCAAAAACCGCCGGCGCAGTATTGATAGCGAAGTAGTCGCCGGGATACATGGAGCAGGCGGCAATCAGCGCCAGCACGGCGACCATGCCTTCGCACATCATGGCTCCGTAGCCGATGAAGCGCGCATCGGTTTCCTTCCAGATCATCTTGGGCGTTGTGCCCGAAGACACCAGCGAGTGGAAACCGGAGATTGCGCCGCACGCAATCGTCACGAACAGGAACGGAAACAGCTTGCCTTTGATGATCGGTCCGCCGCCGTGGATGAACTGGGTCACGTTCGGGAACTGAATGTTGGGGTGAACGATAAAGACCCCGAGAATCAGCAGCGCGATTGTGCCCAACTTCATGTAGGTGGAGAGATAATCGCGCGGCTCCAGCAGGAACCACACCGGCAGCACCGAGGCAATGAATCCGTAAGCCGCCATCAGGAAGGTGATCTGGTGTGCGTTGAAGGTGAGCGCTCCAGCGAGCGACGAAGCCGCAAACCAGCGGCCGCCGACAACGGCGCCGATCAGCAGGACCACTCCCACTGCACTCGGTCCAGCGATTTTGATCTGCCCGGGAGTGCTCTTGAACATATACAGGCCCATGCCGATCGCGATGGGAATCGTCCATCCGATGGTGAACACGCCCCAGGGACTGTTAGCCAGAGCGTTGACGACTACGACCCCGAGCCCGGCCAGCGTTACCAGCAGGATGAACAGCAGCGCGACCATGGTGACCAGGCCCGCGCCGTGGCCGATCTCGGTGCGCGCCACGTCCGCCAGTGACTTTCCCTTGTGACGTACCGAAGCCACCAGCACGGTGAAGTCATGCACGCAGCCGGCCAGCACCGCTCCGATCAGGATCCAGAGGAACCCTGGCGCGAAGCCGAACTGCGCGGCCAGCGTTGGTCCGACCAACGGGCCGGCGCCGGCGATCGCGGCGAAGTGATGCCCAAACAGCACCCACTTCGGCGAGGGCACATAGTTGTGGCCGTCTTCGTAGGTGTGGGCCGGAGTTGTGCGGCGATCGTCGAGGACCAGGACCTTGGCGGCGATAAATGCGCTGTAGTAGCGGTAGGCCAGCGCGAACACACAGAGCGTTCCCAACATGATGGGAAACGTATTCATTGAAGCCTCCTAGCGTGATCGTAGTCGTTGTGCCGGTGGCTGCTTGGGCGCCACTCTTGCGTTGAGACACACCGGGGCATTGCTAAATCGTTAGACGCCGAATTCAACCTCGCGTTATGAAACTGCCAACCATCGGGGACGCCAATCCGTGAAAGTAGGCAGATCACCATGCCCCCGATGACCGGCGCCACGCCGGGTTGTGATGCGTCCAGTCCCACAAACTCGCCCAAGACTCTACTCTAAAACTTGGCCAGAAGGAAAGATTTTTCATCAGCCCTGACGTTCGAAAGAGCTTGACTTCACGGGCCGCGGAGAAAAGCGTGCTGGTTACGACTGAAGGGGCACGGTTTCACAGGCTGCTGAAAAGGTCGGGTTGAACGCATTCTGAAGGGGGCACCTTTAGAGCAAAGCCTGCTCTGAGCCTGTCGAAGGGTGCGCCGTTACAGGCCCTTTATTTTTGTCATTACGAGTGGGCTTCAGCCCGCGAGGAATCTGCTGTTTCTTCCCCACCAACGACTCTTCCCGCAACCTCTTTTAGGCGCGCTTCTTCAAGGAACGTCGTCCACCCCTCCTGCCCCGCTTGACGGACCCAACTCGGAAACCGATTCATCCACTGCCGGTGGCAACGGCTGCTGGGCAATCGGCGCTTCCTGCGGAGCGGCTTGCACCGCCGGCTCCTCTTGCGCTTTCCCGCCCTCTTCGCCCTCCGCCAAAGGCTTTGCCGTCGGCATGGTCAGCGCCCACCGCAATCCATCAATCAGCTTTTGGATGTTCTTCTGTGCGACCGGCTCGATCATGCCGCCAGCCATTGCGGCCAGCTTGCCGGAGACGCTGGCCTCGCCTTGCCATGCGACGCTGGCGCCTTCGGGCAGAGGCGACAGAACAAAGCCGGTGCTGATCGCAATCTGGCTGCCCACGGCGATACCCTGGCCCTTGTACAGCGCACGTTGCGGGCGCAACGTCTCCGCTAGCTCCATTTTGATTTCAGCCGTGCCGCGAATGTTGCCCACGCCCACCCGCAGCTTGAGGGTAAAGTGCGTCGCGTCCTCGACCGTCATGCTCTCAAAATCAGGAAACAGCGGCCCGAACTGGTTGGGATCGCAAAGGAACTCGTAAACCTCCTCCGCACTGCGCGCCGTGCTGAACTCGCCGGTAAAGTTGATGGCCACAAGGAACTCCTTGTCCTTACGTAGATGTTCGGGTCTATGCGGCCCTTGGTGCGTGAGAACTCACCTTGCAAACTGCCCGGTAAACCGAGAACCAATACCCGCACCTAGCCCAGCCCCGCCCCGCAGGGGCGAATCAGCTTAGCCCAGGGCGAAGCTCTGGGTAAACGTCTTGACCGCACAGTGGCTAAGATTATCGTAAGTTGAGGCGTCTTACAGGCATCTGGGCCCGCTGCCGAAATCCCGAGTGTGCTCGAGGGATCAGGTATATTGACCTCTGGGTTCGCGCTAACTGTAATGCCAGACTTGGTCACAGCCGACGAATTCAGGGCCGCCCTCGGGCGCTTCGCCACGGGAGTCACGGTCATCACCGTCGAGACCGCCACGGGCGAGGTGCACGGCATGACCGCCAGTGCGTTCTGTTCGGTGTCGCTGCGCCCGCCGCTGGTGCTGGTTTGCGTGGATCACCTGGCCGAGACCTATCTTCATCTGCACGAGCGCCGCCACTTCGGGGTGAGCATCCTGAAAGAGGAGCAGGAAGCGCTGTCGGAATTCTTCGCCGATCCGGAGCGCAATCCCGACGCGGCCTATCGTCTCGGCATCCAATACCGCCAGATGAAGAGTGGCATGCCGGTGCTGCAAAACGCGCTGGGCAATCTGGATTGCTCGGTCGTCAGTGCCCACGAGGCCGGCGACCATACGATTTTTGTCGGCGAGGTAAGGGAAGTGACCGTGGGCGAAGGCGCGCCGCTGCTGTATTTCCGCGGGCGCTATCGAATGTGTGCCGTGCCGCAGGAACGGTAGATCAGGGCAAGTAATTTTGACGTGTCATCCTGAGCGAAGCGAGGAGTCGAAGGACCCCTATGTTGGATGGGGTTGTGTCACGAAACTGTCATGTTGAGCGAGCACGCCCGCTTTTGGCGGCGCGAGTCGAAACACCCCTATATGACGTAATCTGTCGGCCTTCGTATAGGGGGTTCCTTCGACTCGCGGTCGCAAAACCGGCGACCGCTCGCTCAGGATGACAGCCTGGAAGGTAGCGGGTGAGAGAGCGCCCTGCCGCCTCGGAACGGCGATAGTTGAATGTTAAGGCAAAATACAATGCGGTGCGAGATTGCGGAGGCGACGGCGTCCTCAGATGTTGGGGGACATTTGCGCGACGTGCGCGACGGCCATCCCCTCTCGCCTGAAATCGCCTGCCAACTGCTGACCTGCGACGACCAACTCCTGCCCGACTTGCTCGCGACCGCGCGAGCGCTGAAAGAGCAATTCCGCCCCGGCGTCATCACCTACTCGCGCAAGGTCTTCATCCCGCTCACCAACCTCTGCCGCGACTACTGCGGCTACTGCACCTATCGCCGCGATCCCGGCGAGCCCGGCGCGCACACCATGACGCCCGACGAAGTGCTCGCGGTCGCGCAACAGGGCGAGAAGCTGGGCTGCACCGAGGCGCTGTTCTCGCTGGGCGACAAGCCGGAGACGCTCTTTCCCGAGATGCGCGAAACCTTGCGCCAGCCTCGGCTATCGCAGCACGCTGCATTATCTCGAAGCCATGTGCGAGCTGGTGCTGCGCGAAACGCGCCTGCTGCCGCACGCCAATCCCGGCCTGCTGAGCGCCAACTGGATCGAACGCCTGCGCGAAACCAATCCCAGCCTAGGACTGATGCTGGAGAGCACCAGCACTCACCTGCCGCAGGCGCATCCCTCGGAGCGGACGCCCGACAAGCTTCCCGCGCTGCGGCTCAAGACCATCGAGGACGCCGGCAAACTCGGCGTGCCGTTCACCACCGGCATCCTGATCGGCATCGGCGAGACCATGCAGCGACCGCGTCGAGTCGCTGCTGGCCATCAAGCGGCTGCACGAGCGGTACGGGCACATCCAGGAAGTCATCATCCAGAATTTCCGCGTGAAGCCGCCCATCCCCATGGCTGCGTGGCCCGAGCCCGACACCGGCGACATGCTGCGCACCATCGCCGTCGCGCGCCTGCTGCTGGGCGACATGAACATTCAGGCGCCGCCCAACCTCACGCAGGACGGATACGAGCGGCTGCTCGAAGGCGGCATCAACGATTGGGGCGGGGTGTCACCGCTGACGCCCGACTACATCAATCCGGAAGCGCCCTGGCCGCACCTGCTCGACTTGCAGCGCCGCACCGAGGCCGCCGGACAGACACTGAAGCAGCGCCTGCCGGTGTATCCCGAGTTCGTACCTTCAGTCGTCGCCCGCGGCGGCTTGCTGGCCGACCGGCTGAGGAGTGCGTCAGAGAGCTTATTGCTGAGTCACGTTTGTTCATGAGTGGAAAACTTTTGGGTTCATCCTGGAGTCGAAGGGAGCCTATACCGGAAGAAACGCTCAAAGTTGTATAGGGGTCCTTCGACTTGTCGCTGCGCTCCTCGCTCAGGATGACAAGGGAACTAATTCGGTCACAGTGGACAAGACGCTGCCAGATATTGAGCGTCAGGCGAGCCGAACAAGGAGTCGTAATTTGCGGTGCGGAAATATTCCGACCTGCAGCAGATCCAGCCCCCAAAGGGGGCGAGTCAATTCAGCCCAGCACGGAGCCGCAGGCGGAGTGCTGGGTGGAATGCAATCATTTCAACCCGAGCCGGCTTTAGCCGGCGGCACCTCTACAAGAATCGAGCTTGCCTAATGGTCGTCGTCTTCACCGGTGGCACCGGCGGAACAAAATTGGTGCAGGGTTTGCAGCAGGTGGTTGCGCCCGAAGATCTCACTGTCATCGTCAACACCGGCGACGACATCGACTGGTGGGGCCTGCACGTTTCGCCCGATGTGGATTCCGTTCTGTACGGCCTCTCGGGTTTGCTGAGCGCCGACCGCGGCTGGGGCGTGGACAATGACAGCTTCCGCTGCCTCGAGCGCATGAAGCAACTCGGGCAGCCGTCGTGGTTCTCGCTCGGCGATCTCGACCTGGCGACGCACCTGACGCGCACTGCGATGCTCAGGGCAGGCAAGTCGCTGAGCCAGGCGACGGCGGAGCTTGCCGCGAAGCTTGGCATTCGCGCGCGTGTGCTGCCCATGTCCGATGACCGCGTCTCGACCATGCTCGACACTGCGAAGGGCACGCTGACATTTCAGGAATACTTTGTGCGCGAGCGGCATCAGATAGAGGTTCGCAGAGTGCGCTTCGTGGGCGCGCACCGCGCGCATCCCGCGCCCGGCGTGATCGAGAGCATCGCCGCGGCGGAGGCAATCATTTTCGCGCCGAGCAATCCGGTGACCAGCATCGGGCCGATCCTGGCGTGCCGGGAATTCGCGATGCGCTTGCGGCGAACCAAGGCTCCGGTTGCGGCGGTGAGCCCCATCGTCGGTGGCGCGGCGGTCTCCGGACCGGCGGCCGCGCTGATGAAGATGATGGGCTGGCCGAGTACGATCGCGGGAGTGGCCAAAGCTTATGAGGATTTTCTGGACGTGCTGATCGCCGACCGCGCCGACGAGGCCGAGGCTTCCACCGTGAGCAGTGCGAACCTGCGCGTCCTTTGTACGAACACGATCATGCAGTCGTTGGACGACAAGCGCGACCTGGCACAGTTTACTCTGGAGGCCTGCGCCGCGCCAGACGCGGCAAAAGCGTAAGGCTGGATTATCCATGAGCGACCAGATGTCATATTTGTCATCCCGAGCGACGAGCGCAGCGAGGAGTCGAGGGACCCCTATAGCGGCAAGCAATCTCTGATTTGTTGTTGCGTCGTGGGGACAGGCGGCGAGATTCTGCCGTTATAAGGGGTCCTTCGACTCCGCTCCGCCCTAACGCGACAGGCAAAGCGGGTTCGAACCTCGGGGCGGTCGCTCCGCTCAGGATGACAGTTCATCGTGGTTCCGGCTGTTATGAATGATTGAAACTAACCCTATGCGTGGCATCCTCCTCATCCCGGTAAAGGATCTCGCGACCGCCAAGCAACGGCTGGCCAATGCCCTTACTCCATCGCAACGCTCACAACTCGCGGAGGCCATGTTGCGCGACGTGATGACCGCCGCCTCGGGCGTGCTCGACCGCATCGACGTGGCGCTCGTCACCGGCGACGCTCGTGCCCAGCATCTCGCCCGCGAGTTCGGCTTCGGCGTCATCGAGGACACGCGCAACGAGAGCGAGACGGCTGCCATCGAAATGGCGACCGCCTGGTGCGAGCAGCGCGGCTACGACACCACCGTCGTGGTGCCCGGCGACATTCCGCTCATCACCAGCGACGAGCTGCATCGCGTGCTGGACGCGGCGCCCGCGGCAGGCGCGGTCTTCGTCCCGGCCTACGATCGCCGCGGCAGCAACTGCATTCTGCGCCGGCCGGCGTCGCTCATCCCGCTTGCGCTTCGGCAATGACAGCTTCTTGCCGCATTGCGAGGCCATGCGCAAGACCGGCAAGGAACTGATCATTCTCGAAATGCCCGGCATCGGCCTGGACATCGACAATCCGCACGAACTCGACCTGCTGCTGCAGCGCGACGGCGACACCAACGCGCAACGGCTGCTGCGGTCATGGGCACTCGGCGCGGGCAACCAGGCGCAATGGGAAGCGGCCGTCTGATGCAATTCCAGAGGTTCGAGTAGCGGATTGAGTAGCGTGTAAGCTTAGGAATCATGCAAGATGCCAACAATTTCAATGCTGTCATCCTGAGCGCAGCGCACGCCTGGGTTTTCCGGCCCGCTTTGTTTGCGGGCCGGGCGGGCGCGGAGTCGAAGGACCTGCTGTTTTCGAAGCAAGAGATAATCTTACGAACAGCAGGTCCCTCGACTCGCGTCCCGACCGCGCCAAAACCAGCGCGGCGAACATACTCGCGACGCTCCCTCAGGATGACAAATGCTCACTAAAATGACTCCCATCAACATCGGCGAACTGCACGCCCTTCCCGTGCTCGGCATTCGCGACGTGTTTTCCGGCGATTCCGTTGCCGACCTCGTCGTCGACGCGCTGGCCCTCGGCGGCCTGCGCTTTCACGAAGGCGACATCCTGGTGGTCAAGCACAAGATCGTATCCAAGGCGGAAGGCCGCACGGTGGTGCTCGATTCGGTGAAGCCATCCGCTGCCGCCAGGAGCTTTGCCCGCAACAACGGCGTGGATGCTCGGGTGGTGGAGTTGGCCCTGCGCGAGGCCAGGCGCGTGGTGCGCAAGAAGCACATCCTCATCACCGAAACGCAGCACGGGCTGGTGTGCGCCAACAGCGGCGTGGACGTTTCCAACGTCGACGGCGGCAAGAGCGCGGTGCTGCTGCCCGCCGACGCCGACCGCTCGGCGGCAAAAATTCATCGAACATTAAAGCAACGCACCGGGCTGCACATTCCGGTGATCATCGCCGACAGCTTCGGCCGTCCCTGGCGCGAGGGCTTGTGCGACGTCGCGATCGGCGTTGCGGGCATGCAGGTGGTCCACGATTACCGCGGCAAGCGCGATCGCTACGGCTACCAGATGCACGCCACGGAAGAAGCCGTGGCCGACGAATTGGCGTCCGTCGCGGGCCTGGTCTGCGGCAAAGATGCGCGCGTTCCGGCTTGTATAATCCGGGGGTATCCTTATCGTCGCGGCCGGGGCAGCGCGCGCCAGTTGGTGCGCCCGGCGGAGAAGGATTTGTTCCGGTAATTGGGTAGTGCGGGCCTCGCAGGCCCGAGTACGGAGCGACAAGGGGACGGCCTTTACGAGTGGTTTGTGCGCGAGCACTGTGTTTTGTTTGCGGCAGAGAATGGAGTGCCAGGAAACCAGCCCCGACGGGGCGGCTCAGTTTAGCCCAGCGCGGAAGCGCTGGGTAAGCAGTTAGAACGAACCTGAGTCCCGTAGGGACGGCACAGTTCTCTATCGAGGTCCTTCGACTCGTCCACAACAGCGGCGCGGCCTCGCTCAGGATGACAACCCTGGAAATCGGTCGTTAGGGGAACTATGCACGACATCAGTTGGGCCAATCGGCAGACACTCCAAAGCGCAACCTGGGACGGCGTCCAGCGCCGCGTTTCCTCCGAGGTGCGAACCGTGCTGGAGAAGGTCCTGTCCTCGCTCGATGGCGGCGTGCTCACTCGCGAGGAATGTCTGCTGCTCGCCGACTGCACCGGCGACGACCTGTTCGGGCTGGTGGTCGCGGCCAACGAAATCCGGCAGCGCCTGGTGGGCGACGTGGTCAGCTACGTGGTCACCCGCAACATCAATTTCACCAACGTCTGTTTTGTCGGCTGCAAATTCTGCGCCTTCGGCGTCGGCCCGCGCCACGAGACCGCCTACTTCCTCTCGCTCGAGGAGGTCGCGCAGAAGTCGCGCGAAGCCGAACAGTGGGGCGCCACCGAGGTCTGCATTCAGGGCGGGCTGCCGCGCGATCTGCCGCCGTTCTACTACCGCGACATCCTGCGCGCGGTGAAATCGGCCACGCCCCAGATGCACTGCCACGCCTTCTCGCCCATGGAAATGGTTTACGGCGTGGAACTCACGCGCCTGCCGCTGCGCGACTATCTTTTAATGTTGAAGGAAAACGGGCTCGACACCCTGCCGGGCACGGCGGCCGAAATCCTCGACGACAGCGTGCGCTTCGTGCTCTCGCGCAACAAGCTGACCGCAGGGCAGTGGCGCGAGGTGATCGAGACGGCGCACCAGTGCGGCATCCGCAGCACCTCCACCATGATGTACGGCCACAGCGAGACGCCGGAGCACTGGGTCAACCAGTTGCTGCTGCTGCGCGAGATCCAGTCGCGCACCGGCGGCTTCACCGAATTCGTGCCGCTCGGCTTCATTCATGACAACACGCTGCTGTTCGCGCAGGGACTGTCGCGCGCGGGCGCGACGCTGGAAGAGCATTTGAAGGTGCACGCGCTGTCTCGCGTGTATGCTGGCAGGCTCCATCGATCACATTCAGGTCTCGTGGGTGAAACTAGGTCGCGAGGTTTCGCAGTTGTCGCTGCTCGCCGGCGCCGACGACTACGGCGGCACGCTCTTCGAGGAGAACATTTCGCGCCTGGCGGGAGCGACCGCGGGGCAATACATCTCGACGGCGGAATTCCAGGAGCGCATTCTGGAGTTGGGCCGCATTCCCGCCCAGCGCAACACGCTGTACACCAAGTATGACTACCCGCTTGCGGACGCGGGAGGCCCCTCCGGTAAGAACTCGTGTGTGGAAACTCATTTGTGAGCTGGTACGTAGTGGTAAGCTGCCGAGAACCAGCCCCGCAAGGGGCGGCTCAGTCTAGCCCAGCACGGAGCCGAAGGCGGAGTGCTGGGTAGAGTGGAGAATCATCCGAGCCCCGTAGGGGCGACACAGGTTTTTGTACAACTGGCTCGCACACACCGAAGAAAAGCAGATCCCTCGCGGACTGAAGTCCGCTCGTGATGACAAAAATAGGCGACTTATCGGCACGACTGAAGTCGTGCCCTGACACAAAGCGTGTTCCACTCACTTTGTTCGAAGCCCATGAAGACGTGCTCCACCTAGACGGAACTATAACAATTATGGTCGTACAATCATGATCGCCATCGTCGGAGGCACCGGCCCGGAAGGTTCCGGCCTGGCGCTGCGCTGGGCGCACGCCGGCGAGTCGATCATCATCGGCTCGCGCGACGCCGAACGCGCCCGCGCCACGGCCGCGAAGACTGGCCGAGACTATCGGCCCTCTTGCCAGCGTCGAGGGCGCGGAAAACGCCACCGCCGTGAAGATGTGCGACACGGTTGTGCTCACCGTTCCCTTCGCCGGACAAGCGGATTTGCTGAAGCAGCTCAAGCCTTCCTTTATGTCCGGAACCGTGCTTATTGACGCGACCGTTCCGCTGGCTGCCGCTGTTGGCGGGCGGCCCACCCGCGTGCTCGGCGTGTGGCAGGGTTCGGCAGCCGAGCAGGCGGCGGAGATCGTCGGCAAGAACGTGGTTGTGGCTGGCTGCGTTTCACAGCCTCTCAGCCACTGTGCTGCAGGGTGACCAGCCAGTGGACTGCGACGTCATCGTGTGTAGCGACGACGAGCGCGCGCGCCAGGTCGCGTCGGAGCTGGCAATGAAGATTCCCGGCGTGCGCGCCATCGATGGCGGCAAGCTGGAGAACGCACGCATCGTGGAAGCCATGACCGCGCTGCTCATCACCCTCAACATCCGCCACAAGGTGCACGGCGCGGGATGGCGAGTGACGGGGTTGGGAATTTAAAGGCAGGGGCTCGTTAGACCGTGTTATAGGTAGGCGAGTCACATTAGCTCGTGTCGGACATCACCGCCGAACATTTTTTCTGCTGTCATCCTGAGCGACGAGCGCAGCGAGGAGTCGAAGAGCCTGCCCCGAGCGAAGCCGAGGGGACCCCTATAGCCGCCACAGTCCATGCCCAAAGAGCGCGAGCATCGCATTCGGTGTACATTCTCGGAAGCCTCAGCGGCACTTTGTACATCGGAGTCACAAGCAATGTGGTGTTTCGCGTACGTCACGACAAAGATCACACCTTTCGCGGGTTCACCGCGCAGTATGGCGTTGATCGATTGCTGTACTACGGGACGGTACGGCGAAGTTTCGACAGCTATCGCTCGCGAAAAACAGTTGAAGGATTGGAAGCGGGAGAGAAAGGTTTGCGCTGATCGAAAAGAGCAATCCTCGGTGGAGCGACTTGAGCCGTGCGTGGTATGAGAAGGCGGTGAGAACTACGTTCCAAGGATAGACTCGGGCAGGTATAGAGTCCTTCGAATCCTCGCTGCGCTCGTCGCTCAGGATGACAAACGGCGAATGTGTGGTGGGGAGGGATATCCTGCCTTGTCGTGAGTCGAGCCCCGCAGGGGCGGCTCAGTTTTAGCCCAGCACGAAGCCGCAGGCGGAGTGCTGGGTGGGCGTTGATAAACAACCTGAGTCCCGTAGGGACGGCACAGCTGTCAGACCGGCTCGAGAGGGGGCCTTCGACTCGTTCGCGCAAAAGCGGCGCCGACTCGCTCAGGATGACAGCGTTGAAGATGGGTCGTTCCGGTCAGGGTGACAACCTTACAAACCGCAGATCCCTCGACTCCGCTGCGCTCCGCTCGGGATGACAATCACACACTTTCTTGCTTGAAACTCGAAACCTGAAACTCGAAACTATCCACTAACCACTGACCCTAACCACTGACCACTGACCACTACTGACCACTGACTACGCTTCTCTTAGCGCCCTGGTAATCGGCATTCTGGCGGCGCGCAGCGCCGGCAGCAGTCCGCCGATGAATCCCATCACCACCGCGAAAATGATGCCCACCATCAGCGTCGTCGGCGTGATTTTGAACGCAAACGCCAGCTCGCTGAAGCTGTTGGTCTGGCCCGTTCCCGCGGTATAACCGTTCATGGTGAAGGCGACCAGGCATCCCAGCAGGCCGCCGAGAACGGCCAGCAGCACCGATTCCAGCACAAACGAAAACAGAATGCTGAAGCGCGAGAAGCCCAGCGCGCGCAGCGTGCCGATTTCGCGCGTGCGCTGCGCGACAATGGCGTACATGGTGTTCATGGCGCCAAAGACTGCGCCGATGCCCATGACCACCGCGACGAACGCCGCCAGTCCGAGCAGCGCCGACGCAGTGGGACCCGCCAGGTTCTCGTAGTATTTCGGCTCAGAATCCATTTCCAACTGCACCCGCGGATTGGCGCGGATGTCTTTGTCGAAGCTTGACAGCACCGCCGGATTGGTCAGGCGCAAGGTCAGCGACTCGCAGCCTCCGTTGCGATGGATGGCGGGCGCCATGGCGTCGTAGTCGCCCCAGATCTCGCTCTCGAAGGAGCTGCCATCGGCGGTGAACAGCCCCACCACCTTCCAGTCTTTCTTCTGAATATTGAGCACCGAGCCGACATCGAGTCCCTGCACGCGATCGGAGATCTTCTTGCCCGCGATCACCTCGAACAAGCCGGGAGTGAAGTTGCGCCCTTCGACGATCTTCACGTTATTGCGCACCTTGAAGGCCATGGGCGAAACGCCGCGAAAGGTGATGTTGGCGGGCTGGTTGTCCGACTTTCGCGGACGATTGGCGAGGATGACGACTTCGCAGGAAGCCATCGGTTTGCCTTCGTTGTCGCGCGCCACGCGCGGATCGACCATGAGGACGTTGGCATCGCCGATCTGCATCCACGAGGTCAGCTCCGACATGGAGCCGCGCTGGGTCACGATGCCATTCAGCGGCGATCCGGTGTCGCGCAGCGCGATGCGAAAGCCGTTCTCCATCGCCAGCAGGGTGACAAACACCGCCACGACCAGCCCGATGCCGCCGATGGCCAGCAGCGTGACCTTCCAGCGCTGGCGAAGATTGCGAACGTTGTAGCTGAGAGGAAGCGCCATGAAAACCTCGAATTAGCGACTAGCAATTAGCAGCCAGCAACTAGCAACTAGCAACTAGCAACTAGCAATTAGTGAGTTGTCATCACGAGGCGGCTTCAGCCGCCGAGGATATCGCTTTTCTGTTCCATCAAAAGCGGATCCCTCGCCCGCTAAAGCGGACTCGTGATGACAATTCCACGTTCGTTACGCCAAGTGCAAATTCCTAGAACCTATCTAACCTATCTCACCCAATAGCTTTGTATCAGGGCATGGCTTCAGCCGTGCCGCAGCGCCTCGCTTCTTCAATCGGCTTTAGCCCCTGTTAAGACGTGCTTTCCAGGCGCAGGGGCTAAAGAGTCTGTGTGAGAACCTGTGTCGCCCCTACGGGGCTCAGTCAAATTTCCCACCGTACCCAGCGCTTGCGCGCTGGGCTAAACTGAGTCGCCCCTGCGGGGCTGGATTCTGGCAAGTTTTGCTGTATCGCTCCCACCGCATTCTCAGAAGTCGAGTTCTCACACAGCACAGTCTCTAAAGCCCTGACCTTTACCACCCTGTTCGGCACGACTGAAGTCGTGCCCTGATACAAACCGAATTATGAAACACGCGATAAGTATTAAATGCTACCAAGAGCCGAATACGCACGCCATAACCGCTCCATCAAGAGGCTGGGACGGGCAACCGTTGCACGTTTGCGCCCTTAATCACCAGCCACAGCATGATCGCCATCTCTCCGAAGAGGATGGGAAAGGTAACGCGAGAGACCACGTCGTCGTATTGCGGCGCCAGCAGGCTCGTTAAGCTAAGGGCCACATAAGCGAAACCGTTGAGGATCAGCCACGCACCCAGAATGCGGGGAAGGAAGCCAGACTTATATACTAGGACGCCAAAGGGCAAAAGCCACAGCCCCCAGAAGATCTCGTCGATAACGATTCCCTGGCTATGCAGGCGGAGGAAGAGCATGCCTAGGGACTCCAGTTGGGGCTTTTGAAAGACCGACAGGAATGCGCCGCCACGGAAGAGTATGAAGGCGGCGATGTTGTTCAGCACATTCAGGAACCCGACGGCGGAGGACACCAGGACGAAGGCCACCATCAGCCAAGCCTGCGTCTGGTCCACGCCACGGAGCAAACGGTAGAGAGCGATGCCCAGGCAGATAAAAATGACCGTGGAGATCAGGTCAGCGGCGATACCGTAACGGAAAAGCATCTCGTGTGCCAGGAAGTTGGACGCGGTTGCGGTGGCGTCTCCGCGCACGATGAGCTTGCTAGGAACATAGATCAGGCTGAAAGGGGCGAAGACTACGAGTGATAGATAGATCGCGCCTGCGACGCGTGCAGCTTTGTCGGTTGGGTGCATGCCCTGACTCTCCTTATTTCGCTATTGACGAAGAGCCCTTAATTCAATGCTCAATACCAAGAGGCAAGTAGCAACTGCCATTTGCTTCATCAAATCTGCCTCAATGATTCTGCGATGCGGGCGCGATAGCCGGTCATTGCAGGAACGAACCCGGCGGCAACGCCCAGCAAGAGGGCGATGCCAACCCCAATCGCGGTGGTCTGCGCCGATAACCCGAAGTTCGGGAACCCGGCCACGACATCGCCAATCATCGGCATATCCGGCAGTTTCCAGAGAATAAGTTTGCTGAGCATGATCCCGATGAGTCCGCCCATCGCACCGATCAGCAAGGCCTCACTGAGAAGCAGGGTCATCACCAGCTTGCTGGAGAAAGCCCAGCGTCTTCAGGACGGCAATCTCCTGCTGGCGCTCGCGCACCGCGATGCTCATGGTGTTGGCGGTGACCAGCAGAATCGTGAACGCTACCGCGAGGCCGATACCGTTCAGCAACAGCGCCAGGTTGCCGGCCATGGCCACGAAACCGGCGAGGAAAGCCTGTTCGGTCTCGGTCTTGGTCGGCGTGTCGGTGTTCTCGAACACGGCGTCAATCGCTTTGCTGATGCTGCCCGCGTGCCTGGGATCGTCGATCGACTCGGTGAGCCAGCCGATACCAACGTTTCGCCCGGTGGCTTCGTAAAGATACTTGTAATGGAAGTACATCGAGTTGAGATCGGTCGCCGGATACTTCTTCTCGTCGGTGTCGTAGATGCCGTCCACCACGAAGTCGAAGGGATGTCCGATGCGATACGGCGGAATGCTGCTCTCCAGTTCGAAGGTGTCGCCCACCTTCCAGCCAAAGCGCTCGGCCAGCTTGCGGCCAACGATGCAGCCGCGCTGGTCGTGAAACCATTTTTCCTTCTGCTCGGCGGGCAGCATGATCTCGGGATAGATGGAGAGGAAGGGCTCAGCTTCGGTGGCAAAGTTGGCGAAGAAATTCTTGGGGTCGCGGTAGATGCCTCCAAACCAGGCATTCATGACCGTCGTCTGCACTCCCGGAATCGCGCCAACACGAGCTTTGTAGGTGATCGGGAGGTTATACACCAGGCTGACGTAGTGACGCGTCACCAGACGCGAGGAGTTGCCGGCGTGCAGCCCGTAGTTGACCGCTTCGACCACGGTTTGCAGCGTACAGAACAGGAAAATGCACACCGCCATGGCCAGCACGGTGCTGAGGGTGCGGATCCAGTTCTTGCGAAGATGCTTCAAGACCAGCGGTGCGTATTTCATGTCAGTTGGTCAGCACTCCTTTGTCCAGATGGCGCTGTACGTGCGCCTTTGCTGCCGCCCTCGGATCGTGGGTCACCATGACGATGGTCTTATGGAAATCGCGGTTGAAGGTTTCCATCAGGGTCAGGATTTCTTCGGCACTCTGGTGGTCGAGGTCGCCGGTGGGCTCGTCGGCAACCAGGACATTGGGATCGGTGACCACGGCGCGGGCAATGGCGACGCGCTGCTCCTGTCCGCCGGAAAGCTGCCGGGGATAATGCTTGGAACGGTCGGCCAGGCCGACGATACGCAGCGCGGTCAGGGCACGCTCGCGGCGCTCGCGCCGGGAAAGGGAAGTCAACAGCAGCGGCAACTCAACGTTCTCCAAGGCGTTCAGTACAGGGATGAGGTTGTAGAACTGGAAGATGAATCCGACACTGCGGCTGCGCCATTTGGCGAGCTCGCCCTCTGACAGCGGCCCCAAGTCTGTGCCAGCAACGACAACCCGGCCCGAGGTTGCGCGGTCAATGCCCGCTATCAGGTTCAACAGCGTCGTCTTACCCGAGCCGGACGGGCCCATGAGCGCCAGAAATTCGCCTTGCGCCACCTCGAGGTTCAGGCCGTCGAGCACCTTGATCTGTAAGCTGTCGCGTTGATAGACCTTGCGAACGTTCTGTACGCTAACGGCAGATGTCATCACTTCTCCAATGTCGATGTCTTTGCCTACGTCTATTCCTATGTAGGCCTTGCACGTCGTGCGGCGATCAATTCCTGCCTTAGTTCCAAAACAGGAAACCCTCGTATTCCGCGTTTAAACGCCATTACAGCGCGTCTTGTCCTTCGGACATGGTTTTCTTCGTCCGAAGCCATTGGATCGCGTCTACGGGCTTCCTAGCGCCCTTGGGAGGCATTCTACGCGATGAGTCCAATAGCAAAATGGTGGATTGATATCACATCACGTAAGTTTCAGTCCCTAGCTAACATGTTTGGCACTTAAGTTTCATATCAAGTTGACCTCTGCAGATTTCGCTCACAAACTCCCCTACTGTTCTCTGTCACCCCTTTACCTTTACCGAATCCCCATCCCGCAGCTTCTGCGGCGGATTACTTACCACCGTCTCTGATCCTGTCATCCCGCTCTTAACGATGACCTGCCCATGCAAGTCGGCTCCCGTAGTGATGGGGAGTAGATGCACCTTGTTGTCCTCAATCTGGAAAACTACGGGCTTGCCATCGCGTGTCGTTACTGCGTCTTTCGGTATGGTAACAATGCGTTGCGGGGCGGAGTTCTTCTTCTCCGTGCCCTTCTGCGGCTCCAGGAAGGTGACGTTACAGCTCATCTCCGGCTTCAGGTACTTGTCTTTGTCGACGATGGAAACCTTCACCGTTACCGTTGCCTTGGTACGGTCTGCCGTGGGGATGACCTGGCGTAGCACCCCTTTATAAGTATGGTTGGGAATGGCCTGTACCGTAATCTCCGCCGCTTGGCCTGACTGCAACTGCGCGACGTTGGATTCGTTGACATCTACTTCGGCTTCCAGGGAATTCATGTCGGCAATGGCGACGATAGCTCCTGAGGAGGTGGAGATATTGACGCCGGGAGGAATGGGAGCAACGCTCTCGCCAGCCTCGGTCATCTTCTTGACTACGACGCCGGCAAAGGGAGCGCGAACGGTGGTGAAGTCAAGATTGGCTTGCTGAACTAGCAGGTTCGCCTTGTTCTGCTCGATGGCAGCTTGCGCCAGCGCTACCTTGGCCTTGGCAGCGTCAAGGGCATCCTGGGACGTTACCCGCTCTTTGTAAAGTCCTTCCTGTAGCCGCTCCTGCCGCTGCGCCTCCGCCAGGTCTGCCTTGGAGTACTCGATGTCAGCTTTGACCTTGGCGATGGCGGCCAGTATATCAGCGTTGTCCAGCGTCGCCAGAACGTCGCCTTCCTTGACGACGCTGCCTTCTTCCACCAGCAACTGGGTGATTCGTCCCTGGATTCGCGACGACACCACCGACTGCTTGCGTGCTACCAGGTAGCCGGAGGCCGTAAGGATTGGCGTGCCGGCATTGGGGCCGCTGCTGCTTTGAACGCTGGCTTGGACCGTTTCCACTTCCAGCGCTCCCAACGACGACAACGCCGCCCGCGCCCGAGCAAAGTAAAACACGCCAGCAGCGGCGGCAACGCCCAGCAGTAACAGGATGACGAGCCAGCGCCATCGTCCCCGGCGCGGCGTCTCGCGATCAATCCGCAGCGACGCCAGATCGTCTTTCAGGTCCTGCATGGAATTGCCCGGCCTCTCCGGAAGATGAACGCCTCTAGTATCGCTTTCCCCAGGCTTATTTGGGAAGCGCGGAGGAAACGGTTGCGGATGTGGAAGCCGAGGCACAGCGGGCTTCTTCCTTCTTCGACGAGTACGGAACCTATCATCGAAAAGTTTCGAGCGCAGCGCCAGTGTGGAATGTCAGCGCCGCCGGATGACAATTGTCATGGCGGGATCAAGTTTCGAGTTTCACGTTTCAAGTGTCAAGCTTCAAGTTTCTTGAGTTCAAGGCACAAGCTTTAACGTTAAAGTACTTTCGCTACCGAGCGGCTTGGCTGGTTCAGAATGACAAGGTTGCCCGAGAATTGTCATCACGAGCGCCTCGGGTTTGGGCGCGAGGAATCTGCTTTTCGATGGAGCCGGCAATAAGCAGATTCCTCGCTTCGCTCGTAATGACAACTCCCAAGAACGCCTCCATTTCCAGGGCTGCGTTTCCGCCAAAATCGGCTAACATGTGTACTCGATTAGGGTCCTTTGCGCCCGGAGACCCGTCTTGCCACTCGACGCGCCAACGACGGCTTTTTTTCAGCTACTGCCGCGATGATTCCGAGTTCGCCATTCGGCTCGCCGAAGACCTGAAGGCAGCCGGAGCGGGCGTGTGGATCGACCAACTCGACATCGAGCCGGGTATGCCGTGGGACCGCGTGGTGGAAAACGCGGTAACCAGTTGCCCGCGCATGCTGGTGATTCTGTCGCCCGTTTCCGTCAACTCTGACGTTCGCGACGAAGTCTGTAGAACCTATCTCATCAATCGCCTTGCATCGGGGCGCGGCGCTGCGGCTTCCCTTAGGGCAGGCTCTTCGGCTGGGACTGAAGTCCTCGCTAAGGATGCCAGACAAACAAATAAAGATGCTGTCATGCTGAGCGAGCGTTCGCTGCCGTGGCAGGGATCCTCGTTCTGTCATCCTGAGCGAAGCCGTGCCGGTTTTGCGCGGCTGAGTCGAAGGACCCCTATAGCCGCTCAGGACTGTCCTTGGAAAGTCGTTCTCACCGGCTTTAGATACCAGGCGCGGCTCAAGTCTTTCCACTCTGGATTGCTGTTCTCGATGAGCGCAGTCTTCTTGTCCCGTCTCCAGCCCTTCAACTGCTTTTCGCGAGCGATCGCCGTCGCAACCTGGCCATAGGTTTCGTAATACAACAGTCGGGCAACGTCATACTTGGCGGTGAACCCGCGGAAGGTATGGTCCTTGTGCTGGCGTACTCGGAAGACCAGGTTGCTGGTGACGCCAATGTAGAACGTGCCGCTAAGACTTCCGAGAATGTAAACCGAGTAACGATGCTGGCGACTGTTATCCATGGTTGCTGCCGGCTATAGGGGTCCTTCGACTGGCACGAATCCGCAGTCTGCGAATTCGTGCTGCGCTCAGGATGACAGAATGAGAAATCTTGAGCAGTGACGTACGACCTTACGAGCCGTGACGTCGCCCGCAGCAGCAGGTTTGCGCCCATCGCTCAGGATGACAAATCATGACGCCGCGGTCTCTAGCCCCCGTGTCGGCCCGTCCAGAAATCACAACGACTTTTCGCCCGCCGATTGCAGACCGCGCCTGACTTCAATCCCGTTTACGTTATGATGTCGCTATGGCGCAAAGAAACCGGTTGGCCCGCGCAATCCTACTCATATCCCTACTCCTCATCCTGGTCCTGGGCGGTTGCAAAATGAAGCCCAAGCCCAAGCCGGTCATTGTGCATCTTCTCACCAACCTCACCTCTCCTTACGGTCACGAACTAGACCACCGCATCATCGAGTTCCAAACCAGCAATCCGCGTACAGCCTCCGGCCGGCCCATTGTGGTGCGCCCGGTGGAGATCGGCGACTACAAGGACCTGCTGACGAGGCACGTTGGCCGGGACATTATGGTGGACATGGTCATTCTGGACGCGCCCGAGGACGCGGCCTTGAATGCCGGCATTGCGGCCGACATGGCGCACGCGGTCAATGTCTGCGCCGCGTTGAAAGCCTGCCCAGCGAATGTGCCGGCGCTGATTCCTTCCGGTATCGAAGGAGAGGATTTAGAGGCGGCCCAGATCTTCGAGCAGGCGCTGCAAAAGGCTTCGCCGTCGTAAGCGGTTGTCAGTGCCCAGTAGCCAGTGGGTGAAGCTGCTCCGGCGAAGTGTCCTTAAGGAAGGGTGGAGCACCGCTTCAGCGGTGCATTAAAGCAGCATCTTTGAGAAGCGGCTTTAGTCGCTGCGGTCACTCGGAAATTCTGGCTTGTGTGGTACGCTTTATGCCGCTTTTTAAGCAGGGCGGTTGCGACATCGCGAGCCGCAACAACTTCGGAGGAACAATATGTCGCGTCCCTATGGTCTCAAGAACTTGCTGCTGGTCATTCTGGCGGCGTTTGCGTTTTCCCTGGGCAGTGTTGCCCAAGGCCAGCACGGCACGTCGAGCAGCTGGTCGTACCCCTCGACAAACTGGCCAACGGAGTACCCCACGTACTGCTTGCAGAGCAACTCAACGGTAGGTGGTGTGCTTGTACAACAGTCGCCAATTAACGTCGCGAATGCCACGTTTAGTAGCTCACTGGGCCCACTCAAAATCGATAACTATACGAATGCGAATGTCCCGGTAAAAGATAACGGCCACACCATCGAGGCCGAGTTTGGTGACCAATCAACCAACTACATCGTGTATAACAACAAGACCTATAACCTGGATAATATCCACTTTCACCAGCCAAGCGAGCATCAGATCAATGGCACCGGTGCCGTTATGGAAGTGCACCTGGTCCACAAGGCCTCGGATGGAAGTGGAGCCATATTAGTGATTGGCGTGTTGATCAATCAAGGGTCTGAGAACGCGGGCTTCAAGAAGATTTTGGACAACATCAATAGTGGAAAAGACGTGAGTCTGAATCCCATCCAAATGATACCGGGCACTAAAAGCGTCACGAACCCGAACTTTTACACCTATACGGGTTCGCTGACGACTCCCACTTGCACGCCGGGTGTTACCTGGGTGGTGCTGGCCAAGCCAATCACGATTTCGTCAGACCAGCTCACCAAGTTTGAAGGGCACTATAAAGGCAATGCCCGCCAACCAGTACAGACGGCCATATCGGGCCTGAGTTTGCAGAAAAATTTCCAGTAATCAAGATCACGGCGGCGACCGAGGGCTTCAGCGGCTTGATTTTCTGCCGCGGGCCGTCAGTGCAGAAGATTTCTTTGATTGCTTGACCGGTGACTTCTTCGCCTGTTCTCCCGCCATCGGCAGGTCTTTCATTTCGGCCGCCCGCCACATGTACCAACTGGCGACGCTGCGGTAGGGACGCCAGCGCTCGCCGTAGGCCAGCAGCTCTTTCGGCTTGGGCAGCTCGGCGAGCTTGTGCATTTTGGCGAAGCCCTTGCGGATGCCGTAGTCGTCCACCGCCAGCACGTCGGGACGCCCCAGACGAAAGATGAGCAGCATCTCGACCGTCCAGCGGCCGACGCCGCGCACGCTGTCGAGGCGCTCGATCAGCTCCTCGTCGCTCATGCGGTGCGCTTCTTTCACGGTCGGCACGGTGCCGTCGAGGGTCCTGGCGGCGAGGTCGCGGATGGCCAGCATCTTGGCGCGCGACAGCCCTGCGGAGCGCAGCAGCTCCTCCGGGGCGGCCAGAATCTGCTCGGGGGAAGGGAAGCCGTCCACCAGCCCGCGGCGGGTGCGGATGCGCGTGTTGTTCTGGGGAAACAGCGCTTTCACCCGGGCCGTGATGGTGGCCGCAACCTTGCCGTTGAGCTGTTGATAAATGATGGATTCCAGCAGCGCTTCGAAGATGCTCTGCGCGGTCTCCTGCTGCAAGTGGCAGGGGCCGGAGCGCGCGATGATGCGGGCCAGTTTGCGGTCAACTCGCGAGAGATGTTCGCAGGCGGCGGTGTGGTCGAGGGTTTTGGGCATGGTCGTAATTTTAGGGCAGATTTCACCACGGAGAGCACGGAGGACACGGAGAAATTCAAAATTAGTGCCGGGTGGAGTACCGCTTCAGCGGTACATAGAGAATCTCCTTATTAAGAATTGCGAATTGTAGGGACACGTCCGGCAGCGGGAATGGCTGCCTTCACTGAAGAATTGTCGTTACGAGCGCCCCGGGTTTGGGCGCGAGGAATCTGCTGTTCGGCGGAAAAGATAAAAAGCAGATCCCTCGCTCCTCCACCCCAGCGAGGGCAAAAGCAGCCCTCGCCGGGGACCCCGGATGCGCTCGTGATGACAAACGTACAAAGTGTCACTATATTACGCGAACCTCAATAGAACCTCGGCTTCAGCCGCTGAGGTAAGGAAACACCTTTACCTCATACGCTCAAGCGAGTGCTCATCGAGGGGCCGGTACTGCACGCCTGGAAGGCGTGCTCCATCTAGCGCCGCACAAGCACTTTAAGAAATAAAATACTCCGTGCTCTCCGTGACCTCCGTGGTAAATGGCAGTTCGCGCAATCCGCGTCACCCGCCGTCAAGTTCCTCTTTTGGCCCCTGTGCCTCCGCAGCCTCACTCTCCAGCGCCAGCAGCGTCTCGTCGTCTACGTCCCACTTTTTGAGGATGCGAAAGATGACACGGCTGCCGAACCCGGCGCGCATCAACATGCGGAAGACGCGCGCCGCCTGTTTCTGGCCAACTGGTTTGACGAGGCGCTTGCGCTTCAGAAATTCGCGCGCCAGTTGCTCTTCGTTCACATCGCTGTAGGCCGCGCCCACCACGCTCTCGATGATGTCGCCGTGCACGCCTTTCGACTTGAGGTCCTGCACCACGCGCATGCGTCCGAATTTTTCGTTCTCCTTGCGGAAGCGCGCGTAACTCTCGGCGTAGCTGGTGTCATTCAGGTAGTGATGCAGTTTCAGACGCGCGACCACGACCTCGACCAGCAGCTCGCCGTGCGGTTGATCGCCGACCCGTCGGCGCATCAGGCGCTTGATTTCAGCCACGGTGCGCATCTGGCGTCCCAGCGTGCCAATCGCGTATTCGTAGAGCGAGTCTTCGTCGTAGGTCTTGCGGGCGCGCTTGAAGGGCATGGGGAGATTCTAGCAATCAGCAGTCAGTAGAATCTGAATGCTGATCGCTGATCGCTGATTGCTGATTGCTGATTGCTGGTTGCTCGTCACAACCACCCTGTGACGGCTGTGCTTGCGCCGTTTTTAAGCGCGACTACACTGGGACTAAACAGGGTCTCCTGACCGCAAGGAGGTAGCCCGAATGGCCAGTGCTCCGTGGTCCGTTATCAAAAGCGGAGAGGCAGGCAGGAATCAAAGCTGTGTCTGCTGCCGCGACCCCGACGCAGGCCCATTGCAACGCAAGCCCAGGCTTTCCCCGACCACGAACCACTGGCTCCAACTACTTAACGTAACAGGCCCTTGCGGGCGTCCGCGGCCCGCGGCAGTTCCGCCAGGAGGCTAATATGCACCTCAGCAAAGTTAAGGAATTCCTCGACACCTACGGTGTGAAGTACGTCGTTATCTCTCATTCCAAGGCATACACGGCACAGGGCATTGCGGCCGTGTCGCACATCTCAGGCAAGGAGCTGGCCAAGACCGTGATTGTGAAACTCGATGGTGCGCTGGCCATGGCCGTGCTGCCGGCGTCGTATCAGGTGGACCTGCTGGCGCTGAAGCGGGCCACCGGCGTACAGGAGGCAGAACTGGCCAGCGAGCGCGAGTTCAAACAGCACTTCCCGGACTGCGAGACCGGCGCCATGCCGCCGTTTGGCAATCTGTACGGGATTCCGGTGTACGTGGACGAAACCTTGACGGAAGACCGCGAGATCGCCTTCAACGCGGGCTCGCATTATGAGTTGATCAAGATGGCGTACCCGGATTTCGAGCGACTGGTGAAGCCCGAAGTCATGAGCTTTTCGTCAGCCCGAGTTGCCGCGATGATGCTGTAGTTCGGCCTTGATCGAGCGGGGCGGCACAAATTCCAGCATCGACTGCCGGTCTGTGCCGATGCTGTGCCGCTCCGCCGGTCAGCAAAGAAACGCTTGCAGGTTTGCACCGGTGGAGCGCCTTAGCGGTACATGAGCAAGAGTTGTGGTTAAAAGCCGGCTTTAGCGGCTGAGGTAATCATGGCATTCCCTACCGGGGAACAACCTTGGCGACTACTTATTTCGTCACCGCCGGAACCTCTTTTAATTCGAAGGATAGCGGCAGATGACAAGTCTTGAAGGCGCAAGAGCGAAAATTTCGGTGTGGATACCTGTCGCCTTCGCCGGGATGGGTTTCGTGATCGGTTTAGTCGCTGGGCTTAGTGAAACCCCGATTGTCGGCACCCTTCTGCCACTGTTGTTCACAGTCATCGGAGGTGGTGCAGGATTCTTCGCGATTCACAAATTTGAAAAGTCGGCAGCTATCGGCATCGCGCTCACTCTGTTTTCAGTTGCTTTCCTCATCGGAAATGTGTGCGGTATCACTCGGCGAACGGGCATCTCGTATCTACACTTTTGGGCTGGCACTACAAGAGCAAAAACCGATTTGAGCCTTAATTTGACTGATGAGACGCCGCCTAAAATAGCCGTTCAGCTTGTCCGCTTACGGGCGGCAATACAACAATCGAGCGATCTCTCTGCTGACGAGAAGCAAAAACTTTGGGCGATTGTCATGAAGGAGAGTCGTAAACAGTCGGCTGCTATGGACCACCCCCAAGCTAAAGTCAGTCGCAAGAAGTCGATCACGGATTATCCCCAAGAGGTGGACGGCACGGATACTCTGCGGAATATGGCTGATTCGCTGAGTGACAAAGGCGCGCCCCCCACCGTCATACCGTCGAAAACTGCCATGCCCGAGGAGGTGTCCCCAAACGTACCGAAGACCCCAACCCTGCCGCCACCCAGGGAGAAATGAGTGCAGCTATCGGGACACCGCAGGGCTACCCGAATCGTGGGAGATTACGTCGTAAGTGAAGTTCTGCAGACCCGCAGGGGTCATCATCCTGGGTTTAAAGAGGAACCTTGTGCACTGCATGGCGGAGCTCTTCTGCGAAACTCTCTTTCATTACCAGGATTCGCAGAAATTTCTCCTTCATGCTTTCGTCGTGATGCCCAATCATTTCCACCTGATTCTGACTGTGCCGGAAGGCTCGACTCTGGAGCGGGCGATGCAGTTCCTCAAAGGCGGCTCTTCCTATCAAGCGGGCAAGTTGCTTGGAGTGCGTGAGGCAATCTGGCAGAAAAGCTTTGTCGATCGGCGAGTGCGCGATACCGCTGAACTTGAGAAGTATCGAAACTATATTCACCAGAATCCAGTGCGGGCAGGGCTGGTCGGCACAGCCGATGAATATCGCTACTCGTCGTTGAATCCAGCCTTCGTTATGGATGAATTACCGCAGCGGCTAGAGCCGCTTCTCAGAGATGCTGCTTTAATGCACCGCTGAAGCGGTGCTCCACCGTGCTCCAAGGATGCTTCGCTGACGTGCCAAAGATGCATTACCGCAGCGACGAAAACCGCTTCTCGAAGACGCTGCTTTAGTGCACCGCTGAAGCGGTGCTCCACCGTGCTCCAAAGATGCTTCACTGACCTGCCAAAGATGCATTACCGCAGCGACGAAAACCGCTTCTCGAAGACGCTGCTTTAATGCACCGCTGAAGCGGTGCTCCACGATTGTGCGCCGTCCTGCCTTTCGGCTCTCACGCGTCGCCTGTGCGCGGGTTGATGGCGCAGGACATTTCGGGTGCGAAGACACGTCTCACAAGAGACCCTTCGTGAGACACCGGCGGACGTGCCTCCGTCAGGGTTTGTCGGCAGCAAAAGGCAGGGGCAGTCGGTTCTTCGCAATCAAAAAGCCCGCTTGCGCGGGCTTTGGCGTTGGTCCTTATGTTCTAGGATTACCGCTTGACCGACTGCGCTTCCGGGGCGTCGCCCTGCTGCGCGGTCAGGCGGGCGTTGTTGCGCTGCGCGATGGTCTTCTTGGCGTTCTCGGCCAGTTGCTTGGCCTGGGGCAGCAGGTCAAGCGCCTTCTGCACTTCCGGATCGCCGTCCGCGTGCACCCTCATGCCTTCCTGCTGGCCAAATTCGTTGATGAACAACTCGGCCTTGATGCTGGTACGGATCCAGGTGTTGTTCTCGGCCAGGTCAGCCTCGGTGAAGGCGATCTTCTGGTCGTCGAGGAACTTGCGGAACTCCTGCATCACGGCCTCGTCCACTTCAAACTGCCGGTTCACTTTGTGGTTGATGACGTAGTGCTTGGCGAAGTTGAAGAACGCGTATTTCTCCAGCAGCGTGTCCTGGAACTTGTTGGTCCTGTCGGAGGCGATCTTGACGTCGGGAGTGATGCCGCCGCCGCCGTAAACCGTCCGGCCGCTGTCGGTCATCTTGACTTCGTGATTGGCGGTGCTGGCTTCGCCGTTCTCGCGATCGTTGTAGTAGTAGTCATAGAGCGAGATATTGCTGTAGTCGCGCTGAATGAGGCGGCCACTGGGGGTGTAATACTTGGCCGTGGTCAGCGCCAGGCCGGTGTTCTCCGACAAGGGATAGACGGTCTGCACCAGGCCCTTGCCGAAGGTGGTTTCGCCGGCGATGAGGCCGCGATCGTGGTCCTGGATGGCGCCAGCGACGATCTCAGCCGCCGAAGCGGTGCCGCGATTCACCAGGACGACCAGGGGATAATCCTTGCCGCCGTTGCCGTGCGCGGCCTTGTAAACCTTCTCCGCCGAAGCCCGCCCATGGTGGGAAACGATGACCTGGCCCTTCTTCAGGAATTGGTCCGCCACGCCAACGCCTTCACTCAGCAGTCCGCCGGGATTCTGCCGCAGATCGAGGATCAGGCCGTTAATGTTACCCAATTCATCCAGTGCCTGCCGCAGTTCGTGCTCCGTCGTCTCCTGGAAACCGGAGATATGTACGTAGCCGATGCCCGGACGGATCAGGAAATGCACGTCCACGCTGTAGCGGGGAATCTCGTCGCGCACTACGGTGAAGTCGAGCGGCTTGTCGGAGCCTTCGCGCATCATGGTGATCTTGACGGTGGTGCCCTTGGGGCCCTTCAGCAGTTCGGCCACATCGCTGGTGCTCATGTTGTCGGTCGGCTTGCCGTCCACCGCAATGATGACGTCGCCGGGACGAATGCCCGCGCGGTAGGCGGGCGCGCCGGCAAAGGGCGCGATCACAATGACTTTGTTATTGCGCGGACCTACCTGCATGCCCACGCCGTAATACTTGCCGCGCTGCTCCTCGCGCAGGGCCGCGTAGGACTTGGGATCGAAGAAGTTGGAGTGCGGATCGAGCACCCGCAGCATGCCCGGAATTGCGCCGTTATAAATGGCCTTGTCGGGGCTGACCGGCTCGGCATAGTTCTGCTGGACCACGTCGTAAACGTCGGTAAAGCTGCGCAGGCTTTCGCGCACGTCGCCGTCGCCGGTGGACGCATTGGAAGTGAGGTGCTGGCCGAACAGCATGCCAACGCAACCACACGCGAGGATGACAAGGATGATTAAAAGGGCGGAGCGACGCGAGCTACGTGCCATGTAGGTTTCCTTCGACTGGCCGGACATATGTTCAAGGAGCACACCGGTGCGGGGGATACAGGCAGTATAGCATGTACGCTCGCGGCTTCCAGGCGCCGGATTCAGCCTGAATTTTGGATGCAGCAGCGGAAGCAAGGGGTGCGAAATCCGTTTGGTCACGGCTGGATAAGAGACGGCAGAGGCCGGGGTTGGTGAGCGGGGAAGGTGGCGCCGTTCTCACCAACAGTGTCATTCTGAGCGGAGGCGGCCTGCTTTCCGGCCGCCGGAGTCGAAGAACCCCTATCGAACCCAGCCTGTATAGGGGGCCCTCGGCTTCGCTCGGGCAGGCTCTTCGACTCCTCCGTCGTCCGCGACCTCATCGCTCCGGATGACATCCAAAGGACTAGGTATAATACCCACAATGAGCTCCACCTATCAGCCGCCCCATTTCGAGAATCCCGAGCCCGGCCGCGAGCGCTTCGACAACCTCGTCGGCTCGCAGACCAGCCGTAGCCAGATTCTGCGCGCCACCTTTGGCGAGCAACAACACGAGGGCGTCGTGATGGCCTCGATGGACGCCGTGGTGAATTGGGTGCGCAGGAATTCCATCTGGCCGATGACCTTCGGCCTGGCCTGCTGCGCGATCGAGATGATGTCGATGGGCGCTTCGCGTTTCGACATCGCGCGCTTCGGCGCAGAAGTGTTCCGCCCCTCGCCGCGGCAATCGGATCTCATGATTATTGCCGGTCGCGTCTCGCAGAAGATGGCGCCAGTCATCCGCGAACTGTACATGCAGATGCCGGAACCAAAGTGGGTCATTTCCATGGGAGCGTGCGCAACCTCCGGCGGCGTGTTCAACAACTATGCGCTAGTGCAGGGCGTCAATCAGTGGATTCCGGTGGACGTGTATGTGCCCGGCTGCCCGCCACGTCCGGAGCAGTTGATTTACGCCATCATGCTGCTGCAAGAAAAGATCAAGAACGATCGCGGCTCCTTCCGCCGCGCGCTGAACCTGGAAAAAGCGTAAGAGCAGGGTCAGTTGCTAGTTGTCGGTTGCCAGTGGCAACGCGCCGCTGAATCCATGTCCCCGAATTCCCATCCAATTTCTGAGCGCGAACCCATGACTGACAGCACCTCCATGAAAATCGGCATTACCTGCTACCCAACCTACGGCGGCAGCGGTGTGGTTGCCACTGAGTTGGGACTGGAACTGGCCGAGCGCGGCCACGAGGTGCATTTCATCTCGTACTCGCAGCCCATCCGCCTGACCGAGGCGCTGCCCAACATCCACTATCACGAGGTGGAAGTCTCGCGTTATCCGCTGTTCGAATATCCGCCCTACGACCTGGCGCTGGCCACGCGCATGGCTGAGGTCGCGGAGATTTACGATCTCGATCTGCTGCATGTGCACTACGCCATCCCGCATTCGGTGAGCGCGATGCTGGCGCGGCAGATGCTTGCCTGCGACCACGCGCGCAAGGGCCGCCGCTTGCCCTATGTGACGACGCTGCACGGCACCGACATCACGCTCGTGGGCTCTGACCCGTCGTATCTGCCGATCACACGCTTCTCCATCGACCAGAGCGACGGCGTCACCTCGATTTCGGACTATCTGAAGAAGCGCACGGTCGAGGTGTTCGAGGTGCGAACGCCGATCGCGGTGATTCCCAATTTCGTGAACTGCGATCTTTATCACCGCACGCCGGAGGTGATGCAGCATCGCACGGAATACGCCAAGCCCAACGAGAAGATCCTGGTGCACCTGTCGAATTTTCGTCCCGTGAAGCGTCTGCCCGATGTGATTGAGATCTTCGATCGCGTGCAGAAGAAGATCCCCTCGCGACTGGTGCTGATCGGCGATGGGCCGGAGCGGTCGCGCGCTGAGTGGCTGGCGGTGAACAAGGGCATCCACCACAAGGTCGATTTCCTGGGCAAGCAGGACCGCATTCACGAGAAGCTTCCCGTGGCCGACGTGATGCTGCTGCCGAGCGAGTTGGAGTCCTTCGGCCTGGCCGCGCTGGAAGCCATGGCGTGCGAGGTGGTGCCCATCGCCACCAATAAAGGCGGCGTGCCGGAAGTGATCGATCACGGCAAAACCGGCTTTCTGGCTGAGGTTGGCGATGTGGACACGATGGCCAACTATGCCATCGAACTGCTGTCCGACGAATCCCGGCTTGAAGGAAATGGGAAAAGCGGCCCGCGCCAGTGCCCAGGCGCGCTTCTGCGCCAGCAAGATCATCCCTATGTATGAGCAGTTTTACCGCGAAGTGCTGGAGCGCTCTTCATAGATAGCGCCCGCCACTGAGCCGCCCATCTCTTCCGCTTGCAGCACCGGTAGCACGACTCGCACCAGGGTCCCGCGCCCGGGTTGGCTCTGAATCGTGATCTCCGCCGCGTTACCGTAAACCACCTGCAAGCGCTCGGTGACGTTCAAAATGCCGATGCCGGTTCCGGAAGAGCTCGTGCCCGTCGCCGCCATGCCAACGCCGTCGTCTTCCACTTCGATCACCACACGCCGGCCTGCGTTGCGGCTGCGGATGTAGATGCTGCCGGGGTCCACCTTGGAGGCAAAGCCGTGCTTGACCGCGTTCTCCACCAGCGGCTGCAGGATCATGTTGGGCACAAGATGGTCGAGCGAGGCAGGCTCCAATTCCTTGAATACCTTTAGCTTGTCCTGGCCGAAGCGCGTCACTTCGATGTCAAGGTAGTCGTCGAGGAACTCGACTTCCTCGCGCAGGGGGACGAACGACTCTCCCTTGCGCAGCAGCCGGCGCAGGATGTTGCTCAGCTTGACGATCATTTGGCGAGCCGAGTCGGGGTCGCGGCGCACCAGCGACGAAATCGAGTTCAAGGTATTGAACAGGAAGTGGGGATTGATCTGGCTCTGCAGCGCCTCCATGCGGGCCTGCAGCAGCAGCCGGGCCTGCTGTTCCAGCTTCATCTCGATGCGCACGTTGTTGAGCACCTTGAGCGCGATGGCGACCGTCATCACCGTACCCGCGTAGATGGCGAGCGTCACCCAGCCGTTGCCGGAATCGAGGGCAAAGATGCGGCGGGGAAAGGCCCGGTGCAACTGAATGCGGACGAACTCCAGGCCAAGGATGAGGAAGAAGAACGAAGTCTGCCAGTCGATGAACGACTTGCGAATGCTGCGGCGGATCCAGTGATAAATGCTGAGATCGAACAGCGGCGAGAACGACCAGATGGCCTCGCGATCGCCGGCAACATGGCGCAACAGGCCAGCCAAAAGCCCGGCGAGAGATTCATCGGCAGCGTCAGCCACTCGCCGAGGAACAACGCCGGCAGGGAAACCAGCGCGCCTCCCGCAGCGCCCGCCAGGCGGCCGCCGATGACCCCCATGAGGATGGCGCCTTCGAAGGCGATGTCGGCGGCGATGAAGTTGCGCACCCAGTGCCGCACCAGCACGCCCAGCACGATCGGCGTGCTTACGATGAAGACCAGTTCCAGCTTCTCGCCGAGGGTGCGCTCCTCGCGAAACAGCAAGACGCGGAAACGCCGCGCGCGCACCAGCACGCTGCTGATGGCCGCGGCCACGCCCAGCCGGATCAGCAAAGTGACGAGTATGAGGCTGTTGTCCATGAGACAGTGGATAGTGAATAGTGGGTAGTGGATAGAAAAAGTAGAAATCGTTTCAGGTTTCTACGTTTCGTATCAGGGCACGACTTTAGTCGTGCCAAACAGGAAGCAGAAAAGGACGGGGCTTTAGCCCCTGCACACGTAAAACAGCTCCATCAGGGGCTAAAGCCCAGGTCTTTGTTGACCAGACTGCGGCCCGGCTGAAGCCGTGCCCTGATACAAAGCGCTTTATGAGATAGGTTCTAGCAACTCTTCTCTCCTAGCCACTATCCACTAACCACTAACCACCATCCACTATAACGCTGGCGGCCTGCTGGAGCGCTGCTTCCGCGCGGGCTGTATCGGGGGCGCCACCTTGCGCCATGTCGCGATTGCCGCCGCCGCGAGTCCCCAACTGCTGCACCGTCTGCTTCATCAAGGCGCCCATGTCGTTGGCGAGCCCCGATGTCTGAGCGAAGACCAGCGACGGTTGCGGACCGCCGCAGCCGAGCAGAGCGACGGCGTTCCCGGACTTCGTCAGCTTCTGCGCCAGCATCTTGATAAAGCCGAGATCGCGCTCAGGGAAGAACTGCACCACCAGCTTGTGCCCGCGGCGCTCTGGCGCCGATTGCAGCATCTGCTGCGCCTGCAGCTCCGCGACTTCTTCCAGCAGACGATGTTGCGCCTTCTGTGCCGACTTGATCTCGTCGAGCGACTTTCGCACCTGCTGCGGAACCTCCCAGATGTGGGTGGAGAACACCGCCGCCGCTTCGGTGAGCGTCTCGAAATCGCGGCGCGCCGTGCGCACCGCGCGCATCCCGCAGACAAATTCCACGCGCATCCCTTGCTTTACCTTCTCAGTCTTGCGCAGCAGGATCCCGCCGATCTGCCCGGTGCTGCGAACGTGTGTTCCGCCGCAGGCGTTCAAGTCAAACTCGCGGACATCGATCAGCCGCAGCTTGTCGCGTGCCGTGGCAGGAATCTTGCGCACGCCCAGAGTACGCGCTTCTTCGGGGGTGGCGAAGCGAATCTCGACCGGACGGTCTTCCGCGATGACCTGGTTGCTCAGCGCTTCGGCTGCCGCCACTTGCTTTGCGGTTACTGCATCGGTCGCCAGGTCAATGGTGCAACTGTCCTCGCCCATGTGGAACGAAACGGTCGCGAAGTCATAGAGTTTTTCAAACGCTGCCGAGAGCACATGCTGTCCCGAGTGCTGCTGCATGTGATCGAGGCGCCGCTCGACATCGATGGCGCCGCGTACTACCGATCCCGGTTGGAGAGCTTCGACGCTCTCCACAACGTGCAGTACATTCCCGGTCTGCTCGTCTTCCGTGACTTCTTTGACGCGGATGCGGGCAGAACCGCCCGCTTCCGGCACTTCCAGCCAGCCGGTGTCGAAGACCTGCCCGCCGCTGGTGGGATAGAACGCCGAACGGTCCAGCGTGACCGTCTCGCCGCTGCACGGCAACTACGCGGGCCTCGAATTCGTGGAGGAAGGAATCGGTGTAGTAGAGACGCTCGGTCAAGGGCTGTGCTCGCTGACGACAGAATACAAGGAGACGTTATCACGGCGCTCAAAAGCAGACAGGGGAATCCTCTTTCCCAAGTTTGTCATCATATCGAGTACACTTCTCTTAATCGGCTACCCGATGAAATCTTACCAACGACTGCTGTGCATCCTGAGTGTGGTCTGTATTTGGGCAGCGGTGGGGTTGCTGTGCGATGCCTGGGCAGCGGACGGTGTTCCCGTCCCGACCCGCTCCGATAACGACGCCGCCACCCGCAAGGGCTTCGACTACTTCTACAACCTCGAATACGACAAGGCGATCCGCGAGTTCGAAATCGCCCAGCAGGCGCACCCCGATGACCCGTTCGCGGTCAATCACACGCTGGCAGGAGTGATCTTCAAGGAGCTGTACCGCACCGGGGCGCTCGATACCGAGGCCTACGCGGCGGACAACTTCCTCACCAAGAAGCCCACGGCGCCGCTGGATCCCAAGGTGCATGATCGCGTCAAACAACTCAGCGACCAGGCGCTGGGGCTCTCGCAGGCCCGCCTCGACAAGAATCCCGACGACGTGGATGCGCTCTACGCGCGCGGCGTCACCCGCGGCCTGCGCGCAACCTATGTGGGAATCGCGGAAAAGGCCTGGTTCGCGGCCCTGCGTAGTGCGGTGGGCGCTCGTCACGACCACGAACGTGTGCTGGAGCTCGACCCGAAGTACGTGGACGCGAAAGTGGTTGTCGGAACCGATCTCTACATTGTTGGCAGTCTCAACTGGCCGACCAAGGTAGCGGCTTCCATCGTCGGCATCACCGGCAACAAGCAGAAGGGTTTGGATTATCTGCGCCAGGCGTCAACGGAGGCACACAGCGAAGTCGCCAGCGACGCGCAGATTATCTATGCCTTGTTCCTGCGCCGCGAGCAGAATTACAACGAAGCGCTTCAGGTCGTGGCCCGCATGCAGGCTGAGTTTTCCCGCAACTTCCTGGTGGCTGCGGAATATGCGCACCTGCTGAATGCTGCCGGACACGGGCAGGAGGCGATTGCGGCTTATCGCAAAGTCATCGCCAATTGCCGCAGCAACGTGTATTCAGGGTGCCGGATCGAGGTCCCGGCCTATGGCTTGGGTGAGGCGCTGCGCGGGCAGCGGCAGTATCAGGAAGCCGCCGAGGCCTACGAGCTGGCCGCCAGCAGCAGCACGGCCGATCCCAGTTTTCGGCAAAAGGCGACCCTCGCCGCCGGACAAATGTATGACGTGCTGCAGAAGCGCGATACCGCACTGGAGAAATACCGTGCTGTCGTGGCCGAGAACTCGATGTCCGGCTCTGCCGACCTGGCGCGCCGCTACATGAGGCAAGCGTACAAGAGTCCGTAAAAGGCTGATTCGACAGCACCTTTTGCATCCGCGGGAACTTCTGCCTATGCTATTCGTATCTCAGTGCAGGGAGGCCTTATGTACTGCAACTACTGCGGAAAAGTGATCCAGGACGACGCCAGCCTGTGCGCCTATTGCGGCCGCCGCGTGGGCACCGTGGCGGGGCGCCGCAAGCTCATGCGCTCGCGCACCGACCGCAAGATCGCCGGCGTCTGCGCCGGATTCGCCGAGTACTTCGACCTCGATGTCACCGTGGTCCGCGTGGTGTGGCTGATCGTCGCTCTGTTCGGCGGCGGCGGCGTACTGGCCTACATCATTGCCTGGATCGTCATGCCGGAAGAGCCGGAGTACGTTCCGGTTGCGCCACCGGCGACCCCGCCCCAGCCGTATCAGGGAAGCTAAGCAGGCCGGCAAGCCCAAAGGCTGAGCCGCCGATGGTTCGATGACATCCGGCAGTTCGGTGCCATGCGCGAGTGTGCATCTCCGCTCAATGCGGCGAAATCGCGGACGGCCTGCAAACCTCGCGATTCGCTGTACCTAGCTTTCCCAAGCCCGTGAGAACTGCGATACTTACAACAGCAGTGCCGCGAGCTTGTTTCATCCCCATCCGTCGAGCGAAAACTCTGGGCGGTGCGGAAGAAGGCGGACAAGCGAAACATCCTTCCTGTATAGAGGTCCTTCGACTCGCCCGCGCAAAACCGGCGCGGGACTTGCTCAGGATGACAGATCGGGAGGAGCATCTCGGTGTTCGCCTTGGTGCGGTTTGTGGTCACACGCTGTCCCTAAGATTTGGGGCGACAGCGTGCAATTAGCGTAATGAGCGACTTCCTACAGGCCGTGCAGGAACGCGTCGTCATCTACGACGGCGCCATGGGGACCAGCATCCAGGCCCGCAACCCCAGTGTGGACGATTACTGGGGCAAAGAAGGCTGCAACGAGCTGCTGGTGCTGAGCCGGCCCGACATCATCAAGGACATTCACGCCGCGTTCTTCACTGTGGGCAGCGATGTGGTCGAGACCGACACCTTCGGCGCAACCCGCGTGGTGCTGGCCGAATATGACCTGCAGGACAAAGTACACGAGATCAACTTTGCCGCCGCGAAACTGGCACGCGAAGTGGCTGCGAGCTTTAATGGGCGTAAGCGGTTTGTCGCGGGTTCCATGGGGCCGACGACCAAGCTGCCGTCGCTGGGGCACATCACCTTCGACGACATGGCCGCCTCGTACACCGAGCAGGCCGTGGCGCTCATCGAGGGCGGCGTTGATGTTCTGCTGCTGGAAACCTGCCAGGACATCCTACAGGCGAAAGCCGGGCTGGTCGGCATTTTCGACGCGCTGAAGCAGAGCGGCAAGAACATTCCCGTGCAGGTACAAGTGACGCTGGAAGCCACGGGCACCATGCTGCTGGGCACCGAGATCGGCGCGGCGCTGACCACGCTAGAGATGTTTGACGTCGCCGCCATCGGCCTCAACTGCGCCACCGGTCCCAAGGAGATGAACGACGCCGTCCGCCACCTGGGAGCGAACTCGCCCAAGCATGTCTCGGTGTTGCCCAATGCCGGCCTGCCGCAAAACCAGGGCGGACGTGCGGTGTACTTGCTGCAACCGCAGGAGCTGGCCGACTATCACAAGCAGTTCATTACGGAATACGGTGTGCGTATCGTCGGCGGTTGCTGCGGTACTACGCCCGAGCACCTGAAGGCGGTCGCGGTGACCTGCGCCAATCTGGAGCCAGCCAAGCGCGACGTGAAAGTTGCTGGCGCCGCGGCCAGCGCGTACTCGATGGTGCCACTCGATCTCGATCCCAAGCCGCTGATCGTGGCCGAGGAGATGAACACCACCACGCGGGTCGAGCACTTCAAGAACATGGTGCGGACGCAGAACTACGACGCGATCCTCACTCTGGCCAAGAAGCTGGTGAACGAAGGCTCGCACATGCTGGACCTGTGCTGCGCCATCGTGGGCGAAGACGAGAAGGGCTACATCAGCAACATCCTGGAGAAGATCGCCACGCGTGTGCCTGCGCCTATCACCGTGGATTCGACCGAGGCGGACGTGGTCGAGGAGGCGCTGAAGCGCATTCCTGGCAAGGCCATCATCAACTCCATCAATCTGGAGGATGGCGAGAAGCGCACCGCGAAAGTTCTGCCCATGGCCAAGCGCTATGGCGCGGCCGTCATCGCGCTCACTATCGACGAAGACGGTATGGCGCTCACCGCGGAGAAGAAGCTAGCCATCGCCAAGCGCATCTTCGATCTGGCGGTAAACAAGTACGGCATTCGTCCAGTGGATTTGATTTTTGACGCCCTCACCCTGCCCATCTCGACCGGGCAGGAAGACTATCGCACCGCGGGTATCGAAACCTTGAAGGCGGTGAAGGCGATCAAGTCCGAGCTACCCGAGGTGAAGACCATCCTCGGAGTAAGCAATATTTCCTTCGGACTTAATGCCTATTCGCGGCGCATTCTGAACAGCGTCTTCATGCACGAAGCGGTGGATCATGGCCTCGACATGGCCATCGTTAACTACAGCAAAATCTATCCGTTATACAAGATTCCTGAAGCGGAAGTTGACCTCGCACGGAAGCTCATCTACTTCGACCAGTCCAACGGCGACCCGCTACAGGTTTATATGGCGCACTTTGCCGGAACCAAGGGCAAGGAAGAGACCACCACGGCGCACGTGGACACGCTGTCGATTGAGGACAAGCTGAAGTGGGCAATCATCAACGGCGAGAAAACAGTAGGCGAGGCGGCGAACAAGAAGTCGCTCGATGAACTTCTGGAAGAGGCGCTGGTCAACTACACGCCGCTCGATCTCATCAACAACATCCTGCTCGACGGGATGCGCACGGTTGGCGACCTGTTTGGCGCGCGCAAGATGCAGTTGCCGTCGGTGCTCGACTCGGCGGGCGTGATGAAGGCGGCTGTCGCTTATCTCGAGCCGAAGATGGAGAAGAAGGAAGGCAGCCAGAAGGCGACCATCGTGCTGGCCACGGTGAAGGGCGACGTGCACGATATCGGCAAGAACCTGGTGGACATCATCCTCACCAACAACGGCTATCGCGTGGTGAACCTCGGTATCAAGCAGCCATCGGACACCATCATCAAGGCTGCACTGGCGGAGAAGGCGGACGCTATCGGCCTGAGCGGTCTGCTGGTGAAATCCACGCTGGAGATGAAGTACGTGGTGCAGGACCTGCATCACCAGAAGCTGGAGTTCCCAGTGATTTGCGGCGGCGCGGCACTGACGCGCAAGTATGTGGAGGACGATCTGCGCCGCGAGTATTCCGGCGGCGTGTTCTACGCTGACGATGCGTTCGCCGGGCTGCACATCATGGAAGACCTTGCCTCGCCCAATGGCGCACGCGAGAAGCGCATCGCTGAAGGCAAGGTGGTGAAGGAGTTCGCGCGCGCAGCAGCAGTTGGCGGCAACGGCGGCGGCGCGATCGCGCCCAGCATCGAGATTGCGCCCGCGCCAAATATTCCGCAGCCGCCGTTCTGGGGTGTGCGCGTGCTTAAGCCTCAGGATTTCGATTTGCGCGAAATCTTCCAGTACATCAACGAGACGGCGCTGTTCAAGAACCAGTGGCAGTTGAAGACCGCGTCGCAGGAGGATTACGGACGGCTGGTGGAGACCAAGTACCAGCCCATCCTGAAAGACCTCGAAGAAGAAGTAATTGCGGCGGGCTGGTTCGAGCCGAAAGTCGTGTATGGATACTTCGGGGCGCAGGGCGAGGGCAACGACCTCATCGTTTACAACCTGCCCGAGGGCTGGAAGCAAGGCGATGCGGTTCCGCCGGAGACACTGCGCTTTACCTTCCCGCGCCAGCGTGAAGGGCGTGGGCTCTGCATCTCCGATTTCCTGTTGCCAAAGAGCGGCGGAAAGATGGACGTACTCGCCATGTCGTGCGTGACCATCGGCGCGCAGGCTTCGCACGAGACGCAGAAGTTGTTCGAAGGCGGCGAGTACACCAAGTATCTGTATCTGCACGGTCTCAGCGTGGAATCGGCCGAGGCGCTGGCCGAGCTGTCGCACAAGCGCATGCGCGAGGAGTTGGGTATTGCGGGCGAAGACTCGCCGCATATTCGCGACCTGTTTCACCAGAAGTATCGCGGTTCGCGCTATTCGTTTGGATACCCCGCGTGCCCGAACCTTGAAGACCAGACCAAGCTGTTCGCGCTCCTGCATCCCGACGAGACCATCGGCGTGCACCTGACGACGGGGTTCCTGCTCGATCCCGAGCAGAGTACGTCGGCCATCGTGGTGCACCATCCCGCGGCGAAGTATTTCGTGGTGTGATCGCCCAATAAGCCGCTTTGAAGGAGGCGGCTCGATCCGTTCCGTGAGATGCCTACTCTCACAACGGCCTTACAGTCTGCTGAAAAACTCGAACGGGCGAGGTTTTGAAGGGGCGCACCTTTAGGTGCGCCGTTATAGGTCCTTTGTCGTTGTCATCCCGAACCGACTTTAGTCGGTGAGGGATCTGCTTTTTCGAGTTTCAAGCCAACCGTTCAGCCACTGAGGGAATCTCGCCTTTCACCCCTTCTCAAGGCGAGGTCCCTCAGGGGCTAAAGCCCATACTCGTATCTCCGTATGGCACAGCTAAAGCTGTGCCCCTTCAAACCCAATTCCAGGAAAATCAGCTACTGAATCGCCACGTGCTCCAGCACCGCGTTCTCCACGCGTTTGATCCGGTTCTGCGAATGGGGCGACGGTAGTTTTTTCTGGTCTTTGTGCGCGACGTAGGTTCCCATGGCAAATCCGATTACGGAGCCCGAGAAAACATCGGCGGGAAAGTGCACGCCTCCAGTCACGCGGGTTGTGCTGACCGCGGTGGCAACCCCGTACATCAGTAGGCGCATGGGCCAGTTCGGATATTCGTGCGCCATGACCGAGGCGAGCGTCCAGGCGAAGGTTGCGTGTCCTGAAGGGAAGGAGCCGGCGGTCCAATTGCCGGAGAAGAATTTTCCATCGCCCTGCCCGGTGTAGGGACGCTGCCGGGCCAGGGTCGCTTTCAGCGCAGAATACAAGATGACGCTGTCCACGCTGGCGTCCGCGCAGCGGATGCCGGTGTCCGTTGCATGTTCATCATGGGTGATCAATCCGGTGACGAAGATGCCTCCGGCCGCCGCACTCAGCCCGTAGACGCCGGCGTTGGAGATATTCAGGCTGGTGTCGTGCCAACTGGGCGAGACTTGGTGGGCCACGCTCTCGTCGTTCGCGATCAGGATTCCGGTGGCGCCGACGACCAGGGCATTCCACATCATGGTTTTGGAGTTCAGCGAAAACGGTGCCTTGATGACGTGGAGTTCGTCTTCGCCGATGGTCTTGACCGCCGTGCCCAGTGAACTGCTAAAGGATTTGGATTGAGGTTTCTGGGGCGCGGATGGCGCATCGGGGAGCGACGAATCCGCTTTGGCGGTGGGCCCGGCGGTGCCGCCGTTAGCGGGTTGCTCCTGCGCGCCGGCATTCGACCATGACGGCGCAAGCGACACCCACAGAACAGCAACCATGCAAAACGAGCGGGAAATGCGTTGCGGGCGGATAGCGATTGTCTCTACTGGAAGTTTCAGAGGAGAGACTCCAGTCAAGTAGTCCGTCATTTCGGGGCTCCGGGAAAAACTAGCGTTTACGTTTTGATTCCCTTGGCTGGCCAGAGTCTGCCAATGTTAACGCACCTGGGTCGATTTTGTTTCGGACTGACGGCACGAAGGCCGTCCACAAAAGCGCAGTGCGAAGGGAAGAAAGCCCGCTCCGAGTCCGAGAAAAAGTCCACTCCACCGGCGCGCAACGACCTGCCATTCGAAGCGTTGCCGCCATTGTGCGCCATGAACTTCGCTTTGTGACGTATGCCACAGACTGAATGTTCGCACCTCAGCAGAATCAAGGGTGGAGGGTACTGTGTTCGACATCGTGGAAGCGCGCCAGTTGGCGCGAAATATCAAGCTGTTTGTGATCAAGGCCCCTCGTATTGCCAAGAAGCAACGGCCGGGGCAATTCATCATCCTGCGGCTGGATGAATCGGGCGAGCGCATCCCGCTCACCATCGCCGACGCCGATCCCAAGGCCGGCACCATCACCATCTGCGTGCAGGCCATCGGCAAGACCACCATGCTGATGAACCTGCTGGAGACGGGCGATTCCATCCTTGACGTGGTGGGTCCTCTGGGCAAGCCCTCCGAGATCGAAAAATTTGGCACGACGGTGGTGGTCAGCGGCAGCGTTGGCACCGCGATGGCGTATCCCACCGCGCGCGAGTTGAAGCGGGCAGGGAACAAGGTGATCTCTATCGTGGGCGCGCGCAGCAAAGACTTGCTGGTGCTGGAGGACGAGGTCCGCGAGGTCAGCGATGAAACCTACGTCCTGACCGACGATGGCACCTGGGGGGAAAAGGGCCTGGTCACCGAGCGGCTGAAGAAGGTGCTTGAGTCGGGCAAAGTGGATTACGTGCTGGCGGTTGGCCCGGTGCCGATGATGCGCGCGGTAGCGAATCTCACCGCGCCTCTGGGGATCAAGACCATCGTCAGCTTGAACTCCATCATGGTGGATGGCACCGGGATGTGCGGCGGCTGCCGCGTGCTGGTGAACAACAGCAGTCAGTTTGCCTGCGTGGACGGCCCGGAGTTCGATGCTTCACAGGTCAACTTCGAGGTCCTGACGCAACGCAACAACATGTACCGCGAGCAGGAGCGTTGCAGCATTGAGCGGTTGCAGGCCGATCCGGAGGCCGAGGTGAGAGATTTGCGAGAAAGTATGGCGATGCGCCGCGAATGCGCCGCCATCGAGGCGGGGGTGTTCGATGAGCAATAAAGTTCCCAGTAATAATCCGCTGCCCAACAAGGAGCGCGCCAAGCTGCCGCGGCAGCGGGTGCCGGAGCAGGATCCCCAGGTGCGCGCTCACAACTTCTGCGAAGTCAACCTCGGCTTTCCCGCCGAGCAGGCGCGGCAAGAATCGCTGCGTTGCATTGAATGTCCCAAGCCCGGTTGCATCGAGCAATGCCCGGTGTCGGTGAACGTCCGGGCTGTGATCGATTTGATCCTCGCCGGTGATTACCTCGGCGCGGCCTCGAAGGTGCGTGAAGATAACGCGCTGCCTGCCATTACCGGACGCGTCTGTCCGGTGGAAGACCAGTGCGAGGCGGGCTGCGTGCTGGGCAAGAAGGGTGAACCGGTAGGAATTGCCTACCTGGAGCGCTTCGTGGCTGACTGGGAGCGCGAGACCGGCCAGTTTGGATCGCCGGTATCGGCGCCAGCCACCGGCAAGAAAGTCGGCCTCATCGGTAGCGGCCCCGCAAGCCTGGCGTGCGCCGGCGATCTCATCCAGATGGGACACCAGGTACACGTGTTTGAAGCCCTGCACGAACTCGGCGGCGTGCTGGTGTATGGCATTCCAGAATTCCGGCTACCGAAAGAAATCGTCCGTCACGAGATTGACGTGCTGCGCCGCCGTGGAGTGGTCTTCGAGACCAACGTTGTGGTGGGCAAGACCGTCACCATCGACGAACTGATGAACGACGAAGGCTTCGACGCCATCTTCGTCGCAACCGGCGCCGGCCTGCCGAAGTTCTTGAAGGTTCCCGGGGAGCACTTCAACGGTGTCTATTCGGCCAACGAGTTTCTCACCCGCGTGAACCTGATGCGAGCCTACCTTTTCCCCGAGTACGACGAGCCGCTCTATCCCTGCAAGGACCGCGACGTCATCGTGGTCGGCGGCGGCAACACCGCGATGGATGCGGTGCGCAGCGCGCTGCGCCTGGGCGCGAAGAGCGCCAGCATTTACTATCGCCGCACCGAAAAGGAGATGCCCGCACGTGTGGAAGAAGTGCACCACGCCAAGGACGAGGGCGTTCACTTCGAGATGCTGGTGAATCCGGTTGAATTCTTCGGCGACGAGAAGGGCAATCTCACTGCCGTGAAGTGCATCCGCCAGGAGCTGGGCGAGCCTGACGAGTCGGGGCGCCGCAGCCCGGTGCCGATCAAAGGCTCGGAGTTCGTTGTGCCGTGCCAGGTGGCAATCATCGCAGCCGGCACCTCGGCGAACCCGTTGATCCAGTCAACTACTCCGGGGCTGGCAGTCACCAAGCGCGGATACATCTCGGCAAACGATGACACCCTCGCGACCTCGAAGCCGGGCGTCTTTGCCGGAGGCGACATCGTCACCGGCGGAGCAACCGTGATTCTCGCCATGGGCGCAGGACGCAAGGCGGCGAAGTCGATCAATGAGTATCTGATGGGCGCGCCGAAGGAGAATGTCCAGGAGCAGACCAGCGCGGCGGTCTCCGCTGACTAGCACCCTTTTGCCCGCGAGGGAGCAAAGATGAAGAACGTTCTGTCTCTCTGTGTGATTCTCGTTTGCTCCCTTGTTGCTCTTCCGCAAGAGAAGCCTGCGAACACATCCCCGTCGGTCCCCGAGAAGCGCTGCAACGTCCCGGCGGATGAAGCTGCTCTCAGCCAGATCGCCGAAAGATGGAAAGATGGTTATAACAATGGGCGCGCCGCCGCGGTCGCTGCGCTTTACGCCGAGGACGCGACCTACCTGACCCAGCACTTCGTCACCGGCATCGTCCAGGGGCGCGCAGCCATCCAGGCCTACGTGCAGCGCGGCGTCGATGCCGGGTACCACATCGACTCCATCCAGGTCCTCTCGACAGTGTGTTCTGGGGACCTTGCCTATACCATCGGACGCTATGAGTCTACGAACGCTGGGCAGAAAGCCTTCGGCGTCAATGTCGTCGTGCTCAGGAAAACCGGCAACCAATGGCTCATCGTTGCGCACGAATCCGCCGTGCCCGACCCCGCGACAGCGGTCCAGCGCCTCGACCTCAAGAGTGGGAATTAAGCCTCGAAAACCGCCGCCACGCTGGTATGAACATCCCGTGTGACATTCGTCCTGGCATGGTGGCCGCCGCGCACCATTTGTCGTCCCAGACGCGCTAAAATGGTGGTGTCTCCCGTAGTCAACAGTTACTTTCACCTTCCTGCATTGCTCAGCGCAAAGTCCCAGGAGGTATGCCATGCCAGACAATCTCTCAACGTCGCATCTGGGATCCCAGGAACTAACCGAGGAAATTATCCGGATGCGCGCCTACCAACTGTTCGAACAGCGCGGTTATCAGCACGGATGTGACTTGGAGGATTGGCTCCAGGCCGAAGCGGAGGTGATGGGGAAAAAGCCCGGTTCTTCTGCCGACCAGGCAGAACGCGCTCAGGATGCCGCCGAGGCAGCGTGACCGAAAAGTCCGAGGCAATCATGGCCGGCCACGGTAACGGGGGAGCACGCCGGCGTGCTCTACCCGTTCCATTAAGGCGCCGGCCAGATGGCGCCATTGAACTGCGAGATCGCGTTATGCCGCCGCGTGTCCCCGCTGTTTTCTGATCAAGCCAACGGCAAGCGCCGCTACCCCCATCGTCAGGCCATTACTTCAGCCGCTCGCCTCAATCCTTCGATGTCAAGCTTATCCATCTGCAGCATCGCTTGCATAACCCCTTTCGATTTCTCAGCGTCCTTGTCCGCCATCAGCTCTCCCAGAACGGTCGGGACAATCTGCCAGGACACACCAAACTTGTCTTTCAGCCAGCCACATCGATCGGTTTTGCCGCCTGCGGAGAGCTTGTCCCAAAGCGTGTCCACTTCCTGCTGGGTCTCGCAGTTCACCAGAAACGATATCGCCGGAGTGAACATAAATTCTGGGCCTCCATTGAGCGCCATGAACCTTTGCCCCTCCAGCTCAAATTCCGCCACCATAACCGTTCCCGCCGGCCCAGGTCCTGCGTCGCCATAGCGTGAGACGCTCACCACTTTCGAGTTCTTGAAGATAGAGAGGTAGAAATTCATCGCCTCTTCGGCTTGGTCGTTAAACCAGAGGAAGGGATTGATTTTTTGCATAGAGCTTTACTCCGTATGTAGTGTTGGTTGCCGGGTTCGGGATCGTAAGTTGCTTCGTTACACCCACTGGGCTGCAGCTCTGCCCACCCATTGGGATTGCGATTGTGGGATGACAAGCGAGATGAACTGGCCGGAGGAATAGGCGCGATCCAGAGGAGACAGACGCCCCTTCCCTAGCCACCATGGACGCCGCCCATATTCTTCGCTTGACCGGCGCCCACATCATGCAAAGGCCCCGGCTGGCGCGCCGGGGCCTCTCTGTTGCTCTTTCTTTTCGCTTACTTCCACTATGTATACAACCTAGCGATAGTGAACCAGATGCGGAGCGTAGGCCAGCACGATAGCCCACGCCCACGCCCAGAATTCAGGTGGAATGATGGTCAGCATGTTTCTCCCTCCATGCCCAGCGTTCTCAAGCAACCGTGCCATTATGCCGCCAATCCTCCACTTTGTCACCACAAATCAGCGCCGCACCCACAGCGCCGCCGAACCGCCCACCCACTCCAGATTTTTGTTGTGGTCCACGCCCATCATCATGCCGCGGCCCATGCGCACCAGCGGCAGCACGCAGGTGAGTTCGCCGCCCTCGGGCCACACGTACATCATGCGGATCTCCATCTGTGTGGGACCGTGCGGCGTTTGGATCACCGGCTCGAAGTACATCCGCTCCTGCAGGATGTAGTTGTGGCGCTGGTCCCGCGGTATGGCATCCATGTCGGCTTGCGTGGGCGCAAACTTGATTCCGACCCCGGCGAACGAGTAGAGCGGTTTGAGCAGGTAACTCTGGTTATCGAGCGGCACCGCGCGGACCTGGTCGAGGAAGATGGTCTTCGGCACGCACGCGTGTTTGAGGTGAGGGATGGAGAACTTGCTGATCCGGAAATACCAGTTGGGATGGCCTGCCCATTCGACATCAAGTTCGTCGCGCAGATCGAAGGGAAGGGTCACTCCTTTGCGCTCCAGTTCGTCCACGATGCAGCGGTTGTAGATGCGTCGGACTTCAATCTCGCGCCCATCCTTCGCGTAAAAGAGTTTCGTGCCGCGCTTCTTCAGCGAAAGAATGTCGACGATGGCGATGCCCAGCTCGCGTTGCGTCACCAGAAAATCGGGCAGGGTTTTCTGGTTCTGAGGATCGATCTCCATCAGGATGACGCTCTCCGGATCGTGCCCGGCGACGATCAACTCGCGCATCAGCTTCCAATACGAGTTGCGATCCTGTCCCGACAGATAAATGCCGAGATCACTTGGCAGATCGTAGGATTCGACGTATTGGTGGGCCAGCAGTGGCTGGTATCCATAGAGGGAAGGGAAGGCCTGCAGCTCGACCAGCTTGGGCTCCAGCTCGCCGGTCGCGCTTCGCACGACGCCGAAGTCTACCTGCACGAACATCGGCCGCGCGGATTCGTTGGGCACATTGTACTGCGCGGGAACGGAAGCATCCGAGACGCGCAGATACTGCGGATCGTCAACCAGCTGCGAGACCAACTCGCGGCCGTACTGTGCCATCTGGTCGAGAAGCGACTTGGGAACGAAGCAGGGAGTCTCAGCGACGCGAAAGCCGATGTGCGTACCGCAAGACTTGTCCAGCGTATCGAGGAACTGCCGGTACGTTTCGGGCGCGTACTTGCGGTTGAATTCCTCGCGCAGAGCGGGAACCATGATCAGGCCTCGATGAGGAAGCGCCCCTTCTCCATGATCTGCCGGCCGTCAACCCAGATGTCGAAGCGCGTGCCCACCACATCAATGTGCGTGCTGGAATACCACTCCGCACCGGTGTGCGCGCCGTAGGGATTCCCGAACGCAATGTGCACGCCGGGAAACTTTTCGTCCTGCAGAATCTGCCCGATGACGTGCTTCAACTCGAGGTTGGTGCCGATGGCGAACTCGCCCACCAGGTCGCTGTTTTCGTCAGTATGGGTGTAGGCCCAGAAATCCTCTTGCAGCACTTTGTTGTCGCTGAAGACCTCGGTGATGCGATTGTTCTTGATGCGAATGGTGAGCGGCTGGCGCGCCAGGTCAGGATACTTTTCGCAGAGATAGTCGCCGACCACGCCGTCCACAACGTATGTCCCATTCACTTCGCCGGGCGTGGTGAAGACTTCACCGCCGGGCAGGTTACCCCACTTGTCAGGACTGATGATGCCGCTGGTCTTCACCCAGCGATAGTTTGGGTTCAGCGTGGCCGTGAAGTCGCTGCCCGCCGGGTTCTTGGCTTGGATCGCCTTCGCCTGGCTGACAATTTCGATGACTTTCTTGCTGAGCGCATCCACGCGATTGAAGTCGGCGCGCATGCCTTCGAGCATGATCTGGTGATTGATGTTCACCATGTGCGCATGACGCATCTTGCGGCGGTTCACGATGTCCGTCATCTGCATGCGCGACTTCAGTTCGTTGCGCTGCGCATGGACGGCGAAGATGCTGACCTGGCTGGTCTCCATGTCCGCGGCGATTTCCTGCGGCAGGTCCGTCACCGGCCGGGGCGCCAGGTCTTCCAGCACAAAGGCCTTGAACGGCGAGCCGACTCGCAGCAGTTCCCGCGCCAGGCTGGCTGCGATCTCACGGCAGTCGTTGTCGGTGATGACGCGTGACCTTCTCCGACGGCTGAATGCGCAGGCAGGTGTTCACCGCGTTGTAAGCGCCGGGAGAGAGTTCCGGGTCGAATGTGGTTTTGGTGAGATCGGTGAGAACGGGTTGAGTCAACGAACAATCCTTTCTTTTATGGAAGTTCGCACCATAGAGTGACATTCAAGGGCGTTTGTCATCGCGAGCGCAGCCGGGGCCCGGCGAGGGCTGCTTTTGCCCTCCTGGGTGGAGGACGAGGGATCTGCTTTCTTGCCTTTTCCACCGAAAAGCAGATCTCGCGCCCAAACCCAGGGCGCTCGTAATGACGATCCTCAGTGACGGCCGACTCATTTTCATTGCCAAGGTGCCGCTAGTGTTCGCATTTGTCGATAGACCAGCTTCTACCGGACCCGCTGAGGCCCGTTCAAACACTCCCAGCCGCGTCTCGGCGACGATGTAATCCACCACCTTCTTCAGATCGCCGGTTTCCTCATACACCTTCAACTGGCGGTCAGCGCCGGTGCCCATCTCGAGCATCTGGTGAATGTAATTGATCTCGTCGCGGGAGCCAAGTTCGTCCGCCACCTCGCCCACCATGTCGAGATACTCCAGCATCAACTGCCGCAGCGGGACTTCTTCCTCCTTGCCAAAATCAATCAGCATACCGTCGAGACCATAACGCGAGGCGCGGAACTTGTTCTCCATGAGCAGCGCGCGCCCGTAGATGCGATAGCTCTTGTTGGACGCATGCAGCTTGTAGAGCAGGGCGACCGTCGCCTGGATCAGCGCCGCAATGGCCATGGTCTCATCCAGCCGCATCGGGATGTCGCACACCCGCACTTCCAGCGTGTCGAAGTACGGATGCGGGCGGATGTCCCACCAGATTTTCTTGCCGTTGTCGATGCAGCCGGTCTTGACCAGCAGATTGACGAAGGTTTCGTAATCCGCCCAGTTGGCGAAGACGTCGGGAATGCCGGTGCGCGGAAAGCGCTCGAAAACTTTGGAGCGGTACGATTTGAAACCCGTCGGCATGCCCATCCAAAAAGGTGAGTTGCTGGACAGCGCCAAAATGTGCGGCAGGAAATACCGCATCGAGTTCATGATGTGGATGGCGGTATTCCGGTCCTCGATGCCGACATGCACGTGCAGCCCGAACACCAGATTGGCGCGCCCGATCATCTGCATCTCTTCGATGACCCGGCGATAGCGCTCGTCGGGGTAAATCTCCTGCAGCTTCCAGTCGGCGAAGGGGTGGGTGCTGGCAGCGGCGAGCAGCAGGCCACTTTCGCTGGACAGCCGGATCATCTCGCGCCGCAGCTCCAGAATGTCGGCCCGCGCTTCCTTGATGTCGCGGCACACCTTGGTCCCGACCTCGATGACCGCCTGATGCATCTCGGGCTTGACCGCCTCGTGCAGCGCCCGCTTGGCTTTGGGGAGGATCTCGGAGGCGATGTGCGAGCGGAGATCGCGCGTCTCCGGATCGATCGTCTGGTATTCCTCTTCAATTCCGATGCTGAGGCTTGGCCGGTCCATCTGCTACCCTTTCGCCGCCCTCGTGGCTGCTTTCTTGGGCGCGGCAGCTTTTTTCGGGGACGCTGCTTTCGCGCTGGCCACCGCTTCGTCGTAGTAGCCGCTAAGAAACGCGCTCCAGCGATACTCAGGGGAAAGGCTGGTGTGCTGTTTGGCTTTGCGTACGGCCAGTTCCGCTACCGCATCCACAATCCAATCGAAATTTTGCTGTCCGACCGAATTTACATCCGCGTCGGGGGCCGGATTCATGAAGTCGATGGCGTAGGGAATGCCGTCCTCACAGGCGAACTCGACGGTATTCAGGTCATAACCCAGGGCGCGGCACAGTGTCAGGGAATCGCGCTCCACGCGCTCCAGCAGCTTGGGATCGGTCGGCGGCGGGTTCTTTACATAACGCTCGTGGTGCGGCGCCGACGGATCGTAGTGCATGATGTGCACCTTCTCCTGGCCAACCACGTAGCAACGGAAGTACTCCTTGAACTTCACGCCGCGCTGCAGCGTCATGCAGAGGTCGCGGCTCTGGTCGTAGGCGCGGAAGAACTCCTCCGGCGAGTTCACCTTGTACACGTCCTTCCAGCCGCCGCCGTCGAAGGGCTTGAGGAACGCAGGAAATCCGACGTAGCTGAAGATGCTGTCCCACGGCATGGGGTATTGCAGGTTGCGCATGGAGCGGTCGGTGGTGCCCGGCGGATGTTCCTTGTGCGGTATCAGTACAGTTTGTGGGATGGCAACGCCCAGCTTCGTTCCCAAGGCAAAGTTGAAAAACTTGTCGTCGGCGCTCCACCAGAATGGATTGTTGATGACCAAAGTACCCGAGAGCGCTGCATTCTTGAGATAGCCGCGATAGAAGGGGATGTCGTGCGAGATGCGGTCGACGATGACGTGGTAGGGGGACGGTTCCGCCATGCGAACTTCGCCGATGGTGGCGAGTTCAGCCTGAATCTCAGGCTCGCCCATAGAGTTGATCTTTTCGACCAACGCCGGCGGGAAGGTGGTCTCCATGCCAAAAATGATCCCGATCTTCTTCACCAATACTCCTTTACTCCTGCGCCGGGGAACACCTGTCCCGGCTTCGCTCGAGTGCTGTTACTGTTGGAAATCCCAAGGACACGCGCTGGGAGCGCTTCGATCAAGCATTCTTTATTTTAAGCGAAAAAATCGGGATTTGTAACTGAGCCCGAGGGATGCGGGGGCGGGAAATCGACGAGAAAGAAGCTTCTTGATTCGATCGTCAGACAGGAGCGTCCGTCCCCGGTGGCAACTGCAGGTAACGAAGTGGAGATCGCCGGCTCCGCACCGCCGCTCGAGACCGGTGGGCATTGTTGACAGAGTACCCACGCAGAAGCATCGGCGAAAAGGCGGGCGCTCCACTCGCGCCGCGACCGCGCCAAATACAGGCGCTGCCAAACGCTCGCGGCGCTCGCTCGGGATCACAACGCTGGAAGGAACTTACTCCAGGTAAACCCTTGCCATCGGTCGCCACCACGGCCAATCGTGATAGCTCTGGTCGCCCCAAACGTGCAGCTCATGGCGAATGCCGCGCGCGCGCAGCACCGCGGCAAACTGCTCGTTCTTCTCCCAGCACATGTCCCACTCGCCGGTCGCGAGCACAGTTCGCATATGGTTGTAGCGCCAGCCGTCGGTGCAATTCGCCAGATAATCGGGCGGATTGTTGAAGTAGACATCCTCGCTGTACCAGCCGTTGAGGAAGCTCTTGATGTCGAACGATCCGCCCATCGTCACGCAGCCCGTGACTTTGTCAGGATGGCGGAAAGCGAAGTTCGCCGCGTGATAAGCGCCGAAGCTGCAGCCGGTGACGATGGTGCGCGGCGTCCAGTTCTTGTGCCACATCAGCGGCAGCACGTCGTTGAGGATGTAGTGCTCGTACTGAAGATGGCGCTGCAACCGCCAATACGGATGCGCGCGCTTGTTGTACCAGCTCTCGCCGTCCACGCCATCCACGCAGTAAATCTGGAGTCGGCCGGCCTCGATGCGGTCAGAGACCGCGGCAATCATCTTGTTGTCCTCGTACTCGAAGAAGCGTCCCATCGAAGTGGGGAAAACCAGGACCTTGGTGCCGTCGTGGCCGAAGACCAGCATTTCCATGTCGCGTTGCAGATCGTTCGACCACCAGCGGTGATATTCGCGATTCAAGTTGTTTGGGCCTTTCCGTTGAAGAAGAATCGGGGTTTGGTAATCTAAGGAACCATCATTCTACAGAATGAGCGCGAATACGCCTATGAATCTACCCAACGCTCCGATTGCCAAAGAGGGATTCTTTGTCACCCACTTCCTGACCGTACGAGACCAGGCAAAATCCAGGGACTTCTACGTGGGAGTCCTTGGGGGAACCGTTGTAAAGCCGGAGAATCCCTGTTACATCAAGTTGGCCAACTCGTGGATCATTCTCAATTCAGGCGGAGGTCCGACGCCGGACAAGCCGGAAGTGTTCCTTGAGGCGCCTCGCGACCTGAACACGGTGAGCAGCTTTCTGAACCTGCGCGTGGCCGACATTTGGGCTTGCTACTTCCAGTGGCAGGCAAAGGGCGCCCAGTTCCTGACCGAACCGCTCGACAATCATGGCCATGAGCTGCGCTGTTACATGCGCGATCCGGACGGTTACCTCGTCGAAGTTGGGCAATACAGCCAGAAGGCTATCGACAGTTTCAACCAGTACATCGCTAGAACTGGTGGGCTGGCGGCATAGGGTAAGGGTCGCTTCGAAGCCGGAACTCCGCGGCTGCCGTGCGACGCACCGCTCGCAGAAAAACTTGGTTAGGCAACGTCATCCAATGTCCGTTTTCACCGACATGAACAATGCGGCCGTCACACCTTGTGACCTGAAGTCGCGTCTCCGGTTGCACCAACAGTTTGCGTCGAAAGTCGAGAACCAGAAGCACGACTTCATTGTGTATTTGCCACCGATGTACGATGTGCAGCCGGATCGCCGTTATCCCGTTCTCTTCATGCAGGACGGCCAGAACCTGTTTGACCCGGAGACTTCCTTCATCAAGGGAAACTACTGGCGCATGGGCGAGACGGCCGACGAGCTGATCCTGGCTGGCCAGATCGAGCCGCTGATCATCGTTGGCATCTACAACACCGGCGTCCGCCGCGTGGACGAATACACGCCGTTTGAGGACAATCGGCTCGGCGGCGGGCGAGCCGACGCTTACGGCCAGATGCTGGTGGACGAATTGAAGCCGTTTGTCGATCATGCTTACCGTACGCTGCCTGGAGCCGAGAACTGCGGCGTGGGCGGCTCGTCGCTGGGCGGGCTGGTTTCTCTGTACCTTGGGCTCAAGTACACCTGGGTGTTCAGCAAGCTGGCGGTGATGTCTCCTTCGGTTTGGTGGCACAGCCGCGCCATCCTCAAGACGGTGGCACAGATCCAGAGAAGACCTGAACTGCGGATCTGGCTGGACGTCGGTACGCGCGAGGGCCGACGGACTCTGCCCGACGTGCGAGCGCTGAAAAGGGACCTGATGAAGAAGGGCTGGAAGCGCGGCAAAGATCTCGCCTACACCGAGGCACAGGGCGGCGAACATTGCGAGTGGGCTTGGGCACAACGCGTCGGACCCATGCTGAAATTCCTGTTTCCGCCGCGGCCTTAGGAAACACCCGATCCACAGTCTGACGCTTGTCCCAATCGCTAATGAGGCGTGTGCCAAACGCCGGCTCCCTGTCTGTTCTCCTCACGTACAATCGTCATCTACGGAGCAGGTTGACGCATGCCGACCAGCATGACCAATGCGACGATGAAGGGTTCCGTCCTGGGAGTCATTCTCTACGACATCTGTGAAGAGATCAGGTTGGAGGAGCTGCGCGAGATCCTGGGCGCGAAGCGGGTTGAGCCCAGCTTCAAACATGCCACCCCTGAGTACGTCCGCTTCGAAAAGCCGCCGGTGGTGGAGCGGCTCGATCTGGTGGTGTTGAGCAGCGGGGAAACGCTGAGCCCGCAAATCAAGTATTACGATTACGGCGTCGTCAGCGTGCTATTTGAGTTAGGGTTTGAGGCCGACTGGGATGCTCTGGTGCATTTGGCGGCGCGCTGGGTTCCGAACGCCGAGCTCGAACGGCAGGCGCAACAAATCATCCGCGGAAGGCTGGAACGGATCGCCCCGGCGATCGTGCGCCGGTATAGCGACTGGCTGAGCGAAGACTATTACATCTTCCTGCTAAGTGAGGTCCCCGGTCATCCGCGAGGGGCCGATTTACTGTCGCAACACGGGCCGGCGATTGCGCAGGTTTTGAGAGGCGAGCAGACGGCGCTGGCGCGCAGCGAAAACGATGATGTCGTTCAGGCAAGCCTGTCGTACTACCCCAATGATCTGGTGGTGGTCGGGTGGAACGCCGCTCTGGTTTACGACACGCCAGCGGGAGCCGAAACCTCGGTGCAAATCCTGGAGTATGCCAACTCGCAGTTGCTGGAGTTCCGGCACTACGACGAGTTGCTGACGCGTGAACTGGCTGGCGTCTATCGCTCGCTGAAACATCGCGCCGGCCTGTGGCGCCGTTGGCGCATGCGTAGCGAGGCCCTGCGACTGAACAGCGTGACCGTTGAAGTGACAGAGTTGGTGGAGCGCGCCGATACCGCGATCAAGTTCGTCAGTGACATGTTCTCGGCGCGGCTGTACCGCCTGGCAGCGGCCAAGGTAGGCGTTCCCGAATACAAAAATCTGGTGAAGGAAAAGCTCCGTACTGCGGAAGGCGTTTATCGCGCCCTGATTGACGAGTTCCACCAGAGCCGCGGCTTCGTGCTCGAGCTGATGGTGGTGATCATCCTGGTGATTGAACTGGTTTATCTCTTTCGCGGAAAATACTAGAGTTCGGATCTCACGATCCTGAGTGCTAGAATGTTCGCGGGAAGTGGATGGAATGCAGGTTTTTCTGAGTTACGATCGCGCCGATGAAGCCTTTGCCAAATCACTTTCCGCGGAGCTGAGCAAACGAGGCCTGTCGGTTTGGAGGGACGAGGAAGAGCTTCTGCCGGGAGATAATTGGGCGCTGCAAATTGGAGAGGCCCTGAGGAAGTCGAGGGCCATGGTGGTACTAATCTCGCCGAAATCGATGCGTTCAAAATGGGTGCGTCATGAGATCGAATATGCCTTAGGTGATCTCCGCTATGAAGGCCGGCTGTTTCCAGTGCTAGTGCGCCCAACCAATGACGTCCCTTGGATTCTTCGAGAGCTGAACATGCTTAGTGCCAGGCAAGGCGCGGCAAAAATCAGCGAGTCCATAGCTGACGCTCTAAAGCAGGTCGCGTGAGCTCTACCTAAATGCCTCTCTCCCTGGGTGCCAAGAGAAAGGTATTCATCTCGCATTCATCCCGCGATCGCAGATTTGTCGCTCGCATCGCTCGATTCCTCAAGCAGCGCAAAATCTCTTATTGGTACAGCGCTACTCACATCGTTGGCGCTAAGCAGTGGCACGATGAAATTGGCCGCGCGCTGCGCCAGTGCAACTGGTTCCTCCTAGTGTTGACACCGGACGCGGTTCGCTCCCACTGGGTAAAACGTGAGCTGATGTTCGCGCTCAATGAACATCGCTATAACGAGAGAATCATCCCCTTGCTGTACAAACCCTGTAAGTACCCCCGTCTTTCTTGGGCGCTCCCGGGGTTTGAAATCGTTGATTTCACCTCCAACTTTGAAGCTGGCTGCAGGCAGCTCTTGCGGGTTTGGAACCTCGAGTACAAACCTAAGCCAATGAGGCCCCGACCTAAAGGCAAGAGGGAATAGCTCACAGCGATCCCCGCAAGACACCCCCCGACACCCAACGCCGTATTTCCCCGTCTCATCGTCTCTCGGTGGTTCTTCATCCCCTGTTACAATCACATTGCAGGCTGTCTGTCTGCGTCTTCTCTCATCCATGAAGTGTCCGTTCTGCGGCTTTGAAAACGACAAGGTAGTCGATTCGCGCGAAAGCAAGGAAGGCGAGTCCATCCGCCGCCGCCGCGAGTGCCTGAAGTGCGAAAAGCGCTTCACCACCTATGAGCGGATCGACGAAATCCCATACATGGTGGTGAAAAAAGACGGCCGCCGCGAGAAATTCGAGCGACAAAAAGTGCTGAACGGCCTGCTGCGGGCCTGCGAGAAGCGGCCTGTCTCCATGGGTAAGCTGGAGCAGATCGTCAACGACGCCGAAGGTTTTGTCGTCGATTCGCCCGATCGCGAACGCAAGACCAGCGAGATCGGCGAGTTGATTATGAACCGCCTGAAGCGCATCGATAAAGTCGCCTACGTGCGGTTCGCCTCGGTTTACCTCGACTTCAAGGATGTGCGCGAGTTCATGTCCGAGCTGAAGGACCTGCTCGATACCAAGGAAAGTGCGTCAGCCAAGGCCAAGTCCGGAGACTGATTCCGGCGGCCGGAAGAGATCGAATGGCATATACCGTAACGTTGATTCCAGGCGATGGCATCGGGCCCGAGGTCGTGGACGCGACCGTCCGCATCCTGGAAGCCACCGGCGTCAAGTTTCAGTGGGAGAGCTACGCTGCCGGCGCCGAAGCCTATGAGAAGTATCACGAATACATCCCCAGAGAGCTGACGGAGTCCATCGAGCGCACCCACGTCGGCCTGAAAGGTCCGGTGACGACGCCGATCGGCGGCGGATTTTCCAGCATCAACGTTGCCCTGCGCAGGCAGTTCGAACTGTTCGCGAACTTCCGGCCGATTCGCAATCTTCCGGCCGTGGCCACACGTTATCCCGGTGTAGACCTGATTGTGATTCGCGAAAACACCGAAGGGCTGTACTCCGGCATCGAACACGAGGTCGTTCCCGGAGTGGTGGAGAGCCTGAAAATTATCACGGAAAAAGCGTCCACGCGCATTGCCAAGTTCGCCTTCGAATATGCACGGCGCGTGCACCGCAAGAAGATCCACGCCATCCACAAAGCCAACATCATGAAGCTGTCGGACGGGCTGTTCATCCGCTGCTCGCGGAACATTTCCAAGGACTATCCCGAGATCACCTACGGCGAGCACATCGTGGACAACACCTGCATGCAGTTGGTCATGAACCCGTATCAGTACGACGTACTGCTGCTGGAGAACCTTTACGGCGACATCATCTCCGACTTGTGTGCCGCATTCGTCGGAGGACTGGGCTTGGTGCCGGGCGCCAACTTCGGGCATGAGTGCGCCATCTTCGAAGCCGTGCACGGTTCGGCGCCCGACATCGCCGGCAAAGATATCGCCAACCCGACCGCCGTGCTGCGTTCCGGCATTCTCATGCTTCGTCACCTGGGTGAGGAGAATGCAGCCAACCACATTCGTGCGGCTATCGAGAAGGTTTATAGCGAGAAGAAACATCTCACGCGCGACGTCGGGGGGACGGCTGGCACCAGCGAGTTCACTGACGCCATGGTCGAAGCACTGCACACGATTCCGCCGCCGACTCCGCAGTTAGAGGAAGTGGAGCTCTAGGGAAAGCAATCGCAGCCCTTTTGGTACAATATCGCCACGAGCGCCGCGTGAGGATGAGGCGTTCACCGCTGATTTGAGCCGTATCAACCAGTCAACTCGTTTAGCAACATCGCCCACAAGCGACCCCGTCGCTTTGCGTGGACGCAACGATGACAGGAGCTTGTTCTGACGTCGCGAACCATTCCTTATAACCCGGCATACCATCGATTCACCGTTTTTGTCGCCTGGGCTACATTTCTGTTGATCATCGCAGGTGCGCTGGTCACCAGCAACGATGCTGGACTCTCCGTTCCGGATTGGCCTACTTCCTTCGGTTCTTTGTACAAGCTGCCGCCGATGGTGGGTGGGATCAAGTATGAGCATACCCACCGCATGATTGCGGAATTCATCGGCCTGCTGATCATCATCATGGCGGTGTGGACGCAGCGCGTTGAACAGCGCAAATGGATGCGCGTGCTGGGCTGGATTGCGCTGGCCGCGGTCGTGGGTCAGGGAGTTCTCGGGGGCATAACGGTGTTGAACCTGCTGCCCTGGTCCATCTCCACCGCGCATGCCACACTGGCGCAGACCATCTTCTGCATCGTGATTGCGATGGCGCTTTTCTCCAGCCGCGGGTGGTTACAGGATTCCCAACCCATTGCCGAACACGACCTCACACCCAGCACGCCAACCCTCACGGGACTTGCGGCGACTGGCGTGTGGTTGCAATTGATTCTCGGCGCGGCCTTTCGCCACTCGGGCATAAAGCTGCTGCCGCATCTGGTTGGCGCTTGCGTGGTTACCGGGTTGCTGTGCTGGACGGTGGTCCGCATCCTGACGCGCTACGGCAAGATAGCGCAATTGCGCAGGCCGGCGCAGTTGCTTCTGGCCCTGTTGATGGTGCAGCTTGGACTCGGGTTCGCTTCCTACCTCACACGGCTGCAATGGTTGGCCGATCCGCCGCAGCCGACGACTGGCATTGTGACCAGCACCGTATCGCACGTTGCCGGGGGCGCGCTGGTGCTGGCGACCAGCGTCGTGCTCGCCATTCAGACCATGCGCACCATCAATGCGCGCGCCTCCCAACCTGCAGCCCATACCACAACACGAGAGGCCATTACCGCATGAGCAGCGCCAGTCAGCCGCTCGCCGTTCCTCGGGTAGGCATCGCCTCGCTTGCTCGCGATTATTCTGTGCTCATCAAGGCCCGCGTTACTACGCTGATCGTGATGACTGCGTGGGCCGGCGCATTCTTTGCAGCGGCCAAATCGGGCGTGTCTTCGCTCTCGTGGACGCTGCTGCACGCGCTGATCGGCATTGGCCTCGTCAGTGGAGGCACAGCGGCCATCAACGAGGTGCTGGAGCGTGACGTGGATGCGCTCATGCGCCGCACCGCGCAGCGGCCCCTGGTTACCGGCAGCATGAGCCTGCTACATGCGTCGATCATCGCTTTCGGGATGACCATCGGCGGTGTAATTTATCTCGGTCTCACCACCAATTGGCTCACGGCCACGCTGACAGCGCTCACCTCCTTCAGCTATCTCGTGGTCTACACGCCGATGAAGCGCGTGCACCCAATCTGCACCTTCCTCGGCGCATTTCCCGGCGCCATGCCCCCAGTTCTCGGCTGGACGGCGATTCGCGGCCGCCTCGATCCCGAAGCACTCGTGCTATTCGCCATCCTGTTTTTCTGGCAATTTCCGCACTTCCACTCCATCGGCTGGCTCTATCGCGAGGATTACGAGAACGCGCGCATCCGCATGTTGCCAGTGGTTGAAAGCGACGGCCGTTCCACGGCGCTCGCCATCGTGATGTACGCGCTGGCGCTGGTACCGGTGTCGCTTGCGCCCGCGTTGATCGGCATGTCAGGGTGGACCTACTTTGCCGGCGCGCTGCTGCTGGGTCTCGGCATGTTGTGGTTCAGCCTGCGCATGTGGACGATGAAGCTCAGGCCCAGCGAACCGCAATCCAAGCTGCGCGCGCGTCACGTCCTGCAGGCTTCCGTGATTTATCTTCCGCTGCTGTTCGCGCTGATGATGCTCAACCGCGTGTAATCAGTCCCCCAACTTGTCTTGTCTGAAAAATGCGTACGGCCGCAGTTCGACCCTGCTCTTGCCGCCGTAATAGAATCAACTGTGGCCTCACACATGGCAACTTCCGAAACCATCGACCATCCGGCCGCGACCAACTCTGGCGATACAGCGGCGGCGGTGATCCAGCTCCAGGACCTACGCCATCAGTACGGAGATCGTGTCGCGCTGGCTGGGGTTTCGTTCGAGGTGCGGCCCGCCGAGATCTTCGGCCTGCTGGGTCCGAATGGCAGCGGCAAAACCACGACCTTTCGAATCCTTTCCACGCTGATGTTGCCTTCCGGCGGACGTGCGCTGATCATAGGCCACGACGTCGCGTGCGAAGCGGCGCTGGTACGACGTGACATCGGCGTGGTCTTCCAGGCGCAGAGTATCGACATCAAGCTGTCCGCGGAAGAGAACCTGATGCTGATCGGGCACATTTATGGGTTGCGTGGGGCGATGCTGAAGAAGCGCGTAAGCGAAATGCTCAGCCGCGTTGGCCTCGCGGATCGCGCCAAGGAAAAAGCCGAGACATTTTCCGGCGGCATGCAGCGGCGGCTCGAACTGGCGAAGGGTCTGCTGCATCATCCCTCGGTGTTGCTGCTCGACGAGCCGACTACCGGACTCGATCCCGGCGCGCGCCGCGATCTCTGGCAGTATCTCCAGATTCTGCGCGACGAAGAGCGCGTCACCGTGCTGATCACCACACACCTGATGGAAGAGGCCGAGCGCTGCGACCGGCTGGCGATTTACGCCAACGGCAGCGTGGTCGCGCTCGGTACGCCTGCCGAACTGAAGAGCGAGATCGGCGGCGACGTTATCCTGCTGGAAGCCGCGGAGCCCGAATCGCTGGCGCAACATATCGAACAGCGCTTCGGATTGCAGCCGACGGTGATGGATAGTCAGGTTCGCCTCGAGATCGAGAACGGACATCGCTTCGTCACCGATGTGGTCGAAGCGTTTCCCGGTGAAATCCAGGGGGTTTCCGTGCACAAGCCGAGCCTGGAGGACGTCTTCATCCGCCAGACCGGGCACCGCTTCTGGACAGAAGAAGGCGACCGGGATCAATCGACCGACTAGAATCCAACAGGGAGTTCACGATGCGAAAACGTCGAGGGCGACGCCAATGAACCCGAAAAGCAAGTACGATCCATGGGGTCCAATCGCATCGACACTGTATGAGATTAACGATTCTGATCTTGTGCAGAATGCTATTGGACTTTCCGGTATTCCGATTACATATCAAACTTTGGATGAAAGAGACGGGAGCAGCCATAAGACTCGGATTCGCGCCTACAAGCCCCTCATCCAAGCAGCCTACGACGGGTTGCCCGATGCAGAGCGCGGAAGATTCGCTCAGATCGTAGCCAAAGCCGTTTTGACCCGAGAAGCAAGGGACGATACCAAGAAACAGCTCATCGGCCGTTTGAATGATATTGGTTGGACGATTAAAGACGATGGCGTACTCATCACTCAGGATGCCCTTGTCAGCGAGCAATTCTTTCCGCCTGGAACACAATACGATGCGTATGTTGCGATTCGCGAGATGCTAAGTAAAGCAACAACTCATATCATGATGGTCAACAGTCACATGGGCGACCTTAATCTTTGAAATATTGCGCGCCATGGTACCAGCAGGGTTATCCGTCGAACTGCTGACAGTGGAGAGGAATCTGAAACCGGACTTCCGGGTTGAGGCCGCCAAATTTCAACAGCAATTCGCTAACGTTAAGCTTGAGGTGAGGACGACCAGCGACTTCCATGATCGGTTTGTGTCCATCGACCGAGCCTCATACTTTCACATCGGAGCTTCGATCAAAGACGCAGGTAAGAAGGCGTTTCTCATCAGTCAACTCCAAGACGAACCGGTCATCGCGCTACTGAGGCAGCACTCGGAACAGACTGGCGAGCTGCTACGGTTGTGAAAACGACTTGATTATGCCAACGCAGACTACAACTCTTTCCGTTGTGCCCACCCCCACCAACGCCGGCATACTCCTGCCTGCGCTCTCGCTCTGGCGGCGCGAAGTGGTACGGTTCTACCGGCAGCGCGCACGGGTAGTCGGCGTCATCGCCTCGCCGCTGCTCTTCTGGATCGTGATCGGCTCCGGCTTCGGCAGCTCTTTTCGCTCCAACGGAACCGCCGGCGGCCAGCATTATCTTGATTACTTCTTTCCCGGCGCGCTGACCATGATCGTTCTCTTCACGGCCATCTTCACCATGATGTCGGTGATCGAGGACCGCAAGGAAGGCTTCCTGCTCTCCGTGCTGGTCGCGCCGGTGAACCGCTCCGTCATCGTGCTGGGTAAGGTACTCGGGGGCGCGACACTGGCCACGCTGCAAGGTCTTATCTTTCTGGTATTCGCACCGGCGCTCGGAGTCCGCTTCACATTCGCGAGCTTTGGGCTGACGGTGCTGGTCATCTTTCTGGTGGCGTTTTCGCTGACCGCGCTGGGCTTCATCATCGCCTGGCCGATGGACTCCACGCAGGCCTTTCACGCCATTATCAACTTGTTCCTCATCCCGTTGTGGCTGTTGTCGGGATCGCTGTTTCCGCTCTCAGGCGCATCCATGTGGTTACGCCTGCTGATGCGTATCAACCCTCTGACGTACGGGACCGAGGCTTTGCGCTCGCTGCTGTTTCCCGGATCAGCTTCGCTCGATCTGTCTCTCACTGCCAACTTCGCAGTGCTGGCGTTGTTCACCCTGGTCATGTTCGCGCTGTCGTTTCTGGTGGCCAATCGGCGGACCACCAAGCCCGCCGCGTGATGCACTTGAGTCCGACTTTCTTCCCCGCGCTGAATGCCTTCCTCAACGGTACCAGCGCCCTCCTGATTGGCGCGGGCTTGTACTTCATCCGCAGCGGCCGCGTTCAGGCCCACAAGCGGACGATGCTATCCGCATTCATAACCTCGTGCCTGTTCCTGACTTCCTACCTGTACTACCATCTCGGGTTGCGCGCCGGGGTGACGCGATATCGGGGACAGGGGATCTCGAGGCCCATCTATTTCAGCATCCTGATCTCACATACGATTCTGGCGGTGGTGGTTGTGCCCTTCATTCTGATTACCCTGGCGCGCGCCCTAAAAGGACGCATCGCGCGGCACAAGGCCATCGCTCCCTACACTTTTGCGATCTGGATGTATGTTTCCGTGACGGGCGTAGTGATCTACTTGATGCTGTACAAACTGTAGCGGGCGATTGCAGTTTACAAAACCTCGGCACGACGGCTGTTTCCCCTTTGCGTTCTCAGCTCAACTCTGTTATTGTCCGCCGCGTATAGGGAAGCCTTGGGTTTCCGGGTTGAAGCTGTGCCTGTACAGGTTCTCAACCCACGGAACCCGGGACTCAGGGAGGTTTCTAATGGCATTCTGTTCAGGTTGTGGCACCCAGATGGCCGACAACGCAGCATTCTGTCCGCAATGCGGAAAGGCTGCGGGACAGGCAGGCGCTGCTGAGACTCCTTCCGCTCCGTCGCCCGGGCCAACCGGCAGCTACGGCACGACGGCCGCTCCGGCTGTGCCGATAGCGGAGAACGTGGCTGGCATGCTCGCGTACTTCACCATTATTCCTGCGATCATCTTCCTGCTGATCGAGCCTTACAATCGCAATCGCTTCGTGCGCTTCCACTCGTTCCAGTGCTTGTTCGTAGCAATCGCCCTGATCGTGGTCAATATCGCGCTAGCCATTGTCTCGTCGATTCTGCACTTCGTGCCGATCATAGGGTGGATCTTCGCGGCGATCCTCTGGCCGCTCTACGGTCTTGCCATTTTGGCGCTGTGGCTGTTGTTGGTCATCAAGGCCTATCAGCATGAGATGTTCAAACTGCCTTTTGTTGGCGACCTGGCCGAGAAGCAGGCTGGCGCGTAATTTCCGACTAAGCGTGAATTCCCGCGGGGCCGATCGCGCCCCGCTTTTTGCTGCCCCGGTTCTACCGCGCTTGACATACCCATAGCCGAAATCTCATTTCTACTTACTTTTTGTTTTGCGTACGCGGTATTCTAAACAGCTCTCCTCGGCGACGGAACGCGCCGTAGCGGAAAGGAACTGTGAGGATACGGGTCTTCTACCACGACAAGTGTTTCGATGGCGCCTGCTCGGCTGCGCTGTTCACGCGCTTTTACCGCGAGCGCATCCGCGAGCATGCCCAGTTCGAATACCAGGGACTGCTGCATCGCGCCGGTGCTCTCTTTAACGAAGCTGACTTCACCGGCGACGAGAACGCCATCGTCGATTTCAAGTACTCCCCGTCGCCGCGCATCACCTGGTGGTTCGACCATCATCAGAGCGCGTTTCTGACGCCCGCCGACGCGTCCCATTTCGAGCAGGAGCAGAGCAACACCAAGTTTTACGATCCGGATTTCCGCTCCTGCACGAAATTTATCGCGGCCGTGACCGAGCAGCGTTTTGGCTTCAACCCGGCGCCGGTCGCCGAGCTGATCGAATGGGCTGACATCATTGACGGCGCGCTCTACGACGATCCGCAGACGGCGGTCGAGATGAAAGCGCCGGCGATGAAGCTGACCATGGCGATCGAGGCGAACCAGGATCATCAGCTCATCCCCAACTTGATTCCCATGCTGGCCTACGAGCCACTCGCGGAAATCGTTGCCACCCCCATGATCGCCGAGCGCATCCCGCCGCTGATGGAGCGGCATCGCCGCTCCATTGAGATCCTGCGCGAGCGTACCCAGTGCAAGGACGGCACTGTCTTCTTCGACGTCACCGATTACGAACTTGAGGGCCACAACAAGTTCATTCCGTACTATCTGCATCCCGCCTGCGTTTACTCGGTCGGACTGAGCAAAAGTAGCTTTCGCACCAAGGTCTCAGTCGGCTCCAACCCCTGGGCGCAGATCAGCCACTTTGAGAACCTGGCCAAAATCTGCGAGCGCTACGGCGGAGGCGGGCACGCGCGGGTGGGCGCCATCTCCTTTCCGCCTGACCGGCGGGAGGAGGCACGCAAGGCGGCAGACGAAATTGTTGCCGAATTGCGCGCCAGCTATCGGGCGAACCAGCCATAGTCGCCGCAGTCGCTCCCGACACGAGTAATCTCGCTTGTTTGCGACCGGCGGCCAGCCTCGGGGAAGCCGGGTCACCGCGGTAGTTACCATCTGGGTCACGGTGCGTCAGATGGTGCATATTGCGCCGACTGCCATGACTTACGTTGACCGTGGGCCGGAACCATCATACGATTCGCTTACAAGATTCGATATGGCTGCGCCTACCCTCACCCCCGGGCAGACCCTTGGCCATTTCCGCCTAGTCGAGGAGATTGGCTCTGGCGGCATGGGCGTCGTGTACCGCGCCCGCGACACGCGGCTGGAGCGTGACGTCGCGGTCAAGGTGCTCAACGCCAAGACCTTGAGCGATGTCTCCGCGCGCAAACGCTTTCGCAGCGAAGCCCTCATCCTCAGCCGGCTCAACCATCCCAACGTCGAGTCGGTGTACGACTTTCACTCGGAACAGGGCGTGGACTACCTGGTGCTGGAATACGTTCCCGGGACCTCGCTCAACGAACGGCTGGAGAAGGGCGCTGTACCGGAGAACGAGGTGCTGGCGCTGGGCATCCAGTTGACGCGCGGGCTGGCGGCCGCTCACGCGCAAGGCATCATCCATCGCGACCTCAAGCCCGGGAATCTGCGTGTGAGGCCGGACAGCGTGCTGAAGATCCTGGATTTCGGCCTGGCGCAGCTATTTGCCCTGCCCGAGGACAAAACCGTAACCACCGACGAAATGGAGACGCTACAGCTCCCGTTTGCCGGAACTCCTCCGTACTTGTCGCCCGAGCAGGTTGCTGGAAGTGAGCCGGACATTCGTTCGGACATCTATTCCGCGGGGGTCGTTCTCTATGAGATGGCTACCGGCTCACGGCCGTTTGCACAACGCGGACAGATGCTGCGGGATGCCATCGTCCACTCCCTGCCGCCAGCCCCGCGCATCAAGAACAAGGACATCTCGCCCGACCTGGAAGCAGTGATTCTGAAGTGCCTGGAGAAAGGACCCAAACCTGCGGTACCAGTCGGCGAACGAGCTGCTGGAGGATTTAGAGCGCGTGGACGCGGGGCACGAGACGACAGCATCGACGCAGCTTCTGAGTGTGACGCGATTTGGCAGGACTCGAAAGGGCCGTTTCGTCCTGATCCTGGCCGCAGTCCTCCTCCTCGGAATCCTGGCTGGAATTGTTGCTCGAAAATGGCTGCGGCCACAGCAAGTGCAGCAGAAAATCTTGGCGGTGCTGCCGTTTGACTCGGTGGGACAAGATGCTGCAACCACCGCGCTGGGGCTGGGTCTGACGGAGACGCTCACGGCCAAGCTCGTCGAAGCCAGCAATAGCGACGCCGTTCAGGTGGTTGCGCCCCGTGATCTGCGCGATCAGGGTGTGAAGACTGCCGATGATGCCCGGCGTGAGTTTGGAACCGACTTCGTTTTGGAGAGCACCCTACAGCGGCAGGGCGAGGACATTCGAGTCAACATTTACCTCGTGGACTCACGTACGCATCGCCAGCTTGCGGCGCGAACATTCACGGTGGACAGCAAAGACAGCTTCGGCTTGCAGGACCGGGTAGTTAGCGAAGCACTCGATATGCTTCCTACACGGATTATGCCGGAGCAGCGCAGTAAGCTGGCGGTCCGCCAGGACACGCAACCGGCAGCGTACGAGGCCTACATACGGGGGCGCGGATATCTTCAGGAACTTAACAAGCCAGAAGATGTGGATAACGCAATTGCTTCGTTTACGCAGGCGGTCAAGATCGATCCAAACTATGCTCCTGGCTATGCGGCGCTCGGCGAGGCGTACCTGGATGGATTTCGCCAATTCGGAAAGGGAAATGACTGGATCGCCAAAGCGTCCAGCTACTGTGAGGAAGCACTAACGCGGAACCCAGAATTGGCCGAAGGCCACGTTTGCCTAGGTAAAATCTTCATTAACACCGGCAAGTACGACAAGGCGGTCGGAGAATTCGAGCGTGCAGTTAAGTCGGAGCCGGGAAATGATGATGCCCTCTTGGGCTTTGCCCGTGCATACACGCAGTTAGGTAACTTCGCTGCCGCTGAATCAACGTACAAGCAGGCAATTGCGCTGAGGCCGAACTACTGGCGCGCATACAGCTGGCTGGGGGCTTTCTATTTCGCGCAGGCTAGATACTCCGATGCGGCCGAGATGTTCCTGAAGGTCACGGAATTAGCACCGGACAATTACCTGGGCTATTCCAATCTTGGTGGTGCTTACGCGTTGCTGGGTCGCTATCCGGATGCGATCAATGCGTTTCAGCATTCCATAGCGCTGCGGCCGAGCAGCGAGGCCTACGCCAATTTGGGATACACGTATTTCCTGATGCACCGGTTTGGGGATGCTGTCACCACATTGGAAGCGGTGAAGCCTGCGGAGCGGGAATGGCAGAACTGGGGGAACCTCGCCGACGCCCTGTATTGGATTCCGGAGCGTCGGGGGGAGGCATCGCACGCTTATCAATCTGCTATTGCGCTTGCGCTGGCAAGGCTGGAAGTCAACTCGCAGGAGGCCGAGACCCTGGCCTATCTCGCAGATTATTACGCGATGACGGGCGATAAGCAGCTGGCATTTAGTTATTTGCAGCGTGCGTTGAATGCCGCGCCTTCCGATACGGAAGTTTTGTTTCGAGCCGGCTTGGTCAACTACCACTTCGACCAGACCGACCAGGCTCTTGCCTTCTTGAAGAAAGCGGCGGAAGACGGCTATTCGCGTACGTTGATCCGAGACACGCCGGACTTCCGTTCATTGCAACAGGATGGGAGATTCCAGGAGATCATCCGCAATAAGTAAGAAATTCAACCACAAAACCACCAGCCATTTGGCAGCAATTTGCAGTATAGATTTGGGTCGCCGCATCTTCCATCAAATTGAACAGCGGCACGCAGCCGATGCTGCTACGCCTCAATATAGCCCAGCCCAACAGCCACGTTCTGCTTCAGGCCCGCATCGGTAATCTGCCCGTCAGGTAAATCTCGCAGGCTCTTCTGCCGTCGCGTTGAGCTCAGGAAAAGCTGCTTCGAAATCTGTTCTTGGCTGCGGCATCAGGCTATTCAATTCTTCCAGCGCCACCGGCACGAGCCCCGGATGTGCCACCGATGTTCCATCATGCCCGTCGCTAGCCTCGCGTTCCTTGTCGGCCGGCACCTGTGAAATCGCTTTTTCATTGGCCACAGGATTGGACTTGACCGGGATGTAGAACGACATGCCGCCGATCGCATGAACGTTGCGTCGATGACAGGTCTTGATCGCCAGCTTGGAATAGCTGCGCATGAAGTGTGTTGTCATCGTCACCTGCACGCGATCAGGAAGCACCGCGTGTGCGTCGTTCGCAAATTTCTTGATGAAACTGAAAATGATATCGTCAGCGCCCGCAATTGAATCCGGCAGAGTGCTCGCGCAGTTCGTACAGAATCTCGTCCATCTCAAAGCTGGCCAGAATCGTTTCAATCAGTACCGTGGCCTTGATGGAGCGTTGCGGCACGCCAAGCTTCTCTTGCGTGCGCACAAAAATGTCGTTCCATAATCTCGCTTCAGATGGCTCTCCATCTTTGGCAGGTAGAAGTAGGGGACCGCTGCCGCGCGCCAGCAATTCCTTTGCGTTATGGAAGAAGTACAACCCGAAGTCGAAGATTGAGCCGGAGATTGTTCGGCTCCGTTCATGCGCACATGCCGTTCTTCGAGATGCTAGACGCCATGGGCGCGGATGAACAATACCGCGGTCTTGTCGTTCAGCTTGTACTGCTTGCCGGATGATGGATCGGCGAACGTGATGGTGCGCCGGATAGCGTCGCGCAGGTTGATCTGACCTTCAATCAGGTTGCTCCACGTCGGCGTGTTCGAGTCTTCGAAGTCCGCCATGAACACCTTGGCGCCCGAGTTAAAGCGCATCGACGACGATCTTGCGCTCGACCTTGCGCGACCCCACCCGGCGGTCAAGGATATCGGCAGGCAGCGGAGCCACCCCCCACTCCGCGTCGCGGACCCACTTCGTCTCCGCCAGAAAGTTAGGCTTTTCGCCGGCGTCAATGCGCTTTTGCCGTTGTGGCGCGCTGTCAGCAAATCTTTTCGCCGCCGGTTGAAAGGTACGTTGCAGATCAACAACAAGGCAACCGCCTCCGGCGGCGTAAGCATTTTGGTATAGCTTTCGTGTAATTGGAGCTAAAAATTCAACGCCGGGAAGGCTGATGGAACCTGGACATGACACAACTCCCATTCGTTTGAAAATTTTTCCATAAACATCATAATGGTCCGACCTTCGAGAGGACCTACACCCAAAATGGGACGGTTCGGGTTTTCTAGACTTCTTCAGGCAAATCGGAGCGAAACGCCGCCCGCGGTTGAGAACCGCACGTCGACAAGCGAGCGAGCCTTGGCAAAGGTATTGCCAGTCCAGCTGCCCGTCGTAATCCACCCCCCGTGCTTAAGCTCCGCCGGTGCGTGCCGCTCCCTCGTTGGCCAGGTAAAGCACCAGCCGCAGCATATTTGTGCCCGCTGTATTCGAAGCGGTGCGCACGACTTCAATTTTGCCGTCGACGGCCAGTGCCACAGATTCTTTGCGAAGCTCATCTTCTGCCAATTCGCGCTGCGGGCCCCGGAATGAAGCCGCCGTGAATCTGCATATCGGAAACAAAGTGTGTAGGCGCGCGACGTTCGCCGGTACGGTCGATCCCGACTCCAGCTCTTCGATGGCCGGGTGGCAACTTTCAATCGCGTCAACGATCTCATCGCGCGTGTATGGCGTGGCGCGCGGCGGCAGGTCTTTGCCAATCTTGAATAAATCTCAGCTTCGAGTCCACGCAGCCGATAGCGCTCGTCGGCAACGAGGCGAGCCGGTCGGCCCCTACCCACGCCCTGATCATGGGCGAAAGAGCGGCATCGACATTGTGCTCCGCGCGCCTACTTTCCAGTTGACGATGCCTTCCGGTTGAATGCTGCGCGCCATCGCGTCCTGCACAAAATAGGCTTCCAGCGAGGTGGCCATCATCGGTGCAGACAAATTGTCAACGGGTTTCACGGTGTTGCGGGCTTTTAAGCAAAACGGCGGTGGAGAGCAATTCAGCTTTACGGGGCATCCGATATCATGCCTTCCAGTTTGCCCTAGCGCACTTAGTTTTGTCTTTTTTGCATCAGACTCTCGGCGCTGACGCCGCGGATGGATGCATCCAGCAGCTCCACCATATGGAAGGCGGTATTCTTTCATGCCGCGTCTGCGCAGGCCGTTCATTAACTGCAGCAGGCATCCCGGGTTCGCAGAAAGCACCGCCTGCGCGTTGGTAGTCAGGGGTTCTGTAACCTTGCGATCACCCAACTCATTTGCCGTGTCCGGTTGCAGCAGGTTGTAAACGCCGGCAGAGCCGCAGCAGAGCGAGCCTTCAGGAATCTTGGACTCTCAAGTTGAGGGATCCCGCGAAGTAGTCGACGAGGTTGTTCGCGCACGCCCTGCGCATGCTGCAGATGACACGCATCGTGATAAGCGATGCGAAGCTTTAATGGATGCCTCTCGGCCAGCGGCGACAACTCGCACAGGAACTCGGTAATGTCTTTGCACTTGGCGGAGAACGCTGCCGCCCGCGTTGCAAATTCAGGATCGTCGCGCAGCAGATGCCCGTACTCTTTCATCGTCGATCCGCAGCCTGCGGAATTGATCACTACTGTATCAACATTTGCTTTCGAAACGCGGCAATCATGTGTTTGGCCAGCACCAATGCATCGTTTTCCAATCCTGAGTGCACCATCAGCGCGCCGAAGAGCCCCCGTCTTCGGGGATAATCACTTCACATCCTTCCGCTGCCAGCACGCGCGCAGTGGCCGCGTTCACATGCGAAAAGAAAACTTGCTGCACGCATCCGCTCAACATTCCCACGCGGCGGCGCGGTGTCGAATTAGGCGAAACATGTGCAGGCATACGCCTGAACGGGTGCGAAGGTACGTCTGGCAGCAGCGATTCCATAGAGCGAGCGCTTTGGCAGCAGCTTCGTAATTCCGGTTGCACGTACGAATGCGCGCAGTCCGCTTTTTGATAACAAGCAGCGGCAGTGCCAGCAATCTCAACCGCTCCGGATGAGGGAAAAGTGGCGAAGATCATGCTCCTGAAGAGGCGCTCTCCCAGGCTGCGCGGCAGCTTACGTTCAATTTGCGCGCGGGTCGGTTCGATCAGCTTGTTGTATTCCACGCCGGAAGGGTAAAGCCGTCATGCATGCCATGCAACCCAGGCAATTGTCCATGTGCAGCCGGAAGCGGTCATCTACCGGACTCTCGCCCTCTGCCGCTTTCTTGATCATGTAAATGCGGCCGCGCGGCGAATCCATCTCTTCGTTCCATAGTACGTACGTGGGACATGCGGGCAGGCAGAATCCGCAGTGCACGCAGTCGTCAATGTACTGTTTTTCCGGCGGATGATGCGCGTCAAAACTTGAGGGGCGCTCCGTTGTTTGCACTTGCGGTATGAGCCATAGATCAAATTTTTCGCCACAAAGCGTCCGGGGTTAAGAATGCGATTTGGATCGAAGCGGCGTTTGATCTCTTTCATTAGTGCAGGGGCATTTGAACTGCATCCCCAAATGTCCAGCGTGCTGCGGAGTGGGCCCGGTTGCAGAGCAACAATGCTGCCGCCAACATTCCTGTAGTTTTGCGTAAATGGTCAATAAGTGCAATTGCGGTGTCAGGCGCAGTCTTCAATGCGGCCATGACCAGGCCATTTGCCTGCAACTGCATCTTCATCTTTTTGGCCGCCCAATCCTGAAGCTCACTACAGAGAAGACACAGGTCACTTGCAAAATGTAGAAATCTTCAACACCACTGCGTTGGCCGCGTCATGCACATCCGGACCTGTTTTCCAGGCTGTTTCGTCTGACGGCATCAGTTTCATTTCGCCGAAAATCTTGCCGAGCTTCGCTGAGTGCTCATCCATGCATTCAGCCGGAGCTGCTACCTTCACATCCATCGTGCATCTCCGCGCATTCAAGCGCAGTTGCACCGATGAAGGCGTCAGTTGCGAATCGAGCAGACCGCGCAGTGCGCGTCGAAATTGCATTGTTTGCGGGCAATTGCCGTCCACGTCTGCGTGTTTGCCTCAAGCGGATGCAGGCGAAGCTTAACTTCCGTAATTACGCTCAGCGTTCCGTAGTTTCCAGTTATCAATTTGTGCAGGTCGTAGCGGCGACGTTTTTCACAGCTTTGCCGCCGGTTTTTGCAATCGTGCCATCGGCAAGCACAACGGACATTCCAATGATCAGGTCCTGAAGGCCGCCGTATTTCAGTCTCAGGTCACCGTTGTTCGCGGCCACAATACCGCCTACTGTTGCGCGGTGTTCCGGCCAGAGTGGGTCGAGCGCGACCATCTGTCCGTGATGAGCCAACTCGGCCTGCATCGCCGTCCAGGCAACCGGCTTCGACAGTGCAGGTCATGTCTTGCCACGCATGTTCGCGCAGCTCATCCATGCGGCCCAGGTCCAGCATAGAGACCCGCTTCTGCAACCGCGTCGCCCCAGCTCTGCTTCGTGCCGCGGCCGCTTGGCGTCACGGCAATCCCGTTGCCGTTGGCAAAGCGTAGTATCTCTGGATCCGTTCTCGTATTTGCAGCAACTATCACCGTTTCGCCGATGCTGCTGATGCGTCTCGGCGCCCAGAGTCGCTGCAACTGCGCCTTGCATTCTTCCCGGGAAATCGCCGCTGCTGCGTTCATTAAAAAATCTCGCAATGCCGGCGGTTTCCAGCGGTGTGTAGGGTCCTGGTTTATCTCCGCACAATCTGGTTCGCGGCGGAACACTTTATGATTTGGATATTCGAGATGTTGCAGGATCCAACGTGCAGCGAAGAGTCTGCATGGTGTCCAGGTCTGGCTCACTGAAC
>CAWHWY010000010.1:0-103076 GCA_963833155.1 uncultured Acidobacteriaceae bacterium
AATTATCTCTTGGCCTCGTCCGCCATCACCCGTAGATCGTGCCCCGTCATCTCCTTGGGTTGGGCGATGCCGAGGATGCCGAGCATCGTGGGCGCAATGTCCTGTAGCGCGCCATCCGGACGCAGCGTGAAGCGGCGCGCATCGCCTTTGAAGTTTGCCGGCGCGACCGCGTATTCCGCCGCGACAATGAATGGCACGGGATTGGTGGTGTGAGCGGTGTGCGGTCCGCCGGTCTCGGGGTCGATCATCTGCTCGGCGTTGCCATGGTCGGCGGTGACGATCATAGCTCCGCCACGTTGACGCAGGGCTGTATCGATTTGGCCGAGACAGGAGTCAACGGTTTCGACCGCAGTGATGGTCGGCGGAATCCTGCCCGAGTGTCCCACCATGTCGGCGTTGGCGAAGTTCACCACCATCACGTCGAAGATGTTGTCTGCGATCGCCTTCTTCACCGCGTCGGCGATTCCCTGCGCCGACATCTCCGGCTTCAGGTCGTAGGTTGCGACCTTGGGCGACGGCACCATCACGCGGTCCTCACCGGGGAAGGGCTTCTCGATCCCGCCGTTGAAGAAGTACGTGACATGCGCATACTTCTCCGTCTCGGCCACCCGCAAGTTGCGCATGTTAAGGTTCGCCATTACGTTCGCCAGGATGTTGGTCAGCGACTCGGGCGGCGAGACCACCGGCAAGGCGAAATTCTTGTCGTAGCGCGTCATGCAGATGTACGTCAGGTCTTTGGGTACGAGGTCGCGCGGGATGACGCGGTCGAGTTCCTCCCAGCCTTCCAGTTCGCGTCCGTCTAGCGGGGTGAAGTGGCTATTGCGGCCGAGACAGCGCGTGATCTGCCGCGCGCGGTCGGCACGGAAGTTGAAGTTGATGCATACGTCGCCATCACGAATGGTGCCCAGCGGCTCGCCGCGGTTGTCACTGAGAACGAAGGGGACAATGAATTCGTCGGTCACGCCGCGGTTGTACGAGTCCTTCACCCCCTGCACCACGTCGGTGTAGTGGCCACCCTCGGCATCGCCGAAAACCATGGCGTCGAAGGCTTTCTTCTCGCGGTCCCACTTTTTGTCGCGGTCCATGGCGTAGTATCGCCCGCTGACGCTGGCGATCTGCCCAACGTTGTACTCGCGCATCTTTTGCTGCAACTGTTCGATGTAGCTCGCGCCGTTGGTCGGCAGTGTGTCACGTCCGTCCATGAAGCAATGCACGAAGACGCGCTCTACGCCGTTTTGCTTGGCCATGCGCAGCAGCGCGTAAAGATGGTTCTGGTGCGAGTGCACGCCCCCAAACGACAGCAGCCCAAAGAGGTGCAGACGGCGGTCGCCGGTGCGGGCTCTGGCCATCGCATCGAGCAGGACTGGGTTCTTCTCGAACTCACCGTTCTCGATCATGAGATCGATCTTGGTGATGTCCATGTAAACGATGCGCCCTGCGCCGATGTTGAGGTGGCCGACCTCGCTGTTGCCCATTTGCCCATTGGGTAGCCCGACATAGCGCCCGCTGGTGTGGATGAGCGTGTTGGGAAACTCGGCCAGCAGGCGGTCATAGTTGGGCTTGCGCGCCAGCGAGACAGCGTTGGCGTTGGATGGCGGCGCATAGCCCCAGCCATCGAGGATGATGAGGACGAGAGGGCGTGGTGGAGTCACGATTATGTACTCGTGCTAATTTTCAGTTCCGTTTCAGCCGAAAAGTTCGCGCTCTATATCGGCGCGAGGCAATTCCAAGTAAGCCGCAACCTCGGACAGGATGCGAACCAGAGTACCAAGTCTAAGCTCTTTGTGCGCGGGAACTGTGACGCGATGTTGAGTACCACGGATCGTGGACGTGAGGCGAATATGGCTGCCCACCTGCCGAGTGGCCTCATATCCGTAACGACGAAGAAGCTTTGCAAACTGCGGGCCGCTGAGGTCGCGCGGCAATTTCAAGCGCTGATGACCTCGTCGTGAACGAAGTGAAGTCGAATCACAGCCGGGGCAGCACCTTCGTCGAAATGACAACGGACCGCGTCGCGGACCATCTCTCGAAGCTCATCCATGGAATCAGCTTGCGTGAAAATGGCGTGGCCCAGAGCGTGAGCTTCGTAGCCGCCCTCAGGTGATTCCTCGACCGCGAAGATGATTTCAGAATCCTTCATCGCGGCTGATTATAATAGCTAGGGAGGAAAATGCGCCATATGAAGCGCACGCGATGATTCATGACCACACAGAAGGTTTGGAATGCGGCCGAATTTCACCACTGGTATAACCTGTATGCCCTGGATTCGACAACCATCGATCTGTGCCTGGCGCTGTTTCCGTGGGCCCGGTTTCGGCGACGCAAGGCCGCCGTCAAGATGCACACTCTACTGGACCTGCGCGGCAACATTCCCACGTTTATTCGCGTTACCGATGGCAAGGTGCATGACGTCAATATGCTGGACGAGATCATGCCGGAAGCCGGAGCCTTCTATGTCATGGATCGCGGCTACGTCGATTTCGAGCGGTTGTTCCTGCTGACGCTCAGCTCGGCCTTCTTCGTGGTGCGCACCAAGTCGAACGTGTTGCTGCAGCGGCGCTACTCGCATCCCGTGGACAAGAGCACGGGCGTCTGCTCGGACCAGACCGTGATTCTGTCTTCCTTCGAGTCGGCGTAGGTGTACCCAGATGCGCTCCGGAGGGTGAGCTACTGCGATGCTGAAACCAACAAGCGTCTGAAGTTTCTGACCAACAACTTCACGCTTCCGGCACTGACCATCGCCCAAATCTACAAGCAGCGCTGGCAGGTGGAACTGTTCTTCAAATGGATCAAACAGCACCTGCGGATCAAGGCTTTCTACGGCACCAGCGAGAACGCGGTGAAGACCCAAATCTGGATTGCCGTGTCCGTGTATGTGCTGGTGGCGATCGTGCGCAAGCGCTTGGGTCTGGAAGCCAGCCTGTACCAGATCCTACAGATTCTCAGCCTCACGCTCTTCGAGAAAACGCCCATTTTATGCGCCCTTCAGAGCATCGAAGAGGATGCCAATTTCACCGAAAACGCCAACCAACTGATTCTGTTCGACTTTTAACCGGACAGCAGTGAACCAGATGCCTCCCGACGAACGAAAGAGGAAGGCTTGGGATGATCTTTGTCCTGACCAAAGAAAAAGTTATACCGAGTGGTGGACGTTCGAAAAATTCGCCAGAATCGCTCCTTTGGACATTGACCCAAGGACGATTGAGAATCGGGAGCCGCCGGAGCCGGACATCCGATGCCGTATGTCCCGCGCCGAACATTACTTTGAGCTTGGCGAAGTGACTGACCAAACCCTTGCACGAACTGCTGGCATAGCGGCCAAGAACGGGCAGGGAATATTTGCTGGAAAACTTTCCCAAATGGAACCGCTAGCGCGGATTTTTCGGCAAAAGTGCTCAAAGAAGTACAGTACTCACGGTTACCCGCTTCACCTTCTGCTGCATTATTCGGTAGGTCACCAGGTTCCGCACACGGAACACCTGCGCGCAGAAATTTCACAACGGGAACGTATAATCGTGAGGAGCCTTCAAAGAAGTCCCTTCGCTAGTGTGTGGCTGTTCGATGGGTGGTCCGAGGTCGTGATCGCATACGTCCAGCAGTGAGGTGGCCGGTCCACTCGATGGCCCCTCAAACCGCAGATCCCTCCGCTCGGACTGAAGTCCTCGGTCGGGATGACACCTCAAGGGGTCATCACCTCGAAACCTGAAACTGACCACTATCCACTGACCCACTGACCACTGGCTACTTCCCGGCCAGCTCGCCGCGATAGTTCAGCGCCTTCAGGCCCAGGAACCTCGCTGCCGGGCCGAGTTCCTCTTCGATGCGCAGCAACTGGTTGTACTTGGCAATGCGATCGGTGCGCGATGCCGACCCGGTCTTGATTTGTCCCGCGCCAGTTGCAACGGCGAGATCGGCGATGAAGGTGTCTTCGGTCTCGCCCGAACGGTGCGAGATGACGGCGGTGTAGCGGTTTTCCCGCGCCAGGTTGATGGCGTCGATGGTCTCGCTGACCGAGCCGATCTGGTTCAGTTTGATGAGAATCGAGTTGGCCACGCCAGAGTCGATGCCGCGCCGGAAGATCTCGATATTGGTAACGAAGATGTCATCGCCGACAAGCTGGATTTTGCTGCCCAGCTCGTCGGTTACCATCTTCCATCCGTCCCAATCATGCTCGGCAAATCCATCTTCCAGCGACACAATCGGATACTGGCGCACCCAATCGGCCCAGAACTTCACCATCTGCTCGCTGGTGTGCGTGCTCTTGTCCGACTTCTTGAAGACGTACTTCTTCTTCGCCGAGTCGTAGAACTCACTGGCCGCGGGATCCAGCGCGACGGCGATCTGCTCTCCCGGCTTGTAGCCCGCTTGGGTGATGGCTTCGAGTATCACCTCGATGGCCTCGGTGTTCGACTTTCACCGACGGTGCGAAGCCGCCTTCATCGCCCACCGCCGTGTTGTAGCCGCGCTTCTTCAGCACGCCCTTGAGAACGTGGAAGGTCTCGACGCCCCAACGCAGTGCGTCGCTGAACGACTTAGCGCCGACCGGCATCACCATGAATTCCTGGAAGTCCACGTTGTTGTCGGCGTGCACGCCGCCGTTCAGGATGTTCATCATCGGCGTGGGCAGCAGGCCGGCCGTGAATCCGCCGAGATACTGGTAAAGTTCGACGCCGAGGTGGTCGGCCATGGCGCGAGCGGCGGCCATCGAGACCGCGAGAATCGCATTCGCGCCCAACTTCGCCTTGGTCGGCGTGCCGTCGAGCGCGATCATCGCGTTGTCGAGCTCACGCTGCTCGCTGGCATCCATACCTTCGAGTTCGGGCGCGATGACCTCGTTGACGTTCTGCACTGCCTGGAGAACTCCCTTGCCGGCGTAGCGTCCCTTGTCGCCGTCGCGCAGCTCCAGCGCTTCATGTTCGCCGGTTGAGGCGCCACTGGGAACGGCGGCGCGTCCCCGCGCTCCACTCTCCAGAATGACGTCGGCTTCGACCGTGGGGTTTCCGCGCGAGTCCAGGATTTCGCGCGCCAGAATCAGCTCAATTTGCGTCATGGTATGAGTCCTGAGGCTCTCGCCGGTGGATTGGCTTGCGCTGCGGCGGGAGCGATACGAAACCAACAATTATACGGGAGCCGTTACCAGATATCGGTGACGTCCAACCACGAGGGAGCCAGCCAGGGGTCTCGAAAGTTATCGGAAATTCGCATTTCTGCTCGCAAAAGGGTTTGCGGCTGTGCTCGCGGTTGAGTATCCTCTTGCCAGCGGTTAAGGCGCGCCCAAGGAAGCGCGCCGCGGACGCCTGCTGGCCGGCGTTGTGACCGCCTGACGGAGACGCAACATCATGTGGAAATCATCGCGTAGGGAAGACGAAGTTACACCACCCGCCACCGAGCCAAGCAGGATCGGCTCCCCGGCTACTCCGGCTGCAGCCGCGCCATTGCGTCCTGCCGAACCCGTGCGCGAGAGCCCGCGCAGCAGCGAGATCGCCACTATCGGCAAGTCGGTGGTGGTGAAAGGAGAACTTTCGGGAAGCGAAGATCTGGTGGTGGATGGCGAAGTTGAAGGCTCGATCGCGCTGCGCGGTCAAAGCCTCACCATCGGCCCCAATGGACGGGTGCGCGCCAATATCGAGGCCCGCAACGTGATTCTCCACGGACGGGTGGATGGCGACATCCACGCCAGCGAGCGGGTGGAGTTGCGCAAAAGCGCGTCTTTGGCGGGTGACATCACGACCGCACGTATTTCCATCGAGGATGGCGCCTTCTTCAAGGGCACGATTGATATCCAGAAGCCCGAGCCTGCGCCGAAGATCGATCCCACACCCCAGGTTCCCGCAGCCGCAACCGTTCCCGCGACCAGCACTTCGCCGCAGGGCTCGCTGCTGGAGCCGAAGAAGTTCTAAGCACCCCGCACGTTGGTCCTGGGGCGCGCTCTGCAGCGCGTCCCGCCAGCTTCCTTTCCAGACATTCCTGAACGCGCGATCCGCAACTCGTCTCGACTACAGAAAGATTGATGGGCGCACCGCGCTGCCCATACAATGGTGCGCAGTGGCTCCAGGCTTCTTCAGCAAGATTTTCGGCAGCTCCGCCCGACAAGGCACGGAGGATGAATTCGTTCCCGGGGAGAAGATCGCCCGTCGCTCCACCGGGTTCAACGAATTCATCCGCGCCATTTCGCGCGAAGAGGGATTGAAAATCCTTGATCTGGGGTCCACGTCCCCGGCCAACATCACGTTTATGACCGGCCTGGGGCACAAGTTCCACCAGGAAGACGTGCTGCGCAGCGCGACCGATAAGTCGCTCATCATCCCGAACGGCGATGGTGGCACTACGATTGACGTGCACCGTTACTTTGACGAGAACCTGGACTTCGAACGCGAAGAATTCGACGCGGTCATGTTCTGGGACATGGCCGATTTCCTTCCCGAGCCGCTGGTGAAGCCGCTGATTGAGCGCATCCAGGTGGCCATGAAGCCCGGCGGCATCCTGTTCGCCTTCTTTCACACCAAGGACGCCGGCCCCGATGCTCCCTTTTACCGCTACAACATCACCTCGAAAGACACGCTGGAACTGCAGCCGGCACGAGCTTTCCGGCTGCAGCGCATCTTCAACAACCGGCACATCGAGAACCTCTTCCGCGAATATTCGTCCATTAAATTTTTCCTCGGCCGGGACAATATTCGGGAAGTGCTGGTGATTCGGTAGCCGCTGTTCGCGTTTGCTGCTCGCTGCTCGCTGCTCGCTGCTCGCTGCTCGCTGCTCGCTCTTCGCCATTCGCTTCCTGGCAGTAAGCGCCCCCACATACCGATCCGAAAACGGAGTATGTTACGGGGATTGGCCAAAGTCTGGCGAAGAGCGAAGAGCGAAAAGCGAATACCGTCTTTTCACCGCGCTTTTCTTGTCTTCCGAATCAAGTACGGGATTAACCCGGGCAGCCGTAGTAGTTCGAAGACGGCTGGCTTCGCGATTGCCGGCAGCGAAAAGAGCGAACGGACGCGTGCCGCGGCAGAAATCAGTGGAGCGAATTGCCGATCGTACTCTTGCTGGTAAGCCGTAACTGCGCTCACCAGCGGATTATTCCCCAGGAAAAATTCACTCAGGCAATCCGCGGCCGCTTGCCCGCTCCGCAAAGCGATGGAGATTCCATCTCCGGCGAACGGGTCGATGAACGCGGCAGCGTCGCCGACAAACATGATGTTGCCGCGGACTGGCTGCGGCTCGCGATAGACCAGCGGAGCGGTGCTGATTGGCTGCATTACCGGTTGCCATCCGGCCGCCCGTTCGGCCAATTTGGGATGCAGCCGGAACACCTCGTCCAGCGAAGTGGCATGGTCCGAGCGCACCATTGCGCACGCATTCACGACATCGGCGGCGATCGGTTGCACGCCGCAATATCCGCTCTCGAAGAAATACAAATCGGTGGAAGGCTTGGCGCCGATCTCGCGGAAGTGCGCTTTGACGCCAATCCACTTGGGGCCCGGTGGAACCGTCCGGTTCGTGGTGAACTGTGACCATCGGCTTGCGGCGACGAGCAAGGCTTTCGCCTCGCAGCTTCCAGAAGAGGTCGTAAGCGTGAATGGGCCGTCGCCATCGCTTGCGGTCACTTCGCAATTGGAGTGAACTTCCACGCCGGCGCGCTGAGCTGCGTTCCACAGCAGAGCGTCGAGATCGTAGCGTGAGATGCTGAGCGCCGAGGGCGAGACGGCCGCTTCGATCACCCGCCCGCCTAACAATAAACGCGTGCGATCGATCACCGGCGCCGTGGCGAAGACGGACGCTGCCTCGGGCGTGTCCTGCAGCAGTCCGGCAAGAAGATCGAGCGACTCCGCCGAAACAAACTCGCCGCAGACCTTATGCCGCGGAAAATCTCGTGCCTCGAACAACGCGACCTTTGCGCCCGCGCGTGCAGCTGTGATCGCCGCCGAGCTTCCCGCCGGCCCGCCGCCGATGATCGCGAGGTCATATTGCGCGGGCCCGGTCATTTCCATACCAGCACGCCCATTCGATAGAGATAGTGCTTCGATATCGCGATCCGCTGCGCGGGAAGATGCGAGAGCAAATCATGCATCTCGTCCACGCTATACGCCCGCCGCACCGAAGCCGGGGCATCATGCCGTGTTATACGGCTGCGAAAAAGCGGCAGGCCGAGATAGACCAGCGCGAGGTGCATGCGACTGCGGATAAGGTCGTTGATGAGCACCGCGCGCCGGCAAACGCGCAGTGCCTCCCGCACAAACAGTTCCAACGCGTCAGGCTCAAAATGATGCGCGAACAGGGAACAGCTCACGACGTCGAATGCATCATCGCAAAATGGCAGATGCAGCGCGTCACCTGCGATCGCAACCGCGCCGCTCGCCGGCAAGTGTGACCCAACACGATCCAGTAACGTGACGTGCAATTCGATGTCTTCCCGCGCGAGCACTTTTTGCGCCGCCAGCGGCAAGTCTCCGGCACCAGCGCCCACCTCCAGCAGCGACAACTGCCGACAGCCGCTCGTGCGCGCGACTCGGCGCAACAGAGTGATGGTGGTACGTGCCCCGCCGAACCAGGCACTGATGCGCCGCAAGTCGGCAAGCGAGGCCGCTATCTCCGCGGCTGTGCCGAGATCGTCATCGAGCAATTCGGCGATTACTTTGCGTCGCATGTCAGAGTGATACGGTGGGGCGTGCCCGTCGGATCTCAAGCAGATGCCGGGTTCACACAATCGATCTTGACGGCTCGTCGTTCGTAACACAAGCGGCCTTACACCGATCTCTTGCCAAAGCACCTGGTTTGGAGGAACATTTTGGCTGAGAGCTCCGCAAACCTCGTTTCCAAAGCTTCCACCCGGGATTCCGGTGGGCGATGTGTAGGCGCGTGATGCAACTTGCGCAGCCGTCATCTCGTCTAATGAACTGGCCGGCTGGAGCCAAATCCAACGGAGAGCACTACGTGTACGCAGCCGGGAAACATCTTCGTCGTGCGATAGCCACTGTGGTCGTACTCCTGCTGGCAAGTCCAGCGGCCATTGCCCAGCAGCAGCCCGATATAGACGCCCAGGAACTGGTGCGGCGCGCGGCGAAGAACGAGATCAGGGCAAACAATATCCATCAGTACTTCATGTACCGGGACCATACCGAGTACAAGAACCACTCCATCACCAAAGAAGTGCTCGAGACTCCGAAGGGAGGCCTGAGCAGCACGATCGCGATCAACGGCCAGCCTCTGACGCCCGATCAGCGCGCCAAAGATAATCAAAAGCTGGAGAAGTTCGCCAACGACCCCGAAGCGCGCCGCAAGAGAGAGCAGTCGAGCAAGGAAGACGACCAGCGGGATGAGCTCATGTTGACCAGCCTTCCCGACGCGTTCCTCTACACGTACGCGGGAACGCAGCCGGGCGCCAATGGTGACGAGTTGGTGCATTTGACCTTTAAGCCGAACCCCAATTTCAACCCGCCTAACCATGAAACCCGCGTGTACCAGGGCATGCAGGGAGATATGCTCATCGACCGCAAGGAGATGAGGATCGCCAAGATTGACGGCACCTTGTTCAAGGACGTGGAGTTCGGTTGGGGCATCCTGGGACGGCTTTACAAGGGCGGAAAGTTCATCATCGAGCAACGCGATGTGGGCGGCGGCAGGTGGGAGACGACGCGCGAAACCCTGGAATTCTACGGCAAAATCCTGATGATTAAGCCGCTCACGATCTGGTCCACGGAGACGGCGACCGATTTCCGTCCCGTGCCCTCGAACCTTACGGTCGCGCAAGCGCTTGAGCTGCTGCACAAGAGCGACGAGACCGTTGCCGAGAACGGCGGTGCAACGAAGAAAGGCGACAGCAATCACCGGTAGCAGAAGGCGACCCTAGCTCTTCAGAATTTCTTTTCGCACCGTCAGCTCCTCAATCAAGTCTTTGCGCAACTCGTAGCCGCGTCCTGGCTTGTCGCCGACCTGGATGGTTCCCTGCGGCGAGACCTCGACCTCTGGCTCGATAATGTCCTCCCTCCAGTAGCGCTTTGACGCCGAAACGTCACCCGGCAGCTTAAAGTTGGGCAGGGTCGAAAGTGCCACATTGTGGGAGCGGCCGATGCCCGACTCCAACATGCCTCCGCACCACACCGGGACACCGAATCGCTGCGCGACATCGTGGGCGGCGATGGCTTCGGAGAAGCCGCCGATGCGACCAACTTTGATATTGACGATACGGCATGCGCCCAGCTCCAACGCGGCTTCGGCGTCGCGGGCACTGCGGATGGCTTCGTCGAGGCACAGCGCCGTCTGCAACTGCTGTTGCAAGCCGCGCGTGGAAATAGAAATCGTCGCTCCACAGCGGCTGCTCGATCATCAGCAGCTTGAAGCGGTCGAAGCTCTTGAGGCGCTCTGTATCGGACAGCGTGTACGCCGAATTGGCGTCGCAGCTCAACAGGATGCCGGGCCAGCGCGCGCGGATTTTCTCCAGAACGTCAACGTCCCAGCCAGGCTTTACTTTGACCTTGATGCGCTGGTATCCGAGCAGCAAGCTCGGTTTCAATCTTCTGAAGTAATTGTTCGTGAGAGTCCTGAATGCCGATGCTGACGCCACAGGCGATCTCGCGTTGCGCGCCGCCAAGCAGTTTCCACAATGGAATTGCCTTTTCCTGGGCCTCGGCATCCCACACCGCATTTTCCAGCGCCGCCTTGGCCATGCGATGCTCGCGCACCCTTGCCAGCAGCGCCGGAACCTCGCGCCCCGCTTGCAGCGTCTTGCCCAGCAGCGCCGGACCCAGATAGCGTTTGGTCACGTCCCAAGCACCATCGATATATTCCTCGCTGTAAAAGGGATCTTCGCCGGCAACGCACTCGCCCCAGCCTTCCAGCCCGTCGAAGTGGACGGTGACCAGGAGGATGCGGCGAGTGTAGGTGCGCCCGAAGCTGGTCTCGAAGAAATGCACGAGAGGAATCTTCAGCTCACGCAGGGTGATGGCTTCAATTTTCATTGAGGAAGACCCTATATGCTTACTTGTGAGCAGAAACCAGGTAAATCAGTGAAGCGACTTGCGTCAGAAGAGTGATCACGACCATGGCCCACGTGGCTCGGGCCATATTCCGGGTGGCCTTAACCATGCCGCGTGTTTCATTCACTAGGTCCTTGTTTGCCTTTGCACTCTCTTTGTTCAACTCTGCGCTTTGCCTGTTCAACTCTGCACTCTTCCGCGCGGCCTCCAACATCTGCCTCTCGACTCTCGTCCTTAGAATGGCGAAACAGGCCGTGTACTCATCGCTACCCGGATCGCCTGAAAGGGCACGGTTGATGAGTTCATCATCTGACATTGCAAGGTACTTCGGTCCGTCTATTGCCATTGTGACTACCTCGTGTTTGATAGGCGGTGCACTTCACTGCAGGCTGGCCCAGGCCATCTTTGCAAACTGACGCGGCACCACCAGCTGCTTGATGTCTTTGTAGCGTTCGTCTGCACGCGGCGTGATCAGCAGAGCTGCAAACTCAAAGTTGTCGTCAGTGCGGTGGGCTCCGAAGCGGAGTTGATAGCCCTTCGCCTCGATTCGCCGCACACTTGCCAGCACGCTCTTGCACGCATCGACCTGCTCGCTCGCCGAGAGATCCCCGTACAAGTCCATCCAATCGCGCGTCAGGTCCTTGAACGTTGCCACATCCTCCGCCAGGTCATCACTAGCAGCACGATCATCGACTATGAAGCCATGCGCGTGCAGCACGGCATCGCAGTCCTTTATCGTCCCGAAGTTGTGCGCCTCGATCACCGTGATTTCCTTCAGCGTGTTTTCGACCTGGGCCTGCAACTCGCTTTCGCTGGGCACGTAACGCGGCCCCACGAACCCGTTTTCTGGCAAGCGCAACGCCTTTGCGATCTTGCGGAGCGTGTCATCATCAACTTTCTCGCCACGCTCGATACGCTGGACGGTGCGCTCATTGACACCCGCCTCCATCGCCAGGGTTAGCTGTTTCCATTCCAGCGCCTTGCGAAACATGACTACCGTGCGTCCGATCTCTTCCGGCTTGAGACAGCGATGCTCGCCTTTATTCTGCTGCTTATTGTTCATAGATCCCTCCTATGCGAAGAGAATCGCACGATTCGCTGCCAGCCCCAAGCATTTCCGCCCGACAGCAGCACGACAGCTCCTTGAAGCACTTACAACACGGCTGAAAGTCTGGTTGGGGCTTACCCAAGAGGTGGCCTGCTCTCCAAACCTTTTGGCGTCCTAGCATTATCGGCTCGCGTACGACCACTCTTCATCCCAGCGTCCGAGCAGGAATGCGCCGTTGCCCTGCGCGTCGCGCTCGTAACCCAGGCAGGCCAGTCCCCGCGAGAAGGCCGAAAGAAATCGGTCACGATTGCGAAGCTGCAGATCGGCGGCTTTCTGCCGCGTTTCGGGCTGCGCCTTCCATGCATAGATGTCGGCGGGCACCTCGACGCGCTCCTCTTGCTTAAATGACGGATGCTCTCCAGTAGCAAGCAGTTTTTCGACCCTCTTCGACGTTAGCCACCACTCCGCCACCAGACGATCGGTGGGCAGGAATCCCTGCAATGGCGACGAGGTTATACCGTACTGGTTGATGTTGTAGCGGCGGGCAATCGCCCCCAGACGTTCGAGATTCAAGTAAGCGTTCTTGATCTCCAGCGGATCGAAGGTCCACTCCAGCAATTCGTAACCGTGCGCGATGGCGTCCTCGCGCTGAAACAGCTTGATGCGTCTGCCGAGGCCGATGTCTCTATAGCCCTCTTTCACTGCCAGCATGTGGGAGTGCAGATAGGGATGCCCGTTGCGTATTCCGGGTATGGAAAATGCAAAGCCGACCAGCGTCTCGCCTTCCCAGGCGCCGATGACCTGCCCGCCGATCTTCGGCGCCAGGGAGAAAATGCGGAGCGGCACCAGTTCGTTGTCCGCGAAGCCCCACACTTCCTTTTGCAGCGCAACGCAGGCGCGGAATTCTTCCAACCCAGTGCAATTGCGCAGCGCGATGGTGTCAGCGGTCACGGTTTTTCCTGTTGTTTCGACTCCTGCCACAGCGACTCCATCTCGTCGAGCGATGCGTCTGAAGGCTTGCGTCCGCGCTGTCGTAGTCTGTCTTCCAGGTATTCAAAGCGGCGGCGGAACTTGCGGTTCGTCTTGCGCAGCGCCGACTCGGGATCGAGCGACAGGTAGCGCGCGATGTTCACCAGCACGAACAGCAGGTCCCCAACCTCGTCTTCAAGCCGTGACCGCAGCTCCGGAGAAACCTTCACCCCACGCGCCCCAGCCACCCCGGCAGCCGACTCGGGTTGCGGGCCGGGCTCGGGATACTCTTCCAGATTCTTGCGCAGCTCTTCGGTTTCCTCGCTCAGTTTGTCGAACAGGCCCTCAATGTTAGGCCAGTCGAAGCCGACGTGCGCCACGCGGGAGCTGATCTTATAAGCCTCCATCAGCGACGGCATGGCCGAAGAGACGCCGCCGAGCACAGACTCAGGATGGCCGACGTCCTGGGTCTTCACCCTCGCGCTTTTTCTTCTCCTCGGCTTTCAGCGCCTGCCAATTGCGCAACACCTCCGCGGGAGTGTCGGCCTTTACATCGCCGAACACGTGCGGATGCCGGTCCACCAGCTTGTTCGACAATCGCTCGAGTACGTCGTCAATCGAGAAGTGTTTCTCCTCCGCCGCCATCTGCGAGTAGAAGAGCACTTGCAACAGAAGGTCGCCAAGCTCGCCTGGAAGTTCGTCCCAGTCGCGTGCGTCGATGGCCTCCAGCACCTCGTAGGTCTCTTCCAGCGTGTAGGGCTTGATGGTGTCGAAGGTTTGCTCGCGGTCCCAGGGGCACCCGCCGGGGCCGCGCAACCGCGCCATGATGGACACGGCGCGCTCAAATCGTTCGCCTGTGGTTGGCATCACGACCAATCTAAATGACGGCAGATGCAGGGCGCAAAAGCCAGGCAGAACTGAATTCGCCTTCACCACAGAGGCACAAAGCAAAATGCGTGTCACCCTGAGCGAGCGGCCGGTTTTGCCGCGAGTCGAAGAGCCTGCCCTGAGCCAGCGACGGTTTCGCGAAACCGTCCGTGAAAACAGAAGCTAAACGAGCATGTATGTTTCGCCTTAGATTCGCTTTCATGGCTTTGCATCCATCCTGTCATATTCCATTGATCCTCAATGACTTGCTCGTATAGCTTCTGGAGAGCTTGTCGAAGGGGCCCCTATTCCCGCGAGGTCGTTTGAGTTGTATAGGGGTGTTTCGACTCGCCCGGCCCAATCACCCCTACGAGTGCAAAACCGGCACTCGTAGGGGACCTCGATAAAAACGGGCCGTGCTCGCTCAACATGACAAGCCTTTCTTAGTCTGCCTTTGAATCGGAGAGAAAAATCGCTGGGCTTGGTTGGGCGGCTCTGCTTCGCTGTGTCTCCGTGCCTCTGTGGTGACCTAATCCAGATCGAAGTCCCGCAGCGGCTTGCCTGTATCCGGCGTTTCCTTGGCCCGCTTGAGCGCTTCCTGAAACTTCTTCTCCAGCAGATCGCCCTGGTGCTTTTGCGCCTCCACCGATTGGCGGAAGATGGACTCCTTGCGGCTGTCCTGGTCTTTCATGGCGCGCGCCGCCGATTCCAGGTCCTCGAAGGTTTTGGGAACGGCCTTGGGCGTGTGCGCGATCACAGCCTTGGTGTCACTGTCGATCTTGAGCAACGCACCACAGCAGGGACAGGGAACTTCGAATTGGGGCGACGACTTAGCCATGCACGAATCTTACGGCAGCTCATTGGGGCGCTGCTACCCGCAACCGGTTGCATGGGTTGGCGCGGAGGCGCTGCATTTCAGAGTTGCCGATGGGTCCAGCCGGAGGCACGCCCGAGGAAGCAGAAAAAGAGGACACCCAGAAGCATGCTTGCGGTAATCGCGCAATGCCTTGCCTTTCCGGATGTCCTCGCCCCGACCTGATCGTGCTCGTTTAGACGTGGTACCGGGCGCCGACCGAAAGCACCGGGCAGGGCGCATCGCAGGCGACCTTGTACGCTACACCTTCGCCCAGGTGTTTGGTCAAAAGCGCAGGCCGTTTCACGCCCAACACGATCATGTCGACCGTCTGCGCGGCAATGGTCACGATCGTCTCAGCCGCGGGACCAAATTTCACCATGTACTCAGGCTCATGCCAAAGCTGGGTTCCTTCGGGAATCAAAGCGCGGAGTTGCTTCTCGGTGGAAGCTATTACCTCGCTCGGGTCAACCACTGGCATAGCTCCGGGTTCTGGCTCCGGCAGAGCGACACCGGACTCTGGCGCCACATGCAGAAGAGTCAGACGAGCCCGATTCTCCTCGGCCAAAGATATGGCGTAAGGCAGCCCGTGCAAAGACTCTGGCCCGAAGTCGGTGGCAAACAGAATGTGCTGGAGGTTGCCATCGATCTTCCAGCGGGTGGCGTGTGGCCCCATGGTCAGCACTGGGCACTCAGCGTTGCGAAAGACCTCCTCCGCTACCGAGCCCAGCAGCAGCTTTCCCAGTCCCTTGCGGCCGCCGGTGCCGATCACGATGAGGTCAATGCCATGCTTCCGGACCAGCTTCGAAAGCACGTCCGGAACATCGCCTTCCTCGATCAGTTCTTTGTGTTTGACATCCTTCAACGACCCGGAACCCATCAAGGCAGCCATCTGTTGCTGAGCCAACAGCTTGATTTGCTCCGGATCCGGCTGCGCACCTTCGACAAACGGCATGTGAGGCAGAACGTTGACGGTGTACAGCGCAGCACCGTAACGGCGAGCCAGGTCCAGGGTATGAGACAGAACTGCTTGCGCCGAGGGTGAGAAGTCAGTTGCGAATAGGATGTTCTGCAGTTTGATACGGGTTGGAGCAGCTACCGTCGGCATCACAGACCTCCTTGTAAAATGATTTTCGCCCCTCCGCCGGCGATTTGTCAGTGACCTATGCCGCAGTGGGCGGTGATAACGCGGCACATCCAAACGCGGCCTCGCGAAGGCTGGGTGTCCCAGGCTACCATCCTGAGCGTGCTCCCAGGCTCCATGATCGGGCCTGCGCAGCGGTGGGCTCTTGAGAATTTACCTCGAAGATGTGACCGATAGCGTCGCCGCGAATCTAATCATCTGATAAAGAGCTTGCCCGCCAGCACAGGCGCATTCATGGCCTTCTTCCCTGGCGGAGATTCGTCGAGACAAAGGAACTTATCATGGCAAATGCAGTCAATGTTGTTACTCCCGAGAGATCGGTAGAGCGCCAGGCCCGTATCAAGACTACCGGTTACGCGGCCCATTCCTCCACTTCTCCTCTCCAGCCGTTTTCCTTCGAACGCCGCAATCCCGGTCCGAAAGATGTGCAGATCGATATCCTGTACTGCGGCGTCTGCCACTCTGACCTTCACACCGCTCGCAATGAATGGACCAATACAACCTACCCCGTCGTTCCCGGCCACGAGATTGCCGGCCGAGTGACGAAAGTCGGCGCGCAGGTGCGCAAGTTCAAGGAAGGCGACATCGCCGCCGTCGGCTGCATGGTTGATTCCGACCGTACATGCCCAGCCTGCAAGGCCGGACTGGAGCAGTACTGTGAGGGCCCCGCCACCTTCACCTATAACAGCGAAGACAAGCATCTTGGCGGCATGACCTACGGCGGGTACTCCAAGACCATCGTGGTGGACGAAGCAATTGTGCTGCGTCCTCCGGCGAACCTGGACCTTGCCGCCACGGCGCCGCTGCTCTGCGCGGGCATCACCACCTACTCGCCTCTGCGGCGATGGAATGTCCAGAAAGGCCAGAAGGTCGGCGTCGTTGGTTTGGGCGGCCTGGGCCACATGGGACTGAAATTCGCCAACGCGTTCGGAGCGCACGTGGCGCTATTCACCACTTCAACCAGCAAGACCGAAGACGCGAAACGCCTCGGCGCGCATGAAGTCATTCTGTCCAAAGACCCGGCGCAGATGGAGAAGCACGTCAACAGCTTCGACTTCATCCTCGATACGGTTTCGGCCGAGCACGACATCAACGCCTATCTCAATCTGCTGAAGCGCGATGGAACCCTGGTGCTGGTAGGCGCGCCCGAAAAGCCCCTACCGGTGGCCGCGTTCAGCATCATTCCCCTGCGGCGGCAGCTCTCCGGCTCCATGATCGGCGGCATTGCAGAGACCCAGGAGATGCTGGATTTCTGCGGCAAACACGGCATCACCTCCGACATCGAGATCATTCCAATCCAGAAGATCAACGAAGCCTACGAGCGCATGCTGCGCAGCGATGTGAAGTATCGCTTCGTAATTGATATGGCGTCGTTGAAGTAAAGCTCTCCGGCCCGATGGAAGAGTCGGGCCGGAGTTCTCAACTTCTGAATGCTGGCATCCCAAAATGGAAAGCAGGACGCGGATACGCTACAAGTTGCCTATCTTAAGGGGCTGTCGATAGGCTGCCATTGCGCTGTCTTTTGTGTTCATGTCACAGACAAACGGTAGAATGCGGCGCTATACTTTGCATGTAGCAAGATGTGCCAAACCGGCAGAAATAATTTTCCCTTCAGGTGTGGTTCCTCTTTCCGGGGAGGTGCAAGATGCTTTCGCTCAGTACCAAGCCAGAGGTTTCCCTCAAGAATATTGTTGTAGCTACTGACTTCTCACCAGCATCCGAATCGGCACTGGATCACGCCATCGAAATCGCCAGGCACTACGGTTCTAAGATTCTCCTATTGCACGCGATGGCGGCATCTCCGCAAGCACAAACCGGGCAAGAGGAGCAGTTCCGCCGAACGCAGGAGTCACTCGCCGATGCTGAACAGAGGCTGCTTGTAGAGGCTGGAAAGTGTCCCGATGTGGAGTGCGAGTGGCGCCTGCTGACAGGCACCGCATTGCAGGTCGTCGATCAGATCCTGGCACTCGATCATATTGACCTGATCGTAGTGGGGACACATGGCGCCACGGGTCTTCGAAAACTGCTGGCTGGGTCCGCCGCTGAACGGATCTTCCACCACGTGCGGTGTCCCGTCTTGGCCATTGGCCCTTCGGTACGCAAAGGGAGAGTAACTTGGAATCCGAAACGAATCCTGCTTGCAACCGATCTCCAATCCGACGAATCGCGGGCCGTAGAGTACGCGATTCGGCTGGCAGCAGAGCACAATGCCCGCCTGGCCTTACTGCACGTCACGGCTCCTGCCGGGCCACCGTACCCACAGGAGTCAGACCTTTTCATCACACCCTACTTCCAATCGCGGCTGCGCGAACTGGTCTCCTATCGGCCGCGGGGTGATTATCCGGCAGAGGCTTGGGTTGAATTTCACGACGATCCTGTGATGGGAATCATCACGGTTACAAATCGGCAGGCAATCGATCTGCTCGTATTCAGCGTCCATCCGAGGAGACCTTGGAGCTCTCATTTCGCTCACAACGCTCATCGCATTGTTGCGGAGGCGCCCTGTCCAGCGCTTATCGTGCAGCGCGAATTTTGAAAGTTCGAGGTCCAAGCACCCGCGACGATGGCTTGTTCTCGATCCAGACTGCGGGCCGTCTCGCGGGGACTCGGCGGGCACGGCCTGACCGAAGGCCGAAAGTGCCAGCCGAGGAAAACAGGTTACACGGTTAAGCGACAGACGCTCATCGGTTGGGATGCAAGACTTGCAAGCAGCCGGGCGACACAGGAGCGAAACAACCCCCAGGAACTGCGCTTTGTCTGCGCGAAGCGGACGAGGGTCAAGATACCAGCCCCGCCGCAGGGGCGGCCTTGTGTTAGCCCCGGGCGTAAGAGTCTGTGTGAGAACTCGACTTCTGAAAATGCGGTGGGAGCGATACAGCAAAACTTGCCAGAATCCAGCCCGCAGGGGCGATTCAGTCTTATTCAGTCTAGCCCATCTATGACAACGTCGATAATGTCAAGGGTTCTTGCGACACATTTCCCCCGCGTGGTTTTAAGAGAGCGCCATTTTGCTCTAGCGGAAAAATGCGGCGTCGAATTACCTATACTCTGCGTGCTGACCAAGCTCGCGTTGCTAATCGTTAGGGTAGAGTCGGCGGCGGCCGGTTCCACCAAGCATCTATTCGGTGGCTCGCGCACTATGATTAGTAAGTCGAACTCCCTCGCCGGGGAGGGAGGCCGAGAGCCTATTCAGCACGTCAGGGATCCACTGCACCCCACTGGGCTAGCTGGTGGTGTCTCAATAGGTTGTTCCGATCGAGACCGGAGCCAGTGATGGGGGAAGCGTGGTTCAGACTAGCATGGGGACGGTGCCAATTGTAGTGATGCAGCCAGGCGGGTAGCTGGTCAGCGCGTTGCTGGGAGTTCTGATAAGTCCGCGCATAGGCCCATTCGCGCAGTGCGGTTTGGATGAAGCGTTCGGCTTTGCCGTTGGTACGTGGAGTATAGGGGCGGGTGAAGCGCTGCCGAATGCCGAGTTGGGCACAGGCGGTGCGAAAGGCGGCGGAGCGATAGCAGTGGCCGTTGTCGGTGAGCAGGCGGCGAATGGCGATACCGAGCTGAGCGTAGTAGAGCACGGCGGCGCGCAGGAAGGTGATGGCGGAGGCGGCAGTTTTATCGGGCAGCAGGAGCGAGAAGGCAATGCGGGAGTGATCATCGATGGCGACATGCACGTGCTCCCATCCGGAGCCGGCGGACCTGCCACGGCGGCGGCCATCGAGGCGCACCCGCATAGTGCCGAAACGGCCCAATTGCTTGATATCGAGGTGGAGCAGATCGCCGGGATGAGGATGTTCGTAGCGAAGGACCGGGGGAGCGGGCTCGAGATCGCGCATGCGGTTAAGGTGCAGGCGGCGGAGAATGCGGCTGACGGTGGCACGGCTGAGGCCGGTACGCTGCGCGATGTGCATTCCGGTGAGACGCTGGCGGCGCAGTTGCTCGACTTGCTGGACACACTCTGGAGAAGTGGGTTGGCGGAGGCGATGGGGACGCGAACTGCGATCCGTCATGGGCTCGCCGGCCAGGGAGCGGCGGACCCATTTGGCCGCGGTCTTGAGTAGGACCTTGAACTCGGCTGCAGCCGAGTTCAAGGTCCCACCCCGGGAACGAACCAGTTGAGCCAGAGCCTCTCGACTATAAGGCGTGAGTCGGGCATTCTGGTGGATGTCCATTCGGTCTCTCCGTGAGGAAGTAATTGCTCATCACAATCAGCTTCTCCGGTCCTGATCGAATGGACAACCTATTGAAACTTCACAGCTAGCCAGGCTACTCGACATGCGAACCGGAGCCGACCATGGGCCCATAGTCGCGCCCCAGTTTCCACATCCACCACAGCCGCGGAAAACGGTCCTCCAGCAGCAACTGCAGCAGCAGATCGGCGTCGCGCCGGTCGGTCTTCTGCTTGCGCGGGGCCGCCGCCCGCACTCGGGCGGGATCGCCGATCCACAACTGGTGGCCGCAGTCGGCCAGCAGTCGTTCGAACCAGCGCGCGCTGCCCGCGGCCTCCATACCGACGCGCACGGTTTGGCCTTGCAGGCTGCGGTAAAACGCCTCGGCCTCGCCGCCGTGCTGCAGGCGGCGATTACCGCATTCCCCGATGGTGGTGTCACAAAAATGGGAAAATAATCCGAGTCCCGGAGGGACGGCAGGGTTTTCTCACGCAGATTCTGCAGTCCTCGCCCGGATGACAACGGTAGGGCGGCGCTCGCCCTCTACCGCAGCGCTTCCATGCACTCTTCCAGCACTTGGCGGGAGGGTCGAGTGACGCTTTCGGGCAAGGTGGCGAGCGACTGGTCGGTCATGTCGATCATGTCGAGGAAGTTGGGCGCCGTGGTGTTCAGGTAGAGCACTCCGGTGAGCACCTCCTCGGCATCGTGCGACTCGATCAGGCGGCTCACCGCTCCGACCTTATTGGTGGGATCGTAGTCATGCTCCAGCTTGCGCAGGCGCAACGATGACCCATCGTGCATGGTGACGTTGAGACTGGAACCTTCATCGTAGTCCACGTCAATTTCGTGGAAGTGCGGCACGAAGTTCAAATCGTGCAACGGCTCTTCGTGGTCTTTGACAAACTTGTACGACTTGGTCGAACCTTCGTGATCGTTGAACGTAGTGCAGGGCGAAATCACGTCGAGCAGCACGGTGCCGCGATGCGCCAGGGCCGCCTTCAGCATAGTGTGCAACTGCTTTTTGTCGCCGGAGAACGAGCGGCCGACGAAGGTTGCGCCCAGCATGATCGCCAGCGCGCAGGTGTCGATGGGAGGCAGATCGTTGATTACGCCGGTCTTCAGCTTCGAACCCAGATCGGCAGTGGCGGAGAACTGGCCCTTGGTCAGCCCGTACACGCCGTTGTCTTCGATGATGTAAATGATGGGCAGATTGCGCCGCATGAGATGCACGAATTGGCCCATGCCGATGGACGCGGTGTCGCCGTCGCCGCTGACGCCCAGCGCTATGATCTTCGAGTTCGCCAGCACGGCGCCGGTCGCGACCGAAGGCATGCGGCCATGGACGGCGTTGAAGCTGTGCGAGCGGCTCATGAAATACGCAGGACTCTTCGAGGAGCAGCCGATGCCCGACAACTTGATGACGCGTTCCGGCGCAATGCCCATCTCGTAGAACGCCTCAATGATGCGCTCGGAAATGGTGTTGTGGCCGCAGCCCGCGCACAGTGTCGTCTTGCCGCCGCGGTAGTCGATGACCTGGAGTCCAAGGCGGTTGGTCTTTGGAGTGGGAGCCGGCGGCGGTGTGGCTGTGGTCGCCATTTACTTGCCCTCCTGAAAGATGATGTCGTCGGTGATGGAGCGCGCGTCAATGGGCAGTCCGTTGTAGTGTCGAACGCTGCGCAGCCTCGCGATGTCCTCGATCGAGATGTCAAGTTTCAGCAATTGCAGCATCTGGCCATCGCGGTTCTGATCGACGATGTACACACGCTTGTGCGTGGCGACAAACTTGCGGGTTTCGCTCGTAAACGGATACGCGCGCAAGCGCAGGTAATCGGCCTTCACTCCGTATTCGGTCTGCAACTGGTCGAGCGTCTCGACCAACGCATGATGCGACGTGCCATAAGCGATGATGCCAACTTCGTTGCCGTCGTTCCGCACGATCTCTGGCTTAGGAACCAGCGTGCGCGCGGTGTCGAACTTGCGCGCCAGGCGGTCCATGTTGTTCGCGTAGTCGTCAGGTCGCTCACTGTAACCAGATTTCTCGTTGTGTCCGCTGCCGCGCGCGAACCACGCCGCGTTCGGATGGTCGGTTCCGGGAAGAGTCCGGTAACCGATGGCGTCGCCGTCCACATCTTTGTAGCGCGCGAAGCCGCCCAGCCGTTCGAGGTCTTCTGCCGTCAGCACCTTGCCGCGATTCAGCGGCTTTTCGGGATACTGGAACGGCTCCGACATCCAGTTGTTCATGCCCAGATCAAGGTCGGACATTACAAAGACCGGCGTCTGCAACTGCTCGGCGAGATCGAATGCCTCGCTCGCCATGCTGAAACATTCGGAGACGCTGCACGGAAGCAGCATCGGATGCCGTGTGTCTCCGTGCGAGAGCTCGGCCACAAAATCGATGTCACCCTGCGAGGTTCGCGTCGGCAATCCGGTCGAAGGACCAACACGCTGGATGTCCCAGATGACGCCGGGAATTTCGACGTAATAGCCCAGTCCCGCGAACTCGGCCATGAGCGAAATGCCTGGTCCTGCGGTGGCGGTCATGGAGCGTGCTCCGGACCAGCCTGCGCCCAGAACCATGCCGATGGCGGCGAGCTCGTCTTCTGCCTGCACGATGGCGAAGGTAGCTTTGCCATCGGCGCCGACGCGGTACTCCTTCATGTAGTCAATCAGGGTCTCCACCAGCGACGACGATGGCGTGATCGGATACCACGTCACCACGGTTACACCGGCAAACATGCAGCCCAATCGCCGCGGCAGCGTTACCGTCGATGATGATCATGCCCGCGGTCTTGTCCATGCGCTCGACGGTGAATGGATCAGCCTTGGTCAGCGACGACGCGGCGTAGTCGTAACCGGCCTTCGCGGCATTCCAGTTCAGGTCGGCAGCCTTCACCTTTTTGGCGAACTGCTTGCGGAGCGCCTTCTCGACTTCGGTCATGTCGAGGTTGAGCAGTTGCGCCACCACGCCGACGTAGATCATGTTCTTGACCAGCTTGCGCAGCTTGGCTTCGGGACAGACCGCGGCACAGAGCTTGTCGTAGGGCACGGCGTAGAACGTCAGATCGGAGCGGAGTTCGTTCAGCTTCAGCGGTTCGTCGTAGAGGACGGCAGCGCCGGTCGCCAGCGACATCACATCTTCCTTCGCGGTCTCCGGATTCATCGCCACCAGGAAATCGATTTCCTTCTTGCGCGCGATGTAGCCTTTCTTGCTCGCCCGAATCGTGTACCACGTGGGCAGTCCGGCGATGTTCGAGGGGAACATGTTCTTGCCGGAGACGGGAACGCCCATCTGGAAGATGGTCCGCAGCAGCACGGTGTTGGCGCTCTGCGATCCCGAGCCGTTTACAGTTGCAACTTGTATGCTGAAGTCGTTGACGACAGGCTCACGCACGGCGTCGCGCTCGGCGCCGTGTACTGCAATCTCGGTTGTGGCCATCAATACCCCTTACTAACGATGGATGCAGCGGCAGGGAAGAACGTTTCATTATAGGGCAGTTGGCCAGCGACGGGGAATGCGTCGACAAAATCGCGGGTCCGCGACGAGGAGGTTGCCCCAGGAAGCGGCCCAGGATTTGGCGAACCTGTTATCAACTATAATGACAGCCGCAGTTGAGGTATCGCGTCTCGCCTGCGGTTTTGAAACCAGATTTCGTTTTCTCGCATCAACTGGCAACTGGAGGAAAGACTAGAATGGCACACGAAGTTCCGGCGCTGCCCTACGACTACTCTGCACTTGAACCCTACATTGACACGCAAACCATGCACCTGCATCACGACAAACATCACCAGGCCTATGTAACCAATCTGAATGCTGCCTTGGAAAAGGCTCCCGAGTTGCAGAAGCTCAGCCCCGAAGAGTTGCTCAGAGGCCTGGAGAACGTGCCCGAAGCAATTCGCGCTGCGGTGCGCAACAATGGCGGCGGCCACGTGAACCACTCCATGTTCTGGAAGATCATGGGTCCGAACGCCGGCGGCGAGCCGAGCGGCGCTATCGCCGAGGCCATCAGGAGCACCTTTGGTGACTTCAACGCCTTCAAGGAGAAGTTCAACGACGCCGGTCTTAAGCAGTTCGGCAGCGGTTGGGCGTGGCTGGTGCGCAACCAGGGAGGCAATCTGCAAGTGATGAGCACTGCCAACCAGGACAACCCGATGAGCCAGGGATTTTTGCCGATCATGGGCAACGACGTCTGGGAACACGCGTACTACCTGAAGTACCAGAACCGCCGCGGCGACTACCTGAAGGAATGGTGGAACGTGGTGAACTGGGCGGAAGTGAACAGCCGCTTCCAGCAGGGCCAGAAGTAAGACTGTTCCCAAAACTGCAGGGATGAGAAGGGTGCGGTCATCGTACCCTTTTCGGTCCCCAGTTCTTGTTGATCGCCGCTCCGCCTGCGATTGACATCCGCGGCCCACTTGCTGCAAAATCTCCCCAATTTTTGTGCCGTTCTTTTGGCCGTGATCACCGGCGGTCTCACCGGAAAGCCAGGGGAACCACGAGCACCGCAGTGACGCAGAGGTTTCTTGTTCTTTGCACTGCCAGAAGAGCACGACTGACAAAATTCAGGGAGAAGACACGTGAAAAAAATGATGATGGTGATCGTTGTGGGATCGTTGTGCATAGTAGCCGCCTTCAACAGCGTGGCCGCACCAGCCAAGACGGCCAGCAAGCAGCAAATCGCCCACGGCGAGTATTTGGTGAAGGCCATTGCGGGCTGTTCTGACTGCCACACGCCGATGGACGAGAAGGGCCAGCCCCTGCAAGCGAAATGGCTGCAAGGCGCCAAGCTGTTTTTCGCTCCTACCGTGCCGATTCCGAATTGGGCCGACACCTCGGTCAACATCGCCGGGTTGGAAGGCTGGGACCACGAGAAGGCGATCCAGTTTTTCATGACCGGGCTTGCGCCCAACGGGCAGCCGGCGCGTCCTCCGATGCCGCAGTACCACATGAATCGGGCCGACGCCGAAGCTGTGGTCGCTTATTTGGAGTCGCTGAAGCCCTGATCACAGGCGATACAGCGGCTGATAAGGCAGGCTCTTGCCGTCAACGATTGCGGCAGGATTACGGGTGACCAGCGCGTCGGCAATCTCATCGCCCGCGAGGCCGGAGATCACTTCGCGGGCGTGCGACAACACCGGGTTACGGCGCTTGGGATCGTGCGCGTCGCTAGCCACAACGTGGACTGCTTCGCGCTTGAGCAGCCACTCAACCATCTTCTTTGAGCGGCTGCCCCAAAATCCCGTGACCGCGTTGGCCGTGACTTGCACCAGGCAGCCTTGCTCGACCAGATCGAGCACCATCTCGGGTTTTCGCATCAGGATCTGGTTGCGTTCGGGATGGGTGATGATGGGAACCATTCCGCTGCTGGAGATGGAGAACAGGTCCTGCTTCACGCTTGGCGGGATACCATAGTCGCTGAACTCGACCAGCAGATACTGCGAGTCGCCAATTGTGTATCGCCGAGGATGGGCCAGCGCATCGCGGATGTTGTCGTAGGAGAAATGGAAGTCGCAGCCGAGGCTGAATGCCAACTTGCCATCGGCGGCATCGTGAAGCTCCCCGAGCATTTCTGTGTAGCAGTCGCGGTCATAGGTGAATTCGTCATTGGAATGTGGCGTGGCAACGATATGCGTAATGCCATCTTGCGCCGCCACACGGCACATCTCGGCCGTCATTTCCCATGACTTCGAACCGTCGTCGATGCCGGGCAGGATGTGGCAGTGTATATCAACCATCGCGTCTATCGGTATCGTTCCTTTATAAACTCTGTCATGGCCGCATAGGCTGCGCTCAGCACTGGTTCCTGCGGTAGAAACACGATGCGGATGTGGCGCGTGCCGGGCTTCTCGCCGAAGCCGGAGCCATGTACCACCAACACGTGCTTCTGCTTCAGCAGGTCGTTGACGAAGGTGAGATCGTCTTCCGGGATTTCCAGGCTGGGATGCGCATAGAACGCGCCTTTGGGCGCGACCAGCTTCACCCGCGGTGTGCTGTTCGCCCATTGCACAGTGATGTCGGCGCGGCGTCGCAGTTTTTCGCGTACTTCGGGGAGGTGGTCCTGCGGGCCTTCCAACGCGGCTTGTATGGCGTGCTGAAACGGATGCGGGGCCGACAAGCGCGCTCGCAATAGGCGGTGAACGGCTTCCATGTAGGGGTGCAGGATCTCGCGGGGGCCGGTAGCGATCGCCCATCCGATGCGCCAGCCCGGCACCAAGTAGGCCTTCGATAGGCCGTTGAAGGTCACGATCGGCACATCGGTCGCCAGGGTTGCGACCGGGATGTGTTTCTGGTGAGGATCGAAAATGAGCTTCTCGTAAATTTCGTCGGCAAAGATAACCAGCCCGTACCGCCGCGCCAGTTCCAGAATTTCTTCCAGCGCGTGCCTGGAGTAGACCGCCCCTGTAGGGTTGTTGGGATTGATCAGCAGGATCGCCCTCGTGCGCGAGTTGATCTTGCGCTCGATGTCCGCCACGTCGGGCTCCCAGCCGTTGTCCTCGTCCAGATCGTAGTCGTTCACCGGGCAGTCCAGCTTGCCCATGATCGCGCCATAAAGCGGATATTCCGGTCTCGGCGTCAGTACATTGTCGCCGGGGTTCAGGAGGGCGGTGATGCAGCTGTCTATGACCTCTCCGCTTCCAATGCCGATGAAGATGCTTTGAATGTGGCGAAATCCATTGCGCTCAGCCTCGTTGTGAATGGCCTCGATCGCCGGCTTGATACCCAGTGAGTCCGCGTAGCCATTGTGGCCTTCCCGCATGGCTTTCAACACAGCCTCAATCATGTGCGGCGGGGTAGAAAAGTCGAACTTACAGGGATCACCGATGTTCAGGTAGAGGATCTCGTGGCCTTGGCGCGCGACCTCGTCGGCAACCACGGCCAGATCGCGGATGGCATACCGCACATTCGCCATGCGCGTTGCCGGCAGAATTTCGGTGATGTGATTGATAGCCATGATTCGGTCCTTTGGCTCAGAAGGAACTTACCATTATGCCGCACTCGTTGCCGTTGCGGGACTGGCAAAACCTGGTTCCGTTCTACAGAGCTCAGGCACCCAGCGATCGCACCTGATTTTCCCGTTAACAATCGTACCGGTTTGGAGGAGAAGATACCTACATGCTGCCCGCGGACGTCACGTTCAAGCTTGTCACAGGGCTTGTGTGACGAGTGTCCTTGCAACCTTCCGTGTTGGCGGTGCTACACTCCCGCTATGTCCCTTTCTCGGGTCGTCGAACATCTCCGGAAGATAGCCGGACGCGACGCCGTTCTCGATCGTCCTGAGGACCTCATGTTGTACGAATACGACGCCGGCATTCGCAAGAGCACGCCCGGCGCTGTGGTTTTTCCCCAAACAACAGAACAGGTTTCCGCGATCATGCGCCTGGCGTCTTCGGTACACCTGCCGGTGGTGGCACGCGGAGCAGGTACCGGGCTGAGTGGCGGCGCGATCTCGCAGGAGGGCGGAATTGTAGTCGCCTTTTCTCGCATGAACCGCATTCTCGAGGTTGACGTTGAGAACCAGCGCGCGGTCGTACAGCCGGGCGTGGTTAACCTGCAACTCTCGGAGAATGTCTCGCATCTCGGGCTTTACTTCGCGCCCGATCCCTCCAGCCAGAAAGCCTGCACGATTGGCGGCAACATCGCAGAGAACTCCGGCGGACCGCACACCCTGATGTATGGCGTGACCGTGAATCATGTCACTGGGGTAGAGGTGGTGCTGCCCAGCGGCGAAATCGTGCACTTCGGCGGCAAGGCTGCGGAGTCTTACGGCTACGACATGACCGGATTCTTTGTCGGCTCGGAGGGGACGATCGGCATTGCCACGGCGATTACGGTTAAGCTCCTACGCAAGCCAGAAAAAGTGGCAACTCTGCTGGGAATTTTCGAGTCGGTGGACGATGCGGGTCGCACGGTTTCTGCGATTACCGCGGCAGGCATCACTCCCGCCGCGCTGGAGATGCTGGATGGATGGACGCTGCGCACCATCGAGGCCTACTGCCATGCGGGTTATCCGCTGGACGCCGGCGCGGTGTTGCTGATCGAACTGGACGGCTTGCGCGAAGCGGTGGAAGAACAGGCGGAAGCGGTGCGAGAAGTATGCCTCCAGGAGAAGGCGCGCGAGGTGCGCCGCGCCAAGACTGAAGAAGAGCGCGCGCTGCTGTGGAAGGGCCGCAAGACCGCCTTCGGAGCGCTCGGGCGCGTCACGCCTTCCTATTACACGCAGGATGGGGTCGTGCCGCGCAGCAAGATCGCTGCCACGCTCCAATTCATCGGGGAAGTTTCGCAGAAGTATGGCCTGATCATCGGCAACATCTTCCACGCCGGCGATGGCAACATGCATCCGCTGATTCTCTTCGATATCCGTTTCCCCGACCAGCTTGAGCGCGCCCTGGCAGCCAGCAAAGACATACTGGAGTACTGCATTGCCATCGGCGGCTCCATTACTGGCGAGCACGGCGTCGGGATGGAGAAGCGCGACCTGATGTCGGTGCTGTTCACCGAGCAGGACCTGGACGTGATGGTTAGCCTGCGGAACACGTTCAATCGCGACAACGTGCTAAATCCGGAGAAGCTGTTTCCCACGCCGCGCATGTGCCGCGAGATTTCGGGGCCAGCGCGGAATCCCGTGCTGGCGCAGGAGGGGCTGTGAGCACCGCGACGACAGCTATGCAGTTAGGGCGGGAGTTGCGCTCCATTTGCGGTGCAGAGCACGTGGTGGAGGATCCGCAAGATCTGGAACATCACCACATTTTCGGCGTTGTTCCGGCTGTTGCGGTCATGCCAGGTTCGGCGGATGAAATCGTCGCCATCCTGCGCTTCGCTAATGATCATGCCCTTTCTGTTGTTCCCGCCGGTGGTTTTACGCAACAGCAAACCGGTAACCGTCCGCCGCAGGTGGACGTGCTCCTGTACACAACGCGCCTCACCGAAGTGGAGCATTACGATCCGGGCGACCTAACCATTGGCATCGGTGCCGGATGCACGGTTGCCCAACTCTCGTCGAAGGTGTTGGCCGACACCTTGTTTTTGGCAGCCGATCCGGCCCTGCCCGAACGCTGCACGGTCGGTGGAATGCTGGCGACGGGACTGTACGGCCCGCATCGCCACGGCTATGGAGGCCCGCGCGATTACTGCATCGGGGTGAGGTTCGTCACTGGAGACGCGCGCAAGGCCAAGGGTGGGGGGCGCGTGGTGAAGAACGTTGCCGGCTACGACATGATGAAGCTGCTCATCGGAAGCCAGGGAACGCTGGGCATTATAACCAGCGCCAGTTTCAAGCTGTTTCCCGCACCGCGGCAGACCCGAACGTTCGTGTCGCAGTTCGCCCGTACTGAGGAGGCGTTCGCATTCCGCAATCGAGTGCTGCGTTCTCCGCTCGATCCAATTTGCCTGGAATTGATTTCGCCGGAGGCTGGTGCGCTGCTCGCGCTGCAAGGTACTTCCGCCGCGGCGTGGTCAATTTTGCTTCGCGCAGCAGGCAGCGATGCCGTGCTCGCCCGGTACCGTACAGAATTGGTGAGCGCTGGTTCACGTGAAATGGAAGATCGGGAAGAGCACGATCTCTGGCAGGCAGTGTCAGACTTTCCGCACCTCGCCCAGGAACGACATTCAAGTTTGCTGCTGGTCTCGATGACGCTTCCGCTGGCCGATGTCCAACCGGTCCTGGATGGCCTCGCGATGGTTGCTCATTCGAACAGCCTTACTTTTGCGGCGGTCGGCAGGGTGGGAGTTGGTCATCTACTGGTTGCCATGAGTCCGGAGCGGTATGCGGACGTGAATCTGGCCAACTTCGTCAATGCGGCCTCGGGGTTGCGAAACCGTTTGCCGCGCGATGTCAGCGTGGCGGTTCTTCATTGCCCGTCGGAAGCGCTCCGTGACGTCCCGGGATGGGGACCGATGCCCACGGATTTGGAGAGCATGCGTGCCGTCAAACGGGCGCTCGATCCGAATAACATTTTGAACCGCGGGAGGTTTCTGTTCTGAGCACAGCGGCTCCAGTTGCGGAAAAGCCAGTCTCGAACTTCTTGCCCGGCGAGAAGCCAACTTGGGACCTTTACTCCAAATGTGTTCACTGCGGGTTGTGTCTGGACCAGTGTCCGACCTATCGCGCACTGGGCACGGAGATGGATTCGCCGCGAGGCCGCATCTACCAGATGGTGCAGGTGGACGAGGGAAGGCTGGCGCTGGGCGAGTCGTTCGTCACCCACATTGACCGCTGCCTCGGATGCCTGAATTGTCAGACGGCGTGTCCCTCGGGCGTGCCGTACGGAAGCCTGCTGGAGCGGGCGCGCGCGCAGATCGTGGAGCATTACCATCGGCCCTGGCTGCAGCGCGCAATTCGTGCACATTTCTACGAGCAAGTGCTGCCTTCCTTCAGCCGCCTCGCGAGGCATGCGAGGTTGGTGCGCTTCTATCAGCGCTCGGGCTTGCAGAGTCTGGCGCGGCGAAGTGGCCTTCTTAAAGTTCTGGGTGTAGCAGAACTCGACGCTCTTTCGCCCCGCATCGACAAGGACTTCTCCTTCGACGATCTCGGCGCGGTCTATCAAGCCGAAGGCACTCGTCGCGGGCGCGTGGCACTTCTGATCGGTTGCATCGGTAGCGTTGCGTTTGCGGAACTGAACCGTGCCACAATTCGGGTCCTGACGAGAAACGGTATCGAAGTTCATATCCCCAGCGGCCAGACTTGTTGTGGAGCGCTCCACGTGCATGCCGGATTCCTGGACATGGCGCGAGTGCAGGCCCGTGGCAATATCGACGCCATGCTCAGCCCGGACTTCGACGCCATCGTCAGCAACGCCGCCGGTTGCGGCTCGGTGATGAAGGAATATGGCGGGCTACTGGAGCATGATGTCGAGTACGCCGACCGCGCGAAGCAGTTTGTCGCCAAGGTGCGTGACGTCACCGAGTATCTGGCCGAGGTCGGGCTGATCGAACCGAAGCGCAAGTTGACCCAGCGTGTTACCTACGCCGATCCGTGTCACTTGGCGCACGCACAAGGCGTTCGCAAGGCGCCGCGCGCACTGTTGAAAGCGATTGGCGCTGAAACGATCGAAATGCCACGACCGGATACCTGCTGTGGCAGTGCCGGCGTTTACAACGTCGCACAGAACGAACTTTCCATGAAGATCCTCGACGAGAAGATGGAATATGTAGCCAGCGTGAGCCCGGAGATCGTGGCGACCGCAAATGTGGGCTGCATGTTGCAGTTTGGCGCGGGGATCAAGCGCAAGGGTCTCAACGCGCGCGTGGCGCATGTGATCGAGTTATTAGATGAAGCGTATTCCTAAAACGGGCGACGCAGGTTCTCGTCGCCCGTTAGCACCGGCTTTTCTTTGCATCGCACGCCGCTCGCCGGTGGGTTGCCACCGCTGCTGATATCATCGGCAACTTTCCATCAAGGGCTTACTTGGCGGAAACTGTTTCCCGCAGTAGATCCGACAACTCACCAGGATTCTCCACTGGCGGCTGGCAACTAAAATCGGTGCAAACAATGGCGACGGATTTCTTGTTCTTCAACGCCGGGACGCTGGGGACTGTCTCCGCCAGTGCCGGCGGCAGGTTCTGCGCCACGGCTTCGCTGTCGGTTAGATGGACTACCGACTTGTTGACGGCAAACGGCGCGACTGCAACCTTTAGCAGCGCTGTCGCCTGGTCGTCTTCACCCACCACGACGATTTGCGTGTGCGGCTTCGACATCCAGGTCGCAGCGATCCCGTAGGTTCCAGCATAGATGCCAAATTGCTCCGCTGTACCCGCGAAGACCTCGAGGGTGTCCTCGGCCTTGTCACGATATCGTGCGTCGCCGGTATAGACATGCAACCGCAGCAACGCAATGGCTGCGCTGGGATTGCCCGCCGGAGTGGGTGCATCTTGAAATGGCTTGCGCCGCGCCGAGAGAGCGCCCAGCTTCAGCTTTTCTTCCAGCGAGGCTTCGGTATCGAAGAAGCCGCCCGATGTGGGATCGCCGAATCTGCGAATCATGTCATCGGCAATTTGCTGCGCAAATTTGAAATAGCTGATATCCCCGTTCACTTCGAAGGCGTCGAGACAGGCCAGCACGGCAAATGCGTAATCGTCGAGTAATCCCCGAACGAAGCGCTTCTCGGCCTTGGCGTTGGCATAAGCGATGACGTGAGACAAACCGCGCTCAGGATCCCACGCTTCGGCTAGGATGCGGTCTAGCGAGCGCAGCGCAAACTTGCGTGCGTCCTCGAGATCAAGCACTTGCGCCGCTTGCAGGTAGGCGGAGATGCACATCGCATTCCAATTCACATAGACGGTCTTGTCAACGAAGGGTGTTGGCCGTTTCAAACGCGCTTCGTACAGCTTTATTTTCGCCGCAGCGAGCAAGTCCAGTACCTTGGAGACGTCAATGCCCAAGCGAGACGCGATCTCTTCTGGCAGGGCGCTAACCCACAGCACATTCTTGCCGGGATCGTGCTGCATCTCGCCGATGTCGTTGATGTCGTAGTGCAGGGAAGCAACCTGAAATTCGTCTTCGCTCAGAGCGGCCCTGGCCTCCTCCACAGTCCAAGTGAAGTAATCGCCGTCGTCGTGGAGGTTGATGTCGGCATCCTGCGAGGCGTAGAAGCCGCCGTGCTCGCGGTCGCTTAGCCACTCGTCCATCCAACGAACGATGTCGCGGGCGACGTGAGCATAGAACTCATAGCCGAACACCTGGTAGCCGTGGACGTAGTTCTTGAGCAGCTCCGAGTTGTCGTACGACATCTTCTCGAAGTGCGGCACGATCCAGCGCTCGTCCACCGAATAGCGATGAAAGCCGCCGGCCAGCTGGTCGTACATGCCGCCTTGCGCCATCCGGGTCAGCGTGGTAGTGACGACCGTTCCTACGCGCTCTTCGCCGGTGCGAACGTACCAGTCCATGAGGAGATCGAGGGCTGCAGGATGAGGAAATTTCGGAGCGCTGCCGAAACCGCCGTTCTTTTCATCAAAGATGGGCAATGCCGACTGAACCATGATGCCCACAATACGCGGAGAAAAATCTGCGCGTCGTCCCGCAAAGCCTTCCGCGCCAGCCAGCACGCTCATCGCTTCGTCTGCCGACTTAAGGACCTCATCACGCCGCTCGCGATAGGCATCCGCGATCGCCAGCAGGATCTTCTTAAAGCTCGGACGTCCCCAACGATCGTCGGGGGGGAAATAGGTGCCCCCGTAGAATGGACGGCCATCCGGTGTGAGGAAGACGGTGAGCGGCCATCCGCCCGTGCCAGCTATCGCTGATACTGCGAGCTGATAACGGCTATCTACGTCGGGCCGTTCGTCGCGATCGACCTTTACCGCAATGAAGTGCTGGTTGATGATGTCAGCCGTCTCGGGACTCTCGTAGGATTCGCGGTCCATGACGTGACACCAGTGACACCACACGGCACCAATATCGAGCAGGATGGGCTTGTTCTCGCGTTGCGCTTTCGCGAAGGCTTCTTCACCCCACTCCTGCCATTCGATTGGCTGGTGCATGGCCGAGCGCAGGTAGGCAGAAGAGGCCCGCACCAGCGAGTTCGTCGGCTCAGACATAAGCGATCAGTCTAGCAGGGAAGAGCGGGGCACGTTTTCCCGAGCAGTGCAGATCGAAGCCCAAAGAGAATGCGAGGGCCATCGCCCTCGCTGGAATAAATGATGGTGGCCCCTAAGCTTGCAGATGCGCTTCCAGGAACCACAGGTCTTTGTCCGCTGCGCGCGTGATCTCAGTGAACACATCCGCGGTTGCCTGGTCGCTCAGCTTGCCAGTGTCGTCAATGGCTTTGCGAGCGGCGTTCGCTAGTGTTCCCAGACGCTCCACCAGCGCGCGAACGTGGTCTTCGCCCTTGACGGCGTTGAAATCGTATTCCTTGATAGTTGAGTCAGACGCGGCCTGGCGGGCTGTTCCGTTAGCAACGCCTCCCAGTTGCGTGACCCGCTCGGCAATCAGGTCTGACTGATCTTCGAGGTGGCTGGCGATGGAATCGAACAGTTCATGCAACTGAAAGAATTGGATCCCCTTCACGTTCCAATGACCGTGCTTCACCTGTGTCTTCAAATCGACGGTGTCGGCCAAACGGGCATTGAGGATTTCGATGACTTTGGACTTGTTGTCTTCCGAGAGTTTGATGCTGCTGGAAAAGCGAACTTCTGTGGTGGCAGTAGCCATAAGTCCTCCCGAGCGGAAACGGATAGCCGCTCTGTTTTTAGCTTTATTGAACCGCATGGATGGAGTCACGCTTCGAACTGTAAAAACCCCGTGAAACTGACGCCCAACCAGTACACTATTCGTTGTTCATCTTGGGTTACAGGCAATCGTTTTATTGGATGATGGAGCCGGTGGTGAAGAGTCAAGAAGCTTTGGCAAAAATCCTACAGGGCGTGTCGATATTTCACAGCGAGATCTATCCCGGGCAGCGTGCGATGTTCGAGCGCCTGCAACGCAGACAGGAACCCATCGCGCTGTTCATAACCTGCGCGGATTCGCGGGTCGACCCAAACCTGGTCACGCACAGTGCCCCGGGCGATCTCTTCATCGAGCGCAATCCTGGAAACCTGGTGCCGCATTACAGCGAATTCGTGGGTGGTGTTTCGGCGGGCGTTGAATACGCCATGCTGGTGTTGAAAGTGCCGCTGGTCATCATCTGTGGGCACACGGACTGTGGAGTAATGAAAGGCCTGCTGCACTCCGAGCAAACCCAGGGCCTGCCAGGGGTACAGCAATGGATGCGGCATGCGTCCGAAGCCCACCACCGCCTAATGCGCGATCACAGCGACGCTGCAGAAGAGGAGAAGCTGCGCTTGATCACGGAGTACAACGTGATGGTGCAGATGGAAAACCTGAAGAGCCATCCCAGCGTCCACGCACGCGTAATTAGCGGTGAAGTGGACATTCGCGGCTGGGTGTACGACATCGGTAAAGGCTCGATCTGGGCTACCGCTCCCGACAGCGGAAGGTTTGAGATCCTCGGAAATCCTTCTGAGGCTTAAGGCTTCCGGACTTTTCGACACGAGCTCAGGTATTAACCGTGCACCGTCCCAGCAAGCCGCATGCGATCTTCACGTACAGATCAATCGCTTCTAGCAACTGCTGCTTCTCGATGTACTCGCCCTCGGTGTGCGCGACGTGAATCGAACCTGGGCCGATCAACAACGGCTTCCCCCAATTGGTGAGCGCGGGAATGTCGGTAGTGAAGGCAGCGACCATGGTCTCGATCCCCGAAACAGTACTGAACTCCATGTACGGGATTTCCAGCTTGAATTCAGCTTCGGCGTTGTCGGCCACGACCGAGATAATTTGCTGACGTAATTCTTGCGCGGGACCGACAAGCCGGAAAAGCAGATGCGCACGCGCGCAATCGGGAATGACGTTGGGCGCACGCCCGCCTTCGATCATGCCAATATTCATGGTGCAAGGCCCGGATTTAGGATTTTTCGGCAAGTTGAGTTTTCGCACGCTTTCCAGCGCGTCAAGCAGCTTCTCGATGGCCGATTCGCCCAGCTCGGGATACGCCGAGTGAGCCATCTTGCCGTGGGCCACAAGCTCCACACGCAGCGTGCCTTTCGAGGCAACCGCCAGCTTGTTCTCCGTAGGCTCTCCGTTGATGAGGAACTTCGCACCTCGCGGCTGCTGATTGGCAACCTGTGCGCCCTGGCTGTCGCGCTCCTCGCCGACGAGGAAGAGCAGTCCGACGGGAATGCCTTGGGCCCCGAGCTTCTCGGCGGCGGCGATCTGGGCCACGATAATTCCCTTGGCGTCACACGATCCGCGGCCGTAGATGCGATCGGTGGTGTCCGATGAGTAGATGAACGGCGGCACCGTGTCCATGTGCGTGGACATTACGAGCTCGGGTCGCGGGTGTTGCGGATGCGTCGCCCACACGTTGAAGCGATCGCCTTCGACCGGCATGCGCTCCACGTTGTAGCCGAGCTGCGTTAGTTCGTTGGCGAGCGCCGCACCGACTTGGGCTTCTATTCCGGTGGTGGACTCAATGTCCATCAGCCTGCGTGTAAGGGCGAAGATGTCCATGTGCGAAGGATAACTGATGTGACAGCCAACCACGGAGGCACAGGGACGCTAGGACTGCCGGGGGACCGTGATAAGCTTCCGCGTAGGACAAGCAAGTTACTCACGAAAGCGATTCGGAGCCGTGTCAAACAAGGTTGATTTGTTAGAGGCAATAAGGAGCACAGCGAAGGTCCTCGGTCACCCACCATCCAAAGCTGAGTTTAAGGCACAGTCCGGATTGAGTGAATACCAAGTCCTGACGCACTTTCCCAGTTGGAGCGCGGCAGTTCGGGCCGCAGGACTCGAACCTGATTCCACAAATGTCCGACTCGACGACACATCCCTCCTCAAGGATTGGGGCAATCTCGTGCGACGAATGCGCCAAATTCCGACTCGTAGCCAATACAGGCGGGAAGGAAGATACAGCCCGGGTTCTTTTGAGAAGCATTTCGGACCGTGGTCGGATCTTCCCCATAAGTTCAGAGTCTTTGCGACCGGTAGACCGGAGTGGTCAGATGTACTAACACTGTTGCCGGTGGAAAACACTGGAATGTCGTCGGCTAACGCGTCTCGTGCGCAGCTTCAGGACACTGAAGTAATGGCACCTCCTCCTAAGGTAGTCGCACAACAGCACCCAAAGCTGGAGGGTCGGCCGACGTACGGGAACCCGATTGACTTCCGTGGCCTGAGGCACGAGCCGGTGAACGAGGATGGCGTGATCTTCCTCTTTGGAATGGTCGCGAAGGAACTTGGTTATTTGGTTGAAGCGGTACAGGCTGGGTTTCCAGATTGCGAAGCAAAGCGTCAGATCGCTTCCGGTAGGTGGCAGAGAGTCCGAATTGAATTTGAGTTCGAGAGCCGCAACTTTCGCGATCACGGACATGCGCCCCGAGGCTGCGACATAATTGTCTGCTGGCGTCACAATTGGAGCGAGTGCCCAGACACAATCGAGGTTGTCGAACTTGAATCGGTTATCAGATCCCTCGCAAAGTCGGAGGATTAACGCCGGTGTTTGCTCTTGGTTAGTGAGTAACCGTTTGGTGTATTGAGTAAGATCTTCTCCAGAGCCTGTTTGCGGTATTCGAACGTGGTGCGCAACATATGTTGGAACAGCAGCCCTTCCAACATTCTCCCAATCACGCCGAATCCGACTTCGTATTCCACTACATCGCGGATTAGCGTGCCGTCGCAACCATCGATTGTCCTCCCTTCGAAGGAGTGCCTGTGATGCCAACGGCGGAACGGGCCTTGCTTCTGCACGTCGCAGAAATACTCGTTCGGCGAGAACTCGGTGATTCGCGCAGTCCATTTCTCATGCATCGGCAGGTATGGAATGGCGCGAAACTTGAAGATGACCTCGCTTCCGATGCCCGCCATGCGTTCAGTGTCTGCCGAAACTTGAGCAGCGGGGACGCGTGGTGGAACCAGGTTCAACTTCATCAACTCAGCCCCTTGCCTGGGTGGCATGATGCGCGGCAGGTTGCGCGGATCGGCAAAGAACGCAAAGACGCGGGGCAGCGGGGCAGCGACCCATTGTTCGGCTTCAAACCGCTGACTCATGCTTTGGACCTGTGTTCTCTCGACATTGGCTCCCGCTGAACCTTCAGAGTAAACGCAATTCGTTGTGTTCGGCATCGCCAGTCGATACTAGGAATAGTGTTGCGCTGCGCCGGAATTGCCGCGATGAAAAGAGGCGCAAATTCCTCTTGACACACAGCCGTTTAGGAGTAGGATACCTCCATAGAAGTGGTAAGAAGTGGTAGATTGTGGAGTAAACCTTGGCTCGATTGGAGCACGTGGTTCGAAATGGTTTCACACCCCAAAACGCCTGGGAACCGGATAGCAGCGGCCATTTGGGGCCAGTGATGTTCACCTCCGTCTCGAGAGCCAGACTCGGACTTTATGTTTCGCGGCACGCACTTAACCCGGCTGGACGAAAAAGGGCGCCTCAAGGTGCCGGCGGAATTCAAGCGCCTCATCGACGAGAACTACGCGGCGCAATTCTACATCACGAGCTGGGATGGCAAGAGTGCCAAAGTGTATCCCCTTACGGAGTGGGAGGAGATCGAGCGCAAGTTGAGCACGGTATCCAACTTCAACAAGTCCAAGCAGCGGTTACTGAAGCGGACCAGCTATTACGGACAGTCGGTGGAGATGGACGGGCAGGGCCGTCTGCTGCTGCCCTCGATTTTGCGTGAATCCGCAGAGCTGAAGGGCGAAGTGGCGGTCAGCGGACGGGTCAAGTTCCTGGAAGTTCAGAATGCTGAAGCGCTACGCAAAGAGGTACAGGAGCCATTTACTGCTGAGGATGAACAAGAGCTGGATCGTTTGGGGATTTAGGGAAGGTCAGGTTTTGGGCTCCATTCGCGACGAAATGGAAGTGAGTGGACGAACGGTTTTCAGAAGCGGACAGCGCCCTTGGGGGCGCGCATGGCGAGAGCAAGGATTTTGGCCATGTGGCAGTTCTTTTAAAACCAGCGATCGACTTCCTGGCCGTACGGCGCGGCGGGACCTATATCGACGCAACCGTGGGCTTGGGCGGGCACAGCTGGGAAATCGCAAAACGCCTCGGCGCACGGGGTCGTTTGATTGGCTTCGATAAGGACCCGGAAGCGTTGGAACGAGCGCGTGAGCGGCTCAGCAGTTCTCCCGCTGGCCAAGACGATGATTGGCCGTCGGTTGAGTTGGTGCACGCATCATTCGCAGAGGTGGCGCAACACGTGGCGCCGGCAACTGCAGATGGATTGCTCGCCGACCTCGGTGTCAGTTCCATGCAACTACAAGATGCCGCGCGTGGATTCAGTTTTCAGGCGGAAGGCCCGTTAGACATGCGAATGAATCCGCACTCCGGGCTGACTGCCGAACAAGTGGTAAACCGCTTCGACGAGCGCGAGCTTGCCGATGCGATTTACGAATTCGGTGAGGAAAGGAGGTCGCGGAGAATCGCCAGAGCCATTGTTCGGGCGCGGCCGATTAAAACAACCGCACAGTTAGCGGACGTCATATCGGCCGCGGCCCGGCCAATGAACCAGGCTGAACGGCGTATTCATCCGGCGACGCGGACTTTCCAGGCACTCCGAATTCTGGTGAATCGTGAACTCGACGACCTGCGGGCGCTGCTGAGTAACGGCGCGGCGGTGCAGGTGCTAAGGCCGGGCGGCAGGCTGGTGGTCATCAGCTTCCACTCTCTGGAGGATCGCATCGTGAAAGATGCGCTTCGAGACGGGGCACGCGACGGTTTCTACCGCGTGCTGACGAAGAAGCCGGTGACGGCGGACGAAGAAGAAATCGATCGCAATCCGCGGTCGCGCAGCGCGAAATTGCGAGCTGCGGAGCGGACGTGAATTTTGGCGCAAAGAAGTACGTTTCGAAACTCTGTAACTTTTCGGTCGCGCAGTCAAACGTTGCGGAAAAAGCTGTGAAGAATGTGAATAACTTCTGAGTATTAGAAATTCGGTTCGTGTGCTTTAAGGATTGGAGCCGGACAAAGGCCAAGAAGTGAGGCCTTCCGGCAGGAGAAAGTATGGCAGCCGGAGTTCTTTTCCCGACCATGGCACAGGCGGTTGAGTGGAGTGAGCAGGCGTCACCCGCGCAGCCGCGCGGCATGTTTATCGGCACGCCGGAGATCCACTTCGTCAAGCGCATTGACAATTCGCGGGTAGTAAAGGTCACCGACCCGAAGCGCCGCCGCGAGATGATCTCATTTGGCATCACCTTGAGCGTGTTCTTTCTGTTTGTAATGGTCTATTTGTGGCAGCACTTCAGCGCCATCGAGTACGGCTATCGCATCGAGCAATTGAAGGTGCAGCGGGACACCATCGCGGAATCGAACCGCGCATTGAGTCTGGAAGCGGCGTCATTGAAGGACTTGGCCCGGATTGAGCGGTTAGCGATACAAATGGGAATGCAGCGGCCGGCGGACGGGCAATGGCAGCCGATGGACTCCGCAACAGATCCGTCCACGCTGGTAATGGCCCAAGCGAACGGTATTACAGTAGTTTCGCCCGTGCCATAGCTTGCACCGGCAGGCTTGACCCAGGACAGGAATTCCAAGCGGCGGTCCGCCAGCAACGGACCGCCTTCTGCATGTAAGCAGGCAACCCTAAGCGACGGAGAGAACCGGGGAATGCGGACGAGCCCTCCCAAGACGCCAAGCCGAAGGCTCTATATCCTTGCCGCGCTGCTTTCCCTTTGGATATTCGCCATCTGTTTTCGTCTGGTGCGGCTGCAAGTTGTGAAGTACGGGTTTTTTGTCCAGCTCGCTCATCGTCAGCAGAACCGCACCATCCCGGTCGAGCCTCGCCGGGGAAACATCTTCGATCGCTACGGCCATCCGCTGGCTATGTCGATCGACGTCGATTCCGTGTTCGCGGTGCCCAGCGAGGTCCACGATCCGGAAAGCACGGCCGCCATTCTTGGCAAGGTGCTGAATCTTGATCCGCAGGAGATTGTTGCTCGCATCGAATCTTCGCGAAACTTTGCCTACATTGCGCGCAAAGTGGATGCTGAAACCAGTGATCGCATTCGCGAGCTGAATCTGCGCGGAATTTACCTCCGCAAAGAGCCCAAGCGGTTTTATCCCGACCGCGAGCTGGCGGCGCAAGTCCTTGGCTATGTCGGCATGGATGATGAAGGTCTGGGCGGCTTAGAGCGCGTTTTCGATGACGATCTGCGCGGCATCCCCGGTAAGGAGCTTATCTCGATTGACGCGCGCCGCAAGTGGTTTGGCCGCGTGGACAAGCCGCCCGATCCCGGGCAGAACCTGGTCTTGACCATCGACCAAACCGTCCAGTACATCGCGGAGCGCGAGCTGCAACGCGGCATGGAAGATACGAAGGCGATTGCCGGGACGGTGATCGTCCAAAACCCGCGCACCGGCGAGATACTCGCGCTCGCCAATAGGCCTACCTTCAATCCGAACGTCTTCAACGACGTCCCACAGGAATCGCTGAAGAATCGCGCCGTCAGCGACGTGTACGAGCCGGGTTCGGTGTTTAAGATCGTGACCTATTCAGCGGCTTTCGATAACCACTTGGCGAAGCCTGAAGACTCCATCGACTGCCAGCATGGTTCGATCGACGTCTTTGGCATGAAAATTCGTGACCACGAAAGCTTGGGGGTGATCACCATCGCCGAAGCGTTGGCCCACTCCAGCGATGTGGCCGCCATCAAGATCGGCATGCGGGTCGGCGATGAGCGGCTCTACCACTACATTCGCGACTTCGGATTTGGCGCCCAGACCGGAATCGAGCTGCCAGGCGAAACTCGCGGGCTGACGAAGCCAGTGAACCGTTGGTCGAAGGTGTCGATCGGCGCCATCTCGATGGGACAGGAGATCGGCGTAAGTCCCATCCAGGTCATCTCGATGATCTCGACCATCGCTAACGATGGTGTTTACACTCCACCCCGCATCGTGGCAGGAGAGCTTCCCCCTGACGGAACTCCGAAGCCGGTGGTTTTTCACCCAGCGCAGCAGCATCGGGTTGTGTCGTCGATGACTGCTGCCCAGATGAAGAAGATGATGGAAGGCGTGGTGCTGTTCGGGACTGCCAGGCGAGCAATCCTCAACGGCTATAGCGATGCCGGCAAGACCGGAACCGCGCAGAAGGTCGATCCTGCTACGGGCGGATATTCCAAGACGAAATACGTAGCTTCGTTCATCGGCTTCGCGCCGGTGAACAACCCGGCAGTGACGATCGCGGTGATTCTCGATTCACCGATCGGCCTGCATCAGGGTGGTCAGGTATCGGCTCCGGTATTTAAGCGTATCGCCGAGCAGGTTCTGGAGTACATGCACGTGCCACATGACGCGGATGTCAAACGGCAGACGATGGTCGCGTCCGCTAAAGACGAGGATGCGAACGACGAACCATCCGACCGGCTGGGTGCTGGGCTACAGATGGCTGACGCCGATGCGGCGCCTAATGGCAAGCCGCAGCCGAATACACCTTCTACAGCGCCTGCATCGTCCAATCCAGAATCGCGAGGGGCTACGCCCCCGCCGGTGCAATCTCCAGCGGCTGCGGAACTGGCCCAGGTGACCGCTCCGCAGCCGACCCAAGCGGAACTAGCCACGACCGGAAAGGGTACCGTCGTTCTCGATGTAGACAGCGGGGTTGTGGTGCCATCGTTCCTGGGCAAACCGCTGCGCTCGGCGGTAGAGAGTGCTCAGCAGTCGGGATTGGAGATCAATGCCATCGGCAGTGGCGTGGCACGCGAACAATGGCCTGTGCCTGGTAGCCATTTGCCTTCGGGGCAGAAAATTACCGTGCGCTTCGCTCATTGACCGTGGTGTGCGGTTGGCGCCGCCAGCGTGACGCGCGGCTATAATGCGGGTAGAAATGAACTTCCTTCAGTTGCTTGATGGCGCTGAGTATCTCGCGCAGCAAGGCAATCCTCCCATCTCGGGACTTGATTACGACAGCCGGCGGGTGAAGCCGGGGTGGTGTTTCATCGCCATGCGGGGCGAAACCACCGACGGCAACCGTTACATTGACGCGGTGCTGCAGGCTGGCGCCATGGCAGTGGTGAGCGACTCGCTGCCGCCAAGGCCAGGCATTGCCTGGGCGCAGGTTCTGCACGGAAGACGCGCACTGGCGAGGCTCAGCGCGAATTTCTATGGCCGTCCCGCAGAGCGACTGCTGATCACGGGTATCACTGGCACCAACGGCAAGACCACGACTTCGTTTCTGCTGCACGCGATGCTCCAGGCAAGCGGACGCAAAGCCGCGTTGGCCGGCACGGTGGAGTATCGCATTGACGATGAGGTGCTGCCTGCTTTGCACACCACTCCTGAGGCATTGGAATTGAACCAGCTATTCGCGCGCGCTGTGGAGGCTGGCTGCACCGAGGCGACAATGGAGGTTTCGTCTCACGCGTTGGAGCAGCAGCGGGTTTACGGTGTGCCATTCGATGTCGCGGTCTTTACCAACCTCACCCGCGATCATCTCGATTATCACCGTACCATGGAAGAATACTTTGCCTCGAAGGGGATCCTTTTTCAGGGCTCGGGCACTGAGCCGCCGCGGGTTGCTGTGATCAATGCGGAAGACGAGTACGGCCAGCGGCTGCTCAAGCTGTGCAAGAAGCAAACGGAATTGATTACCTACGGAATCGATTCCGGCGACTTTCATGCGAAAGATCTCAGCATTGAGAACGCCGGAGTGAGGTTCGACTTGGTGACACCGCGTGGCGAGATTCCCATCTGGAGTCCTTTGCTGGGTCGAGTGAATGTTTACAACCTGATTGCCGCCTCTGCCGCAGCGTACGCGCGTAATGTGGAGCCCAAGGCAATCGCCGAAGCTGCTCACCAGCTTGAGCGCGTGGCCGGCCGCTTTGAACGCGTGGATGTCGGCCAGCCCTTCACGGTCATCGTTGACTATGCGCATACCGACGATGCGTTGCGCAACCTCACTGCTGTCGCGAGAGACTTTCTGGCGCAACGCGGAGGTTTCGGGCGCGTGATCATCGTCTTCGGATGCGGGGGTGACCGCGACCGTAGCAAGCGCCCCCTGATGGGGGAGGCGGCGGGCAAGGGCAGCGATTTTGTGGTGCTTACCAGCGACAATCCGCGAAATGAAAACCCGCTCGACATCATGAATGATGCCCTGCCCGGCCTGCAGCGCAGCGGCGTTCGCTACACTATGGAGCCCGATCGCCGCAAAGCTATCGACATGGCTATTAACGAAGCGCAGCCAGGCGATATCGTGTTGATCGCTGGCAAGGGCCACGAGAAGGTCCAAGTCACCAATGCAGGCGCGGCCGCATTCGACGATATCGAGGTGGCACAGAATGCCTTGCGGAGCGCCGGCTACGGAGCGCCTCAGACCGCGCAGTCGGCGAAGTCATGAAGCTGAGTCTCGCGCGCGCCGCCGAGTTCATGCAAGCCGTCGGCGACTTTGATCTTGATGCCGTCGCCAACGGATACTCCATCGATTCCCGCACCTTGCAATCAGGAGACCTGTTCTTTGCCGTCCGCGGTGAACGGCTCGACGGGCACGACTTTGTGGAGGCGGCGTTTGTCAGAGGGGCTGTGGGCGCCGTAGTTCGCAAGGATCAACTGGCGCGATATCGCGGGAATGCCAAGTTGCTTGCGGCCGACGATCCGCTCATCGCTTTGCAGCACTTGGGAGCGGCCGTGCGCCGGCTTTGGGGCAAGCCGCTCATTGCGGTTACTGGATCGGCGGGGAAGACGACGACCAAGGAAGCGATCGCGCATGTTTTAGCGACTCGGCATCGTGTGCTCAAGTCGCAAGGCAATTTGAACAACCACTTCGGAATGCCTCTGCAGTTGCTAAAGCTCGAACCTGAGCACGAGTTGGCGGTCATCGAGATGGGCATGTCGCATGCAGGCGAGATCACAGAATTGGCCAGGCTGGCGCAACCTAACTGTGGCGTGGTGACCATGGTTGCCCCGGTTCACCTCGAGTTTTTTGATTCGATGGCTGGCATCGCGCGAGCCAAGTATGAGCTGATCGAGTCCCTTCCGCCCGGCGGGATTGCAGTTCTGAATGCCGACGATGAGTACGTCTCACAATTCGGTCGCGACTTCCACGGGAGAGTCGTTACTTTCGGGGTGCACAAGCCGGCCGAGGTGTCGGCCCGGCACATAGAATCGCGCGGGCCGCTGGGCTCAGCATTAGACATAGTTGCGGATGGCAACCAGGCGCATACGACGCTGCCGTTGCTGGGCGAGCACAATATCTATAACGCGCTCGCGGCCGTTGCCGTCGGCTCGCAATACGGAATTCCGCTGCACGAGGCCGCTGAATCGCTGGCCACGTTATCAGCCGGTGACAAGCGGGGAGAAATCCTCATCTACGCGGGCGCGACTATCATCAACGATTGCTACAATTCCAATCCGAAGGCACTCGACAGCATGGTTCGTTCTCTGAGGCAGCTTCCCTCGCAGCGGCGGATAGTGGTCGCTGGCGAAATGCTTGAACTTGGCCCCGCGGCTGAAGCTATGCACCGTGAGTGCGGCCGGCACATGGCGAACGGCGGGATCGATGTGTTGCTCGGCGTCAGAGGGTTGGCGAAAGGCATGGTCGAGGACGCATCCATGGCAGGAATGCGCGCGGAGTTCGTGGACAGCCCAGAGGACGCCGGCGAATGGCTGCGACGGGAAATCAAAGCTGGGGATGTGGTTCTGTTGAAGGCGTCGCGAGGCGTGCGTCTCGAACGGGCACTTGAGGTCTGGATGGGCGCGGCACCGGTTGCTACACAATAAAGGTATTACTCACAATTCAGGACGGAAAGAAACTTGCTCTATTGGTTGCTTTACCAGAAGGGTTTTCTCGTCTTCCACATCGGTCCGTTCCGAATCTTCCGCTATTTGACCTTCCGCACCGCCTTTGCCAGCCTGACCGCGCTATTCATAGGCCTTATCATCGGGCCGGCCGTCGTACGCCGTCTGCGTGAATTCCAGATTGGCCAGTACATCCGGGAGGAAGGCCCGAAAGCTCACCAGAAGAAGGCCGGCACGCCAACCATGGGCGGAGTGCTAATTGTCGTCGGCATGATCGTTCCCACCCTGTTGTGGGCAGACTTGAGCAACCGCTTTGTATGGATCGCCGTGATTGCGACGCTGATATTCGGAGCGATCGGGTTTGCTGACGATTACCTGAAGGTTGTGCACCGCCGTAATCTGGGCCTCACCGCGCGAGCCAAGCTGGGTTACCAATTCCTCGCCGCATTCGCGGTCGGCGCCACATTGAGCGCTTTGGAAACTCACAACCTGTATTCAACCCGCCTGATTGTTCCGTTCCTGAAGCATTTCCGGCCAGACCTGGTGATCAGCCGATTGCACCACGGCTACCTGTCGCCGCTGGCATTTCTGCCATTTATCGCGTTCGTGGCGCTCATCATTGTCGGCTCCAGCAATGCGGTCAACCTTACCGATGGCCTGGATGGGCTTGCGATCGGCTGCACCGTCATCGCTGCTGGTGCGCTTACCGTGCTCACCTACGTCAGCGGGCACGCCGTGTTTGCAGACTATCTTGAACTGGCAAAAATGCCGCAGGTCTCCGAGGTGACCATCTTCTGCGGCTCCATGGTCGGTTCGGCAATTGGTTTTCTCTGGTACAACGCCCATCCAGCCGAAATCTTCATGGGAGATGTAGGATCGCTGGCGCTTGGAGGCGCGATCGGAACGGTCGCCGTCATTATCAAGCAGGAGCTGTTGCTGCCCTTCATTGGGGGCATTTTCGTGATCGAGGCGCTCTCGGTCATCCTGCAGGTGGGCTCGTACAAGCTGCGCAGGAAACGCATCTTCAAAATGGCTCCCATCCACCATCACTTCGAACTGCTGGGATGGAGCGAGTCCAAGGTGATTGTGCGCTTTTGGATTGCCTCTCTGGTGTTTGCACTCTTTGCTCTCACCACCTTGAAGTTGCGGTAAGAAGGTGTGGAAACGTGACACAATGGGCCGGGCAGAATCCGTGATGGACGTCAAAGGCAAGCGCGTGCTGGTGGTGGGGCTGGGCAAGTCAGGCGTGGCCAGCGCCCTATTTCTGGAGAAGCGCGGGGCTCGTGTCGCTGTCTCGGATGCCAAGACCGAAGAGCAACTGCCTCAGGAAATTCCCCTGCTGCTTGACCACGGCATAAGCGTTGAAACCGGACATCACGGCGAACGCACATTTCGCGATCAAGACCTGATCGTCATCAGCCCCGGCGTACCTTTCGACGTCCCGCAATTGGTGCAAGCCCGCGCGCTGGGCATTCCTGTGATCGGCGAAGTGGAGTTGGCTGCACGCTATCTAAAGGGCAAGATTGTGGCGATCACCGGTTCGAACGGCAAGACCACGACCACTGCACTGGCGGGAAAGATCATCGCCGCAGGCGGACGCGAGGCGCTGGTCGGCGGAAACATCGGAACTCCGGCCATCAGCTTCGCCGGGACTTCTACCGATGACACCTGGGTGGTGCTGGAGATCAGCAGCTTTCAACTGGAAACCATCGAGAGTTTTCATCCCAAGATTGCGGTTGTCCTTAACGTCACCCCGGACCATCTCGACCGGCACTACACGTTTGAGAATTACGCAGCCGCGAAAACACGCATTTTCGAGAATCAAACAGTTAACGATTTCGCCATATTGAATGCAGATAACCCTCCTTGTGTTGCGATGGCAGGGAAGACCAGAGCTGCGGTGTACTGGTTCAGCCGCCTGAAGCAGGTCGAGCGTGGAGCGTTCACAAGCGGGGAGCGCGTTATCTGGCGCGATGGGAAGGGCGAGTGCGAGATCATGCCAGTCAGCGAGATTTCGCTGAAAGGCTCGCACAACGTTGAGAACGTGCTGGCAGGAGTCTGTGTGGGAATGTTGGCGGGGACCGAGCCTTTGCAAATCCGCCGCGCGGTTGGCGAGTTCAAAGCGGTCGAGCATCGCCTGGAGTATGTCGCCACCGTCCGCGGAGTCGAGTACTACAACGATTCGAAAGCGACGAATGTTGACGCAACGATTAAAGCTCTGGAGTCGTTTCCTGACCGTGTGCACCTCATACTTGGCGGCAAAGACAAAGGGAGCGATTACGGCGTTCTGAATCCGCTGCTGAAAGAGCGCGTCAAGCGCGTGTACACCATCGGCGCGGCCGCTGCAAAGATCGAATCACAGGTGCGGGGCGTGGAAATCGTGAGCGTTGGGACCCTGGAAGCCGCGGTGAAGCGCGCCAGCGAATCTTCAACGTCGGGCGACGTGGTCCTTCTGGCGCCGGCCTGTGCGAGCTTCGATCAGTTCGTAAGCTACGAGCACCGCGGCCGGGTGTTCAAAGAGCAGGTGCGGCAGCTGGCGTCCCGAGAACATGAGCGAGAGCACGTGGCGAGCAGCGCGCGCGGGGGCGCCGAATAATGGCCAAGCGCGTCAGTGTTGACAAGTGGCTGTTTACGGTCACGCTGTTACTCGTCTTCATCGGACTGGTGATGGTCTTCAGCGCTTCTGCGGTGATGGCGAAGGTGCGCTTTGGTTCGCCGTACGGTTTCCTGCTGCGGCAGATGGCTTGGGCGGGAGCAGGCATCGTGGCCATGCTCGCCGTCATGAACATCGACTACAAGAAGTACCGCCGGCCATCCGTGGTGTTCACATTTCTCGGCTTCACATGTCTGCTGCTCATCGCAGTGTTCCTATTCCGCGATTCCCACAACACACACCGCTGGATCAAGGTTGGTGGCTTCTCCTTACAGCCCTCGGAATTGGCAAAACCTGCGCTCATCCTCTATCTGGCCTACTTCCTGGAGTCGCGCTGGCAGCAGATCACGGACTGGAAAAACGTGTTGGTTCCCGCGGCTGCGCCGTCGATTCTCTTCGCGCTGCTTATCGTGAAGGAACCTGACCTGGGCACGGCTATTGCCTGCATGGCTATCTCTGCCTCGGTATTGTTCGTGGCGGGAATGAACATGCGATATCTCTGGTACGCGCTCGCCGGGTCGCTGTTGCCGCTCTACTTCCTGGTGGTCCGCGTACCGTGGCGATGGGCGCGGGTTGCAAGCGTTTCTGGATCCCTTCAAAGATCCTCAAGGCAAAGGGTTCCACGTCATTCAGTCGATGATCGCGGTCAGCACCGGAGGTCTGGCCGGGCTGGGTCTTATGGAGGGCAAGCAGAAACTCTTCTACCTGCCCGAACCGCATACGGACTTCATCTACGCGGTCACGGCGGAAGAATTGGGCCTGTGGGGCTCGCTGCTGGTGGTTGGGCTGTTCGGCGTCTTCCTCTATCGCGGTATCCGCATAGCACTGCGCACCGAGGACATGTTCGCGAAGTTTCTCGCCATTGGGATAACGGCCATGGTGGTGGTGCAGGCGCTGTTTAACATCAGCGTCGTACTAGCCATGATGCCCGCCAAGGGAATCCCTCTACCGTTCATCTCCTATGGCGGTTCGTCCTTATTCATTACTCTGGCCAGCGTCGGAGTGCTCCTCAACATTACGCAGCAGACGGACTAGCCATGCGCGTGATCGTGGCTGGAGGCGGTACCGGCGGACACGTTATTCCGGCCCTTGCTATCGCGCAGGAGCTGCGTTCGGGCTACGCGGCCGAAGTGCTGTTTGTCGGAACACAGCGCGGCATTGAAACGCGCCTGGTTCCGGCAGCCGGATTCCAACTACATCTCATCGAAGTTGGCGCGCTGAACCGGGTTGACTTTGCCACTCGCTTCAAAACTCTATCGGATCTGCCGCGAGCGATGATCGCGTCGGCCAGGCTGGTGCGCGAATTTCGTCCCGACGTGATGATCGGTGTTGGCGGCTACGCTTCTGGTCCGGCGATGCTTGCGGCGGGCATGATGAACGTCCCGACCATTGCTTTCGAACCCAACGTAATTCCAGGGGTTGCCAATCGGCTGGTCGCTCCGATGATGAGTGCCGCGGCCGTTCACTTCGAGGCTACTTGCCACTACTTTCGCAATTGTCATGTCACTGGAGTGCCCGTTCGGCAGGAGTTCTTCAACGTGCCTGCACGTCCCGAGGATACGCGCCCGACTTTGCTCGTTTTCGGGGGCAGCCAGGGGGCGCACGCCATCAATCAGGCTGTACTGGAGGCCTTGCCCAAACTGGTGGAAGCCGTGCCCTCGATTCACATCATTCACCAGACTGGCGAAAGGGACTATGCCGAAGCGCAGGCGGTGTATTTGCGCACCATGATTTCGGCCGAGGTCTCACCGTTCATCGACGACATGCCAGGGACCTTCGCCCGCTCTGACTTGCTGCTGTGCCGCTCCGGAGCCAGCACCGTGGCCGAAATAACTGCGGCAGGGAAACCAGCCATCTTCATCCCTCTTCCGACCGCGGCCGACGACCACCAGACCCGAAATGCTGCCACTCTTGCCGAAGCCGATGCAGCCCGCCTGTTGCCGCAATCGGAGCTCACCAGCGAGCGCTTGGCAACGGACGTTGCCACTCTGTTGCTCGATCGGCCGCTGCTGGCCAGGATCTCAGAAGCGACGCGGCGATTCTCCCATCCCAATGCAGCGTCGGAAATAGCCGATTTGGCCGCCAGGGTCGCTGGCATCCCGCGCCAGCACGCGGTAGCCTAGAGACTCGTCTCTCCATGTTTGCCAAAATCCAGCGCGTGCATTTTGTCGGCATCGGCGGCATCGGTATGAGTGGCATTGCCGAAGTGCTGCTCAACTTAGGCTACAAGGTCTCCGGCTCAGACCTGAAGCTCTCGCCAGTGACCAATCGCCTCTCTGACCTCGGCGCCGGAGTGTTTGCGGGACATAATCCAGACAATGTTACCGGCGCCGACGTGGTGATCGTCAGCTCGGCGATTACCAGCAACAATGCAGAAGTCGTGGCTGCGCACCAGCGCCACATCCCGGTGATCCAGCGCGCCGAGATGCTTGCCGAATTGATGCGCTTGAAATATGGCATCGCCATCGGCGGCATGCATGGCAAGACCACAACCACTTCGATGGTAGCCGCTGTGCTTGCTGCTGGAGGTCTCGATCCGACAGTAGTCGTTGGCGGTCGGGTGGACGCGATGGGTTCCAACGCAAGGTTGGGCAAGTCGCAATACCTGGTTGCCGAGGCGGACGAGAGCGATCGTTCCTTCCTCAAGCTCTCGCCGATTCTTGCGGTGGTGACCAACATCGACCGCGAGCACATGGACTGCTATCGCGACATGAACGACGTGAAGAAGACTTTCTGCGAATTCATGGACCGCGTGCCGTTCTATGGAATGGTCGTCGCCTGCAACGATAATGATGCTTTGCGTGAGCTGCTGCCTGCTGTTCAGCGGCGCATCCTGACCTATGGGACGCGCGAGGGCTCCGACTTCCAAATTGCGGATGTCTACTGCACACCGCGCGAGAACAGTGCCGCTCTGAGCAGTTTTCGGGTCGCCTATCGAGGTGGCGATCTGGGCGAATTCCACCTGCGCGTTCCCGGCGAACACAATGTTCAGAACGCCACGGCAGCAATTGCAGTTGGGATTGGGCTGGATGTGCCGGTGGAGAAAATTCGCGAAGCACTGGCCAACTTCAACGGCGTGGACCGCCGCTTTCAGCGGGTCGGTACCGCCAATGGGGTCACTGTAATTGACGATTATGGGCATCATCCCACGGAGATTCGCGCTACGCTGGCCGCGGCGCGGCGGTGCGGCTTCGACAGAGTTCATGTAATTTTTCAGCCGCACCGCTACACCCGAACACAGCTACTGCTGGATGAGTTCGCCACAGCATTCCGCGACGCTGATTCGCTTGTGCTGCTCGACATCTATCCGGCGAGCGAGCCACCGATTCCAGGCATCACCAGCGAGCTCCTGGCGAACCGCATCGCCAACGCCGGCGGGCGAGGGGCACTCTACGTCTCATCTTTCGCGGAAGCAGCCATAGTTGCCGCGAATGTTGCCAAGCCCGGCGACATGATCCTGACGCTCGGCGCAGGAAACGTTTGGCAGCTCGGTTCGCGGGTGCTGGAAGAGTTGGAGAGCCTCACCGCTAAGAGCGTACGCCAATTGTGAAGCGGGATGCTGCTTCTCGCAGCCTTGCGCCCAAAACGCTGTACGACACGCAGGCTTGCGAGTTTACTCTTCTGGTTCAAGTTCACCGATCAACCTGCCGCTTCCGATTCTCTATCTCCGCAGCGCGAGCGAAAACGGTTATAGTGAGGCGAATGGTCGAAGTTCTGGCCGTTTTGTCCGGTTTTCATGGCGCGGAAAAGCTTAACCACAACGGCAGAAGAAGAGCTCGAAGCTGACAGGAGCGAGACCTCGGTCCGCAACCGCAGCTACGACGAGTCGCCGCTCGATGCCCGCCTGCTTGACCTCGAAGACGAGGCCGAGTCGCCATTTCTCCGCGGGCAGAAGCGTGTTTCCGTGCGTCGCGGCGCCCTGCCGCGCAAGACCGCCAGCCGGCTCAAGATCGTGCTTGTACTGCTTGCGATCGTTGCGAGTGCCGGTTTGGTCTGGGTCGGGCTTTATCAATACGCCACGCGGTCGTGGCGTTTTCGCATCGATTCCAGCGACAACATCTCGGTTTCCGGCGCAAGGAACGTCAGTCGCTCGCAGGTGCTGGAAGTGATGGCCAGCGACATTGATCGCAATGTCTTTTTCGTGTCACTGGATGCTCGCAAGAAGCAGTTGGAGCAAATTCCATGGGTGCAATCGGCGTCCGTGATGCGGTTGCTGCCTAACCGGTTGAAGGTCGTCATCAGCGAGCGCACGCCGGTGGCCTTCATCGAAGTCAACTCTCATATCCAACTGATTGACGCCAGCGGCGTAATTATGGATCCACCTGCGAGTTCGCAGGTGAGCTATTCCTTCCCGGTCATTGTCGGCATGAAGGATGCAGATCCGCTCTCGACGCGGGCGGCGCGCATGAAGATCTATATGCAGCTCATCAAAGAACTGGACGCGGGTGGTGCGCATTACTCGCGTGATCTGAGCGACGTTGACCTCTCTGATCCTGACGATGTGAAGGCCACAGTTACCGATCCGCGCGGGGCGGTGTTGGTTCACCTCGGCCAATCAAATTTCCTGGAGCGTTTTAAGATTTACGTTGCACACGTGCAGGAGTGGAGAGTGCAATTTCAGAAGTTGCAGTCGGTGGACCTGCGCTACGAGCACCAGGTGATCGTTAATCCTGATGTGCTTCCGGCTGCCGGCGATGAGAGCAACACCGCCAAAGAAGCAAAGTCTGAGGTGGCGCCAAGTAAGCCAGACTCCATGGCGACGAAGAAGAAGCACCCATAAACGATGGGAAGTCAAACCGAGAACCTGCTTACCGTGATCGACGTTGGTAGCGCCAAGACATGCGTTATCGTCGCCGAAGTCAATGACTACGCCTTGCGCTATCGGGGGCACGGGATCTCCGATTCGCGCGGCATGCGAAAGGGCGTCATCGCCGACCTCGACAAGGCGGTCAACTCTATCAAAAAGGCAGTCGAAGAAGCCGAAAATGCTGCGCAGGCCCCCGTCGAGCATGCCGTGGTGGGAGTGGCCGGCTCGCATATTCGGGGAGTGAACAGCCACGGCGGCATCTCCTTGGGCTCACGTTCGCGCGAAATCAGCCGCGAGGACATACGCCAGGCGGTCGAAAGGGCACGCAGCATCGCCATGCCCGACGACCGCGAGCCCTTGCACCTTCTGCCACAGGAGTTCATCGTTGATGGCCAGGGTGGGGTTCACGATCCTGCCGGCCTGATGGGGCGAAAGCTGGAAGTCCGCGTGCACGTTGTGACCGCGGGAACCACGGCGACGCAAAACGTAGTGACGGCGGTGAACCGCGCCGGCATTCACGTGGACGACACTGTCTTCGAGGCGCTCGCCTGTGCCGATTCGGTACTCCAGACCGACGAGCGCGAACTGGGTGTCTGCCTGGCCGACATCGGCGCCGGCTCAACCGACCTCATCGTGTACTTCGAAGGAGTGGTCATCCATACCGGCGTCATCCCGATTGGCGGCGATCATTTCACCAATGACGTGGGTGTCGGCTTCAGCACCCCGATTCCCGACGCCGAGAACATCAAGAAGATGTTCGGCTGCGCTGTGGTTACACGAATTCCGTTGGGCAACGAAATCGAGGTGCCCTCGGTGGGCGATCGTCCGTCGCGCATGATGCAGCAACGCATGCTGGGCGAAATTCTGGATCCGCGCGCGCGCGAACTGATGGAACTCCTGCGTGACCACTTGCGCCAGGCGGGCGTGTATGAACTGCTGGGCGCCGGCGTGGTGTTCACCGGCGGAGGAGCGCGGCTCAACGCCCTGCTGGAGGTCGGCGACGACATTCTACGCAAGCCGGTACGCCTGGGATATCCTGTGCCCATCGCCAAGCTGCCGTCGAACTTATTGGAGCCGGAGTTTTCAACCGCCATCGGGATGGTGCTATACGGACATCGAGCGCGCCAGGCGCGCATGAACATTGATCGCGGACTCGGAGCGAAACTCAAGGCGTTGTTTGCTAGACAAAACGCCTGACCAACTTCAGATTGGACCCACGCCGTTGCGGCGGGCTTAGGGAGCAGAAATGATCGAAGACTTCAGCAAGAAGGGTGAACCCGAAGACGACATCCGCATTCACTTCAACGAAGAGCAACTGAACAGCGCGAAGATCAGGGTCATCGGCGTTGGTGGCGGCGGTGGTAATGCCGTCAACCGCATGATCGAGTCGCACCTCGAGGGAGTGGAGTTCGTTGTAGCCAACACCGACCTTCAGGCGCTGAAGTGCTCCAACGCCCCAGTGAAGATTCAGCTTGGAGTGAAGCTGACCAATGGTCTGGGCGCGGGCGCCAATCCCGAAGTCGGCCGCAAGGCTGCGCTGGAAGACGCCGACAAGATCATTGAAGCTCTGGAAGGCGCGGACATGGTGTTCGTCACCACCGGCCTCGGGGGCGGTACCGGAACCGGCGCTGCGCCCATCATCGCATCGCTGGCCAGCGAGATGGGTGCTCTGACGGTCGCGGTCGTGACCAAGCCGTTCGCCTTCGAGGGCAAGCGCCGTCAAAACCAGGCAGAGCGCGGCTTGCAGGAGCTAATTGATTCCGTAGACACGACGGTCGTTATCCCGAACGAGAAGCTCCTGGCCGTCGCCAAGGACGCCGGCTTCTTCGAGTCGTTCCGCGTTGCCGACGACATTCTTCGCCAGGCGGTGCAGGGCATCTCCGACATCATCACCATTCCCGGCATCATCAATCGCGACTTCGCCGACGTCAAGACCATCATGGCAGGCATGGGCTACGCGGTGATGGGCACAGCCACGGCGAAGGGCGAAGGCCGCGCCACGCTGGCCGCACAAGCTGCCATCGCGTCTCCGCTGCTCGAAGCGGGAGCTATCGACGGCGCGCGCGGCATCCTCATCAACGTTACTGGATCAAGTTCGTTGCGGCTGGCAGAGGTGAATGAAGCGTCCACCATCATCCAGAGTGCCGCGCACGAGGATGCAAACATCATCTTCGGTGCCGTGCTCGACGAGAAGATGAAGGACGAAGTGAAGATCACTGTGATTGCCACCGGCTTCAAGGATATTCCGCGGCAGCGGGAACATTCCCATCCGGCGGTCGATACCGTCCACAATGCGCGAGCGGTGTCTGCGAGCGTCCACGCGACCTACGAAGTACCGTCCGTGCGCGAGCCGCAGAGGCCTCCACAAGTCCGGCCGGAGCCGAGCGTTCCGGCAGAGCCCGAGCCGGCTCGCGCCCCGGAGCGCGCACATTCGATTTCGTATGTTCCCGACGACTTAGAGGACATTTCAGAGATCGTGCGCCACGCCGAACCGGTAGAGGACGTTCCTGATCAGCCGATTCGTGAAGAGTCGCCTGCCATTGAGACCGTCAGCAGCAGCGTGAACATCACCTACGACGCCGACGATCTGGAGATTCCGGCGTTCATGCGAAAACGGGAGAGCGCCAATTAGATTAGACTAGTCTAGCGTTTACTGGATAGCTTGCGGTTTCTGCGCCATGAGCTCCGCGAAGCGTTTGTCTTCACGCAAGCTGGCGAACTCGGCGTCGGTGTAAACCTTGTTGATGTTCTTATAGCCTTCTTCCATCGCCTTGCGCAGATATTCCAGCGAGTGGTCCACGTCACCGGCCTGGGCATACATCTTGGCTACCATGAACGAAAACGCGGCGCGGTCCTCGGGCGAGGCCGACTGCGCCATGATGCCGGTCTTAGAGACGCGCTCGAAGATGTCAGGGTCAAGTTTGTAGGCTGCGTGGTACTCCACTGCGGCACGTTTGTAGTTGTGCATGGCGAAGTACGCCGATGCCATGTTGTAGTGGAATACGGCATCGGCCGGCCGCAGCGACAGAGCTTTCTGGTAGTAATGGATGGCTTTGCCGTAGCTCTGTTTCCTGTATTCCATATAACCAAGGTTGTTGTAGCCTGCAGCATCATGCTTGTCGAGCTTGATGGCCCGCTCGAAAGACTTGGTGGCTTCACCATTGCGCTGCAGAAGCAGGTAGGACATACCTTCCTTGTCGCATAACAAAGCCGATGGCTGTTTTGCCATGGCCGCCTTGTAGAAATCGAGCGAATCGAGGTAGCGCTTCTGCCCGCGCAACATGTCGCCCTGCTCTTCCAACTCCTTGGCAGAAGCATTGGGATTGGGAACCGGTGCTGGTGGAGGCGCGACTTGCTGATCGCCGGCAGCCAGAAGGCATGGGAACAACAGCAGGCAAACAGTGGCACACACTCGTAGCAGCATCCGCGACGATGAAAGACCAGCCATGACCGGATCTCTGAGGCTCCCTCCAGCCCAATAATAGACCTATTTTGGTGGGGAATTGTTCCCATTTTCCGGTGCGCCTGCCCCGTTGTTCTGCTGCTGGTCACCGCTGCTGTCTCCTCCTCCGAAGAGCCGGCTGAAGAACCCCTTCTTCTTTTTGGCCGGAGGCTGCTGGGCCGGCACGGGCTGGCTGTTCGCGGTCTGGGTCGGTGGCTCGTTCGAACCTGCGACGGCGCCATTGGTCGTGGGCGGCGGAGGAGCGGCCGGAGGCGTGCCCAGTCCAAGGATCTTGGTGACGATTCCACGGTGATCGGTGAAGGCATCGTCGCAGGTCTCTTTCGGTTCGGTGCCCGCGATAAAGGCGACGGTGTAGTCCTGGGGACACGTGGAGGTCGCCAGCCGGTTGGTCAGCTTGTCCAAAGTCACGTCGACCACGCCCGATGGAGCAGGAAAGTTCTTCGCGTTGGAGTACTGCGGCAGCTTGACGGCCCGCTTCATGAACTCGGCCCAAATGGGTGCGGCGGTCGAGCTGCCACTCAGCTTCAGGTCCGTGTAGTCGTCGTTGCCAACCCACACGATGCAAAGCAGGTTGGTCGTGTAGCCGGCGAACCAGGCGTCGTGCGAGGTGCCGGTCTTGCCCGCCGCCGGGGCCTGGAATCCGCGGGCTCGGACGGTGTAGCCCGTGCCGCTGTTGACCACGTTTTCCATCATGGTGGTCAGGACATAGGCCACGCGCGGGTCAAGCACTGCTTTGCTGTCGTTATGATAGTCCTCTAGAGCGTGGCCGCCCGAGTCGCGCACCGACTTCACCATGATCGGCGAAAGCCGTGTGCCGCCGTTGGCAAAGACGGTATAGGCTCCCGCCATCTCCAGGGGCGTGGCATCGTAAGAGCCCAGAGCGATCGCCGGAGTGGCCCTGACGCTGTTGATTCCTGCCGCCTTGGCCAGCGCCGCGACCCTGCCAAAGCCGGCCTCCTGCGCCACCCTCACGGTTGCATTGTTCAGGGACATCGCCAATGCGTAGCGGGCCGTGACTTCGCCGTGGTACTCCTCCTTGTAGTTGCGCGGCTCGTACAACTGGTCTCCGTAGGCGATGCTGACCGGCGAATCATCCACTAGCGTCGCCGGCGTAAACACGCCAATGTCGCCGCTGCTGCCTGCGGTCGCATCACTATCAGAATCAGATGGGCTAGCGGGTGTGTTGCCCGTGAGGGACGTATTGATGGCAGCGGCGTAAACGAACGGTTTGAAAATGGAGCCTGTCGGGCGCTTCGCGATGGCATGGTCCAGTTGGCTCATGCCGTAATTCCTGCCCCCTACCAGCGCGAGCACCTCGCCGGTATGCGGATCGATGGCCACCAGCGCTACCTGCGGCATCGGCCCGGAATCGACGCTGGTCTGGGTCTTCGCGTCCTTGCCCGTACCCACCCTGGTCTTGTGAGTCCGGCGTTTCGTGACCTGCTCATCCACCAGCTTCATACCTTCGTCCACCGCTTCGGCGGCGGCGCGCTGTAGATCGGGATCGAGCGTGGTGTAGATGCGGAACGCGTGCTCGTTTAACTCGGCCTCGCTGTACTGGTTGGAGAGTTGGTCCTTCACCAGGTCGACGAAGTACGGAGCATCGCTGGCTTCAACGTTAGGCGCGGCCAGCTTTAGCGGAGCGGCCTTCGCGTGCTCCGCCTCATCTCTCGTGATGGCCCCGGTCTCAACCATCGAGTCGAGCACCAGGTTGCGGCGCTCCAGCGCGCGCTTGGGGTTCTTGTACGGCGAAAGATAATTCGGCCGCTGAATAATTCCCGCCAGCAACGCGGCCTCAGGCAGCGTGAGGTTCTTGATGTCCTTGTTGAAGTAGGCGTGTGACGCCTCGGCGAATCCGGCGATGGTGAACGACCCACGCTGTCCCATGTACACCTGGTTGGCGTACATTTCGAAAATTCGCTGCTTGGAAAATTTCTCCTCCAGCTCGAAGGCGATCATCATCTCCACCATCTTCCGCTTGACGGTCTTTTCCGGAGAGAGGAAAAACCCGCGCGAGAGCTGCATGGTTATGGTGGAAGCGCCTTGGCCATGGCGGCCGGAGCGCAAATCGACGGCGGCAGCTTCCAACAGGCGAAAGTAGTTGACGCCACTGTGCTGGAAGAAGCGCCGGTCTTCAATCGCCAGTACGGCATCGACCATTACCTTGGGAATATCATTGAATGTGATGAGCTCGCGCTTGGAACGCTCCTGGCCTTCAAACAGCGCGGTCACCAATTGCGGTTCGAGCTCGTAAGCGCCAACATCCGGTTTTCCAGCCTCGGAGATGGTGTTGATCTTTCCGTCCTGAAAAGTAATGACGGCGCTGTGCGACGCGTGGACCGACTCCGCCCCCGGAGTTATCTGGATGGAACGCGACGCGACCCGGAAGTGACCGAGGGGCGAATCGCTCTCTTGGCCCTCTTGCGTATATCCTGCGCGATGCAACTGGGTGGCAATCTCCGACGGCTCCATCTTGTCGCCAACGGAAACCAGTTGCGGCCGGGCGTAAATCTTGGCCGCATTGCTGAAGATCGGCCCTGCCATGCGGCGGTCCACGATCCTCTCGTACTTGACGTAGAAGTAGGTGAACATCGCCAAAAAGATGACGCTGGCGATCACGAAACCGGTGGCGACCAGCTTCACCAGCGGATCGCCAAGTGAGAAACCCCGCACCTTGGCCGGTTTGCCCTTCACCGCACGAGAACCCGGCCGCGGCGCGCTCCGGACCGGGCGCCTGCTATCAGGTAATTTGAGTTTGATTGCCACGTTTATGAATACGCAGAGACGCCGCTATTACGCTAAGACGGCCATGCGGTATCTTCCGTTATCCAAGATGCTGCTTTCGCGAGGAAATCCTCGAAACTTTTCAACATCTTAGGAGCGACCTAAAGCCTGGGAACCCCCTGCCAACGCCGTTGCGCAGATGGCCGAGCGTGGAGACACACTACGCCCGGGGCGAGGGGAATCAGCCAGCGCCAAAGCAGTCTTTATTGTAATCCAGAGGGTGGGTTGTCAAGCAGGAAACAGGGAGGGCGCAGAAGAGGTAAACCGGTGGTTACGGTATCCTTTCACGTCACATCGTGACCTGGAGCAGTCCGAACGCTCCTCGCTTAGACTATTGCATGACCAGAACTGCAGGATTTGGAGTTCGCCTGCGCTGTCCAAACCAGCGCGGCTTCCGGCGTTAGGATATAAGCATGAGGCTGCTCGTCTTGACTCTCGCGCTGGCCATCTTGACCAGCGTGCCGGTCCTCGCACAGAAATCAACATTGGCGGGTACCCGCCTGTCGCTCGCTGTTGGCGACACGGGGGGCTTTCCCTCGCAGGATACCAGCGCCGATCAGGCCACCAAGCCGGGCGAGCTCAAGAGCGGCACCACCCTCATCGGTTGTTTGAGCGGGCCGGACAGCAATGGCAAACTCACGCTTCGTAGCATGTCGCACCGCACCGGCGTGGAGGTGTTCGGTCCGATTGATTTGAAGGACGATTCGGGCAGCAAGGTGAAGCTCACGGGCTCGTGGAAGCCCAGCGATCAGCCCACCGTGAAGGGCAAGGAAGCACTCAAGTTCCAGGCGACAGAGATCGAGGTGCTGGCGCAGAAGTGTGAAGCTCCGAGCGAGAAGACTCCTGTGGGCAAGGAGAAGCAGCAGAAGCAACAGCAACAGCAGAAGCAGAAGGCCAGCGCGAGTGCGCCCGCGAGCGGAGACGCAACGAATCCGAAACAATGAGGTTCAGAACATCTTCTTCGAATCCAGCAGAATGGTGACCGGCCCGGTGTTAACCAGCTCGACCTCCATCATCTCCTGAAAGCGCCCGGTTTCGCAGCGCAAGCCGAGCGCGCGGATGCGCCCGACGAAATGTTCATACAAGGCCTTGGCCTGCTCGGGACGCGCCGCCGCATCGAACGAAGGCCGCTTGCCGCGCCGCACATCGCCGAACAGCGTGAACTGCGACACCGCCAGCACTGCCCCGCCGATGTCCGCAACGCTGCGGTTCATCTTTCCGGCTTCGTCCTCAAAGATGCGCAAGCCGGAAATCTTCTCGGCGAGATAGTCGCCGTCAGCCTCGCCTATCGTCCTGCGCCACCCCCAGCAGCACCAGCAGGCCATGCCCGATCTCGCCCGTAAGTTCGCCGTCAACTCTTACTGAAGCGCGGCTCACGCGTTGTACCACGGCACGCATGTTGGAAGAGTGGATAGTGGCTAGTGGATAGTGAATAGTCTCGAGTCTCGATTTCAACCCGGTCAGCGCTGCCGACCTACTGCGTCCATCCACTAACCACTATCCACTGACCACTGTTTTACAGCTTCCTCAGCACCTCAAACACCTCTTCGTTGTCGGGCACCTGGCTGATGGGATAGACCTTGGCGAACTTCAGCTTGCCATCCTTGCCCACCACAAACACGGCGCGATCGCTGATCCCGGGGATGGGCTCGCCCTCGCGCAAGATGCCGTACTTCCGCGCCACCTCGCCATGCGGATAGAAATCGCTGGCCAGGGGAAAGTTCATGATGCCGATATCTTTCTTCTGCCACGCCATGTGGCTGGGTATGGAATCCACACTAATGCCCACGACCTGGGCATCGTAACCGGAGAACCGCTCGAGTTCCGAGTTGTATCCCGGCAACTGCGCGGTTCAAACCGGGGTCCAGTTGAGCACATAAAAGGCCAGCACCACGTTCTTGGTGCCACGGTAGTCGCTGAGCTTAAAGCGCTGCTTAATGTTGCCTACCACCGCTGGAATATCGAAATCGGGAGCCTCTTCGCCAACTTGCAGGGCTGCCATGCGTTCCTCCGCCCGCTTCCGGGTCTTGGAGATTCTAGCAGGCTGCGGCGCGGCAAGTCGCTGCGGCTCTTGGGTCCTCGGTCACGACTCTGGCCGGCTGCTCAAAAAGCCGGTTTGAACGCGTTTTGAAGGGGCGTACCTTCAGGTGCGCCGTTACAGGCCCTTTATTCTTGTCATTCCGAGTGGGCTTCAGCCCGCGAGGAATCGCTTCTCCGAATTCTTCAGCAGCCTCCTCGGTGACAGGCGGCCTGCTCAGATTGGATGTCCTGCGCCTAGACTTTGACTATGAGCGAAGACTGCGGCACCACGGGAATCGACGACATTTCGCAACGCTTTCATCGGTCAGGCGAAGGAGCCTTCGGCTCACGATCTGGCTCTGGTGTTGGGTCCTGCGAAGGTGTTCTGGGACCAACTGGTCGCAGAGCTGGCCGGGAAGCACAAGCTAACGAGGGAGTGGAACTCTTATTCCGTCAAAGCCGGATGGTCGCTACGCCTGAAGCGGGAGGTGCGAAACATCGTTTATCTTTCTCCCTCACAGGGTGGCTTTATGGCTTCGTTTGCCCTCGGCGACAAGGCAGTGCAAGCCGCACGGACAAGCGACCTTCCCGAGCGAGTGGTGAAGCTCATCGCGGGCGCGAAGAAGTATGCGGAGGGTACGGCAGTGCGGATCGCGGTGAAGGGGCCGGAAGATCTCGCGGCCGTCAAGAAGCTGGCGCAAATCAAATTGGAAAACTGAATTCGCCGTTGCCACGAACGCGCTATGGCTTCTTGCCCAGAACGATCTCGATCGGTGAGGCCACTCGCGACGGCTGACAGCTCCTGAAACGGCCTCGCTTCAAATAGCGTGTCAGCGCCCGTTTTTTCCAGAATGCCAGGAACAGAGGCGCGCAGCCCGCGATAAATGACCCGAATCTGTGGAACCGTAGGCCGGGGCACGGTTCGCAAGAACGCATTACCCAGTTGGGCAAAGACACCGTCTATCCTGCCCCGATGAATGTAAACGTCGGTACCATTGAGGTCGGAAAGCGACTTGGTAAGGCGGCGATCCAGGGCTTCAAAGACAAACCAGGCATGATTGCCACCGGATTTCTCGTGCGCTACGGCCAGCCCCAGTTCAAACGGCATGTTGAACCGGGGCGTGGCTGGCGACTTCCGATCGAGTTCCACCCGGGAAAGGTCGTGGATGGAGTAGGGACATGCGCCAATCAGTTCAAAGATGCGATCCAGCCGGCGCTTACTGCCGGCAATTTCCAGAGTAGCGTGGGGCGTCATGCCAAATGCACTCACCCCCGCGATATAGGCAAGGAACAGAGACTCGAACTTCGAGTCGTAAGGCAGATTGAGGAATACAGACGGCCGGGAACTGCTATTTCTTGTGGGCCGCCCGCTTTTTTGGGGCATTGTGTGAGCTCTTGGTGGTCCGCGACTGCGAGGTCGCACCTCGATCGCTTATGCGGGTCATCGCCGCAACTCCAGAGCGAACCGCAGCGGTTTTGTTCCGGTCGCGCGACGTGAGGCTGCGGACCATGCTCTTGAGCTGCTTGAGTCGCCGCGGCGAGATTCCGTACACTTCGGCAACTTCGTCCATCGTGGGATACGGGGCGACGAGTTTTACAGGACTGCTCATAGCTGCTTCAAGGATATCCCACCTATTTCCGATGCACAATCAGCTTCGCAGGGCCCGCCGAACGTTTGTCGCTCTACTGGTACGTCACCCTCTTCTCGCCCTTCACGATGCGGCCAATCACGTAGCCCTTCTCGCTGCAACGCTCCAGGATGAGCTGGGCCTTCTTGAACTTCTTCGCCGGAACGACGAGGATCATGCCAATGCCCATGTTGAAGGTGCGCAGCATCTCGTCGCGCGGCACGTTGCCAATCTGCTGCAGGTGCTCGAAGATGGGCGGCACCGGCCAGGAGTGGATCTCGACGATCGCGCCCACGCCCTTGGGCAGCACGCGCGGCAGGTTCTCGGTGATGCCGCCGCCGGTAATGTGCGCCATGGCCGAGACGGCCTCGGCGTCGATCATGCGTCGCATGATCGGCCAGTAGCTCTTGTGGGTGCGCATCAGTTCGGTGCCGACTTTGCCCTTGATCTCGTTAACGTAGGAATCGGGCGTGTAGCGCGCCACCTCGAAGAACAGCTTGCGCGCCAGCGAGTAGCCATTGGTGTGCAGCCCGGTCGAAGGCAGCCCGATGAGCACGTCGCCCGCCTGCACCGCTTTGCCGGTCAGGATGCGGCTACGGTCCACTACGCCGACAATGAATCCCGCCAAGTCGTATTCCCCGTTGCTGTAGAAGCCCGGCATCTCGGCCGTCTCCCCACCAATCAGCGCGCAACTGTTCTGCTTGCAGGCGTCGGCGATCCCCACAATGACCTTCTCAATCACCTCCGGCTGCAGCTTGCCGGTGGCGAAGTAGTCCATGAAGAACATGGGCGCGGCGCCCTGCACGGCAACGTCGTTGACGCAGTGGTTCACCAGGTCGGCGCCAACCGTGTGGTGCAGCCCCATCTCAAACGCGATTTTCAACTTGGTGCCCACGCCGTCCACGCTGGACACCAGCACCGGATCCGGATACTTCTTCTTGTCGATGGCAAACAGCCCGCCAAAGCCGCCGATCTCGCTCAGCACGCCGCGGTTGAAGGTCTTGTGGGCAAGGTACTTGATGCGCTGCTTGGTGCGATTCGCGCGCTCAATGTCCACGCCTGCGTCGGCGTAAGTGATGCTTCGGGGCTCGGTCGTATGTTGGGCCAAAGGTGGGTCCGTCCAGGGAGCGGGTCACCGCAGACTTTGCGGGGGAAAATGGCATTGTACCATCTTGCGATTCGGGTAGGCCGGGGTAATCACTACTGAAGACAATTGCTTCGCAACTTACTACACTCAATGCAGGAAGGATCACAGGCCATGCTGGAAAAGTTCCCGATCACAGTCGCATCTATCGCGTTGCTGGTAGCCGGAGCTACTCAGGTTGCCGGCTCGCAGAATCCGAGCCCCGACGGTACAGCGCCTCCCACGCAAGCGACACCAGACTCTGGCAAAGGTGAGGGACCCTACCACGGTGGCGCATATCGCGTGGGGGGCGGCGTGACCGCGCCCAAGACGACTTATGCACCCGATCCGGAATACTCCGACGAAGCACGGCGAGCGAAGTATCAGGCATGCGTGGTCCTATGGCTGGTGGTTGACGCTGAGGGTTCACCACAGCAAATCCGAGTACAGCAGGCGGTGGGAATGGGACTGGACGAAAAGGCGATCGAAGCCGTCAGGCAGTGGCGCTTTCAACCGGCGACCAAGAACGGCCAGCCAGTTCCAGTGATGATCAACGTGGAAGTGAACTTTAGTTTATACGTGCCGGGCGCATCTCCTTCGCTATTCTCCAATCCGGCGAGCTCCGCGAAGCCTCCCCAATTCCCCGGCGTGGACCGCGCGAAGTATCCGCTGGCACTTTCCGTAATCTCCGATGTGGGATCGCCGGCTGCCAAAGGCTACGTGATCAGGGCAAAGGCGACCCTCGACGTAGGCGGACTGGAGCAATCGGTTTCCTTGTCCTGCAGTGCGGAGAAGAAACACTGCTCATTCCTCGGTAAAGGCCGCTATCCCGCAAGGTGGCTTGATGCCAACCGGCGACTGGAGATCCTGGGCCTGAAACAAGTTGGCGGAAAATGGGAGAAAGCTGAATACGTGATCGGGACGGATTAGAGACCTGCGGCCTTGCAAATCGGGCTGGGTTGCGGTCTGTCCCCACACCTCCAGTGCCTGAAACAAAGCCGGGCAGTGGCGGCTACCCGGCTTTTCAACGGCGATAGGTTTGTTTGGCATAAGGCGGAATGCGGGTACAAACCCACTAGGCTTTCGCTGGCGCTGCCTTGTTGTGCTTGAAGCAGGAGAACAGCTCAAACGCCAGCGGAACTATGCTGGACGCCAACTGCGCCGAGGCCAGCGCCTCTGCCTGCACCGTCTTGTCGTTGGTTTCGGCCGCCACGCCTGCGCCAGCGATCTGCAAGATTTGCTGGGTGGCTGTTACGTGGTCGGTGCCATATTGTTGGATTGCCGGCGTGACCGCTTGCGCGATCTGGGCGCCGGTGCTGATTTTGGAGAGTATGGTTGCAAAGTCCATGGTTTTGTCCTCTTCTTGTATTTGATTTCGGTCCCAAAGGTTTTTGGGACGATTGGCTATCGGAAAATCTTCGACAGGGCTGCGGGGCCGGAACGCTTCTCTATCCTATCCACTAACCACTATCCACTTCCTTCACCGCTTGTACCGCAGAAAATCAATCGCGAAATGCACCATCGTCAGCAGGCAGGCCACGGCCGTGGCGATCCCGGTGAAGCGTTGCAGGAAGGCTTCGTGGCGGCTGACCTGCTCCTGCAGTTCCTGGATTTTGCCCTCGTTGCCGTTGCCCACCAGCCAGCGCATGTGCGCTTTTACTTCTGCCAGGTCCGACAACACTTTCTGCTCGAAGTCACTCATAGCGGGTTTCATAATGGATAGTCCACGTGCAGCAGCGCCGAATCGCGCGAGTACTTGGCCGGCGACGACCCGTCATACTGCCGCAAGTAATAGCTCTGCACGCGCGACAGCCGCGGCAGAGTGAAGGTCTGAGTGGTGAAGCGCCCGGCCAGATTGCCGTCAGCGCCGGGACCCCAGCCGGCGTCGCTGCGGCGCACCTCGATGCCGCCGCCCGCTGGCGGCGCCACGCCGGCATCCACCGTGATGTAGGTCGCGATCACGTTGGTCACCTGCGCCGCCGTCAGCGGTGCGATGTACATTGACGACGACCCCGCAGTGGTGGTGAATATGGTGGTCACCGGCTCCGGCAGCGTCATGTTCTCGAACTTGAAGGCCAGCAGCTCGCGCCGCATCGTTCGCGAACCGCACCGCATACAGCGAGCGATCGTCGGCCAGCGAGACCACTTCCACGTCCACTTCGCGAACGATGCGCGCTGAACGCCGCTCCGCGTGACGGGACCGAAACCTGCACCGCGTTCGCCGGCAGCACGTCGCTGGCCGGCAGAAAATCGCTCAGCACGCGATACTCGCCGGTCCACGCCGGCTGCACCGTGTCGTCCAGAATCGCCAGCGCGGCGTTTTCGCAATCAATCGAGGTCGGGCGCCAGCGGCAGCTTCAGCCGCCGGACGTAGCTGCGGCGTCCGTTGTCGCTGCCCTTGCGATGCGCCGCAATGCTGTTCTGGTCCTGCACCCGCGCCACCGCGCGCGCGCTGCTGCGGTACGCCACCACGATCTGCTCGTTTTGCTGCGGCGGATAGGGCGTATAAAAATGCAGCTCTCCGGTCGAGCTCACATAGCACTCGCCGCCATCGCACAGCGCGCCCGCCAGCCGCGTGCGAAACGATCCGCCCGGAATCATGCTGCGTACTTCGGCAGTCCACAATGTGCTGCAGGCGGGTGAACGAAAGGCTGGCCTGCAGGTTCGCTCCGTTGATGAGCGCGTAGGTCGCGAATCCCGGCGGCGCAGCCAGCACGTCGTCGAACAGCACCGTCGCCGGCGCGGCCAGCGTTCCCGGATTGTTGGGATCGATGTCGTGTACGGTAAGCACCACGCGCATCGCCGCGGCAACCGAATCTCCGCCGCGTCCGTTGCCCGCCGGATGCGTGGACGACAGATAGGTCTGATGAACGCGGTGCGCCTCGTTGCAGAACAATTGCGTCGCGAAAGCATACTGATGTCCGGGAGTCGTCGTCAGCGGCGTGCCCGTGGCCGCGCCGTTCACCAGCGCCTGAATGTTGCAATTGCTGCCGTTGGGCGAAATCCTGAACCCTGCGATGCAGTTGCCGTCCCCAACCGGATCGTTGTAGATGCCGCCGATGGTCCCGCTCGACGCGGCGTTGAACACCACCAGGCCGTGCTGCATCATCATGCCGCCGGCCAGCTCCAGCTTTTCCACGTAGCTGACCGTCGCCGGCCCGCCGCTGATCTGGAGCTGGCCTCCGCTGACCGACACCTTCCCGTTCGGATCGGTTACCTGCCACAATGTGGGATTCAACTGCGCGTCCGTGTAGTTCTCCGCGAACACGGTAACCGCAGTCTTGCTGAACGGCGTGGTCGAAAGGTAGAAGCCCAGCGTGGCCCCATCGCCCAGGAAGTAATCGCGGACGTAAACCACCGGCTCGAGTTCGCCAATAATGGTTACATCGTTGCGCAGCTCGTCCGGCTGGACCAGCGTCAGTCCTTCCGGCACAAAGTTCGCGTCCTGATCGCTGATGGTGAAGCTCTGCTGGCCCACCGGCTGGAAGTCGAGCTTGCCGTCGTGCGCGCGATAGGTGGCGCGCGTCATCGTCGTCAGCTCCTGCGCGTGCTCCGTCCAGGTGTTCTGCGGCACGATAGGGAACTGGTTGACCGGGCCGACGTCCTGCACGCCTGACAGGTCCAGGCCGCCGGGCAGCACATCGTTGGCCAGCGTGCTCAGCGCGTCGCCGGCGGTGCGCGAGGCAAACGGCGTCCGCGCCGGCAGCGCGTTGTGGTCCAGCAGGCACGAGTCGTCCACCGCCAGCAGCGTGTAGCGCCACGCCGGGCCTTGGTGTCCCTGGCCGAGATATTGCTGCTCGGGCGCGGTGGCGAGATATCCGGTGAACAGCGTCAGGCCACTCCTACGTTGTAGGATGACTCGCGCGCCGCACACCGGCGCCGTGAAGCCCGGCCCGCAGTTGACCAGCGACGCCGTCATCGTGGCCGCGCGATTCAGCTTCCGCGCAATCTTGGGCAGATGCTCGACGTCCACCCAGGCGGTGTAGTCCTGCTGCCCGCGTCCGTCGTTGTTGTCGATGAAAAGGTTCATGAAGATCTCCGGCTGGCAACCAGCAACTAGCAGCTAGCGGATTAGCAGCTAGCTTCCGGTACTCAGCATTCAGCCATTAGGTTGTCATCCTGAGCGGAGGCGGCCCGGTGTTGGCCGCCGGAGTCGAAGGACCCCTATGCATCTGCAAGGACCTTGGCTGAATCACTGGCGTTACTAGCTGCCAGGCGCTAGTTGCTGCCCTCTAATACGCCGCCGCGCACTTCGCCGGGAAGTAGCTGCGATAGCACAGCACCGTCTCGCCGTCGTTGTCGTCGCTCGTCGGCAGAGCGTGCAGGCTGGCGTGCAGCATGTGGCTGAACAGCGGCGCCGCAAACTCCTGCCGGGACTCGTGGCCGCTGGCTGCCACCTGCAATCGCGGATAGTAAAAGCACGCGCGCCCGCCGCTGTCGGCCGGAACCACGAACAGCCCCGACCATTCCTGGAAGAAGCTGCTGCCTTCGCGGTCCACGAAGGCCATCACCCGCTGCACGCTCATCCCGGGAACCACCGGCGACGCGATGAGCGGCTGCGCCAGCGTCAGCGCCGAGGGCGTCTTCGCCGCGACTCGCGAGATGTTGAAGGTGACGCGCCGGATGTAATCCACATGCGCGCTCGGGTCGAGCGGCGACGCAAGGTACGCAGCCGGCGCGCCGGCGCCGATGTATCCCGTCTGGCCGGTGTAATCCGCATCCACGGCTACAAGTCGCCCACCTGAAACAACCCGAGCTGATCGTTGGTGAGCACCAGCGAACGGCTGTCGATCCGCTCTGCAGCGGCGACGCCGGAATCGCGTCGCCACCGGAGCCGCGCAACGGGCTGAGCGGCAGCGTGGCCAGCACGTTCATCATTCTGTGTGCCGCCGGCCAGCGCCATCTGCAGCTTGCCCCAGGAGGGCAGATCGAATTCCAGCCGCGCCTCGGGCTGGGTGCGGTACTGCACCGTGATGTTGCCCACGGGCCCGCTGCGCAGCGCTTCGTACTTGGTTGCCGCCGTGCGCTGAAAGTTTTCCACCCAGCCCAGGTCGAGCCACGGCGCCGGCGGCGAATCCAGATCGAACTGCCCCTCAGCCGCGGGATCGAAGGCCGCGATCGGCCCCGACGGACGGCCCACCGGCGCGATGTAAGCCCGCACCGCGCGCGCCAGCGGCGCCATCTGCGAGTGCTTGGCGTTTGGATTGCTGCTCATGTCTGGTTCACCTCGGGATAAAAGAACACGGTGACGCTGACCTCGCGCCCGATATACGGCGGCGCGTTCACCAGCGCGCTGAATACCGGTAGCGACCAGAAGATGCTGGATCCCAGGTCCACCGCCGTGCCCGTGCTGTAGTCGCACTTCTCGGCGCTGCGGCGGCAGACAGATCGCCAGCACATCGCTGTCAAGGCTGGCCAGGTCGCGGCCGCGGTCGAGGTTGCCGTTCGGGTCGGTGCCCTTGGTGCGGTAGGAGATGGTGCACTCCATCTCCATCAGCGTGCCGGCCGCAGGCAGCGCTGCCCGCGCCCCGCCCCAGTGCAGATACAGCGCGTCGCACAGCGGAGGCCCCGCGTTCGGCGGCTCGTTTTCCGCCACCACGATGGCCGGCCGCGTGGCCCCGTCAATCGTGATCGTGCGCTGCGGGTCCACCGCCACCAGGCGATTGCGCAGCTCGACGTAGAAACTGTCTTTGGTTGCTTGCATCTTGTCCTACTCCGTGGCAATCAGGAGGTAAAGGTACATCGCCTCCGGCGAAACAGCTGCTGGTTACCGACTTGATGGGCATCAACTGGCCGCGATACACCAAACCCTGCGAGTTGAGCAGCCAGCTTGGGATGTCGGTGACCCCGTACGAGTCGGCGACTGGCTGCAACCCTCTGGCGCCCAGCATTACCTCCATACGCCGCGTGCCATCGGCTGCCGGGGAAACCTCGTGCACTGCAGCGGGGGCAATCTGCACATCCGACGCTGTGGGAGGCGTAATGCCTAGCTGGCTGTTGGTGTCTCCCGTGGAGGGGTCGGCAATTCGCAGTGTGATCTGTTCCGCGCCCAGCGCGCGCAGGAAGGCATCGGCAGCGCGCAGCGCCGCAAGATGGCGCCCGGGAATCATGTGGATGGGAATGTCGGTATCCGGCATGTCAGCCTACTTTCTGCGCCGCGAAAGGCGCCAGCATGGTCTGTACCGTGGCGTCGAGCAGCGTGTCCGCAAAATATTCCAGCCGCATCGCGTTCAGCGTGCCCGCCTTCACGTTCAGCGCAGGATTGGCCTGGGCGTTGCGCACAATCTGGGCGCAGGCGAACTTCACCGGGTCGGGAATCCTGGCGAACCCCGCTGTGTAGGTAAGTTCCATTTCGTTGAACGCCAGCCCCAGCGGATTGCCCAGCCAGGAGACCTCGCCCGTGTCGGCGAAGTAGTCGAAGGTGCTCACGTCCACGTCGATCCAGGTGCCCGGCAGTTGGTAGGCCGTGGCGACCTGGTACATCATGTCCCACAAGGTGGTATCTTCTCCGCGGCGCGGCATGCCGTACCGGGCCCTGCCGGAAACCAGGGGGGAGTTGGCTCCCTGGGCAATGGCCAGGGGCAGGTATGTGAGCCGCAGGGTATTGCGGTCGGGCGCGATGCGGATGCGCTCCGTGTACTGCGATACGGCGAAAGTCGGGCGCCGGCAATAGGTGTTGATGAGGGTGGAAGCTGCCGCCACCAGCGATTCCGCTGTGGCCGGCTCCATTCCATAGCTTTCGTATTCCGAATCGGCAAGATAGTTCATTAGAGTTCCATTCCTGTTGAGCTGGAAACCGATTCACCACGGAGGCACCGAGAGCACGGAGAAGACATTCAATGAAAGTCTCCGTGTCTCCGTGGTAAGAAGTGATTTCAAAACTGCACAGTGCTAATGGCCGCCCCACCCCAGCCCGCACAGCGGACCAGGGTGGGGCTTTGCACGCAGCGCAAACAGGGATCGGTCGCAACCTGCCGCTGCGTGTCTCACACTGTGGTATTACCGGTCGACTACCACTTTGTAATGCGCGTAGCTGGCGCCTTTTACCACCACGCCGCCGAACTTCACCACCACCATCTGCGAGGCCAGCGAGCTGGGCGTGCCCAGTTGGAAGACCCGCGGATTGGGGTTGGTGAGCCAGTGATACTCGATCATGTCCTCGCTGACGATGTAGCAGGGCAGTTGCGCCGAGCCGCTGCCCGGCGTGCCGGTGTAGGGAATCGACCAGTCGGGAATCAGCGGCAGCTCGCCGGCCTGGGTGGAAAGCGTCTTCACGCTCAAGCCGCCGGCCACCGTGGTGCTCGACAGCACCACGTTGAACTCCGCCTTCATCTCGCGGTCAATCAGGTCCAGCAGCACGGGATTGCTGTAGATGGCCGTCGGCCGCACCTCGTAATTGCTGTTGGAAACCATCTGCGCAATGGTGGACTTCAGGCCGTCCACGATGCTCGCGTTGGTCGCAATGGTGGTAACGTTGCCACCGTCGTTGATCTGCCCGGCCACACCGTAGTATTGCGGCGTGGTCGGATTGCTCAGCGACGTGTCGTTGCCGTTCCACAGCGCGACGTCGTGCGTGCGCAGCAGGCCCTCGACGGAATCCGCCAGGTCTTTCGCTTGCAGGTAGGCGAATTGGCTTTGCTGCGAGCCCACCTCGATGTCGAACACGTTGTAGTTGATCTGCGAAACCAGGCACTTCAGCGGAAGGCAGCGCTCCACGCGGGTCGGCGTGGCCAGCACCGGGACAATGTTGCGCGGATCGACGAAGGCTTGCGCCGCCGTCAGTGCGGGAATGGCCGTTTCCTCGAAGAAACGGGAAGGATGGCCGGTGGCCGGCACCTGCTTGATGCGCTGGCCAAACGGCCCGCGACGCCGCACGATGTCGGTGATCTCGGTCTGGTACATATCGACTTCGATCGCGCCCGGGCCCATGTAATCGGCCGCGGCTTGTAGATTGACGAATTGTGCTTTCATAGTGTCCTTTCGAAAGGAAATGGCGGCCGCAGCCGCCATGGGTTGGTAGAAGCAACTAGCAACTAGCAGCTAGCAAGTGGTGCTCTAGGCGCAAGCAGCAGAGCTGAGCCAATTGCTAGAACCTATCTTGTAAATCGCTTTGTATCAGGGCACGGCTTCAGCCGTGCCGCAGCCGGCCAATAAACTGGGCTTTAGCCCCTGAAGGACTGGTTTCACGGGTACCGGGCTAAAGCCCGACCTTTCTGCGCCCTGCTCGGCACGACTAAAGTCGTGCCCTGATACGAACCATAAAGACTTATGAGATGAGCTGTAGTTACTGGTTGCTGGCTGCTAGTTGCTAATCACTGGTTTCGAGTAGCTATGCGAGAATTCCGGCCCGTGCCAGCTCGGCCTTCACCGCGATGCGCTGCTCGATGCTGAGCCCGGTCAGCGCCTTCTCGATGATGGGCGTCTCGATGACCGCGTCGCCTTCGACGCCTTCCTTGGCGAGCAGCGCGCTCACCATCGGCGACAAGGTCTTCCGGCGCGCCGTGGCCGACTGCGCCTTCAGGTTCTGGTTGGTCTTCTCGAGTTCGGCCAGCTTGCTGCGCAGCGCGTGGTCGTTCTGCGCGCTGGCCTGCAGGTCGCCGTCGTCGACGGCCGCCACGATGCGGTCGATCTTGGCGTGCAGCGAGGCGAACTGGCTGTCGAGGTTGTGCAGCGCGTCGGCCAGCGATTGCGTGGCCTGCGCCATTTGGCCGGCGAGTGCCGGCCCATCGGCATTGGTGTTCTGCGTTGTTTCCTGGTCCATATTTATGTCCTCTTACTTTGTGGGATGTGAAGAATAAGCACCGAGCGCTAGTTGCTAAAGCGAAATCCACGTCTGCGGATAGGCGGCCTTATCGCGCCGCAGCACCGCCGCGCCGGTGAAGGTAAACGACGTCGCTGTCCAGATGGCGGCGTCACGGTTGGGGATCTCGACCTGGGTCATCTCATACGACATCCCCAGCGTCGAGTCTCCTCCGGCCGACCGGGCCCGGATCTCGTCCACCACGTCGGGAAAATCGTGGGCAAACAGGTAGCCGCCAATGGCGAGTTGCCCGATCGCCGTCGCCGCCGCTGCCGGCGTGCAGAGGCGTGACGTTTGCCTCGGTGATGATGCCGATCTTGCGTCTGACATCGTGAGAGTCCAGCGACGGTGCATAGTCCAGCGCCATGCCTAACAGGGAAGGCAGGGCCGCGTCGGTTGCGCTGCGCGTCAACATGACGCGGTGGCCGTGGGCGCCGCTGGGGGCGCGTGCGAGGCCACGCCCACCAGGGTAAGCACTCCGCGAAAGGGCAGCCGGTTGGGATGTCCACCGACCTCCGGCATGGCCAGCGCCATAGCTTCAAGTTCCAGGTTCATGATCGTTCCTTGTAGGTCTTACGTTGTGAGATAGCGACAAGTTGCTACCGGGTAACCGCAGCTCATCTCATAATCTCTACGATTCGTATCAGGGCACGACTTCAGTCGTGCCGAACCAGGAGCAGAAAGGTCGGGAGCTTTAGCCCCTGCAACCGTCAAACTAGGTCCATCAGGGGCTAAAGCCCAGGGTCTCTGTTGACCGGGATGGCACGGCTCAAGCCGTGCCCTGATACAAAGCGATGTATGAGATAGGTTAGATCGGCTCCAGCAGTTAGCGAGTTCCTCGTATTCGCCTCTGTCATCTCCCGAACGAAGTCGAAGGGCCTCTATCCGGAGCAGAAATGTCGCTCGCTTCTGGCGAAAAGCGAAAAGCGAAAAGCGGAAAGCGAACAGCGAACAGCGAACAGCGAACAGCGAACAGCGAACAGCGAACAGCGAACAGCGAACAGCGAACAGCGAACAGCGAACAGCGACCAGCGCTACTGCATCGCCGGCGCGTCCGCCACCCCGCCTTGCTTTTCCGGCAGCGGAGGCAGTCCGCGCATGCGCCGCACCTCGTTGACGGTCAGCACTCCGCAGCCAATCAGGATTTGCTGGATCTGCGCCTGCTCCAGTTCGTTCGGCGCATCCACATCGGTGAAGACGAACTCCAGGTCGTCCCAGCCCAGCGCGCTTGCCGATCACATCGCGGGTGAGGTGCTCGGCGACCAGCCGTGCCACCGGCACCACAGCGGTGCGGAACGCGTCGTCATACTGTGTGGTCGCGGTGTTGCGATTGACGTCGCGCTCCAGGCCCAGCAGCATGGGCGGCAGATCGAACGCATCGGCAATGATGCGGATGAGGAATTCCTGCCACTGCAGCCGCAGGTCGGCATCGGTGCCGCCGCTGAAGCGCAGCACCTCGGGCTTGGTCTCGACCGAGAGGATCGGCACTTTGCCGGTGCCCTCAATCTCGTCCTGCCACCAGCGAATGAGCCGCTCGTGGTGCGCCGGGCTCAGGTTCTGCAGCCACAGCGCATATTGCACCACGCTGTTGCTGGCCAGGCGCGACGCGAAGCGGTGCGCGCACAGAAATTCGTGAATGGTTTCGAACGCGACCTCCAGCTTGCCCAGCCCAAACGGCGTGTGCGTGCGCGGGTTCAGCCGGATGTACGACAGCTCTTCGTCGGCCAGCGTGATCTCGGTGTTGGGCGTGAACGCGCCCGTGGCCTGCACATAATGCGGCGACGCGGGATTGCCGTCCCAGTCGGTGCGAATGCGAATGCTGGCGCCGTCCACCGGCCACAGCACCAGCGGACGCTCGGCGTCGCCGGTGAGGTCGAGCTCGATCGCCCCGAAACCCCCGACCAGCACGTCTTCCAGCACCTGCTCGATCATGGAGCGGAAGGAATCTTCCGGATTCGGCTGCTCGAAGTTGAGCACGAGCGTGGCGATGCGCGCCGTCCGCGTCGGGCAGGTCGTCGAGCGCGCGCCCGTGCCGCGGCTGGATGCGCCACTGCATGCCCGCGATGCGGTCCTTGATGGTGTTGATCGCCTTGCGCGCAATCGGCATCTCGGCAAAGCGCCGCAGGTTCGCGGGCGAAGGTTTGGGCATGACTCCGGCACGCACCAGCGTGGGCGCCCCCGGAGTGAATATGGTGGGAAGAGGCACCGTCTTACGTGCAGGTTCGGCGCTGGTGCGCTGCCAGCGCAGCGTGGGGCCGGCCAGCCGGCCATTGCAGCTTGAGAAAGTCGGATCCGGCGATGCGGCGCAGCGCGCCGCGCAACGTGTCTCGCATGTTCATGGGTTTGCCGCCTGTACGAAGGGCTAGTGGTTCGTGGAAAAAGAAATCGTTTAGAAATGTGCGTGTGCCGCCAGAAACAAAAATGCGCTCCAATGGGGGCGCGTTGTGCGTCGAATTCCACAAAGTGAGACTCTGATTAACTCTTCTTACGCGATGTCATCCTGAGCGAGAATGCGGCCGCCGCAGGCGGACGTGTTCGAGTCGAAGGACCCCTATGCGATCGAAGAAATGCACCCTGCCCTGGTCAACACCGCGGAGAGCATGACGCGCCCTAGCGAGGTCGCGATCCTTCGACTCGTCGCTTCGCTCCTCGCTCAGGATGACAGGGTACTTACCGCTCCAACTCTATCCGAGCCGCGCAGCGGCGACTTCGCCTTGAGCCCGGGGTGCAAACCCCGGGGAACCGTGCCATAAAAAGATCGTGAGCCGGTAGCGGCGACTCTTACAAGCGCAACTCCACTCTTGCCCGTTCGGCAATCTGTGGCATCTCGCCAACTCTCGCGATTGCGATGTCGCTGCTTTGCAGCGTCGCCAGCGCGAAGGCCACGCCTTCGTCCTGGAGGTCCAGCCCGTCCTCGGTGATCGCGGTCATGTCGCTCATCGCGTGTTCCGCCGCGTTCAGGCCCTCGCGCAAATCCGAATAGCTGAAGGCCAGCACCTTGGCCGAATCCACATCGGTGGCCAGCGACAGCGCATGAAACAGATGAATCACTTCATTCGACGCGATAACCGCAATCGATCTTCAGCGGATCGCCCTTACGCGTGTAGCGTGCGGCCTCGATGTTCTTCAGCATCAACGGCCACACCCCGGCCTGCTCAAACGCGTCGCGCATGACGTTGAAGATGGCGCGCCGTCCCGCCTGCACCCGCCGCCCGCGCGCCGCCGATTCCAGGTACGCCTGCGCCAGCTTGCCCAGCTCGGCCGCCGGAGACTCGGTCAGCACCGCGTTCATCGGCGCCAACTCCAGCGCGCCGGAAAACGATTGCTCCATCTGCGCCAGCAGCCAGTCGCGCCGCGACATCGGCCCGCGATAGTTGATGACCTCCGGCAGCGCGCGACTGCAACAGGCGCCGCAGCTCGGCCTCGTACGATTCCAGCAGCTCGATGTCCACCTCGGGATCGAGGCAGCGCACCCGTCGCCAGTCGCGGGTGAAGCGCACGTCGGTGAAAGCCTGCCCTGAGCCTGTCGAAGGGCCGCCGTCGCCGTTTTCCAGCAGCACCACGCCAACATTGACGAACTCGCCCTTCACCACGTCGGGGACGTAGCGCAGGAGGAAGAAGTCGCATTGTTTGTAGTTGGCCATCAGCTATCAGCAACTAGCGACTAGCGACTAGCGACTAGCAATCAGCATTCAGCAATCAGCGTTCAGCCCAACCTGTTTTGTCATCCTGACGATGCTGCTTTGTGTCAGGGCACGACTTTAGTCGTGCCGCAAGCCGCTGCCAGTTTAATGGCTTTAGCCACTGAGGGACTTCGGTCTTGCGACGAAGTGCGAGTTTCCTCAGGGGCTGAAGCCAACTTCCCAAATGCACCTAACGGCACGGCTGAAGCCGTGCCCTGATACAAATCCATTCATGAGACCAGTCTCACTGCACCAGCGTTAACGACGCCGGAGCGCGTTCTCCCGCTTTGTCCTTCGTCACCATCGAGTCGAGCATTCCCTGGATGTCCACCGCCATTTGGTGAAACCACTCATAGTAATCGTCGGAAATAAGCCTCAGCTCGAATGCCAGATACACCAGGTAGTCCAACGAGGCCGCCGCGCCCATGGCGTTGTTGAAGTGCCAGCGCTGCGCCCCATCGTTACCGGAGCTGCCGCAGCCCCGCGCGATATTGGAGGCGATGGCCGTGCTCTCCCGGTGCATCTGCGACGCCAGGCCGGCCCCCACCAGCCCCGAGCATTCCACCGTGAGATCGTACACCGACCAGTTCAGCATGTACGCGCGTTCCCAAACGTCCAGCTTCCTGAAATCTCTCATGTCCTCCACCTTAATTCTCTTCCTTCTCCGGGCCTCTGTGTCGCTGTGGTTCAACTTCAATGCACCAGTTCCTTCCAGTTCGGGAAGGGGTTCCGCGATGAATTCTTGAAATCCAGGATCAGCTCCCGCACCCGCGCCCGCCGCGTCAGCAGCCGCGACAGCAACCGTTCCAGCTCGTCTGTTGCCGAGCCGTACCACTCCGGAGGAATCTCCTCCGCCAGCGGCCACAGCGAACTCTCAGGAAAATTCTCGATCCGGCTCAGCCACGGTTCAAAGCTGTCCCACGATGTGATACATGCATAAACATCGTTGCGCCCAAAGACGCCGCGCAGCGGCGCATCGGGAAAGTTCCACTCGCCGGCGTTGAAGCAATACCCCTGATCGATGAAGCTGGCGGTAAACTTGCGCTCGCGCGCGAGCTTCCAGAACGCCGCCTGGCGCCCGTTGGCGTTGCACGTCCATTTGTCCAGGGCGAGCGCGCCGGCAAAGTCGCGCAGGTTGCGCACCCGGCCAATCATCGTCTCCGGCAGGTAGTCCCACACCTGGCCTTCGAACGGCGACACCACATAGCGCGAGCCGAACGACAGCCCCGGAGTGAGCATCCGGCGCTGGCCGGCCATCTCGATGCGCAGCTCTGACGTGCGTTCCACCAGCCAGGGATGCACGTCCACCACCGCCACCGCCGGCATGGGCAGGCCAATCATTTCGCCCAATCGCGTACCCAGCCAGTCGTTGACCAGCACCCGCGTGTGCTGCGGATTGTTCTGGAACTTGACGACGTAGTAGTAACCATCGGCGCAGCGCATGAGATGGCTCTGCGCACCGCCGCGCATCCTGCGTACGTGTTGTACCGCCTGGACCAGCGAGAGACCTGAACCTTGACCCCGCCGGGAGCGACAGGGCGGTCTCTACCACAGTGTAGGAAACCGCCCGCCCGGCCATCGCGGCCGTACCTCACGGCCGTCGCCTCCGTGTCGCCCGATTGGAGTTACAAGCCTGTCATCCTGAGCGGAGGTTAAGGCGCAGCACCGCGGCGGCAGTTTCCGCGCTAATCCTAACGCGATCGCTTCGCCTTCTCGCGGACATACGTCACACACGCGTGTGAGGTGGAAAACAGTTGCCAGTTGGAACTCCAGCTTGCCAGGCCGCAAGGCTTCCAACCGGCTTGGCGGGGCGAAACCGATTGTTCGACGAATCGAAGGCCCCCAAGCATGTCCCGCGTAGGAAATTTGTGGAGAACCTGACGCTAGCCCTCACGAAACAGCCATCGCCTCGGAGTCACCGCTACCTCGAATAGCTTGTCCAGAGTTCCCAAGGATACAAACCCCCCGGTTGGACCAGTTACGCCGGATACTTCAGCGTTCTCTTGTAGAACTGGGGCCCAGTCTGGATGCTCAGTCAGGAACGTTGCCAGGGATTCTAGGGTCATCTGGTCCTCCGCAGGAGGAGAGCCTCTTGGCGCATCGCTGCGGCGGAACCGCAGCATGAGTTTGGGTGGCGCTGGTTATCGGGATGATCATCTTGAGGATCTCCTCCTTATCTTTATCGGCACAAGAACCAACAGGGTTCAACCAAAACTAATGAGGCGGATGAGACTTCTGCTCAACCAGGAACGCTCTCGCGTCCACGACAATCCGTCTTCCCATCCGCACCGCTGTCATCCCGAGAGGAGTGAGGGTCTGTCGTTTCACGCTTGTCATCCTGAGCGCAGTGAGGCCGCGCAGCAGCCGAACGCAGTCGAAGGACCCCTATTGCGATGCAAAGACTCAATTCACGATAGAGGTCCTTCGACTCCGCATGACTCCGCAAGCGGACTCATGCTCCGCTCAGGATGACAGCACATAATGGCTACGTCCTACGCCGCCTCCTCCTTCTTCCACTCCGGTATCCGGATGCGGCGCTCGCCACGGACGGCCTGTGCGATGGCCATGGCCATCACCATGTCGTCGTGCGCGCCCGGACGCGGCAGCGCATTTCCCTTTGGGGTTCCGCACAAACGTGCGGCACTCCTGCAGCAGCCGATGGCTGGCGAACAGCTCGGGGTGGTTGTCCACCAGTTCCCTAAAGGTCCCAAGCGCGCGGTCACGCGACATGTCGGTGGTCAGCCATCCCGCCGCGTTATGCGAGCAATACACGTTGGGATAATCGCTGTGCACACGCAACTCAGTCATGAACTGCCTCGCCTAGCCCGTTGCGTTCCACGGCAATCAGCGCCATGTGGTAATCGCGCGCGAGGCCGACCGCATGGGCCGCTAACTCCTCGGGCCGGAAGCGGTCGTGCCATTCGGCGCATTGCGCTCCGCTGACCGCGTCGATCACCTGGATGCAGCCGTAATCGCCCTCGGGATGGCCGCTGCACGGGTCCACCCCGATGATGTAGTCCCGTCCCGGTTGCGGTTGGAGGAAGTAGAGCAGCTTGCCATTCTGTTTGCTGTCCACGATGACCTCCGGTTTCTTCAGCTCCTTGGCCAGCACCTCGCAATCGAACATGCAATTTCCCGAGGTCAGGAAGCAGGTCTCCGCGTTCTCGGCGTACTCTTCCAGAAAGCGATTGCGGAACTGGCTGCGCATCTCGCGGCGAAAGGCAATCTGCCCGGCCTCGAGCCCGTGCTTGGCCATCAACTCCAGTTCTTCCTCGGTAAAGTTGACAACCTCGACGTCGCGCTTGTAACTGTCCTCCCACCACCACGGGAAGAAGTGCTGCACATAGCCGGTTTCCGGCGCGCTCTGCCACTCCTCATAAAATGTTCCGCCCGCGCCGCTGGGCGTCGATTCCAGAAAGATCTCGCCATCCGGAGGCACCGCGGCCCGCAGCGCAGCCAGCGTCTCGGCCACATCGTGCGGCCAGCGGGCGACCTCCGAACAATGCAGGTTCTGGATGGTCAGCCCGCGGCCGGCACAGCGGTCCGCCGCACTTTCCACGCGATATTCGCTGTCAAGCTTAGGAAAGATGATCTGGCGGACGTTGGCGCGCGAGGTCTTCAGCGCGCTGCGCCGCCACTCCGCCGGCAGGTTCTCCAGGAAGCGGTGCACGATGCGAAAAATCTCTTCTGCCGATTGCTGGTCGTGCGCTACCTGCACGCTCAGCGTTCCCGGCTGGGTGATGGTGGAGAGAAAAAACCGCGCCGCCACGTAGGTCGTGATCCCCACCTGGCGCGCCTTCAGCACGATGTTGCGCTTGCCGGCCCGCAGGTCCACCTCGCGCTGCGCGTCGTTGAGCCGCACCAGCCTCACCCGCTTGTTCTTGCCGCGGATCGAGAGAAATTGTTCGATCGCCGCGCGCCGCGCGGTCTCCCCCGACCACCAGCGGCTGTCCGCCGCGATGGTTTCCTCGGGCCCTTCGCCCAGCTTCACCAATTGCTCGACTGAGACCGGTTTCTCGCGGCTGGGTAAGATCACCTCGCGCCCGGCGGTAGTGAACAGCTTGACGTCCGGTTCGAGTTCCTTTTGCGGCGGGGTGTCCGCCGGCGGTTGTTTCTCGTCGGGCGGCGTTCCTGCCGCGTTATCGGTCGAGGAATCCCTGGTTGCATCCTTCTCAGCGGACTTGTCGGACTCCTTCGTCCTCTCTTTCTTGCCCGCAGTTGCGCCCGCGCTATCTTTGTCATCCGGAGCGTGGCCGTCCTGCTTGCTTTGCTCCGCGTCGATTACTTGCGCTGTTGGGTTGTTGGTTGACGAGGTTGCGACTTCTTCATTTGCTGGTGTAGAGGCTGACATTGCGCCACTCCGATGACGCAGCCCCAGCGCGATAATCTTCTAACCACGGAGAACACGGAGAGCACAGAGTACAGTGAGATTCGCGAATCATGGCGACATGTCGGCAATGAGGATAAGCCGGCTCTCACTCAAGAATTGTCATTACGAGCGCCCCGGTTTTGGGCGCGAGGAATCTGCTTTTCGCTGGAAGAGGTAAAAAGCAGATCCCTCGCTCCTCCGCCCCAGCGAGGGCAACGACGGCCCTCGCCGGGACCCCGGACTCGCTCGTGATGACAAACATTGCGAAATGTCACTCTTATGGTGCGCCTCAAGGCTTCTGTTTCTACTCCGTGCTCTCTGTGTTCTCCGTGGTGAAAATTATTTTCCCCTGCTGGAACCTGCCATCACTGTGGCCGGCGTCGTGGTGCGCCGGCCTTGCCAGCAGGGGTCATCACAACACTCCCACGTTGTGGGACTCATCATCGCGGTAGGTAATATGCCGTCCCATAAGATGGGAGGATGAGTCCGGATGCCCGCTGCCTCAAGAAGGATGTGGATTCGTGAAATCGTTCGTAGGTAGCTAGCGGTCCGGTGGACCTCTAGCCAGTTTGTTTGGTTGAGTCGTTCACGTTCAAGGATCAGGTTTCGATCCGTGACGCGGAGTCGAGCGCCAGAGGCTCGACATAAGTTAGCCCAGCCCTTCAGGGCTGGGTAGCCAGCCAATCTCTACCTGAGTCCCGTAGGGACGGCACAATAGCCTGTGCCCGGCCTACTGAATGGTGGTGCAGTAGAATGTGTCGCCCGTCACTTTGTCGGTATTGGCTACGCTGAAGTTAATTGCGATGGTGTCGGCATTGGCCAGGTTTTCAGTCCAAGCCAATCCAGGGTAAGGCGCCTGATAGTTGCCGCCCCACGCCGCGATTGGAATGTTCACCGTCTCCGAACTGAGCGCCGAAGGAGTGAAAATCTCGATGTCCGCTTGGCAGCCGGGGACATTACCGGTGGTAAACGCGTTGCTATAGCTCCAGGTGGTGCTGCCCAGGCTCCACTGTATCGTCACCGGGGCGCTTCCTGTGCTGTGATGAAATCGCGCGAAACACTTAACTCCGGCACCCACAGTGAAGGTTCCCGCGGGTAACGCTTTGCTATAGATCGCAGTGAAGGACTCGGTACCTGTGATTGCCGACGTCGGGCCAGCCATGGTACCGCTCACCAGGTGCGATGATGTGGGACTTCCCCCAAGCTGCGAGTACTGCACCTGCGAGCAGGTGGGCGCTGCTCCCACATTGTCGGAGGTTTCGTACTGGCCTGCACCGCACGCCCCGGTTCCCGGAATGCTGGGTTTGTTGCTGAGGTCGTTATAGCTGCCGGAAGTCGCCACCGCCGCCAGCCCGGGCTTGTTCAGGATCTGCGCTACACCCGAATTCGCGTTCCAATCGCTGTTTACCTGCTGGAAGCTACCGCCACAGCCGTTACAGGTAGTCACATTCAGCGTGCCGACCGTCGCCGTCGTGGTGTTCACATCGGCAGAGTAGATCTCGTCCCAGCGATAGCTGGGATCGCCGATCCAGCGCGTGCTGTTGTCGCCATTGACTTTCGCGGGGATGAACTCCCACTGCTGCGTGTTGGGCACGCCGCCGGGAAAGGCGTAGGTCATTTTGGCGAACAGCTCCGGCGTTTGTCCGTACACTGAGCGATTGGGCATACGGAAGCCGATGCCTCCCACGCTAAGGTTGCTGGACGTGCCGCTGGCCGCCACCAGCGTCTCATTCGAACTGGTGGTGCCAAAGACCTCAGTCAGCGCGTAGTTGCCGGAGTGCGGCGATTGTACAAACGTATTCAGGTCGAGGGTGAAGGCCTGGCCGGAGTAGAACGCGCCCGTGGGGCCATAATAAAACGGTACCTTATTCATATTGGTTGCCGCGGTGGTGCGGCCGTTCACCGTGTCGTTCACAGCGTTCACATAATTCTGCACATAGAAATTGCTCACGCTGATGAACGGCGTGGTACCGGCTGCGCCATTCACATATTTAATGACATCGTTCACCCCGTTGCGGCCAAAGGTGTAGCCGCCGACGATGAACAGGCTGGGCTCCGCCGTACTTTCGCCGGTCTGGTCGATGGTGATCAGCGGGTCCTGGCCGCTGACTTCCTCTTCCGTCTTGAAGCCAAGAATGGTCAACGTGCCGGACTGTCCGCCGTTAAGCCGTACGATGGATGTGGTGTTCGAGTCACCGCTCAAGCCGTGGACCACGGCCATCCCGGCCAGGTTGTTGAAGTTGAAGCCGTAGCGCCCGGCGCTGTTGGTGGTGATGTTGGCGATGTCTGACGGTGTGGCACTTGCTCCGGTAAACAGAATGTTGTCAAGATAGCAGCCGCTCACCTCGATGGTGCGCAAGAACGCGGTTTCGCCCATGTTCTCGATGTTGAAGCAGTTGCCTGCGGTCTGGTTGGCGCCGTTGCCGACGACGCGCAGGTTTTCGAATCCACCCCAGTGCCACCACTGCGCCGCCGCGCCGATTCCGGTGCCGACCGTGGAAGTCGCAATCAGGTCGGCGTTCAGTCCGTTGCCCGCAGTAAGAATGGTGCCGTGATTGGTGGAGGTACTGGCCCCGACCAGCTTGGCGCCGGGTATCGCGATGATGCCCGCCGTCACATTGTTGTTGCCGTTGTTGTAGGTGACCGTGCTGGTGATGGTGTAGGTGGTGGGGGCGAGCCGCAGGGTCACCGAATCATAAAGGACAAAGCCCGGCCCGGTGTAAGGCGCGGTGCGATCGTCGACCACGGTTCCGAGAACCGAACCATTATTATAGGCGGCGTTGATCGCGGCCTGGATGCTGGCGTACTTGCTCACGTGGTACTCGACGCCAGGAATGTCGCGGGCAATCAGGTCTCCGCCAATTGTAAGAGTGCCGCTGAAGCTGGCATTGCCGGTAGACGGGTCTGACACTGTGGTAAACACCGTGCTGGGGCCGCCGCCATTGTAGGCCCTTTCGTTGGCGGTGGCCATGGTGCCGCTTCCAGTAAAGACATAGACATCGGCCGTCGCCCATCCCGAGCGGTTTCCGCTGCTGTAGAAGGGGAAGGCGCGGGCACGCACCGCGACCGCGGCCGCGGTGCTGGAATCGGTTCCGTTGTCGGTGGCCTTCGATCCCGCCGCGCTGGCGCTGGCGAAGCGAAAGCACGCCTTGTCATAGTCGTTGGCCGGCAGGCCGGTGATGGCAAAAGGATTGTGGCACCAATTGCCGGAAACCAGCGCCTGTACGCTGAAGTCGGCGGCATAGCTGCCCGGCATGTCGAAATTGTTGTTCTGTACGGTCAGGCCGGGACCGGACTGTTTCACATTGAGGGACGTTCCTTGCCCGCCATAGGTCTGGTTGCCTGTGATCTTGAGTCCCGTGATGCCGGCGTTCTCCAGGTCAATATCGTAGGCGCGAGACAGCAGCAAGCTGTTATCGCTAATCGTGCAGTCGAGGCATGGGTTATTGAAATAAAGGTGGGTTTGCGAACTGGTGTAATAGCTGGAACTCGTGGAGGTGATGAAGTTGTTGTCGGTGATCCGCAGGCGGTAGCTGGTCTGACCGCTGTCCCCCAGGTAGATACTGAACTGCTTTGCGTAGGCCGCGACGTTGTGGCTGATGAGCACATCGTTCGCGCCATCAACCTGGAAACAGGCATAGCGCTGGGCGTAGCAGTCCGTGTCTTCAATGAAGACGTCGTGCGTCAGGTTGTTGTTCGCAGTCCCGTTACCCTGCACGACAATACACTGGCCGCCAAGGTTGTCGCAGGTGTTATGCAAGACGCGGATCAAGTTGCCCTTGGCCACAACGCCACGGTTACAGGCAAACCAATTGTGGATAACGTCAATCCCAGAGCCGCCCATGGTGTTCACGCAGGCACCGCTGGTTGTCTCTGGCTGGAAGAAGGCAACGCCCTGCACCACATTACTTAGACCGCCCGGATCCAGGGTGGGCGTACCCGAGTTGTTCCAGCCCCCAAGGATCAGGAGGTCTTTGGCCCCTGTGGGATCGAATTGGTAGATCTCCGTTCCCGTGCCGCCGTCGCCGATCAGAGTGTCACCATTACGGCTGTAAATGCTGCCAGTAACAAAATAGGTGCCGCGCGGCAGCACGAGTTTACGTCCCGGCTGTGGCGTGGCTAGCTGATTGGGGACGGTGCCGCTATTACAGTTGACCGCAGCGCACCACGGTACCGTGTTGTCGGTCCCGTAATAGAAGGTCCCGTTGGAGGCGACGGTGGTGGCGGCGGCGTCATGCAACGTGATGTGGGTGGCATCCTGCACGCTGTCAATCTTCGAATTCAGAAACGCTCCGGCCGTGCCTGCTCCCTGAAAAAACCCACCCTTACCCACGTCGTTACTAGTGAAAGCCGCGCCCGTGCACTGGGCTGTCTTCTGACCGGCCGTGATGCTGCAGGTGCTGAGGACTTGCCCGTCGCCCACAACTCCGTAAGCACGCATGTCCATCACCGGCAAGCTGGCGGTCCGCAAGTCCTGCGCCGTCAGAGCGGTGAATGAGCCGGTGTTGGGAGTGCCCGACCCGATCGGCGGAGGCGACGCTAGGGAGCCACCCCCGTTGGCGTCAACATAAGCCTTGTTGGCCGCATCGGTTGGGTTCTGCGGGGTGGGCACGGCGGGCGAACTGCTGAAGGTCTTCGCCCCGCTGATGGTTTGCGTCGACGCCAAGGCGACGTAGTTGGAATCGGCGAAATCGCGGGTCAGAAATTGCGCTGCCTGGTTGGACGGAACCAGCTTGCTGCGAATGGCGCCGATGGTCGTGGTCTGCGCGTTGGGGACCACCCACATCTCGGTCTCGGTGGTGCCATCGTCAAGTTTGAAGATCGCCTTATAATAGGTGCCCGCCGGACTGGCGCCGGTGTTGGGCGCCAGGCTGGCGTTGAAGCCGCCGGTCGCATCCAGCGTCACCAGCAACGAGCCGGGCGTCACCGCCTGCCCGGCCGCGGTGGTGAACGCCTGCCACGAAACCAGGACTGTGCCCTGCGCGGGCGAGCCGTCAGCGCGGTACACCGTGTCGCTGATCTGACACAATGTGGGACTGGGCGCCTTGGAGCCGCCAGCCAGCGCGGCCGCCGGCAGGTTCACCCGCAGTGCTGGTACCACGCCCGCCCCGGCAGGCGAAACGAGAGGAGGTCGAGGACTCGCTTCGCCTGCCACTACGGCCCGCGGCAATAGAATCGCAACACCAAGAGAAATCAGGACAGTAAAAAACCGCCCGGTCAGGCGGTTGATCTTCGGCATCATCGGTGCCTCTCTGCTGCCGGCGGTTGCCGGCGGAAATGTGGAGATACGAATTGTGCTTTTTATGTCATCCCGAGCGACGAGCGAAGCGAGAAGTCGAGGGACCCCTATATTAGAACGAAACTTCAGTTGCTTGCAGGCCATGACTCTACGCCTGCCACCACAGAGTCCCACAATATGGGATGAGGGCGATTTCGAGGGTCTTATCTGGCTATAGGGGTCCTTCGACTCCGGCGGCCAACACCGGGCCGCCTCCGCTCAGGATGACAGGCTGAAAATCACAGCCGGCCTTTTGCCAGCTACTAATTGCTATTGCTAATTGGCTAGTTGCTAATTGCTAGCTACTTCTTCTGTTCCGCCGCCTCATAGCTGCGCATGAACTCTTCCACGCTTTGCACATAGACGTCGGCGAAGTCCACCACCTGGCGCCGCGCCTGGATCATGTCCATGGCATCCTGCAGGCCGAAGCCCAGGGCGCGCAGCACCGCCAGCGTCATCATGGGAGCGCGGTGCACCCCGGCGGCGCAGTGGATGAACACTCGCGATTCGGCATCGTCGAGCGCCTCCAGCGCAAACTCCACGCCGCGCTGGAACAGCTCCGGCGGCTTCCGGCCGGAAGTCATCGTCGGTGGGGTTCCACAGCACCCTGACGCCGTAGGGCTGCGCCAGGCGGGTGTCGTCCCATTCGATCTGCATGTCAATGATGTGGGTGATTCCGGCGCGCACCACCTCCATCATTTTGTCGTCAGTCCAGATGCCGCCGCCCACGGCAAGGCGGTCGGTCACCCACGTCATGTCCATTCCCTGGCAGCTCCTCGATGGGGCTGCCCGCCGCGGCCAGTCAGCTCCCACCTGCCATTCTACATGGCGAAAATAGGTGGGACGCCATTGCGCGCGGGCGCCCCGTTCCAGCCCTCTTTTGGCCAGGGCGGGACAGTCGGTAGTCAGCACGCGTCCGGCCTCGGCGTCCGCAGTTTCACCGCGCCTTTGTTGGCCTCGAGGAAGGCCCGAAGCGGCGCCACCCCGCCCAGCAACTTCATCCATTGCTCGTAATACAGTGTGACCGGATAGCGCCCCAGGCCATACACGCTCACCGCGCCCTTTGCGCTCACCTTGAATGTGGGACCGCCGGTCGCCGCCGAGGCCTGCTTTCGCGCCTCCGCCAATTGCGCTTTCAACTCTTCGTAACTGGGTTCGGACATCGTGTCCTCCTTGAAAAATTTCTGCTCAGAACCACGCCACCCCGGGCCCTGAAGGGCGTCGCTTTCTGAGTCGAACCAAACGGTTAATCGAACTTCAGAAGAACGCCCCTGAGGGCCAAAGAGTCTGTGAGAACTCCGTTTTGTTCGCGGCAGTCGAATGAAGTTGCCAGGAAAAAGCCGCGCCGGAGCGGATTAGTTCAGCCCAGCACGGAGCCGCAGGCGGAGTGCTGGGTAAAGTGGGAAATAGACTCGAGCCCCGTAGCCGGGATGATTGATCTGCTTCGGTAGCTGAAGACGGCAAGCTTTGAAAGGGCACGGCTTCAGCCGTGCCGTTACGCGTGCGTTGACGGTTGGGCTTCAGCCCCGGAGGGAACTCGCACTTCTTCTCAAAACCGAAGTCCCTCAGTGGCCAAAGCCATCATAATGACAGCAGCTTTACGGCACAGCCTGAAGCCGGGCCCTGATACAAAGCAATTCGTTTGATATGCCGGCAATTTTCGACAGAGACACGGAGGATTTCCCGATGATCTGCCATTCTCAACGATGGCAGGTCTGTCGTTAACGGCCTCAAAGAACCCCCGTTTCATGGGGCCAGTTTGAGTGATTCGACGTTACTAACTGCTTTTCCGTGCTCTCCGTGCCTCCGTGGCGCAAACCGGATCTTGACGCGAGCGGCGCTGGACAAAACAAAACCCAGCGCTGGGCTGGGTCATTTTTGGGAAGCTCTCCAGAACTTTTCCCAATCTTTTACTCTAATTTCAATATAGCACATTTTACCGGGGTTGGTTCAGTTTTCGGCTGAAATTTATCTGTCTTATTTTTAATTACTTACATAAATTTCTTACGTCGTAGCCTATTGACATGTAAAAACTACCCTAAAATATGTGACAGTGTCACAACTACGACTCAAATATGTACCGTTTCGGGAAAAACTCTTGCCGCCCCCAACCGCCACACACTCCCTTGCTGACCCCACGGCCCGTTTCGTTCTCATCCAACAGCGCCGTAAGCGCAAGAGAAGACAGACGCAAAGCTGGGCAAACGTTGGTTGCAAACTAGAACCCTGCCTTAAAGCCTCCGCCCCTCCCACCGAACCCGCCACGACCCACGCGAAATCCTCCTGGCTTTAGGTTGAGCTTTACAGCGCCTTCCTTCGGCTGCTTCACGCCGCCGGCAACTTCGTACCGGCCAACTCGGAGTAACGATGGGATTGCCACCTCAGATCGATCCTTGGACTTGGCTGTGAGGTTCTTGATGACTCTATCCAGGGCCGGCCTGCCGGCTAGCTCCAATTCCTTCATCCTCCAGCGTAACTCAGGCTGGCTCATCTCCTTTTCAGGCCGTGCGCCAAGCGCACTCATGCGAGTTTTATTGGCCAAACTGACAACCTCAGCCTTGCGAAAGGCCTGCTTCGCCTGCACCGCGCGACCGCCTTGCAGGAGAAGAGCGCCCCGCCGCTGATGCAGCAGTCCCAGGTGTGGCTGAAGTTTGGCTGCCTCCTGGTACATGCGGCTGGCGCGCAGCGGGTCGCCCTTAAGAGCGGCCTCTTCCGCGGCCACAACTGCTCTGCCGAATTTAGTCGGACGTTCAGGGGGCCCCATCGCGCCCATGAGCTCTTGTCTAGCTTCGTAGAAAGGACTGTCCACCTCGTTGTGCCGCAACGTCTCCCGGAGTGCTCTGGATATCTTCGCAACCGATGCCTTGGCCTCTTTCGGGGGACGATGCTGGTAGTACGTGAGTGCCACGTCCCGGAAGTTGAACGGAATCTCTGGGCCGGGCATTTGGACAACGACCGTACCCGTCTCTCGCCACCACAGCCGTGTCGTGAGTTCAGCGACAACATTGGGATTGGCGCCAGTCATATCTGCCAGTGCGAGCCGGGATTGTTTGATGTTCCAAAACATGGTGTGCCTCACCAACCGCGAGTGCGCCGCTTCATCGCAACGGTGCGCTTTTAGCCGGGTCGAGCCGTTGACTTTTACGTTTTGGATGGCGGGCTTGAAAATCTTCTTGTAGATCGCATCAAAATCGACCGGGACACCGTCCACTTCCTTTTTCCCGTACGGCATCATCACAATGCAGGTTCGCGAGCATTCATCTTGCACAACCGGCATGGGGATCACACGACGCGGGCAAGGCCCGGCTCCTTCGGCTGAGATTATACGCTGCAAGTTTGAGTCCTCGCGGGGACGGCACACGAGCGACACGAACCATCCAGCTTCGGCGCAACAAAGAAGCGTTCAGGTCCTTATCAGGCCCAAGCTCATCTGGATGGCGCGGCCAACGCGCAGCATAGTTGCCGCGTTGGTGCGGCCGATGCGCTTGATCAGCCGGGCGCGATCGTTCTTGAGTTGTCATCCCGAGCGAGGGCCAGCACGAGAACGCATCAAGCCTGCTTTTGGCTTGACGCGTTGGCTGGCCCGAGTCGAGGGACCTGCTCTCCACTACCTCCGGCAGCATAGAAAAACTCGGAAAACAGCAGATTCCCCTCGGCTTCGCTCGGGACAGACACTTCGACTTCGCGCACGCCCGACCCGCGCAATCACCCCAAACGAGCGCAAAAGCGGGGCTCGCTGGGGACCCCGAAGGAGGCGGGTCGGAAATTCTTTGCGTGCACTCCGTTCAGAATGACAGCATGAAAATTGACGCGAGCCGCCTCCGGCCCAGCCCTACTGCGCAGAGGCAAAGGCAATAGAATGGAGATTCTCGCTGGTGCCGCTGGTTTGCGGCTTCCAGATGCGCCCTCCGTCCTCGGTGTGCAGGATGGTGCCTTGATCGCCTACCACCCAGCCCGACTGCGGCGTGAGAAAGACTGCCGAATTCATCTTTTCGCTCGTGCCGCTGATCTGCGGTCGCCAACTGTGTCCGCCGTTCTCGGTGTGCAAGATCGTGCCCTTCGCACCCACTACCCACCCCGACTGCGGCGTGACAAAGGCTATGGACTCGAGCCTTTGGCTGGTGCCACTGCTCTGCGACTTCCACGTGCCCCCGCCGTCCTCGGTGTGCAGGATGGTGCCCTCGTCGCCCACCGCCCAGCCCGACTGCGGCGTGGCAAAGGCTATCGAAGCGAGGCTTGCGCTGGCGCCGATGTCTTGCGACTCCCACTTGCCGCCCCCGTCCTCGGTATGCATGACGACCGGCCTCGCGACAAGACCATCAGCTCGACCCCCAAGACCAGAGCCCACTGCCCAGCCGGACTGCGGCGTAGGAAAGGTTACGGATAAGAGCGTAGCGAACATGTCGCTGCCCTGCTGCGGTTGCCACGTTCGCCCTCCGTCGTCGGTGTACTGGATTGTGCCGTAATCGCCCACTGCCCAGCCCAATTGCGGCGTGGCGAAGGCGACGGCATACAGATGGTGGCTAGTGCCGCTAGGCTGCGGCTTCCATGTGTTGCCGCGGTCCTCGCTGTGCTGGATGGCGCCCCCCGAGTCCACCGCCCAGCCCGACTGAGGCGTGGCAAAGGTAAGAGAGCGGAGGCCTTCGTTGGTGCCGCTAGCCTGCGGCTTCCAGCTTCCGCCCCCGTCCTCCGTGTGCAGGATGGTACCGTGCTGTCCCACCACCCAGACCGAACTGCTTTGCGACCGGGATACCTTGACTGTAAGAGAATCTCCAACTCCCACGGGTGCACTTCCAGCCGAAGAGTCCTCCTTTTGTGACGGCTACCCGGGAAAACACAAAGTCACCATCCCGGTGGTCGGAATCGCGGATCCAACTGTATTGCGGAAGTTGACGTGACCGGCCACCCACGCCAGGCTGGACGAAGTTGTAAAACAGATAGCCGGCGGCGAAGTTGTCCTGTTCGATCTGGCGGAGGCTGTTCAGGATGGCCCAGGCAAAGATCGAGTGGCCCGGCGCGCCGTTATCGGCCACCGGTTCATCGCCTCCGCTGGCCATCAGATTTCTCGATTTCCTCTCCAGCATTTTCGCCAGATAGGCGCTCCGTTCCTGTGGGTTGATCGCGACTCCAGGATCCCGGTCGCCCTGAGTGATGGCGCCGGAGTAACAACTGTCGGAAATGATGAGCACGTGCGCAGATGGAATGGCGTGGACGTGGCTTGTTATATCGTCGGCGCTGATCCAGTTCGCGCTACTGTCCTTCTTGGCATTGACCGGAAGCCAGTAAGCCTCGTCCGTATCACGGTCGTGATAGCCGTGGCCGGCATAGTAGATGAGCAGGTTGGAGTGCTCTGGGAGCGTGCGGCGGTATTCATCCAACGCCGTTACGATTCCGTCACGATCGCTGTCAAGCAGGACGTTGACCTTGAATCCGTACTGGTCATGCAGCAGCCGCGCTACGTCATTGGCATCGTCGATTGGGGTCGTAAGCGGGGGCAGGTATTTGTAGTTCTTAATTCCGATGACGAGCGCGTAGTACGGCCCCGGTTGCAGCGAGGACGTAGGCGGTGTCGCCGTCTGGCCGTAGAGCAAGAGACTGCTGAGGCATCCAGCCACAACCAGGACGATCCCAAAGATCCGTCGGTATTGACTCTTACGCATACGACTTGCGCGAACGGCAAACCCCCTCCCTGGAGTTGGTCTTCTGTAAGTTAGCGTTATTGACGATTGTAGCTCCGTCCGGATACGAATCCCCTGGCGATAGCGCGGCCTTACTGGTTCTCCATCTTCTGCATCATCTGCTCGCGTTCCTGGGTGCGCATCTGCTGCCACTTCTGGTATTGCTCAGGAGTCAGGATAGGCTGGAGTTTGGTATCGGTATCTTCGCCGATCTGGCGCATCTTCATTGCCTTCTGCAATGGCGGCATGGAGGTGTCGCTCTTCAGCGCTTTCAACTTCGGCGCTTCTGCCATCAGGATAGGTTTGATCTGTTGTTTTTGCGCCGGGGTAAGTTGCAGCGCAGCCGACATCTTCTCCAGCTTGGCAGCAATCTCGCTCATATTGCCTTGGGTACCCATAGTGCCCTGGCTCATGCCCTCCTGAGCGAAGACGATAGGTGCGCCAACGGCGATAGTCAGAACCAATGCAAACAGTGTTACAGCTAGCTTCTTCACAGTGTCTCCTCCAGGTGATGGCTACGTTTATGGGGTTGTCATACTGACTGAGTAAAGTCTTGTGTCGGGATGACGCTATCGGGTCCAACCTCAAACTAGATAGTCAACCTACAAGATCAGCCCCGCCATCCTCAAGGTTGTTGGGCGGACCGATCAATGGCATCTTGATTGGCGCCGCTACAATGTACCTCCGATGGGTTTACCGGGCTGGTGACCAAGGCTCTAGAGATATACGTCAGGACCAGCAGGTAGTCAAGAACAACCTGGCAGGATGGTGGTTTGGTTTCGTCGCTCCCACCCTTTGCGAAAAAGCGAAAGGAATGAGGCGCCGAGCGGTCAGGAACAACCTAGCGGGCGCTGTTGAGAATTGCGAGCTATAACAGGAGATCTGCACAACAATCAGCACACCGGTCCCGCGTAGCGGGACTGGTGTGCTGTGTGTGATGAGAAGCGTCCAACGCGAATCGTCGGTGACTGTTTGGGCGAAACCGCCCCTGCCGGGGCTCGGACTCTTTTTTTTGACGCGTACCCAGCGCTGCGCGCTGGGCTGAACTCAGTCGTCCCGCAAAGCGGGACTGGGCCGCTGGAAATACGGACCCTCCTCCCGACTCCGAAACCCAGGATCAAGACACGATTGACTTGTACCAAGCGCTGGCGCTGGGCTAAGTGGAAGCCCAACGCTCCAGTTGTTCGGCGTCGTCGCTCCCGCGCTTTCGCGATAGAACCGAAAGGATGCGGTGCCCAGCAAAAGGGATGCCGAGCTTTTTTTGCCCGAGGTGGTGTAGGCTTAGCGGACCTGTGCCATGGATGCCTTTCGCCACTCTCTCGCCCTGTACCTCATCGTTGCTACACCGGCCGGGTTCTGCCTGTGGTTCGTTATTCACCCATTCGTTCACTTCTGGCGGCGAATGGGGCCGATCGTCACTTACGCCGTAGCGTTGATCGTGGCCCTGGGAATCGTAGATCCTTTGGTTCGCGCGCGCCGGCCCATGCTGGCCGTAGAGTTCGGGACCAATTACTGGCTGGTTGGGTTGGGAGTCCTGCTCGTCGTGGCTTCCGTTGTTATGCGTAAATATCTTGGACGACAACTCAAGTTCAGGACTCTGGTCGGCTTGCCGGAAGTCGCCCCTAACAAATATCCGCAGCGTCTGCTGACCGAAGGCGTTTATTCTCACATACGGCATCCAAGGTACGTCGAAATTCTTATCACGTTGCTGGGCTGCTCATTAATCGCGAACTACCTCGCAGCCTATGTTCTTTTCGTCGTGACCTGCATCGGCGTATGGGCGATCGTGGGCATCGAAGAGCGCGAGCTACGCGAAAGGTTTGGAGCGGAATGGGACGAGTATGCCGCGCGCGTCCCACGATTCCTGCCGAAACTACAAACGAAATGAGGCTGAGTAGGTGCCCTTGCCCTAGCGGTTTGCTGAGAAACTAAAAAAAGCAGATACCTCACCGACTAAAGTCGGTTCGGGATGACAACAATAAAGGGCTTACACTGACCGGAGGCGCAAATGCCAACCGCTGCGAAGCAAGAAGCCATAATCGACCCGGTGGCTCCGGTTGACCCACTCACCGTGGGCGCAATCGGAATTCTCGCCTACATGCTCGGAAGCGCATTACATGAAGGTGTGGGCCATGGCGGCGCTTGTCTTCTGAGCGGGGCCAAGCCGCTTGCGCTTTCGTCGGTTTACTTCGAGTGCAGCCAGGAGGGCCGGCTGGTGGACGCGGGCGGCACACTGATGAACCTGCTGGCCGGGGCGGTGTTCTTAGTCCTTGGGCGCCTCACCGGCCGCAGCTCTCCGCGATGGAAGGATTTCTTCTGGATCTCCATGACGCTGAATCTTTTCACCGGCACCGGATATTTTCTATTCTCCGGCATCGGCGGCATTGGCGATTGGGCCGCATTCATTCAGGGGCTCGGCAATCAGTGGCTCTGGCGAATCGGCCTGACGATTTTCGGTGCTGCCACGTACCTGCTCGCCGCGCGCATCAGTTTGCTTGAACTACGTCCGCTCATCGGCAGCGACAAAGAACAACGCTATCGGCGCGCGGTGCGACTCTCTGCGATCCCATATTTTGCCGGGGGAATCCTGATGTGCCTAGCCGGCGCGCTGAATCCGCAAGGAATGATCCTGGTTCTGATCTCCGCTGCGGCATCGACCTTCGGCGGCACCTCGGGATTGATGTGGACCACCGTCTGGCTTAACCGCGGAACCCTGATACCTTGCGGTCCACCGGCAGAACCCTTGCCGATTTATAGAAGCTGGCCGTTAGTTACAGCGGCTGGCGTGATCGCCATTGCCTTCGTCGCCGTCCTGGGTCCGAGCATTCGCTTCGCACGCTGAGACATTGCAGCCTCGGACGCACTCTCACGCACCCACGGTAGGGGTGTGCCGCCCAAAGAGAACGTTGGACGCGAGCCATGGCTTTCGGACAAAGCCGTCCCTGCCGGGCTGGGATTTTTTCACGCCTACCCAGCGCCGCGCGCTGGGCTGAACGGAGCCGTCCCGCGGCTGCGGGACTGGAGTGCTGTGTGGGATGAGAACCTTCCAACGCGAATGGCCGGTGACTGTTTGGACGAAAACGCCCCTATTAGCTTTTGCTCAACAGCGCAGTATGCACCCGTCCGGGTAAAATGAAGGGGCGGCCCTTCAAGAGCCGCCCGCCAGGTTGGTGTTTGACTACTGGCCTTCGTGCGCCTTCATCATCTCAGTGATTTTGGCTTTGATGGCCGACAAGTTGAAGCTCGCCGGATCCTGCATCGGAGGATAATCGATGGCCGTCATCGCCAGTTTACCGACCTCTTGTTGGACGAGCACAAAGCGCCAGAACTCGCGCGCAAAGAAGTCATTCATGTAACCCCCGCCCATGTCGTTCAGGCTTTCGCCCCGGATAGACGGCGTACGCTCAAACGGATCCTGCCGGAGGTTCACGATCGACGGCATGTCGGTTGTGACCTTTTCGCCCGGCCAGCCCCATGGCTGCTGGATGAACTGGAACTTGAAATCATCGATGCGAAGAGCGCCCAGATGAGGGCCAGCGAAGTAGAAGAGTTCATGACGGGCGGATGGGCCTTTGCCCGTAATTAGGTCCATCTGGTTATAACCGTCGAGGTGGTTCTTGTAGCTGCGGTCGCCGAGCTTCACCCCTTTCAGAAGCTGTTCGGTGATGTTGGGGTTGCCGGCAGCGGCTGCGAGCGTGGGTAACCAGTCGAGGCCGGAGATGATGCCGTTCTCAACCGAACCCGGCTTGACGTGTCCCGGCCAGCGGATAATCGCAGGCACGCGGAAGCCGCCTTCGAAGTTGGTGCCCTTGGTGGCCTTAAACGGTGTCATGCCGCCGTCCGGCCAGGTGAACACTTCGGCCCCGTTGTCGGTGGTGAAGATGACGATGGTGTTGTCAGCTTCGCCGATATCGTCCAGGTGCTGCAGGATTTCGCCGATACAGTCGTCCATCTGGGCCATGCCGGCTTCTTCCAGGTTGTAGTTGTTCTTGGCGTTCATCATCGCCTGGTACTTCGGCGGGATGTAGGAGAAGACGTGCATGCGGGTGGTGTTGTGCCAGATGAAGAATGGCTTGCCATCCTTCTTGGCCTTGTCCATGAAGCCGGTGGTGTTCTTCACCAGCACCTCGTCAAAGGTCTCCATGTCGTACTTGGCAGGGCGGCCCGTTTGCCAGTTCTGCATGTCCTTCATGTTGGGGAATGGCGGCAAGGGGCCCTCATCCACAATTTTCTGTTTTCCTATCGGTCCCCAGCGCGGCTGCGAGGTTGTGTCATCGGTGTCGGTCGCCCAGCAATGCGTCAGAGTGCGCGGCCCGGTCTTGTCGATCCAGTCCTGCGGGTAGTCGAACCAGTACGGGTCTGACATGGCGTCGAGGTGGTAGAGGTAGCCGAAGAATTCGTCGAAGCCGTGCACGCAGGGGAGGAATTTGTTGAGGTCGCCGAGGTGGTTCTTTCCGAACTGGCCGGTTTCATAGCCCAGCGACTTGAGGACGGTGGCGAGGGTGACGGCCTGCGCCGGCAATCCCACGTCGGCTCCCGCCTGGCCCACAGTTGTCATACCCGTACGGAGGGGAATTTCGCCGGTGATGAAGTTGGCGCGCCCCGCCGTACAGCTCGCCTCGGCGTAGTAGTCGGTGAACATCATGCCCTGGGCGGCAAGCTTGTCAAGGTTCGGCGTCTTGCCCGACATGATGCCACGGTGGTAGGCGCCGATGTTGAACCAGCCCACGTCGTCGCCCATGATGACGAGAATGTTAGGCGGCTTCGCGTTTGCTGCCTGCGCGTGGGCGGTCGTACTGATGCCCGCAAGAACGCTCGACACGGCAAGCGCACCCAGCGTGAACTTTCGGATACTCGCTCCTAGATCCATAATTTTCCTCTCAAAGCAATTCTGGTTAGTCCCCGCGAAGGGAGGGTTGCGACGAGTTGATCCCCACGAACAACTCACGAGAGAGCGGCAGCATCCATGAATCGAAGGCTGGCCCAGGGGTAAAGCTTCTGATCGGTGCCGCGAATTATAACCCGCCACCGGCTCCAAGGAACCCAAAAAATGGCCGTGCCCGCGGTTCACCGGTCAATCGGCGAACCGTCGGCCTCTTTCAGGACGGCGATTGCAGGCTGTCATCGAAGGTCACCGCATGGGGGTAGGGAAGGACAGACGCAGGAAGAGGGGAGACACGGTCAGGTTCAATGCATCCCGCTGAACAAATCCCACCCAAGCCGAACCGGGCGTGGGTGGGAAATCTGCGCACTTTTACTGTTTGTCGTACACGGCGGTGGAGCTAATTTTCTTGCCGTCGGACGTGGTCCCGTTGATGGTCACCGTGCGGCTCTTGCCGTCAGGTGAGACCACAGCGCGGCCAGTGCTCGTGACCTTGCCATCTTTCTTGTTGGTCAGTTCCAAGGTGCGGTCGTTGATCTTCTTATACGCCCGGGTGCTCGAAGGATCTCCGGTGAGCGGATAGTCTTTGCCGTCGAACTTGCCTACCCACTCGGTCTGGACCGGTTTGCCATTGCCATCGATCCCGTCGGTCGTGACCTTTACCTGGTCGCCCGCAGGCGCGTAGACCACCGTGGTGTTCTTCGTCGCTCCAGGAGGAAACTTCGACTTGGCTTCATTCAGCTTCCAGGTGCCCATAACGGGGCTGGCATGGCACAGCGCTACTCCGGCCAGACACAGGGCCAGAGTCAATGCAATCTTTCTAGCTTTCATTGGTTCTCCTTGATGGTGACGTCTAAGCTGCGGCGAAATTGTAGCCCGGTACGGCACGCCGGGCAACTCTCTCAATTGTCCGCAGCCAGCAGCGGGTAGTAGCGGCCCAACTGAGGGGGTGGCGCGAGGGACAAATCGCCGTTACACGCGCAACCGCCGGAACCAATGCCGGCTTGCACGTATGGTTTTTAGGGTGTTCCATTTCCTACCTCGATGTGTGACAATCGCCCGATCACGATTTCAGCCGTTCCGCAGTTTCGACAAAGGTAGGTCCTGATGCCTGACAAAGCAGCCGCGAGGCCCCTGACGCTGTCCGTTGATCGTACCGGCCACGCCGCCGTGGTGCGATGCAGCGGCAAGTTGGTGTCGGGTGTGAACGATCTTCTCTACCTCCAAGTCAAGCAATTGCTTCCCGACTGCAAACGAATTGTGCTGGACTTGAAGGATGTGACCCACATGGACAGTATGGGTTTGGGGACGGTAGTTCGTTTGTATGTTTCTGCCAAGTCGGCAGGCTGCGATTTAGAACTCGCCAACATTGGCAAATCGGTTCGGTACCTGCTTGGCGTTACGCATCTCATATCAGTCTTGGCGATTATCGGCGAAAATAACATCAGGCTTTGACGATCAGTGAACTGCTGCAGCGCGCGCTGTAGGCTAAGCTGCCCCGTCGCTCAGCTCGCTGGTCAACAATTGGCGAGAGGGTCGTACCTTAGATTCCCTTGCCAAGAGGATTTGCCAATGACCGCCGCCTAGAACCTATCTAATCTATCTGATAAATCGCCTTGTATCCGGGCACGGCTTCAGCCGTGCCGCAGCCCGGTCAAAAACAAACTTGGGCTTTTGGCCCCTGATGGAGTGCTTTACGGGTGCAGGGCTATAATAAAGCCCGAGTTTTTCTGGGCCGTGTTCGGCACGACTAAAAAGTCGTGCCCTGATACGAACCGCAGAGATTTATGAGATGAGATGTAGGGAGCGGCGCCTGAATGGGTGTACGATGAATGTTTTGGTCTTCGGGCTTCCAGGGCCATTCCGGTCCTTTGCAAATGGAGCCCGAAGCCGGGCCTGCCCATGAGACTGCGACTCGCGTGGCTTACGATCGTTTGCCTCTCGCTGGTTGCGGTAGCCTTGGCGCAAGGGCCGCTCGATAGCGGTCTGATCGCCGACACCGCGAAAGCCTGGAGCAACAGCTTCGGCCACGTGGTGAATGATACCTTCCATCCGACACAAAATTTCCAATTGGGCGTCGGGGAATTCTCCGGCGAGGGGATGGCCTCCTACGGTGCCGGCGTTGGCGGCAGCGGTGGCTCGCTGGCAGACGGATTTGCTTTTGCCGGGCAGTCTGGTTATGAGCTTGACGAGCTCATGGCGGCGAGCCTGAACCCGACCGCGAGTTCGGGAAGCACCTACCGGCTCAACCTGGGGAACGCAGGGCCGGGCAACGGCGCGTCGATTAACTGGGAGGGGAATGCCGGGGCCGATTGCCAATCCAGCGGCTGCCCGTCGTCGGCCTTCGAGAGTGCGGTGGACGAGACGCCCGCCGAAGTATTCACCACCAACAGTCCATCTCCCATTCCAGAGCCCAGCAGCATCCTGCTGTTCGGGGCGGGAATCCTTGCTGTGGCGGTGGTGCTGCGCCGCCGCAAGCGGCCCTGATCGGGTAGCCCACAAGATTGCGGACAGGTAGGAAGCGGAAGTAGTAGTCCACATTTTTTCCGCCCAGCAAAAATTCTCCTGATAGAAACACAGCCTGCGGGGTGAATGGGTGTAGAATACCCGCAATTTTCCCGGCTCCGTCGGCCGATCCCGATACTTCGCAAAACTGCATTCATTAAGAGGAGCCGACTGATGAAACTGCGTATCGCTTCGCTCACTATTCTTTGCCTGGCGCTGGCTGCAATTCCAGCTTCGGCGCAAGTGCTCTATGACAACGGCCCGATCTACGGCGGCACCGATGCGTGGCCCTTTAACTCCCCCTATGTCGTTAGTGACACATTCACGCTGCCGTCCAACTCCACGGTGGGCGGTTTTGAGTTAGGCACCTGGGAGTACCCGGGCGACGTGCTGAGCTCGGTGGACTGGTCCATTACCTCCTCGGAGAACGGTGGAACGGTATTTGGCTCCGGCACGGTTAGTGGTAAGAACCTCACTGACCAGCTTTACTTCGTCAACCAGTACGGCTACGACGTTGATCTGGTCACAGCGACGGGCCTGAAGGTCGGCCTTAGTAGTGGAACCTACTGGCTTAACCTGTCGAACGCGGTGGTCCCGAGCGGCGACCCGGTGTACTGGGATGAAAACAGCGGCGTGGGCTGCAAGTCGAATGGCTGCCCGTCGAAGGCCTCCGAGTTTGACATAGGTACGATTCCTTCGGAGTCGTTCACCATCAACGGTACTGGAGGCGGGAGCACGCCTGAACCCAGCAGCGTGATGTTGTTTGGTTCAGGAATTCTAGGCCTCGCCGGCGTGCTGCGGCGCAAACTGTTCTGAGCTTTTCGCGAATTGAACCTGGAGGAGGGTCGATGAAACTGCGTATCGTTTTGCTCACAATTCTTTGTCTGATGTTGGTTGCCGTTCCAGCTACGGCGCAGGTGCTTTATGATGACGGGCCGATCAACGGCACCACCGATGCCTGGACCATCAACTTTGGATATGTCCTCGCTGACAGCTTCACACTGTTGAACAACTCCACGGTCGGCGGTTTTAATTTCGGCGTGTGGGAATTTCTAGATGACAGACTCACCTCGGTGGATTGGCTCATCACCTCAGAGCCGGTTGGCGGGACCGTGTATGGCTCTGGTACGGCCAGCGGCAAGAACCTGACTGACCAGTTTCTATCCGTCAACCAGTACGGCTACGACATTGACCAGATCACGGTGACCGGCCTGAACGTACCCTTGTCGTCCGGAAAGACCTACTGGCTGAACCTGCAAAACGCGGTGGTGCCCAGCGGTAACCCGGTGTATTGGGACGAGAATAGTGGCATCGGCTGCAAGGGCGACAACGGCATGGGCGGTGGGTGTCCGTCCCAGGCTTCGAGCGGCGGCGTTGGGTCCGATCCCGCCGAGGCGTTCGACATCAACGGCCCGGGCGGCGGAAGCACTCCCGAGCCCAGCAGTATGATCCTGCTCGCCTCCGGAGTCCTTGGCCTTGCCGGCGTGCTGCGCAGTAAGCTCTTTTGACACCTTTGCAAAACTGGACCTGAAGGAGGGCTCGATCCATGAAAGTGCGTATGGCTTCGCTCATTATTCTTTGTCTGGCGCTGGCGGCGATCCCGGCATCGGCGCAGGTGCTCTACGACAACGGCCCGATCAACGGCACCACCGATGCCTGGACCATCAACTTCGGCTACGTCATCAGCGACACATTCACGCTGCTGAACAACTCCACGGTGGGCGGTTTTGACTTCGGCGTCTGGGAGTTTCCTGGTGACGTGCTGACCTCCGTGGACTGGTCCATTACCTCCATGGAAAACGGGGGAACCCTGCTGGCCTCCGGTACTGCCAGCGGGAAGAACTTGACGGACCAGTTTCTCTCGGTCAACCAATATGGCTACGACATCGACGAAATACACGTGACCGGCCTCAACGTCGGGCTGAGTGCCAAGACCTACTGGCTCAACCTGGGGAACGCGGTCGTCCCTAGCGGCGACCCGGTGTTCTGGGATGAGAACAGTGGCATCGGCTGCGGAGGCGACAATGGGAAGGGAGGCGGCTGCCCGTCCCAGCCTTCCGGTAACTTCGAAGGGACGATTCCTTCCGAGTCGTTCACCGTCACCGGCCCCAGCGGCGGGAGCACTCCCGAGCCCGGCAGCTTCTCGCTGTTTGGGTCAGGAATTCTGGCCTTGGTTGGCGCGTTGCGGCGCAGGCTCTTCTGAGAGAGATGGGAATTGCGTGTGCTTTGTGATGAACGGTATGTGCTGCTCATTGTGACGGATCATTATGACGGTTCATTTGTAGTGAATGGTACAGGTGGCACACGTGGGATCAGGGAGTCGCTGCGGATCGTATAGCCGCAAATGGTTTCAGGTGCAAAAACAAAAAGCCCGCTTCTGGCGAAGCGGGCCACAAGGTGGTCGAGGCCGACTACTTCCCAACCAAGCCGTGGTCAACTCCCACGCCGGTGCAGAAATCCCAACCCGTTGCCGCACTGTGCGTGCCGCAACTGCCCGAGGTGATATCGGTGAAGTATGAGCTGTACCCCATGTTGCTGTAGATCACGGTGTTCTCCGCATTGCTGCTGGTGTTAAAGCTTCCCGCGCTGTTAATGATTCCGGCCAGCGAAGGTGAAGCTACACTGGTTCCATAGACTTCAAGCCAGCCGCCGTAGCAATTCGAGTTGTACACCGCAACCGGGGAGCCGCCACTGGAGTCAAATGACAGATCGGGCGTGCCACGTTTGCTGCCCACGATGCTTTGGATCGCATTCTGGAATGACGGTCGCGACTCATAGGCGCTGGCTCCGCCACCACCCGAGCTCCAGGCGGTCTGGTTGGTGTAAGCGCCGCTGCTGTTGCGATTCACCTGCGTGCCGCCAGCCGACACCACGTTCGGCGAAGAGCTGGGATAAATGACGCCTGGAGAATCGCCCGAGGAGGCGAAATAGACGACTCCGGATTGCGTGAAGTAGTGGTCGGAACTCGTCTCACCGCTGGCCTCGCTTCCGCCCCAGCTCATGGAGACTTCGCCCTTGCCGCCGTGGGTCGCGATATAGGAATTGGCGGCGGTCACTGCGGAGTACAGCGCGCTGTTGCTGGCGGAAGAAGCTTCCATCAAAACAATCTGGGCATTGGGCGCCATGGCATGAGCCCACTCGATGTCCAAAGCTTCTTCACCCTGCCAGCCGGAACGGCAGCCGTTGGACGGCTTCCTGCCACTGGCATATTGCACGGAGAAGTTCGCCTGCGGCAGGCCAAAAGTAGTGGAGAAAGTCGCGAGGTCGGCGGCAGCCGAGGGATAGTCGTAGGCATCGACGATCACAATTACGCCGCTACCGCCGGTGGGGACCTGTATGGTGCCGTTAATAGGACAGCCCGAGACAAGATTGGAAACTACATCATAGACGCATCCTAGCGAAGCGGGAGTTTCTCCCGCCGGCTGGGCTGCCGGGACGATGGATCCCGTGGGTGCGTAAATGATGTAGTTGGTGTGCATGCGCACCCCAACGTCCTCGGGTTGCTCGAGGCTTGATGCTGGATAAATGCCGTTGCCGACGCGGACCTGGCCGCTGAGCAGCGTGGCGCATGCGAATAGAACGATTACTGCGGCAACCGTCCGAAAAGTCGTGCGCGATGAAGATGATGCAAACTTATTCCGCATAACCTATGTCCCTCCTGATCGTCCCCTCTCATGGTGAGCTGGGGCAGGAGGGATTCTATGCCTGACAGTGCCATTCGTGTATGCCGCTTAAGTGGTATTAGTGATTTCTTTCTACAGAGTCAGACTCTCGCGGGCGATCTCCGCTATTTTAGCGGCTGTCAAACGCAACGATTTTTTTGGAGCTGCACTTCCGTCATTTCTGACCCTTGACGAGTTTTTCCGCCGCCTTTACGTCGCTTGGGGACGGATTCGGGCCAAAAAACATTTCAGCAATTACCTCTGCCCGCAGGGGACGAGAGTCCCCCAAGCTTTTAAGCCGCTGTTTCAGAACCCTTACGATCTCCCTCTGGGTATGAATCCACATGCTCTCAGGGGACTTGATGCCGGGAGCCAGACGCACTGGTCTTTCCCATTCGTCCGCTCCGTTCGACGAGGCAGTTCCGCTTTGCAGTGGTTCGAATTCGAAGCACTCGCTGTACAACAGCTGGCCAATGACTGCCCTTTCGCATCCGT
>CAWHWY010000011.1:0-59296 GCA_963833155.1 uncultured Acidobacteriaceae bacterium
GAAGTCTGCCTTCGAACGCCGTCAACTGCACTTGGCCGGAGAACTCGCACCACTCAACCATCCCAAATTCTTCGCTGCCTGGCTGCGTCCGCTCTTCCGCAAAGATTGGATCGTCTACTCCAAACTACCCTTCGGCGGACCTGAGTACGTGCTGCAGTATCTCGGCCGCTATACGCACCGCGTCGCCATCTCCAATCATCGCTTGGTTGCATTGGCGGACGGCCAGGTTACCTTTCGCTGGCGCGATTCCGCCGACCACAATCGGCAGAAACTGATGACCGTCTCCTGCGATGAGTTTCTCCGTCGCTTCCTACTTCACCTGCTCCCCAAGGGCTTCGTCCGCATCCGCCACTTCGGCTTCCTCGCCAACCGAAGGCGCGCCGCCCTGCTGCCACGGTGCTTCGCCGCTCTCCACGCCCCTCCACCGAAAAACGAATCGGAAACCTCGACCGCTCTTACAGCGCACCCGCTCTGGCGCTGTCCCAAGTGCGGCGGACCGATGGCCGTCGTCGAACGATTCACGGCGGCACAACTTCAACTCCGTTCTCCACCGCTCCTGGCCACGGCTGCATGAAAATCACTCACCCATACACCGCAGTGTCGGCGCGCTTCAGAGCGTCCCGCCCACGTGTGTCTCCGTTACCTTCAGACATCTTTTCCTTTACCCACCCAGGCTCACTTCGGCCATCGACTCCTCTTTGCACAGGTGCACCGGCTGCTACTACACAGGCCTCGACCACTCCCGCGAACTTCTACATCCCTCGCTCGCTCCATTCAATTTGCATAAGTCCCGCGTCCGCCGCGCCAGCGGCTTCCTTCTGACGGCTTTTTCGAACGCGACGCCGCACGCCTTCTTTCAGACTTGAGCACTCATCCCGGCGTCGCGTCCGAAAAAGCACTAGCGTCACTCGGGGGGGACCCAACGATTTGCTGCTTGATGTCATGCTTCGGCAGTAGCCGAAGCCTCAGAAGCGAAATCTGGGCGCCCCGCATCTGGCGTAAACCAACTCGCGTATGCTGGTCTCATGCTGGTAGCTGGAAATTTCGCGATCCAGTCAGTGTTATCCACCGGGTATTTTGAACCATTTTGGGCTGAAGCATTACAGACAGAACGACCTCTTGTAATCGATCGTGAGCATGGAATACTAATCTCAGCTTTGCCGGACCGGATCGGTCGTAAGATTCAGGACGAGGTGAATTGTAGAGCGTTACGACCTTATCCTGTGCTAGCCACACTCGAATCTCTTTGCCCTCGTCGGCGAGTACCTGTGTGGCGACACACGCTTCGGCCGAGGTGAGAAAGTCCAATTGGCTAAGACGAAGAACGCGGTTTGATCTAATCTCAAGGTACTGGCCGTCGGGCGGGCCAGAAACGTTTAGCGCGACCTCTGTTGGCTGGGAAGCTTCCTCAATTGCTTGCGCTTTATCCGCAATTTCATAACCCGCATCGCTGAGCCTATAGATGCCTTCTCCTTGATCTTCAAGAATGTCCTGGCTTGCGAGCTTCCTAACTATTCCGCGCCATCTAGCTGCCGTTCGGCTGGTACCATCCATGAACTCTTCAGTCCCGACGCGAAGACCGTAAATCCCAAAGCCCTCTTGAAGGGTCATCGTTCCGTCGTCGGTGGACGCTGCCGCTCTAATGAGTCGGAGCTCATCTGGACTTAGATCGACTTTGTTGAGCTCAGTTGGTTGCTCTGGGGTTGGGAGCCAAAGATATCTGGGTTGGTTGAGTTCCAAATCGAGGTGGTGGCGAAGTCTGTTCTCAACTGTTGAACGCTGTTGAAAGTGGCGTACAGACCCGTCCTCTGACACTCCTCACGGAATTGCTGCAAGGATGCGTACTGGGCGGGGTCGAGCGAGCTCGGAGGCACAGGCACATCTGAGAAGTAGATCTTCGCTATTTTGCCTGCTGCAACATGTTTCTTTATCTCTTCGACGGTGCCACTGACATATTTCTCAGTCGGTGTCCCGATCCGTGTACCAAAGATGCCCACGACGATATCGGCTTCATCAAGGAGCTGACGGTTGATGATGGTTTGAGGGTGGTCGCCAAGCTGCGGAGTGCTGTGTGTTTCCCACTTGACAGGTAAGAGGACTAATTTGCGTGCAAAAGAGTTCGCATCATTCCATCGATGAATCTCTTCGGTAACAGCCTTGCGTTCCTCTGCGACATCTCCGGGTGATGCAATCATCACTCGCAGGACATTTGCCTGAAAGCTCATGCTGATCTTTATACTCCTGCCGTGTGGAGAGTTGCCCCAAATCTCGTTTCCGAGACTTGGGATTTTCGCAGACTATTCCCGTCCGTCAACTCTCGGATTGTCGGCTACCCTGAAACTGACGGGCGCGAAGTCAAATCAGAGGCCGAATCTTCGCTTCCGGTTGAAACTTATGGATATCGTGGAGAGGCCTCGGAGCGACCGCCGCTATTCCCGGGCCCGTCTTCGTTTCGTGCTCTTCTCACGGATCTTTGCCAAGGCTTGGGGACCACTCACGAAGTCACCGCGATCGGCTTGCTCAGCTCCCAATGCGATTTCTCTACGGAGTTCTGCTAGCCGCAGTTTTTTTAGGTCCTCTCGCTCCTTCAGCAGTCGCAGTCCTTCCCGCAAGATTTCACTTTGCGATTGGTAAAGACCGGTCTTGAGCATCTTCGCGACAAAATCGTCGAATGTGGGTCCAAGGTTGACGTTCATGAGTCCAGGTTAGAGCGATTAACAATAATTGTCAATTGCTGACAATCCAGCATCAAGCAGTTATCCCGCCCAGCAAACTTGGTTCCATCGTGTCTGCTTGATTAGAAAATTCTTATTACGAAGGTACATGTCCTTCCCGTTTTGGCATTGTACTTTCGTAACCCCTCCCGAGGGCCGTTATCACAGACCAGAGCAACACAATTCCGCTATAGGTATAGCTGGGTTGTACTGCAATGGGAACGTTGCCCAATTGTGGAATTCGCGCTCTGCCCGGCCCGGCGGCCGCAGGATTCACCACGGATATACGGAGAGCACGGGCAAAATCAGAATCTACTTTGCTCCGCGTCATCCGCAGCTCCTTGCTGATTTTCTGGGCCCAGGGAATCTTCGCGACGCTGGTGTTGGTTGCCGCCCTTTTGATGCCGGCGCAAGGATTCGCTCAAGACGGTTCCTCCGCCCTGAACGGCGTAGTTGAGGACACCACGGGAGCGCGTATAGCTTCTGCCGCAGTGGCCGTCGCGAATCCGGAAAATGGTTTTCACCGCGAGGCGGTGGCCGATTCCGCCGGGAGCTTCAGTTTCGGCATGCTGCTGCCTGGGCGCTATGTCGTAAGCGCCTGGGCGAAAGGAATGGCGACACAAACCGCCAGCGTTGAGCTCTACGTCGGTGGCGTCGAGCAGGTACAACTTCGGCTCGTGCCCGCCGGACGGACAGAAATCGTCAACGTAAGCGATCAGCCCGAGGCGGTGGAAAGCCAAGGCAGTGGCGTGTCGCACGTGGTTTCGCAACAGGCGATTGCGAACCTACCGCTAAACGGCCGCCGCTTCACCGATCTCGCGCTGCTGACACCTGGAGTGACGCAGGACCCGCGCAGTCTAACTTCCAACTCCAACGGCGATCTGGCGTTCGGTGGTGTTCGCGGCTTCCAGAACAACTTCCTGGTGGATGGCGCCGACAACAACAACTCTTTTTACGCGCAAGCGCGGGGCCGCTACCGTGCGCCGTATCAGTTCAGCAACGAAGTTATCAAGGAGTTCCGCGTCTCCTCGAACTCCTACAGTGCCGAACTCGGCCGGGCTGGCGGTGGGGTGTTCAACGTGGTCACCAAGTCCGGCAGCAACGATTGGCATGGCAGCGCCTTCTATTACCTTCGCGACCGCTACTTTGACGCTCAGCAGGCGTTCGCCGACTGCAAGCCCGACGATCGTCAGCAGCAGTTCGGCGCCACTTTGGGGGGACCGATTCGCAGAGACCGGGTTTTCTTCTATGCAGGCTTTGACGAGCATCTGTTAACGGTCCCCTCCATTATGCAGTTCGCCAATGGCGCCAGCACGGTTGTTCCTCAGCCGGCCGACTACGACTACACCGACAAGCAACTGGTAATGGCGGCGGCGCAGAAGTTGAATACGATGGCGGGCGCTTATCCCACGACCATGCATGGCAACGCCGCGTTCGCCAAAGTGGACTACAACCTTTCCCAGAAGCAGTTGGCGTTTGTACGTGTCAGTACTTCGCGCTACAGCGGGACGAATAACGTATTCTTCGATCCGGCAAGTGAGCTCACCACCTATGCCGAGAGCGAAAACGGAACCGAAAACGTGCAGACCGAGAGCGTCGCTGCCTCGCTGATGAGTGCGTGGACCAGCAAACTGGCTACCAACCTGCGCGCGCAGTTTTCGCGCGACGTGCAACAATCCATTGCCAATTCCGACCAGCCCTTGACCAAGATTTACAACCTGGTTGCCGGCTTTGGGCGCTCCAGCATGCTGCCGCGCAACACACGCGAGCACAAGTTAAACGTCGCCGACACCCTGAGCTACCACACCGGGCGCGTGCAATGGAAGTTTGGCGGGGACTTCATCCAAGCCTGGATTTACAACTACTATCCCTCGATGTTCGGAGGCGAGTATTACTTTGACAACGTGAAGGTAAACCCCTGGACCTACGGGCCGATGAAGTATGGCGAACCGCTAACACCGCTCCGCGCTTATGCGCATGACGTACCGCGTTATTACATGCAGGATTTCGGCACCGCGGTGTCCCACCCCAACACGCGCTTCTATTCGGCCTTTATGCAGGACACGATACGCGTCACCTCCAGCTTCACCCTGAACCTTGGGGTCCGCTACGACCTGCAAACCTTCGAGCCTGGTCCGCTGGTGAGCAATCCCTTGTACCCGCCTTCTGGAAAAGTTCCGGCCGACACCCACAACTTTTCTCCCCGGGTGGGATTCTCGTATTCCTTCGGTGAGCGCAAGCCGCTGGTGGTGCGTGGGGGAGCCGGCATCTTCTACACGCCGATTCCGGCGATGTACGCGTCGCAAGTCGCCAATGACAACGGGGTAACGCAGAGCCAGCTCTTTCTCGATCTCATGCAGCCCGCGCAGGCAGCGGTGTTTCCGACTTACCCCAAACCGCTGGTGAACTGTCCGGCGGGGGCGTTGGTGTGCACGCCGCCGGCATCGGTCGCAGGCTTGCTGACGACGCAGGTTTCGGCCTTCGCACCCAACTTTCAGACGCCATACGTCGAACAGGCGAACCTGACCCTGGAAAAGGAACTTGGCGCGAAGGTCACGGCTTCGGTCAACTACCTCTACGTCCACGGGGTGCACCTGATCCGCTCTTTAGACGTAAATCTTCCCAAGCCAACCCTGACGGACTATCCGGTTTACAACGACGACGGGTCGGTGTTTCTGGGCATGGACCAGGTTGCGTCGTTTGCAACGTGGCAGACCACTCGTTCAGTGACCTGTCCGTATCCGCCCTGTATCAATGCCCTACAGCGGCCGGACCCGCGGCTAGGCACAATCAATTCCTTCGAAAGCGGCTCCAGCAGCGTTTACAACGGCATGACGGTTTCTTTGAAACGCCAGATCAACCGAGGCCTCTACCTCCGCATCGGTTACACCCTTGCGAAAGCCATCGACGATGGCCAGGATGCGCTGGTAGTGGGGCGTCCGGGCAATGTGCAAAATGTTTATGCGACTTCGCTGGAGCGCGGACTCAGTGTCACCGACCAGAGAAATCGCTTCCTGGCCGCGAGCGTCGTGGAGCCCGGCCCGTTCCAACTCGACAACGCGCTGCTCAACACCTTAGCAAACCACTGGAAATTTTCCACCGTCATCACATTCGGCTCTGGCCGCCCTTTCAATGCGACCATGGCGGGCGACGCCAATCAGGACGGCAACACTTACAACGACCGTCTGCCGGGTTACAAGCGAAATGCGTTTATCGGTCCCGACTACTTCACCACCGACGCTCGAATCACGCGTACCATCAAGATGGGTACACGGACTCAACTGGAACTCCTCGCCGAATCCTTTAACCTGACCAATCGCACCAACAGCCGGGTGCTCATCGCCGATGACGGCTTTTATAACTCTGCCGGTCAGTTCGTCGCGTACTCGACCAAAGTGCAGGGAAAGATGTATCCCGGCCAATTTCAGGTGAATTCGCAGTTCCTGCTGCCCACCAGCGCGTACGCACCGCGACAGGTTCAGGTCTCGCTAAGGCTAACTTTTTGAGCCGGATACTGGCTCTGCTAGCACCTTAGTGTAGAGATAGGATCGCGCTTTAGTTGGGGGCCGTCCTAAGAGTCTTTGCTTGACTTCCCTCCGCAACGCTGGGATAACTGACTATGTCCTTTCGGACGAGTTTGGGGGTGTTTGCTGTTTGGCAGAAGTTCGTATTCAAGAAGGCGAGTCTTTAGAAAACGCTTTGCGGCGTTTTAAGCGAAAGGTCCAGCAAGAGGACATTATCAAGGAAGTGAAGCGGCACTCCTTCTACCTCAAGCCGGGCGAAAAAAAGCGCGTGAAAGAAGCGCTGGCGCGCAAGCGAAGTCGCAAGAAGGCACGTAAAGAGCAGGACTAATTAACGGTCGGGCCGCTGTTTCCATGGCGGCCCTTAGTTTTTCCCAATTCCTGGTTGGGAATTTCATCTGGCCGTACGCAGTCTTAACAGTTGTAACCACGCGCTTGCGCGTGCTGGGCCGAACCCGGGGAGATGTACCCAAGCATTGGAATTTGTGGCTGCGGCTGGGACGCTCAGTCCGGTCCTGCCGAGAGTTGCAATTTGTCCATCGTCCATGGCTTGGGGTCGCGGGCTGAAGGGAGCAACTCTCCATGGAATTCCAGGACAAAGTTTTGAAGTGTATTGACTGCGGCGCTGACTTCGTCTTTACGGCTGGCGAGCAACTGTTCTTCCGCGATAAAGAGTTTAAGAACGAACCCAAACGTTGCAAGGCCTGCAAGGCCAAACGCCCCGTTTCAATGGGAACGGCTGCCCCGGGCATTCGTCCCAGAGTGGAAACCCGGACCAACTGTTCCGGCTGCGGCAAGGAGACCACCGTCCCCTTCAAGCCAACACAAGGCCGGCCAGTTTTCTGTCGGGAGTGCTTCCAGCAACGGCGAACCACCGCTGCCTCTGCCTGATTTCCAGCCATACCATAAGCGCCCAACGCTGCGTGCGATGGACACCAGGGATTGCTACGCGTCCGTTAACGCGTAAATTGCCCTTCAGGCCGCAAGACTGCCCGATCACAGTGTGGTTCACGGAACTCATTTCCCTGGCAAACTGACAATCAATGCATATATTGGCTAGCCTTCCCTCTCTCGACTTGTTAGTTTATGTTCTGCGAATATCGCTGCTTGTGTCCGCCGAAACCAATGCACCCCAGCTATAAGCTCATTGCGATACTGCTCGTCGCTGCGGTAGCTCCGACCCTCGCAGGACGACCGTCTGCAATCACCAGCGTCTCCTGGAATCCACATGTAATCAAGGTTGGCGCACCTTGTCTCTTCACAGTCCATATGGCGGCGCCACCTTCCAGCCTGAAAGGGAAGTGGCAGGGACGCGATGTCGTCTTTTTCTCCACCGGCAAACGGCATAGCTGGTATGGGCTCGCCGGAGTTGATGTTGAGGCCGCTCCGGGAACCTACCAACTGGAACTGGAGGCCACAATGCCCGACGGCCAGATGATAAGCGCCATGCGGAAGATCCGGGTTCGACCATCTACCTACAAGACGGTAAGACTCGAAGTCCCCGACCGGTTTGTGCAACCGGATGCGGAGTCCTTGAAGAAGATCGAAGTGGACAAGGGACTCAAGCAGGAAGCGTTCGCCCACGAAACCCCGGAGCCGGAATGGTCAGGATCCTTTCACCCGCCGATCAACTCCACGGTGTCGGAAGGGTTTGGCGTGCGGCGCACCTTTAACGGCAAACTCGCCAGCATTCATCGCGGCCTGGACTATCATGCCGCGCCGGGTACGCCCATCCTGGCAGCGAATGCCGGGACGGTGGTACTCGCGGGAGACCTCTTTTACGAAGGCAATTGCGTGATCATCGACCACGGACAACAATTCATGACCTTGTATATGCACCTGTCCCAAGTCCAGGTCACGGAAGGTGAGAAGGTCAAGGAAGGTCAGGAGATTGGTTTGAGCGGGTCGACCGGCAGGGCAACCGGACCGCACGTGCATGTGGCTGTACGCTGGCAGGGCGCCTATCTCGATCCGGCTCAACTTTGGGCATTATCGCTGCCCACACTGCCTTGAAAGCCTGGCGTGCGGGGCCTTCCGGCCTAGAGCGTTTTGCTGCCCGCTGCGGCTGAGTGGTGTGAGTTGGAATGATTCGGGTTGGCCGCTTTCCGGGCCTTCGGTGTCAGCGGTTGCACGCCCGCTTTCTGGTCCTGGTGGGTAATCAACAGGGCCTCGAGTTGACGCAGCAGTTCGTCGGTGTTGACTGGCTTCACCAGCAGCGAGTGAGCTCCCTCAAGTTGCCATTCATTGCCCAGGGACGGATAGGCGGTGAGGATCGCCGTAGCCGGGTCATACGGCTGCTGGCGTGCCTTGCGAATCACTTCGTACCCCGCTGTTTCATTCTCCATTCGCATGTCGGTGATGACCATTTCGAAGACGCCGTTCTTCATCTTGCGTTCGGCTTCTTTCGCCGAAGTGGCTGTGTCGACTTCGAAGCCGTCCATTTCGAGAATTGCGCGGAGGGTAAGCAGAATTGCCAATTCGTCATCCACCAGCAAGATGCGACGTTTCATCGGAGACTCCAGGGGATTTGTCGTGCGAAAGTGCGGCCCTTCTTCTGATGTAGATTCTACTCGCTTAGTCGCCGTCGCGGAATTGCATCAGGTTACACCACATTCGTGCTCAGTATAATGAGTTCGTGGGAACTTATCATGTGGAGAACTTCGGATGCCGCGCGACGCAGGCCGATGGCGCGGCCATCGAACGTCAGTTGCTGGACCGCGGCCTGCAGCGCGCAGACGCTGCCATCGATGCCGAAGTGGTCGTCCTGAATACGTGCACGGTGACTGCCTCCGCCGATCAGGACGCGCGTGCCACCATCCGCCGCATTCACCGCGAGAATCCTGAGGCAAGAATTCTGGTCACCGGCTGCTACGCGCAGCGCGCTCCCGAAGAACTGGCGGCGCTGCCGGGTGTGAGCCTCGTCGTCGGAAACTCTCACAAGCATCAACTTGCCGACTACGCTGCGCCGCCGGCTTCTCGCAGTGGATTCGTCCCGCTCGCGCACATCGGTAATGGCGATGCCAAGCTGATCGTTGGCGACATCTTCGCGCACACCGAGTTGATGGCCGCCCCGGTGTTCGGAGCTGATTCCTTCCAGAAGACGCGCCCCAATCTCAAGGTGCAGGACGGTTGCAATAACCGCTGCTCGTTCTGCATCATCCCGTACGTGCGCGGCAAGAGCCGCTCACTCAAGCTGGAGCAGGTACTGCGCGAAGTGGACGCGCTGGTCGCGAATGGTTATCGCGAGATCGTGCTTTCGGGCATCAACCTCGGGCGATGGGGACGCGAGCTCTCCCCGCGCATGAACTTCGCCGCGATGTTGCGCGCGATCCTGGAACAAACCGCAATCGAGAAGATACGCATCAGCTCGGTCGAGCCCATGGACTGGACCAACGAGGTAATCGAGTTGGTGGCATCTTCGCCGCGCATCGCCAAACACGCGCACGTGCCGATGCAGTCCGGCAGCGACCGCATTCTGCGCCGCATGCACCGCAAGTATCGCCCATGGCATTACGCCGATCGCATTGAGCGCATTCGCCGAGCCATGCCCGACGCTGCCATCGGCGCCGACGTGATGGTCGGCTTCCCCGGCGAGAGCGACGACGCCTTCGAAGAGACGCGCGTGATGATCGAGCGGCTGCCGTTCACTTATCTGCACGTGTTCACCTATTCCTCGCGTCCGGGGACGCCGTCCGCCGAAATGCCCGACCAGGTTCCCGTGCACATCGCGCGCGAACGCAATCGCGTGCTGCGCGAGTTGGCGGCGCAGAAGAAGCGCGCGTTCCTGCAGTCCTTCGTCGGCCGCGAACTGGAAGCGATCACGCTCACGCACTACGACGGCGAGTTCACCGAGACGCTGACCGACAACTACTTGAAGCTGCTGGTTCGCGGGGAGCACAATCCCAATACCTTGCTGCGAAGCAGAATTGAATCAGTCGACAGCGACTCCCTGCTCGGGGCACCACCGATCGTTCCCGCCGCTGTTTCTGCGTAGTACCGTGCTATACTTCGACATTGCCGTTGTTCATTGGAGGGCTGTATCGACAAACGTTTCATCCGCACCAACGAGCGTATTCGCGCACGCGAACTTCGCGTGATTGATGATGAAGGCAACCAGCTTGGTATCATGACGCCTTACGAAGCGCTCAAGATTGCCCGCGAAAAGACCCTCGACCTGGTAGAAGTTTCGCCCACCGCGCAACCTCCCGTGTGCCGCATCATGGACTACGGGAAATACCTGTACCAGCAGGAAAAGCGCGAGCGCGAGGCCAAGAAACACCAGCACCAGATCACGGTCAAGGAAGTCAAGTTCCGCATCAACGTGGACGATCACGACTACGACACCAAGAAGAACCACGTGCTTCGCTTTCTCGCCGAAGGCGACAAGGTGAAGGCCACCATCTTCTTCCGCGGACGCGAGATGACGCGCCAGAGCCTGGGACGCGGGATCCTGGAACGCTTGATCACCGATCTGGGCGACAAGGCGATTGTGGAGTTCCGGCCACGTCAGGAAGGCAACACGCTGCACCTGATTCTGGCTCCGCCGAAGGCGCAGCCACCGGTCAAGCCGCATAAAGCAGAAGCGAAACCGCAGACGCCCAAGCCCGAGAAGCCTTCTGCTCCGCCGCCAGCGCCGCCGCCGCAACAGCAGCCGCAGTAATTCCGTTAGCCGCGGATTTTCACGGATAAATACGGATTGATCTCTTTGCTGTTTTGTTCGATCCGTGCTCATCCGCGGAAATCCGTGGCTAGAGATTTCTTATATTCTCCCTCTTGCCTCTGTGTCTCTGTGGTAAGAAAGTATCGTCGCTGGCGGGGTTGGCGCGTTTATGTTGTAATAGAAGGACACTATGCCGAAGCTGAAAACTCATAGCGGAGCGGCGAAGCGCTTCCATAAGACAGGTACGGGCAAGATCAAGCGCGGACACGCGTACAAGCGCCACATCCTGACTTCCAAGGGAACCAAGCGCAAGCGCCAGCTCGACACCGACGTGATGCTTGACAAGGCCGACGTGCCCAAAATCAAGCGCATGATTCCGTACTAGCCGCATGGTGCGGCAACCGGCGCGCGTCACAACGGCGACGGTCCACAGCGTGTGAAGAGGCGAATCCGGCCCCTCGTCCACCCCAGCAAGCGCAAAGGGGACCCCGAAAGGGAGTACGAGCGTGGTCAACTACCTTGCCTCCAGCCGCTTAACGATCGGCCAAAAGGAGCAACATGCCTCGCGTAAAACGTGGTACCAAGCGCCGCGCGCGCCGCAAAAAGATACTAGAGCGCGCCAGTGGCTATTACTTAACAAAATCGAAGCTGTACCGTTCGGCGAAAGAGTCGGTCGAGCGCGGCCTGAAGTTCGCTTACAGCGGCCGCAAGCAGAAGAAGCGCCAGTACCGTTCCATCTGGATTGTGCGCATCGGCGCCGCCACCAAGCTGAACGGCCTTAGTTACAGCAAGTTCATCAACGGCCTGAAGAAGGCCGGCATCGAGTTGGACCGCAAGATCCTTGCCGATCTGGCGGTCAACGATCCGGCTGGGTTTACGGCGCTGTGCAAGCAGGCGCAAACCGCCACGGCATAGTCCGCCCATCCCAGCAATCTAGCAGTGAGTTCCGATGGGCGGCCCGCGTGGCCGCCCGTTGTGTATTTTAGCCCTGGACCATTAAAGATCCGGTCCCGCTTGCGGAACGGAAGACGATACGCCAGCGCTTTAGAGTGAGTGTGTGACAAGTGCTTTGCGGCAGTGGAATGAAGTGCCAAGAACTCAGCGCCGTAGGCGCGACTCAGTCTAGCCCAGCACGCAGCCGAAAGGCGGAGTGCTGGGTAAAGTGGGAAATTGATCCGAGCCCCTTTTAAGGGGCGACACAAAACATGTACACCGTTCCCAAACTCGCGGACTACTCGACAGGCTCCCTTGATCGCGCCGTTGCTGAACTCATGGCTGCCCTCGAATCCGAGGCCGCCGCATTGGCGTCAGAATCCGACTGGAAGACCTTCCGCGATCGCTGGATGGCGCGCAAGAACGGCGTGCTCACGCAAGTGAATGATGCCTGGCTGAAAGCCGCGCCCGGCCAGGTGAAGCGCGAGGTAGGCCGCCGGGTCAATGAACTGAAGGCGCGTGCCGAGGCCGCCATCGAGGCGGCGCACAACAAAATCCACTCGTCCTCAGTCGACTCCAAGCTCACCTCCGAGCGCCTCGACATCACCCTGCCCGGCATCCAGCGCCCCATCGGGGTCAAGCATCCGGTGCTGCGCGTCATGGACGAAATCGTCGCCGTCTTCAAGGCGATGGGCTACTCGGTCGGCGAAGGCCCCGAGGTCGAGACCGACTACTACAACTTCGAGTCGCTCAATTTCCCGCCCAACCATCCGGCGCGCGACACGCAGGACACGCTGTTCATCGCCGGCCAGGAGATGCAAACCGACGCGCGATCGGCTGATGCTGCGCACGCACACTTCGCCGGTGCAGATTCGCACCATGGAGCAGCAGCCGCCGCCGGTGCGCATCGTCATCCCCGGCAAGGTACATCGCAACGATCCACTCGACGCGACGCATTCGCCGGTCTTCCACCAGGTCGAAGGCCTGGCGGTGGACACCAACATCACCTTCTGCGACCTGAAGGGAACGCTCGACCACGCCATGAAAGCGCTGTTCGGCTCGTCGGTGAAGACGCGCTTCTATCCGTCGTTCTTCCCTTTCACCGAACCCAGCGCCGACGTGCAGGTGAGTTGCATCTTCTGCGGCGGCAAGGGCTGCCGCAAGTGCAAATTCAGCGGCTGGATTGAGCTGCTGGGCTGCGGCATGGTGGACCCCAACGTCTTTGAGTTCGTGAAGCATAACGGATACGACTCGTCGAAGATCTCAGGCTTTGCCTTCGGTATGGGCGTAGACCGTCTCGCGCTGCTGAAGTACGAAGTGGAAGGGATCCAGATGTTCTTCGAGGGCGACGTGAGATTTCTGGAGCAGTTCGCGTGAGAATCCTTCCCACATGGCTGCGCGAGTTCGTCAACGTTGCGGCGGACGACCGCCAACTGGCCGAGGACCTGACTTCGGCCGGCATTGCGGTGGAGTCCGTCCAGGAAGAGAACGGCGCGACCGTCTATGAGATGGACTTGACCACCAACCGCGTGGATGTCATGAACCATTATGGCGTGGCGCGTGAGGCATCGGCGATCTACGACGTCGAACTGAAGAAAGTCGAACCGAAGCTGCCGGACGTAACCGCAGATCCCTCCTCTCCGGCGGCCAACGGCGGGCCGCCTTCGGTCGGGATGACAGACCGTGGATTTCGGATTGTCATTGAAGACGCGAAGGGCTGCGCCCGATACACGGCCCGCATTGTCCGCAACGTGAATATCAGCCCATCGCCCGAACTCGTCGCCAGACGGCTTGAACTTCTCGGTTCGCGCCCCATCAGCAACGTCGCCGACGCCACTAACTACGCTTTGAACGAGCTCGGGCATCCCACGCACGCATTCGATCTCGACCTGCTCGAAGGCGGAACGATCATCGTCCGTCGCGCGCGCGACGGCGAATTCCTGAAAACGCTCGACGGTGTCGGACACACGCTCACTTCCGACGACTTGGTCATCGCCGACGCGGAGAAGCCGGTCGCACTGGCTGGCGTCATGGGTGGCTTCGACTCGATGATCACCGAGCGGACGAAGAATGTGCTCATCGAGTCGGCGTGGTTCGATCCGGCGACGGTCCGCGCCATGGCCAAGCGCCATGGAATGCACACCGACGCCTCACATCGTTTCGAGCGCGGCGCTGACTGGAGCTGCGCGCCGTTGGCTTGCGACCGCGTTGCCGAATTGATTCTCGCCAGCGCCGGCGGTGAGTTACAGGGTGGGCTGATTGATACGGTCGCCCGCGGCGTGGAGCGCGCAGCTATCGCGTTGCATCTATCAGAGGTGAATCGTATTCTCGGCATCGATCTTGACGAAGATGAGATCCAGCGCATCCTGGGACGCCTCGGTTTCGGCGTCACACGCGCATCTGGCGGCAACTTCAGCGTGCAGGTCCCGACCTGGCGCCTCGATGTGGAGCGCGAGGTTGATCTACTGGAGGAGATCGCGCGCATCCATGGCTACAACCAATTTCCCAACACGCTGCCCGCATTTACAGGCGCTGTAGTGGCGCTGCCGGATGAGCCAAAGGACGCGAAGGTCCGTGAGACCATGCTGGCGCTCGGTTACGACGAGGCCATCTCGATCACCTTCATCTCAGAACAAGACGCCAAGACGTTCGGTGGAGGCGAACCGCTGGCCATCGCCAATCCGCAAAGCGAAGAGGCGGGCTATATGCGCACCTCGATGCTGCCCGGCTTGCTCAACATGGTCGGTTACAACCTGAACCGCGGCAATAGTGACGTCCGCCTGTTCGAGGCGGGCGAGATCTTCGAGAAACGCGGCGACGGTCACGAGGAGCACCGCCACTTGGGTTTCGCGGCGACCGGCGATGCCATCGCGAAGAGCATCCACTCAGCGGCGCACCCATACACGTTCTTTCATATGAAAGGTGACCTCGAGGAGCTACTCGCTGCGTTCCAGCATAGCTCGCTTTACTTTGACGCTCAGACGCCCGAGTACTTTCATCCCGGCCGCTCAGCCCGTGCGGTGATGGACGGAGAAACCGTCGCGCGCTTTGGTCAATTGCATCCCGACCTGGCGGCTGCGCGCAAGTTTCGCAAGGACAAAGATGTGTATGTGGCCGAGGTGTTGCTCGACCGGCTGTATCGCCATGGGCTGCGCGAGCCGCGCTATCAGCCTGTCTCGAAGTTCCCGGCCGTGGAGCGCGACTTCTCGTTCGTCTTCGACGACGGTGTGACCTTCGAGCGCGTCAAGTCCGCAGTCGAGGAACTCGGAATCAGCGAATTGCAGCGGTTCGTTCCGGCAGAGATCTATCGCGGCGAGAAAGCCGGAGACGGCAAATATTCTGTGCTGTTACATGCGGAGTTCCAGTCAAAGCAGCGCACCCTGCGCGACGACGAGGTAGGGCAGTGGTCGTCGCAGATCATCGCCAAACTCGAGTCGCTCGGCGGCGTGCTGCGGGCGTAACAGAAATTGTCATCACGAGCGTAGCGAGGGATCTGCTTTCAGATGGTTACGGTAAAAGCAGATTCCTCGCGCCAAAACCTGGCGCTCGTAATGACAATTCGCGAAATGCGCCTGGGATGCTATCTGCCAATGCTGGCGCTGCAACTCGCGACGCGTAACGGATTATCCTGCGCCCTCGCTTTTCTCGCGAGGGCGTTTCCTGCTGCTACTGTGCCGGCCCCCGGTTTTCTTCACCTCGGGCAACTCCCTGGCCACGCTGTCGAGCACTCCGTTGATGAAGGTCACCGATTCCGGGGTGGAGAAGCGCCGCGCAATTTCCAGCGCCTCGTTGATTACGATGGGGCGGGCCGTCTCCGGAAAGCCCAGAAACTCAGCCACTCCCGTGCGCAGCAGGTTGCGATCCACCGCCGCCATACGTTCCATGCGCCAGCGTTGCGCGTTGCGCTCGATAATCTCATCGATCTCTGGTGCCCGTTCGCAGGCAACGCCGAACAGCTTGTCGGCAAAGGCGCGAACACTTTCGTCCAGGTCCATGCGTTCGCTCCAGAAGGTGCGACGCACCTCGGCGGCATCTTGCTTGGCCATGTCTAACTGGAAAAGCATCTGCAGCGCCAGTTCGCGTGACTTCCGCCGGCTCGTGGCCTTGATCATCGCGCGCCGCCTGCGTCCGTCGTAGTCTGGACCTTTTCCCGCAGCGACGCCATTTCCACGGCCGTCAGACCGGCTTCGAATCCCTTGTTGCCTGACTTCAGTCCGGCGCGATCGATGGCCTGCTCCAAAGTGTCGCAGGTGAGGACCCCGAAGGCGTGCGGCACTCCGGTTTCCTGTGCCGACTGGCCAATACCGCGCGTGACTTCATTAGCGATGACTTCGTAATGCAGCGTGCCGCCACGCAGCAGGCACCCGATGCAGACGATGGCGTGGTAGCGCTTGGTCTCCGCAAGCTGGCGCGCCGCAGCGGGGATCTCGAATGCCCCCGGCACGTGTACAACCGTGATGTCGTCGGGCTCGGCTCCGCACTGGCGCAGCGCTTGCAGCGCACCGTCCAGCAGGCGCTCGGTAATGAACGAATTGAAGCGGCTGACCACGACCGCGAAGCGCTTGCCTGCGGCATGCAACGGCGCTTCCAGGCCGCGAGTTTCGCCGGATTTCTTCGCATAGGTCAGGAAGCCAATTCGCAATCCGCTTACTTCCACTTCGAACAGGCGCGCGCCATAGGGCGTGTCGCCAATGTCTTTGCTGATCGTGATGGGTGCCCCACCCTTGTCGCCGTCCTTTGGCGACAGGGTGGGCGAAAGCTTCTTTACGATTTCGTAGGCAGCGTCGGCGTCGGAGACTTCCACCATGGCGTCAACGCTGGGCGCGTCCGCCGCAGCGATAAACTCAATGCCTCCGCTGGGCGCAAGCATCTCGACGCCGTGATTTCCGCCCTCGTGCCACTCGTTGCCGGGAGCAAACCCCAGTGCGCGAAACAGCTCCAGCGCTGGCTGAAGATCATCCAGCGACCGGCCAAGCACGCGAGGAAAGACGATGGAATGCACCATAGCGGTTCATTGTAAGCGGCGGCATGTTCCGCAACCGCACACATCGTAGCCGTGAATCACAACAAACAACGCCTGTCACCCTGAGCGAGCGGCCGGTTTTGCCGCGAGTCGAAGGGCCCCTATTCCACGCCCACGCCGTGAGTCGAATAGGGGTGCTTCGACTCCGCCTGCCCAAAGGGGCAGGCTTCGCTCAGCATGACAATGGCGCGTCTGGCTACTGACTACTTTCCTTTAAACACGGCTGCCCGTTTCTCCAGGAACGCGCGCGTGCCTTCGTTCTTGTCTTCGGTCGAGCAGCAGACGGCAAACAGCGTGGCCTCCAGAAACAGGCCGTCGGCCAGCGTCATGTCGAAGCCGCGATTGACTGCTTCCATCGCGTACTGGATGGCCAGCGGCGAGTTGGCGATGATCTTGGCCGCGATCGCCTCGGCGCGCGGGATCAACTCAGCCAGCGGCACAACTTCGTTCACCAGCCCGATGCGGTGCGCTTCCTGCGCGCTGATCATCTCGCCCGTCAGCACCTGCTGCATCGCAAGGCCCTTGCCCACCAGCCGAGGCAGGCGTTGCGTGCCGCCGTAGCCGGGAATAAGCCCGAGCTTCACCTCGGGCTGGCCCAGCTTCGCGTTGTCGCTGGCCAGGCGCATGGTGCAAGCCATCGCCAGCTCGCAGCCGCCGCCGAGCGCGAAACCGTTCACGCAGGCGATGACAGGTTTGCCCAGGTTTTCGATGGCATCCACAATGGCCTGCCCGCGATGAGTGTATTCCTTGGCCGAAACCGGCGTCTGCTGCGCCAGCTCGTTGATGTCGGCGCCGGCGACGAACGCCTTCTCGCCCGCGCCAGTGAGGATGACCACGCGAACATCGGCATCGTCCTTCAGGTCGGCGAAGACGGTCTTCAGCTCCTGCATGGTGGCCATGTTCAGCGCGTTGAGCACCTTCGGCCGGTCAATGGTGACGTAGGCGATCTGGTTCTTCTTTTCAAATTTAATGTTTTGGAAGTCGGTCATGTTCCCTCTGGAGATCGATTCGTTTGTAGTGCAGTCCGTCCAAGGACAGACCTTTATGAATTGTCGTTACGAGCGGCCTTCAGGCCGCGAGGAATCTGCTGTTTCGTGGGCCTATCTAAAAAGCAGATTCCTCGCTGCGCTCGTAATGACAACTGCCTATATAACGTAACGGCAACTCCCTAACGCAATAACAACTCTCGAAACAGAAATGCGAAGCATGCATTCGTCAACCGCTACACAAACTTTCCCGGCACCGGCTTGTTCGGGTCGGCGTAATCGTAGAAGCCTTTGCCCGACTTGCGACCGTACCAGCCCGCCAGCACCAGCCGCCGCAGCAGCGGCGGCGAGGCGAAGCGCGGCTCCTTGAACTCGTCGAACATCACGTGCGTGATGTAGTACGTGGTGTCGAGGCCGACGAAGTCAAGCAGCGTGAACGGCCCCATCGGGTAACCACAGCCCAGCTTCATGGCTTCGTCGATGTCGGTGATTGAGCCGACACCTTCTTCGTAGGCGCGGATCGCATCCAGCAGATACGGCACCAGCAGCCGATTCACGATGAAACCAGTCTTGTCGCTGGTGCGCACCGGCACCTTGCCGAGCTTCTGAGCGAACTCCACCGCCGTCTCGAACACGTCGTCCGCGGTGGCAATGGTTTTCACCACTTCGACCATCTTCATCATCGGAACGGGATTGAAGAAGTGCAGGCCAATGAATCGCTCCGGCCGCTTGGTGGCCGTCATCAGTTCCGTGATCGAAATGGACGAGGTGTTGCTAGCGAAGATCGCATCTTTCTTGACGATCGCATCGAGTTGCGAGTACGTCTTGCGCTTCTCGGTGACGTTTTCGATGATCGCTTCAATGACGATGTCGCAGTCGGCGAGATCGGCCATGTTCGTCGTTCCCTTCAGCCGCGATTGCGCCGCCGTCTTCTGTTCCGCGGTCAAACCGCCTTTCTCCGGACCGCGTTCCACCAGTCGGCTCAACGACTTCTCGATTCCCGCGAAACCTTTGTCGAGAAATTTCTGCTCCTGCTCCAGCACCGTCACGTCGAAACCCGCGGTGGCCGCAACCTGCGCGATGCCCGAGCCCATCAACCCGCAACCTAGTACGCCAACTTTCTTGATGTCCATGTTCGTGACGTCCTTTTGGATGAATGTATGAGTCCTGACTTGCGACTTAATTGGTTTGTATCAGGGCACGGCTTCAGCCGTGCCGCAACCAGTTCAACAAAGAACCCGGGCTTTAGCCCCTGGTAAAGCCGGTTCTGGGGGCGCAGGCGCTAAAGCCCGGATCTTTGTCTGCGCCTTGTCGGCACGACTAAGGTCGCGCCCTGATACAAACCGGCACAATGTTAGAAGGCGAATTCATGATGTCGTTGATTTCGCCCCCGTTTCCGTAATCCTGGTGTTCTGCATATGCGCAATCTGCCATTTCCCATCGCGCTTCTCAGCGATGATGGTCGGCCGCGCCTCAAGGTCACTCGCAGCTCCGCCCTCTTGAAACTGCAAATACTGTCGAAGAGAAACGATGGCCACGTCGGGACGAAGAAAGCGAATTCTTTCGACGCTATACCGCACCGTGCTGCCTTTGTAGATGGTGCCGAAGATCATCCGATGGCCCGACTCGATGGCAGCCCGCCCCGTGTAGTACCCGCCGAGAATGTGGATGAAATCCGCATCCTCCGCAAAGGCCTCGGCAAAAGTCTGGCCGTCGGCGGCGTTCCACGCCGCTTCGATGTGGTACACCATCTCGTGCAGAGCTTTTTCGTCGTTGGTCATGTTTCTGTGAAGCTACTGTCCAATAGCCTTCGCCTGCCCTTTGATGGGATGCTGAGCAGCGACCGGGTCTTTGCCGGCTGGCGCGCCCTCCGGAGTGACCAAGGTATTCTGAAACGTCACGATCTTCCAGGCGCCATCTTGACGCTGTAGCACCATCGTTGGCCGCGCATTCATCTGCGGCGGCAGCCCCGGCGTCGAAGTCTTGAGCGTCGAAAAGATGAATACGATGGCTACGTCGGTACCGGCAAAACGAGTTTTCTCCACCTCGAACTTCACCGTGCTTCCCTTGTAGATCGTGTCGAAGATCGCGCGATGTCCTCGCTCGATACTCGTGCGGCCGGTGAAGTGTCCGCCCAGGATGTGGACAAAGTCGGCATCCTCAGCAAATGGCGCGGCAAACGCAGCGCTATCGCTGGTGTTCCAGGCCGCTTCAAGCTGTTCGACAATCCGATTCAAGTCTTCGCTCGCCACTTCTCCTCCTCACTGGTGGGTCCGTGCCCGCCGCCTACCGCTGCAGGTTCTCGATGATGACCGCGATGCCCTGCCCGCCGCCGATGCAGGCGGTGGACAAGCCATACTTGCCCTTGCGCCGGCGGAGTTCGTTCATCAGCGTGATCAGTAGACGCGTTCCGGTTGCGCCCAGCGGATGTCCCAGCGCGATCGCGCCGCCATTCACGTTGACTTTGTTGCGGTCCAGCCCCAGCTCCTTCTCGACCGCGAGGTACTGCGCCGCGAACGCTTCGTTCACCTCGATCAGATCGATGTCGTCCAACTTCAGTCCGGCTTTCTTCAGCGCGATCCGGGTCGCCGGTACCGGCCCCGAGCCCATGATCTTCGGGTCCACCCCCGCAATGCCCCAGCTCACGATGCGGGCCATCGGCTTCAGATTGCGCTTCTGGGCCTCGTCGAGCGGCATTACGACAACGGCCGCGCCCCCATCGACAATTCCGCTGGCATTGCCTGCCGTCACGCTGCCCGTTCCAAATGCCGGCTTCAGCTTGCGCAGACTGTCCATCGTCGTCTCCGGCCGCCGCAGGTCGTCTTCGGTGAACATCTCACCGCTCGGCTCACCTTTGCGATTACGCAGCGCAACCGGCGTCAACTCTTGCTGAAGGCGTCCAGCTTTGTAGGCGTCGTCGGCGCACTTCTGCGAGCGCAGCGCAAACTCGTCCTGCATCTCGCGCGTGATGCCCTGCTGTTCGGCATAAAGCTCGGCGGTCTTGGCCATGTACAGGCCGCAATACGTGTCGAGCAGCGCCACCATCAGTGAGTCTTCCAGCTTGCCTTCGCCGAAGCCGACGCCCCAGCGCATGCCGCGGATGACGTGCGGCGCCTGCGACATCGATTCCATGCCACCGGCCAGCGCGATCTTCGACTCGCCGAGCTGCATCATCTGCGCCGCGGTCACGATGGATTGCATGCCCGAGCCGCACAGGCGATTGACGGTGAGCGCCGGAACTTCGATCGGAACTCCGGCCTTGAGTCGCGACATGCCGCGCGCCGTAGAGGGAATCATTTGAGGTTTGCTGCGCATTGCCCATGACGACAGTGATCGATTTCGCTCGGCTCGACGCCGGAGCGTTTCATGGCTTCGGTGGCTGCAATGGCGCCCAAATCCATGGCCGTGAAATCGCGCAGCTTGCCGCAGTAGCGTCCCATGGGCGTGCGAGCGCCGTTGACGATGGCAATATCTGTAGTGTTCGACATGAGTGATATAGAAATTAACGCGAACGATTGAGGAAACCTTTGAGTCTATCAGCCGTGGAACCGGCGCGGCAACCGCTGTCGCGTCAGTACGGACACGCATCAGCAGCGTAGCGTACAGCTCCAGGTCGCTGAACTGATTTCGCGCCTTCAGTGGCACCTTAAGGCCAAAGCACACTTGGGACCAATGCCCGAAAACCCCACTTAAGACCTAAGAAAATGCCCTTCCGCGCAGCGCAAGAGTTTGCACCTATTGTCGGGGGCTGATCACTTATACCTTTGTTATCAGCAGATTACAGATGGAATATCTGGAGGCCAAATTGCAACTGCCGTGGTGCGATCGTCTAGGGTGTCTTGTGTCTCACTTCGACACACGGCTTCCTGCTCTGCCACATCGTCTACGGGGGTTATCGAAAGCGTGAAAAGCAAAGTGATTCGTCTGCTATTGCTGTTCGTATGCGCTGTCTTGTTGTCGGGAATGAGCTTGGCTGACAATATTGCAGGGGCTCCAACCGAGGTCATACTTGGTTCTAGTTCCACTGGCGATGTTTTGTTCACCAATGCCGGAGGCACACTCACCTTTGGCTTCACCGGTGATTGCGGTCAGGGCGGCAGCAACTGCTTGGCCGGCCTGGCCTATTATGGCTCGTCGGTTGGCAGCTACAGCATGTGGTCGACGGGCGGTCCTCTCAGCCTGGGGACTCCCAACAACAACGTCTATCCGGTTAACATGAACGGGTCGACCATCAACTTCGCCTTCACGGCAGGGAGCTATAATCTCGACGGCACCATTATTCTCGACCAGGTGGCCAGCGGGACCCAGACACCTGTGTTCAATGGTGGACTGACCATCTCCAGCACCAATCTCCCCGGCTACTCTAATGGCGGCTACGCCGGTTTTGATTTCATCGTGAATCTTGGCAACAATCCCTCTCTCGAGTCTGTCTATGACGGGCAGTACAGCACCACCGACGGCTATCTTTCGTCTGGCGAAGTTCCGCCCTCGGTTCCGGAACCTGGCAGCATCGTCCTATTGGGCTCCGGGAGTCCTGGGCTTCGCCGGGATGTTGCGCCGGAAGCTGAAGGTTTAATATCGTCGCCTCCAATCCATAAGAGCCGGAGTGTGATGCTCCGGCTTTTTTCTGCGCCGGAATCGCTGACGCAGCGACGGCACGCCGACTCGTTCCCGAATCTGAACTCCGAAACGGGAATCCTCCCTAAACGGTCGCCTTTCCGCACAGCGTCTCATTTTCGCCTTTTATTCGTATCTATCTGCCGCGTAGGAACTTACCTGTCGCAGCAACGCTTCCGCCGCAACTGGCACGGGACGTGCATTTCTAGCCATGTTGTTGTCCCGCACAAAGGGCAGCAGCAGAAGGCCAGTGCGGTGAGAGCCATGAGTACTTCTTCCTGTAATACCGATTACTTCGTTCGACTCGGCGCAAACGCAGAAACCGGTCATTCTTCTGGTGGAAGACGAATCCGTCGTGCGCCAGGTCACGCGTCAAGTTCTGGAACATGCAGGCTATCAGGTGCTGGAATCTGGACGGGCCGCGAGAAGCCTTGCGTCTGGCTGCCGAACATCGGGGGCGCATTGGGCTGTTGCTCTCCGACGTTGTGATGCCGGAAATGAACGGCCTCGATCTGGCCCGCCGCATACAAGAGATACAGCCCCGGCTGACGACGGTGTTCATGTCCGGATACACAGAGCCCGCGGTGTTGCACCGGTCGGCAGAGGATCCTCGCAGCACCTACCTGCAAAAGCCGTTCACCATCGATCTGCTGCTGGCGTGTGTTGCCCACGCGCTGGCGAAAAGCTCAGCCTTAGCTTCTCAAAGTGCGGTCCTATCCGATCTTCCCGCCTGAGGATGGTGTGGCCCCGCTGCCGCGGACGTCCGGAGCTGCTTGTTTTACCGGGGCAGTTTCGCTGGCGGTGGGGACTGCCGACGGTGGTTCGGCGGCCAATCGGTTAGGCAGCGGCACGGTCAGAATGACGACATCGACACGCCGGTTAAGTTGTCGCCCCTTGCTGGTGGAGTTGCTGGCGACAGGGTGGAACTCCGCATAACCGGCCGCCGACAGCCGTTCGGCGGCGATGCCGTGCTGCTCGATCAGGATCTTCACCAGCTCGGTCGCGCGCGCGGTGGAGAGCTCCCAATTCGATGCGAACTGGGAAGTGTGGATGGGAACGGTGTCGGTGTGACCTTCGATGCGGACGCCGTAGGGATGTTCCTGCAGAATCTGCGCCACCCGGCGGAAGGCGTCCTCGGCCTGCGCTTTCATGCTGGCCGAGCCGCTGTCGAAGAACCCGGCCTCGCGCAGGCTGACGACCAGCCCGTCCGGCTCCAAGTGAAGCGCGACTTCATTGCGTTTGATCTCTCCTGCCAAGGCGTTCTCCAGCTCGCCCTGAATGGCAGCAAGGTCTTGCTTCACCATCTGGTCGCCGCCGGGGGTGCGGTTGCCCGACAGCGGAATCTCGTGCGGTATGTTTCCCGGCTTGTGGCCGTCGGTTTGGAAGATGCCGAGTTGCTGAAAGGCAGATTCGATCGCCACCGAAAGCCGCCCCGCCTTGCGCTGGTCCATCTGGGCCGAGGCGTACATGCACGACGAAAAACGCAAACAGCAAGGTAACGAAGTCGGCATAGGAGACCAGCCAGCGGTCGTGGCTGATGTGATCACTCCACCGCCGGCCTCCTCGGCTCACAGTGCGGCTCCTGCGGACGTGGCGCTTCGCGCCTCCGGACTTTCCTTCAAGAAGCCGACCAGCTTGGCCTCCAGCATTCTGGGGTTCATGCCTTCGAGGATGGAGATGACTCCCTCCAGCGTCATCTCCCGGAGAACCTGTTCTTCGCGCATGCGGATGCGCAGCTTGCCCGAGGCAGGCAGAAAGAAAAGGTTGGCGGCGCCGACACCGTACACCGTGGCCACGAAGGCCACCGCGATGCCCTTGCCGACCTCGTCGATATTGTCCAGGTGCTGCATGACTTGAATGAGCCCCAGCACCGCTCCAATGATGCCGATGGTCGGGGAAAAACCACCGGCCGATTCGAAGACCTTGGGGATGTTGTCCTCGTACTCGGCCTGATTGTCGAGGTCCAACTGCATCATCTTGCGCAGCTCCTGCGGTTCCGTGCCGTCAACCGCGAGCATCAGGGACTTCCGCAGGAAGGGGTCTTGGATGGCGGGCAAATCGGCATCGAGCGAGACGATGCCCTGTTTGCGGGCCTTGTTGGCGAACCCCACCAGTTGCCGTACCACTTGCTGCGGCTCAAGCTTGCGTTCAAAGAAGACATTGGCGAGCCGACGGAAAGCCGAGCCCACCACCGGCAATGGGAACTGCAGCATCACGGCGCCGAGCGTCCCGCCGAAGACGATCATCGCCGCCGTGGGCTGCAGTATCTGCGAAATCTTGCCGCCTTCCAGCAGGAGTCCGGCAAGAACGCCGCCCACCCCGACCGCCAGTCCGGCAAAGCTGCTCTTATCCACGGTCGGGCTCCGCTGCGCTCAGCGGCGGGTTGGCGAAGCAATGGGGGTACGTGGACTCGTCGTGGCCGCTGCCGGGAGGACGATCCCTGACGCCGCGCAGAATGGCGCGACGAAATTCCAGAACCCGTTCGATCACCTCCCGCGTGGTCTCGCGCACCACCAGCTTCTCGCCGTTGAGCAACGTGATGACGGTGTCCGGCGCCTCCTCGACATACTTAATAAGGTCAGAGTTGAGCGCCAGGCGGGCGTTGTTCAAGCGGGTGAGCTGGATCATCGGAGGCCTCGGCCGCGGAAACGGATTCAGCCAGCACATCGGCAAGAGTTGCCGGGTGCTTGAACGTCTCTGGAGATTGGAATGCAACGTTGAGAAGGGGAACGTAGGATTGGGTTCAGTTGATGAGAGCCGCCTAATGGCAGCACGGGCCGAACCGGATTATCCGTGAGGAATTGAGAATTGCGAATTATGGGGACACGCCCGGCCAGGAATGTGCTGCCTTCGCTTGAGAATTGTCATTACGAGCGCCCCGGGTTTGGGCGCGAGGAATCTGCTGTTCGGCGGAAAAGAGGAAAAGCAGATCCCTCACTCCACCACCCCAGCGAGGGCAAAACCGGCCCTCGCCGGGGACTGGCTGCGCTGGTGATGACAAACGTTACAGAATGTCACTCTATTGTGCGAACCGTAATAGGACCTCTTATCGTGAGCGCAGCGCCCGCAACCCGTTCCAGCCTGAACCCAAATTACTTACGCCCATGAATACATCCCTGCGAGGCCGCGCTCGAAAGGACTGGTTGGGCCAGCGATTAAAGCCCGATTGCCGGGGGGCCGATAGGGTGGGTGAAACAGGGAGTCGGTTCCGCCGGTCTTTAACCCCCGGCAGCGCACCTGCGGGCAACGAACTCAAGTGGAGCTCGGGCAAGGTGGAACCATGAGAGAGGAGCTATCCCATGGCAATCAGCATTCTGTATAACATTCCATCGCTGGCTGCGGAGAACCAGTTAAACGTTACCAACACTGGCTTGCAGAACACCTTGTACCGGCTGTCGACCGGTTCGCGAATCAACTCCGGCGCAGATGACGCGGCAGGCCTGGCCATTGCTAATGGCTTGCAGGCCAACGTCACCGCGCTGACTCAGTCGGCGCTGAACGCCACCGAGGGCGCCGGCAAGCTGCAAGTGGCCGATGGCGCTTTGTCGCAGGTCACCACCCTGCTGAATCGCGCGGTCACCCTGGCCACGGAGTCGGCCAACGGCACCATCAACGACGGCTCGCAGCGCCAGGCGCTGGATGCGGAGTTCACCGCGATCAAGGCGGAAATTGACCGCATCGGCAGCAACACCACCTACAACGGCTCGGCCATCTTCGCTGGTGGCGGCACCAATTACAACCAGGTCAGTGCGGCCAACACCGCAGCCGGCCTGGCGACGGCCGTCAGCGGGACGCTGGCCATCAAGACCACGGGGGGCGCGACCATTTACACCACCAATGCCGCCGACAAGACGGTAGGCGACGTCGTCAACGACATCAACAGCTCCGGCACCGGCCTGGTGGCCACGCTGAACGACAAAGGGCATACTGGTCGTCACCGATGCCGAGAACCGCGGCACTTCGGCCGCCAACGAACTGGCGGGCGACGCCGCTACCGGCAGCTTCACCATTGGCGCCGACCCCAGCGAGACCTTCACCAACACCACCAACTCCAGCACCATGAATGTGTTTCTCAGCGATTCCACGGTGGCCGGCAGCAGCACCATCGGGGTCACGCTGGGGCAGTTCTCCAGCAACAACATGAACGGCATCAGCCTGGCCAACGACAACCTGCAGACGGCCGCCAATGCGCAGGCCGCGCTGGCCGACATCAACAACGCCATCAGCCAGGTGGCCGCGCTGCGCGGCAACATCGGCGCCAGCGTCAATCGTCTTACCGCGGCCGGCAACGTTATCAACAACCAGGTCGCAGAACCTGACTTCGGCGGAAAGCTCCATCACTTCAGCCGATATTCCGACGGAAGTCGCCAACTTGACCAAGTATTCCATCCTGAACCAGACCGGCATTTCGGCCCTGGCGCAGGCGAACCAGATGCAGCAGGCCGTGCTCAAGCTGCTCCAGTAATCAGGTCATTCTCCTGACGGCGCGCAACCGGCCGCTTGGAACACACGGGTTGCACGGGGGAGAAGGTGGGACCTGCGGGTTCCCCTTCTTCCCTGCAGATTTGCAGCAGCGGCAACAGCGGGCACGCACACCGTAAGCCTCACGGAAGGAGCCGTGCTTAGATCGTGAGTACTTCAAGCGTCAATCTCTCCAGCATTCTCTCCAGCGTCAACGATGCGTTCAGCGGCAAGACCAACGGAATCGACGTTGCGTCCACCGTAGCCGAGTTGATGCAGATCGAACGTCAGCCGGAAGTGCAGATGCAGCAGCAGCAGACCAGCATCAGCCAGCAGATCAGCATGCTCGGCGTCCTCAGCAACGATCTTCAGGCCTTGTACACTGCGGCGAATAGCCTGCGGGACGTCACTGGCGGCCTGACCGCCAAGACCGCGACTTCGAGCCGCAACGACATCGTTACCGCCACCGCAGACACCACTGCCGCCATTGGGAACCACACGGTGACGGTCAGCAATCTGGCGACCATTTCGTCAAGCTACTCGGACCCGGTGCCTTCGACCACGCAGCTGGGCGGCGCTGAGATCGATGTTGCCTATGGCGACCCCAACAACCCCATCGGGCACCGACAAGATTGTCATTCCCGCTGATGACAACACGCTCCAGCAGGCCGCCGGCTACATTAACTCCTCCAACTACGGAGTCACGGCCAACGTTGTTACCGATGCCCAGGGGTCGCGGCTGGTCCTGGTCAGCAAGACCTCCGGAGCCGCCGGTAACTTGACAGTCACCAGTTCGGCGCTGAACTTCAACCAGGGAACCGCCGGAGTGGATGCGCAACTCAATGTCGATGGAGTACCCATCGACAGCCCCACCAATACTGTAACTACGGCCTTGCCGGGGGTGACGCTGAATCTGGCGAGTGCATCGCCGAATACGCCGGTAACCATCAGTGTTGCGGCCGATACCAGTCAGGCGACGCAGACCATCAACAGCTTCGTCTCCGCCTACAACACCGTCATCAACGACATCAACAGCCAGTTCACCCTTGATGCTAACGCCCAGGAAGGTCCGTTGGCGGGCAACAGCGGCTTGCGCAGTCTGCAGAGTCAGTTGCTCAGTGCCGTCTCCTATTCCGTCTCCGGGACAGGGCAATACGTAAACCTGCAGTCGATGGGTATCGAGATGCAGGACGATGGCACGCTGCAGGTGAACTCCCAGGTGTTCAACGATGCCATCAGCAATCACTACCAGGATTTCCAGAACTTCTTCCAGTCGCTTACGCCGCAGGGATTTGGCAACTTCTTTGGCACCCAGATGATGCAGATGACCGACCCGACCCAGGGACCGATCGCGCTGGCGGTCACCGGACTGCAGCAAACCAATCAGTCGCTCACCAACGATATCAACAACTTTGAAGCACGGATGACTTCGTTGCAGCAGCAGTTGACCCAGCAGTACAGCGCGGTCAACGCGACGCTGGAGGAATATCCCCTGCTGATGCAGCAGATTTCCTCCCAACTGGGCAGCCTGTCCAGCAGCACAAGAGCAGCTAGCCGCCATGAAAAATACCCTCGAAGCCAAGCTGGCTTACCGGGAAAATGCGGTGCGCGGCGCCACTCCCATCGAGCTGGTGGTCATCCTGTTCGATGCCGCCATCGACGATATGCGGCGTGCGGTATACGGCGATCCAGACCAGCGACATCGAGGAGCGGGCGACCGCCGTCCGTCACGCCATGCTGGTCCTGCAACAACTGCAAGGCACGCTCGACTTCGAAAAGGGCGGGCTGGTCGCCCGGCAGTTCGAGCAGTTCTACAACCTGGTTCGGGCCAAAGCTTCTGGAATCCCAACTGCGCAATTCGCCGGAGCTGATGCAGCAGCAGATCGCGCTTCATGTCGGACGTCCGCGATTGCTGGGTGGAAGCGGAAAAGCAACTGAAGCCCAAGCCCACCGCGCCGGCTGCGATGCAAGCGCCGGCGTCACAGACTGGTCTCGAGGACGGAGGTCCTACAGCCGAATGGAGTGCGTAGACGACAGCACCAGCCTGGAGTTATTGCGGCGTGCGAACGCCTGCTTCCGCCGGTTCTTCGATCGGTTCTCAGGCGCGCGCCGTGGCGGGCGCCGACGAGGAGCTTCGTGCGCTGCTGCAGTTGCACGAGGTGCTGGAATCGGTGAGGCGCTCTGCTCGATGGACGCCTGCAAAGCGCAACCAACCGCGACGTTCGCGAGGCCCTGGGCTGCTATCGCGAGAACCTTGTCCGGCTGCGGCGCGAACTGGCCTCGCTGCAGGAATCCGCGATGGCCCGCCGCGCCCGCCTGGATTCCCGCCGGGAACACCTTTATGCCGCCAAAGCCTGGTGCGCCGCCTCGCGCGCCATCAGCTGACCCGCTTCGAACGCAGCATTTCAGTTGTAGATGGAAAGCCGGAGCTTGCGCTCCGGCTTTCGGGTTTGTTCGCGACCTGGGGGAGCGGTCGATTGTTTGGTTAGAACAGCTTGCGACGCAGTACGCCAGCCAGGCCTAGGATGCCAGAACCGAACAACATGATGCTGCTGGGCTCAGGCGTCGATCCGCATTGGGCGCAGGGGCCAATGTGAAAGCTTCTCCAGGAATCGTGCCGACGGCACTCTCGGAGGCCTGCGACGGGCAACCGTTTCCGCCGCAGCCCTTGCCGCTGTTCTCATCCCAATAGACCGGATCGCCGCTGGGGACGACCGCGTTCTGCAGGTTGAGCCAGTAGGTGCTGCCTCGAGCGGTAGATACGTTCAGGCCCGTCACATTGATCAGGTCAATGTTGTAGCCATACTGGTTGGTGGAAATAAACGTGTCGGTCAGGTTGGCGCCGCTGGCGGTACCGGAGCCGATTGCTGGTTCCGCCGTTCTCTGCGGTGGTAATGGACCAGTCCACCGAGCTCATTATGTCGCCCGGGAATTCCCAGACGCCGAACGAGAAGCCGCCGACTCGCCGACGATTCGTGCGGTAAAGGTGTCACTGACGATGTAGCCAAAGTTGATGGTCCAAGCATCGGTTGTGCCGTTGATCGGACCGTTGTCATAAACTCTGCGCCACGGCTGGAATAGCGGCCAGCGCCAGGCAGAGAATGGTGAGCGAAACGATACGCATTTTCAAGGATCGAACCCTCCTTTAGGTTCAAGTCAGACAAACGCGTGATTACGGGTGTGCCGGCATCAGAATTGAGCATTTGCCCGTTCTGCTAAAGTTCTTGGAACCCCACGGCTCAGGCTAGCGAAAACTGCTTCTGGCCTCTGACGGGCCTTCCGCCCAAACCGATAGATCTAGGCAAGGCAACTACAACTCACCCCTCTACCGGTATTGCAATTGTGTTACCGCGGTAACTCACTGAAAAAAAGTAGCGTTGCGACGTGCTGGTGCAATGACTTGCGACAAGAGGCTAGGGATTTACCCCAGGCTCTGGCGTAGATGCGAAGATCGAAGCGCGGGATCCCAAGCTGCAAGCCATCGTCCGCTTCCGGACAACGATTCCGAAATGCGGACGCTTCCGCCCTGCCATTTGTCGTCACATCCTGCCATACCTTGAAGAGCGGCAAGGATTTGCGCAAGGCCGGAATGTGGCCACTGAATTGTACTTGCACACTTGGAACCGGCATTGCATTGGCGGGAAATAAATCCTAACCATCCGTTGGCTGGTCCGTCTGTAGGTGCATGAGGAGGCAGTATGGAGCGCAGATACCTAGCAGCGACCTTGGCGATCATAGCGACCTTCGCGGGGTTCTCGCGCGGCTTCCAATCGCTGCAACAGCTTTCGCTGCGGCGTGCTCAGCACGGCCAGGCGGTCACCGGCCCACAGTGCAGCTCTTTGCCTTCCATTGTCTCCCGCTGGATCGCCAGGGTTAAGAGCGAACTGCGTCCGGCCTATCCGGAAGAGGCGCAGTTGCTGGCCGAGATGAATCTGCCGATCGCGGCGGCGCAGGCGAAAGTTGCCGAGCAGGCGGCGAAACAGAGCCAGGCTGCGGCCGAGACCGCGATGCGCGAGGCAGAGCGCGCGCAGCGCGACGCCATGAGAATGCACCAGCAAATGACCCGCGCCAGCAAGAGTGTTGCGGCTACCCCAGTGGCCATCGATTTGAGCGGGCTCGATAACATGGACCTGAGGATGCAAATGAAAGCGGCTGCCCTGGCGGAACGCATCGCCGCCCGGAGTGTGAGAGCGCAGATCGCCGCCGCCAAGCTGCAGGCAGTCTCCATCCAGATGCAGGACTCAGGCAAGCGCTCTCCATGCCGAAATCGGGCGGAGATGCGGTAGAACAGTGGTCGGTGGAGAGTGGATAGTTCTGCCGGCAGCAGTTCTCGTTCCGTAGAAAATCATTCCCCGGGATCGGAGCTCACGAGTTTTGGTTTCCAAGTTGTCTCGCTCGTGCGACACCAATGCAACACTATAGTGGTATTCTATTCCACGCGAACATTAATTTTGCGTTTAAGCGCCGTTAGAGGCCCTCTATCGTTCCGGACGGCCCAGAGGTCGGTTCGGGGCATGATCGTCGATTCTAGGGCATGCTAGGGCCATTTAAAGGCCATTTCCTGCGATGGTGTAAGATGGCAAAATGGTGGTTTTATCAGTAGCATATATTTGCTGCTACTTTTAGCACTTATGTGCTATAGGCGAGGCCATCATCCAGCAGCCAGCTTCGCCAGCCGCTGGCGGCGCTGTTGCCATTCCTCGGTGGCGAAAATTCTGGGACCCACTTCAATCAACCGCGGCAACATCTGAAAAACCGAGACTGGCGTCCACTTCAGTGCCCTGGCGAGTGCGATAGCCGCGGCGATTGAGTTCGTCAGCGATCGCCGAGTAGGGGCCGTCCTGAATGGTCAGCTCCATGATCAGGAACAGTACCTCGCGTTCGGTGGGATTCTCCTCCAGGCGTGGCGGAGGGTCCTGCGCCACTTGCAGGCCGAAGGGAACTTCTCCGGGAACGCTAGGCTCAGAGGCGTCTTCGGGCAGCTCGCGCTCCCACTCCACCGCGACCAGCTTCCAGCCTAGTTCGGATTGCCGCCGGAGCTCGTCCGATCCAAACGATGCCGATACATCCTGACGAACACGTTCAGTTTTTGCCATGGTTCACACCAGAGCACTCGCATTGCCTCGAAACGCTTTGGCAGCATTTCTTCCACCGCGGGGGACACGGAGAGCACGAGTTGTTTTATTTTGCTCAGAAAACTCCGTGTGCTCCGTGGTGACAGACGCGACCGGCACCGCCTTGCCTTTTCCGGTTGCCAGCTGCAGCGCTTTCCTCTGAACCATCATTTCACAGGCCACGTTTTTGTCAGAGTAAGCGTTTGCAAACACGAGGGATATGTTGCTCAAGTCAATTTGGGAGGACGGTCACGTCGTCCGAATTCAGCATTTCTCGTCCAGAAGCGGACAACCAGCCGTTCATTTCGTGACTGAATCACGCCACTGCTGGACTTGCGTCGAACCTACTCGCCCTTAGTCATGGCGCAACGGATTGACAAAGAGCTTATCCTTGAAAGCACTCGGGGGGTGCGGAAATGCAAACGCGTATCGCTTGGCTATTGTTGCTGGCTTCATGGTGGGCATTCGCTGCACAGGCTCATGCCGACACGCTGTACAAGAACGGCCCCGTCAACGGGATTTGCGACATCGAGCTTTGCACGGTCGATGCCTGGACCATCAACTTTGGCTATTCGGTGACCGACTCCTTCACGATTACCTCATCTTCGACCATCCAAGGCTTTAACTTCGCCTTCTGGCTCTTTCCGGGCGATACCTTGACTTCCGTCGATTGGGCCGTGGGAACCTGCGAGTTCTGCTCGGACATCGGGTCGGGGACAGCTTCCGGCCCCAATCTCAGTTCGTCGTTTATGAGCACCAACCAGTATGGCTACAACATCTGGGCTGTCGGCGTCAGCGGGCTGAATATTCCGGTGAAGAGTGGCGCCCCCAACGCCTACTGGCTGACCTTGCAGAACGCTGTGGTGCCCAGCGGCGACCCGGTGTATCTGGGATGAGAACGGCGGGCCGTCGATCGCGTGGACGAACTGTATTCAAAATGACCAGGGCTGTATCCCTTCGGAGTCGTTCAACATCGTCGGGATCACCGGCACGACCCCCGAACCGGGCAGCATTGTGCTGTTTGGCTCTGGAGTTCTTGGTCTCGCTGGGATGCTGCGCCGGATGATGCTGTAGGTTCTTGCCCTGTGGAGATCAAACCTCCCCACTACCCCCGCCCGGCTTGGCTTGACACTGCTCGGCGCAACTCTTATCCTAGATTTTTGTCCTAGGAACGATCCCGCCCGTCTGTACCTGCCAGCGTTTCCCGTCAGGAGCTTGGCCTGCCAGACCCGGTTCCGGCCGGAGCGGGAGGGCCATTGCGGGCGTCTATTGGCTTAGGGCAGTTTTCGCCTTTGCATAGGGGTGGAGCACCGCTTCAGCGGTGCCATGGAATGATGGGAGAGGACCGGCTTTAGCCGCTGCGGTAGGAAAGCATTACCTCAGGCGCTAAAGCGCGAGCCACAAGGTCACAGTTTTTTGTGCACGCCTGAAAGGCGTGCTCCACCGCTCCGCTCCCAAGGGGTGAAAGCGCTTTAGGTCTTGAGGTTGGTGCGGTCATGCTGATTCGGGTTCGGGAATTGGAACTCCGCAACGTGGAGTTCGACGAGACGTTTCAGCCCGGGGCCATCGAGTTCGGGCCCGACTTTCGCCAGGCCGGTCCGCTGCACAGCGACGGTCGCGCGGAGCTGATCGTGGAACATCGCGGTCACCATCAGGATGTCGAGGACATCCGCTTGGTGGGCAAGGTCGAGACCAACCTGGAGTTCAGTTGCGCCCGCTGTCTGGAGCCTGTCGGCCACGATGTGAACCGGGCGTTTGACCTGATCTACCGGCCGCTGGGCGTGGATCGCCGCGCCGAAGAGGTGGCGATCACCGAAGCCGAGACCGAGATCGGCTACTATGACGGCGAAGGCCTGCTGTTGGAGGACGCCCTGCGCGAGCAGGTGCTGCTGGCCACGCCGGTCCGAGCGTTGTGCCGCGAAGATTGCAAGGGTTTGTGTCCGATGTGCGGACGCAACCTGAATGTCGAGCAATGCCATTGTGAGCAGCATCTCAGCGATCCGCGCTGGGAAGCGCTGAACGAAATCAAGAAGAAGCTGCAAAGCTAAAGTTCCGATCGCCGGCGCGTGCTGCGCGGTCCAAGTTGCGAGGTTTTTATGCCTAATCCGAAACGGCGTCATTCCCAGGCGCGCACTTCCAAACGGCGGTCGCACGATCACCTGACGGCGCAGTCGCTGTCGGAGTGCCCCAACTGTCACGAGCGCAAGTTGCCGCATCGCGCCTGCCCGAAGTGCGGCTACTATAAGGGCCGCGAGATCATCGAAGTTGAAGAGAGCACCAGCTAGGCACTTGCGGGAAATCCCTTCTTCCGGCGATCATAAGCGCTGCTCCCCGCGAGCGCCGCACTTGACAGGCACACATGCCAACCACCATCGCTCTTGACGCCATGGGCGCCGACCGCGCGCCCAAACCTGAAGTCGAAGGGGCGATCCTCGCAGCCCGGTACTACGACGTAGAAGTTCTGCTGGTGGGCAAAGAGGAAGTGGTCCGCGGCGAGCTTGACCTGCACCGTTTCTGGCGCCGGCTGCCGATCCGCATTGTGGACGCGCGCGAAGTTGTTGGCATGCACGAGAAGGCGGCGCAGGCGGTGCGCGCCAAACGCGACTCGTCGCTGCGGGTGGGACTTCGCCTGGTACGCGACGGCAAGGCGGCGGGCTTTGTTACCGCCGGCAACACCGGTGCGGCGATGGCTACAGCGAAGATGGTCCTGGGCGCAATCCCGGGAGTCGACCGTCCGGCACTGGCGGCGGTGTTTCCCACGGCGCGAGGCACGGCCACGATCCTGATTGACGTCGGTGCGAACGTTGACTCCAAGCCGCAAAACTTGCAACAGTTCGCCATCATGGGCGACGTGTACTTCCGCACGATTTTCGCCGGCCGGTTTCCCAGAGCCGAATCTCCGCGGGTGGGTCTGCTCTCCATCGGGGAGGAAGAAAGCAAGGGCAACGATCTCACGCGCGAAGCCTATAAGCTGCTCAAAGAGCTGCCCATGAACTTCGTGGGCAACGTGGAAGGGCGCGATCTCTACAACGGCAAAGCCGACGTGCTGGTGTGTGATGGCTTCGTGGGTAACGTGGCGCTGAAGATTTCCGAAGGCATGGTGGAGACGGTGCGCTTCCTGCTGAAGGAGTCGTTGCAGGCCACGATTACCAGCCAGGTCGGCTTCCTGCTGTCGCGCAAGGCCTTTACGGATTTCAAGAAGCGCCTCGACTATTCCGAGTACGGCGGAGCGCCGCTGCTGGGCATCAAGGGCGTGTGCATCATCAGCCACGGTTCGTCGAATGCGAACGCCATCAAGAACGCGGTGCGGGTGGCCAACGAATTCGCCAACAGCAAGCTCAATTGCACCATCGAGCAGCGCATCGCCGCGGCCAGCAAGAACCTGAACCACCAAGCCACGGAAGCCGCCGAAGCAGACCCGATCGGCAGCGGTTTGGTGTAGCGCGGCAGGCAATGCAGGTTGCCAATTGCGCTTGAGATTGGTCATCGCGAGCGGAGGAAAGCCCGCGAGGGATCTTCGTCGTTGACTCAATTGCAAACGCACACATGACTTCTCACTCATCTCCCATCGCACTTCTCTTTCCCGGACAAGGTTCACAGGCCGTTGGCATGGGCAGGGAACTTGCCGCGCTCTATCCGGTCGCGCGGGAAACCTTTGACGAAGCCGACGCCGCGCTTGGGTACGAGATCTCACAACTGTGCTTCGAGGGTCCCGAGGACCAGCTTAAGCTCACCGAGATCACGCAGCCGGCCATCCTTACGGCTTCGGTCGCGGCGTGGCGGGTGTTGCAATCGAAGGCGATCACGCCAGCCTACGTTGCGGGACACAGCCTCGGTGAATACTCGGCGCATGTCGCTGCGGGAACGCTTTCGTTCACCGACGCGGTGCGGACCGTGCGCAACCGCGGCAAGTACATGCAGGAAGCGGTTCCGGTCGGCGTGGGCGCGATGGCCGCGGTGCTCGCGCTTCCCAGCGACAAGGTGCAGCAGATTTGCGAAGAGGCGGCGCAAGGCGAGGTGAGCCAGGCCGCGAACCTTAACTCGCCCGACCAGACCGTGATCTCCGGCAGCAAGGCGGCCGTGGAACGCGCCGCGGAGCTGGCGAAGAAGCGCGGAGCCAAGCGCGCCATCCTGTTGCCGGTAAGCGCACCTTTCCATTGCGCGCTGATGCAGCCGGCGCAGGACCGGCTCGCGGAGGATTTGCATGCGCTGACCTTTCACGCGCCAGAAATTCCGGTGATGTGCAATGTGGATGCGGCCCTGGTCACGACCGCCGAGCAGGCGCGCGATGCGCTCATTCGTCAAGTTACCGGAGCGGTGCAGTGGGACAAGTCCATGCGCGCGCTAGCGGCGCTGGGCGTACAGAACTTCGTCGAAGTCGGACCGGGCAAAGTACTGTGCGGGCTCCTGCGACAGATCGATCGCTCACGCACTTGCTTCAATGTGGAAGACGAAGCGTCGCTGCAAAAGACGGTGAACCACTTCAGCACGGCCTCATCCAAGCCGGATTAGCCGCTATTTGCTTGCTATTTGCTATTTGCTTTTCGCTCTTCGCTAAGACCTATCGGGCGTTAACTCTGAGCTTCTGGCGTGGATCGACACAGGAGAGGGTCATGAGCGCGGCATGGATGCAGGAACTCCAGCGTTTGGGCGAAGAGCGAAAAGCGAACGGCGAAGAGCGGCCCTAGTACGGCGAGAACCCCAGGGTCTTGTCGTCGTTCTGCACCCAGATATGGGCCTTATCGCTGACCCGCTCGTTGACGGTGACCACCACCACCACGCCGCTGGCGGTGGCAAAGGGCGAGCCGCTGTAGCCGTGCGGCACCGCCGCGCCGTCAATGTGATGGCTCTTGATGATGCCCCACTCGCCGCCAGGTCCCCAGTCCTTGAGGAAGTCAGTATAGGGATACTTCGAGTACTTGTCAGCATGCTGCTTCCAGTCGGGGTCGTGCATCCAGATGCCGTAGGCCTTTTCGAAGTTCTGCTGCTGCAAGGCGTCGAAGAACTGGTCGACCAGGTGCTCCTGCGGCCACAAGCGGAGGCTGTACCAAACGATCCCAATGACGATCACAGCACTGATGGCGGCGATGATCCGCAGGCGCTTCCTGCGCGCCCGAGCCACATCGTAGGGTTGGGCTTCGAACAACGTCATGGCGCTTCCAGTTTACTCGTAGCCAGTACAGGTGTGCGCAAACCGGACGCCAGGCCCTGACAGGGCTTACAGCGTGCGCTTGAAGAGGGCGGTCGCAATGGTGATCATAACGACGCCCGAGACCATGAGGTAAAGCAGGTCTCCGCGGATGGCCACGAAGCCCGCATCCTTCAGCAAAACCGCCTTGAAGCCATGCACGGCGTAGGTGAACGGATCGATGTACGCGATGTAGCGCAGCCACTGTGGAAACGCCTTGATGGGATAGATGGCGCCGCTGGGAAAGAAGAGCAGCGTATTCAGGATGCCGAAGGTGGCGCGCGGCACCAGCGGATCTTCCACCCGGACCATCATCAGGAACATCATGGTGTTGAACGCGACCGAGGTGGCCACCACCAGCATCAGGATGTACAGCATGTTCTGGGGCACGAAGACCGAGCCCAGGCCGGAGAGCAGCGCTCCCAACACGGTGATGACTACGCCGGCGAGGATGGCCTTGATGGCGCCGGCGACATTCAGCCCGGCGACCAGTTCGAACTTGGTGATGGGCGTAACCAGGTACCCCTCGTGCACGCCGCGCGCTTTGTCGTCGATGTACAACATGCCACCGCCGATCATGACCGAGACAAACATGGCCAGCACGATCGAGCCGGGCAGCAGATACTTCATGTACTCGATGTAGGGGTAGAGCTCGACGGTGTCGAGCGAGATCTGCTGCACGATGCGCGAGGGATCGACATCTGGCTGGTTGAGCGCGCTGGTTAGCGACGTCAGTTGCTGCTCCAGGGTAGAGCTCATGAAGTTGTCCGTGTTGTCCACCACGAGCGCGATGCGGGGATGGTTCTGCTCATAGACGCGACGGGAGTATTGCGGCGGGATGATGATGGCGCCGTCGAGACGGCCGTTGCGAACATCCTCCATGGCCTGCTTGTCGCTGGCGTAGTCCACGGACATAAAGGTGCGCGCGTTCGATTGCACAGCGGCCAGCGCTTCACGGACCTTCACCGCCTGCGTGCCGCGGTCCTGGTCGACGACTCCGAGCCTCGCGCCTTTGATTTTTCCGCCAAAGGCGTTGCCCAGCACGATCAACTGCACCAGCGGAAACACCATGGCCACCAGCATCAGGGCGGGTGAGCGGAAGAACTTGCGCAGTTCGCGCTCGACGATGGCCAACATCCGGTTCATGGCCGCATCCCCGGACGGTCGGGCATGACAAACGCGTAAGCCTTCACTTGCTCGTCGCGCAATTGCCGTCCCGTGTAGTGGACAAAAACGTCGTCCAGCGTGGTGTTCTGCACCGACAACGATTTGACCTGGACGTTGGAGCGCACCGCCAGTTCGACCAGGTCGGTCGTGGTCTTGGAGCCGTTGCTGCTGAGGATGCGATACATGTTGGCGGCTTCAGGCTGCACCGAGGTGACGTCCTCGAGCTTTTTCAGCTCGTTTTCCCAATCGGCCGGCGCATTGAGGAATTGTGCTTCGATGACGTTGGTACCGGGCACGCTGGCCTTGAGCGCGATCGGCGAATCGAGTGCCACCAGCTTGCCGTGGTCCACAATGGCAACGCGATCGCAGAGGCGATCGGCTTCGTCCATGTAGTGGGTGGTGATCAGGATGGTCAGCGCGCGCCGGTTCTTGACCGCGGTGAGCATCTCCCACACGGCGACGCGCGAGACGGGATCGAGCCCGGTGGTGGGCTCGTCGAGGAAGAAAATCTTGGGACTGTGTACCAGTCCGCGGGCAATTTCCAGACGCCGCCGCATGCCGCCGGAAAGGGTTTTGGTCTGCGCATTGCGCCACTTCGAGAGATCTACCGTCTCCAGCAGATCGTCGATGTTGTGCTTTCGCTCCGCAGCGGGAACGCCGTAGAGCTTGGCGTAGATGCTCAGGTTCTCTTCGACGGTGAGGTCGATGTCGCTGGTCAGCGCCTGCGGGATCACGCCCATGCATTGCCGTGCGGCATCGGCTTGTTTCGCCACGTCAAAGCCGTTGATCAGCGCGCGCCCGCTGGTGATGGGCAGCAGCGTGGTCATCATGCGGATGAGCGTGGACTTGCCGGCGCCGTTCGGCCCGAGCAGGCCGAAAATTTCGCCTTGGTGGACATTGAACGAAACATCGTCCACGGCCGTAAACTCCCCGTACTTCTTGGTGATGTGGTCCACCACGATGGCATCGCCGCCGGCTGGCGCTTCGCAACGGGCTGCGGGCTGCGACTTTGGGGAGAGCCAGCTCATTGCGAAACGTTCTCCAGACTCTTCGGCAGCAGGACTTCGGCGGTCATGCCAGGCACCAGCGCGCCGTCGGGGTTGTCAACCTTTAACTTCAGGCCGATGGTCTTGATGTCGCGCTTGCGGCGGCTCACGTCGCGCTGGGTCGCGAAGTCGCTCTCCACCGCCTTGAAGATGACCGTGCCTTCGATCGGCTTGCCTGCCGGTAAACGCACCTTGAGTTTCTGCCCGGCGGAAACAAAGCGCGCTTCCGTCTCCGGCGCCTCGGCGCGGACCCAGGTGTCACCGAAATCGATGATGGTGACGATCGGCGTCCCCGGGTTCACCACTTCTCCCTGGCGCGTCGCCCTGACCGAAACCGTCCCGCTGACAGGAGCGTAGATTCTGGTGTAGCCGAGCCGGGTTTCGGCCTCGGCCAACTGCGCCCGGGCATTTGCGACCTGGGCCTCATTGGCAGCGACATTGCTGGCCGCGGCGCGCTGTTGATGAATACGGGCGTTGGCGGTGTTGAGGTCGGCCTGGGCCGCGTCCACGTTCTTCCGGGCGCTCTCGACAACCGCACGTTGCGCTTTCAGTTGCTCCTCCGCACGCACACGGTCCTGATCGGACTCAACGCCGGCTTGCGCCAACGCAATCATCCGCTGGGAGTCGCTCTGGATACGGACCAGGTCGGCCTGCGCTTGGGTGAGCGTTGCTTTCGCTGCCGCCAGCCGCGCCTGGGCATTCACTACTCCGCTGTCGGTTTCGCCGCGGGTTTGCGCTTCCGTGGCCCGCAAGGACGATACCTGCGAGTTGTAGGCCTCGATGGTCGCCTGGGCGGCGTTTTTCTGCGCTTCCAGTTCGGCAGAGTCGATCTCGGCGATCAGGTCGCCGGTCTTTACCTTCGATCCTTCATCCACGTAGAGTTTCTCGACGCGGCCCATGACTTTCGAACTGACGATGACCTGATTGGCATCCACAATTCCGATCAGAACGGTGTCACTGGTGCGATCGGTGGAATAGAAGTAGTAGCTTACGGCAATGGCGAGTATTACCAGCAGAATGATGGGGAACTTCTTCTGCTTCACGGGCGTTGTCCTCGCTCACTTTCAGACGCCGGCGCGGGAGCATGAGCTGATGTGTAATCTGCGTTTCTCTGGCGCGCGATTTCGCCCGCCAGCTTCACCCCCGCCTCCCGGTCGCTAAAGAGCGCGGCGGCAACAAAGTCCAGCACGGCTGAGCGCCGCCGGACGATGGCCTCAGGCGCATAGGGGTCGCGATTGAATAGCGCGCGGGACAGGGGCGCAATGATGAAATAGTGTACGTTGATGGCAACGATGGAAGGCGCAAATTGAATGGGATCGACGTTGCGAAATTCGCCGGTCGCGGTCCCTTGCTGCAGTAATTCCGCGACCCGCATTGCGATCGGGCGGATGTAGCGCTCGGCGATACGAGTCAGGTGGGGCGAGCCCCCCCGGCCTGCGCTCATCAACTCGCCCTGAAACAGCCGGGCATAGTGCGGGGATTCGGCCACGCAATCAAAGTGGGTGCAGGCGTAGCGGAGCAACCGCTCGCCGAGTGGCGCGGCGCTGTCGAGCTCGCTGATCAAGCGCTCACTCAATCGAATGAAGAAGCGATCGAGCACGGCGCCGTACAGCGACTCTTTGTCATGAAAGTAGTAATAGAGCAGCGCCTTGTTGACACCGGCGGAAGCAGCAATCGCATCCACGCGAGCGCCTGCCAGACCTTCCTGGGCAAACTCCGCCAGTGCTGCCTGAAGGATAGCGTCGCGACTGGCTTCCGGATGGCCGCGGGTGCCACGCCGCGAAGTTCGAAGGTGTTCGTCGTTCTGCATCTTTAATTAACTAGTTAGTTATATTAGCAGAAGGGCTGTGCTGGGCTCAAGTTGAGTTGCGAAGGCGCTACCCGATTCGACATGCGCAAACTGAGGCGGTAGCCCCGAGCACTGAAGCTCCGAGTGTCGATGGGAGGAAGAAAGGTCGCAGCCCAACAGCTTGTAGCCTGACGTCACTGGGAAACGTTAGGCCACAAGCTGTTGGTTAGATTAACGTGCCGTTGCTCGACCTTGTTACTTCAAAGAGGCCAGGGTCTTTTCGGCGTCCTGCGCATCCGCCCCTTTCAAGTTCAACTGGAGCGCCTTCTGCAACTCCGTCCGGCCCCGGTCCCGGTCTCCCGCTCCCACCAGTGCCATACCCAGGTGGTAGCGGTAATCCGCCTTGTCAGGACGTTTCTTAACGGCGTCTTCGGCCAACGAGACCGAGACCCGATAGTTCCCTTTCTTGTACTGAATCCAGGCCAGGGTGTCGTTGATACCCTCCAAATCCGGGGCTATTTGTTTGGCCTGGGTCGCCAGACTGAGGGCCATATCGAGATTCTCGCCCTCTGCCGCGTACACCCATGCCAGGTTGTTGGCCGCGACCGGATCATGCGAGTTCTGATTGAGAGCGGCCTGGAAGTACTTGCCCGCCGATTTCAAATCGCCCCTATGCACGTAGAGATTGCCCAGGTAATTGTTCGCCAGGGGCGAGCCCGGCTGAATCTGCAGGGCCTTTTGGTAGTAGGTTATTGCGTCGTCCGGCCGATTGGTCAATTCGTAGATCTGGCCGATATGGATGTAGGCCATGACCGAGTTGGGATCGAGTTGAGTAACCTTCTGAAACTCCTGAAGGGCCTGGTCAAACTTCTTCGTAGTCGCCAGGGCAGAGGCATAGATGAAGTGGGCCGCAGGCCGATTGGGATTGGCAGAGGCGTATTGGCTGGCAATCGCCACGGCCTTCGCGGGGTTGTTGGTGGAAAACATCAAGCTCACGTAGTCAGCTAGAGCAGCGTCGTATTGCGGGTACAGTTTTAGCGCTTGTTGGAACTCGCGCTCCGCATCGGCGTACTTCTTCTGCCCGGCGTAGGCGAACGCGAAATTGAGGTACAACAAAGGATCATTACTGGCTGACTTCTTGACCTCGTTCAGTTCGGTCAGGGCGGCTTGATAATCCTTGGCGCCGATGTCGATGGTGGCATTCAGGAAATGGACGGAAGGATTGTCATTCAGCTTCTGCAAGCGTGCCGCATACTCGCGGGCGGTGTCGAAATCTCGGGAGTCACGGTAAGTCTCCGCCAAAGCGTACAACACCATGGGGTTTTCAGGCTGACGCTTCAGGGCCTCCTGAAGCTCGCTCTTGGCTCCCGCCAGGTCGCCCGTCTGGCGCAGCACCTGACCCAGGATGAAGTGGGCTTTGGGGTTTTCGGGCGCGTCCTTGATGACTTCCCGCAGGGTGGTAACGGCCTCAGGAGCGTTACCCTTCATGGCCAACAGTCGGGCGTGGGTGATGCGCGCCATGATATCGCCCGGGTTGTCCTTCAACAGCTGGTCGGTCAACTTGGTGGCCTCGTCGACCTTGCCGCTGTTGATCATGGTCTCCAGCAGCCGCAACTGCAGGTCCTGGTTCTTGGGATCGAGGGCCAGGCCGCGCTGGTATTCCTTGATAGCATCGGCGGAATCTCGCGAAGCCAGATAATAATCACCGATGGCAATGGCGACCACCACCGAGTTGGGCTGCTTGTTTCGTAACTGCTGAACGACCAGCTCTCCATCCGACTTACGACCCTCATGCAGCATCAGGCCGGCAAGGCGTAGATAGGGCACCGGATCGTCAGGTGAGCTGTTCTGGATGGCGGCCCGGGCCACCTCCTCGGCCTTCTTCTGGTCTCCCTGGTTCATGTAGAAATTGGAAAGAGCGTAATAAGCCTGCATCGCCTTGGGATCGACGCTGATGGCCTTGTGCAGGTCCTCTTCAGCCGGGACAACCTGCTTGAGCGAGTTGTAGGCCACCGCCCGATTCAGGTAGGGACCCGGATCATTGGGTTTCACGGTGATTGCCTTGGTGTAGATATCGATGGCTTCCTGCGGGTGCTTCTGTCCCAGCAGAATATTGCCCAGCAACAAGTATCCCTCGATATTATTGGGATCGTGCTCAACCACGAACCGGGCGTGCTCCTCCGCCTCCGTGTATTTCCTCGCCTGCCACCACATGGTCCCCATCGCAAGATGAGCCTTGACGTTGTTGGGGTCCTGGTCAATCGCCTGGCTGAACTCCCTGAAGGCCGCAGCCCAGTGCTGCTGAGCCAGCTCCGCTTGTCCGAGCTCGTAATGCGCCTCCGAGTAACGCGGATCAATTTGCAGGGCCTTTTTGAATTGAATCACGGCAGAGTCGTACTTCTTTTCGTTCATGTACTTCATGCCGCTCTCGACGTACTTGCGCTTCGCGGCATCGGGGTTGCGCGTGCAACCGGCGATGACCACCAAAAGAGCAACGATCGCAATCAAGACGGTGTAGCGTTTCCGCATGAATTCTCCTGGGTCACCTGGGAATGGTCTCATCAACATCATGTGCTATCTGTTTCGCAAATGTGATGGCGCGTGCACGCGCCTGTTCCTCATTGCCGCGAGAGATCGGGGCGGTAATCCGGACCAAAGCGGCATCCGTTCGGTTCAAACGCAATGCATCGTAAATCAAGTAAAACTTGCCCCAGTACTCGCTGGCCACCACCCGGCCGTGCGCCTGGTACCAGTACAGGACGAGTTGCTCGTCCAAGTCCTTGCGGACGATGTACAGATTAATGGGCACCTTGCGTCCGTCGTCAAGCTGCAACTGGTAAATGGTCGCCTTTTCGGGCTGCCAACCCGAGCCCGGTAAGCAATTCTTGGGTGAGTGAATTGTCGTACCCTGACGCTGGCTGCGGAAGTAGGCGATAAACAGACCGATCTGGCCCTGTGATGCCGAGAAATAGCCGCGTTGTATATAGTCCGAAACACGCAGCTCGTTAAGTGTCTCTTGATCCAAAGGCCAATCGCCAAACATTGAGAATCCAGCCACCTGTGTGGGAAAAGCCGAGAGCGGCTTGGCCAGGGGAGTGGCTTCTCCGTGGGACAGATGGGCCTTGCCGGCCGTGGCTCCCAGCAGAACGGCGAGCATCACCCAGTAGCGCGCTCCCGCTTTCATTTGCTGCCCTCGCCAGTGGAAACGGCGGGCGCGTCCTGCGGAAGCCATCCTAGCATCTTGCGAACTTTCGTCATCAAAGTGTAGAACCCCAGGAACAAAACGGTAGCCACAACGAAGATCACCCATCCCGAGAATTCGTGCATGAATCCCTCGGCTGCCCGCGGCCCCATATAATTAGCCATGATGGCTGTGATCATCACACGCGTGCCATTGCTGATAATGGCCAGCGGAACCATGGCCAGGATGAGGACCCAGCGGGCCAAGGCGCTGCGCTCCATGAGATATCCAAAGCCTGCCGCCAGCGCCAGCAACGACATCAGGGAGCGAATTCCGCTGCACGCCTCAACCACCTCCAGCGTCATGCCAGGCAGGATCAGCACATTCCCTTCGCGCATGATGGGGAACAGGTTGAGTGTCTCCAGGGCCCAGGTTGCAAACTTGGAAGCGATGAACTGCAGTGGGAAAACGATTTGGTTGTAGACCACCACAGGTATGGGAATAGCGAAAAGCAGGAACGCCATCGGGAACGTCATGGCACGCAACACGGCGCCGCCGCAAAAATATACGATGAGACCGCAGAGGGTGCACAGCAGGGAGATGCGAGTCAGGAAAAGTTCCGCGCCCAGGCTGCCCAGGAAAAGCAACCCCAGTCCAAAGAGAACGATGCCCATGCCCCAAAAGGAAGAATGCTGCGGAACGAGACGCAGCTTGTCACGCCGCTGCCAGATCAGATAAGCGGAAAGCAAGGGCACCAGAAACCCGTGTGAGTAATCTGCATCGGAGTACCACTGACCGACGAGGACCCGCAGCACCGGAGCGTAAAGCGCGATCAGGACTGCAACCAGCAGCAAGCCTTGCCACCCAAAAGGCTTGACCGTTTGCCAGAAGGCGGAAAACTTGGACACGGGAGGGGCGGCTACGGAGGGTTCCTGATCCGTCGGGGCAGACAGAGTCCCGGTTGCTTTGGTGCCGGCAAGCGCCACTAGCTGTTACTCCGCATTGGATTCGGTTTCGAAACGGTTAAGACGTGTGCAATCGTTTGGCCGAGAGCGTGAGATAGCATACCGCATAACTAGCTGAAACTCAAAGGGTTCCTATCTTGCATTACGGTGATCGCAAAACTTTGTAGGTAAGTCGTGCAGGACTTTGCACATCGGTTCCAGCCCAGTTCACTCGCCAAAACTAACCTTGTTCAACAAAAATCCCAACCCGCGATGGTCTTACCTGCTCCGGGGCCGAAAGTCCCCCAACCTCGCTTCGCGTTTCAACACCGTGGTCGTCTCTCAAATGCCGGCAGCAACTCGCCCGAAGGCACGTGAAGAATTGTAACCCCCGATGGCCAGTTTTGCTACTCTGGCGTTTGCCAAATCTTCCCCAATCATTAACACTGAAACTCTTATGTCGCTGAATCCGGATCGAGCTCGCAACACTTTCTTGCAGCAGTCGACAGCCTGCTGTCCGACGCTAAGTGGCTTCGCTCGGCAGTCTCGGATTCGCATGGGGGCAGTAAGGGCGATGTCCCGAGTCTGGCCAGAGGGAAAAAGCTGCGCTGAAATCCTTCGATGGGAATTATAGTGTGGGGCAAATGGTAGCTAGGCCGAAAATTCCGCTTATTTACTCGCCGGTGTGGATGGTGCTGTTTGGCTTGGTTGTGCGCGTGCTCTACATGATGATTGCGCATTCCTACCGCGCTATCGTCATTGACGGGTCTGTCAACGAGATGGAGCGGCTCGCCTATTCCCTGGCCACCGGCTCCGGCTTCAGCGCTCCCTACGTGGTCGATACTGGCCCGTCCGCCTGGACCGCTCCTATCTATCCCTGGCTGATTTCGCTGGCGTTTCGCGCCTGCGGCGTCTACTCGTATGCTGCTGGCTTCGCCATGCTGCTGTTCAACAGCATCTGCGCTGCCCTCACCAGTTGGACACTGTATCGCATCGCGCGTCGCGTTTTCAACGAAAGTGTGGCCGTGTGGTCGGGATGGGTTTGGGCGTTTCTGCCCTACAGCATTCGTTGGTCCGTGACCTGGGTCTCGGAGACCAGCTTGTCCGCGTTTCTGCTGAGCCTGCTGTTCATGCTCACGCTGGAAATGGAAGACAACGATGGCCTGTTGTGGTGGTCCGGCTATGGGCTGCTGTGGGGAATTGCCGCCCTGACCAATACTTCCGTGATTTCGTTCCTGCCCTTCTCGGGATGCTGGCTCGCCTACCATTTGCATCGTCACGGCAAACGCACCGTCGTACCTGTGCTTTTGAGCGCCGCGGTTTTCTGGCTGGTTCTCACACCGTGGCTGGTACGAAATTACTCGGTCTTTGACGAACCGGTTTTCATACGTGACAACTTCGGCAATGAACTCCGCGCCGGCAACAATCCGCTGGCCGAAGGCTGGGTGGTCCCAAACTACCACGCCGGCTACAACCCCTTTCTCTTGACCTTATTCCAGCAGATGGGCGAACCGGCGATCAACGCCGAACAGGCTCATGAGGCGAAAGCATGGATTGCCCAGCATCCGAAGAGGTTCCTGGTGCTTTGCTACCGCAGGTTCATTTTCTTTTGGGCTGGTGTTCCCCGGACCTGGACTGGTCTTCCCCGAACAGGGTTTGACCGGGTGAAAAACTTGATCTTTCTGGCATCCTCGTTACTGGCCATTGGCGGACTGTTTCTGGCGGTTAAGCGGTGTGTGCACGGCGTGTTTCTGTTCGCCACGCTGTTGTTGTTCTATCCCTTGATTTACTACATCACTTTTCCGCAGCCTCGGTACCGACATCCCATCGATCCGGAACTGACAATTCTTGCGGTGTTCTTGATTTCGTCTTTTCCGGCTCTCTTACGGCGGGGAGATCAACCCGACGCAATAAGCGGGGTGGCTTCGGGCCATAATGCAACAGCCCACGAAAACCGGACGCTAGTTGCTCGGCTTCTGCGCTGGACAGCAATCGGCATTGCTATCCCGATCATCTTGGCGGCGGTTGCCGTGTTCAACAACAACTTCTCCCTCACTCACCAGTCGCGCGCCGCCTTCAACGCGCAATTGGATGTCGCGCTGAACAATGCTATCAACTGGATAAAGGACAACGCTGCGGTTGCTGAGACAAACCCTTCCATGATGTACATGATCGCGGACATGGAAAAGATGTCCCACGATCCTCGCCTGCAAGCTCTTCTCGACGATTACCAGAAACATTATCTGGCACATCCAAAGGTGCTCATCGATTTCGCGTGGATGCGCCTGGTCGTCCGTAATGCGGATGTGCCGGTTATCCAAGTTGCTGATATGCAGGGCCAACTCGTGGAGCTGGTTTGGGACGCGTATGCGCTTGCGCCGGACAAGATTTCTCTCGCGCCCGACGACCGCGCCAGCATGTTTTCCCCGACCAAGTTCATTTGGGGAAAGCGTCACCATCAACTGCTGGCGCTGGTCATGTATCGCGACTACAACGGCAGCTCGCCCGAGTTGGACAACACCATCAACCACCTGGAACAGAAGGTCGCGCGCGATGCGCACTATGACTTCCGCGTCAACGATTCCTACATCCAGCGGACTGCCTTTGTGCTGGGCGCGGGACGGCCGGACCTCATTCGCTTGCGATGGGTAGATCGCATTCTGGACCACCAGAATGCCAACGGTTCGTGGGACTATTGCTGGTATGGATGGTGCCGGGGAGTCTTCGAGTTCCGCACCGACTACAAAACCAACCGTGTCCTCGCGGACCACTCAACTGTCCAGGCAGCCTGGGCGTTAACCATGTTGAAGTATCGCTATCCGCAATGGATCGACGAGCACTACCAGTGAGATCTCAGAATCCCATGATTCTGAAAGACAGCAACGACGAAATAGGCCGTCCTGAATGCTGGACTACGTATTTACCGATTCTCACTGCTGTGATTGCGGTACTCGTTGCTACTCTATTGATCGTCGCCACCTATCCGGTGTTCAGTCAGACCTGCGATGAGGGCCAACATCTTGCGGCTGGTGTGGAATGGCTCGACCGCGGTTCGTACTCATATGAGGCTCTTCACCCGCCGCTCGGCCGCATCGCCATGGCGCTCGGTCCCTATCTCGCCGGGGCACGCCTTCAGGGCAATGCCTTCGTCTATGACGAAGGCAACGCCATTCTTGAGTACCAGGGCCACTACCAAAGAACCTTAACCCTCGCGCGCCTTGGCATACTGCCTTTTTTCTGGTTGGCCTGCTTTGTCTTGTGGCGTTTTATCTCCCGGAACTATGGCCAGTGGCATGCTGCTCTCGCCGTACTGCTCTTTGCGTTTTGTCCCCCAGTACTGGCCAACGCATCGCTCGCCACAACCGACATGCCGGTGACCGCAATGTTTCTCCTGGCGCTGGTCTGCTTCTGGAAATTCTTGCAGGAACCGAAGACCTCCTCTGCTGCTTTCGCCGGTGTCACGATGGCGCTCGCCATATTGTGCAAGTTATCGGCCGTGCCCTATCTGGGAATTTCCTATACGGCGCTGTACGTCTATTACCTGATCGAGAAGCGGCACATGCCATCCTGGAAATACATCGGTATCGGGGGGGTAACAGTCGCTCTCACCATCTGGGCGGGTTATCGATTTTCGGTGGGCCCCATACTCTATGAAGGAACGATCAGTCCACTGGAAATTGCATATCTTCACAGGCTGCCGGATACGGTCGCAAAAGCGGTCTTTTTCCTTAGAGTTCCCGCACCAGAATTCTTTAAGGGGCTGGCTAAGGCGTTCGGGCTCGCTGAGGCCGGAGAAAACGGCTACCTGCTTGGCGAGACGTACCGCGGCGGGCGATGGTTCTTCTTTCCAGTTGCACTTGCGGTAAAAACACCCATTCCTCTCCTACTTCTGGCGGCAATCGGCGCGGTGCGGGCCCTGATTCGCCCCAGACTCCGGAACGCGGTGCTCCCGTTGGTCGGCATTGCAGGACCGCTATCGGTGGCGATGTTGGGGTCTGCGAACATAGGCCTGCGATACGTTCTCGTTATCTATCCCTTCCTGGCACTACTGGGTGGGTACGCTCTTCTTTGGCTCTGGCAGATTGACGGCAACCGAAGGAAGGTGCTCGCCTACAGAAGTCTGGCCACGATTCTCGTCATCTGGAACATCGCAACCTGTGTTCGTGCGACTCCGGATTTCATTCCCTATTTCAATGAGCTTGCCGCTCCGTATGGCAGCCGGATCCTTGTCGATAGCGACTTTGATTGGGGCCAGGACCTGAACCGCCTTTCCTCGGTTCTGCAGCAGCAGCATATCGACTCAGTATGGATGGCTTACGAAGGCTCCGCCGACCTCAAGCGACGAGGCTTGCCTTACTGGCAGCCGCTTCTGCCGAATGAGAAGCCGTCGGGCTGGATTGCTGTCAGCGAGTTCGAGATCAAAACCAAGCCTGGCGATTTCGGATGGCTGGAGAAGTACAAACCCCAGCGCATTGTCGGCAAAACGATTCGTCTCTATCATTTCGATGTGCCGGCAGCAGAGTAGGCCGTTTAAGCCAGGAGAAGGGCTGAGGGCCGAAAGCTATCTATCCACTGCATTCAAGTAGAAATACTATCGACATACCGCACTACCAAATCGCAGGGGTTGCCTCTCGGGGGGATCAGCTTGCATAAACTTCAAAAGCACCCGGATCACGAAACAGCATCTCCTCCGGGCTGGACTTTGTATTTAGCCACCCTTACGGCTACGCTTGCGCTGCTTAGCGCGACGCTGTTGATCGTCAGCACCTATCCGGTGTTCAGCCAGACCTACGATGAGCCCGCACATCTTGCGGCTGGTATGGAATGGCTCGACCGCGGTTCGTACTCATATGAGGCTCTTCATCCGCCGCTCGCCCGCATCGCCGTGGCGCTCGGACCGTATCTCGCCGGTTCGCGCAGCCAGGGCATTGCTTATATCTGGGACGAAGGCAACGCCATTCTTGAGTACCAGGGCCGTTACCAAAGAACTTTAACCCTCGCGCGCCTGGGCATAGTGCCGTTTTTCTGGCTGGCCTGCTTTGTCTTGTGGCGTTTTGTCTCCCTGAATTATGGACAGTGGCCTGCCGCTCTCGCCGTCGTACTGTTTGCGTTCTGTCCTCCGATACTGGCCAACGCATCGCTTGCCACAACCGACATGGCACTGACCGCGATGTTTCTCCTGGCGTTGGGCTGCTTCTGGAAATTCTTGCAGGAGCCGAAGTCCTTATCTGCTGCCGTGGCCGGGGTCGCGATGGGGCTCGCCATCCTATGCAAATTGCCGGCCTTGCCCTATCTGGGGGTTTCTTGCGCGGCGCTGTACGTCTATTGCCTGATTGAGAAGCGGCAGATCCCATCCTGGAAGTACATCGGTATGGGGGGAGTAACAGTTGCTCTGACCGTGTGGGCCGGGTATCGATTTTCGGTAGGCCCGATCCTCCACGAGGGACAGGTCAGCCCAGTTGAAATGGCACAACTTCGCAGGCTGCCAGGTTGGGTCGCAAGAGTGTTCTTTTTCCCTGGAGTTCCTGCGCCAGAATTCTTTAAGGGTCTAGCTCACGTCTTCGGGCTCTCGGAGAAAAAGCGCATCGCTTACCTGTTAGGAGATACGTATCTGGGGGGGCGATGGTACTTCTTCCCAGTTGCAATTGCGGTAAAAACACCCATTCCTCTCCTACTTCTGGCGGCAATCGGCGCGGTGCGGGCCCTGATTCGCCCCAGACTCCGGAACGCGGTGTTCCCGCTGGTTGGCATTGCAGGACCGCTATCGGTGGCGATGTTGGGCCCTGTAAATCTGGGTTTGCGGCATATTCTCGTTATTTATCCCTTCTTAGCAATCCTCGGTGGGTACGCTCTTCTTTGGCTCTGGCAGGTTAGCGGCAGCCGAACGAAGGTGCTCGCCTACAAAAGTCTGGCCACGATTCTGGTCATCTGGACCATCGCAACCTGTGTTCGTGCGACTCCAGATTTCATTCCCTATTTCAATGAGCTTGCCGCTCCGTATGGCAGCCGGATCCTTGTCGATAGCGACTTTGATTGGGGCCAGGACCTGAACCGCCTTTCCTCGGTTCTGCAGCAGCAGCATATCGACTCAGTATGGATTGCTTACGAAGGCTCCGCCGACCTCAAGCGACGAGGCTTGCCTTACTGGCAGCCGCTTCTGCCGAATGAGAAGCCGTCGGGCTGGATTGCTGTCAGCGAGTTCGAGATCAAAACCAGGCCTGGCGATTTCGGATGGCTGGAAAAATACAAACCGGAGCGCATTGTCGGCAAAACGATTCGCCTCTATCATTTCGATGTCGCGCCGGGCGACTAGCGATCGCAGTTGCTGTTTGGATCTTGTTCGCATGGATCGAAGAACACTACCACTGGAACTTCAGAATCCCATGATGTTGTAGCCGCAATCCACGTAGATCGTCTCGCCGGTAATTCCGCTGCCGGCGTCGCTGGCGAGGAAGACGGCCGTCGCGGCGACTTCTTTTACATCCACGTTGCGTTGCAGCGGGGCGCGGCCAGCCTGCGCTGAGAGCATGTCGCCAAAACCGGAGATGCCGCGCGCGGCCAGCGTCTTGATCGGCCCGGCGGAGATCGCGTTCACGCGAATCTTGTTCTTGCCCAGATCGTACGCGAGATAGCGGACGCACGCCTCCAGCGCGGCCTTGGCGACGCCCATCACGTTGTACTTGGGCACGACTTTCTCCGCGCCGTAGTAGGTAAGGGTCATGATGCTGCCGCCTTCGGTCATCAGCGGGCGCGCGGCGCGAGCGACCGCGACCAGCGAATAGGCGCTGATGTCGAGCGCGATGCGGAAGCCTTCGCGGCTGGTGTCGACGAACTCGCCCTTCAGTTCTTCGGCCGGCGCGAACGCGACGCTGTGCACCAGCGCGTCGAGCTTGCCGTAGCGCGTCTTGAGTTGCTCGAACAGTTGCGTGATCTCTTCGTCGCGGCTGACGTCGCACTGGAAGGCCTGCGAATTGGGCAGCGCTGCGATCAGATCGTCGGCTTCCTGCTTCAGACGCTCGTTCTGATAGGTGATGGCGAGTTGCGCGCCGGCCTGCTGCATCTGCTGCGCGATGGCCCACGCGATGCTGCGCTTGTTGGCGACACCAAACACCACCACGGTTCGCCCCTGCAAACTGTTCGACATTCGTTGTGCATTCCTCCGCGCTTTTCTCTGCTTTGAAAGGACAATGCCTCAGCCTGTGCCGCAAATCCTTGCTTTGAAAGGGCACATCCTCAGCCCTGTGTCGTCAAGTTCTGTTTTGAAAGGGCACAGCTTTAGCTGTGCCGTCAAGAACCCGCAATAACCATCGGCTTTAGCCACTGAGGGATCTCGTCTTTTTCGCTGCCGAGAAACTCGGAGCAGTGCGGATATTCACCCGCATTCTCAACCAGCCTTCTACCCACAGGATTTCGGCGGATGTATTCGACGTGCCTCAGATAATCGTCCGCATCGCGAATCCGGTGATCCGAAAAGCCCCGCTGCCACACTTCCATTGACGACTTCAAATCCTTCTTTGCTCGGAATGAGAATCCGCCCTTGAGAAACTGTACAGCTCGTTCGAGACTTCCAACGGGAGTGATGATGATGTGGAAGTGCTCTGGCATTAGTACATAGTCGTGCAGCAGGTAGGCGCGACCACGATAGGAATGCAGAACTTCCAGAAACAATTGTGCCCAGTCAGGATGACGGAAAAGCGGGCGGCGTTCCCAGGTCGCAGATGTAACGAAGTACGTCTGGGAATTGTTGGTCACGTGCTCGCGTGCCGGTTTCGTAAGCCGAGTCCCCTCGGGGGCTAAAGCCCAGTCTCTGACTGCCTTTTATGGCACGCCTGAAGGCGTGCCCTTTCAAAGCTTTTCACTTTGCGCCCGGGGCGCTTCATCTTCCCTCAGCGGGTTGCTTGGGATTTCTGAGCATCCTGGCTAGAAAGAAACCCGCGACCACTCCGCCAATGACTACGAGTAGCTTAGCCGTTTCGATCAGGAAGATGAAAAGGTTCATCATTATTCCGGCCGGTCGATCTGCGCACGCTGCAGCTTGTCGGAGTAGTCGACATACACTGACTTCCACTCGGTGTAGAAATCGATCGCGCCGATTCCGCCTTCGCGGTGGCCGTTGCCCGTGGCTTTCACGCCGCCAAAGGGCAGATGCACCTCAGCGCCAATGGTCGGCGCGTTGATGTAGGTGATGCCCGCATACAGATCGCGCATCGCCGCGAACGCCTTGTTCACGTCCCGGGTGTAGATTGCCGACGACAAACCGTACTCGATGTCGTTGGCAATCTCGATCGCGCTCTCCAGGCCATCGCAGGGGATTATGGACACGACCGGCCCGAAGATTTCCTCCTGCGCGATGCGCATCTTCGGACTCGACATCCGCGAACACCGTGGGCGCGACGAACCAGCCGTGGTTGTACGCCTCGCCTTCCAGACGATGTCCGCCGCACAGCATTTTCGCGCCTTCGTCCTTGCCGATCTTGATGTACTTCAGGTCGGTCTCCATCTGCGCCGAGTTGACTGCCGGGCCCATGTCCACGCTCTCGTCGAGGCCGTTGCCGACTTTCAGCTTCTTGGCGCGTGCCACCAACTCATCGGTGAACTTCTTGTACACGCCCTTCTGCACGATGATGCGGCTAGTCGCGGTGCAGCGCTGTCCGGTGGTGCCGAACGCGCCCCACAGCGCGCCTTCCAGCGCGAGGTCAAGGTTGGCGTCGTCGAGCACGATCATCGGGTTCTTGCCGCCCAGCTCCAGCGAGCAATGCTTGAACGACTTCGCCGCTTCCTGTCCGACGATGCGGCCGACCGCAGTCGAACCGGTCAGCGAAACCGCGCGCACTTCGGGATGCTCGACCAGCGGCGTACCCATTTCGCCGCCGAATCCGGTAACGATATTCACCACGCCCGCGGGAATACCGGCGTCGTGCAACGTCTGCACGAAGTTGAAGACCGAGAGCGGCGTGTCCTGCGCCGGCTTGATGACGGCGGTGTTGCCGGCAACCAGAGCGGGAAACAGCTTCCACGAGGGAATCGCCATGGGGAAGTTCCACGGCGTGATCATGGCGCAGACACCCAAGGGCTGACGGATGGCCATGGCGAACTTGTTGGGTAGCTCCGAGGGGACGGTCGGCCCGAATAGGCGGCGGCCTTCGCCAGCGGTGTAGTAACCGCAGTCGATTGCTTCTTGCACGTCGCCGCGCGTTTCCTTGATGACCTTGCCCATTTCGCGGGTCATGTCGCGAGCGTAGTCTTCCTTGCGAGCGATCAACAGCTCGGCGGCCTTATACAGCATTTCGGCGCGGCGCGGGGCAGGCACCAGGCGCCACTTCTTGAAGGCCTGGCGCGCGGCCTCGATGGCCTGGTCCACGTCCTCTTTGGCGGATTTCTGGAAGATGCCGACCACCTCGCGGGTGTCGGCGGGATTCAGGTTCTCAAAGGTGCGGCCGGTGCGGGTTTCGACCCATTCGCCGGCGATGAAGTTCTTGAAGACTTTGGGCTTCACGCCCGCGCCGATGTTCGCGGATGCCTGCTCCATAGTAGCCATAAGATTGCCCTCCACAAGGAAACTGCAAACCTTCAATGCTATCTGTTGGCTGGCGGGTTGTCACGGCGAAGCACAGAGAAATTCGCAGTTGGTTCTTCGCCTTGCGCCTTTCGCTCTGCTTCTTTCCCTCCGCTCTTCCTCTAGTACTGTCATCTCGACCGAGGACATCAGTACGAGTTGGGAGAGACCTGCTTTGCCGAACCGCTGCCGATCTGCTATTTACTATCCGATAATAATTTCGAATCTTCACCGTATTTCCCGTTTCTGAGAACGACCAGTGACGGTCTAGTGCCACATACCCCTCCCCTAGTTCTGTGAAATCAGCGGATTACGCAGTATCTTTCATTTAAGTATTTGAAAATCAAGGAATTATATGTACGCAATAGATTCGCAATGGGTTAACATAGCAAGGAAGCAGGTATTTTAGAGTGCGAGAAGGATCGGCGCTACAGTGAAGTTAACGATCTAGTCATCATCCCCATCTCGCAGCTGGCAATTGATTCCTGACCATTGGCAACTGCTTCTTCAAAGATCATCGGCCCCCGGCAGGCCTCGTCGCGCTCTCACTGGCGCCGGAGACACTAAGCCTCCTGCGGCCAGTGTATCGCTCTTCTGGCAACCGTCAAGTTACGAAAGTACATGTACCATTCACGGAAAAAAGCCGGAGCTTGCGCTCCGGCTTGCGGACGATGGGATGAGGGGCGCGGAATTACTTCTTGCGACGCAGTCTGCTCCCCACAGCAGCGATACCGGTTCCCAGCAACAGCAGGGAAGCCGGCTCCGGCGTCGAACCGCCGCCGCCGGTGGGGTAGATGATTCCGTCAAACGGGTCGCCGTTGAGGGTGGAGACAACCTTGTAGGTCCAGCCGCTGGGGTTAACCTCGTAGAGGTTGCCACTCCAGTCGTCAACGAAATACACGCCCTTGTCAGGGTCCCAAGCCACGCCGTTGTCGTTGATGAAGCCCGGGCTGCCCAGCAGCGTTGCTGCACCTGTCGCCGGGTTGATGGAGTAGAAGCTGCCGCTGCCCCCTGCCATGGTCAGAATCAGCTGGCCTGTAGTTGAGTTGAAGGTCATACCGCCGGGGTACACGCCGTTACTGCCGATCAGCGTGGCCTTTCCAGTGCTTGCGTTAAGGCTGTAGAAGTTCCCATTGGTGGCATCCCCATACAACATGTTGGTCATGGGATCGTAGGCCAGGGCGAACATATCGTCAATGCCATAGGAACCCACGAGGGTTGCCGCGCCAGTGTTCAGGTTGATGGTGTATAGCTGGTCGTTGCCACGGCCCGCAATCCAGTAGGCAACGCCGGTGTTGGGATTGTAGGCCATGTCTCCGAAGTCACCCGAGGAAACTCCCGTGCTTCCCACTAGCGTCAGAGTGAAAGTATTCGGATCGATGGTATACAGCGAGTTGGTGGCGTCATCCATTGCGTACAGCAATGTTCCCGCCCATGCCGTACTGGTGCTGAGGCAAAGGATCAACGGCAGGACCAGCAGCAAGAGACATATCCGTCGCATAGCTATCTCCTTGGGTCTGCACTTCCGTATTTTGGCCGGTTCCCGAAAGGAAACCAAACTGGGTGAAATCGCGATACATGGAGGTGCCGCGACGCAGAACTCTGCACTCTCGGGTCGGGAAAAAATACTTGACCGCAGAGAATTGCTGCAACTTACATACCATTCCAGCCGGGCGTAAGTCCCTGCCTAACAACAAGAACGAAAGTCCATGGGTTCTGTTATCTGCAAGGCATTGCATGATTTGGATAAATAATTCTTCTCTCAGAGCGTAAGTTGCAGCCAACAGGAAGTTCAGCTCCGGGGTGTCCGCACCCCGCGCCGCCTTTAGTACTTAGTACCGACTTGGCCTTTGGCGAAGGGGTCTGCGGTGGTCAGTGGCTTCCGGAACACAGACAGGGGTTTTATCGATTCCGCAGGCAGTTACCGGCGGACTGTTTTCGTGTTTTCTTTGCTGCGGAGCGGAGCACGTGGCACGCATAAGCTTGAATGCTCGAACGCTGGAGCGCGGGTCGCCCCTACTGCTCTGCGTAGTATCCTTCGCGGGTTTGCACGGCGAGGTCTTTGTTGGTGGTGGTCAGTGTGATCTTGTGATAACCGGGGCCGGCGACAACCTTGTCGGGGGTGTAGCCGAGGCTGTACTGGTTGCGCAGTTCCTGCTCGATCTGGGCGTAGATCTGGTCGATGGGCAGCTTCTTGGATACTTCAAAGAAACGGCCGCCGGTTTCGCGCGAGATGCGCTCCAGGACTTTCTTGCCATCGGGATGCGAGGCCTGTTGAGGATATCCGCCGCCGGGGCCCCGGCCCATTCCACCACCACCCCAACCGCCGTGGTGACCGCCCATGCCGCCAGGATAGCCGCCTTGGCGTCCGTAAGCTTCGGGGTCGGCATACAGGATGGAGTACACCAGAGTGTTGGCGCGCTGCGCAGTTTCGATGGCGCGGTCCAGACTGACTTTGCTGCCAGTATCGACTCCGTCGGAGAGAATGATAAGCGCCTTGCGGCCCTGTTGTTTTCGGGTTACTTCGTCTGAGGCGAGGAACACCGCGTCATACAATGTGGTACCTCCACCTCCGCCGTGATGTCCACCGCTTCCACCCCGGCCACCGGGATAGCCTCCGCCGCCGCTCCCACCCCCCACCTCCGCCTCCGTAGCCGGGCGCAAACTGCGGATTGTCGAGCTTATCCAGCGCCGCCTCCAGTCTTTGGCGCGAGGAGGTCAGGTCTTGCAGGAGTTCGGTGTCCCAATCGAAATGGATGACGAAGGCCTTGTCCTTGTCGTCCGGGCGCATCAGGTTGTTGAGGAAGCTGTAACTGGCGGTGCGCTCCTGCTCCAGCACCCGCCGCTGGCTCATGCTGGTGTCCACCAGCAGACCGAGCGTCAGCGGCATGTCGGTCACCTTGTTGAAGTAGCGAATGGTCTGCGGCTGGCCGTCCTGTTGCAGCTTGAAGTCGTCCTTGGTCAGGTTGTTAACGATTTGGCCTTGCTTGTCGCGCACCGTTGCGAGAACGCTGACTACCTTGACGTCGGAAGAGAAGGTTGCAGTGGGTGTTTCCTGTGCCAGCAGGATCCAACTCAGCAACAACGCAGCCGCCAGCAAGACGGCAATTCGTCCGCCGGAGCGGCTCAGCAACGGAATGGGTTTGCGCACAGTAGATATGAATGTCTGCATGTCTGACTAAGTTTAGTGGCCAGCCACCGAATCAACTCTCCAGTCGAAGAAGTCCCTACTCGTGGGGACGGCGGTCGCGAGAAGGCGGCACGACCGCAGGATGAGTTGTCTTGATCCGCAGGTGCAACAGAGCTGCCAGATCGAGCGTGATGCATGCCAACCCTACCATGGTTGGCGAGAGCGCCCACGAAGCCTCCAACAAATTGCGGAATTTCTGCACTAAGGAATGCATTCTCTCTGCCGGGTATTTGTTTTGAATCCACACAACTAAACACTCTATCGGCAGAGAAGTTGCCCAATTGAATTGCCGAGAAAGTTTTGGAACCAACCGCATCGAAAGACGGAAATAGGCGCAACAAGACCGTGTTTCTGCACGACACTCGCCATTTTCCTGTGCTACTCTCAGTGTGATAACCAGAGTCGAAACGGGCAAAACCCTGCCCGAATGAGGACTGGACGCATCCCCCACGCGAGAACATAATGCAGGTGGCGATTCAACTATCGAACTGGCAGTTGGCAGTACTGGTGGTTCTACCGTCACTTGTATCGCTCGGCGGGTGGCTGAACAACAACAGCCGCATCGGCGATCTGAGCGGGCAATTGCTGCAATTCCGCAGCGAAGTAAGCCAGTTCCGCAATGAGGTCGATCAGCGCTTCCGGGACGTCAACCAGCGATTGGATGTGCTCACTGGCATCGTGAACGACATTGACAAGCGCGTCACCAAGGTGGAAGCCCGCCTGCACATGGAGTAGAGAAAGAGTGGAGTGCCGTGGCGCAGTCCAGTGCATTCAGACGGAGACTCCGACTGGCGGTTTCCCCGGAATTCTATCTGCGTCATCTGCTGGACTAAGGCTTTAGTTGAATGAACGCCTGCGCCACTTCTGTCATAAACTGTATGCAGCATAGTCTTATCCTCAGAAAGATGTAGCTCGTAATGTCATCCAACGGCTTTCATAGCAGTAGCTCGCGATTCAGTAACATGCGCTCGCTGTTCAGCGTATTCTCCAGCGATCTGGCCATCGATCTGGGGACGGCGAACACGCTGGTGTACGCGCGCGGCAAGGGCATCGTGGTCAACGAGCCCTCCATTGTCGCGATCAACAAAAACACAGGTGAAGTAGAGGCCGTGGGCAAGGAGGCCAAGGAGATGCTTGGCCGCACGCCCGGTAACATCGTCGCCATCAAGCCGATGAAAGATGGCGTGATCGCTGACTTCAAAGTCA
>CAWHWY010000012.1:0-217989 GCA_963833155.1 uncultured Acidobacteriaceae bacterium
TAGTCACCTGCTTTGGATTTTTGTAAGCCGGAGCCAACCAGCTCCGGCTTTCTTCTTGTTAGGCGAATGCCTTGTTCCCGCGAGCTAGCGTGCGAGCCGGGAATTGGTGAAGCCGCCTGAACCCAGCTTGCGCGCCAGAGCCAGCGCACCTTCCGCGGCCCTTCTCGTTGAGAGAGAAATCCTCGCTTGCGGAAGCGAGCTGTGCAATTCTCTTCGGAAGGAATCCCGGACTTCGACGGAGTTCTGAAAGACACCTCCTGTTAGCGCGACCTCAACCTCATCGCCAGGCTTCCACAACCTGCGAAATACTACTTCCGCCAACCCAGCTAGTTCCACGCCGGCTCGCGCAAGCACATCGTGAGCGTAAGAGTCGCCCGCTTCGGCGCTCGCCAGCACCACCGGAAGCAGACCGGCAAAATCCGGCAATGGATACGTATTCGCGCGGCAAATGAGGTCGTCATACGAGCGAACGCCCCACTGTTGCAGAATATGATCGCTCAGCTTCGTGTCGCTGCCGGAATCCAGCGCCTGCGTGACCGCAGCCACGGCTTGCACTCCGATCCAGTGTCCGGAACCTTTGTCGGAAATGGTGTAGCCCCAACCGCCGGCGCGCGCGCTGCGGCCCGACGCGTGCCGCCCATAGGCAATGGATCCTGTTCCGGCGACGACTACAATTCCGGGAGCGTCCCCGAGAGCAGCCCGGTGCGCGATTACCATGTCGCCGACGACTTCGACTTGCGCCAACGCCAACGTCGCCAGGATGTTGGCTAGCTGCTTTCGTGTCTCCTCCCGATCCGCTCCGGCTATGCCGGCGCAAGTAAAGTCGATCTGGGCAGGCTTGATGGCAGCTTCTCGGCACACATCCCGCAGTCCTTGCTGCAAAGCGCTGCGGACCTCGTTCTCGCCCAGACGAACAATGTTGCTGCCGCTGACGGTCGCCGACGCCAGCAGGTTATTCTCATCGCCCAGCAAGAACGTGGTCTTCGTGCCCCCGCCGTCGATGCCCAGAAAGTAAGCCACGGGTCGAATTATAGTGAACAGTGGATTGTGGTCAGTGGACAGCAAAAGCGCACCCGTCATCCGTAAACGCCATCTCGGACTTGAGACTATCCGCTAACCACTATCCACTGACTGCACATGAACCAACTCGACCTGGCACTGATCGCAGTCTATCTCCTGAGCATCACGCTCTTCGGACTGCGCTTTCGCAAACGGCAGCGGTCGCTGCGTGATTACTTCCTTGCTGACCGCAACATTCCGTGGTGGGCGATCGCGCTTTCCATCGTCGCCGCCGAAACCAGTACCCTGACCATCGTCAGTGTGCCGGGCCTCGCTTACGACACGAACTTCACCTTCTTGCAACTGGTCATGGGCTATCTCGCGGGGCGGGTCATCATCAGCTACCTGCTGCTGCCGCACTACTTTCGCGGCGATCTCTACACTGCGTACCAACTCATTGAACGCCGATTCGGAAGCCGCTTGCGCTCGCTGACGGCCGGTCTGTTTCTCGCCACCCGCGCGGCTGCGGAAGGCGTCCGCGTCTTTGCGGTCGCGATTGTGGTAGGAATCGCGCTCGGGCCGCTGCTCGGCGGCGTCGGCGAATTCCAGCGCGATGTGGTCTCCATCGGCATCGTCACTCTACTCACGTTGCTATACACCTTCGAAGGTGGCATGGCTGCGGTCATCTGGACAGACGTAGTGCAGATGTTCATCTACGTCGGCGGAACCCTGGTCGGCTTCGTCACCATCCTGCATCTCGTGCCCGGCGGATGGACCACCATACATGCAACCGCCGACAGTGCCGGTAAGTTCCGGGTCTTCGACTTCACGCCCGACTTCTATCGAACCTATACCTTTTGGTCGGGTGTGATCGGCGGAGCGTTTTTGACCACGGCCAGCCACGGAACCGACCAGTTGATCGTGCAGCGGCTACTCGCCGCCAGGAGCGAGGCCGAATCGAAGCTGGCGCTGCTGAGCAGCGGTGTTGCCGTGTTCTTTCAGTTCTCTCTCTTCCTGCTGATCGGCGCCATGCTGTGGATGTTCTATCGCATCTCGCCGCCGGCGGTTCCCTTCGATAAGACTGACCGCATCTTTCCCACGTTCATCGTGCGCTACATGCCGCACGGGATTTCGGGCCTCCTGATCGCGGCCATTCTGGCCGCGGCCATGTCGAACCTGAGCGCCGCGCTCAATTCGCTTTCGTCCACCACCATCGTGGACTTCTACCTGCGTCGCAGGTCCGGCACATCCGAGCGCCAACGCGTGCTGCTCTCGCGAATGGCAACGGTCGCTTGGGGTTTGGTGCTGTTCGCATTGGCCATCCTCTCGCGTCGCGGCGGCAAAGTGGTGGAGGTCGGTCTCAGCATCGCCTCGGTCGCATACGGTGCGTTGTTGGGGGTCTTCCTGCTCGGAGTGCTCACGCGTCGCGCGAACGAACGCGGCAGCATGGTCGGCATGGCCGTTGGATTCTCCGCCAACCTGTACATCTGGCAGGGCAGCACGGTGTTGCAATGGCTGCAACGCGCGACTGGCCTGCCTCTCGCAGCCCTGGCGTTATCGCGACCAATTCCCTTCACCTGGTACGTGCTGATTGGAAGCGCCATCACCTTTGTCATCGGGTATAGTTCCAGTCTGTGTCTCGCGTCGCAAGACGATGACCCAGCACATGCCGCAGCCGACCGATAGCAGATCAGCTCCCACGCTCTCGCGCGATCTCGGTGTAAGCCACGCTGGTGCAGTCGTGGTCGGCACCATCATCGGCAGCGGCATCTTTCTGGTGCCGGCCGAGATGATGCAGGCCGTCGGCTCGGCCTGGCTCGTCTATCTGGCCTGGATCGTCGGCGGCGTGCTGTCGTTTGCGGGCGCCATCACCTACGCCGAGCTTGGCGCCATGAAGCCGCAGGCCGGAGGCGAGTACATTTACATTCGCGACGCCTACGGTCCGCTTCCCGGCTTTCTCTACGCCTGGACGTGGTTCGCCATCGCCAAGCCCGCTTCCATCGCGACCCTCACCGTAGGATTCGTGCGCATCCTCGGAACGTTTCCGGTGTTCGCATTCTTCAACCAGGACGCGATACGCTCGCCCTTCGCCATCAGCTACGGACAACTGGTCGCCATCGCCGCCGCCGCGCTCATTACCGGGCTGAACTACATCGGCATCAAGCGCGCCGGTGACTTCCAAGTCGTTTTCACGCTGATGAAGATCGCAATCATCGTCGCCATCGCATTCCTGGCCTTCTCCGCCGCCAGCGGCACGTGGCGCAACTTCCAGACCAGCTTCCTCGGCGCGAGGGGCGGATTCGCCGGCTTCATGGCCGCGCTCATTGCGGCTCTGTGGGCCTACGACGGGTGGAACGACCTGAACATGGTCAGCGGCGAAATCCGCGATCCGGGGCGCACCATTCCGATCGCTCTCATCGCGGGAGTCGGAGCGGTCGCCGTGCTCTACATGCTGACCAACGCCGCCGTGCAATACGTCCTTCCGGCGGCAAGCATCGCTGCATCGCCGCGGCCCGCATCGGATGCCACAGCAGTCGCGGTGGGCGCTTGGGGAGCGGCCATCGTCTCTGCCGGCATGGCGCTGTCCATGCTGGTCGCGCTGAACGGAACCGTCATGAGCGGCGCGCGCGTGCCATTCGCCATGGCCCGCGATGGCTACTTCTTCAAGGCGATGGCGGAAGTCCATCCCATCTTCCACACGCCTTCGGTCGCGCTCATCGTCCAGCTTGTACTTTCGATCATCCTGCTGCTGTTCGCGGGGAGCTTTCGCCAACTGTTTTCGCTGGCGATCTTCGCCGAGTGGCTGTTCTACATGACCGCGACCAGCACGGTGTTCGTTCTGCGCCGGAAGGAGCCCAATGCGCCTCGTCCTTACCGAACCTGGGGATATCCGTTCGTGCCGGCAGTGTTTGTCACAGCCGCGGGTGTGTTGCTGTATTACACCTTTACCGAGAACATCAGGAATTCTGCGTGGGGAATGGCGGTGATTGTGGCGGGAGTACCAATCTATCTGTATTTCGCGGGAAAGAAGAAGCAGTGAACTGAGCTTTAACCCACTGCCTTCACCGCACGCTCATACACCTTCACATATTCGCGTGCCGAGTTGGGCCAGGAGTAATCCTGCGCCATACCGTTGCGCATCAGTGCCTGCCAAACATTCTGATTGCCGTAAACTTTCAGCGCCGCGTGTAACGTGTCCAGCAACGCTTCGCCAGTGTACGGCCTAAACTTGAATCCTGTGCCTTTTAGGGTCTGCGGATCGAACTGCTCAACGGTGTCGTCGAGTCCGCCCACCGCGCGCACGATCGGTACCGTGCCATAGCGCAGGCTGTAGATCTGGTTCATGCCGCAGGGTTCGTAGTGTGACGGCATGAGGAACATGTCGCTGCCGGCTTCAATTTTGTGCGCCAGGGCGTTGTCGTAGGCGATCTTCACGGCAAACTTCTGCGGATACTGTTTGTTGAGCCGCAGGAACATCTCTTCGTATTCCGGCTCGCCGGTGCCGAGGACCACCATGATCACGTTTTCCCGCGCAAGACGGTCGGCTACCTGCTGAATCAGGTCGAACCCTTTCTGCGCGACGAAGCGCGAGATCATGCCCATCACAGGCAAGTTCGTGTCTTCGGCCAGGCCAAGCTGCTTCAGCAGGTCGCGCTTGCACTGCGCCTTGCCGTCGAGGTTTTCTGCCGAGTACGGCGCCGCGATGTACTGGTCTCTTTCGGGGCTCCACTCGTTGTAATCCACGCCGTTCACGATGCCCGTGACCGTGCCCCCGCGAGCGCGCAAGACGCCTTCCAGGCCGAAACCGTACTCGGCGGTCTGGATTTCCTGGCTATACCTTCGGCTCACTGTGGTGATGTAGTCGGCCATACTGATGGCGCCCTTCAGAAAATTCACCTTGCCGTAAAATTCCATCTTCGACATGGTGAACAGGTCCCAAGGCAGCATGAGCAACGGTAGTATCTCGGAAGGGAACAGTCCCTGATATCCCAGGTTGTGAATGGTGAAAACGCACGGGACGTTTACAAACGCGGGATCTTGATCGTACAAGGTCTTTAGCAGTATCGGTACCAGCGCGGTCTGCCAGTCGTGACAATGTAAGACGTCAGGAACACCGAGAATCTTCGCGGACTCCAGCACCGCGCGCGAGAACAGGGCGAACCGCTCAGCGTTGTCATGATAGTCTCCCAGCGCGGTACCGTAGAGCGCCTCGCGGTCGAAGTACGGTGGGTAGTCGATGAAATAGAATTGCACTCCAGCGCGCACGCCGCCGTCGAGCACAGAGCAGAAGCGGTACCGGTCATCAAACGGGACGGTGATGCTGGAGATGACCTTGCGCGGGTTGTCGAGCTTGGTTTGCTTGTAACGCGGAAGATAGACGGTGACCTTGTGGCCCAGGTGGGCGAGTGCGGGCGGCAATGCGCCAATGACATCTGCCAGCCCGCCGGTCTTGGAAAAGGGTACGCACTCGGATGCCGCAAAGGCGATATGCATGAAACCTCCCGGCGCGGCGGAGGCACCTCCGCAGGAAACGCCTTTCTGTGTAACGGAAGCTGCGCTTGCAGGATGAACGAATTAGCGAAACAGTTGAGTCTAACTGCCGGATCGAAAGAGGGTCAACGTGGCCAAGACCGCGTCGAAGAATTCTGCTGCCAGCGGTAGCAGCAAACGCAAGCCGAAACTGGGCCAAAACTTCCTGATTGATCGGGAGGCAGCGCGGCGCATCGTTGAGGCGCTGGGCGACGTCTCCAACCGCATCGTCATCGAGATTGGTCCGGGTCGCGGCGTTCTCACCGATTTGCTGATTCCACGGGCGAAGCGCGTCATCGGGATCGAGCTTGACCGCGTGCTGGCGGCACAGTTGCGTATGCGCTACGCAACGAAGCCGAACGTGGAGATCCTCGAATCCGACTTTGTCACGGCTGAGTTCCCTTCCATGGTCGGCCGCAAACCCGGTCCGTTGCACGATCTTCGTCCCACACAGCCCGAAACCGTGGACGTGGTGGGCAATCTGCCGTACTACATCACCTCCGATATCGTGTTGCGGATAATGGCGCTACATCAGAACATCGAACGCGCGGTGATTATGGTGCAGCGTGAAGTTGCCGATCGCATCGCAGCGGAGCCGGGTGGCCGCGACTACGGGCTCCTCTCGGCGACGGTGCAGTTATTCGCCCGAGTCGAGAACCTGTTTACGCTTCCGCCGGGAGCGTTCTCTCCTCCACCAAAGGTACATTCGAGCGTGTTGCGACTCACGATGGCTTCGCGCCTGGAAGAGTTGCAGCTTGATGAGGAGCTGTTCATCGCCTTCCTCAAGGTGGGCTTCGCGCAGAAGCGCAAGACGTTGCTGAACAATCTCCGCGGCCAATACCAGGAAGCCGCCGTTCGCGCAGCGTTGAAGTCGGCTGGTTTGCGCGCCGATGTTCGCGCCGAGGCCATAGCACTCGAAAAAATGGCGGTTGTGTTCCGCGCTTTACAGCAGGCGTAAACTTGAGCTGAGGGGCGGATGCCATGTCAACTGCGGTTCGTCAGCCGGCTGTTGCGGGGCGCTTCTACCCGGCCAGTGCGCAGCACCTGCGGGACGAAGTGGAGACCTATACTACTGCGCCCGCCAGCGCTTCGGGCGAGTCAGAAACGAAAATTCACGCCCTAGGTTGCGTCGTTCCTCACGCCGGGTACATGTACTCCGGTCACGTCGCCGGGGCTGTCTACCGCCGCCTGGACTTGCCGCGCCGCTATGTCATTCTGTGTCCTAACCACACCGGTAGGGGCGAGCCCCTGGCCGTGATGAGCGAGGGGGCATGGCACACGCCGTTGGGCGACGCGTTCATCGACAAGGACCTGGCAGAGCAATTGAAGTCACGCCTGCCTCTGCTCTCCGAAGATCCGGCAGCACACCAATACGAGCATGCGCTCGAAGTGCAACTTCCTTTTCTACAGGTGCTGGCGCCTGGATTTCAGTTTGTACCAATCACCGTGGGAACCAGCAACTTTGAGGTGCTGAGCGCGCTCGGGGTCGTGGTCGGCAGCCTCGCCGCCGAAACCGGTGGATCGGTTCTGGTCATCGCCTCCAGCGACATGAACCACTACGAGAGCGACAGCGTTACCCGGGTGAAGGATCGTCGCGCGATCGATCAACTCCTGGCGCTGGATCCGCGGGGGCTGTACGACGTGGTGCATCAGGCCGACATCAGCATGTGTGGATACGGTCCTGCCGTCGTCATGCTGACCGCAGCCCGCAAGCTGGGTGCAACGCGCGCCGAGCTGATTCGCTATGCCACCTCCGGCGATATTTCCGGAGACCGCGCTATGGTGGTTGGCTACGCGGGGGTTGTGGTGTATTGAATTGTGAACTTGTCTGTTTTGATAAAGGGGCGGCCAAAGGGCCGCCCTGGTCTCGTTGTGCCGCATTGCCTTTTAGTGACCAGACGCGTGGCCGCCACCACCACCACCGCTGGAGTGTCCGCCTGACGATGTTGATGACGCTCCCATTCCGGCAGACCTTGCGCCTCCGCCATACCCCCGCGCAGCACCCATGGAGCTAAAGCCTGGCGACAGGGACGTTGCCGATACCGAGTTCGGAGCGGCGAAGACATGGCCCGATTGTGTGCTGCGACTTGTGTGGGGCACGAATACATTCTGATTTGCGACCGAGTTGTATCTGGCGTTCGGGAAGGCCAAATTACCTCTTGCAGCGTTGGGACCGACGTTGCGACCCGCGATAACGCTGGAGAAACTCGGAGGGATGCGTCCGCCCGGAACGTAGGGCGGCGATCCCGCTGCCTTGCCGACCAGGATCGTCGGCTTGGGCGAGGTCCCTGCCAAAGATGACGACGGAGCAGTTGCGGGCTGCCAGCCGACAGGCGGTCTCGCAACAACCGGCGTACCCACAAAGTTGTTCGCATACCACTGGCCAGCATAGCTGCCGGGAACCCAGGCCCATCCGACGCCACCGCCCAGGAAGGCCCATGAGCCGTAGTGATAGGGCAGCCAACCCCAAGGATAAGCTGAGGCCCACGCATAGCCTAATCCAGGGCAGAACGCCCAGGCCCCATTACTGTATGGACTCCAGCCGATCATGGAGTCGGCGAAGCCGTAGGGCTGCCAGACGTACCCATACCCGGAAGCGTAGAAATATTCGCCATAGTAGTTAAGGTCCTGCAGACCATATCCGGTCTTTGGACCGCCGTACCCGGCGTTGTGAGCGTAGGCCGCGCCGTAAGCTTCGCGCTCTTTGTTCCAGGCATCGACCGGCAACGGTTCCGTGCCGTGCGTCACTTTGTATTCGGACGCCTGGTTCGGATCCAAAGTCAGCGTCTCACTCTTCTTAACGCTCACCAGTTGCGGCTGGTTTTCCAGTTGAACGGTGCCTTTGAATACCGCGAGTTGGAGCCGATCAGGCGCGGCACTAATGCGCGTTTGGGTGTCACGACGAACGAGGAAGGTGGCCCCATTGGCAGCCGCGCGATACACATCATCGCCCTTGGAGTGGACATCGAAGAAAACAACACCTCGCACCACCTCGACTTCGTTCACCTTCGCACCGGTTTCGGTCATCGAGAGCCGGCGCACCTTCACTTCCGAATTCTCCGCCACTCGCAATGCGCTCTGGTCTTCAAATTCGACCTCGGCCAGTCCGTCGTTTCTGGTTACAATGCGTGTCCCTTCGACGATTGGCGTATTCAGGACGGCACGGTTCAATCCCTGGTCCCCGTGCTCCATCTGGACCTGCCCATCGATGTAGCTGAGACGAACAATGCGTACGTGCGACCCTGCTTGAGCGAATACTGATGCTGCAGTCAGCAAGAACGCCGTTACTGTCGCAAACATAATCCCCACGCGCCCTGACATATCAACGCTCCCTTGGCCTTGTAACTTCCGCGTAGCTGTTGAACCTGAGAGATGGGATCGGCGGGTCCCCCAATCGAGCCTGTCGAGGCCCTCTCTGCTTATACCTATTAGAACACCACTTGGATACGAAGTTGCCGAAAATCGCCCATAGAATTTGCAAATTCTGAGGGCAAGGCGACCGAAGATTACGGCTGGGATGCGCCTTGGTTCGCCGTGCCAGCGACGCCAGCCGTCTTGAGGAGATGTTGCGCGCTCTGCCGGGAAATGTGCATCAGACTGGGATCGTTGGCGATTTTACGCAGAATAGGTTCGATAACGCTGAGTTCCTCCACCATATGGCTGGCCTGCAGGTCCTCCAACTCGCGCAGCGTCTGGTTCATGCCCAGCTTATCGAAGCGGTAGTTCCACGCCAGTTTGCGGCCGTAGTCGAGGGTGGCGGCCAACCCCAGAAATAGCGCGGTCAACTGCTGCACGTCGGGGCTCTGCGAGTAATTGTAGGTGCTGGAGCCCTGCACCTGCGCCGACTTGTACACCAGCGTCTTTGCCCCGGTCTGGGCAATGTGCTTGAGGTGCGAGTCCAAATCGCCCTGAAAATAATTCAGCTTCCTGGCCGAGTCGAAAGTCTTCTGCCGATTCGCTTCTGACATGATGAAGTCTTGCTGCACCGGATCGGTGTCGCCACCCTGCGATGGGTTGGGTGTGCCCTCAAAATGGGTTTTGCCATCGGCCTGCACCCGGATGGAGTAGCTCACCCAGGGAATCGCCTCGTTCCACTTGAAGTTGAACCACACTGACGCTTGATCGGCTACCAGCGGCGTCGGGGTGGCCGGCTGTTGCGCCAGAGCTGACAAGGACAGCACGAGCACCACCGAAGCAAAACAGATTCTCATTCTGGCCAAAATTTTATCCGATCTACAGCCCATTTACTGCGCACCAGCCTGTTGTCGCCGCAACGTTCCGGCGGTGTGCAGATGGCAGATAGCGATGGCCAGCGCGTCGGCCGCGTCAGCCGGTTCGGGCGGCGCCGGCAATTCCAGCAGGCGCGCCACCATCATCTGCACCTGCGACTTCTCCGCCTTGCCGTATCCCACAACTGCCGACTTGATCGACAGCGGCGAGTAGGCAATCACTTGCAGACCGGCTTGCGCCGCCGCCAGCATCGCCACTCCACGTACATGTCCCAGCTTCAGCGCCGACTTGACGTTCACCGCGTAGAACACATCCTCGATGGCGACTTCTTCCGGTAAGTAGGTGCGAATAATCCCGGTGAGTCCCTCGCAAATCTTCTTCAGCCGGAGTTCGAGCGGCTCGCGTGACGAAAGCCGGATGGCGCCGCTGCAGAGGTGATGCAGCGAGCCTTCGTTCTTCTGCTCAACCACGCCGTAGCCGGTATATTCTCCGCCGCAATCGATTCCTAGGACGCGCATTGCCGCGAGTGTAGCAGGAGAGGTTCGCGGCTCGCTAACCGCTCTCGTTCCTATCCGCTTTTCGCCCCTCGTTCTTGCTTCGCCGAAGACTGCCGCTATCCTGGCTTCCTGTTGCAGGAATAGATGTCCATCACACCAAAGGGGCGTATCCCCCTGTGGAAAACGCTATAAAAATAAAGCTGCCGGCTGGGGATTTCCCTAGTAGAAAACAACCGCAAGATCGTGCATTCTATTAACAGGTAATACTGCCATATTTTGAGGTCGCCAGTTGATGACGATATCGGGAGAGAGACTCGCGCTTGTTGCGATCCTGGGTCTCTTGTGCCTCGGTAATTCAATCTTTGCCATGGCTCAAGCGCCTGTTTCAACTCCTGGGGGTGGACAAGAGTATACGTCGCCGTTCACGACGTTCCGGTCCGATGACCTGTCGGAACCGTCGGATGTTTTGACTGACCCGGCTGGTCCGCCCCCACCCCATTCAAACTTCGTCGCGGTTCAACCCGCTCCCAAACCACAAACGGGAATCGATTGGCGTGGAGTGTTTGCAGGTACGCTGACCTTCCTCACCGTCGAGCACACTTTCCGCATTGTCACCGAGCAGGGGACCCGTGACGGACTCCATGCCCCGTTCTTCCCCGGTTATTTTGACTCAGTTGAAAGTCTTCACGGATGGGCCGACGGGGATCCGTTTCTGGTTAACTACGTGGGCCATCCCATGCAGGGCGCTGTCTCCGGGTTCATCTGGCAGCACAACGACCGCGCCTATCGCACCGTGGAGTTTGGCAGAAACAGCCGGTACTGGAAGAGCAAGCTGCGCAGCGCCGCCTTTGCCTACGTGTACAGCTTACAATTCGAGATCGGTCCTCTGAGCGAGGCGTCACTGGGCCACATTCAAGCCCTCTATCCGCAGCAGGGCTTCGTTGATCAGGTCGTTACTCCAGGGGTGGGCATGGGATGGACCATTGCCGAGGACTCGATTGATCGATACGTCATTCGGACCATCGAAGCCCATACGGCAAACCCCTACGTCCGTCTGCTGGCGCGCGGCACGCTGAACCCCTCGCGCTCCATGGCCAATGTGATGACCGGCGAACTTCCCTGGCACCGCGATGACCGCCCCGGCGTATTCAAGCCGTATCCTGAGGCCGCTGCGGTGAAACGCTTCATGGAGCAAGCCACGGCCAAGGTTCCGGCGAATCCTCCGCCGGGAGTCGCTCCCTTTGAGTTCACCGTCACGCCCAGCTTCCGGCAGTACTTCGGGACCGGCGCCAAAGGTTCCTGTGCCGGCGGCGGAGCCTCGGCCGCGATGCGCGTTGCCACCGAGTGGCAGATCGTCGTGGATATCGGTGGCTGTAAGCTACTCGATCTTCCTACTAATCTCACCGGCGATTCGCTGAGCTACATGGTTGGGCCGCGCTGGACGACCGCGAGTAACGGACGTTGGAACACCCACGCCCAGTTCCTGGCGGGCGGCACCAAGCTAACCCAGGAACGACTGTACCCGGACGAGAGGGCCGCGGTCATGGCGGAAATAGCACCCAAGAAACTGGGCAATGCTCAGCATCCGCTATACACCCAGGATTGGGACACCAGCGGCTTCGCTATCGCCATGGGAGGCGGGGTGGACTACAAGATCAACAACGCTTTGGCATTTCGCGTCGCCAGCCTCGACTATTCGCATTCCTGGACGAACGATCTGAACGGCGTTAACTACCAGAACGGGCTGCAATTCACCACTGGCATTATCCTGCGCATGGGAACGTGGTAGTGTGTCCGCCCTTGACTCTCGTCTCCGCGGCGGCTACTTTGCCAGTGCATGTCCGAGAGCCGCGTTGTCACCTTCACCACCGACTTTGGCCTGAGCGATCCCTTCGTGGGCGTCATGCATGGCGTGGTGCTCAACATTCATCCTGAGACCACGATCGTTGATATTTCGCACGCGGTGCTTTCCTACGACGTGCTCGATGGCGCGTGGACAATCGCGCAGACCTATCGTTTCTTCCCGCCGCGCACGGTGCATGTGGTGGTGGTCGATCCCGGGGTGGGCAGCAAGCGGCGGCCGATCATCGTCGAAACCGACGACTATGTTTTTGTGGCGCCCGATAACGGCGTGCTCTCGCTGGTGGAGGCGCGCGAGCCGAAGTTCAGCGTCCGTCACGTTACCGCCGACCGCTATTTTCTCCAGCCGGTAAGCCAGACTTTTCACGGCCGCGACATCTTCGCGCCGGTCGCAGGATGGTTGAGCAAGGGCGTGGCTCCCGGAGAGTTCGGTCCTGAGGTTACCGACTACGTGCGCCTGCCGCTGCCGGCGGTGGAGCGCATCGGAGACAGCAGCTTGCGCGGAGTGGTGCTCAAGGTGGACAAGTTCGGCAACCTTATCACCAACATCAGTGAACAGGATGCACCAGCGCTGTTCGCGCCAGCGCCGCCGCCCGCCAGCATCCTGATTTGCGAAACCATCACCCGCCTGCGCCATTCCTATGCCGAGGGCGAGGATGGCGAAGTCTTCGCCATCGCCGGCAGTTCGGGGTATTTAGAGATCGCGGCCCGGCAGGCGTCGGCGGCGGAGAAGCTGGGGGCAGGAGTGGGGACGCCAGTGGGAATTGTAATTAATATGTAACTATGGTAATATGACTATGGTCGTAACAGCTATGAAGCATATCCCCGCGGGAAAATTCAAGACGTTCTGTCTCGCCGTAATGGATGAAGTCCAGGCCACGGGTGAGCCCGTTCTCGTAACAAAACACGGCAAGCCGGTCGTTAAGGTTGTACCGGCCGAGACGAAGGACGACAACATCTTTGGCTACATGGCCGGAAAGGCGAAGATCGTTGGAGACATTATCTCGCCGGCTACCCCAATGGAAGATTGGGATGCCCTGAAGTGATTCTGCTGGACACGCACGTCCTGTTGTGGATGTCGCTAGATCCGAGCCGCCTTTCCGAGGAAGCGAGCGTTGCTATTCAGGATGCACGCCGCCGAGGTGGCATCTCTATTTCTGACATAACGTTGTGGGAGATCGCGTTGCTGGCGCGGCGCGGAAGAATAGAGATCACGGGCAGCCTTTATTCCTTCGTCCACGAAATCTCCGCGCCGGTAATGGTCAAGCCCATCACCTCGGCCATTGCCAGCATGGCTGTCCAGTTTCCTGAAGACTACCCGGAGGACCCCGCCGACAGGCTAATTGGCGCCACATCGCGAGTGGAAATGCTGCCTCTTCTTACCGCTGATGAACAGCTGCGGCGTTCTCCGCTCTTGAACACGGTTTGGTAGTCGGGATCACGGGTTCTTCGGCTTGACGCGCGCGTAGCGCTCCATTTCGCCGGTCCACTTGAGGAACCGCAGTAGCTCTTTGCGTTCGCGCCATGAGAATCCAAAAAACTCCAGGAAGCCGATGCTTTGCATCTTGATGCCAGTGTAGGTTTCGATTCGCCAGCGCAGATAAGCGCTGCGCCAGGGCGTGAGATGATGGCCGCGGGTCGCGTGCCACAGAAAGCGCAGGATGTAGCGCATGGTCGTAACCAGTATATCGGCAGGAGCCTGCATATTAACTCGCGCTTCCAGCGCGCACCGGCAATACAAGCGGGTCTTCTCTCAGATGAATCCGCGAGAATTCCTGGGAATCCGTGATTAGAAGAACGATACAAGGCACTCGCCAGAGTGCAGCCTTCAGCCATAAAGAAGCCGGAAGCCACAGTGCGTGCCATATATCGCAAACTGGCGCGCGCCTGGGGACGTCAGCATTGGTGGCCGGCGGAAACTGCGTTCGAGGTCATCGTTGGCGCAATCCTTACCCAGAACACTGCGTGGACCAACGTTGAGCGCGCCCTCGCCAGCCTGCGGGCCGCGGGAAGACTCAGCGTGGCAGGCATTCGTGAAGTGCCCTTGCCAAGGTTGGAGCAGCTCATTCGCTCCTCCGGATATTTCCGGCAGAAGGCACGGCGGCTGAAACATTTTGTGGCGTTTCTGGATGATCGTTACGGCGGATCGCTGGAGCGAATGTTTGCCGTCCCGACGGAGCATTTGCGTACAGAGTTGCTGGAGCTGAAGGGCATCGGCCCTGAGACCGCCGACTCCATTCTGCTCTACGCCGGCAATCGCGAGATCTTCGTGGTGGATGCGTACACACGCCGAATCTTGCAGCGGCACGAAGCGGTGAGCGCCGGAGCGAAGTATGAGGAAATTCGTAGCCTCGTGGAACAAGCGCTGCTGCACGAAAAGCCATTACTGCCGCGTGAATAGCTTGGGGAAACAAGGACGGCCGGAAGTTCATACACCTTCTGCGATGAGCGCGGCCGAGCGCAGTCCACAATCGCAGGTGTACAACGAAATGCACGGACTACTTGTGCAGGTGGGGAAACACTATTGCCTGAAGAGCAATCCAGCGTGCGAAGTATGCCCGCTGGGACCGATGCTGAACAAAGCTATTGACAACTGACCCTCAGCACTTAGTCCGTAGTCCACGTCCCCAAATATCTGCAGTCGGGCTTCCCCTTACGAGGGTAAGACGGTCCGGCGGAGTTTAATACGGCTTAAGTGGTAGCTGGTGGTTCCGAAAAATTGCCGGATTGCTTTTTCCCCCTGATATGTGACGCCGGTCACAGCAATGCTCATGGCGCAACTGCTATGAATCGATCCATTAAGTCTCGCGCCCCCCCCGAGGTGCGCCCAGTTGGAAAAGAAGTTTTGTGCTGGATTTGGGCCGAATTTCTGAACGACTTTGGATAGCGCCTGGGCCTTGAAAGGGCGACGCTCAACAATAGCCTGTAGTAGGTGAAGCACTCAAGACGTAGTAGGAACTTCGCATCGCGTGCTCGGCATTATGCCGGCTTCCGGACCGGAACCGTGATCGGTGTTCCCAAGAACGCGCACAGAAGCACCACCGTTTTTTGGCGGATCTGGCCGGATGCTACTGTTCGTCATTGTCGTGATCGCGCTTTTGCTCTTGCTCGGGGCAAGCCTTGTTCTGCTCCAGCGCTGTGCCGGCCAAAGCCACAAACAGACGCGCCAATACCAGCAGTTGACGCTTGAAACCGAGCGGTTGCGCAGGGCGGAAGAACGGCACCAGGTCTTGTTCGCCGCCAACCCCTATCCGATGTGGATCTATGACTGCCAGACGCTGCGGTTTCTCGCAGTAAACGAGTCTGCGGTGCTGCACCTATGGGTTCACCCGGGAGGAATTCCTGGCGATGACCCTGCTTGACATTCGCCCGCCAGAAGAGGCCGCGTCGCTGCTCAAGGTTGTGGGTCGCCGCAAGAATGGACCTAACAACCCAGTAGTGTGGCGCCATCGGCGCAAGGACGGCAGTCTTCTGTTCGCCGAGGTCAAGGCTTTGGGATTCGAAGAGGAAGGCCACAAACGGGAACTGGTTCTCGCCCACGACGTCACCCAGCGCCATCTGGTCGAAGAGGCCCTTCGGCAATCGCAAGCTTCTCTACAGTCACTGTTGGACAACGCGCCCTTCGGCATCTGCCGGACTTCTATCGAGAAACACTGCTACGAAACTCTGAATTCGACCCTTCGCGAAATGCTTGGGGGCTACAGCATCGAGGAGGCTTTACAACTGAATGTCTCCAAACAAGTCTGGGCGGATCCGAGAAGCCGCGACCGCTTGATCGAAATCCTGCGGCGAAACTTCCGGATCAAGGGATTCGAGACCACGTTTCTGCGGAGCGACGGAAGCACCATACCCGTGCGCATTTCAGGCCTGCTCATCCGCGACGCGGACGGCTCCGAACACTTCGAAGGCTATGCCGAGGACATGACGCAGCAAAGTACGCTGGAGCAGCAGGTACGGCAAGTGCAAAAGCTGGAGGCGGTGGGCAGGCTGGCCGGAGGCATGGCCCACGATTTCAACAACGTACTCTTGGTCATCAAGCTGTCCACCGAGTTGATGCTTCGCCAGATCACACCCGACAACCCGCTCAGCAAACCGCTACTGCAGGTTTCCAGCGCCGCCGACCGCGCCGGCGCGCTGACGCGACAAATGCTGGCCTTCGGGCGGCAGCAGATGATGCAGACACGCGTCATCAACCTCAATTCCGTTGTCAGCGAAACCTCGCACATGTTGCGCCGGGTGATCGGAGAGGATATTCAACTGGTCACCAAGCTCTCCGACGAGGCGAGCAACTCGCGGCTCGATTCCGATCAGGTGACCCAGGTCATTCTCAACCTGGCGGTCAACGCACGAGACGCCATGCCCGGGGGCGGTACTCTGCATATTGAAACTGGCAATGTGGAGTTGGATGAAGCGTACACCGAAACACATCCTCCCGTGCAGCCCGGCCGTTACGTCATGTTGGCGGTCAGTGACACCGGCACCGGGATCGACAAGTCGATTCTGCCGCACATTTTTGATCCGTTTTTCACCACCAAGGAAATCGGCAAGGGCACCGGCCTGGGGCTATCCATCGTGTACGGCATCGTGAAGCAGAGTGGAGGATACATCTGGGTGTACAGCGAACCCGGACATGGCACCAGCTTCAAAATTTACTTCCCCACCACCACGGCGGCTCTCGAAAGTTTGGTCCCACGAGGCGGAATCTCCTTCCAGCCAGCCGGGCAGAGCATACTGGTGGTGGAAGACGAAGCCACGATCCGAAGCAATGTCCGCGAATGTTTACAGCAACTGGGCTACCAGGTGCTGGAAGCGGAGAACGGGGAACTAGCGCTTGACCTTTGCAAAGCGCATCGCGGCAAAATCGATCTTGTGCTGACCGACCTGGTCATGCCGGGCATGAGCGGGCACGAGTTGGCGGGACAGCTTGCCCAGAACCATTCCGAGGTGAAGATGCTTTTCATGTCAGGCTACACGGAAGATAGCGCTGCCCGGCGTGACATCCTGCTCCGGGGCAGCGCGTTCCTGCAAAAGCCGTTCAGCGTTGGCGATCTCTCCAACGCGGTACAACAGGCTTTGGCCGGTCGCGCGGTCGCGCAGTAATTCATTCACCACAGAGACACAGAGGACAGAGCTCCTTTTCCCACTGCTCTTCTCGCGTTGGAAAAGAATCGCAAAGAGCTTCACGCACAGAGGTCGCGAGGCGCGGAAATACTTAGATTTTCTCCTGGTCTCTGTGCCTCTGTGGTGAATGATCCATCTCCCTAGCTCTTTGGCCGACTCCGCGAAATCTCGCTGCTGTAGTAAGCTTATTTAGAGCAGGAATGCCCTCGGAAAAAGTCTTAATTGTCGACGACGAGAAGCTCGTCCGTTGGTCTCTCCGGCAGAAGTGCGAAGAGTGGGGTTACCACGTGCTAGAGGCTGACAACGGCGCGGCTGCGCTCCGCGTGGCCCAGCACGAGACACCTGACCTCGTGCTGCTGGACGTGCGCCTGCCCGACTCCAACGGCATTGAAATCCTCGAGCAACTGAAGAAGACGGGTGACGCCCGGGCCATCATCATGATCACGGCGGATCCGCAATTGGAAGACGTGAAGACCGCGCTCAAGCTGGGCGCCTATGATTTCGTGGGAAAGCCGCTGGATTTCGACGAACTGGCAGTGACGGTCAAGAACGCGCTGGAGACCACGCGGCTGCGCTCGGAGGTCGAGTCGCTGCGCGGCGAGGTCCGCCGTCGCACCGGTTACCATAATGTGATCGGCGTCTCCCAGAAGATGTCCGAGCTGTTGGGCTTCGTGGGCAAGATAGCCGGCAGCGAGGCGACCACGATCCTGGTGCAGGGTGAAAGCGGCACTGGCAAGGACCTCATCGCCAAAGCCATCCATTACCAAAGCCGCAGGCAGGACAAGCCCTTCGTTGCTATTAACTGCTCGGCCATCCCTGAGACGCTGATGGAAGCCGAGCTCTTCGGACACGAGAAAGGCGCATTCACCGACGCCAAGGCGATGAAAAAGGGCCTGTTTGAGATGGCGGACGGCGGCACGCTTTTCCTCGATGAGATTGGTGAGCTGTCGCCACTGCTGCAGGCAAAGTTGCTGCGCGTGCTGGAGGACCAGGTGATCCGCCGAGTCGGCGGCGTGCGCGACCTACAGACGGATGTGCGCGTCATCGCAGCGTCCAACCGGGACTTGGAGCGCGCGGTGCGGGACAATCAGTTCCGCCAGGACCTGTATTACCGTTTGGCAATCATTTCGATCTTCCTGCCGCCACTGCGCGAACGCAAAGAAGACGTTCTGCCACTGGTGGATTACTTCATTGGGCGCTACAACCGCAAGTTCCGCAAGAATGTAAAGGGCATCACCGACGACAGCCGGAGGCTGATGCTGAAGTACGACTGGCCAGGGAATGTGCGGGAATTGAAGAACGCGGTCGAGCGCGCCATGATTCTGGAGGAGCGCAACGAGATCACTCCTGAGTACCTTCCCTTTGCTGTGGCACAGCAGAAATCCGCCTACACCGCCTTTGAACTTTCTTCGGGAAACTCGGGGAACAATGGCGGCACGGTTGGAAAGCAACTGCCAGATGGGCGCCACTTGCCGCAATTGCAGATTCCGGAGGGCGGCACTTCGCTGGAAGAGGTTGAGCGCGAACTGGTGGACATCGCAATGGCGCAAGCGAATGGCAACCAGACCCATGCCGCTCGCCTGCTCGACATTAGCCGTGACGCGCTGCGTTACAAGCTGAAGAAGTTCGGGCTCATCCACGCTGAGGAAGACGAGCCGTCCACCGCCGCGTCGTAACAGGGTGCAACTCGCGCCCGCCGGCGGGCTTCTATCTCGAGTGAACAGATTTCGGTAACCCATCCACAGCCGTCCACCGCGACAGAGGAGCAGCCAATGCGAAAGCTTGCGATCGTTGCCATTGTCATCGTTGCCATCTTCGTCGTTGTTATTCTGGCACTCCCACACCTGATTGACGTCAACCAGTACCGCGGTCAAATCCAGGCCCAGTTGCAGCAGCGGCTCAACCGTCCCGTGCAGCTTGGAGAGATGTCGCTGGTTGTCTTTCCGCTGCGGGTAGAGGTAAATAACGTCGTCATCGGCGACGACCCCAGTTTTGGCAGCAAGGTGCCCTTCGCCCAGGTCGGCGAGCTCGATGTCAGCATCGCACTGCTGCCCCTGCTCAGCAAGAACATAGAAGTGGAAAGCCTGGAACTGAAGCGTGCCAAGATCGAGATCATCCGCAACGCGCAGGGCCTGTGGAACTTCTCGACCGCAGGCAGCAGCGCCGCCCGCTCCAGCGGCGCAGCAGGCGCCGCCCAGCCAACCGCAACAACCGACCAAGCAGCCACCCGCGCAGGCAGCACCCGCCACCTCCGGTGGGTTCTCATTGGGTGAACTGAAGATCACCGACGGCCAGATTGCTATCACCGATTACCTGAAGCACCAGGCTCGCGCCGTGTACGACCACATTGACCTGACGCTCGAGCATTACGCGCCGGGCAAACCGTTCTCCATTGATGCCGCTGCGCATCTGCCGGGCAGCGGTTCGCAAACCTTGCAACTGACCGGAGATGGTGGCCCCGTCAACAATGCCGACTTCGCCAGTACGCCCTTCAAAGGCAGCGTAAAGCTGAAAGAAGTCTCGCTGTCGGGATTGCAGAAGTTCCTAAACGCCGCCGCGCTACAGGACTCGGACGCGGTGATTTCCGGTTCGACTGACTTGTCGAACTCGAACGGCAAGATGGCCGCCAACGGTTCGCTGAAGCTGGAGAACGCAGTGATTCACGGCGTGCAGGCCGGGTATCCCATCTCGGCAGAGTTCGACCTGACCGATGACCTCACGAACGATGTGCTACAGATCAAGCAAGGCTCGCTAAAGCTTGGCTCGACTCCACTGTCGATCAGCGGGATGATCAACTCGCACGCTAGTACGTCGGTCGTGGACGTGAACCTGAGTGCGTCCAATGCCTCAATCCAGGAGGTTGCGCGGCTGGCGGCGGCGTTCGGCGTAGCTTTCAGCCCGAACACCAAGATCACCGGCCAGTTGACGGCGAAGGTTCACGCACAGGGCCCGACCAGCCAACTGGCACTTAACGGCAATGTTAACGGGAAAAATCTGGAAGTGACGGGCGGCGATATTCCGCAGCCGGTGCGTGTGCCGGCGATTGATCTGACTATGACGCCGCAGCAGATTCAATCGAACAACTTCACCGCGACTTCCGGTGGAACAACCCTGGCCGTGCAGATGGCGCTTTCGCAGTACGCCACAAATTCGCCCAACGTGGACGCAACCATCAAATCCGTAAACGGCAAGGTGGAAGAGTTGCTGGGCATCGCCAAGGCATACGGTGTCAGCGCGGTGGAGGGCATGAGTGGCAGCGGCAACATCAGCCTTGACGTGCGGGCCACCGGGCCCATCAAGAATACCGATGCCATGAACTTCAGCGGCACCGGCGCGCTGCAGAATGCTTCGCTAAAGATGCCTTCGCTCACCCAGCCGTTGCACGTTCGCAACGCGAACATGCAGTTCACGCAGAATTCAGTGAACCTGACGAACCTGGCGGCATCGCTGGGCTCGACCAACGCCAGCGGGAGCCTCAGCATCGCGAACTTTCAGGCGCCCCGGTTGACCTTCGCGCTGAGCGCTGACAAGCTCAACGTCACCGAATTGGAGCAGATCACCGGCGGCGAGCAGAAAGCTCCAGCGAAAAAGAAAGCGGAAGCATTTTGGAGTCTGGTTCCAAGCGCCAACGCTGCGCCAGCGCCAGCCCAGCCCAGCCTGTTACAGACCGCGACCGGGAGTGGTTCCATCGCGGTTGGCAGTATCCTCTACGAGCAGACGGAACTCACCAATGTGCACTCCAATGTCCAGCTTAATCACGGGGTGATTCAGCTCAATCCGCTGACCTCGCAAATCTATGGTGGGCAGGAAACCGGAAGCGTGACCATTGACACTCGCCAGAATCCAACGACGTACGCAGTCGATGCCAAACTCACCGGCGCCGATGCGAACAAAATGCTGTCTTCCCTTTCGTCGGCGAAAGACACGCTATACGGGACTCTGGCCGCGAACCCGAACGTCACCTTCGCCACGCCTGCCTCGGGAGACATCGTCCAGACCCTGAACGGAACGCTGGGGTTGAACTTGATCAACGGCAAACTTACCAAGGTCGACCTGGTGAACGAGTTGTCGAAAATCGGCAAGTTCGGCGCGGGAGGGGCCAAGGGGTACACCGCCATTTCGCAGATGACCGGGACTCTCAATTTGCACAACGGCGTGGCGCAAACCAATGACCTCAAGGCGGTGCTGGATGTTGGTAACCTGGCAGCGACGGGGACAATGAACCTTGTCAATCAGGGCCTCAACCTGCACGTGACCGCCGTGCTGAACAAGCAGTTCAGCCAGTCCGTCGGCGGCACTGGAGTGGGCGGCTATCTCAACACAGCGCTGGCTAATAAGAATGGTGAACTGGTTCTGCCTGTGCTGATCACAGGCACCATGAGCCATCCTATTGTTGCCCCGGATATCGAGCAGATTGCGCAGATGAAGCTGAAGAACCTGTTGCCCACGGCGGGCGGCCTTTTGAACGGAAAAGGCGGGAATGATCTGGGAGGCTTGGTGGGTGGGTTGCTGGGCGGCCAGCAGCAACACGGCCAGCAGGCTGGTCAGCCCGCCCAACAGCAGAACCAGCAGGCTAATCCGCTGGGCGACGCGTTGAATCAGTTGATGGGCGGGAAAAAGAAGAAGTAGTCCGTGTCCTCATGTTCAGCGCAAAGGCCACCCTTATCGGGTGGCCTCGGCAGGCGCGATTCACCTCTATTACGTGCTGGAGTGTTCCAGCAGTCCCTTCTCGAGCTTCTCCTGGCATTCGATACAGTGTCGAGTCCAGGGCACAGCTTCCAGCCGCTTGGGATTGATCTCCTCTCCACAGGAAATGCATTGGCCGAAAGTTCCTTCACGGATACGGTCTAGCGCGCTGTCCACCATTTGCAGGAGCTGGCGCTCATTGTGGCTCTGGGAAAACAGGAATTCCTTGTTGTACGAGTTGGCCGCCCGGTCCGCGATGTCCTGGGCCGATTCCAAATCAGCGTCACGCCCGTCTTGAGCCGCCCGATTCATGGTGTGCCGCAATTCGCGCTGACGGTCCTCCAGGCGCTTCTTGAAAACCTCGAGTTTCTTTTTCTCCATGGTTCGTACCCTACCGACGACTCACGCTGAGGCACTCCGCCTCTAAGCGAAAAATCACGGTGTGCAAAACCGGAATCATAGACGCGCGAAGCAGGCACGTCAACTGCCGCAATCCTACCACCCGATCTCGCGGCCACTTTAGATGCGCAATCTTGCCTGCACGACCCCATCCTTCGGCAGCGCGCAAAAAAGCGGCCCGTACTGGGCCGCTGTCAAAAAAGAGGCAGGAAGGTAGGGTCTTCAGGGGATACGGTGCAGTGCGCTGTCTCGCTTAACGAGACAACCGTAGACAGGTCTTGATAGACGGAAGAGGATTGGACTCAAGGGTTTTTGCCTCTTTGGATGCCAATGCCGTTGCAACTGTTTCGCCAAAGCTGGGCCAGAGCTTCGTGGGACTGTGGATACGGTACCGAAGTAGTTGTGAACAATCGCGATAAGTACACGCCCACTTCAGAGGTGGGGCACAGTTTCAGCAGAAAGATACGTTGCCGCTAGTGGCGTTCACATGCCAACTCTAGGCCGTCAGGTTCTTATTCTGCGCCGCGTCCTGCTCCTCGATCACCTTCAGCCTATTGAGCAGTGCCTTGTAGCTGATCTTGAGGATTTTGGCCGCCTGGCGCCGGTTCCAGCGGGTTTGGGTCAACACCCGCTCAATGGCTTCGCGTTCGGCCGACATGGCAGCCCGTCTTCCAATCTCCAGCAGTGACGGCGAGTCGGCAGCCGTCCCCCCGTGCGGCGTTAATTGGAATGGCCACAGCCGGCGACGGTTTCGTCGGCACCGCATCGACGCCAGATCTGGCGTCCCTCAAGCTCCATCCAGTACCGGTCGCGTTGGTGGAACTCGCGATGGGTTTGGGCGTCGAAAGTTCACGAATGATTTGCGCCTCATCGCCGACAATGACGTAGCGCTTTACCATGTTCTCCAGTTCACGAATGTTGCCCGGCCAGTTGTACTGCATCATGCGGGCGACGGCGTGGTCCCCGAACGGCGCCGGATGCTTGCCGTAAACCTCGCTATATTTCTGCAAGAAGTAACCAAGAAAAACGGGGATCTCCTCCCGGCGCTCGCGCAACGGCGGGATGTGAATGGTGATTACGTTCAGACGGTAGAAAAGGTCTTCGCGGAAGAGACCTTCCTCCACGGCGCGCTCCAGAGGCTTGTTGGTCGCGGCCAGGACGCGGACGTCCACCGAGATATCGCTCCTGCCGCCAAGGCGGGAAAATTCGCCACCCTGCAGCACATGCAACAACTTGGCCTGCAAAGAGGGATGCATCTCGCTAACTTCGTCGAGGAAGATGGTTCCGTCATCGGCGAGGTCGAACTTGCCGAGCTTTTGCCGGTTCGCGCCGGTGAAGGCTCCCGGCTCGTACCCGAACAATTCGCTCTCCAGCAATTCGTACGGTATGGCTGCGCAGTTCACCTTGACGAACGGCTTCTCGCGCCGTCCCGACTGCGTGTAGATCATCCGCGCGACCACTTCTTTCCCGGTCCCACTTTCGCCGCGAATGAGAACGGTAGCTGTCGTGTCCGCCACTTGTTCGATGGTGTCCTTCACCTCTTCCATCTTGGGACTGGTGCCGAAGAGCATGGCGAAGTCGCCGTTGTGGCGCACTTTGTCACGCAGGGGTGCAACCGGCGTCGAAAGGCGCTGACTTTCCAGAATCCGGTCAATGCGAAGATCCAGATCCTTCGGTTCGACCGGCTTGCCCAGATAATCGTCGGCTCCTAGCTTGGAAGCCTTGAAGATCATCTCCGGATCATGATGCCCCGACAGCATGACGACCGCAACGTTGGGCTTGACCTGCTTGATATGTTCGAGTGTTACGAGGACCCTCATCCCGCGCGCAGAGTTGCCCAGCAGCACCAGCCCGGGGTCGTAGACCCGAAAGACGCGGACGGCGTCCTCTCCCGTGGCAGCGTGGCTGACGTCAAAGCCGCGGCCAACGAGGTGAGAGCTGAGGTCCCTGCTTGCGCTGGGATCGTCGTCAACGATTAGTACGCGCAGCTTTTGATTCGATACCATTACACCCCACGACGGTCGAACAACGAGAGTTCACCTGACCAGTGAAACCAGCAGTCCACTCTGACAACCGAGATACTCTCAATCAGAGTTGCACCTCCCGAAGCTGGGTCTCTGCAAATCGAGCACCGGCGACTGCCATTCAGAGTCATCAATTCGGACTTACCTGGATTGGTTAGGCTGATTGTAATCCCAGAGTCGCTGTCTGGGTCACTTCCCTGGCAAATTTTTCGGCTTTTTGGCGACCCTCGCCATTGAACGGGAAGGCAAAAGGAAAGGCGGCTCTTAGCCGCCTGGTGTCGCTTTGCCGGGGAACACTCTCAGTTGCCGCCGGAGACCGTTCGTAGCTTGCCGGGCATAAAGTGGTAGGGTGGCCACGGCCCGGTGATGCTGATTTGGCAGTCTTTGAAATGCCGCGTTGCGGCGCTGTAACGGTTCTGGTATCTGGTGATGGAGGTGGAGTCGATCAGGTGGGCAAAGTCGATCATCATTCCGCCGGAGTCGGTACGCTTGCAGATCACGTCCTCTTCCAGGGGGGAAAACAGTTTGTGTACCTGCATCGAGAGCGCGCGAGCTTTGGTCTGGCGCTCCCTCACGCGTGTGGCCTGCTCCCGTAACTTGCGCAGGTACTCGCCTCCCACACCGTTGGGCAGGTCGGCCAACGCTTCTTCCAGCGCCCCATCTTTAACGAGAAGCTTGAAGTGCATCTCAGCCTTCCCGCGTAGACGGGCGACGCTTTCCAGAAAAGCCTTGCGATTGGCTTTGACCGCCCGGCGGAGCGCTTCATCCGTATCAAAGATGGTTCCAAAACGGAATGGAAGTACGGTCAACGTGCGGAAGCATTCGCTGACCACGCGGGCATGGTCAACAATGGCTTGCTGGGTAAGCGTCTGAGCCACAGAGTAATCGCTGACGATGACTGCGAATTCTCCGCTTGGATAGGCAAAGACCGAAGCGCCATTTACGCCTCGGAGGTTCTCAATCGCGAAGGGGCGCCGAGCTCGGGTGCCGCTTAGAAGACCCTGTTGCTCGGTAATACAGTACGCGTACCACGCCATCTCAGTCTCTCCTGGGAGTACTCGCACACAGTTGAAGGGTCGCTGTGCATGAGGGAATGCTGACTTGCGAACGTGGGATTACGAAACTGGCTGCTTAAGTTGGAGAGGAACGAGGTACCAGCTCCAACCCCTCTATCCTAAGCCTTTTGACGGGAAAACCGCAACCGATAAATGGCGGTTCGTGGAGAATGCCGGAAAGGCGCTAAGGCTTGCTTTCTCCGCCACCAGTTGGCGATGCTGTCACCGGCGCGATTTCCGACCGGGCTTCGTCGTCTTGCGAACGGTCTTCCTGACGGATGGTTTTCGTTCTTCGGCAGCTTCCTCCGCTGCGCGGCGTTCCAAAGCCTTGGTAACAACGTAAGCCATCTCCGCGATCGGCGCCGGCTTGCCGGTCCAGATCTCGAACTGTCGCGCGCCTTGCTGGACGAACATCTCCAGGCCGGGGATGACCTGCAACCCCTTCGCGCGGGCCATCTTTATGAGCTTGGTCTCAGCGGGCACATATACCAGGTCGAAGACATACTTGGTATTCAGTTCTTTCTCTTCCAGCGGCGACTGCTTGTTGCTGCCCATTCCCACTGGCGTGGCGTTGATGATCACATCGAACGACTGCTTCGCAACCTCAGCGCGCTTGAGGTACTTTACCTTGACTTGCCGCGCCAGCGTCTGCCCTTTCTCCGGCGTGCGATTGGTAACGAAAACCTCGGCGCCTTTCGCTTTCAGGCCGAACGCTGCAGCCCGCGCAACGCCGCCTGCCCCAACCAGTAGTATGCGCGAGCCATCAAGATGAAGGCGTTGCTCCAGCGGTACTAGGACCCCGGCCACATCGGTATTGAAGCCGTAAAGCTTGCCCTCCAGACTGCGGACCACGGTGTTGCACGCTCCGATTTGGCGCGTCAACGGGTCGGAGTTCTCGAGTTCCTCCACGATTTCCTGCTTGTATGGCATGGTGATGCTAAGACCGCGGATCGGAATATGCTGCACACAAGCCAGCAGATCTTTCAAGCTCTTGGCATGTAGCGCCAGATCGACCGCATTCACGGCCTCGCGGCGGAAGGCCGCATTCATCATGACTGGAGAAAGTGAGTGCTCCACCGGATCGCCAGCGACACCATAGACCTGGGTAGCTGCATCCACGCTCTCGATGCGATAAATGTCGCGCAATTCGCTCGCAGTCGCCTGTCCGGGCGCAGTCTCCTCCCCGCGCGAGGCGGCGCCGAAGGTGAAGACACTACCGGCCCGAACTCCCAGCACGCGGCTTATGATGCCCTGTTCTCCCATGCACAAGCCCACCATCTCGCGCTTGCCTGAGTTCGCTTCAAGGAACTTCATCATCACGACGTTGTCGTAAAGATTGGTGGCCGTAGAAACGATCTTGTAGAAGTCGGCCGGATACTTGCTCATCTCCTCAAACGGCTCTTCCAGCTTCTTAGTGTTGCGGAAGTTATGGTAGGAAATGATGAGACCGGCGCGGTTGCTAAGTTCTTGAAGTTCGTGAGGCTTGAGGTTTTCTGCACTCTGGAGCTCAATATCCACCAACTGAAAGCCGCTATCGGCAGCCTTTAGCAGAACGCCGAGTTGAGTTGCGACCGTGCCGCGAAACTTACCGCCGTTTACCGCCCGCCGGCAAGTGGCGATCACGGTCGCCTCGGGATGCATCTCCAGAAAACTCTTGAGCTTGGGAAGACCCGCCAACGGCTGCGAGAGGTAATCTAACCTGAACTCGAGAAAGGGGTTATCGCGCACCAAGGAATCGGCGCGTTCGATGATGGAGGAGGCGTCGGAACCGATCACGGCAACGCATAACCGGGGAAGACGAAAGCGACGGATTCGGGTGGCGTAAGTACTTGCAGATGCGCGCATGTAGCAGGCCCGATGGTACAGATGCACAACAAATGTTGCAACCCTCTTTTGAGAAAATCTTGCAGATTGGGCGGTTCGTGTCTCTCGGCAGTTAAGAATCAGGAGCGACACTACTGATCGATCCGATGTCTGACCTCCTCAAAAATGGCCGATTTGTGCCCTACGATTCCGCGTTTCCCTAGATTTTGCGTAATTTGCCATCTCAAACGACTTCACGTGGTTTTCCCGTCATCTGGTGTCGCCAAAATGCCTGTACTGGCCTGCAAACGCGTTCTACACAGCGTTCCAGGCAAGGCTGATATAGCTGAATGGCAATTTGTGCTTGGTAGCACTTTAGTTTTATATGTCGCGAGTCCTATCGATCAGGAGGGTAAAGATCGTCGCCGATATAGCGAATCCCTCATTCTTCCCCGAACACCTCTGCGGTGAATGCCTGCAACTGGGCGCCGTGTTGCCAGGCATCCGCCGGCAGTCCGGCTTTGAGGCACGTCTGGGCGAGAAAGGTTTCGCGGTCCCATCCCCACTCCGGCGCGACCTGGGGTAAGAGCAAACCCCGGTGATTCCCTTTGGTAACCACAAGGCCGTGCTTGCCGACGAGCACCTCGTCAGACCGAATTGGCTGGAGCCGCGAGAGAACACTGATTTCCACCGTCAGATGTGGCACCTCAATCAGGGTCACGGGTTCAAAGCGGGGATCCTCAAAGGCGGCCGCTCGCGCGGTATCGGCGACGGTTTTGTACAGCGAATCGGTAGGGAAGACGTATCCTATGCATCCCCGGAGCTTGCCCTCAAGATGCAAGGTTGTAAACGCTCCGCGAGGTTGAGCGAGGTGCGGATTCGGAGGAGTCAGGTCGAGCTGCCGATCGTCCAACGCAGTTTGAATGGAGTCGCGGGCGAGTTGGAGCAATACCTGGCGTTCGGTCGCGGAATACTCGCAAGTCTCCGGCGAAACCAGGGTGCGCGATAACTCAGACCGCGGGAACATCGTTGCGCTTCCTCCGGCGAGTGAGCACAAAGGAACGCCGCCTGCGGCGCTTTACGGCGTGACGATCGATCTTCCGCCAGAAGCCGACGAAGTAATCCACCGCAGAAACCAGCGACAGTCCCACCATCACCCAGATCGAGAGCAAGGCGATCGGGTGCACCGGTAGATTAAGGAAGTACCACGGCAGGTGCGTCCAGTGGTGGTCGATGATGGCCGCCACCACTGAGAATATCTGCACGAACATCTTGCTTTTGCCCAGCTCGCTGGCCTGGATGGTGAAACCTTCCGACGCGGCAATGGAGCGCAGTCCGCTGACCAGGAATTCGCGGCCGACAATGATCACCGCCATCCAGGCCGGTACAGTGCGCGGATTGAACTGCACCAGCGTGATGAAAGCGGCGGCGATCAGCAGTTTGTCCGCCACCGGGTCGAGCAGCATGCCCATGGTGGTTACTTGCGCACGCTTGCGCGCCAGGTAGCCGTCGATGGCGTCGGTCAGCGATGCCGCAATGAAGACGAACGAAGCCAGAAGTTCACGCTCACCATTTCCCGAGTTAAAGCGGTTGCTGGAAAGAATCCAGATCAGCACGGGAATGCTGAAAATGCGGGTGAGCGTGATGTAGGTAGGAAGGTTCACAAGACAGACTGGAGACGCCACGGCACCGGTCGCCACCGTAACAGGCGATTATCCTCTACTGGTTCGACCGAAAGCAATTACAGAAAAATGTGGCCATGAAATCTATTCGTCGTGGTGGACGGCAATTTCATCCAGCATGACAGGCGCCTCGTACTGCTCCCAGTAGCTGTAGCCCACTGGAATTCCCTTGATCCAGTCCAGAATGCTCATCCAGATTCGCAGGGCCGTGCGAAACCGGTTCCGGAACGCGGCGATGGGATGAACCAGGGTCGCGGCAGCGATATACACAACGATGGCGGGAAAGGCCAACGCTACCGCAAGCAAGCGGAGATACAAGTAAAGGCGTCGCATGATGACCTGCACGGGAGGGAAGTCCACCACCACACCGCTTGTCCGATATTATGCCCCAACTCGCTGTGGGTTGCGCCGCTGTCATGGAAAATTATTTTGTCCCAAAAGGGGAACGGCCCCCGAAGCGGAAGCCGTTCTCTGAACAAAGTGCCTGTGCACACGATCATGCGTAAATGCCGCGCTGCCGGATCGTATAGGCCACACGGTCGATAGCCAGCATGTAGGCGGCGATGCGGTTGTTCACGTGGTGGGTGTCGGCATAGCGCACCACGTCCTCAAACGACGACACCATGATGTCCTCCAACTGCGAGTTGACCACCGACTCCTTCCAGAAGTAGCCCTGTCGGTCCTGCACCCACTCGAAGTAGGAAGCGGTCACGCCTCCGGCGTTGGCCAGAATGTCGGGCATGACGAACACGTGCTTATCGGCGAGGATGTCATCGGCCGCCGCAGTGGTGGGGCCGTTGGCGCCTTCGACCAACACCCTGGCCTTCACCTGGTCGGCATTGGCAGATGTGATGACGTTTTCGGTGGCCGCAGGAATCAGGATTTCGCAATCGGTGACCAGCAGGTCCTCGGTGGCGCGGCGCTCTGCGCCTTTGAAGCCGTGGATGTGGCCTTCCTTCTGTCGATAGTCCCAGAGGGCCTGAATGTCGATACCTTTGCTGTTGTACAAGCCGCCGTCCCATTCGCCGATGCCGACCACCTTGTAGCCAGCCTGGTGCATGAGCAGGGCCGCGTTGGAGCCGACATTGCCAAATCCCTGAATGATGACGCGGGTGCTCTCGCGGGCCATCTTGAGGTGCTTGATGGACTCATCACAGATGATCATTACGCCACGGCCAGTAGCTTCACGTCGCCCGCGCGAGCCTCCCATGTTCAGCGGCTTGCCGGTGACCACAGCCGTGACCGTCTGGCGCATGTGCATGGAATAGGTGTCCATCATCCACGCCATGGTTTGCTCGTTGGTGTTCACGTCGGGCGCCGGTACGTCTTTTTCCGGGCCAATGAACTCGATCAGCTCGGAGGTATAGCGGCGGGTCATGCGTTCCAGTTCGCCCCTCGACATCTGCTTGGGATCGCAAATAATGCCGCCCTTGGCGCCGCCAAATGGAATGTTCACGACCGCGCACTTCCAGGTCATCCAGCTCGCCAGGGCGCGCACTTCATCGAGGGTAACGTCAGGCGCGTAACGCACTCCGCCCTTGGCGGGGCCACGGGCAATCGAGTGCTGCACCCGGTAACCGGTGAAGACTTCCAGTTGCCCGTTGTCCATCATGACGGGAATGTGAACGATGATCTCGCGGTTGGGCTGGCGCAGAACGCGCCACAGGCCTTCGTCAAGCTTCAGCTTTTCGGCCGCCAGGTTGAAGCGCGCAGCCTGTTGTTCCCAAGGGTTCTTTTCCTGTTCGAGTGTGTGTGATGTAGTCGCCATAAGCTCTCCGAAGGATCGCTGGATCTCGCGGCACGATTCGGTGGACGCTTTGCGGGAGAGCGTCCAGCATCGGGCGGGCAAACGCTGCAAGTATATGCAGCGGGATGCGCGGCGCGCAAGTAAAGTCGGCGCCTGTAACCTCCCGTATAATCCCCCTGTAAACCCAGAGACTCGCAATCGAAGATCCGATGCTTACGCCCGATTACAAAAGCTTCCTGCAGCTCAGCCGCGACTTTACCCTGATCCCGGTGGCGAAAACCTTGAGCGCAGATTTGCTGACGCCGGTCGGCGCGTTCTTGAGCATTTCCGCCAAACAGAAATATGCCTTCCTGCTGGAGTCGGTGGAAGGCGGGGAGAAGATCGGGCGTTACACCTTCGTTGGCGCGCAGCCGCGAATGGTGATCACCGCGCGAGGAAAGGAGTTGACAGTCCGCAGGGGGAATTCGGTGGAACGGCAGCAGGGCAGCGTGGTTCAGCTGTTGCGTGCCTGTCTACGACAACACACTCCCGCCGCTTCGCCGGAGTTGCCACCGTTTACTTCTGGCGGCGTCGGCTACTTCGCCTACGACATGGTCCGGCAATTCGAGCGCCTGCCCGAGCACGCAAAAGATGATTTAGGCCTGCCCGATTGCGTCTTCACCTTTTACGACCGGCTACTGGCCTTCGATCACTTGCGGCACCAGGTGCACATCATCGCGGCTGCCGACGTTCGCTCGGAATCGCCGCGCAAAGCGTACGATCGCGCCCTTGCTGACATTGCCGCCATTGAAAACAAGCTGGCTCGGGGAGTTCGCGCGCAGCATCTCCACTGGTCGGCCGCGGAGAAAAAGCGGGCGATCAAAGTCCACGTTAGCACGTCGCACGACCAGTTCGTCGAGAGCGTACGCACGGCAAAGGAATACATTGCCGCCGGCGACATCTTCCAAGTCGTGCTTTCACAAAGGCTGGACTTCAAGCCACCCGCCGAGCCGTTCCAGATCTATCGTGCGCTGCGGACAGTGAACCCATCTCCATATATGTTCTTTTTAAAGCTTGACGATTTGCACGTGGTGGGCGCGTCGCCGGAGATGCTGGTGCGAGTTTCCGGAAGAAAACTTGAGTACCGCCCCATCGCGGGAACGCGCAAGCGCGGCGCCGATCCCGCCGAGGATGAACGTCTGACGGCGGAGCTGCGCAGCGATGAGAAGGAGCGGGCGGAGCACGTTATGCTGGTGGACCTGGGGCGCAACGATCTTGGCCGCGTGAGTGAATACGGCACAGTCAAGGTGCGCGACCTGATGTACGTGGAGAAGTATTCCCACGTGATGCACCTGGTCTCGGCGCTGGAGGGACATCTGCGCGGAGATCTCGACGCTCTGGATACTCTGGCGGCGTGTTTTCCAGCCGGTACGCTCAGCGGAGCGCCCAAGGTGCGGGCGATGGAGATCATCGAGGAGCTAGAACCGGTGCGCCGCGGCGTGTATGGCGGGGCAGTTCTTTATGCGGATTATGCCGGCAATCTCGATTCGTGCATCGCGATTCGGACCATGGTGCTGCATCGCGGCCGCGCCTATGTGCAGGCGGGAGCGGGCATCGTCGCCGACTCCGATCCTGAGAGCGAGTATCAGGAGTGCATGAACAAAGCGAGCGCGTTGCTGCGCGCCTGCGAGCGGGTTCAAGGATAGTTTAACAACCAGGTATGCCTCACCTATGACTCTCGATCATCGTGCCGCCTGCATGAACCGCACCCGCAGATCGTCGATGAACACCGAGAGCACGTGCTTCCGCACGGTGAGGGTTGTTAACTGACGAGCAACGGGTTTATTCCATAAGGAACCAAGAGAATGAGGCAAAGAGATTGCGCTCAAATCGGCAGGCTATGGAAAAGGAGTAGAGAGAATAAAGATAAGACGCCCTTCTGCAACAACGGCCGATCGCTGCCAGAGATAGGAAAGGAGGGCCCTTGGGCCCTCCTCGGTTGATTTTTGACTCCGTGGCTGGTGGCTTACCATTTCTTCAGGATGTTTACCTCCGTCTTGCCGTTGCCGCCAGGACCATTGATCGGCATAAGGGTTCCGAAGGTCCCGTGCGCTTCGTCGAACGTTCCGGCGACGAAGTACAGGGTGGTCTTGGACCCGGAACCAGAGCCGTTCCCGAATCCTAGTCCCCACAGTCCGTTGATGCTGAGGTTCAGGCTGGCCGGATCGAAGAGCACGCCGAGGAAATTGCCCGACGGGCTGTACACCGCGACCGCGCCGCTGCCGAACATGCCCACCAGGATATCTCCGCCGTAGCCACCAAAGCCCTGAGGAGCAACTACCATTGCCCACGGCGCGTTGTCGTAAATTACGTGCTGCAGGCGGAACATCACGTTGCCTGAGGTATCGAACACCGTGACATAGCCCTTTCCGATGCCGGCAATTTCATCGTGTTTGGCGGCGTCTTGTTGGGCGTAGGCCACGGCCAGTTGTCCGTTGCCGAGGTTGGCCACGTTGAATGGCGCGTAGCCGGCGGGGATGGTGCTGTCAACGAAGGAGCTGCCACTGAACGAAAATGGTGCATAGTTCTTGTCGAAAACATCCACCGAAGCGTTGTGGAAGTTCGCTACATAGAGGTAGTTGTTGCCGTTCGCGGACCCCAGGGCCAAACCCTTGTAAACGGCGTTGCCGCTACCGCTGTTGTTGACGGCAATCGTAGCGCTCGTGCCCGAGCCCCATCCGGAGATGGTTCCGTCTTCGGTTGCGAAGATAAAGACCGACGAGCTGCCGTTGATCTTGAAGTCAGAGGTGCCGTTGAAGACGATTCCCGTCGGGACGCCGGTACCGGAACCGCTCCCGGGAGGGACGGTAACGACTAACGCACCAGGTTTGCCCGTTCCGTCATACAGAGTCGACAGTCCGGTTCCGTTGTCCGAGATCCACCACGGGCCTGCTGGACTGGCTACCATGCCCCAGGGATTGACGAGGTTGGAATCCTCGAAGGCGCTAATGTCGTGAATGTCAGAGGTTAGAATTGTGGACTGAGTTCTTTGAGCAGCGGCCGACAGGCTGACCGAAGCCATTGTCACCAACGCGAGCGCTGCGCTCAAGACCAACCGGGTTGCTGTTTGCAGACTAAGTTTTTGTGACCTAAACATCGTTCCTCCATCCATTTCAGGTTCGTAAGTTACTCCCGGCAGTTCGAAGATCGAATCTCGGCTGCTGGAAGCTGTCTGCAATCTAACGGGGGCCGCTCAGGGAGTTGTCTTAGCGCAGTCACGATGTTGTTAAACCTTGTTGACAACATCCGAACATGAACATTTGTGCCTTGTGTTTGTCACAGATTTGTTAACACGCCGTTGACTGCCCAATTGATCTGTTATTAGCTGTATCTCAGCAGCAATGCACCTGCGATTGGTTGGTCATGGAAAAGATCCTTATCATCGAGGACGATCTGGCAGTACAGCGGGCCTTGCGCCGGACCTTTGAGTCGGCGGGGTTCGAGGTGACCATTGCTGCCGATGGCGCGGTCGCCATGGAAATGTTTCGTGCCACCGTGCCGCGCATTGTCATTCTGGATTTGCGTCTGCCTGGGAAGTCGGGACAGGATATTTGCCGCGAAATCAAGCGTGAAGCCTCCAACGTACCCATCCTGGTGCTGAGTGCTGCCAGCGATGTGCTGGACAAGGTCCTGCTGCTGGAGCTTGGCGCGGACGACTACGTGACCAAGCCCTTCAGCCCCCGCGAACTGCTGGCGCGTGTGCGGGCCGCCTTCCGGCGCTTAAACCAGGCAGTCGACAAGGTCGAAGTCTTCAGCTTCGATGACGTAGAAGTAAACTTCTCCAAGATGGAGTTGCGCCGCGACGGACAACTGGTGCCGCTCACGCCGCAAGAGTTCAAGATGCTGCGCTTCTTCCTGAATAACCAGGACCGCGTGGTCTCTCGCACTGAGTTGCTCAACGAGGTGTGGGGCTATAACAATTATCCCACGACCCGCACCGTCGATACCCATATGCTTCGCCTGCGGCAGAAGCTGGAGAAAGATCCGGCCGATCCGGTGCACTTCCGGACAGTCCACGGCACAGGCTATAAGTTCGTCCGGTAAAGCGGGGCGGAGAGGAGGTCGGCGATGGGTCGTTTGCGGCTGCGGACCAAGTTTCTCATTGCCATGCTGCTGACCTCGGCCGGCCTGACTGCGGTCACTCTGCTGGTGGTTCAGCGCACCGTGGAAAACCAGGTCCGGCGCCAACTGGGCAGCGACCTCGCCAACTCGGTTGAAACTTTCCGCAATGTACAGAGACAGCGCGAGGCCGCGCTCGCGCGCTCCGCCGAGTTGATGGCCGATCTTCCCAACTTGAAGGCGTTGATGACTTCCCGTCATGCGCCCACTATTCAAGACGCATCGGGTAAAATGTCCCAGCTCTCGGGCGGCGATCTGTTCGCGTTGATCGATCCGGCAAACCAGTTTGTGGGGTTCCACACCAAAGAACCCGGCATCACGCGCCAGCAAGCCCAGCAACTGCTCCAACGTCGTAACGCTCTCGACGAACCGCTCCAGTGGTGGTTTGCTGATGGACATCTCTACGAGGTCGTCTTAAAGCCCATCTACTTCGGCCGGCCGGCCGACAATTCCCTGCTTGGCGTGGTGGCCGTCGGGTATGAAATGAACGCGGCAGTGGCGCGCGAGATAAGCCAGATTGCGGCCAGCCAGGCGGCCATCATTTGCGAACAAGAGGTGGTGGTGAGCACGCTCAACCCGGAGCAAACAAATGAGCTGCGCGCACACCTCAGCACTCGGGCTATTCCCCGAGGCCCGACCGATTGGAAGCTGGGCAAGGAAAAATTCATCGCTTCGTCCCTCGCCCTCGATCCCGGCGCCTCGCCGGCTGTCAACATTGTCGTGATGAAGTCCTACGACGAAGCGACTGCCTTTTTGAATCACCTCAGCCGCCTGTTGCTGGCGGTCGGTTTTGGCGCAGTTTTTGTTGGCAGTGTGCTGGTGTATCTCACCGCCAGTACTTTTACACGCCCACTGGAAAAGCTTGTAGATGGAGTGCGGGCCCTGGGAAGCGGAGACTTCCGGTATCCCTTGCACGCGCGTGGAACTGGGGAGGTCGCAGAGCTTACCAACGCGTTTGGCAGCATGCGGGAGAGCCTGCACCAGGCTCAGCAGCGGTTGCTTGACGCGGAACGGCTGGCCACCATCGGTAGAATGGCAAGCTCCATTTCGCACGACTTACGGCATCCGCTTACGGCCGTGCTGGCCAACGCTGAGTTTCTGGCGGACGCTAATCTCACTCCCCAGCAACGCGAGGAGCTTTACCTGGAGATTCGGATTGCGGTCAACCGGCTGACCGACCTTATCGATTCTTTGTTGGAACTGTCGCGACCAGCGGAATCGTTGACCGTTGCTGAGGCCCCGATCGAACGGACCATCAGCCGAGCCATCGAACTGGTGCTCGCTCATCCACAGTTTCAAAGGATCAACATGGCCATCGAATCAGCCGGCCTGCACAACGCGCAATTCGATGTGCGGAAGATGGAGCGCGTGTTCTACAACCTGCTGCTCAATGCCTGTCAGGCGGCACAGGGCTATGGCGGAAATGTTGCCGTCACGGTGGTCAATCACCAGGACAATCTGGACATTCGTATCATTGACGACGGACCCGGCGTGGAATCGTCCATCTGTGACAAACTGTTCCAGCCATTCGTCAGCTACGGCAAGGAGAATGGGACCGGCCTGGGGCTGACGATTGCGCAGAAGATCGTGCAGGACCACAGCGGCACGTTGCAACTGGAGAGTTCGGCGCCCGGGCACACCGTGATGCAGATCCTACTTCCCAAGCTGCTCAAGAAAGCCGCTGTCGGAAACGGCCAGACGACGGACGCGTCCCGCCACTTCAGTATGTGAAAACATAGCCACAAAGCGCGAAGGTTGTAAGGGCCCTTCACATCGCTGCCAGAGGTGCGACATGGAATTCAGATACTCCCAAGTATTCAGCACGGCGCTGGTTATATGGTTGGCGTTAACCGTTGGAATTCCGTGCGCCGCGCAAGCTCAGCCAGCAGCGCAAACGACAGCCAACCCCACCGTGACTGCCGCTCTGGGTGAGTTGCAGTCCCAGGTACAGGAGTTGAAGCGGATGGTGTTGCAACTCCAACAGGAGACAACCGCCAGCCGGGCTGAGATCTCCAAGCTTCGGCTGGAGCTGCAGGCACAACGCACCGAAAGTCGTGCCACGGCTGCGGCGGTTTCTGCTGACAATGACCAGCTAGCGGCAAGCTCTGCTCCCAGCACTGCCGAGTTGGCACAGGAGTTAGGACATCTGGCAGAGGATCAGCAATTGCTTTCCGACAAGGTGAATGAGCAATACCAGACGAAAGTCGAGAGCGCCTCGAAATACCGAGTGCGTTTCTCAGGCATCGTGCTCTTTAACTTGTTTGGTAATAGCGGCTATCCCGACAATCAGGATGTGCCCACCTGGGTCCTCAGACCCGATCCCATGGACTCACCGGGGTCGGTCGGAGGCACCCTACGGCAATCGATCCTCGGGTTCGAAGTCTTTGGGCCGGACGTCTTCGGAGCGCGCTCCAGCGGCAATGTCAGTCTTGATTTTGGAGGCGGATTTCCTGCCACCTACAACGGCGTGAACTTCGGCCTGGCACGTTTGCGCACTGCGACCGTTCGTCTGGATTGGAAGGACACTTCCGTGATTGCAGGGCAGGACGGCTTGTTCATTTCTCCCCAGGCGCCAACTTCGTTCGCATCCCTGATCGTTCCTGCGCTCACGTACTCAGGCAATCTGTGGTCATGGACTCCGCAATTGAGGGTTGAGCACCGCTTCGAATTTTCGAACCATTCCAGCGTGAGCCTGCAAGGCGGTGTGCTTGATCCGCTGACCGGCGAACCGCCCGACGGCCTTAACTACGTATGGTACCGCGCTCCCGATGCTGGCGAAGAATCACGTCAACCGGCGTTCGCGGCACGGGTCGCATATTCCCATCCGATGATCGGACGCACTTTCACGGTTGGCGCTGGAGGCTATTACAGCCGCGAGTACTGGGGCTTCGGCCGCAACGTGAATGGTTATGCGGCGACCGCAGACTGGAGCCTGCCGCTCAACCGTGCGTTCACTCTGAGCGGCTTCTTCTACCGGGGACAAGCGATCGGCGGACTCGGCGCTGCCCTTAGTCGCAGTGTCGTCTACAACGGTCCGCTCACCGATCCCGCCACCACCGTACTTCCGCTGAACTCCGTCGGCGGCTGGGCGCAGTTGAAGTACCAGCCGCTGCCCAAACTCGAGTTCAATGCTGCGTTTGGCCAGGACAATCCGTTTGCGGCGGACATTCGTTACTTCGGCGAGCAGTCCAGCAGCTACGCCAATCCGTTCCTGACCCGCAATCGGGGCGCGTTTGGAAACGTCATCTACCGGCCACGCTCCGACCTGCTCTTGTCGCTGGAATACCGCCGGCTAACCACCTTCTCCATCTACAATCACAGCTATGGGGCCGGACAGTTGAACATGGCGATGGGGATACTCTTCTGACGCAATCCATGATTGCCACGAAAAAACTCGTGCTGCTGGCTGCAGTTGCGTTGTGTTGCTGGGGGACGGCAAGCTTGCGAGCTCAAGAGCTTAACGTCACCGGTCGGGTGGTTCTGGAGGGTGCTGGGCACATCTCTCCCGCAAATTCGACGGTTGTGTGGCTCAGTCCGCTTGGCGCGGACTCAAATGGCGCTGCAAGTGTCCCTCCGATGCATACCGTGCTGCAGCAGAAGAACAAGACTTTCGAGCCGCACCTGCTAGTCGTCACCAAGGGGTCAACCGTCGATTTCCCCAACCGCGATCCCTGGTTCCACAATGTGTTTTCGCTGTTCAACGGCAAGCGCTTTGACCTCGGACTCTACGAGGCGGGCACCACGCGCACCGTCCATTTCGACCGCGAGGGGATTTCGTACATATTCTGCAACATTCATCCCGAGATGAGCGCGGTGATCGTCGTTCTCGCCAGCCAGTACTTTGCAACGCCCGATAAGCAGGGCGAATTCTCGATTGCTTCCGTACCGGCCGGACGTTACACCCTGCACGTGTGGAACGAGAATGCTTTGCCGGTCGAGTTGCAGGCACTGTCACGTACTGTGGAAGTGAGCGCGGCGTCTCATTCCGTGGGCGCGGTGCGGATACAAGTGACCACGGCCTCTACCTCGCATAAGAACAAGTATGGACAGGATTACGAACCTCCCTCCCCGAACAATCCGGTTTATGTGCAGCCGCAGTAACCGTACTCCGAACATGGGTCCTTATGGCGCGCGGAGCCGGCGCACAGTCTCGAACACATCCCCTTGCTGAAACAGCCGGATGCCCGCGACCCCGGCGGCTCCAACCTCGACGCAGGAACGAGCATTCTCGAGAGTAGCTCCCCCCAGGGCCAGTACGGGGAAGCGGTTCGCTTCCGCACAGGCGGCACGCAAAGCCGGGAGACCAAGTCCCGGCGTTCCCGTTTGCACCTTCTCGAAAATCGGCGCTAGTACTGCGAAGTCCGCACGCTGTGCCCTGGCGTCGCGAACGTCGGCTACCGAATGTGCAGATACGCCGATCAACGGCCCACGGTGGTCGTATCGTTTCCACAAGGCACGAACCTCCGATGCGGCAACTTCGCCGCCAGGAAGATGAACACCATCGGCGTCGACAGCAAGTGCGACATCCGTGCGGGCGTTGATAAGCAGCTTCGTGGTCGGTGAAGCTCCACGAACCGTACGCACCGCTTCACCTGCGAGCCGCTCCAACTCGCGCGATGAGAGGTCTTTTTCACGGAGCTGTATCCAGTCCACACCCGCGCGCGCGGCTTCCGCTATCCTTCGCAGTAATGCTTGGCGCTGCTGCGCGTCCGTTACCCCGAAACTCTTGCGATCGGTGATGTAGTAGAGGAGCATCTCCGAAGTGATTGTATTCCGGGGTACGCGAGCGCCGGAGTTCGGGCTCGAATGTTCGCTAGAATGGAACCGTGGTCGCCTGAGTCTCACCCGAACCACGACCAAATCCGCCTCAACACGTCGTTCACCGGACCAACCAGGCAATCCGATTGAGATTCTGCGCGCGCAGAGTTTGGCACAACTGGCGTGGTTGCTGCACGGATTCAGCACCCGTCAGGGCGGTTTTTCGACCTGCTACGGCGGCGGCATACTGAATATGGGTCTCACCCAGCACGACAGCAGGGAGAACGTTGAGCGCAAGCGCGCCCTCTTCCTGGAAGAAGTAGGAGCGAGGAGCAAAGACGGCCGTGCCTGGCCGCTCGTGCAGCTTAAGCAGATGCACTCGTCTATCGTGCTGCGGGTCACCACTGCTCCGCATGAGCCACTTACGGGCGACGGGCTCATCACCAACACCGCAGGTTTGTTGCTGGCCATCAAGACCGCCGATTGTGTTCCGGTGCTGGTTGCGGACGTGAAGCGCCGCGCGGTGGGCGCATTCCATGCGGGCTGGCGGGGAACCGTGGCCCGTGTTGTGGAGAAGGGGATCGGCGAGATGCGGCGGCAATTCGGCAGCATACCGCGCGATCTGCGCGCCGTCATTGGGCCGTCGATTCGGCGCTGCTGTTATCAGGTTGGGGCCGAGGTGCGAGCAGAGTTCGAGTCACAGTTTTCTTATGCTGAAGAACTCTTCGAAGAGGTGTTCGATGCCAATGCGATTCACGTGCGCTATCCGTTGTTGTTCCTGAATCAGAGAGCTCCCGGCCACGGCGAACTCGGTCCGGAAATTCATCTCGACCTGGTCGAAGCCAACAAGCGCCAGCTGCAGAACGTCGGAATTCGCCAGGAACACATCAGCATCGTCGAGGGATGTACGGCGTGCGACAGGGAGCGCTTCTTCTCGCATCGGGCGGAGTTCGGGCAGACCGGACGGATGATGGCGGTAATTGGAATCAGGCCAAAGTAAATCACCGTTGTCGTGTTGAGCAAGCACGGCCGGCCTTTTGGCCGTGCGAGTCGAAACACCCCTACGACGCAAACTCACTCACAGGAATAGCGCCGGTTATTGCAGCAAGAAACAAAACCCAGCCCGCCGGCTAGGTTTCGTTGCGCATCCTGGGGACTACCCGGGTGGCTCGCTGCCTTCAGAAGCGATCTGAGGCTCGGCGACGTAGTTGTTGACCATGTCCTTCAGCTCTTTGCTGGGCTTGAAGAATGGAATCTTCTTGGCGGGAACCTCGACGCGGTCGCCGGTCTTGGGATTGCGCCCGACGCGGCTTTTGCGCTGGCGGGTGCGAAAACTGCCGAAGCCACGGATTTCAATCTTGTCGCCGGCGCGCAGCGAGCGCACCACGCTCTCGAAGATAGTTTCCACGATAACTTCGCTGTCCTTGCGAGTCAGTTCGGCCAGCCGGGAAACTTCATCGATCAAGTCTGCTTTGGTCATCTCTCGCACACCCCTTCTTACGAAACCAATCGTTCAGACATCGGCACAACCGGATACTCTCAAATTACGGTAACCTTGGCAAGCCTAAGTTTTCGTTGGAGTTCCAAGCCCCAGACCAGGTTTCAGGCGTTACTTCCCTTGCCCGGCAGGTTACCGCGGGTTACTTCCACAGATAATAGAATCCCACGTTGGTCTCCATCAACTTGGCGCGGCTGGGAAGGTATTCAGAAACATCACCAAACAGCAGGTCAAGCAAGCTCTTGCGCTCCTTCTCGGGATGCACCAAGGTCGGCTCGCCTTTGATGCCCACCGACTTTGCCGTGTCTTCCACCGCGGCGCGGAAATCGCCGATCTGATCTACCAGCTTCAGCGAAACCGCCTGCTCGCCCGTCCATACTTTGCCGTTGGCCAGTTCGCGCACATCGTCGTCTTTCATGTGGCGGCCGGCGGCCACGCTATGGATGAACTGCACGTGCATATTGTCGATCAGGCCTTGCAGGTAAGCGCGCTCGGCGGGGGTCATCTCGCGGGTAGGCGAACCAGTGTCCTTGAACTCGCCTGCCTTGATGGTGATGTCCTTAAGTTTGGCCCACTTCATGAGCTCTTCATAGTTGAGCCACTGGGCGATGACCCCGATAGAGCCCACAATACTGGCCTCGTCAGCAAAGATCTTGTTGGTCGCCGACGAAACGTAGTACGCGCCACTGGCGCCGACCGTCTCGATGGACGCCACGATGCGCTTCTTCTTCTGATCGCGGATGCGCAGCACCTCGCGATAGATCTCCTCTGAGGCCGCGGCGCCGCCTCCCGGCGAGTTTACGTGCAAGACGATCGCCTTAATGGAGCTGTCGTCACCGTACTTCCTGAGCTGCTCGACCACGTCCTTGGGCGTCATAATCACGCCTTCCAGGTCCACCACCGCAATCTTGTCGCCGAAGCCACTGAACGTGGCCTTCTGTTGTGAGCGGACGGTGAAGTACACCAGCGCAAAAATGGCCACCAGGAAGAGAAAGAAGGCGCCGCCGCCAAGCAAAACCCAGAGGAATACACGGGAGCGCGGCTGTTCTGTCATAGGAAAAGTAAGTTTAGCAGAAGCGGGAACGAGCATTCAGCACTCAATTATCAGCACTCAGCATTCAGCCAAACCCAATTCGAAGTCTTGACGACCGGCAACTTGGACTGAGTGCTGATTACTGAATGCTGAACGCTATGTGCCTGGCCTCAGTGAAATATGGCAGCAAAGAACGCCCCGATCTTGCTGAAGAAGCTGCGATTGCGCTGTTTGGTGGCAGTTTCCGTTGTTTTGGGCTGCTCCTTATCTTTCTTCCCAGGAGGTGGAAGAACTACCGGATCGAGCTGCACAACTTTGTTGTTCTCCAGCTTCAGAGTGGCAATGGTCTCAGTCAGTTCGGGCCTAGGATCGTTGGCGCGAAAAACAAACGGCGCTTCCACAGCCACGTGCTCCTCCGGAGGAGGAGGCGGTAGGGGCTTTGCAGGTTGGGCAGTCGTTTGCGCCGGCTTGGGTTCCGCCGGAGGCGGCGGCGGTGCCGTCTTCGCGACCTGAATCGGTTGCGAGACAGGACATCCACAATTCTGCTTCGAGCGAGCTGCCTCGCTGAGATGACCGCCCTTGAACAGCACAGCTTCGTCGGGCTTCACCTGATACGTCGCATCACCCATAGTCTCGGAGACGACGATGGCAGATGCGTTCCAGGGCAGCGATTGCACGCAGGTGTCGCCTTGCGGCGTGACGTGAACCGCTACATGTACGGTCCCCGGACCTGGCATAAGCAGGCGCAAATCGGGAGTGAGCAGCGTGTCGGCCGAAGCACCGATCGGGTAGTTCATCTCCAGGTTACCGCTGTTCAAGCTGAACATCAGCTCGCGGCCGCTCTGCGACGCAGTCACCGAAAGCTTCGTTCCCGGACAAACCAGCAGGCTTCCCCCGCGCTCGAGCTTCAAGGTCGCGGCCTGGGCTCCAGCCTGGATGGAAGAGCCGCTCAGCACGCTGGTTCCCGAACCTGCCAGAATCACCGACCCTTTCACGCTGGCGTCGGTCGCGTAGAGTTCGCCCAGGGTTTGCTGCGCCGCAATAGTGCCGCGCATCCCAAGAACGAGCAAGGCTGGCAGGAGAGTGCGCTGGAAAGGAGACAACATGAGTTGCAGGCTGCCTTGAAATGGGACGATTACGACGATACCACCGAAGCTGACGGTTCACAACGGAAGCTTCGCGCCCATCCTGGCAACCGGCGAATGGTCAACGCAGCTTGGCATATTCTGCCCGCGCTTGCTGAAGGATGGGAATGTCTCGGTCGGCGTCTTTCCACAGGGCGAAGAAATCATCATAGGCCTTCCGTGCTGCCGCGTTGTTACCGATCATCGCGTGAGCGCGGCCAAGTTGCAGATGAGCCAGCGCGCCGGTGACGAAATTTTCCAGGATGCCGGGATGATCGAGCAGCTTCTGAAATTCCGCAGCCGCCTGCTGTCCCTGGCCTGCCTTCAAATACGCCTCGCCACGGACATAAGCCGGGTAGAGGTTCGCAAAAGACGCAACGCCCATCTCATAGGGGACCGCAACCTTCAGGATGTGGACCGCCTCGGCTGGATTGTTCTTCTGCAGTTCGATGGCCGCCCGAATCGTCGGCAGCGAGTAGTTCTGCATCATGGTGTCCTTCGGGTAATCCCGGTTGAGTTGCTGCGCCAACTTTTCTGCCTGGCCGACGTCCCCGGCGCGCGTGAAGGCCAACGCCGCGCTGGCTTGAACATCCCGCCCGGTGCTGAGTGCTATGGACGCTGCGGCTTGCTGCTGCGCTCGCTCTACGTTACCGATTTCAGCTTCCTGCAACGCATTGGCTACCGCACAATCCGCGGCTGAGTCAGCCGCATTGTCCTGCATAGCCAAATCCACCACCTGCTGCAAGAACGCGCGTGCCTTGCGGGCGCGGCCATTGAACGCTTCCGTAAAAGACTGAAGACACAGCAATCCGCCCCGGGACCTCCCCGTGGCCGAATTCACCTGCTCCTCGAGGGCAAGCCGATCACCCTTTAAGAACGCCAGTCGGTATCGAGCAAGAGGCAGCAAGCTGCTGCCTATTTTGAGGGTCTGTGCCTCGTCGAGCACTCGCTTGGCATCGTCCAGCCGGTCCAGACTTAAGTAGGAAAATGACTCGTCGGTGTAGGCAGCGGCCGTCGGCATCAGCCGAATCGATTCCCGGGCCTCTTTCGCAGCTTCTTCGTATCGCCCAACCGATATGGAGGCGGCGCTGAGATAGGAATGCGCGCTAGGGTCTTTTGGATAGATCTTCGTCCATTCAGTGAAGGTCTGAAGCGCCTGCTGGAGATCACCGGTGCCGATTGCGGCATAGGCGCCGTCAATGTAAAACCGTTGGAGCTGGGTGACCCGGTCACGTAGGTCGTAGGCTTTTCTGAGGTTCTCGACACTCAGCGTGACTTCGGCGAGGTTGCGGTAAGCGATCCCCAAGGACGCGTAAGCTCGGGCGAAGTTTGGATCCAGTTCCACTGCGCGCTGGAAGTACGGCAAGGCTTCAGCATCGCCGCGCAAACGCTTCTGTTCGAGGCCGTCGGTCATGGCTTGTAGCGCTTCCGGCGACGAGCTCGTTGCTTCCTCGAGTGGCTGATTGAACTGCTGCAGCGATTCCCGAGGCTCACCCAGCTCGCGCCGTAGCTGGGCGCCGACGCCTCCCAGGGTCTTAACCACCTCGTCTCGACTCCCCGTTTCCTTTTGCGCCGCGGCGAATGTCTTCCCCGTCTGACAGTCCAAGGCCTTCAGCTCAACCCGATAACGATTCCCCACGTCGGAAATCGAACCGGCAATGAAAGCCTTGCTGCTGGTGTGGAGACAGACCTCGCGTGCCAGCTCGGGCGTCAACTTCTCGTTTTCGGCGTGGCCTCTCTGCTTTAGCACTCCCCGCACCTTGTCAGGGGCCAGCAGGTTCAGAAAGGGCGTCTGCTCGAACTCGACCCGTAGAGCGGTGTTCAAGGCGCTGGTGAATACCGGGTCGGTGGTTGAGTTGGTGAAGTCGGCAAGTACGATGGTGTCTTGGGGCGTGATCCTCACCCGGTTTCGCCACCAGTACACTCCCACTGCAAGGGCGGCTACCACGAGTAGCGCTGCGGCCAGTTGCCAGGACTTCCTGGGATGACCCTCGGGCGGCCCGGGAGAGGGCGCTGGCGTGAGATCCCTGCCGCGCTTGACCGCCTCCAGATCGGCGCGCATCTGGGCGGCAGACTGGTATCGATGCTCGCGGTCTTTCTCCAGTGCTTTGTTGACAATGGGCTCCAGCTCCGGCGGAAGCGTTGCGTTGAGCTCGCGCACTGGAACCGGGGTTGCCTTCACGATGGCTGTATGAAGCATGGCCTCCGTTTCGCCGGCGAAAGGATGCTGCGCAGTCGCCATCTCGTAGAGAACGACTCCGAAGGAAAACAAATCGGTGCGCGCATCTAACGGCTCGCCCCGCACCTGCTCCGGGGACATGTAGGCGGCAGTGCCTATGGCCACACCAAGACGCGTGAGGTGCCCAGCGTCCGGCGCTTTGCGGCGCGCGGTCTCGGGGCCGCTCGTGCTCTCCCCTTCGGACGCCCGAACTTCCTGCTCAGGCTGCAGCAGCTTGGCTAAGCCGAAATCCAGGATCTTCACTACACCTTTGTTGGTAAGGAAGATGTTGCCCGGCTTGATATCGCGATGAATGATGCCCTTCTCGTGCGCTGCCTCCAGGCCGTGGGCAATCTGAATCGCGACGTCCAGAAACTGATCGACGGTAAAGGGCGCAGTGCCCGGCTTTGCCGGAGCTGCGTCCGGCCCGGCGGCCAGCCGTTCCCGCAGGTTTTGCCCTTGCAACAGGTGCATCACAATGAAGGGCCGGCCGGCCTGCTCTCCGAATTCGTAGATGGAGCAAATGTTGGGATGCTCCAGGACTGAGGCGGCACGCGCCTCGCGCTCGAACCGCTCCAGCGCCCGCGGATCGTTGCCCAGCTCTTCGGGCAGGAACTTGATCGCCACGGCGCGGGGGAGCTTAAGGTCTTTCGCCCGGTACACCACGCCCATGCCCCCGCCGTCGATGATGTTGAGCACGCGATAATGGGAAACCGTTTTGCCCGTCCAACTTGCGGAATCCAGGTTCAGCAGAGCCAGCCTTCCATCGTCGCCGCCCGCCTTCTCGCCGTATTCCTCGCTGTCGGAAACCTGATCTTGACTACTCGGCGGCGGCGTGTCGCCAGCGCTGGAGTCCATCCGTTTCACCGGCGCCATGAGCCGGTAGCCGCGTCGGGCCAAGGTTTCGATGTATTTCGGTTCCTCGGCCGAGTCGTCCAGGATTCGCCGCAGTTTGTTGATGACCGCATTGATACTGTGGTCGAACTCGACCACCGTGTCATTGGGCCAAAGGCTCTTCTGGATGACCTCGCGGCTTACCACCTCGCCGCCGGACTCGACCAGGATCCGCAGCACTTTGAAAGGTTGGTCCTGGAGCACGACTTTGCGGCCGGCGCCCAGCAGTTCTCCGGACTTGAGATCAAGCTCAAAGCTTCCGAAGCGAACGCGGCCTGGCAGAGTCTCTTCCATGCGATGTGGCTTAGTTGTGGGGCTGAGTTTACTACCTCTACGCTTCGCCTCCAAGTTGAGCGGCACGTGGCTCGCAAGGAATGGCGCTCGTATTAGTCACCCTTGGAAACCCCGGGATGCTCCGCGCTTGGATACCAGGTACACAGCGAAGCTGCCCAGCCAGTGACCGCGCGCAGCGGCGTTGGCGTCGAGAGGTGCGGGCATGGCGCGCTACTTCGGCGTTGCGCCCTTCTGCGGGTTGTAGGTGATGCCCTTGGTCTCGAACATGGTCGCCGGGAAGTTGTTGTTGTAGGTCACGGTGGTCATGAAGCGCTGATTGCTCATCTCGCCGTTCAAGTTGCGCACCGTGCTGAGCGGCGTCTGGATGCCCTGGATCAAACGGTAATTGCTGAACACCTCCGATTCCTCGTCCAGCATCCGGTCATTGGGATCGCGCCAGCTATAGGTCTTCTTCACCGGCAGGTGGGAGCGCGGCTCGATGGACAAGGTCACGCTGTCGTTGTTCGCGCTCAATATCGTGACCTGATCGGCGAGGTTCTGCTCCACCATCGCCGGGCCGCTGTACAGGACCATGGCGCCGGGCGCAGGCAGCCATTTGCGGATGACCCATTCCAGCGAGTGCTCGCGGCGGCGCAGATAATCTTCCAACTGCTGGGGGTCTTGCGTTGCCGTGCCCTTGTAGGTGGTCTCGTATCCTTTGTCGCCGATGTTGAGCTCGACCACATCACGCTGCTTGGTCAGCTCCCAGCGATCTTTGTCGGGCCATTCCCAGAAGCGCCAGAATTGGACACCCTGGCTGTTGGGCTGGCCATGATAGAAGCCGTAGGTGCGGCCTTCGACCTGCATGTCGCGGATGTTCAGGTAGGCGTCGCCACCGAGCGCCTGAATCATGTCGTTCAGGATCTTGATCGCCTTCTGCTGGCTCGGATCTTTGACCGAAGCGAATTGCGCCGTCGGCCAGTTGGAGGGGATGGGCGTAGAACTCGCAGCAGCCGGCGGCGGAGCGGTGGACTGCGCAGGTGCAGCCGATGTCTGAGCAGCGGCCAACGACGCGAGCAATAGAACGAGCAGGTGTGACGCAACGTTATTGCATGGCTGACGATGATTCTAGAGCAGTTCCAAAGTTGCTGTAACTGGCGCGGGGTAGAGCACGCTTTCAACCGAGGTCAGGCGTGCACGAAAGTTGATTTCATCAGAGTCGGCCTTGCAGGCTGAGGAAAAGGTCGATAGGAGGCGCTGCTTGGGTAGAGCGGGCCTTCAGGCCCGCGTCCAAGCCCCATTATTATTGTCATCCCGAGCCGACTTTAGTCGGCGAGGGATCTGCTTTTGCCGGTTCACGAAAAGCAGATTCCTCGCGCCAAAGTCGGGCGCTCGTAATGACAATTCTCAAATGAGAAGTGGAACATGGGGCACCCGCCGCCCCCGCTACTCAAGACGCAGGCAGTGGATGACGCCACGAGAGCCACTGGCGAGGATGGTCTTTCCATCGTGCTTCCTTTACCGCCCCTGCCGGGGCTGAGTTCCTTGCGTCTCCCAGCGCCGCGCGCTGGGCTAGTTCGTCGTGCCGCTGCTCTGCCTCCAGCGCCCCGTGGCCGGGGGATGGTTCGTTGAATGCCCACCCAGCGCTGCGCGCTGGGCAAAGGTGAGTCGTGCCGCTGCGGACTGGTGCGCCTGCCCAGCGCGCCTGCGTGTAGTGCAGCACCGCACGACTGGCGCCCCATCGTCGGCGATGTAGAGGTGGCCGTCGTGCCGCTGTGCGTTGGGGCCGGTTTCGGCGCTTCCGTAGCCTGTTCAGTTGAGGGTTGGCGGGACGTCCCGGTCAAATCGAGCGCAAGATTGCGGCGGCGGCTGCGTCGCCATCGGCGCTGGAGCTCCGCCTGTCCGCTCACGCGTTGCGGCCGTGCTGCGCTTGGGGTTGCCGCTCCGCTCGAGCCTGGCCTGTCAGCGCGTTGCGCTGCCAGCCGCACTGCTCGGCGTGCTTGCCTCCTGCCGCGCCTGCTTCCCTTACCGCCCCTGCCGAGGCTGACGTTCCTTTGAGCTGCCTACCCAGCGCTGCGCGCTGGGCTAAGCTGAGTCGTCCCGCGTTGCGGGACTGGGTTATCGCCTTGGCCCAGAGTGACTCGTGTCGTGGCAGCACCGCACGTTTGGCGAGTCTTCGTCGGCATTCGCGGTGTCCGTCGGGCCCCTCAAATTCGGGCGGCTCCGCTCGGGATGACAACGTGAGACAGGCAAGCTGAAGAAGAATGCTTCTGCTTTCTCTGTGCCCTCTGTGCCTCTGTGGTGAATTCATTTCTTGCGCTTCTCTTTCGCGAGAGTCACATCACACGCACAGGTGACCGCCTTCACTGACAACGGCGCGCGAATCGGTAACACTGGCGGCTGGAGAGTTTTCTCGACTGGACTCCCGGGGCTTGCGCCCGGGTTCACGGCTACGCCGCCGCTGCGCGGCTGCTTTGCGATCGGCGCTACGGCTGACCGTTCCCAGCCCAATTTCGGCGAAGCGGGGGAGCAGCCGGTCTGCCTCATCACATCCAAGCGTGACCTGCGCACTTGCCGATGTCCGAACCAGTACGGTATCACGGGTTGCGAGGGGAAAGGTTGCTGTGTGTCTCCTGGGCCGCGCCCAGGGCGTAGGCCGTGGATAGCTCTTTGAAACATTAGCGGTCGGCCATCATTGGCCCCAGACCTGATTGTCTTGCTTATCATGATTATCACATCTGCTTATCTTGATTATCATGCTTATCACTTGCGCGAACTCACGATTTGTGTCGATAAGTAATTGTAAGACAATAATTGCTGGAAGCAGTCTGCACAAGTTCGTGATTCTGTGACACAGAAGGGGGGAGGGGGCCGCCAGCCTCGGTTGGTTCATCGTCCGCCGGTTTCCGATCGTAAGCCTATATGAATGAAGATTATGCTATAAGTGCTTGCGGCTCAATAATTTACGGCCTAAATCATCGGAATCTCTTGATTCTAAAGAATAATGCATAGGGGAGGGGAGTGGGGTGGTCACGAGCGACTCTGCTTCTCTGTGTCCTCTGTCGGCCTCTGCCCCGAGCGGAGCCGAGAGGTGGTGAACTACTTCTTGCCGCTTGCCGCGCGCGGGCCGCTCCTCGACCACGGCAAAGTTAATGCGCCGTTGCGTGCGGTCGATGCGGTCCACGAGGACGCGGATGGGATCGCCCAGCGAGTAGGTTTTGCGGGCGCGCTGGCCGATGATCTGCCGCGTGTTTTCGTGGTACAGGTAGCGGTCGTCGGTGAGCGAGGCGAGCGGCACCAGCCCCTCGATGAACATGTCGATCAGCTCGACGAACATGCCGAACTTGGTGACGCTCACGATCAGCCCATCGAACTCTTCGCCGATGCGCTCTTCCATGAACTTCGCTTTCTTCCACTCCATCAGCTCGCGCTCGGCGTCGTCGGCGCGCCGCTCCGACTGGCTGGACTCCTCGGCGATGTCGTGCAGCAGGTCTTCGGGAATCGGCCCGCCGAGCGGCGCGCGGCGCTCGCTCTGGTGCTTACCTTGCTTCGCGGGCGAAACTGGCGGCTGCCGCTTCGACCACGGCGAAGGCGACTCGCTATGCGCGACACCGCCAACTCCAATCGCTACGCCGTGCTCCTCGTGCTCGGCGGAATCGCGCAGCACTTCTTTCAGAATGCGATGCACGATGAGGTCGGGATAGCGCCGGATGGGCGAGGTGAAATGCGTGTAGGTTGGGGCGGCCAGCGCGAAGTGGCCTTCGTTCTGCTCGGAGTAACGCGCCTGCTTCAGCGAGCGCAGCATCAGGTACGACAGGATGCGCTCTTCCGGCTTGCCGGCAATCTTCTGCGTCAGTTTCTGGTACATGCGCGGCGTGATGTGCACGTCTTCGGGTATCTCGATGGTCTGAGGCCTGCGCCCGCTGCCGTAGCGCTCGCGGCGTTCGGCGCGCATCTGCACGCGCTTGACGGGCAACGGGCCAACGCCCAGCGAGTAGCCAAACTTAGCGGCGATGGTCTCGAAGTCGTACACGCGCTTGGGATCGGGCTTCTCGTGGATGCGGTAGAGCGAGGCGATGCGCTTGTTTTCCAGGTAGCTGGCGACGCACTCGTTGGCCGAGAGCATGAACTCCTCGATGATGCGGTTTGCGATGTTGCGCTCGGAGCGCGTGATGCCCTTCATCAGCCCGTTTTCGTCAAACTCGATCACCGGCTCGGGCAGATCGAAATCAATCGAGCCGCGGCGCACGCGCTTGCGGTTCAGGACCATCGCCAGCTCGCGCATCAGCTCGAAGAGGTCCACCAGCCCGTGGTAGCGCTGGCGCTGGGCGTGATCGCCTTCGAGGATCAGGTTCACGTTGGTGTACGTCATGCGCTCGGCGGAGTGGATGACGCCCTCGCTCAGCGTGTAGCCGACAATTTCGCCCGCGTGGTCAATCTCCATCACGCACGACAGCACCAGGCGGTCCACCTGCGGGCGCAGGCTGCAGAGGTCGGTCGAGAGCTCCATCGGCAGCATGGGCACCGCGCGATCAGGGAAATACACCGATGTGCCGCGCAGGCGCGCTTCCAGGTCAATCGACGTGCTCTCGCGAACGTAATGTGCAACATCGGCAATGTGAACCTGGAGTTCGAAGTTGCCGTTCGACATGCGGCGCACAGTAACGGCGTCGTCGAAGTCGCGCGCGGTTTCGCCATCGATGGTAACGATGGGCAGGACGCGATAGTCGCGGCGATGGTGGAGCTCGCGCGACGGGAGCAACGGCTCGAACTGCTGCGCCTCCTGCAACACCTCGACCGGAAAGCGATGCGGCAAGTGGTACTTGCGGATGACGATCTCGACATCCACGCCGAAATCGTCCTCGTAGCCGAGGATCTCGACCACGCGCCCGCGCGGGTTCCCCGTCGGCGATGGCCAGTCGGTGATCTCCACGTCCACCACCAGGCCTTCGAGGTCGTCCCACTCGCGGCGGCGGGCTTCCCCGCCGAGAACGCGATCGCGTTCCTGCTGGCGCTTGCGAGGCGCTTTGGCTGGCTTGCGGCCCTGCGCTTCGGGCTCGCCTGCTGGCGCGCCGCTCGGCCATTCCATCCCGCGCGGAATGATGACCTCCTGGGTGATCTTTTCGTCCATCGGCGTCACGAAGTTATGTCGCGAGCCGTAATGAAATGTGCCCACAACCGTCGGATTGCCGCGGCTGAGCACGCGCAGAATGCGGCCCTCGTCGCGACCGTCGTCCTTCTTGCGGCCGAGTTCGACCAGCACCTGGTCGCCGTGCATGGCGGAGCCGATGGCCTGTGGGTTGATGAAGACGTCGCCCTCGATGGTGCTGCGCTGCCCGGCGTTCGGAATGACGAAGCCGTAGCCGTCGCGATGCATGGTCAGGCGTCCAGCGATCAGGTTCTGGCGAGCGGCGGCGTGCTCAGCCAAGGTGTAGCGGTCGCGCCCGGTTTCCATCAGGCGCCCACTTTTGATCAGCGCCTGCAGCCGCTCGGCGAGCTGTTGCCGCTCGCTGCCCCGCAGGGCCATTTCGCGGACGAGCTGCTTGAACCCGGCTGAGCGGTGCGGCTGGCGTTCGATGTGGCGGAGAATGGAGGCGTCAGTGACCATGTCAAAAGCAACCACGGATTTCCACGGATGCACACGGATTCTATCGGAAGCAGACATTCACAAACAGGTGCCGACAGGAAATCCAGAAGCACGATCCGTGTTCATCTGTGCTAATCCGTGGCCAGGATTTCTTGTCAGCAACGTAATCTCTACTCAGCCCCCGTTTACTCTTCGCGCACTCAGCGCGAACGAAATTTCGCCGGGGGGTATTCCCTGATTTGCGAACTCGCTGTATGGTAGCAATAAATACATCGCAGCCACGTGCGCGCATTGGCGCGTACGCAGCGATCAACCCAGGGTAGCCGTACCAAACCAGCATGTTCTGAAGAAGAGCTGTAGAGTTTCGGTTTGGCAAAACCAGTGCCTCTCCAAGCACGATTGACTTCAGAAAGGATCTGTTTACGGATATGTGGAAACCAACCAATACCCCCGCCGCCACTCCAACCTCCAGCCCTGAGCCGCAGCGCAGTTACACGCCGCCCGCTCCCGAGCCACAGAGCACCCCACGTCCGGCTACCCCGGCGATTACCACGCAAGAGCAGGCCACGCTGGGCAAGTCGCTGGTCATCAAAGGCGAAGTCACCGGCTCGGAGTCGCTGTACATCGACGGCCGGGTCGAGGGCTCCATCAACCTGCCCGGGAACCGGGTGACCGTGGGCCGCAACGGCGTGGTCTCGGCCAACATTGCGGCGCGCGAGATCGTGGTGCTGGGCAAGGTCCGCGGCAACATGACGGCCAGCGATCGCGTGGACATTCGCGGGGAGGGCTCGCTCACCGGCGACGTCGTCGCACAGCGAATCAGCATCGAGGACGGCGCCTATTTCAAGGGCGGGATTGACATTCGCAAGCCCGGCCAGAAGGCCAACGGCGAATCCAGGGAGACCAGCACGACGTCCGCTACCGAGACAGGGACCGGGGCGGCGGCCCGGATGTGACCCTTTCCGGAACGGGACAGCCGACAAGGTGCGTCAAAACTAACTACACATTTTGGCGCCAGAGCGAGGTTTTTCTTGACTTTGCGATCCATTCGAGCGAAAGTCTCACATTGTAGGCGGCGGCCAAGCTCTGCCGCCTGCAACTCTTCTCGACAATGGGTATACCACAATGTGGGATAGAGTGCTTCAGCTCCTGGCCGTAAGCTGCCGGCATGGCCACCTTTCGCAGCCGTTCTCGGCCGGCCCTTCCGGGCGTCACGACTCCAGTCATACAGAGTGGGAGGCCGTTACCGGCAACGCCGCGGGACACTACGTTGTCTGCCTCGATTGCGGCAAACACTTCACCTACGACTGGTCGCAGATGCGGGTGATGAAGTAGCTATGCCTCGCTCGTCACGCCGACCCCCGGCGGACGAAGGTTGTTGGTATATACGAACTTACCGGGACTGGTGGAACCTGCCCTGCGCAAACCGCCTTGTAGAGGTCGAACACCGCCGTGCGACCCGAGTGCCCCAACTGCTGATCGACGGTCGCGATATCGTTGTATTCGGCAACATCGATGTTGTCGAACCCCGTAACCGAGATGCTCTCCGCCTTGCCGCGCGCCTTCAGTCTGTGGACTACCGCAACGGCAGTCACATCGGCAAGACAGATAATGGCGTCAGTGCTCGGGTTCCTTTCTAAAATTCGGTCCGCCACGTCGTATCCAGCCGAATATGAGTACTCGGGTACGTAGAACACTTGTCGCTCCGGCGTGAGATCGAGACCGAAACCTCGCGCGTCCAGTGCCGTTTCAATCGCCTTGAGCTTCTCTGTGCGGATGGCGTGCCCTTGCGGATCAACGAGGACAATCGACATATTTTTTCTTGACTGGGTCGATCAAGACAAGGCAGTCCCGTAGTTCGGGTCGGATATGAGGAAGTCGGAACCGCGAACACTGCTGAAGTGTTGTCGGTGGACAAGTACGAAGGAAGATTGGCAAGCATTTCGAGCGAGGAATCTTGACAGGCAACTAGAATCCGACACCCGCTACCATAAGTTGAAATCAGAATCACGGCGTGAAGGGTTAGCGATGAGCGATGAGGACAAGCCTGGCGTCAGGCTGGATTATGACGACAAGGGAGACCTGGTCTCGATGGAGGATCTGGACGCATCCCGACGCGTGACCGAGGCACAAAATTAGACTTCCGAGCGTCAATCGCTGACCGTTATCTGGAGGATGTCCGGGCGAGCAGGCCTACGGCTCCACTCCTCCCGTCGTTCTTTCCACCACCTGCTCGGGCGCGGTGATATTCGGTGTCGCCGGAGCTTTCTTCCGACGCAACTCGCGCGGTAGATTCGATTTCGTAAGCCACAGGCCCAAGGCCACCGCCGCCAGCCAGGCCGCGCTGATCACCGCCAGCGAAAGCAGATCGGCTGCACGGCCGCCGTTCACGACAAAGATCCGGCCTGCGACGAAGCAGACGCCCGCAGCAAACACCGCGGTCCCCAGCGCCTTCATCAGCTCGAGCCACGGCACGCCGCCAAGCATGACCAGCTTCTTGCGGTCCAGCAGCCAGGCGAGAGCGACCGTGTGCATCAGAATGCCGATGTCGGAAGCCATGGCCAGCCCGGTAACGTCAAAGCGGTGGAAGAGCGCCGAGTACACCGGCAGCGAAGCGACCACGATGACGGTGCTGGCGATCATCGGGGTCAAGGTGTTGCCTGCGGCGTAGAAAGCGCGAGCGTACAGCGCTTGCGCCGACCACAGCGCCAGCGAGAGTGCGAACCAGAAAAAGTAAATCGCAGTTTCACGCGAATCCTGGAAGTTGAAGCGGCCACGCCGATAGACCAGATCGATGAGGGGCAGCGCCGCCGGCATCATCCACGCCGTCGAAAGCAGCGAGGCCGCCGAGATGCGGTACACCGACAGGTTCACGGTATCGGCAAACTCGCGTCGCTTCCCTTCACCGAAAAGCCGCGCGAAAAACGGCATCGAGGCCTGGCCCGCGGCTTGTCCCAGGATCGAAATAGGCACGGCGAACAGACGCTTGGCATAGTTCAGCCGTGTGATGTCGCCCGTTCCGCCAGAGGCAAAGTAGCGCAGGATCCAGTCATCGGCCGAGACCAGCGACACACCCAGCATCAGAGGAATGGAAAGCCGCACCCATTCGCGAAATTCGGAGTTGCGCCAGTCAAAGTTCAGCCGATACGTCAAACCGTCCTGCGCTGCGCCGATGGCGTTGATGAGGAACGGCCCCAGGAAGGCTCCCACCAGAGCGCCGTAGGCCAGCGACTCGATCCCGAAGCGGCGCGCGCCGACCAGACCGCCAATAATGATGAAAACGTTGTACAGAACCGGGCTCAACGCGGGATAGAGGAACATCCGCCGCGAGTACAGCACCGCCGAAACGATGCCGCCGGCATAGAAGAAAATTTGGCCGGGCAGCAGGATGCGGGTGAGATGAACGCACAACTGCAACTGGTCCGGCGAGAACTTGGGGAAGATCAGGCGCTCCAGTTGAGGAGTGAAGATCTCCAGCAGCACCGTACCCAGGCACACCACCGAGGTCATGATGGTGATGGTGGAGTTGAACGCGTCCTGGGCTTGCTTGTGGCGGCCGCGCGAGGTGTAGCGGGTGTAGATGGAGATGAAGGTGATGGATGCCGTGCCGCCCGCGAGAATGTAATTGAGGAAGTCGGGCAGGTTGAACGCCCCGACGTAGGCATCAGTATTGAGCCCGGCCCCGAACGCCCACGCAATATAGGCTTCGCGCAGGTAGCCAATGATGCGCGACAGCATGACCGCGACCATCAGCAGCAGCGTGGCCGACAACTCGGTGTGCTGATGGGAGGGACGCAGGTTGCGCCACACCCGCGCGCGAAAACTGCGGCCTTCTTCGCTTGAGCTGTGCTCGGCCGGAGTCGGCATGTGACTGCGATTCTACACGGCGGGAGCGCGCTTCTGACGTACAGATGGACGCGGCTGTTAGCATTTCGAATTCGGTGATACTTTGCTGGGAGTGCAGCACGTTGGAGATTCTGCGGCTGCTTTTACCTGGACAATGGAGCGCGCATGGCGGCTGGATTCGGAGCGATCGCGGGACTGAAGATTGGGCACGCGCAGGACGAAGTGGCGCTGACGGGCTGCACGGTCTTTTTGTGCGAGCAGGGTGCGGTTGCGGCCTGCGACGTGCGCGGTGGCGCAGCGGGTGAGCGCGAATTGGAGCCGCTTCGTCCCGGGCATATCGTCGAGCGCATCCACGCGCTGGTGTTCGCTGGCGGCAGCGCTTTCGGACTCGATGCGGCATGCGGCGTCATGCGCTGGTGCGAAGAGCGCGGCATCGGCTTCGATACCGGCGTGGTAAAGGTGCCGATCGTTCCGGCGGTGATTCTCTTCGATCTGCGCATCGGAGATCCCAAGCGCCGTCCCGATGCCCGTATGGGTTATGCGGCTGCCGAAGCTGCCGCCCGGGCGCACGTTGATGCTCCGGTGGCTGAAGGCAACATCGGCGCAGGTATCGGCGCGACCGTGGGAAAGCTCTTCGGCATTGAGCGGGCGATGAAGGCGGGCCTCGGCTGCTGGACGGAAGAAGTTGCGGCCAGCGATGGCTCGAGCCAGAATGCTCGCATTTCGGCGCTGGCCGCGGTCAACGCTTTCGGCGACGTTCGCGATCCGGAGACAGGCCGCATCCTGGCTGGCGCGCGAGCCTCCCAGGACTCGCGAGAATTTGCCGACACCGCAGCAGCGATGCGGCAAGGCACCGTGCACAAAGGATTCGGGGACTCAAACACAGTGCTGGTGGCGGTCGCCACCAATGCGGCGCTCACCAAACATGAGGCGCAACGCCTGGCTACCATGGCCGCCAGCGGTGTGGCGCGCGCGGTCTCGCCCGTCCACACGCGCTTCGATGGCGACGTGGTGTTTGCGCTATCGATCGGGGACCTGCGAGCAGATGTGAATGCGCTGGGAGCGGCCGCTGCCGATGCTGTTGCGCACGCCATCGCGCGCGGGGTCACCCAGGTCCACGGCGCAGGCGGCGTGCCCGGACTTCGGGACTGGACATAATCACGAGAAGATCAGCGGTGACCGAGCCCCATATTTTGCGAACAGGTTACTCCTCCAGGGTGACCACCGAGCGCTCCTCCTCAGGAGCGCTGATGGGCACGATGGTGAGCATATCGGTCTGGACCTTGTCCCACTGCTGAATGAGCAGGCCCTTGGCTTCGAACAGGTCGCGAATCAGGCGCGGCTCCCAGCCGACAACTTCTTCCAGGATCGGAATGAGAATGGCCAGCGCACTATCGCTGATGACCGAGCGCTTGGCGATGGGCGCCAGGTATTTGTTCTCTGAGACGGCGATGGTGAAGCCGTCACGCCGGTTGACGTGCAGCATGACATGAATGTCGGAGCTGCCGTCGCCGACGTAGACAATGCGGTCGGGGCCGGTCTTCAGCTCATCCAGCAACTTGTCGATGACAGCCACTTTCCCGTAGCCGGCGGTCACCTGGAGAATGCGCTCGATTTCTCCCTTGGCGTTGTATTCGAATTCCGTGCCGTAAATGTGATCGGCAGGGATGATGCCTTCGAGCGCCGAGCGGATCACTTCCACCGGCCCGGCGGAGATCACGTAGAAGTCGAAGTGGAAGTCTTCCAACTCCTCGGAAAGGAAGCGGTAGAGCGCATCAATGTTTGGCTTCAGGCGGACGCGCTTGCCCGCTTCGTAAAGATGCTTGGGACGCACTTTCGAGCGGAACTCGGGATCGTGCAGCAGAAGATACGCGAGTTCGCCTCCCTGCTGGACGAGATTCAGCTTGGCCATGCCCGTGGCCTTGCGCTCGAACTCCGCCTCCGAAATTCCAAGCAGGTCCGCGAGAACATAGCCTGAGTCGTTGAAGCTCAGGGTCTGGTCAAAATCGCTTGCAAATATGTATCGCTTCTTAAGATGGCCTTTTTCTATCATGACTTCGGTCTCAGGTTGATTGTTATGCTGGTGCATGTGTACGCACAGCCCTCTCTATGGATGGTATTTATGATCTCTTAATTAGATTGTCCCTAGGGTTGAAGGATGATGAATTTGGCATAGATTCTTTGCATATGCGCTATCACTCCTGTTTATCGTAAGATAGCGAAACTGCTTAAAAACACAGTCGGAAGACAACCCATGAAATTGATTCTTCTCGCGTTGATGATCGCGGCTTCTGCCGCGTGGGCACAAACCGCTTCGACCAACAACCCTTCCCTCAGCGGGGAAGTGAATTCCGTTTATCCGCAGGTGCAGACGCTCTACGTGGACCTGCACCAGCATCCCGAGCTGTCGCTGCATGAAGGCAACACCGCGGCAAAGCTGGCTGCGCGGCTGCGCCAGCTCGGCTATGACGTGACGGAGAAGGTGGGTGGAACCGGCGTGGTCGGCATTCTTCGCAACGGCGCTGGGCCGACGGTCATGCTGCGCACAGAGCTGGACGCACTTCCGGTCGAGGAGAAAACCGGGCTTCCTTATGCGAGCACGGTGCACACCAAAGATGACGCCGGGCACGACGTACCGGTGATGCATGCCTGCGGACATGACATACATATGGCCGCGTGGGTCGGCACGGCAACCATCATGGCGCAAACGAAAAAGGATTGGCACGGGACGCTGGTCCTCGTAGCTCAGCCGGCGGAGGAGCGCGCGATGGGCGCCAAGAATATGGTCACCGACGGCGTCTTCACACGATTTCCCAAGCCTGATGTCGGCGTCGCGCTGCACACCAGCAACACGCTGCCGGCCGGGAAGGTTGGATTCACTCCGGAATACGCTGCCTCGAATGCCGACACGGTCAACATCACCATTTACGGCAAAGGCGGCCACGGGGCCAATCCTGACACGACGGTCGATCCGATCGTGATTGCCGCCCGCGTGATCTTGGGTTTGCAGACCATCGTGTCTCGCGAAATCAAGCCCGGCCAGCCAGCCGTCATTACCGTCGGCTACATCCAGGGCGGCACCAAGCACAACATCATTCCTGACGAAGTGCACCTCGGGCTGACCGTCCGTTCCTACACGCCGGAGGTGCGCAAACATCTCCTGTCGGCGATTGAGCGCGTGGCCAAGGCCGAGGCCGAAGCAGCCGACGCTCCAAAACTGCCGCTGGTGCAGGTGGTGGAATCCACCGACGCGTTGTACAACGATCCCAAGCTGGCCGAACGCATGACCCGGGTGTTGATGCAGGCGCTGGGAGCGGACAACGTGGTGAAAGAGCCGCCCATCATGGCTTCTGAGGATTATTCTTATTTCGTGGAAGCCGGCGTGCCGTCCTTCTACTTCTGGCTCGGTGCCGCAGACCCCGTCAAGTTCAAAGAGGCCCAGGCCAGCGGCGTCAAACTTCCGTCGAACCATTCGCCCTTCTTTGCTCCGGACATGGAGCCCAGCCTGAAGACCGCCATCGAAGCGGAGCTTGCCGTGTTGCGGAACCTGCTCGGCGCGGGCGGTAGGGCCAGCGCGGGCGCGCAATAGCTCGAGTAAGCATGTCCACGCTAACGCGCCTCCGCACCCTAAAGACGGCTGCTGTCCCAGTTTGCCATGTCATGCAACACATTTCGGGTAGAGCGGGCCTTTTTTCATTGCGTTAAATCATCACAGGCAGAGGACGGTTGAGGCTTGGGGCGATTAGCGCAGATTTTCCGGGAGGTGTGAAGCGGGGCGACGTGAGCCGAGGACAGCCTGTACCAGATTGGAGGGTTTTGGAGCAACACAAAGCCACAGGCGCCTTTGTAAGTGATTGAAGAAATGATAGGCACGAGGAGACTCGAAGTCCTTCTCTGCCGTGTCAAGGTAGCGCCAAACCAGCCGGCCGATTGGTTCTTAACAGCCCGTGGTGCAAGTCTGGATTCGTGAGCAAGAACGTTTGTGAGGTATCCACAAGCTTTTGTTCGTAGAATCGGCCCATGGCGATGGGTACACGCAAGCAGCGGGAGAAGCAAGAGGGGATTTGGATCGCGCACACCGAGTTGGCAGCGGCGCCGGGACATCCCTTCTACCAGAAGCTGAATGAGTTGCTGGAGGCTGAGGACTTCGACCAGTTTGTCGAGGGGCGGTGCGCGAAGTTCTATGCGCCGCAGTACGGGCGGCCCTCGCTGACGCCGGGGATCTACTTCCGCTCGCTGCTGATCGGCTATTTCGAGGGCATCGGAGCGGAGCGGGGCATTGCTTGGCGATTGGCGGACTCGCTGGCGCTGCGGCGTTTTGTGGGCATTGGCCTGGACGAGAACACGCCGGACCACTCGACGATATCGCGGACGCGGCGGTTGATCGATGTGGACACGCATCGGGAAGTGTTCGGCTGGGTGCTGGGCGTGCTGGCGGATCGCGGACTGCTGAAGGGCCAGCGAATTGCGATTGATGCGACGACGCTGGAGGCCAACGCGGCGATGCGCTCGATTGTGCGGCGCGACACGGGAGAGAGTTACGAGGAGTTTCTGCGAGGATTGGCGAAAGCCTCGGGCATCGCAACGCCGACGCGTGAGGACTTGGCGCGACTGGATCGCAAGCGCAAGAAGCGCACGTCGAACCAGGAGTGGAAGAGTCCGGCGGACGAGGATGCGCGGATCGCGAAGATGAAGGATGGGCGCACGCACCTGGCCCACAAGGCCGAGCACGCGGTCGATCTGGACACCGGCGCGGTGGTGGCGGTGACGCTGCAGGGTGCCGACCAGGGCGACACGACGACGCTGGACGCAACGTTGTGCGAGGCGGGCATGGCGGTGGCGGAGCAGATCGGGCGCGAGGCCGAGTTGCGGCCAAACGATAAGCCCGCGGTGAGCGTCAACGGGATCGAAGAGTTGGTGACGGACAAGGGCTACCACAGCGGCGCGGTGATCCAGCGGGTTGAGAGTTATGAAGTGCGCAGCTACATTCCGGAGAAGAAGCAGAAGGGGCGGCGCAACTGGGCGGGCAAGCTGGCTGAGCAACAAGCAGTGTATGCGAACCGGCGGCGGGTGCGAGGTAGCTACGGCAAGAGTTTATTGCGGCGGCGAGGCGAGTTGGTCGAGCGCAGCTTCGCGCACTGCTACGAGACGGGCGGGATGCGGCGCTGCCACCTGCGCGGACGGGACAACATCTTGAAGCGGCAGTTGATTCATGTCGGGGCCTTCAACCTAAGCCTGATCCTTCGCAAGTTGTTGGGCGCGGGCACGCCGCGGGAGTTGAGGAATCGCTTCGGCAGGCTTGTTTTGTTCGTTTATTTGCTCTTCCGGGGTCGGATAAACCAGAATCGGCTTTGCAGAAGCCGCACCTCCTTTGCAGAAGCCGCACCTCCGCGTCCGTTGTCAAATGCTTCGTGAGATCGCGTACCCGGCTATGTCGCCAGCCTTGCAGAAAATCCGCTACTTGCACCACGGGCTGTTAGGTGGCATTTTGTCCAACCACGATTTTGCCATCAGGATGCTCGCGTAAAATGCCCATAGGATGCGCTAGGAAGCACCAGGATCGACGCGAAGGCGTCGGGTGATACTTTGGATCGTCCGGCGCGTTTCGAGGGCCTAGAGACGAGTTTAAGCGCGTTTTCCCGATTCGGAAAATACTTCAGAGAAATTCAGGTAAGGCTTTTTGCCCTTTCCCAATTCGGGAAACAATCGGCTAGGTTTCTGGTAAAGTTCCGGTGATGGCATTTCGACTTTTCCCAGCTCGCCTCCTACCGATTCTTCTGATAGCAACAGCTACACCGTTGTTGTATTCGCAGCCGGCGGCAACTCCTGCCAATAACGATTCCCTGCTGTTGCCGCAGGAGCAAAAGCATCTGCGCAATGTCCGTCAGCTTACCTTTGGCGGACAGAATGCCGAAGCCTACTTCTCTGCTGATGACAAGATGTTGACCTTCCAACACCAGGGCGACGGCGTTCCCTGCGACCAGATCTACACCATGGCTGTAGACACTGCTGACGGCAAGCCCGCCATGCCCAGGCTGGTCAGCACTGGCAAAGGCAGGACAACCTGTAGCTATATCTTCCCCTCTGGCGATCGCATGTTGTACTCCTCCACCCATGCTGCTAGCCCGGAGTGTCCACCCAAGCCAGACTATTCCAATGGCTATGTCTGGCCTATCTACAGTACTTATAAGATCTATACTGCCAAACTCGATGGCAGTGACCTGCACCTGCTGACCGACGCTCCCGGATACAATGCCGAAGCTACTGTTACCCGCGATGGCAAGAAGATTGTCTTTACCTCGACTCGCAACGGCGATATTGATATCTATACTATGGATATTGACGGTAGCAATGTTAAACAGCTAACCCATGAGCTAGGTTATGACGGCGGCCCCTTCTGGTCGTATGATGGCAAGAAGATTGTCTATCGCGCCGAGCATCCCAAGACAGAGCAGGAGATCGCCGACTATAAGGCTCTCTATGCCAAGGGGTTGATACGGCCTGGTAACCTCGAGATATGGGTAATGGATGCCGATGGCAGTAACAAACGCCAAGTCACCAATAATGGCGCTGCCAACTTCGCTCCCTTCTTCCTCCCTGACGGCAAGCGCATTATCTTCGCTTCTAACATGAACGATCCCAAGAACGGCCGTGACTTCGACCTTTACGTCATCAACATTGATGGCACGGGGTTGGAGCGGATTACCTATTCTCCTGACTTCGACTCCTTCCCCATGTTTACCTCCGACGGCAAGAGGTTGGTATGGGCGTCGAACCGCAATGGCAAAGTCCCCCGTGAGACTAATATCTTCATTGCCGATTGGGTGGAGTAGGGGCCACTGTTCGCCTGTCGCTATTAGTGATACAAAAGATCGGTCAGGTCAATCATCTATGCGTCAAGCAGGGTATTTCTATTCGAAAATCAAGAAAGCTTGGGCCAGCGGCACCCTATGGGAGAAAGCAAGCCGCTTCCTGGGTATAAACATTCGACGGTCTTTCGAGGTGATAATCGGTTATCACTGCTGTCCGGTTAAAAGTCGAACAGAATCAGTTGGTTGGCGTTTTCGGTGAAATTGGCATCCTCTTCGATGCTCTGAAGGGCGCATAAACCTGAATTCCGAAGCTCTGCGTTTTCTTTTCTCGTAGATATCTGAGACAACAGGAGGATGAAACCAGATGCAGCGGACAATTCAGTCGCGCGCGAGATTAGCGCCCTATTGTCGAACGAGCGGCTGATTCTGCGCGAGACGCAGCGTGCCGTGACCCCGTTGGGCGGGGTTGCGGTCTTTGTAGCTTTCCTTCACAAGCTGGGGTTTGTTGAGAAGCTTCGGCAGCACATGCCGATCCAGTTGAAGTCTCCTAACCACATCGATCCCACCGCAACTTTCACAGCGTTTCTCATAGCCGTACTGGCAGGAGCCAGACGCTTTGCCCACGCCAACTGGTTACGCGGCGATCGAGCCTTGCATGCCTTGCTGGGCCTGTCCCGCTTTCCTATTGATGACACCATCCGCAATCTCTTCCGCCGTTTTGGCATGGGCGACGTCCATCGTCTCTTCGACCCCTTATCGGAGTGGCAGATGGAACGCCTACCGCAACGCAGCGGCGGTTACAGCCTGGACTTGGATTCCACTGTCTTCGAACGCTATGGCAACCAGCAAGGCTCGTTGAAAGGCCACAATCCGCGCAAACACGGACGCCCCAGTCATCATCCCTTGTTGGCCGTGTTGGCCGAAGCCCATTTCCTGCTCCACGGCTGGCTCCGCAGCGGCAACTGCGGAGCAGCTCGTGGCGTCGTACAGTTTCTCCAAGAAGCCCTTGCGCTGTGGGGACAGCGCCAGATGATCCGCTTAGTCCGAGCTGATGCCGGCTTCTTCGAGGACAAGCTGCTGAGCTTTTTAAACACAGCGTCTTAAGTAATTGCGCATAATCGCCGCAGGGTAATGTTGCCACTTGCCCACTGTGCGAATTGCGCCTCGACGGAATCGGTGACCTCGCTGAGGAATGGGAAGTATCGGTTGTGTAAGCATTGCCGCCGGGTGAGCTTCCAAACCCGTTCGATCGGGTTGAGATCTGGGCTGTAAGGCGGCAGATAGTCGAGGACGAATCGGTTCGCATGTTCCTCCCGCCAGGTTCGATGTAGCCGGGCATGGTGATAGCGGGCATTGTCGGTGATCACGACCACCCGTCGCGATCCCGTGGTGCTGGCCCGGTAGAGGGCTTTTAGGAAGACAAAGAAGGTAGCACCGTTGAACTTGTCGGTCTCGCGATGAAAGACGAACTTGCCGTCGCGAAGCCGAACCGCACCAAAGTAGCCTACGCTGCGGCGAGTGGGATGATGGAGCAAAATCGGGTCCTTGGTCTCCGGCGGAATCCACATCTGGCAGCGCGAACCATGTTGCTGAAAATGCACCTCGTCGGTTGCCCACAGATCCACCTGCGGATCTGCCATCAGGGCCTGGAGTTTTTTTTATGCGCCTTCTGGCGTTGCGGGTCCGCCTGCGCCACCATGGGGCGCGGCTTGCGTAAACGGAATCCCAATTGTCGAAATACTCTCTGACACTGGCGTACCCCCAAGGGGGCTCCATACTGTCGTTCGATCCATGCGGCCAAGGTCTTGCCGTCCCATAGATTGCCGGCCAGGCCGACCTCTCTCGGCGCCTTGCGAAGAACGGCATCTACCTCTCCCAGTTGCTTGCGGCTCAGCCGAGGGGGCCGACCAGGGCGTTCGCCTTCCTGCAAACCCGCCAACCCCGCCTCCTCGAAACGCCGCACCCAGTATTCGACCGAGCGGGAGGCATCGCCCAACAAGGCAGCGACTTCCGGGCAGGTCAAACCCTGCGCCACTAACAGCACGCCATGCAAGCGGTGATCATAGCGCGATTCTTCGGATCGTCGAATCTCATCCTGCAGCCCAAGAACCACCGTTGCGGAGTCAGCGATGCGAAGTGCTTTCATGTCCTCATGAAAGCACAATTACTCATTATGCGCAATTACTTATGTCGTTGTGTTTAGAACAGCGCTCGCTGCCCTACATTGTAGTGGCTCGGCTGACCAAATGGATCAAGCGCGAAGCCCAGCAAGTCCAAACCTGGAAGACGTTGGACGAAAGCTTTTCGGTGGGCGAGTTCCGCGTGCAGTTGCTGGGGTGGGAGCGCGCACGGCGCTTCGTGGTGGTGCGGGAACGGTTGCGCGAAGGCCGCAACAGCGTGGGCCGCAAACTGCTGGACGTGCCCGGCTATACCTTTCGCCTCTTCGTCACCAGTTGCAGCGATACCCCAGAAGCAATCTGGCGCGATTACAACCGGCGGGCCGACATGGAGAACCGCATCGCCGAACGCAAGCATGACCTCGGCGCCGACGGTTTCTGTCTGCAAGAGTTCTTCGCCACCGAAGCCGCCTTCCAGGCCGTCTTGCTGCTGTTCAACCTGCTCAGCGAGTTTCAGCGCGCCGCTGGTCTGCCCGTCTACCGCGAACCGGCCACCCTGCGCACCCAAGTGTTTACCTGTGGTGCCATCTTGGGCCGGGCCGGCCGCCGCCTGGTCTTACACCTGTCGCAAAGTTGGGGCGGATTGAAAACACGCAACCCCTTGCTCGACAAAATCTTAAGCTGGGAAATTCCAACTTCGCCGAAGTTGGAGTATGCCGTAGTTACCTGAGCCGAGGCCATTGCTTCAACCCCGTTCCCAAGTACCAAGAAACGAGGAATCGCAAGGCTCAACTTCGGATTTCAGGATAAAATGGGCGTTTTCTCGAAGAGCGTGAGGCTGAGAATCTGTAGGATCTGGTACAGGCTGGCTTCCAGACCCAAGCGCTTGCGCACGATCGCCACCAGCACATACACGGACACGGCAATCCAGATTTGGGTCTTCACCGCGTTCTCGCTGGTGCCGTAGAAAGCCTTGATCCGCAGGTGCTGTTTGATCCATTTGAAGAACAGTTCCACCTGCCAGCGCTGCTTGTAGATTTGGGCGATGGTCAGTGCCGGAAGCGTGAAGTTGTTGGTCAGAAACTTCAGACGCTTGTTGGTTTCAGCATCGCAGTAGCTCACCCTCCGGAGCGCATCTGGGTACACCTACGCCGACTCGAAGGAAGACAGAATCACGGTCTGGTCCGAGCAGACGCCCGTGCTCTTGTCCACGGGATGCGAGTAGCGCCGCTGCAGCAACACGTTCGACTTGGTGCGCACCACGAAGAAGGCCGAGCTGAGCGTCAGCAGGAACAACCGCTCGAAATCGACGTAGCCGCGATCCATGACATAGAAGGCTCCGGCTTCCGGCATGATCTCGTCCAGCATATTGACGTCATGCACCTTGCCATCGGTAACGCGAATAAACGTGGGAATGTTGCCGCGCAGGTCCAGTAGAGTGTGCATCTTGACGGCGGCCTTGCGTCGCCGAAACCGGGCCCACGGAAACAGCGCCAGGCACAGATCGATGGTTGTCGAATCCAGGGCATACAGGCTCTGCTCCAGATCGACGCCCATGGGCTCTCGGACATACAGTCCGCGTGCGGTTGCTATCAGCCTCTGCGCGAAGTCGGCGAAGATGCGCCAGTCCCGCGATTCGTTCGCATCCGCCAGCGTCGAGCGAGCCACCTTGCCACGAAATCCCAGGTGATACAGTTTGCCTTGCAACGAACCCAAACAAGCTTCGATGTCGCGCAGACTTTCCCGATAGGTCAACTGGGCGAAGGCCATCGCCAGATACTGATCCCAACAGCTGAAGCCTCGCAGCCGGAGGTCGCCCTGATAACGCTCGACGCAACGACGGAACTCCCGGTCGGGAAGAAAGCTGATTAACTGCGAGAAGACGGTGCGGCCCTGGTTCATGAGCCATTGTCAGCTCTCCGCGAATTCAAATCGCGGCAAGCCAGAAATGGCTTCAACCTATTGCGCAGCTATTACTTGCAGCGAGCACCCTGTAACTTATTGACTTTTGCATAATATAGTTACAGCGGAAAGAGTTCCGCTTGTTCCCAGAAAGCGCAGACCAAGGTGGGCCGACGGCGCATCCGACGCAACGCTCGGCGTGCGGAATCGCTCAACTGTCCAAAGGTCGTGGGGCAGAAGTTGGGTAATTCGTGCTGCTTCCAGTGTGACCACAGATACTCCACTGGGTTCAGTTCTGGAGCATAGCCGGGAAGATATTCCAGCCACAGACGCCCCCTCTGTTGCTGTACGAACTGCCAGACGGCACGGCTGCGGTGCCCCGGCAGTCCGTCCCAAACGATCAGCAGCTTGCCAGGAATATGGCGCAGCAGATGGGAAAGGAACTCAATGATTTGCGGGCTACGGATTGCTCCCGGAAACAGGCGGAAGTAAAAGTTCCACCAGGTTACGCCCGCTATCGCCGACAAGGTCCTCCAATTAAAGTGGTATTGCAGCACGGGGGTCTGTCCGCGGGGTGCCCAGGTACGACAGCGGTGGGGACGCTCGCTCAGCCCGCTCTCGTCGATGAAGACGATCGTGCGACCTTCGTTTTTGGCCTTTTTTTTAACTCCGGCCAGCGCTTCTGCTTCCACCGCCGGATCTTCTCTTCGTCCCGCTCCAAGGCGCGGCCCGTCGGACGCTGACAACTCCATCCCAACTGCCGCAGGATGCGCCATGCCTGCGAGGGATGGTAGGAAATCCCACATTCTTGCTCGATCAAATGGGTGACACGGTTGGTGGTCCACAATCCGGTCTCGTAGCCCAGGGTTTCCGGACCGCGTTTGAGTCCCTGCTCGATCTTGCCCAGATCCTCCACGCTCAACCGTGGCTTGCGGCCAGCACGGCCCGCCTTCTTCAGCCCGGCGCGGCCGTTCTCGCGTAACTCGGCCGCCCACTGACTTACCGACTGCCGGTGCGCTCCCACTCGTCGGGCCACTTCCGACTGGCTGTACCCCTTCTCTAGGAGCCGCGCCGCCTGCATCCGCCGCTGCTCAAGTGCCTGAAAGTCTCGCCGAACTCCGGCCGGATTTCCCATGCCCAAACCATAGCACGAGATCAAGAAAATGTCACTATATTATTCAATAATCAATAACCGGACAGTAGTGATCGGTTATGTTCGCCTACCTGAGGCGGATCGCAACCTGAACCTTAAGAATGGCTTCGCAGATCATCGCCAGAAAGGCCAGCACCACAAAAGTAATCCCGAACACCTTCGAAGAATAATCGCAGCGTATAAAGCGTCAAAAGAGGTCCAATCTCGGGCCGCCCCGCCATTCCAAATCAGGGGACTCTGGGGAGAATGGATATCCGTCAATTACAAGAATCTGATCGGAGCTCTGATAGCCGAGGACATATTGCGATTAGCAGAACTATTCGAGAACCTTTTTCGGGAGCAGTTTACGACTGGTCTGGGAGGATACGATGACTATGTTCGTTATCACACGCTCATGGGCGGCGCTTATATCAGGTATCTATGGTGTTCCTACCGCAATAGGTTTCTAGCGCTGGACCGTGGTCTACAGGAGCTACGATTTCCTTATATCGGCAATCCAACCGGAATCATGGTGGGCGACAGCGTGATTAGCATAGATACGTTTCGGGAAGCCTATAACGCAGTTGAAATGTGCGAGCTGCTGAAAGACGTACCGCAACCGGTAATTGTGGAGATTGGCGGAGGAATCGGGACACAGGTCTTTCAGACAATAAGGATGAGCGGGAACCGAATCGCCAAATATATCAATTTTGATATACCGGAGGTCGCTGCAATTAGCTCCTATTTTCTACTGGCAGCTTTTCCTGACAAGTGCGTACGACTGTTCGGCGAGGATCCAGTTCGCGTTGCTCCTCAACAGAATTATGACATAGCAGTCCTCCCGCACTTTGCGATTGCTGACGTGATGGACTCGTCCGTTGACCTCTGCTATAACTCCTGCAGCTTCTCGGAAATGGACAGCGCTGCTTCCAGGGAATACCTAGCAATTATTGAGCGCATTTGCCGGAAATATTTTCTGCATGAGAACCATGATACAGAATTCAGGTTTAACAACGCCGACGGTTCCATGTCAGTGAGCGTCATCGGATCGAGGTTGATTCCTGATCCGGCACGATTCAAACGGATTTTCAAAAAACCCCGTCTATATGATCTGCCAGGAGATAGGTCTGTCTACTACGAGTACCTCTATGAAAGAGTGCATCCTGCAGCGATGACGGCGGGGTCTCCAGGGTCTCGCGGGGTTTGAGGCCCAGGCGAGTGCAGTTTGTCGGCTTGATCGATCGCATCTTAGAAAGACGTCTAAAGCAGATTCACCATTAGCTGTCTGCTGCCTTCGGCAATGCAGATTCTCATGCCGCCGTCAACAGACTTGCTATACTACTGCCAAGACCGTTATGTCACACCATTCTAGGGTTGTCAGAGATAGCGACAGGAAAACCATACATGTCTCGTTTAGTGCTCATCATTACCGCAGCCATAGCTCTCTCTGCTTCCGCCTTTGCCCAGGCAAAGATATGGATCATCGACCCCAACCATTCGGCAGCACAGTTTTCCGTACGCCATATGGGTATATCTACAGTACGCGGAGCCTTCACTAAGGTCAGCGGTACTGCCACCTATGACCCCGCTGATCCCAGCAAGACCACCATCGACGCTACCATTGATGCCAGTTCCGTTGACACGCGCGTAGAGCGCCGTGACAACGACTTACGCAGCCCTAACTTCTTTGACGCTGCCAAGTATCCAACGCTAACGTTTAAGTCCAAAAGCACCGAAGTCGTTGGCCCCGGCAAGCTGAAGATTACTGGCGACCTCACCATTCATGGTGTTACCAAGGAAGTCGTCCTCGATGTTGATGGCCCCTCGCCGCCAGTGCGGGACGCGAACGGCAACTCCCATATTGGAGCCTCTGCCGGCACCAAGGTCAATCGCATGGACTTCGGGGTGAATGGAGCTTCCACCACGGTTGGCAACGACGTACCTATCACTATAGACGTGGAGTTGGTGATGGCAGCCCCTCCCGCGCCCGCCAAGTAGCCTCCAACATTGACGTTCTAGCTGATGGCTGAGACTAACGGCCAAGAAATATCAAAGGGCCCAGCGAGGAGATTGACCGCTGGGCCCTGCCAGGACACCGCGCAGGTGTGGGGTATGAGGAGGACGTAACCTGCGCCGCTTCCGCGGGTAAATGCCGTACCGCGGAGGGTTTGTACTGCCTTTGCCTTGCATCGTGCCACGCTGGGACGGAGCCCACAATCCCCTGAGGGTGGACATGGGCTGCCGCTTTTGTCGTAGTGAGACTTCGCGACTCGTCACATCGCGTCGTCAAGTGGACTCAGAACAGTGCTATGATGCAGCCGACGGGAGGGCTTTCCGATGCGTTTAACCGGCCTTCTTCTGCTTCCTTTCCTCTCGGTGGCGCCGCTTGCCGCTAGCGACACCGTGCAGCCAGCGTCGCCGCCAGCCCAAGTCCAGGCTGACGCATTCGCTGAACAGATGACGAACGCTCAACAGGTTTTTGCTCCGCAACAACGAGAAGATTTGGTTGGCGAATCCGACGGCATCTGCTACAAGATTCGCGCCTACATCTTCAAGCGCGACGACGACCACGCGCCCGAGCTGACCGGCAGCACCACCTGCGGGCCGCGTCAGCCGCGCGCGAAGAACGTTGCCTGGCCGAAGGCCCGGCTGGTCCCCGCCAACTAAACAGTTCCAGATTTGGCGATCCAGCGTTCGACGACCGTCGCACGCTGGGTCGAGAGGTCGAGTTCCCGGACTTGGGTGCGGCAGTAATATACCTGCACACGATCTTGCAGCCGCAGTACCCTGTTTTGCCTGGGTGGAGCAGTTGGGTCAATGACTCGACGCAAGGTTGGTCGCCGCGCTACATCTTCGCTGGGGCACTGGCGCTGGCGACGCACTGCCATTTGCCACTCGGCATCTTCATCCAGGTGTCCACCCACCGTTCATGGGCATCAACCGGCTTGCCATCGCTGCCCGTCCCTTTGCCTTGCCACGCGCCGGTGGCGATCGCCGTGTTCCCAAACGCGGTTACCTTTACGTCACTGATCTGGTTGATTTCCCACTTACTTCCCTTGACCATGGCCAGCGTCTGGGCCTTGTTCAGCATGGTCCCATCGCTGTTCATATTCGTGAAGTTGTCGGCCAGCAGCGGAGCCACCCCGTCTGGATTGCTCATCTTTCCATCTGCCACCCACTGCTGCTCCAGCCCGGCGATTGCTTTCTCGACACCGCCGCCCATTTTGTCGCCCATTTGTGCCTGAACGGCCAGTGCCATCAGAACCACGGTAAAACACATCAGCATTCTCTTCATGCAGTTGTCCTCTCCGAATACATTGTGAATTTCGTGGTTGAGTTTAGCAGGTTTGACGGGCGCGGCACTTGTGCGCACTTTACCAATGGGCGGGAGAGGCCCATTATCCTACGTCGCGCCACACAGCAGCGGGAAAGAAAACGCGTAGTGAATGTTTAGCTAGAAAGCTTCACGACGGCAACCAGATTCCCACCCAGGTCAAGGAGGCTTGGCTGGAGCACGCCGCGGGCTTCTCCCCAGCAAAATCAAGGGGAGCGCTCCGGCATATCGCCATAGTGAGTGCGTGGCAGGGTGAACAGAATGATAAGACTGATCAGGGCCAGGACAGCGATGATGAAGATGCTGCCTTCGGGACCGGTGGCTCCGCCGCTGAGGATGGGCTTGCCCACGGGGTGCGTTGCCAGAAGGCGGTGCTGGACCATGGTTCCGCTGTCGGCGACGCCGTAGAGAAAGGATTGCGCCCAGTCCCATGAGGTGTGGAAGCCGATGGCCCACCACAGAGAGCCGGTGCGCCAGAGGCTGAGACAGAAGACCATGCCGACCAGCCCGGCGGAAAGCAGTCCGATGGGGGACTCGCCTGGGTTGGCCTTGTGGCCAAGGCCGAAGAGGATGGAGAAAACGGCGGCTGAGGTCCAGAAGCCCCAGGCTGCGCCGTGGCGGGTCTTGAAGGCCCACTGATAGAAGCCGGCAAGGCCGCGGGCAAGGGTGTACTGGAGGTAGCCGCGGGTGAAGTACTCCTCGGCCAGGCCAACCAGGAGAAAGCCGAACAGCCAGATTGCTCCGTAACGGAGAATGGCGCTGCCCGCGAGCAGGCGGCCGTTGAAAACGAGGAGTCCGGTCTTCCACAGGGTCAGGATGAGGAGAGTGAGACAGGTGACCCCCCAGGCCAGGCCGGCGAGGAAGTGCGGGAGCTTGCGGCTGCCGCCAAGGCCGTAAACAGCATTGGGGCGCCGCTCGATCTTCGACATGATCCAGGCGACGAGGAGAACGGCGAAGAAGGTGATGGCGTCGCCGAAAAACACGCGTGGCGTGAGCGGTATGTCCAGTTCGGCGTTCGCGGTCTTGGGAGCGGGTGGAAGGAGCTTGTGGCCGATGAAGTTGGCACAGAAGAGAACGGCAGCCAGCAGAGCGAGGAAGATGAGCAGGCTCCAGCCGGCACGCAGGCCGTCTTTGCCGATGAAGACCTTGCGTAGAGCCGGCGGCTGCGGAGGTGGGATTGGCTCCGCAGGTGTCAGCGTTACGTCATCATTCAAAGGAGTCCTCGTGGGGCAAGCGTTGGTCTAAGATCCCATCTTACCCCCGGCCGCGTGCCGTACCCACTTGCGCTTCTTGCGAATCAGTGGGATAGACTCGTCATCCTACATCACGCCAGGCGGCAGCGCGGAAGAAGACGCTTCGGGAACTGGCTCAGAACTTTTTTTGGCCACAACCAAAATCCCCACCCAAGCCTGGTTTGGCCTGGGTGGGGTGCTCCGCGAAGATTGCATCTTGGCAGTCCGGTAACCCTGCGTCGAGCCGGTTACACAGCCTCGGCTGCCACCAGCGGCACCATCACGGTCTGGGCCGAGCCGTGCAACTCGATGCAACTCCACGATGGCGGTAGCTTCGGGAACGAGTCAGGCCCACTGAACCGCTCGTAAACGCCCACCGTAGTGAATTTTTCGATCTTCCCCGAAGGGACGTCGAGTTGGGGCAAGTAAAAGCCGAACCGCTCGCCGCCGGTGTCGATGGTGCTTACCAAAGCAACCGAGACGAGCGATCCAAGCGCCGTTTGGTCCGTTGTGATTTCGTTAGTCTTGAAGGTTTTTACGTTGGCGCCGTCCTTGTAGATTAGCGCCGGAAGTCCCGGGGTGATGCCGATTGTGTAGTCAACCTCGATGTGGTGGTGCTTCAACACGAATTTGTTCGCAGACATAGGTTCCTCCCCCTAAGTAGGGTGTTCTGAGTTGCCGCGAAACTCCGGTGGTCTTGCTTGTTTTAGGAGCCTTGCAGCGGTGCAAAAGAGATGAGCAAGCCACGTGCCACGTCAGGGCCGGTAAAGGTCATTCAACCCTTCCCGCATTTGCAATGACATGCAGCGCCGGGAGCCAATTGCAGAGGAGCCGCTGGCTGATTTTCGCGCGATGAGGCTAACCTGAAGGATATGGGCGACTATCCGTTCGGCTAGCCCTTCTTCTAGGTAGGAACTTCTAGATCAGCGACAGCGCGTCCACATCCACCACCACATTGTTGCGCGGGATCCTTTGCGCTGCGGCGTGTTCGAGCATGGAGCGTAGCACGGCGTTCATGCGCTCGCGGCTGCGCGACTTCAGAAGGAAATGATAGCGGTACTCGGTCTTGAGGCGCACGATGGCCGCCGCCGCTGGCCCCATTACGCGCACGCCGTCGAGCCGCGTGCCGTGAAACCACTTGCCCAGAATGCCCGACCAGGTCAGCGCTTCGTCAAGCTTATGGCTGCGCACCAGCACGTTGCTCACGGCGTCGAAGGGCGGATAGTGCATCCAGCTGCGGAAGCGGAGTTCCTTTTCGTAGAAGCCGTGATAGTCGTGCGCGGCGGCGAACTGGATGGCGTAGTGGTCGGGAAAGAACGTTTGCAGCACGACTTTGCCGGGCGTGTCGCCGCGGCCGGCGCGTCCCGCGACCTGAGTCAGTAGCTGAAACGTGCGCTCGGCGGCGCGGAAGTCGGGGAAGCTGAGCGCGGCGTCGGAGCCGACGACGCCGACCAGCGTGACGTTGGCCACGTCGTGTCCCTTGGCGATCATCTGCGTGCCGACGAGCAGATCGATCTCGCCCGCCTGTAGCGCGGTCAACATGCGTTCGAAGTCGTCACGACCGTGGACGGTGTCGCGGTCGAGCCGTGCGATGCGCGCCTGCGGGAACAGCCCGTGCAGGATGTGCTCCAGCTTTTCCGAGCCGGTGCCCAGATACTGCACGTACTCGCTGCCGCACTTGGGGCAGGTCTTGGGCGCAGGGCGCGCAAAGCCGCAGTAGTGGCACATGAGCCGATGCTCGCGCTTGTGGTAGGTCATGGCGATGGCGCAGTTCTTGCATTGCACGCTTTCGCCGCACTCGCGGCAGAGCACGAACGCGGAGTAGCCGCGCCGGTTCAGCAGCACCATGACCTGTTCGTTGCGCGCGAGGCGTTCTCCGATTTCCTGCACCAGCTTGCGGGAGAGCGGTTCGTCCTTGCGGGTGCGCTGAAATTCCTCGCGCATATCGAGAATTTCGACCTCGGGCAGCGCCCGCTTCTCGATGCGTTCGGGCAGCTCCAGCAGCCGATATTTGCCTTGTACCGCATTGTGGTACGTCTCCAGGGACGGTGTGGCGGAGCCGAGCACCACGGCGGCATTGCACATTTTGGCGCGCATCACGGCCACGTCACGGGCGTGGTAGCGGGGCATTTCTTCCTGCTTGTAGGAGTGGTCGTGTTCCTCATCCACCACGATGAGCGCAAGGTCGGGCACCGGCGCAAAGATGGCCGACCGTGTGCCTACCACAATGTGGGACTCGCCGTTGCGGATGCGCTTCCACTGCTCGGCGCGTTCGTCGTCGCTGAGCGCGGAATGGAGGATGGCCACTTCGCTGCCGAAGATCTGGTGCAGATCGGCGGCCATGGCAGGGGTGAGGCCGATTTCCGGGACCAGCAGGATTGCCGACCGTCCCTTGGCCAGCAACGCCTGCATCGCCGACAGGTACACGGCGGTCTTGCCCGAGCCGGTGACACCGTGCAACACCATAGGCAGGAACTTCCGGTCGTCGACGGAGCCGATGATGGCATCGAGTGCTTTTTTCTGAGCTGCCGTGAAGAGAAACTCCAGCTTGCGCGGCTTCATGCCGGAAACGTGGAAGGTCGCCGCCTCGGCAATCAGCTCGACGATGCCGCGGCGCACCAGCGTTTGTAAAGTCGTGCGCGGGACGTCCAGTTGGCGGACCGCTTCGAGCGGGGCGCGCTGATTTTCCTGGCCGTGCAGGTAAGCCACGATCTTCTGCTGGTTGGCGTTGAGCTTGCCTTCGACGTTCTTCAAAGCCGCGAATTGCACGGTGCGGCTGGCATCGCGCACGTCGCTGAGGTCGTCGCGCGCAATCCATTTTTTTCGCAGCAGGGCCTGCAGCACGGATTTCGTGGCTCCGGAAGCCGAACGCAACGTGGTTTCGCGCACCACTTCGCCATCCGCGAGCCGGTTTAACGCGGCATATTCCAGCATTTGATGTTCGGGCTCTTTCTGTGACCGCAACGAGGACCCGCCCGATGCTGCAGCATGCAGTGCAGCAATGCCCTTGTTGGTGATGTGGTAGCCGACCACGCGCCGGAACTCCGCGGACAGCGGCAGCATGGTGCGGAAAACTTCGCCGATGGGCGCGATATAGTACTGCGCGATCCAGCGGCCCAGTTGCATCAGTTCGGGCGTGAGCGCGGGGGTGGAATCGAGTATCTGGCTGAGGCGACGGGTCTGGAACTTGGGCTCGCGATCGTGTAGCTCGGTGACGATGCCGCACAAACGCTTCTCGCGGAAGGGCACGATGACGCGGCCACCGATGCAGGGCTCAGGCGCGTTCTCGGGAAGGCGATAGGTGAAGGTGGCGTCGAGCGGAACGGGCACGGCCACATCGCAGAATTGCGGCATGGCCGGCTAGCTGCCCTTCGTCAAGAGAGCCTGAGTGGCACTATGTTTTGAAGGGGCGCGGCTTGAGTCGCGCCGAGAAGGGCCCTCCCTCATTCTTGTCATCCCGAAAGAGCGCGAGGGAGCGGAGCGACCTAGCGGGACTGAGGGATCTGCTTTGCCTGAATTCTTGCGGCTCCTAGTGTTCGGCAGGATGTCAAGCAAAGGTGCCGCCCCTACGGGGCTCGGTTTAACTTCCCACTTTACCCAGGGCTTGCGCCCTGGGCTAAAACAAATGCCGCCCCTTGCGGGGCTGGACTTGCGGCAGGTCTGAATCTCCTTCTCCTCCCAACAATTCACGAGTTCAGTTCTCACAGAGACTTTCGCCCATCAAGCAATTGGTTCATCAAATGTGTATCCCTTACTGCCCATTTTTGGTCCGCAGACCCAAGTAGCCCATGACCATCTGCAGGTCCTTCCAGGCTTCCTTCTTCTGCCGTGGATCGCGCAACAGAAACGCCGGATGGTAGGTGACCGCGAGCTTGCACGCGAGGGGCTCGTCGCCCGCGTCCATTAGCGTGCGCGGCGGGGAATAATCGTAGAAGCGCCCGCGCAGCGACGCCATGGAGTCGTTGACGCCGAGCAGGTTCTTGGCTGCGGTTGCGCCCAACGCCACGATGACTTTCGGCTGGATGACACCGATCTGCCGCATCAGGAATGGCGAGCAGGTATCGCACTCGTCGCGCTCGGGCGTGCGATTGCCCGGCGGCCTGCACTTCACGATGTTGGCGATGTACACCTGCTCACGCTTGAGGCCCATGGCGGCGATCATGTTGTTGAGCAACTGTCCGGCGCGGCCGACGAAGGGCAGCCCTTTCTGGTCTTCGTCAGCGCCGGGACCTTCGCCGATGAACATCAGCTCAGCGTGCGGGTCTCCGGTGCCAAAGACGATTTGCTTGCGCCCAAGCCCGGCCAGGTTGCAACGCTGGCAGTTGGGGCCGATGTCGTCGGCGATGGCTTGCAGCAGGGAAACGCGATCAGAGGTGCCGCCGGCAGTGGTGACAAATGCGGATTCCTCGGCCGTCGCGACGGCGGCCTCGATTGCGGCGGCTTCCTCGGATACGATCTCGAGGATCTCCCTGACAGGATTCGGTTCGCGGCGATAGAGCGGGCCGACGCCCAGCTCGCGATAGAAATTGAGGCGCTCGCGCAGCGCAGATTTGGTGTTGGGGTCGAGTGTCATCAGCGGAGGTCGATGGAGCGATTCTACGGCAGGTGGGAACAGGTGGCAAAAGGGAGAAAAGCAGGTCCCTCGACTCCTCGCTGCGCTCGTCGCTCGGGATGACAAATATAGATAAAGGACACTGGACGGCGCAGCTAAAGCTGCGCCCCTTCAAAGCGCATAATTGTCGCTGGTTGGCGCCGGTACGGGCGCGGAGTCGAACGGACCTCTATATGGCATTGCAACCAGAATAGGGGTCCTCCGACTCCTCGGTCGTCCGCTGCGCGGACAACCTCGTCGCTGAGGATGACCAAGCCAAGAAACAGCGCCGACACGCCCCAAAATTGCCGCCGCTCCGCGGCTCGCCACAATTTCCCCCTCGACCCGGAGCTTGCGCCCCGGGCTCACTGCACCGTCGCCGCTTCGCGGCTGGTTCATCGCGTCTTCAGCAGTTTCGTGCCGCTACCAGGTTACATATACAGGGATGCGACAAGCTGTGACGCGGGGGCGCTTCGACCTATAGCGTGGGAATCTTCTCTTGAGTCGCCGACTGCTGCTTGCGAATACGGACGGCGGCAGCAAGAATTTTCTGCGCGACTTCCAGCTTGCTGGCCTCGGGTACGGCGATGGTTTCGCTCGCGGTGACGATGGTCACTTCGTTGCGGTCGGAATCGAAGCCGATGTCGGAACGCGATACGTCGTTGAGGACGATAGCGTCCACGCGCTTCTTCGCGAGCTTGGTCCGCGCGTTCTCCAGCAGGTTCTCGGTTTCGGCAGCGAAACCGATCAGCACCGGCGAGCGCTTGCCGGTGGCGTGCCGCAAGCTGCCGAGATCGGCGAGGATGTCGGCGTTGGGTTCGAGTTGCAGCTCAATTGCGCTGGCGCGCTTGATCTTTTCCGGCGAAACATTCTTGACGTGATAGTCGGCGACGGCGGCCGCCATGATGATGAAGCTAGCCTGCTCCCAGCGATCGAGCACCGCAGTGCGCATCTGCTGGGCGGTCTCGACGAAGATGGTTTCAGCCGCGGACGGCGGCTGAAGCGCGGTCGGGCCGCTCACTAGAATAACTTTCGCCCCGCGACGCAGCGCCGCTTCAGCAAGCGCATAGCCCATCTTGCCGCTGGAGCGATTGCCGAGGTAACGCACGGGATCGATGGATTCGTGCGTCGGACCGGCGGTCACGAGCACCGTCTCGCCGGCGAGATCCTGCGCGACGCCGAGGCGCTCGAGCGTGGCGGCGACGATCTGTTCGGGTTCGGCGAGCCGTCCGGCGCCGACCATGCCGCAGGCGAGATATCCGGTGCCGGGTTCGATGACGAGCACGCCGCGACGGCGCAGGATTTCCAGGTTCGCTTGCGTGGCCGGATGCTCCCACATGTTGACGTTCATGGCGGGAGCGACGATCACCGGCGCAGTAGTGGCGAGGTAGAGCGTGCTGAGGAAGTCGTTGGCGATGCCCTGGGCGAACTTGGCGAGCGTGTCGGCGGTGGCGGGTGCTACCAGAAGAGCGTCGATGGATTGCGCAACCGAGATGTGCTCGACGGCGGAATCGAGATTGGGCTGCTCGTCGCCCGCGCCGAACATGCTGGTGATGACCTTTTCGCCGGAGAGCGCGGCAAAGGTCAGCGGACGGACGAACTCCTGCGCCGCGGCGGTCATGATGACCTGCACACCCACGCCGCGGTCCTGCAAGTGGCGGACGATCTCGGCGGCCTTGTAGGCGGCGATGCCGCCGCTCACACCTATTGCGATTTTCATGTCCGTGCCCGATTAAGCTGATGCCGGGTTTACGGTTTGCGATTCGTTCGCAAGCCCGCTCAATCTTGTGCCGTCCCTGAAGGGACTCGGGATAATCTTCCAAGCTTACCCAGCACTCCGCCTTCGGCTACGTGCTGGGCTAAACTGAGCCGCCCCCTGCGGGGGCTGGTTTTCTGTTGCCTCGTACCGCCATCGCAACCCAAGGCTGGTTCCCACGCACACACTGCGGGGGCTGGTTTTCTGTTGCCTCGTACCGCCCATCGCAACCCAAGGCTAGTTCTCACGCAAACCCTCCCGGGGCTCGTTCCTGGGCCGTTCATGCACCAGTCATTCTCCTACAGCAACCGCCGAATGGTGCACCTTAGGGAAGGCGCCGACTCTCGGTTCAACGAGCAACGAAGGAGTAAGGCGAATGAGTAGGCAGCGCCTAGTCGTCGCCGTCATGGCCGACGGCTTCCAGGACTTCGCTGGCGACCTCCAGCGGAGTCTTGGATGGTTGCGGGACCTCCCACTTGACTTTGCCGGCCTGGATTTCTTCTTCTGCGATGCGGCAGGGTTTGCGCGAGTGGGTGTCGACCACGGGGCGGGCGCCATTCTGTATCTGACGAGCGCGGCGCGCGGCCACCAGAACGTAGCGATAATTGCTGTCGAAGCCTTCAACCAGTTTCATGACTCACTCCGTAACGGTGGGGGATCGGAAAACCTCGAATGTAGCAAGAATGGTCTGTACCTGTTGCATCATGTTTGCACGCAAGGCACGATCGGCGATGGCCAGCACCTCGTCATCTCTTCGCGGTCAGATCCGTGCCCGAGCGCTTCAGGCGCTCGGCTTCCACGATCGACTTCAGAGTGTCGATGGACTGCTCCAAGCGGTCGTTGACCAAAATATAGTCGTACTGGAAGAAATTCTCAATTTCCCGGGAAGCGGTCTGGAGGCGGCGCTGGATGGTGTCCTCGGTATTGAACGGCCGGGCGCTCTCGCCGAGCAGTTTGCGCCGGAGTTCGTCGTCGGCCTCGCTGCGCCGGCGCAACCGCCGTTCCAGTTCCTCACGCGAGGGCGGCAGGATGAAGACGCTCACCGCCTCCGGGGCTCTCTGCTTCACCTGGGCCGCGCCCTGCACGTCAATGTCGAGCAGCAAGTCCTGCCCGCGCGCGGTGGCCTCGCGCAAAAAGCGGCGCGCCGTTCCGTAATAGTTGCCGAAGACCTCGGCGTATTCGAGAAACTCGTCTTCGCGGACCATGCGCTCAAACTCCTCGCGGCTGACGAAGAAATACTCGCGGCCCGACTGCTCGCTGCCGCGCGGCGGACGCGTGGTGTAGCTGATGGAAAACTCCAGGTTGGGCACAATGCGGCGCAGCTCATTGGTAAGCGTGGATTTGCCCGAGCCCGACGGCGCCGAGATGATGAAAACGATGCCGCTCATTCGAGGTTCTGCACCTGTTCGCGCGCTTTCTCGATCTCCGACTTCATGGCCAGCCCCAGCCCGGTGATGCGCAAGGCTTCGCCGGCGACGCCGGTGGTCTTCGACATCAGCGTGTTGGCTTCGCGGTTCATCTCCTGCAGCAGGAAGTCAAGCTTCTTGCCAACCTCGCCACCGGCGTCCAGCAGCGCCGAGAAGTGCTGGATGTGGTTCTTCATGCGCACGATCTCTTCCTGGATGTCGCTGCGCTCGGCCAGCATGGCCGCCTCCTGCAGGATGCGGTCAGGATCGACATGCGTAGTCAGCAGCTCCTGCATGCGGCCCTGGACCTTCTCGTGATAGGCCTTCAGCACCTTGCCGCGTAACTGGTCCAGTTCGTGAGTGGATGAGGAAAGGTGGGTCATGCGAGCGCGAAGCTCGGCCGCCGCGCTGCGGCCCTCTTCTTCGCGCATGTGGTTGAGCCGCTCGACGCATTGCTCCAGCGCCGCTGTCACCTGCTTGCTCCAACGCTGCCAGGGCGTCGCCGTCCTCGGCTGCGTTCAGCGCGCCCGGCAGCTTCAGCACGGCGTTGAGGTCGGGCTCGGCGCTGACGCCAAACTCTTCGGCGACCTCGCGGAAGGTCCGCAGATATCCGCCGACCAGTTCGCGGTTGACGGCAAAGGCCGCGCCGCCACTGCGCTCCAAGCCCAGCGTGACTTCGATATGGCCACGGTGCAGGCGTTCCTTGAGGACACGGCGGATTTTCATCTCGATGGGATCAAGTTCCACCGGCAAACGCAAATGCAGATCGAGGAAACGATGGTTCACCGACTTCAGGCTCAGCGTCAGGGTGAGCTGATCGTCCACATGCGTCTTCACCTGGGCATAGCCAGTCATGGAGCGAATGTTCATAGCGCAATTATTTTGATTCGTATCAGGGCACGGCCTTCAGCCGTGCCGAAAAGGTTCGCTTCTCGGCTGGGCTTTAGCCCCTGTCAGCGGCTAAAGCCGTTGTTTTGGGGGCGTACGACGGCACGACTGAAGTCGTGCCCTGATACAAATCTATCCCTCTTGCTCTGAAACCAGAATTTACCCAAACCTACTCAGTTCCGGAAGCCGCTTCTACATCCTCGAACTGCAAATCATACAACCGGCGGTAGGCGCCGGTATGTGACATGAGGCACTCATGCGAGCCCTCGTCGATAATCATGCCGTTGTCGAGCACGAGAATGCGGTCGGCACGGCGCACCGTGGAAAGGCGATGAGCGATGACAAACACGGTGCGGCCGGTCATCAGGTTCTGCAGCGCCGATTGCACCAGCGATTCGCTTTCCGTGTCGAGGGCCGAGGTGGCCTCGTCAAGAATAAGGATGGGTGCGTCCTTGAGGATAGCGCGCGCAATCGAGATGCGTTGCCGTTCGCCGCCGCTCAGGCGCAGACCGCGTTCGCCAATCAACGAGTCGTAGCCCTCGGGCAGTTCCATGATGAAGTCGTGCGCCAGGGCAGCGCGGGCTGCCTCTTCCACCGTTTGCGGTGAAACGTGCGGCTGGCCGTAGGCGATGTTGTTACGCACCGTGTCATTGAACAGGATCGTGTCCTGGGTAACGATGGCAATCTGCGAACGCAGCGATGCGACCGTCAGCTCGCGAACGTCGTGGCCGTCGATGAGCAGACGCCCGCGGGTCACGTCGAAGAAGCGCGGCAGCAGGTGTACCAGCGTGGTTTTGCCCGCACCGCTGGAGCCGACGATCGCAACCACCTCTCCCGGCCGCACTTCAAGATTGATGTCGTGCAGCACTTCGCGCGCGCCGTCTCCGTTCTCATAGCCGAAGTACACGTGGTCGAAACGCACGCCCTGGTGGAACGGCGGCATCTTCACCGCGCCCGGCTTTTCGCGCACGTCATCCTGGGCGTCGAGAAAATTAAAGATGGCTGACGACGCGCCCAGCGCCTGCTGGAAGTTGTTGTGGAACTGCCCAAACTTGCGCACCGGCTCATAAAGCTTAAACACCGCGATGATGAACGCCAGGAACACGCCCTCGGTGAAGACGCCGCGCTTGATGTATTCGCGACCCACGAGGATCAGCACCGCAATGGCGATGGCGCCGAAAATGTCCATCATGGGCGAGCTGACGGCGTAGGCGCTGACCGCGCGCAGGTTCGCCTTGAACAGCCGCCGCGCCGCCTCGCGGAAGCGCTTGGTCTCCCACGCTTCCATCGAGAAGGCCTTCACAATGCGGACACCGGTGATGGTTTCCTGGAGGATATTTTGGATATCGGCGACCTTGTCCTGTCCTTTGCGCGTGGTGGTGCGCACGCGCTGGCCGACGCGCCGTGCGGCCATGACGACGAAGGGAACGAAGATGGCGAGTACCCAGGTCAGCCGGCCGCCCAGCAGGACGACCACGGCGGCAGTGAACAGGAAGGTAAAGAACTGCTGGAGGAATTCCGCCACCACGGTGGAGACGGCGTATTGCACACGGTCAATGTCGCTTACAATCGCCGACAACAACGTGCCAGTGGAATACTTCTGGAAGAATGCAACCGAGCGCCGCAACGTAGCCGTGTAGAGCTCGTTGCGCAGGTCGGTGACCATGCCGAAGCCGGCATAGTTGGCCAGATAGGTGCCGAGGTAATCGAACAGTCCCTTCAGCACGGTGGAGGTGACCAGAGCGAAGGCCACCATCGTCCAGACGTTGTGAAAGTGCTGCGGGACAAACCACCCCAACTGGATCGGCTGGTTGGTGACGGGCATGCGAAACAATGGCAGGTCGCGACCATGCGACGAGGGATTCAGCACCCGGTCGAAGATGGGGCCGATCAGCAGCAGCCGGAAAGCTTCGAGTACCCCAACCAGCGCCATGGCCAGCACAGACGCCAGTATGTGGAGCCAATATGGCTTGAGGTATCGGAGCAGCCGGTTCAGTTGACGCATAGTCCCCGCAGGGTGCAGCGCTGCTTGGGCGTCGGGAGCAAAAACGCTGTCGGAGAGTGGAAGTGCAAACCCTGATTCTACTGGATTTTGGGGCGGGGACAAATGGTAGCGTCTAACTCGCCACCGGCGAATCGCGATGCACGACCTTGACGTTGTAGCCGGCTTTGGCCAGGCGCTTTTGCACCTCTTCGGCGATCATCACCGAGCGATGCTTGCCGCCGGTGCAGCCGAAGGCGATGGTCAGGTAACTCTTACCTTCGCTGATGTAGTGCGGGATGAGATAGATCAGCAGCTCGGAGATGCGGCGGATAAATTCTTTCGTCTGAGGAAACGAGCGGATGTACTTCGCCACCTCGGGGTGCTGTCCGGTGTGGGGACGGAATTTGGGAATGAAGTGTGGATTGGGCAGGAAACGGACGTCGAAAACCAGGTCGGCGTCATCGGGCACACCTTCGCGATAGCCAAAGCTCACGCAGGAGATGAGGATGTTCTTGTCGCGATTACCGGCCTGGAAACGTTCGATCAGCGACGCACGCAATTCGTGGACATTAAACTTCGTGGTATCGATGACAACGTCGGCCAGCGCCTTCAACGGTTTCAGACGGCGGCGTTCGGCGGTCAGTGACGACTTCACCGTATGCTGCCGTCCCAGAGGATGGGGCCGTCGTGTCTCGCTGTAGCGGCGGACCAGCGCATCCTCGTCGGCTTCGAGGAAGAGCACCGTCGTCTTGAGCAGGCGGCGCAGGGAAGCCAGAATTTGCGGCAATTTGTCGAGACGCGCGCCTTCGCGGATGTCCACTACCAGCGCGGCCCGCTGGATCTCCAGCGAATCGAGGACCAGCTCGGCGAAGTTGGAGATGAGTCCAACTGGCAGGTTGTCCACGCAGTAATAGCCGAGGTCCTCGAAGGTCTTCAGGGCCGAGGCTTTGCCGGCTCCGCTCATGCCCGAGATGATGACCAGCTCGTGCTGGTCGCGGCCATGAGGAGGCGCAACCGGTTGCGCTTTCGGGTCCGCCCGGGTCGCGCGGGCCCGTCGTGTGGCGTGGTTAGCTGACGGCATCGCTACCGAATTTCCCTGTTGGCCGAGAGTACCAGAGTTACTTCCCGGCGTCAGTTAATTAGACGGATGCCCCAGAAGCTGGAAAGACGCAAAGCCGGGGGTGTTTGTAAGCTGTCGCGCGTGCGAAATTTGCAGATAAAAGGCATGACTTTCTGAGGCGAATCTTGGTATAGTTGCGGCAATTCTGGCCGCCTGCCATCGCGGCTCCTAGACTCCTTGCAGGAAGGAAGGGGAGGCATATGCCTGGCTCCCTGTGCATCTCTCGCTTGTTGGTACTCTGGCTGTTATGCGTGAGTGCCTTCCACGTCCGATTATGAAGCGGGAATTGCTGATCAAGCGTACGCCCCTGATATTGCTCTTCCTGGTGCTGGCCGGCATCCTGTGGCCGGTCCGCGCGCGCGCCGAGCGTATTCCGCCGACGATCGACGACACGAACCGGTGGCGTTTGCGAGGAAGTCTGCAACCACGCGCACGCGCCGAATTCGATCGGGGCTTGGTGGATGGCTCATTGCCGATGGAAGGCATGAAGCTGGTTTTCCAGCCTACCCCGGAACAACAGAGCAGCCTGAATACGCTGCTTCAGCAACAGCTTGATCCGTCTTCGCCGAACTATCACAGGTGGTTGACGCCGGAACAGTATGGTGAGCGCTTCGGCGTCAGTGCGACTGACATTAGCCGGGTGTCAAAGTGGCTGCGCCGGCAGGGCTTTACCTCCGTCATTCCGGCGCGCAGCCGCACCTGGATTGGCTTCAACGGTTCAGCCGCGCAGGTCGAAGCCGCTTTCCACTCGCCTATTCATCAGTACCTGGTAAGCGGCGAGCTGCATTACGCCAACGCCACGGAGCCCTCGTTGCCCAGCGCGTTTCGCGGCGTGGTGATGGCCATCGGTTCACTCAACGACTTCCGGCCCAAGCCGCATTCGGTCGTAAAGAACGTGCACCCGCACTTCACTTCGGAAGTCAGCGGCAAGCATTTTCTCGTGCCCGACGACTTCGCCACCATCTACGACCTCCAGGGGCTCTACAACAGCGGCATCAACGGCTCGTCGGAGTCGATTGCGGTGATGGGGCAAACCGACCTGTCCAAGGATTCCAACCACAGTAACCAGTACGACGTTCTGACATTTCGCAGTGTCTCCAATCTGCCGACCGTCAATCTCCAGGTGCTTCTGGTTCCCGGGCAATCCGATCCGGGAAGCACGAATGGCGATCAGGACGAGGCCAACCTGGATCTGGAATGGTCAGGCGCGGTGGCGCGGAATGCCAGCCTCATCTACGTCAATTCGAAGAATGCGCTGTTCACTTCGTTGCAATACGCGGTCGATCAAAATCTCGCGCCCGTCATCAGCATCAGTTATGGACTGTGCGAAGCCCAGTTCAGCAAGGGCGACATTGCGACTTTGACGGCGACAGGGCAGCAGGCCAACGCACAAGGGCAGACCATCGTCTCGTCCTCCGGCGACAGCGGTCCCGCCGATTGCGATTACAGCGCTGACCCGAACAATCCGGTGAAGAGTGCCACCCAGGGCTATGCCGTGGATGTGCCTGCCAGCCTTCCGTATGTGACGGCAATGAGCGGGACGGAATTCAGCGATGGCGACACCACAGGAGGTACGCAGTACTGGAACGCCACCAACAACAGCAACAACGGCTCGGCAATCTCCTACATTCCGGAGATGGTCTGGAACGATACCGTGGCCGACGGTTCTCTGGCGGCCAGCGGTGGTGGCGTAAGCACGCTCTTCACCAAGCCATCCTGGCAGGCAGGCGCGGGAGTTCCCGCTGACGGCCAGCGGGATGTGCCGGATCTGGCGCTGAACTCGTCCGCCGATCACGACGGTTATCTCATCTGCTCGCGCAGCAGTTGCGTAACTGGATACAGAAAGTCCGACCAGACGCTGACCGTGATCGGGGGAACCTCGGCCGCCGCACCAACGTTCGCCGGGATCGTGGCACTGCTCGTCCAGCAAACCAATCAGCCCCAGGGAAACGTCAATCCAATCCTTTATGGACTGGCGGCGAGCTCGTCCAACGCCTTCCACGACATCACCACTGGCGACAACATGGTTCCCTGCACCCAAGGCAGCAAGGATTGCCCGGCCAGCGGCATGATCGGGTATAGCGCTGGACCGGGTTATGACCTGGCAACCGGGCTGGGATCGCTGGATGTGGGGGCGCTCGCTGCGGCATGGAATGGGCCTACCAATCCGGACTTTCGCCTGACGGCGCAGAGCTCAAGCCTGTCGGTCACGCCTGGCACTCCGGTAACGGACACGCTCACGGTGAGCGGACTGGCGGGATACTCAACCGCTGTGAACCTGACGTGCACGGTCTCTTCATCCCTAACCACGACCACCTGCACGCTGAATCCGGGCAGCGTGAATCCCGGCGGAACGGCAACTCTGACTGTTAGTGCCGCTGCTTTGAGCGCGAAGCTGAGCACGAATCCGTTCGTATATCTTGGCTGGCAATTGGCCACCGGCTTCGTCTTTGCCGCTGGATTGTTCTTCGGCCGGGCGGCGCCCAGAGGCCCGCGGCGAAGAAAATTCAAGCGCGGTCGCAACCTGCTCGGCCTGCTCGTGATCTGCGTATTGCTGGGCACGGTTTCCTGCGGCGGTGGTGGTAGCAGCAGCGTCAGCCAGCAACAACCCATTCCGCAGCCCCAGAGCGGCACCGTCACCGTGCAAGCCAGCAGCGGCAGCCTCAACCACACGGTACAGATCAGCGTGACGGTGAATTAAGCCCTATGCAGCTAAAAATCGTACAGGTCGGCGAGGCTGTTCTGCGCCAGCGCGCGCGGGCTCTCACGTTGACCGAGATTCGCAGCCCAGAGATTCGGCAACTTATCCAGTACATGCGCGAGACCATGAACGACGCACCTGGGGTCGGCCTGGCTGCGCCGCAAGTCGGGATGCCGTTGCAACTGGCGGTCATCGAAGACAAGCCGGAGTATTTTGCTGGTTTCTCTCCCCAGCAGATCGTGGAGCGCGGGCGGCAGCCGGTTCCCTTTCATGTGATCATCAACCCGGTGCTTCATGTCCAGTCGCCGGCGGGCCTGGAGTTCTTTGAGGGCTGTCTCAGCTTGCCGGGATATACGGCCATCGTCCCGCGCGCCGCCAAAGTGCGCGTCGAGTGCCTCGACGACAAGGGAGAGCGACGGATCCTCGAAGCGTCGGGCTGGTATGCGCGTATCTTGCAGCATGAGATCGACCATCTGCAGGGCACGCTCTATCTCGACCGGATGCTTAGCCGCACGTTCTGTTCCCTCGACCTCTACACGCGCTCATGGAGAACGAAGTCCGTCTCCGAGGTCAAAGAGGCGCTGGGCAGCGGATAACGCGGCTCAATCACGCCAGTTCCCACATTTGCTATCCTCGCGTTATGCCTTGCATAAGAAAGCTGCGGCTACATGGTATGTGTTGGCTGGGTCCGGTTTCGGCCACGTTGATCCTCTTCTCCTCGCTGTCCGCTGTGGGCCAAGTGGCGCCTGCCGTTCCGTGGAGTCCTAACACTATGCAGCAATTGCGTCTGATCCAGCAGGCCGCCCTGGAAGATGACTACGCCTATCAACAAACCGCGCACCTGACGGACAGCGTTGGACCGCGGCTGGCGGGTTCGACCCAGGCAGCAGGGGCGGTGGAATACGTTGCCGAAGAGCTGCGAAAGCTCGGTCTCGAAGTTTCGCTGGAGAAGGTTACCGTGCCCCATTGGGTTCGCGGCGAGGAACATGCCGAGTTGGTCACCTATCACGGGCAGGTTCCCGGCACCCAGCAGAAGATCGTGGTAACGGCACTCGCATCGATGAACAACGCGACTCCACCCGAAGGCATCACGGCTGAGATCGTTGTGGTCAACAGCTTCGACGAGCTGGCAGCTTTGCCGCGCGAAAAGGTGGCGGGGAAGATTGTCGTCTTCAATGAACCTTTCGATCACCAGATGGCGGCGGCGGGTTTCGCTCTGGCCGCATACGGGGAAGCGGTGGGGTATCGCGAAGGCGGACGTGCAGCAGCGGCGCGGCAAGGCGCCGTGGCCGCTCTGGTGCGCTCGGCGGGAAACGCGGATTTCCGCCTGGCACACACCGGCGAAACCGGCTACGACCCGAAGCTTCCGGCCATTCCGGCGGGCTGCATCACGGCCGAAGATGCGGAGTTGATGGCCCGCCTCGCCGCACAAAGTCCGGTGCGTCTACATCTGGTGCTGACCCCGAAGCTGCTGCCCGATGTGACTTCCTACAATGTGGTTGCCGACCTGAAGGGCAGCGAACATCCGGAGCAGGTGGTCATCGTCTCTGGCCACCTGGATTCGTGGGACCTCGGCACCGGAGCGATTGACGATGCTGCCGGAGTCGCGGTGGCCATGGAGACCGCGCAACTGCTGAAGCAGCTGCACCTGCAACCTAAACGCACTCTTCGGGTGATAGCCTGGATGGCTGAAGAGGTGGGTGTTTTTGGCGGGAAGGCCTATGCCCGGCAGCACGCCGCTGATGTAGCTAACCATTTCGCTGCGATTGAGACTGACCTGGGTGCCGGACATCCTATGGGCATCAATATTTCCGGTGACGAACCCGTGGTCGGGCTGCTTCAACCAGTGGCCGACGTGCTGCAAACCTCCGGGGCGGGAGTCATACGGTTATCCGACGAAACCGGCGCCGACATCATCCCGCTTAAAGTTGCCGGTGTGCCCACGTTCAGCCCTATTCAGGACACACGCAAGTACTTCGACTATCACCATACGGTTGCCGACACTCTGGACAAGATTGATCCGCACGAATTGCGCGAGAACGCAGCCGTGGTCGCGGTGCTGGCTTACGCTCTGGCTACCGCGGACGTGAAACTGCCTCGCAAGCCGATGCCGGTTCCGGATTGGCTGAAGTAACATAGCCTAGAGGCACCATGGAATTGTCCCGTTCGGTCTTTCTATTCTGCGCAGCGCTGGTTCTGCTGATGGCTTGTGGGTTGGCAACGGCGCAGCAGCTTCCGGAGGCGCCTGCGGCCCAGGGTTCCGGGCAGAAGGCGACGCCCACGAAGCCCGCCGACTCCTCAGCATCACAGAAGCCCGGGACACAAGAAGCACCCCAAAATTCTGCGGATCAATCCGCGCCGGCGAAGGCGCAGGTCATCATTCCCGCCAGCGCCGAGCGGCACTACCACCAGGGAGTCCTCTACGAGCGGGAAGGCGATACCACGGATGCGATCGCGGAGTACCGAGATGCCATCAAGGAATATCCCGATTATTACGAACCGCATTACAGTCTTGGACGCTTGTATTACGACAAGCACGGATACGCCGACGCGATCAAGGAGTTTACAGAAGCGGTGCGGCTTAAGCCGGGCAATGCCGATGCCCACAACGACCTCGGGCTGGCGCTGAGGCACAATGGCGACTTAAATGGCGCCCTCGCCGAATACAAGGAAGCGGTGCGGCTCAATCCGAAAATGGCCTCGGCCCAGAACAACCTGGCGAATGTGCTTTATGCAAAGCGGGACCTAGCCGGCGCGATCCAACACTACCGCGCGGCCCTGGAGATCGCGCCCAAGAGCGCCCAGACCCGCATGAACCTGGGCAGCGCCCTCGACGATGCCGGCAAGCCTGACGAGGCGATCACGGAGTACAAGGAAGCGCTCAAGCTCGATCCCAGGAATGCCAAGATCCACTACAACCTAGCCATCGTCTATCAGAAGAAGAAAGACATGCCTGCGGCCATTGCGGAGCTGAAGGACGCCGCGAGGCTGTCACCCGACTGGCCGACTCCGCACATCATGCTCACGAACCTGCTAAAGGACTCCGACCCCAAGGCCGCGATCGACGAGTGCATGGTCGCCGACGGGCTTACGCACGATGCCAAACTACACGACCAGTGCACGGAGCTGCAGAAAAAGGTGCAATAGGGACGCACCCAGAGATCTTGCCTGCCTTCGGCTGCGGAGTACAATCCAGGCGAATGGGGGAAAACAAGAGTGAGGCGTTTTGTGTCCGTCGCAGCCACAGGAATCGCACTATGTGTAGCGGGTTGGGCCCAGACATCGATGAGTACCGCGATGCAAAACGCTCCAGCCCGCAAGGCTTCGCAGGCGGAATACGTCGGCGCGTGGATCGGGACTCTTCAGGGGCATACCTGGTTCACCATAAGACTAGTGCGGCGAGGTGAACAGCTGATCGGCATGCTACAGCGCTCTCAAGATGTCCAATTTGACAACCAAGGCGAAGTGAAAAGCGTCAGTAACGAAAAATGGAGCGCTAGGCTCGAGAGTGCACAAATCAACGCCGATGGCCTGTTGCTGACGGTGAAAGATCCTGCCACACAAGAGACTGAGCGCTACCTTATGCGGCTGACCGACGACACCACGGCTGAAGTTGACATGGTGACCACATCCTTACCCTCGGGTATGCCAAAACATAAGCAGTGGAAACTCACAAAAGTTGGTCCCAATGCTGTAACGCCGGTGCGCTAAGAGAGCGCAAGCCAAGCAAATCTGAGAAGAAATCAACCCTTGCCGGGGACCCGAAAAGCGAAATCTGGCGTCAGCGAAAGGTACTGCGCAAGAAACGCGCCAGCATGAACGGCAATGATGCTGCGTGAAACTTTGGCGAACGGGGCTTTGTACGGCGGACCCCAGCCTGTTGGAATCGAAAGGGAGTCGACTCACCGAGCCGGCGTCCCTATGGCTTTGTCCTGGGATAGCGCGCAATCACAACGGTGCCGATACCGCCGCGCGGGCGGAACTCGCCTTTTACCTCGGCCCACTTCGGCGTGGTAGCGCGCACTACGTCTTCGAGCACACGATTGACAATGTTCTCCTGAAAAATGCCGAGGTTGCGGTAGCACATCAGGTATTCCTTCAGCGACTTCAGCTCTAAGCAGTCCTTCGCAGGCATGTAGCGGATCCACAGCGTGCCGAAGTCAGGCAGACCGGTCTTGGGGCAAACCGATGTGAACTCGGGAATATCAATCACAATTTCGTAGTTGGGAAACTGGTTCGGCCAGGTTTCGATTTCCGGGAACCTAACGTCGAGGCCGGACTCGGCGTGCTGCTTCGTGTAGCGCTTACTTTTTGCCATGAATCTATTGTAGCGGCGCTTAGACGGAGTTCACGTGGCTCGACCGGGCTGGCCGGCGGTGGTTGCGGTTTTCGAACGCGCCTCGGGTAGCTTCGTGTGGTTGAGCACGGGTCCTGTGTCCTCCCGCAGACGGAGAATCTCGGAGTTCAATACTGCCCCCAGCAGAACCAGAAAGCTCGACCAGTAGAGCCAGACGAGCAGCGCTATACCGCCGCCGAGAACGCCATAGGTCTTATTCAGATGGGCGAATTTCTGGAAGTACAGGCTCAAACCATCCGACAGCAGAATCCAGCCGATCACCGAGAACACGGCCCCCGGCAACGACGACGCGAAGCTCTGCTTTACGCTGGGCGCCAGGAAATATAGGCCTTCAATGGCGAGCACGATGAAGATCGCTGCAAAGACATGGCGCAGTAGCGGCCAAAGGAGCGCGAACATTGACGAGAGTCCGAGGTGATGCGCTAGAAAGCTGCCGAAGTGTGGCCCTACAATGATGAACGTAAACGCGATGATGACGAGAAAACCGATCAGGAACGTGAGTTCGAAGGCCAGCAGCCGCGTCTTCAACCCCGACGGGGTTTCCGGGACGTTATAGGCAACATTCAAGGCTTCGATCGTGGTGGCGAAACCGCTGGAGCAGGTCCACAAGGTCCCCAGCAGCCCAAGCGACAGCAGAGCGCCATGGTTGCGTGAGGTCACGTCGGCGGCCACTCTCAGCACCAGGCCCATGCTTTGGGGCGGCACCACCTGCACCATTGCCTCCACGATGGTGTTAAAGAGATCAGGAATAGGCAAGTAACCGACGATCGTGGCCAAAGCGATCAACGCTGGAAAGAAGGCCAATACGAAGTAATACGACAGGGCCGCTGCGAACGAGAATATGTGGCTTCGGGTTACGTCAGAGGCGACATTGACGATGATCCGCTTCCATTGCCCGAGTCGCATGGATTTTCTCGAGACTTGGCCTGTGCTTGCCGATGCTAAGAGATGTGAGGAGTCTGGTCAAGCGAGAGTCAGTGGCGATGGGCGCGTCTTTCGCGAGACCAGGACATCAGATACTTAGTGGCTGAATGTGACGCTGACCGCGGCGTTTGTGGCGAGCGGGGACCGTCGCAGCGGATGTTGTGCAGTACGTTATACTTAAAGACTTGGCAAAAAATGGCTGTTGGAACTGAGAACGGGCGTAACCCCGTGAACGGCAAGCGAACCGGAATCATCCTTATTGCGTTGGTCTTGGCGGTGGTGGTGCTGGCGGCATTTGTGTCTCTACGCCGCTCGCAAGTGCCCATTCGGGTGGGTCATGCGGAGCGGGAGACTATCACCGCTAGCATCTCTACCAACGGAAAAATCGAGGCCCTGAACAACTTTGAAGCTCACGCCCCCATGGCCACCACGGTGAAGAAAGTCTTTGTACAGCAAGGTCAGTGGGTAAAGCCCGGACAGTTACTCCTGCAATTGGAAGATGCCGATGCCCGGTTGCAGGCTGCTCGAGCCGATACACAGTTGAAGGGGGTGCAGGCGGACATTGTTGCCGTGGAGGGTGGAGGCACCAAAGAAGAGGTGCTGACGACGCGCAACGCCCTAGTCAAAGCCCAGGCTGACCGCGACGCTGCGCAGCGGAACCTGGATGCCATGCAGCGGCTGCTCCAAACCGGCGCCGCGTCGCAAGCGGAAATCGATGGGGCGCAGAACCAGTTACGGGTAGCTGACGCCAATGTTCACTACCTCCAGCAAAAGCTGAGCGGGCGCTACTCGCCGCAAGAAGTTGGCCATGTGGAGGCACGGCAGGCCGAGGCCCGCGCCTCTCTGGCGGCGGCGCAACAACTGCTGAAGAATTCGAACGTGTCGTCGCCTCGGGAAGGCATGGTGTACTCGCTCCCCGTGCAGCAGGGAGCTTTCGTGAACGCGGGTGACCTTCTGGTGCAGGTTGCGGACCTTCACAAGGTGCGAGTGCGTGCCTTTATCGACGAGCCGGAACTTGGGAAGTTACAAAACGGTCAGGAAGTCGAGGTCACATGGGATGCTCTCGCCGGACGAGTGTGGAAGGGCAGATTGGAGACCCTGCCAACCACCGTGGTGCAGCGTGGGACCCGAATGGTGGGGGAAGTGACCTGCGTGGTGGACAACAGTGATCTCAAGCTGCTGCCCAACACCAATGTCGGCGTGGCGGTGATCACGGCGCGGGTGGAAAATGCCCTGACCGTTCCGCGTGAATCCGTTCACCAGGATTCCAAGGGACAATACGTTTATCAGGTGGTGAACGGGGAGCTGCGACGGCGTAACGTGCAAACGTCAGTGGCGAACCTTACGCAAATCGCGGTTACGGGTGACCTTGCGGATGGCGCGGTCCTCGCCTTAGGGGCCACGAACATGCGTTCCTTGGACAACGGGATGGCGGTGAAGCCGGTTAATCCATGAAGTCTTTGAATACAAAATTTTCCGTCATCTGTCTGCTGCTGCTACTGGCGGCCATTGCCTCTGCTGATCCTGCAGTCGTGGAGTTGCTTTCGCTTGGCCGCATGAATGAAGCCATCAGCGTGCTGGTCACGCGCGACGACGCGGAGTCGATGCACTTGTTGTCGCGCGCCTATTACGCAACCGAACACTGGGATGACGCGGTGAAATTCGGAGAGCGCTCGGTCACGCTTCGCCCTGACGATGCTCACTATCATCTTTGGCTGGCGCGCGAATACGGCGAGAAGGCCGCGAACTCGAATCCGCTAACCGCGGCTACCATCGCCCGCAAAGCGAAGAATGAATTTGAGCGCGCGGTACAACTGGACCCGTCGAGCGTCGAGGCCCGGCTCGATTTGGCGCAGTACTACACCGAAGCCCCTGCGATCATGGGCGGCGGACTGGATAAGGCCCGCGATCAGGCGGCGCAGGTGGCAAAGCGCAATTCTGCCAAGTCCCATCTGATTCTGGCGCGGATTGCCGAAAAAGAAAAACAATTTCCAGAGGCCGAGAACCAGCTCCGGCAGGCTGTCAGTGAGGCGAAGGAACCTGCGGAGTACTGGATGGAGTTGGCGGAGTTCTACCGTGTCCGCGGACGCCCTGACGACATGCAGAAGGCAACACAGACCGCGCTGGCACAACCCGGTATACCTTCGGACACGTATTTTGACGCGGCGAACGAGCTGTTCCTCGGTAATCGCGACTTTCCTGACGCCATTGTTTACTTGCAAAAGTATTTAGCGTCCGGCGGACTGGTCGAAGGCGCCCCGGCCTTTCGAGCTCATTACCTGCTCGGCCAAATTTACGAGAAATTGGGCCAGGGGCCAGCCGCAGTCTCGGAATACCAGGCGTCGCTCGCGCTCGCGTCCGGCTTTGACCGCGCCAGAAAGGCCCTCAATCATCTGCAGTAGCCGGCCATCTGCGTATCATCATTTCAGTAGGTAGAGCACGGGATGCCTCTAAGACCGCGCTGTTTCAAGATCAATCGAGTTGGTTGCTGGGCGCAGGTTGGCGCTCTCGCGTGCGCGTTTTTGGTGGCACAACCCGCGTGCCTGGCCGACGATACCTCGACCCAAGAGGTGCTGCCTTTCAGCAAGGCGATAGATCTTGCCTTACAGCACAGCGGCGTCATGGGCATCGCCACCCTTAACCAATGGCGGTCGCAAAAGGCCTATCAGGAACTACGCGCCAATTACATTCCGCAACTGACCGTGGGCTCGGGGCTGGGCTACGCCTATGGATTTCCTCTGACCTTGGAAGGTACTGCGCCATCGCTGGCCAATTTCACCTCGACGCAGGCATTGTTCAACCCTGCGCTGAAGCAATTCATGAAGGCTGCCAAAATCGACTGGAACGCGGCCTCGCAAGATGTGCAAGACAAACGCAACGCCGTCATTCTGGACACCGCTCTGACCTATGCTCAGCTCGAACAGCTCATTGGCAAGATCAAGGCCCTGAAGGAAGCCCAGGTTGCGGCTGACAAGGGGCAGTTCGTCAGCGAGCAGCGGTTGCTGCAAGGCGTGGACAGCAAGCTGGAGGTCAGCAAGAGCCAACTGATGGCGGCCCGCATTCGGTTGCGGACTGCCGAGGCGCAAGGCCAAGTGGACGTTTTGCGCGAACACCTGTCCAAGCTGATTGGGCTGCCGGCCGAGTCAATCGCTGTCGAGCCAGGATCCATGCCGCAACTGCCGCAGATTTCCCAGGACGACGATCTTTCGACCCGCGCGGTGGAGAACAGTCCAGTTGTAAAACTGGCTGACCAAAAAGCGGCGGCCGCGGCGGCGCGTGCGAAAGGTGAACACAAGGCCACGTGGCCCACCGCTGATGTGGCCACGCAGTACGCATATCTGGCGAGGTACAACAATTGGGACGTGTACTTTAAAAATTACCTGGCCAACAACTTCAGCGGCGGCCTGAACATTCGTTTTCCCTTCTTCAACCGCGTACAGAAAGCCAAGGCGGAAGAGGCCGACGCGGATGCCATGGTGGCGCGCAAAGAGGCTGATCTGACCAGAGATCGGGTTACCGAGGATACGTTGAAGCTGCAGCGTTCCCTGCGTCAACTGGCCGCCGCGCGCGATGTGGCCAAGTTGGAGTGGGAGGTCGCTCAAGGCGAGTTGGAGGCGGTGACGGCCCGGCTGCAAGCGGGAGGCGCCAACCCTCGCGATGAAGCGAATGCCCGCCTGGACGTCGACGATAAACATGCTGCTTATCTAGACACGGAATTCGAACTCTGCCGGGCTAAGTTGCAACTGCTGCGGCTTACCGGTGAACTTGAAAACTGGGCCATTCCACCTCGCTAATCGACCGTTCGCTGCGAACCACAGAATGCATCTAAGTTTAGGCGTTTCAAGCGTTTCGCCGAGTACCGCGCTAATGGTACGATAGAGTTCACGATTATGCCTTTGAAGACGCTTTTCCTGAATCCACCTTCTTTCGAGAACTACGACGGCGGCGCCAGTTCGCGGTGGCCGGCTACCCGCGAGATCGAGTCCTACTGGTATCCGGTCTGGCTTGCCTATCCCGCCGGCATGCTGGAAGGCTCGCGCATGCTCGACGCTCCGCCGCATCATGTAAGCGCGGAAGAGACCATCAAGATTGGCCAAGATTTCGACTTTTTGGTGCTGTTCACCAGCACGCCCGGCTTCCAGGGCGATATCGGGCTCGCAGCCGCCATGAAAGCCGCCAATCCGAAACTGAAGATCGCCTTCGTGGGACCGCACGTCACCACCTTGCCGGAGCGATCGCTCAAGGAAGGCCAGGCCATCGATTTTGTGGTGCGGCGCGAGTTTGACTATGCCACGGTCGAGTTCGCCAACGGCAAGCCGCTGAACGAGATTATGGGAATCTCCTATCGCGGTCCCAACGGGGAGATCGTTCACAATGCGGACCGTCCGGCGGTCGAGGACCTCGACGCGTTGCCGGACGTGGTGGACGTCTATAAACGCGACATTGATCCGCGCTGCTATAACGTGCCGTTCCTGCTCTATCCGTTCGTCTCGCTGTACACGACACGCGGCTGTCCGGCGCAATGTACTTTCTGCCTGTGGCCGCAGACCCTCAGCGGACATCCCTGGCGCAAGCGGTCGTCGGACAGAGTCGCTGCTGAAATGGCAAAGGCCAAGGAATACTGGCCTTGGGTGAAGGAGTTCTTCTTCGATGATGATACCTTCAACATCCAGAAGGCCCGCACCATCGAGCTTTGTGCCAAGCTGAAGCCGCTGAACATAACCTGGTCGTGCACGTCGCGCGTCACCACCGATTACGAAACGCTGAAGGCAATGAAGGAATCTGGCTGCCGATTGCTGATCGTGGGCTACGAATCAGGTGACCAGCAAATCCTGAAGAACGTAAAAAAGGGCGCAACCGTGGAACGCGCGCGGCAGTTTACCAGGGACTGTAAGAAGCTTGGACTACTTGTTCACGGCGACTTCATCCTCGGGCTGCCCGGCGAAACCAAGGAGACGATACGCCGCACCATCGATTTCGCCAAAGAGCTGGATGTCGAAACCATCCAGGTGTCGCTGGCGCACGCTTATCCGGGAACGGAACTGTACGACTACGCGAAAGCCAACGGCTTTCTGAAGCTGGAAGGCTCGCAGATGGTGGATGAGATGGGCCACCAGGTGGCGATGATCGAGTATCCCGGAATCTCCCGCGATTACATCCTGGAGATGGTGCACCGCTTCTACGACGAATATTATTTCCGGCCGAAGGCGATCTTCCGCATTGTAAAGAGGGCCGCATTCAATTCCACCGATCGCAAGCGCCTGTACAAAGAGGCCAAATCGTTCCTGAAGCTGCGTGCGGCGCGTAACCGGACAGTGAAAGAAGCCCGCATTCAGCCGGAGCCAAACCTCTTAGAAGTGCGCGAGGAACCGAAGCCGGGTCTCGTATCCATTGCCCCAGCGACGGCCACTGGCCTCACCAACTCGGAAACGGCAGAAACGGTCAACGCCTAGGAGTTTTGGCGTGACGTTTCGGAAGTATCTCATCCTCGCCGCAGTCGCGATTTTCGCTTCCTGTGGTGATGTCTGTCTCGCCCGCGGGATGCGGGACTTCGGGGCCGTGACTGCAACGAATTGGGGCCAGTTGTTCGGCTTCCTGCTGAATCCCTGGGTACTGGGCGGCATTGGCTTGCTGTTGCTGTTCTTCTGCAGTTACCTCTCGGCTCTGTCCTGGGCCGATCTCACCTATGTTCTCCCCGCGACCGCACTCAGCTATGTGCTGATGGCCTTGCTGGCCAAGCTCTTCCTGCACGAGCACGTGACCGTCTCGCGCTGGCTGGGCATTGCGCTGATTACCGCGGGCGTCGGTTTTGTCGCCAGCGGACCTGCAGTAACGCCAGCGGTAAATCCGAAGTGCGCCAGGCCCGACGCTGAAGTCCCGATCGGCAGCGGCGCCGGGAGCGACTCATGAATGGCGCGGCCACATGGGGAGGGATTGCCGCGATCGTCGTCACTGCAACCACCGGTGACGTGCTGCAAGCCCGCGCCATGAAGGAGATCGGCGACGTGGGCGTCATCCGGAAATCGCATGGCGTTGCGGCAGTCGCGCGCCGGGTACTCACCAGCCCATGGTTTATGTCCGGATTGTTCTTTATGGCGCTGGCGTTTTTCAGCCTTCTGGTCACGCTGTCATGGGACGAGGTGAGCCTGGTAGGCCCAGCGTCTGCATCGCTGACCTTTATCGCGAATGCCTTGGCTGCCAGGCTATTTCTGAGGGAGCGGGTCGACCATCGCCGCTGGCTCGCCGCACTGCTTGTTGCCGGTGGGGTCGCATTGCTGGCGCATTGACTTGACAACCAATCGTCGGGCACCGATCTTAGATTTCCTGGAAGTCTTCAATCGACATTTCGACATCGCGCAAAATGGCGCGGAGGAGGCCTGCCCCGATAGTCTCGCCAGCATGGACCGGAACCACCGTGGTTCTTCCATCGGGATGTCTTGAGAAGTTGTGGCTGCCGCGGTGAATCTTCGCTGATCTTTTCACGACTGCAACTCCGAGGCGATTCTGCCACTTGCAGACCTTGGGAAGTCCTCTCCTTCGGCAACCGTAAGTCCAACTTACCAAAAACCAACGCCCTCCCACACCATGCGAAAGGGCGTTCCAGATTTTGCAATGCGGCGGATCGTGTCGCCGGTTACTTGTTGAAGGCGCCGATGGCCCCGGCCTCGTCGTCCTTCACATCGAAGACGGTGTAGAGCTTGGTGATCTGCAGCAGATCGTGCACCTTCTTGGTCAGGTGGAGCAGCTTCAATTCGCCACCCTGATTGCGCACGGAGGTAAAGGCGCTGACCAGTTCGCCGATGCCCGAGCTGTCAATGTAGCTGACGTCGCCCAGGTTCAACAGGATTTTCTTCTGTCCCTTCCCCAGCAGGTCCTTGACGGTGTCGCGCAAAACCACGCTGCCTTCGCCCAGAGTGATACGTCCACTCAAGTCGACGATGGTGACGCCATCTACCTGCCGGGTGCTCGCTTTCATGCTCACGTGGAAGCCTCCTGGCGGTCCAGTTCATTGGTCTGGAGCCGCTTGATCAAAGTGATTTCAGTGCCAGAATTAAGTTTACGAAAACGGACTTCATCCATGAAGGTCCGCATCAAGAATATCCCACGGCCGGACTCTTTCAAAAGGTTCTCTGGGTCGAGCGGGTTCGGGACTTCTTCCGGAACGAATCCCTTTCCCTCGTCGGCGATGGTGACGATCAGCTCCGGCCCCGTCTGCTCAAAGGTCAAATTCACGCGTTTGGCCGGGTCGTATGCATTGCCGTGCAGCACAGCGTTGATCATACCCTCCCGCACCGCCATGGAGATTCCGCCCCGCGTGTCCTCGTCAAAGCCCGCCTGCGACGCAGCCTGATCGGCCATCTCTTCAGCCTTGTTCACGCTGTCCAGCGTGGATTCCATCCGGTACGAAACGCGTTGTGGCGCCGTCATCAATGGCTCGTTATGCCCTGATTCGTTCCGGCCTGGACGGTGTGGGACCGAATCTTCAGGATGGAGCAGTTTGCCTGTTTGGGCAGACACTTGTCAATGCAGGTTTCCTGGCCACTGACTGCGATGGCCTGCGGGCATTCTTTGGTCGCGAGGAGGCGGTTGCCTTACTCGCACGGTGCGGTTAAGATGGAATTAGAACGAGCGTTCGAAAATCGCCCAGTTCCCAGTTTACCCTTCACATCCCTTAGACATGCCCGCTGCCTCGACAACCCGCGCCCCGGCTCCCGACAGCCGCTTTGATCGCCGTTTGGCGGAGATCCTCGACTATGCCACGGAGATCTTCGCTGAGAAGGGCTACGAGGGTGCTTCGATGCGTGACCTCTCGCGCCGGAGCGGCATTTCGCTTGCCGGCCTTTATTACTACTTCGAGTCCAAGGAAAGGCTGCTGTACTTCATCCAGCACCACACCTTCACTACCATCATCGAGCGCCTGCGCGAGCGGCTGGACACCAGCAGCGACCCCGAAGCGCGTATTCGCATCTTCGTGCAGAACCACGTTGAGTATGCCGTCGCCAGGACAAAGGCGATGAAGGTGCTCTCCCATGAAGACGACGTACTGAAGAATGGCTATGGCGCCGAACTGGCCGCTATCAAGCGTGAGTACTATCGCATCTGCGTTGGACTGGTTGACGATGTGGTGAAGGCAGAAGGGTTTAATCGAGCTCACGCCCGCTCAAGTAGAGCGGTCGGCACGCGTACCGCGGTGATGGGACTTTTTGGAATGATGAACTGGCTGTACACCTGGTATAACCCGCGGGTTGATCCTGACGCGGAAACTCTGGCGGCGGAGATCAGCGATATTTTTTTGCAGGGCGTACGAGGCTGCGCCATGACATCGGCAGCGTCACACCCAGGCGACCATCGTAGTCCACGAGGGCAGCACGTCGTAGGCCGCTCGATCGACAAATCCTTACCTCGCAATGGGAGCTTGTCGCTGGCAAAGCAAAAAGCTCGATAGGGAAGGCATGCGAAAGACCGGGAGGATCGCAAACCATGAGTAGCAGGACCCAGGCTACCTCGACCGAGGTGAAGCGCTTGGTCAATTATCGAACCGAATCTGGCGTCGCGGTGATCGAACTGAACGACCCGCCGGCCAACACCTACAGCTACGAGATGAACCGCCAACTTGATGACGCCATCCTGGCGGTGCGCATGGACAACGCGGTTCACGTAATCGTTCTGACGGGCGCGGGCGAAAGGTTCTTTTGCGCGGGCGCCGACATTCAGATGCTGACCCGGGTCGATCCGACGTTTAAGTACTACTTCTGCCTGCATGCGAACGAGACGCTGCTTCGCCTCGAGAACACTCCCAAGCTGGTGATTGCTGCCCTCAATGGACATTGCGTCGGAGGTGGGTTGGAGATCGCAATGGCAGCTGATTTGCGCATCGCCTGCAGGGATGGTGGCAAAATCGGATTGCCTGAGGTGAACCTTGGGGTGCTGCCCGGCACTGGCGGAACTCAGCGCCTGTCCCGGATTGTGGGTAAATCGAAGGCGATCGAGCTGATGGTGACTGGCAAGACGTTTTCGTTCGACGATGCGAAAAATCTCGGGCTGGTCAACGAGATTCTTGCGAGCGAAAACTTCATGGAGCAGGTGATGGGCTACGCGCGCCAGTTCTGCCCGCCGAACAAAGCGGCCAAAGCGGTCGGCAGAATCAAGCGTGCGGTACAGACGGGTTGGGAAATTCCGATGGAGGCAGGACTAGCGCTGGAACGCGAGAACCAGCAGTTGCTCTTCGAGAGCGAGGATGCAAAAGAAGGTCTGGCAGCTTACGTCGAGAAGCGTCCAGCAACGTTTACAGGGAAGTAGCCAGCAAGTGAGTGTGATCTTGAGCGCAGTGAGGGCGCTCTGGCGCTCGGACGGAGTCGAGGGAACTCTATCGCAATGATCATGACCACCGATACCACAGCTTTCATCCGTATTACGGTTGTTATGGAGCCACCGGCGGTTCGCATTACGTTAAAGAATCCGCCGCTGAACGTCATCGACGTTCGGATGATGGACGAACTGCGGGCCGCACTGGAGCAAATTAACGCACGGCCGGAGATCAGCGTCATCGTTTTCGCTGGATCGGAACAGGTGTTCTCCAGTGGCGTCGACGTTGCAGCTCACACACCCGACAAGGTGCGTGAGATGCTCGCTGCATTCCACAGCGTGATTCGCTCAGTCGTTGAGAACAGCAAGCTGACCATAGCCAGCGTGCGCCGGCATTGCCTGGGCGGTGGCGCAGAGCTGGCGCTCATGTGCGATATCGTGTACGCCTCGCCTGACTCGGTGTGGGGATTTCCCGAGATCAAGCTGGCGTGCTATGCACCAGTGGCGAGCGTCGCCTTACCTGCCATTGTGGGCCAGAAGCTGGCGGCAGAACTGTTGCTCACAGGACGCACGCTGAGCGGCGGGGAAGCGCTCGAAGCTGGGCTGGTGAACGGGATCGCGGACGATCCAGAAACGCTGGTTGCTGAGTGTGTCCAGCGCGTGTCGCAACTAAGTCCCGTGGCGTTGGCGCTGGCGAAGAAGGCGTTCTACGCGTGGGATTCCATCCACTTCGACAAGGGCCTGGCGCGTGCTGAGCAGATTTATCACGACGAACTCATGCAAACCGCGGACGCGCGGGAAGGCATCGCAGCCTTCATCGAGCGCCGACGGCCAAAGTGGGTAGGGAATTAACGGTATGGATTACGAAATTACAGCTGAAGCTCTGAAGTCACTACAGGATTCTGGAAACGGGGTCACGGTGCTGGACGTGCGCGAGCCATGGGAATACGAAGTCGCCAGGATTGCCGGCAGCAAGCACATTGCCATGGGTGACATCCCTGCGCGTTTCAACCAGGAACTGGATCCCGAGGACCATATCGTTGTCGTTTGTCATCACGGAGTGCGCTCCATGAACGTTACCGCGTGGCTGCGGCAGCAGGGTTTCGTAAAGGCGCAATCGTTACAGGGCGGAATCGACCGCTGGGCAAGGCAGATTGATCCATCGGTGCCACTTTACTGACCATGAAAAAAGAACTCATTGAATTACGTGTCAATGGACGGTCCTACGAACTGGCTGTCGAGCCGAACAAACTCCTGCTCGATGTCTTACGCCAGGACCTCAACCTGACTGGATCTAAGCGAGCCTGTGATGATTCCTCCTGCGGTGCATGCACGGTTCAGGTGGACGGCATCCCCATGCTTTCGTGCACGCTGCTGGCAGCCAGTTGCGAGGGTGAGCAAATCACCACTGTCGAAGGCGTTGCCGAGCATGGCGGACTGGCCGCGTTGCAGAAGGCTTACGGCGATTTTGGCGGCTCGCAGTGCGGTTTTTGCACACCCGGATTCATGATGACCGTGCGCTGGCTGCTGGCCAACAATCGCGAGCCTAGCGAGGACGAGATTCGCGAAGCTCTCAGCAGTAATCTGTGCCGCTGTACCGGATATACGCAGATGTACCAGGCGGTTCGCGCCGCGATCGAGGCCGAGCAAAGAGGAATGAAGCAAGAGTTGGTGGAGACGAAGTGAGCGACAACGGATTTTCAGTTATCGGCAAACCGATCGCCATGGTGGACTCTGCCGGCAAGACGACCGGCGCCGGCAAGTACACCGACGACCTCAGCCTTCCTGGCATGCTGGTGGGCAAAATCCTTCATTCGCCGTACCCGCATGCGCGCATCAAGCACATCGACATCTCGCGCGCCCGGGAGCTCGACGGCGTGGTTGCGATCGTCACAGGCCTCGACGCGCCCAACCAGTACGGCATTCTGCCTGTTGGCCACGACGAGACGGCGTTGGCAGTCGAGAAAGTCCGTTACATCGGTGACAACGTGGCGTGCGTCGCGGCCGTCAACGAAGAAATTGCCGAGCGTGCGCTTGAGCTAATCGATGTGGAATACGAGTCTCTTCCGGCTTACTTCGATCCCGAAGAATCGCTGAAGGCCGAGACCAATCTCATTCACCAGAACCGTCCGCACAATTTGGAGAAGGATTATCACCACGTTTTTGGCGATCCTGAGAAGGGTTTTGCCGAAGCAGACTACGTGCATGAGGCGCGTTACATCGCCAACGAAGTGACCCATGCCGCCATGGAACCGCACAGCACGCTGGCGAACTTCGAGCTCGATCCTTACACCGGCAAGATGGGACGGCTGACCGTGTGGTCGTCCACGCAGGTTCCGTACTACTTGCAGCATAAGCTTTCGCTGGTGCTGGAGATGCCGATGTCGCAGATCCGCGTGATCAAGCCGTTAGTCGGCGGCGGCTTCGGAGGCAAGAGCGAGGTCATCCCGTTGGAGATCATCGCGGCGGTTGCGGCGCGTGCCGCGGAAGCCCCAGTGAAGATCACCTATACGCGCGAAGAAGTGTTCTGGGCACACCGCGGACGCCCGCGCACCTTCATCGATCTGAAGACTGGCGTGAAGAACGATGGCCGTGTGACTTCGGTCGCCTGCAAGGTCATTCAGGACGGCGGGGCGTACTGCTCCTACGGTGTGGTCACGATCCTTTACTCAGGCGCGCTGTTAGGCGCTATCTACGACATCCCGCACATTCGCTACGACGGGTACCGCGTGCTCACCAACAAGCCGGCCTGCGGCGCCATGCGAGGCCACGGGACAGTCAACGTGCGCTTCGCGTTTGAGTCGCAGATGGACGAGATCGCGGCTAAGCTGAATCTCGATCCCGCTGAGGTGCGCCGCATCAATCTCCTGAAGCCGCCGGCGATCACCGTCAACGGCCTGCGCGTGTTGAGCTACGGCTTGCCGGAGTGCATCGATCAAGTGATTTCGCGCTCCGGATGGAGCGAGCGCCGCGGCAAGCTTCCCAAGGGGCGTGGGTTGGGAGTGGCCTGCAGCCATTACGTGAGCGGCGCAGCCAACAGCATTATCCGGTCTGACATGCCTCACTCAACGGTGAACATCAAGATCGATCGCGACGGTGGTGTGGTGGTGTACACGGGCGCATCGGAGATTGGTCAGGGTTCGGACACGATGGCAGCGCAAATCGTTGCTGAAGTGCTGGGTTGCGATCTCTCGCGGGTGAAGATCGTCGCAGCCGACACCGATCTCACCCCCATCGATCTCGGTTCATATTCCAGCCGCGTCACCTTCATGTCTGGCAATGCTGCTCTTCGCGCTGCGGAAGACGTGAAGAAGAACATTGTCAGCGCTGCCGCCCGTCGCATGAATTGCGCTCCGGAAGACGTCATCATGCGAAGCGACGGCGTTTGGAAGCGCGGGGCCACATCGTCGGATGCGGCTCATCCCACAGTGTCAGACAACCGCAATGAGAGGGACGGTGCGAGCGGGCATGTGGATGGCCAGATCCTGCGCGGTTCGGTCCAGCAGAAACGCAAAGAGGAAGGTCCAAAGGAGCACATGAGCTTCGAGGAGGCAGTCGTCTCTGCAATCGACTTTCACGGGGCGTTGACCGGCACGGGCTCGTACGCGCCTCCGGTCGAGGCACGGGGCGGTAAGCACAAGGGCGGAGGGGTGGGTCCGTCGCCCGCATATTCGTATTCGGCACAAGTGGCTGAGGTTAGCGTAGACGAAGACACCGGCGAGGTAACTGTACACAATATCTGGGCAGCGCACGACTGCGGACGCGCACTGAATCCAGTTGCTGTAGAGGGTCAGGTCATCGGTTCCGTATGGATGGGGCTGGGTCAGGCGCTCGAGGAAGAGATGGTGTGGAAGGATGGCCTGCTGATGAATCCCGGCCTGCTGGAATACCGCAGTCCATCGTCGGCGGAGTCACCCGACATCGAATGCATCATCGTCGAAAGCGTCGATCCTGAAGGTCCCTTCGGCGCGAAGGAAGCGGGCGAGGGCTCGCTGGCAGCGACCATTCCGGCGATTTCCAACGCCATCTACGACGCTGTGGGAGTTCGCCTGCGTGAGGCACCGTTCACGCCTGAGCGCATTTTGGCCGCGATGCGGGCCAAAAAGGGCATGAAACGAATTGCGATGACCGAGTCCGTCGATCCTACAGCGCCTACGAAGTTCCGGGAACACGGCGGCTCGTTATGGTTCCGCGGCAAGGGACCGATGCGGCATCCGCTCGATCCCTCGCGAACAAGCGCGCACGCAACCGGAGGTGGGCAGTGAGCCTGCCGAACTTCCAACTATTGCGTCCGAAAAGCCTCGACCAAGCCGTCGCGCTGATGGCCCGGCACGATGGCGAGGTGAAAGTCGTCGCCGGAGGAACCGACCTGCTACCTTCGATGAAGCAGAAGCTGTTCACGCCACCGTACGTACTGGATCTTCGCGGGGTCAGCGAACTGCGCGGCATTCGCAGCGCCAAGGGCGGAGTAGAGATCGGAGCGCTAACCACGCTCAGCGCCATCGAGCACTCGCCGGTCATCCGTAACGAATTCCCGGTGCTCTACCAGGCGGCGAAGACGGTTGCCTCGCCCGTGCTACGCAACATGGGGACCATCGGCGGCAATCTCTGCCTCGACACGCGCTGCTTGTGGTACAACCAGTCGCTGTTGTGGCGTCAGAGTTGCGGCTTCTGCCTGAAGAAGGACGGCGATCTCTGTCATGTCGCGCCCGGCGGAAAGTTTTGCTGGGCGACGTTTTCCGGCGACACCCCGCCGGCCCTACTGTGCCTGGGGGCCGAAATCGAAATCGCCGGGCCAAATGGTGTGCGACGTACCCCGTTGTCAGAGTTCTACGTGAACGACGGCATCGTTCGGCTGCATCTCGCGCCGAACGAGATTGTCACCCGCGTCCTCTTGCCCGAGTCGTCCGCCGGTTGGCGGGGCAGTTACCAGAAGCTCCGGGTTCGCGGCAGCATCGATTATCCGCTGGCCGGCGTTGCCGTGGCGCTCAAAATGCGCTCTGACCGCGTGGAAGATGCACGTGTCGCCATAACTGCCGTCAATCCCGCCCCATTCCTCGTGAAAGATGCGGACGCTCACCTAATCGGAGTCGTTCCGTCTGAAGAGACAGCCGAGCAGATCGGGGAACTGGCGGCGAGCACAGCCAAGCCGCTGACAACCTCCGCTCTCACGCCGGAATATCGCCGCGAGATGGTGCGGGTGTTTGCCAAGCGGGCGGTGTTGGCGTGCGCGAATTGAGTCTAAGGCACAGCATCAACGCCTTGACACGATTCTACCGACTGGCTATTCTCGTGCAATCGGTTCCGGGCAAGGCCGATTCGTTAGGTGGTTTCTTGTACTAGCAGGGATTATGAGACTCTCCCACAGGATGCTTACCATCGCGGTTTTGCTGGTCGGCGGGCTGATGGCCCTCAGTGAAGCTCCTGAGATCCTTACCCTTACGGACAATGTCTCCAACGACTGCGAATCGGTGCAAGTCGCGGGGCAGAGCCGGCAGCGATGCCTTGTCGAAGACTCCACTGGTAAGGTATCTCACGGGCGGGTACTGTCCAGCGGTGATCGCGGCAGCGCCCAAAGCTTCCTTTCGTCTCCCTCTCTAGAATCTTCTCGCAGTCTGCTTCTCCTCCTTGTGACACAACGAAAATGAGACCCTGAGGGGTCTGTCGAACTGCGCCGCTGGCGTGAAATCAACGATTTTCTGCTAGTAAGTGATTTCCGCTCGGGAGCGCTGTTATTTTCGGCCGACTCCTTCCAACGGGCGTGCTTTTCGCGCTCGTCAACTCCCTCAGAGGCAAATTCTCAACTGTACGCGGTAATCAGCCTCTGCGGCTGATGGCCTACCGCGGCATCAACGGATAGGAGCAGAGTCTTATGGCAACGATTACGAATGCAAGCCTGAGCTTAGCGCACGACAAAACCAAGAAAACCGTGAACGCGATAGTGCGATGCACAGTGAACTTCACCGCACTCGAACTATGCCAGATGAAAACCTGCAGAGATGTCAGGTTGTTCAAGCTCAAGTGCCAGCTTTGGGGTGAAGACTCCGGGCTGACCGGAGCCGATGACTTCCTGTTTACCTACACGACAGTCTTCTTCTTCCCCGATGCGAGCCCGACCGACAGTGAAAGCCGCAGCTTCGAGGTTGTGCTCGGCGAAGGGGTCTTGGACGAAGATTGGGGCCAGGATGAAGTGTACGGCAAGCTCATCCTGACCAATTTATACACCTTGGTGCAGGTCACCAAGAAAACCAACGTGGTCCACCATAGCTTCTAGGTCTGCACTTGCAAACCCCAACGACGTGCGGGGAGCGGAGGTTGGCTTCGAAGATGAGCAAGGGTTCATATCGAGGTGCGTCCCCGCTCTCCGGCGACGAGATCGTCATGCGAGCAAGAGGAGGGCACTTCGTTTTTCCAACCGAGGAAGGCATTGGTAGGGCGCTGACCGGCGGAGGCGACAGAGTGGGAGCGATATTCACAGATCGCCGGGCGTTACAGGGGACGTCCGCTCTGTGTCGCGAGGACTGAAACAAGGAGGCAGCAACTTGGTGGGCTCCACTGCTGCTGTTTCGGTTATTGTTTCCACCTGCCGCCTCCGGCGGCCAGCGGCTATCCGGCCTCGGAGATGACAAACGGCGAGCGTTCATGCGATAACTGTCATCTGACCACCGCCCATCGGCCCTGCATGATCACCGACTGCCACGTACACATCCAGCCCATGGAGCTGTTCAAGCGGGAAGCTCTGGCGCTGATGAAGAAGTCGCGCAAGGACTTCGATCAGGTGGCCGAATTCTGCCGCTCGCCGAAGGCCTTTCTCGGGTACCTCGACCGCATCGGTGTCGACCGCGCCGTACTCATCAACTACGTCGCGCCGGAGGTGATCGGCTTCACGCCCGCCGTCAATGAGTTCGTCGCGAAATATGTGAAGGAAAACCCGAAGCGGCTTATTCCATGTGGCAGTGTGCACCCGCGACACACCACCAACGTTCTTGCTGACATGGAACAGATCGTGCGGCTGGGCATCAAGCTCATCAAAATCCATCCGCCGCACCAACTGCTTTTTCCCAACGACTATGTGAACGGGGTGAAAGAGCTGGAGATCATCTATCGCGCCGCCGAGGCAAACGGTATCCCGATCATGGTGCACACCGGCACGTCGATTTTCCCCGGCGCACGCAACAAGTATGGCGACCCGATGTATGTGGACGATGTTGCCGTTGACTTTCCCAAACTGAGGATTTTGCTGGCACATGGCGGGCGCCCGTTGTGGATGGATACCGCATTCTTCCTGGTGCGCCGGCACTCCAACGTTTATCTCGACATCAGCGGCATTCCGCCGAAAAGCCTGTTGAGGTATTTTCCGCGCTTGGAAGAGATCGCGCACAAAACGCTTTTCGGCACGGATTGGCCTGGACCGGGCGTGCCGGAGATCGAGAAAAATTTGGTAGAGTTTCGCGGGCTGGCGCTAAACGAAAGCGCGAAAGAACAGATTCTGAGCAAGACAGCACTGGAGATTTGGCCGCAGTGATCTGGGTTAAGAGCCGGTCCGCTCCATGCTCGGTAAGCCAGGTTCTTCCACTTCGGCCGCCTTACGGATGGCCCTCCACAATTCGTCGCATCCTAAGCGGGCCTTTGCCGAAAACGCAATGACCTGCTCCATCGAAACCTGCAACTGATCACTGAGCTTTTGTAACGAGCTGCGTAGCTGGTTGTGCGAGATGCGGTCGGCCTTGGTAGCGACCACTATAAAGTTCCTCCTCGCATGCCGCAGCCAATCCAACAACTCAAAATCGATCTGCTGCGGCGGAATCGTCACATCCACCAGCGCCAGACACAACACAAGCGACTCACGCTTCTCCAGGTAAGGGTTGATGAACTGCGCCCACTTCGCGGTGATCTCCTTGGGTACGCGGGCGTAGCCATAGCCAGGAAGATCGGTGAAGATGAAGTCGGGGGCGGGCTTCCCGGGACGGCGCACCTGAAAGAAGTTGATGGTCTGGGTGCGACCGGGCGTGTTGCTGGTTTTGGCGATCTTGGCGCCAACCAGCGAGTTGATCAGGCTCGACTTGCCTACGTTTGACCGGCCAAGGAAGGCGATCTCGGGCGCACCCGGCGGCGGGAACTGCTTCGGGTCAACCGCGGCGGTCACAAAGCGAGTAAGTACCTTCATGCAATCAGTGACCGTTCCGTTCGCAAATCGTTGGCGGCGGCGCTTACTGGTGCGCTGCCGGCGCCTGTTCGGGAGTTGGCGGCAGCGCTGCGATTCCGGGAGAGGCCTCGTCAGGCACCTCGGGCAGCGGGCGCTCCAGCGCGAACGCCAGCACTTCATCCATGGTATTCACGAAGCGCAGCTTCATCATGCTGCGCAGGTTCTCGGGCACGTCGGCCAAGTCTTTCTCGTTATCAGCCGGGAGCAGGACTTCCAGGATGCCCGCGCGATGGGCCGCAAGTAGCTTCTCCTTCAGGCCGCCGATGGCCAGCACCTTGCCACGCAGCGTGATCTCTCCGGTCATGGCAACATCGCGCCGCACCGGAATCCGGCTCAACGCGCTGGCAATTGCCGTCGCCATGGTGATACCCGCAGAAGGGCCGTCTTTGGGAATCGCTCCCTCGGGAACGTGTACGTGGATATCGAGGTTGCGATAGAAGTCGCGTGGGAGACCGAGCCGATGGGCACGTGAGCGCACATACGACATGGCCGCTTGCGCCGATTCCTGCATCACGTCGCCCAGCTTTCCGGTTAGCATGAGTTTGCCCTTGCCGTCCACGGTGGCGACTTCGGTGGTCAGAATCGAGCCGCCGACCTCCGTCCACGCCAGTCCGGTGACAATGCCAACCTCGCTGCGCTCGTGGATTTCGCTATCACGAAACTTCATCACGCCAAGGTATTCGCCTATATTCCCAGCAGTAAGCGTCAGCGAGAACTTCTCGCCTTCCTTCACTACCCTGCGCGCGACCTTTCGGCAGATATTGCCAATCTCGCGCTCCAGGTTGCGCACGCCGGCTTCGCGGGTGTAATTGCGAATAATGGCGGTAAGCGCATCGTCGGTGAAGACGATGTTCGGTTCAGTCAGTCCAGTCTGCAGGCGCTGCTTCCGTACCAGATACTGCTTGGCGATTTCGACCTTCTCCGGCTCGGTGTAACCGTGCAGCCGCAACACTTCCATGCGGTCTTGCAGCGCTGGAGGAACGGTGTGTAACACGTTCGCCGTGGCAATGAAGAACACCTGCGAGAGATCGTACTCCACATCGAGGTAGTGATCGACGAACATGAAGTTCTGCTCGGGATCGAGCACTTCGAGCAGCGCCGCCGACGGATCGCCGCGAAAGTCCATGGACATCTTGTCCACTTCGTCCAGCATGAAAACCGGGTTCTTGGTGCCGGCCTTCTTCATCATCTGGATGATCTGGCCCGGCAGAGCGCCGATGTAGGTGCGGCGATGTCCGCGGATTTCCGCTTCGTCACGCACGCCGCCCAGCGACATGCGGACGAACTTGCGGCCTGTGGCCTTGGCGATGCTCATACCGAGCGAAGTCTTGCCTACGCCCGGAGGCCCGACGAAGCACAGGATAGAACCCTTCGGGTTCTTTACCAGTTGCCGTACGGCCAGGAACTCAAGGATCCGCTCCTTGATCTTCTCCAACCCGTAATGATCTTCGTTCAGAGTTTTCTCGGCAACTTCGATGTTGCGGATTTCCTTCGAGCGCTTCTTCCACGGCACAGCCAGCAGCCAGTCAAGGTAGTTGCGCGAGACGGTGGATTCGGCCGACATTGGCGGCATCGCTTCCAGCTTCTTCAGTTCCTGCAGCGCCTTCTCGTGGGTCTCGCGCAGCATTCCCGCCGCGTCAATCTTCTTCTTCAGCTCGTCGAACTCACTCTTTTCGCCACGACCGAGTTCCTTCTGGATGGCCTTGATCTTCTCGTTCAGGTAATACTCTTTCTGGGCGCGTTCCATCTGGCGCTTGACGCGCGACTGGATGGTGCGGTCCATGTTGAGCTTCTCGATCTCGACGTCAAGCACGTCCCCAATGCGGTTCAGGCGCTCCGCGGGATCGAATATCTCCAACAGTTCCTGCTTCTCTTCGATGGAGAGTTGGAGGTTGGCGGCGATGGTGTCGGTGAGCTTCGCCGGGTCGTCGTTGCGGACGGCGGCGATCATGGTCTCGTAGTTCAGCGACTGGCACAGCTTCACGTACTGCTCAAACAGGCCAGTCACGCGCTGCATGGAAGCTTCCACCTGCGGTGTCGGCTCGGTCGAGTACTTGGCGGTCCGCACCGTAGCCTCGAAATAGCCGTCGGTGTCCACCACCTGGAGAATCTTGCCCCGTTCCAGGCCCTCCACCAAGACCTTGATGTTGCCGTCGGGAAGCTTCAGGCTCTGCACGATATTGACGATCGCGCCGACCTGGAAAATCTCGTTAGGCTTGGGCTCGTCAATGCTGGCGTCATGCTGGGTGGCAAGAAAAATCCTCTTGTCGCCAGCCAGAGCCTCTTCCAGTGCGCGCACGCTGGACTCCCGCCCGACCACAAACGGTGTCATCATGAACGGAAAGATGACGACATCCCGGATCGGCATCATGGGAAGCTTCTTGGTTTCGAACTTCTCGCGCTGGGTCACTAAAACCACCTTGTCATTCGGAGTGGCTCAACCCGCTCCGTGGCTAAGAATCGAGGTGCTGCGCGGTAGCCGGCCGGCAGCTTATCCATCCCATCTCAAATTACTTCAAGGATAACATGCTGTGGAAGGACGCAGAAGCTAACAAGACCGCCGGCAGGAGGTGGGAAAAGACGCGTGCATTTCGTTTAGATGGATGCTGTGTCGCCGGATTGGACCCGCTGGCTTGCTGCTTGAGAGAAAAACCATCTAAGAAGCTGCTTATCCCGCCTTCTCCATGATCGGCATGCACACGTTACGCTTCTGCACCATGTCGGCCGTGACTTCGAATTCCTTTACGCGCCGCTGGCTGGGCAGGTTATACATGAGATCGAGCATCAGCTCCTCCAGGATCATGCGCAGCCCGCGCGCCCCAACCTTGCGTGACATTGCTTCCTTGGAGATGATGCGAAGGGCTTCTTCGGTGAAACGTAACTTTACGTTTTCGAACTCGAATAGCCGCTGATATTGCTTCACGATGGCGTTCTTTGGTTTGGTAAGGATCTCGATCAGCGCGTCTTCATCAAGATCGCTGAGCACGCCCACCACAGGCATACGACCAACGAACTCAGGGATAAGCCCAAACTTGATGAGGTCTTGCGGTTCCACCTGCGACAGTAGTTCCGTATCGCGTTTGTTGCTTTCGGTGAATGCGGCCTCTTTGGCTTCGTCGGTGCGGAATCCCATGGAACGCTTGCCGAGCCGCCGCCCGATGATGCGTTCCAGCCCGACGAAGGCGCCGCCACAGATGAAAAGGATGTTGGTCGTGTCTACGGGCGTGAATTCCTGGTGAGGGTGCTTGCGTCCGCCTTGGGGAGGAACATTGGCAACCGTGCCTTCCAGGATCTTCAGCAGCGCCTGCTGTACGCCTTCGCCCGAAACGTCACGCGTGATGGAAGGGTTCTCGTCCTTGCGCCCGATCTTGTCGACTTCATCGATATAGATGATCCCGGTCTGAGCACGCGCTACGTCGCCTTCGGCCGCTTGCAGCAGTTTGAGAATAATATTCTCCACATCTTCCCCGACGTAGCCAGCTTCGGTAAGAGTGGTAGCGTCCACGATGGCGAATGGCACGTCGAGCATCTTGGCGAGGGTCTGTGCCAGCAGTGTCTTGCCGGTGCCAGTGGGCCCGATCAGCATGATGTTTGACTTGGAGAGCTCCACCTCGCCGCCGCGCTGGCGGTTCATGTACACACGCTTGTAGTGGTTGTAAACCGCGACCGCCAGCTTCTTCTTGGTTTGCTGCTGGCCGATGACGTACTCGTCCAGGAACGTCTTCACCTCAGCCGGCTTGGGAAGCTGATTAGGCGTGGCCACCGGCGCTGTTTCGGAGCGATCGTCCTCCAGAATAGAGTTGCAGACCGCAACACACTCGTCGCAAATATAAGCGCGCGGATAGTCGGTGGGAGACGAAATGAGCTTGGCGACAGCGTCTTGCGACTTGTGGCAGAACGAACAGCGCAATACTTCGTCAGGCCCGGTCCTGGTTCTCACAGCAAAACTCCTTCACTTCCACTTCGCACGTTGCCAACCGGAACTTAGAATCCCGTGCTGCATTCCCCGTACGCTCGAATCCGGGCAGGAGCCGTGTCGTTCCTGTGAGAAGGTTGCCATCATCGGCCAGGCGGCAGGCCCCCTCGCGAATCCCTCCGTGCCGTTGCACCATAAGCCATTCAACCACAATTTCGACGCGCCGCATTCTGACGTTAGTGCCATACCGGGTACAACTTTCGAAGCACGGAAGGAAAAGAGTTTCGTCCCTCCTACTTGTGCTTGAAAATTATGTCGTCGACGATTCCGTACTCCTTCGCCTGATAAGCGTTCATGATGAAATCGCGCTCCACATCGCGCTCCACCTTCTCCAAGGGCTGGCCGCTGTGCTTCGACAGCAATTGGTTGGTGATCTCGCGCATACGCAAAATTTCGCGGGCGTGAATATCGATGTCCGTCGCTTGTCCCGAAAGTCCCGACATCAGCGGCTGATGGATCAGAATGCGTGACGTGGGTAGCGCGAAGCGCTTTTTCGGTGCTCCCCCCGCCAGCAGCGTTGCCGCCATACTGGCTGCCTGTCCGATGCAGATGGTCGTCACGTCGGGACGAATGAACTGCATGGTGTCGTAGATCGCCATGCCGGCGGTAATCGAACCACCTGGAGAATTGATGTAAAGCGAAATGTCCTTCTCCGGATCTTCGGCCTCGAGAAACAGCATCTGGGCGATGATCAGGTTGGCGACGTTGTCGTCAATAGGAGTGCCGAGAAAAATAATATTGTCCCGCAACAGGCGGGAATAAATGTCATACGCCCGCTCGCCCCTGCTGGTCTGCTCAATCACCATGGGCACAAGCATCTTTTGCGGCTCCTTAATCTGCCCACACTTCTTCCCGAACGGTCGAAGGGGGAAAGTGGAATGCAGCCCGCCCTATGCGGACCTGCGGTACAGAGAATCTAAGGTCTTCTCGTTGCGGATACGATGCCGAATTCTATCCAGCCCCCCATCCTGCGTCAAACGTGCGCGCACCTGCTCAACGGTCTGCTTCGATTGGTTGGCCAGTGCCTGCAGCTCGTGGTCCAACTCCTCGTCGCCGACCTCGATTTTTTCTTCATCAGCGATCTGCTCCAGGATCAACGACGCCTTCACCTCGCGCAGTGCGGCCTCGCGCTGACCCGCGCGCAGGCGCCCGAAGTCCATGCGCTTCATGTCTTCCGTTTTCATACCTTGTGCAGCCAGGGCGCGCAAGCCGCGCTCCAGACGAAGATCAACTTGCTGGTCCAGCATCACATCGGGAACCGGGAAGTTGTTGCGCTTCACCAGCTCTTCTACAATCTGGTCTTTGCCGCGATGCTCGGCTTCATGCAGCTTCTCCGCCTTTATGTTCTCGCGAAAACGGTTGCGCAGCTCATCCAGAGTGGTGAACTCGGCACCCAGCTCCTTGGCGAAATCGCCGTTCAGTTCGGGAATGCTGCGGGTTTTGATAGCCTTGACGTCCACCTCATAAGTCATCGTCTTGCCTGCAAGCCGCTTGTCAGCAAAGTCGTCAAGGTACTTCACTTCGAAGCTACGCTGCTCACCGGGCTTGGCGCCGCGCAGATTCTCGCTGAATTCCGAGATCGTGTCCTCCCCACCAATCTCGACCATCACTTCGTCCACTTCCACCGGCTTCGCGTCCGCCTCGCCATTCTTGGGCGTACCCTTGAAACTGACCACGGCAAAGTCACCGTCGTCCAATGGACGTGTCTCTTCCACCGGGCTGTAGGTGGCCTGCTGCTGCCGCAGGTTGCTGAGGGCGCGCTCAACCTCTTCCTCCGTGACCTCTGTGGGCAGCCTCTCGATGTGGATGTCGTCGTAGGCAGCGACCTTGAAGTCCGGCAATATCTCGAAGCTTGCCTTGAAGGTTAGAGGCTCACCCTGATGCAGGTGAAGATCGGTCACCCGCGGTTGCGACACCGGTTGCAGGTTTTGCTTCTGGGTCTCCTCGCGGAAGTAGCGCGGTACGAGGGCCTCGACAATCTCGCTCTTGATGTCGTCCGCAAAACGCTGTCGGACGATGGAGGCTGGGACCTTACCTTTGCGAAAGCCAGGAACGCGCGCCAGCTTTTGGTAGCGGGACAAAACGGCGTCCGATTCCGCGCTGACCACATCAGCCGGAATCTGAACCGTGATCTCGCGCTTGCAAGGATTCGTTTGCTCGGAGGAGAGGGTGTCCGTCGTGCTGGTTTCAGTGGTCAAGAGATCGCCTTCAGAAGTGGTCGTAGCCGTTGACGGCCTGCCAATGCACTCGCAATGTATGCACCGGGCTTGGCTCTGGCGCCCGCGCTGCGAGCTCTGAGCCTGGGCGGCACACCGGGGCAATCCCGAGTTACTGGCCGCCAGCTACGGCGTAATCTTTAGTGTAAGAGAGCGCCGCAGGGTGGTCAAACTGAGAGGGATCCCGCAACAAAGCACACGCAGAACTCTTCCGACGCGCCCGATGCCTCGCGTGATGCGCTTGGAATTCTTTGTGTAAGGTTTATTCATGCTGCCTTCCGCACTCGCCATCCTCAACAACGAAGTTGTGAACTGCACCCGCTGTCCACGACTGGTCGCCTATCGTCAACAGGTTGGCCGCGAAAAGCGCCGTGCTTATCGCGACTGGGATTACTGGGCACGGCCGGTGCCGGGTTTTGGCGATCCTCATGCCCGCGTGCTGGTACTGGGACTCGCGCCCGGCGCGCACGGCTCGAATCGCACTGGACGTCCGTTCACCGGCGATGCCTCAGGCAAGTTCATGTATCCCATCTTGCACAAGGTGGGCTTTGCATCGCAGCCCAACGCCGAGCGCCGCAACGACGGACTAAAACTGATTGACTGCTACATCACCGCGGCTGTTCGCTGCGCCCCGCCCGACAATAAGCCACTACCTTCGGAGCTTGCCAATTGTTCCTCATTCCTGGACCGTGAACTGGCCATCCTGAAGGACGTGAGAGTCGTGGTCGCACTGGGCAGGATCGGGTTTGATGCCTACCTCAATTACCTGAAGCGCAATGGGATCGTGCAGAGCAAGGCCGGATACCAGTTCGTGCATGCCGCGCGGTATGCGATGCCGAATGGCGTAACGCTATTAGCTTCGTATCACCCCTCGAACCAGAACACGGCTACCGGCAAGCTGACGGGCGCAATGTTCGAGGAGATCTTCCGAGACGCGAAAATGCTCTCTGCCACCCGGTGATGGTCCCTGTAGGTTTTGACAATTGCTGCGCCACCTTGAGAATCCGGGGTGCAAATCAAAGAAGCCGACGCAAAAGGTCTGGTGATAGGATTGCATTCATCGATAAATTGTGTTTAAATTCGGCCACCTTCAACCCTTGGATCCACCTCGAGTACCTGCGTGCGAAGTTTTCGTCAAGTGCCCGTGGTGCATCGAACACCACTTGTGAACCGCGATCTTACTCCGTGTAAGCCCTGCGGCTGGGAGCAGAGCTACGGTGAGAAAAGAGGAACCACTATGAGAAGACCCGTTTTAGGCCCCCGTTGGTTATTGCTGCTCGGTATGAGCATGTTTTTGCTGTGCAGCCTTGGTTTATTCGCAAACGACAATTCCTCCCCCGCGCCTGTAGTGCGCCGTGTGGTCAGTTTCGGCGTCTCGGCGCCGCTGCGGGAAGTCGCCAAATTACCCGCTCCTCCTCGGTACATATTTCATGCGAACCACCTTATACGCCAAAGGCAAAGGGGATCCGCGGGAACGGTGGTGGACCCAGTGGAGCAGAGTACTGCAGGTTCGGGCTCGAATTTCTCGATCAACGTCAACGTCGCAGGAGTGGGTCTCGGCTTCCCTAACTTCACTTCGGTGACTAGCTACCCCAGTGCCAACATCGCGGTTGGCGACAACCAGATTGTGCAGTCGGTCAATCTGGCCGGTGCCGTATTCGACAAGACTGGCACCGCCTTGACCCCAGCCATGACAATCAGTTCGCTTTGGTCTGGCGTTGGCGGTCCGTGCTACACAAATAACGACGGACAAGCTATCGTGCAGTGGGATGTCGCTGCCCATCGTTGGTTGCTGGCCCAGAACGTACTCAGTGGCCCGCCCTACTATGCGTGCGTCGCGGTCTCCACCAGCAACGATGCGACGGGCACCTATTATCTGTACCAATTCTCCTTGGGCAACGGCTATCCAGATTCCCAAAAGTGGGGTGTTTGGTCGAACGGCTATTACCAAACCCAGGACAATTTTGGCAACGGTAGTGGCTATGTTGGTGCGGAACCCTGTGCCTACAATCGCACAAAGATGCTAGCTGGTGACAACTCGGCCGAACAAATTTGCTTCCAGCTTTCGGACAACGATTTCGCCTTGAGGCCGGCAGATATAGACTCTGCTGTTGGACCCCCTGCGAACCAGGACGAGTTCCTGTTTAGCTTGTGGGACAGTTCGGATTTTTCTCTCTATTCCATTCACGTTGACTTTTCGACGCTAACTGGGAGCATCACCGGCAACAACGGTTCTCAACTCTTCCCGGTTCCGGAGTTCACTGGGGCTTGTAACGGCCAGTACGTGGGCGCGTGCGTTCCGCAATTGGGCGTTCCCGACCAACTGATTGTCTACGGCGACCGCTTGCTGTACCGCCTGGTTTACGACAACGATATGCCACTCGCCAATGTTCTCGCGACACCGCCGTTTCCAGCGCCTGCCCAGCACTGGTTCGTTGTGCACGATGTAACCGCCTCAGGAGGCAACCAGGCTGAGCGGTGGTACGAATTCGTCGCTAAACAAAAAGCCGTGCCGGTGACCCGCATCTTGCTGCTTCAATCCGGGACGTTCGCTCCAGACTCGACGGTAAATCGTTGGATGGGATCGATCGCTCGCGACAAGAAGAACGACATTATGTTGGGCTACAGTGAATCCAATGCGACGATGTACCCGTCCATCGCGATCACTGGTCGTCTTCTGTCCGACACCATCGGCACCATGGAAAACGAGTTGCTCGTTCTCAGCGGGCAGGGTTCGCATACGGGCGACGATAACTGGGGCGAATATACCAGCATGCGGCTTGACCCTACAGATGGCTGCACCCTCTGGTACACGAACGAGTTCTACACCGCAACAGGGCTTCTCGGCTGGAGCACCCAGATCAACTCAGCGACATTCGCTGGCTGCAAATAGTCGTCGCCATGCCGGTCCCAGCGCCTCGGTCCTGCTGGGAACCGGCTTCGCGAAGTTGGGTTTGAACACAGACGACCGTGCCAGTTCCTGACTTCATTCTTGCTCATTTACCCCGGAGGCAACTCTGCCTTGCCTCCGGGCATAATTCCAGACATAATTGGTTGTGCACCCCTACGCGCTCCACCCTGACCGCGCTTTCACGCAGGCGGGAAGGGCTCCCCGTAAAATGGGAACGCGTGAGAGATCCTTCCGGCTGCACAAATCCCCACAACAGAGGAAGCGATGTCGGCAAAGTACATCTTTGTGACTGGCGGTGTGGTGTCTTCGCTTGGCAAGGGACTGGCGGCGGCCTCCATCGGATGCCTGATGGAAAGCCGCGGCCTGAGAGTTGCGTTGCAAAAGTTTGACCCCTACCTGAACGTGGACCCGGGTACGATGTCGCCGTTCCAGCACGGCGAAGTCTTTGTCACCGACGACGGCGCCGAGACCGACCTTGACCTTGGACACTACGAGCGCTTCACCCACAGTAAGCTGACACGCGACAATAACTGGACCACCGGTCGCATCTACGAAACCATCATCGCCAAGGAGCGCCGCGGCGATTATCTCGGCAAGACTGTGCAGGTCATCCCGCACGTCACCAACGAGATCAAGAGTGCGATGAAGAAAGTGGCGCAGGACGTGGACCTCACCATCGTCGAAATTGGCGGCACTGTCGGCGACATTGAATCGCTGCCCTTCATCGAGGCCATTCGCCAGATGCGCCAGGAACTGGGCCGCGACAACACGCTCTTCGTCCACGTCACTCTGGTGCCCTACATCGCTGCTGCCGGCGAGCTGAAAACCAAGCCCACTCAGCATTCCGTGAAGGAGTTGCTCAGCATCGGAATTCAGCCCGACATCCTGCTGTGCCGCACCGACCGTTTCCTGTCGAAGGACATCAAGTCAAAGATTGCGCTCTTTTGCAACGTGGAAAACGAGGCCGTGATAACCGCTAAGGACGTGGCCTCGATCTATGAGGTGCCGCTGGTTTTCGGCCACGAGGGAGTGGACCGTTTGGCGCTGCGTTATCTGCGCATGGAAGCGAAGGAGCCTGATCTCAGCCGATGGGAAGATCTCGTGCACCGCGTCTATAACCCGAAGGACGAAGTCTCCATCGGAATCGTGGGCAAGTATGTCGAATACGAGGACTCCTATAAGTCGCTCAAAGAGGCGCTGGTACACGGCGCGCTGGCCTACAACCTGAAGCTCGACGTGACCTGGATAGAAGCCGAGGGGCTGGAAGCCAAGGACCCGACCGTGCAGACGCAACTGGAACACGCTGATGGGATCCTAGTACCGGGCGGCTTCGGCAAGCGTGGCATTGAAGGTATGCTGAAAGGCATCCAGTACTCGCGCGAGAACAATGTGCCGTTCTTCGGGATATGCCTGGGAATGCAAACCGCGTGCATCGAGTTCGCGCGCAATGTTTGCGGACTGGAGCAGGCGAACTCCAGTGAGTTTGATCCAGCGACGCCGCATCGCGTCATTTATAAGCTGCGCGAGTTGCGCGGTGTAGAAGAACTGGGTGGCACGATGCGTCTTGGTGCGTGGACCTGCAAGCTCGAAGCCGGCACCTTGGCGCACGCAGCGTACGGCCAGAACGAAATTAGCGAGCGCCATCGCCATCGCTACGAATTCAACCGTGAGTACGAAAGCACACTCACCGCCGGCGGCCTGCGCATCAGCGGCTCAACCCCTGACGGCACCTACGTCGAGATCGTCGAGCTCGCGGACCACCCGTACTTTCTCGGCTGCCAATTCCATCCCGAGTTCAAGTCAAAGCCGCTGGAGCCGCATCCTCTGTTTTCGTCTTTCATCAAGGCGTCGTACGAAAACCGATTACGGCGTCAACACACGCGGCAGGAGGTTGCAGTGGAGATGTTTCACCGGCCGGAGAAGGTGAAACACTGAAGGCGAGCGTGAATCATTCCTTCCAAGTCGGCGACGTGATCATCGGCGGAGGGCAACTCTTCCTCATCGCTGGACCTTGCGTGATCGAGAGCGAAGCGCACGCGCTCAAGATGGCCGAGGCTATCGCAGATGTGTGTCGAGAGAAGAAGCTTCCCTGCATCTTTAAGGCTTCCTACGACAAGGCGAACCGCACTTCGATTCGAAGCTTTCGCGGCCCCGGCTTGGAGGAAGGATTGCGCATTCTCCGCAAGGTTCGCGAAACGGTGAGTCTGCCCGTCTTGACCGACGTCCACGAAGCCGCCGACGTGCCGCACGTCGCCGAAGTCGTGGATGTGCTCCAGGTCCCCGCATTTCTCTGCCGCCAGACCGACCTGCTGGTGGCCGCAGGCAAGAGCGGTCGTGCGGTGAACATCAAGAAGGGACAGTTTGTGTCGCCATGGGACATGCGTCATGCGGTCGAGAAGGTTCGCGAGGCTGGCGGCGAGCGCGTCTTCCTTACCGAGCGCGGCGCATCGTTCGGCTACAACAACCTGGTGGTGGATATGCGCTCGCTGGCCATTATGCGCAAGTTCGCGCCCGTGGTCTTCGATGCAACCCACTCGGTCCAGCTTCCTTCGGCGGGAACCGCTAACGGGGACGCTGTGGAGAGTGGTGGACAGCCCGAGTTCATTCCCTTGCTGGCGCGGGCGGCCGTGGCCGCAGGAGTGGACGGCATCTTCGTTGAAGTGCACGACAATCCGGCGCAGGCCAAGTCCGACGGCGCTAACGCGCTCGACCTGAAGCTCCTGCCGGAAGTGCTCGACCAGCTCATTGCCGTGCACAACGCCGTTTCTTAGGCTGTGTTGGGCACGAATGGGCGCCTCTAGTTCAATGCAGTTTCACGCATTTGACTGGCCGAAACCAGCCCTTTAGCCTTAAAATATTGGGAGTCTTACGGCTGGCCGTTATCCTCACTGGTAGGCCCCCAACAGACCTAAGGCAGCACTGAGCCTCGCCGATGTGCAACTGAGTCCCCTGCCGCTGCGGCGGTAATAAGGAGTTTTGCTTTGTCCAAGAAGCGTTTTCTATTCACGTCCGAATCCGTGACCGAAGGTCACCCAGACAAGATAGCCGATCAGATTTCCGACGCCATCCTCGATGCCTGCATCAAGGAGGACCCTTACAGCCGCGTAGCTTGCGAGACGCTGACCGCCACCGGCCTGGTCGTCATCGCCGGCGAAATCACCACCAAAGCTTATGTGGACTTCCAGTCGCTGGTCCGTGGCGTCGTCGCCTCGATTGGCTACGATAATGCCCTCTACGGATTCGACTCCAATACGTGCGCCGTCATCTCCAGCATTAACAAGCAGTCAGGTGACATCGCCATGGGCGTGGATACCGGCGGCGCGGGCGACCAGGGCATGATGTTCGGCTACGCGACCAACGAAAATGCAGACTACATGCCGACCCCGATTTCGCTGGCGCACAAGCTGACCCATCGTCTCAGCGAAGTCCGCAGGGATGGTACCCTCCCTTACCTCCGGCCCGACGGCAAGTCCCAAGTCACAGTCGAGTACGACGCGAACCACCAGCCAGTTCGTATTGATGCCGTGGTCATCTCGAGTCAGCATTCCGAGACGATCACCACCGAAGAGCTGCGCGCCGACATCCTGAAGCATGTCATTCAGGCTGCGTTGCCGGAGCAGATGCTCGACGAAAACACCAAGTACCACATCAACCCGACCGGGCGCTTCGTTATCGGTGGCCCGATGGGCGATACCGGACTCACCGGCCGCAAGATCATCGTGGATACCTATGGTGGCATGGGACGTCACGGCGGTGGAGCATTTAGCGGCAAGGACCCGACCAAGGTGGATCGTTCGGCCTGCTACATGGCGCGCTACATCGCCAAGAACATTGTCGCCGCCGGCCTGGCGGATCGCTGCGAAGTGCAGCTTGCCTATGCCATTGGTGTGGCCGACCCGGTCAGCGTCCTGGTCGAAACTTTTGGCACCGCGAAGATCGACGAAGGCAAAATATCCGACCTCGTCCGCGCCAACTTCAAGCTGACGCCGAAAGGCATCATCGAATCGCTCAACCTGCGCCGTCCGATTTATCGCAAGACGGCGGCCTACGGGCACTTCGGTCGCAACGAACCGGAGTTCACGTGGGAGCGTACCGACAAGGCCGCAGCTCTTCGCGAGCAGGCGGGGTTGCAGCCGACTGCGCAGAAGCATGCCCTGAGCGCAGCCGAAGGGACCGCGGTAGCGAAGTAGCTAGTTGTCAGTCGCTGGTTGCCAGTTGTCCGTTTGCGTTGCTTTGGATCGACATCCGTTCGTCCCGTTTGGTAGTCGAACGAAACTGGCGAAGTGCCAGTCGAGCCAGCCGCGAAGCGGCGGCTACGAATTGAGCCCGGGGCGCAAGCCCCGGGTAAGATAGGAAAACGAGCCTGAGCCGCGTAGCGGCGGCAGAGCTTTTCCTGGGGAAAGCAGGTCCCTCAGTCGCGCTCGGTCGGTCGTTGACCTCCTTCGCGCTCCTTCGGGATGACAAATTAAAATGAAGTCGGTCCGGCACGGCTGAAGCCGTGCCCTGATACAAAACCCGGCCTGCGCCGAATGAATAAGGTCGCTCTCGAAACTTGAAACTCGAAACTTGAAACTGTCTTAGGAGCTTATGTCAACCACACCTACTCGTGCCGTCGGCGATGTCGCCAACCTTGCGCTTGCCGATATGGGCCGCAAGCGCATTGACTGGGCCAACCAGTCGATGAAGGTCCTGCAGATCATCCGCAAGGACTTCATCAAAACCCAGCCGCTGAAGGGCATTCGCATTTCGGCTTGCCTGCATGTGACCGCTGAGACCGCCAACCTCGCCATCACACTGCGCGATGGCGGCGCCGAAGTTGTACTGTGCGCCTCAAATCCTCTGTCCACGCAGGACGACGTTGCCGCCTGCCTGGTGCGCGACTACAACGTGCCGGTCTATGCCATCAAGGGCGAGGACAACGATACCTACTACTCGCACATCTTGGCGGCGCTCGACCACAAACCCAACATCACCATGGACGACGGCGCCGACTTGGTCACCATCGCGCTCACCAAGCGCACCGACATTCTCGACGACGTTATCGGCGGTACCGAAGAGACCACCACCGGTATCATCCGCCTGCGCGCCATGGCGAAGCAGGGCGTGCTGCGCTATCCCATCATCGCGGTCAACGATGCCGACACCAAGCACCTGTTCGACAACCGCTACGGCACCGGCCAATCCACCATCGACGGTATCATTCGCGCCACCAACTTCCTGCTCGCGGGCTCGAAGTTCGTCGTCGCCGGCTACGGCTGGTGCGGCCGCGGATTGGCCAGCCGCGCGCGCGGGCTCGGTGCTGAGGTCATCATCACCGAAATCGATCCGACGAAAGCGATTGAAGCGGTGATGGATGGCTTCCGGGTAATGAGCATGGACGAAGCCGCTCGCATCGGCGACGTCTTTTGCACCGTCACCGGCAACAAGAGCGTGCTCCGCAAGGAACACTTCGACGTGATGAAGGACGGAGCCATCATCTCCAACTCCGGCCACTTTAACGTCGAGATCGACATTCCGACGCTGGAGAAGATGTCGTCGTCCAAGCGCACCACCCGCAACTTCGTCGAGGAGTTCTCGCTGAAGGATGGCCGCAAGATCAACCTGCTGGGCGAAGGCCGCCTCATTAACCTCGCCGCGGCCGAAGGACATCCGCCTTCAGTGATGGACATGAGCTTTGCCGACCAGGCGCTTTCGGTCGAGTACCTGGTAAAGAATCATGCCTCGCTGGAGAAAAAGGTTTACGCGGTTCCTGAGGATCTCGACAAGCGCGTCGCGAAACTCAAGCTGGAGTCGATGGGCATCAAGATCGACCGCTTGACTCCCGAGCAGGAAGAGTATCTGGCAAGCTGGAACGAAGGAACGTAGGTGAAAAGGGCACGGCCCTTCGACTTTGCTCAGGGCAAGCTTTCAGCCGTGCCGAAAAGGCGCAAATCCAGATTGGGGCTTCAGCCCCGTGGCTAGAGGGCGGCAGCGATGCCGCCCTTAGATTTTGTGTAACAGGTCTTCAACGCCTGAAAGAAACGAACCGTCGAACCACCACCGAGGCGACGGGGCGCAGAGCGAATCCTATTTGAATTCTCCATGCCCTCCTCGCCTCCGTGGTGCGATTACTTACGCTCCGGTTTGCGGACGTTCGCACTGCTTGCCGTTGCAGCAGCTCTTGCCGTCCTTGGTCATGTCGCACTTGCCGTCTTTGCAGCAGCCGCCATCTTTGCCGCAGCACGGCATCTTGCCGTCCTTGGCCATCATGGGGCATCTTTTTGCGGCCTTGTCGTCGCCGGACATCATGTGCTCATGCGTCATGGCATCCTTGCCGTCTTTCGACATCATGCAGCACTTGCCGTCCTGGCAGCAGCCGCCATCTTTGGCGCAGCAAGCCATCTTGCCGTCGGCTTTGTTGTGGTCGCAGCACGTGCAGCTCTTGGCCTGATCGCCGGCGGGTGGCGGCGTGGTAGGAGTCGCACTCTGGGCCATCAAGCCCAATGCCATAATTAACGTGCTCAGAATTACCAGTAGTTTCGATTTCATGATTTCCTCAGAATTCGGTTAGAGCGGACTCAACCGTCCGCACGGTGACGCGCCGGCAACGGCCCGACGGACCGTCGCGAAGCAGAAGCGTCGCTTGGGCCCTAAATCCTGAGGTCGGTCTTCAGGTCGAAGACAGGCTTGACGAACGGAGGGGAATCCGTAACCGGGAAGGCTTCGGAAGCTCTCTGCGACGAAGCGAACATCGCGCCGGCAGTCCCGCTCGCGCTCAATTGACTGGACCGGGACTTGCCCGCCGTAACGACGAAAGCCAGCGGCCGTGCCGGCTGGTTGCTCAGGTCGCAGCAAGGCGGAGGGGCAATGAAGCTGGCCGGAAGAGAAGCCGCATGCGACGGGCAGCAGGGCATCGAGTTCGCCGCGTGCTGCATGTGCGGCACGCGGGCGTGACACTGCGCCGCATGGCTGGTGGCGGAAATCACGGCAACTGCGCCATCGGCCCACAGGACCATGCTCAGCGCCAGCACGAAAGACAAAATGGTGCGCGACCGACTCATGCTGGATGCATTCTCGCCTTCGGAGTGACCATCAGTCTGTGACTTGCGTCACGCCTTCGTGGTTTGACGTCCTACTCCCGGAATCGTTTACATTGATTGCTACCCCGAAAGCTGCAAGATCGCCATGCAGGCCCGTTCTATATGAAGAACGAAATTCCACTTCCAAGAGGATCTGACTTGAGGAAATCGCTTCTGTTTGCCGGATTTATGTTAGTTACTTTGGCCTCATATGCCATTCCACAGAGTGGGACATCCGCTTCGCCGGCTTCCGGTGCAATCGAACCTTCAGCGGTCTGGCAGCCGCCCCAGGAATTCATCGCCCAGGCGCACGCCGTTTGCGATAAGAGCAATCCCCCGAACTACGCCGAATGCTTCATCGACCAGATGCCCAAATCGGGGGCTCCCGCCGACGCGGTGAGCTTCACCCGCATGCTCTATCGCCAGAGCGATGGACAGGTCGGCATCATGACTGACTTTCACAAGGTCGGTCCGGTGGATATTGCGCGCGTCATGTACCCTCTACGCGCCAACGATAATTACGGCCTGCTGCTGGTCAATGGCGATCCCGCCATCCTCGATGTGGATGACCTCAAACGGCTCGACCACGCCGCCATGGAACAGAATCCGATGTACCAGGCGGTGAAGCAAAAATATACCGGTACGGACATCTTCCCCGGCGACCGCAGCGGCACGACATGGCCGCAGGTGAAGCCCCTGCCCAATGGCGGACAGCAGTTCATCCTCGGCTATCCGCTCCTCAACGGATGTCACGCCTGCGCGCACACCGGACTGGCGCTGTTCGCGTGGGACTTCGACGCAACAGGAAAGTTTCTAGGCACGAAATACATACCTACGCCGCCGCCGCCGAAGCTGATGCGTCCGGACCGCGTGCCCAAGTCGCCGGCAGAGGTCCAGCAACAACAGCAGACGCAACCGCCGACGCCGCAGTAGTCGTCCACGCCCCGAAGAGCGAGGAAGGCGGTACAAGACGCAGGTAAGACTCGCCACAAGCCGGCCGCGGAACCCAACGAGTCGAGGCCGAATATTTACGGAACCGCCTTCGCCCGGCTAAACTCCATTCACCAGCCTTCGCAATAAGAGGAGCCCATGCGTAAGCCGCTGCTGTTCATCGTCCTACTCGTCTTTTCGAGTGATTCTTTCGCGCAATCCAAGCCCGGCGCTGTTGGCCCCTCGACGGCGTGGCAACCGCCGCAAAACTTTGCCAGCGGCGCGAGCACGGCATGCGGCAACTCGTCGCAGGGAAGCCAGTATGCCGACTGCTTCATCGCCCAGATGTCGAAAGCCGGCGCTCCGGCTGATGCCGTGAGCTTCACGCGCGAGCTCTACAAGGAGAGCCACGGCGATGTGGGAATCATGACCAGCTTCAACCACGTCGGCCCGGTGGACATCGCCTGGGTGCTTTATCCGTTCCACCAACCCAGCAATTACGGCCTGTTCCTGGTCAATGGCGACCCGAAGCTCGTAAACGCCGAAGACCTGAAGGAACTCGACCAGAAGGCCATGCGGCAGAGCTTCCAATATCAGGACGTGCAAAATCAGTTCCCGCAGGTGGGGCTGTGGCCCGGCGATCGTGACGGCCAAACCTGGCCCAACTCGCAAGCCGGCCCGAATGGCGGTGTGCAGTTTACTTTGGGCTATCCGCTGCGCAATGGATGCTCGACCTGTGCCAACGCCGGATCCGCATTGTTCAACTGGAACTTTGACGCCAGCGGCAAGTTTACCGGCACCTCATTCATGGGACTGACGCCGGCGCCGTTGACGAATCCCGCTCCGTCGCAACAATAAACATAGGCTCCTGTGGATTTCTGCTTCGGCCAGATTTCTATCTCCTTTTCCTCATAATTCACAGCGATTCACTTCGCTGCACCGAGAACTGGCATTGAACCCTACGGGCCGGGGGACTAGAGTCCGGAAAGCAGGCAAACCAGCCTCCGGTAACTCTTTTGGTTCGGCCGGAATCGGAGTAAAATACAATATGTAGCGTTTCCTCTTGACATCCACAAGATGTCGGGAGTACTCTCCGTTTCCACGTGGTTGTTTTGGGTCTTCGAATGCGGTTTTCAAGGAAGGTCCCCTCCCCCGAAAACCGAAGCGGCAGAGGTGACCGCTGAGGCTGGCAGTCAGGCGAAGTTGGACGGATTCTCCTTTGGGTTTGTGAGTTTGGGTTGAGAGATTCGCGAGCGAACGCAGCGTAGTTTCCTCTCCGCAGGGTTGCGGAGAGCGTTTGGATCAAAACCCCCACCGATTTGTGGTGGGGTAGCAGGGCCGACGAAGTCATCGCTGGGGCGATGGCATCAGCGGAGTTCCTTTCCAAGTCAATTGTTCCAGCAGGCGGCACGCAATTGATTGTGTTGTTTGATGGAACGTTATTTCGCGGTGGCGGATAGACAACCGGGGGCCGCTTCCCTGCCCAGGGAATATGGGCTGGCGAAGAGGCCCCCACAACCTTGCAGGCGGAAATTGGGACAATGAAAAATAAGCAGTTCATTGCGCGCACATTGATAGGCGTGATTGGCGTGACCGCTTTGCCCATGTGTGCAGAAACGTTCGACGGCGATGGCGGTGGTTCGCTGGTTTGTCTGTACGACTCTGAGCGGCTTGCGATGCCGAAGATGGTTGGGCGGGCGCCTGCTTGCGCGGAGCAGCCACATGACGAAGTACAACCGAACGCTGATCCCTGCATCGATGTGCGATCCCCGATCGTCGCGACGGGTGCCGCAGTCGCTGCCTTACCCGTAGAGATGGGCGAAGTCGCTATTGCAAACACACCGCTAATCGCAAACTGGATACGTCCGGCAACGGCGCCTCCTCCCTTCTACTCGACATTCTTGGGATCACGTCGCCCGCATCGGGCTACTCAGGCACGCATTGAAAGCCTACGAATCAGTAGGATGGGAACTTTTCGGCGTGCAGGTTCAGGAAGACCGGCCTAAAACGAGTCCCGCTTCGGGACGGAAAATGATACCCAGCGCTTCAGCGCTGGGTAGACGGGACTAGAGAATTCGAGTCCCTTCAGGGACGGCACAAGACAAAGCGGGGCTTTCAGCCTCGCGCAGGAAGGCGTTACAGGGGTCCTTCGACTCCGCCCGTTCCCAGGCGAACGGGCATCGCTCAGGATGAGAACAAGAAGATAATCCGATCAGGAGCACTTACATGGTCGAAACCACCTCCACGACAACGACGAGCGCCGCCATCACCACGCAAAAGAAGAAGGCGCCCGGCCTGACCTTCAAACGCTATTTCACCAAGGCGGGTGTCTCGCCCTACGACGAGCTGGAGTGGGAGCTGCGCCTCGCGCAGATCACCGACTCGCAGGGCGGCATCATCTTCGAGCAGAAGGACGTCGAGGTGCCGAAGGACTGGTCGATGACGGCGACCAACATCGTCGCCAGCAAATACCTGCACGGCCCGATGGACACGCCCGAGCGCGAGACCGGGCGTGCGCCAGCTCGTGACCCGTGTCGCTGAGACCATCCGCGACTGGGGCATCAAGGGCGGCTACTTCCGCAGCGACGACGACGCGGCCATCTTCCACGACGAGCTCGCGCACCTGCTCCTGCAGCAGAAGGCGGCATTCAACTCGCCGGTGTGGTTCAACGTGGGCTGCGATCGCATCGAGCCCAACTCCGACGCGCAGAACTGGCACTGGAATCCGCATCCCGAAGCCCAGCGCGTGGAGTACGGCCGTCACCGGCTATCGCAATCCGCAGTGCTCGGCTTGCTTCATCAACTCGGTACACGATTCGCTCGACTCCATTCTCACGCTCGCCAAGACCGAGGGCATGCTCTTCAAGTGGGGATCAGGCACGGGCACCAACCTGTCGCCGCTGCGCTCCTCCACCGAGTCGCTCTCCGGTGGAGGCACCGCCAGCGGCCCGCTCAGCTTCATGAAAGGTTTCGACGCCTTCGCGGGCGTCATCAAATCCGGCGGCAAAACACGACGCGCTGCCAAGATGGTCATCCTCAACATCGACCATCCTGACGTGGTTGACTTCATCGAGTGCAAGCAGAAGGAAGAAGCCAAAGCCTGGGCGCTGGTCGAAGCCGGATACGACGGCAGCGGCCCCGACAGCGAGGCCTACTCGTCCATCTTCTTCCAGAACGCCAACAACTCCGTGCGCGTGACCGACGACTTCATGTACGCCGTGCTGCGCGATGGCGACTTCTCCACCCGCGCGGTGAAGGACGGCCGTCCGGTGCAGACCTTCAAGGCGCGCGAGCTGCTGCGCAAGATTGCCGACGCCACGTGGCACTGCGGCGATCCCGGCATGCAGTACGACACCACGGTCAACCGCTGGCACACTTCGAAGAACACGGCGCGCATCAACGCCTCGAATCCCTGCAGCGAGTACATGTTCCTTGACGACTCAGCCTGCAACCTGGCCAGCCTGAACCTGATGAAGTTCGCGCACGGAGGTTCTGGGGCCCCCGCCGCGCCCGGTTCTGGCGGGGCGGGGTTGGGCGGGACGTTCGACGTCGAGGCCTACCGCTACGCTTGCGCCATCATGATTACCGCGCAGGAAATCCTGGTGGACAACAGCGGCTATCCCACCGAAGCCATCGCCAAGAACTCGCACGACTACCGTCCGCTGGGACTTGGCTACGCCAACCTGGGCGCGCTGCTCATGGCCGCTGGCCTGCCCTACGACTCCGACGCCGGACGCGACTACGCCGCCTGCGTCACCGCCATCATGTGCGGCGAAGCCTATCTGCAATCGTCGAAGATCGCCGAACTCTGTCAGCCGCTCGACCCGGCCACCACGCTGACCTCGGCCGCCGAGATCACCGGCGGTGCCTGCCCCGGCTGGTACATCAACCGCGAGCCCTTCCTCGACGTCATTCGCATGCATCGCGCGTCGGTGAACAACATCAACCGGACCAACGTTCCCGCCGCGCTCTACGAAGCCAGCAAGGACACCTGGGACGAAGCCCTGAAGCACGGCGAGAAGTTCGGCTATCGCAACGCGCAGGTAACGGTGCTGGCGCCCACCGGCACCATCGGCTTCATGATGGACTGCGACACCACCGGCATCGAGCCTGACCTGGCGCTGGTGAAGTACAAGAAGCTGGTCGGCGGCGGCATGATCAAGATCGTGAACAACACCGTGCCCACGGCGCTGTTCAAGCTGGGCTACACGCCCGACCAGACCAACGCCATCGTCAGCTACATTGACGCCACCGGCACCATCGAAGGCGCGCCGGCCATCAAGGACGAGCACCTGCCGGTCTTCGACTGCTCCTTCAAGCCGTCGAAGGGCACGCGCACCATTCACTACCTCGGACATCTGCGCATGATGGCGGCGGCGCAGCCCTTCATCTCGGGCGCCATCTCCAAGACCATCAACATGCCTGAGTCGGCCACCGTGGAAGAGATCATGGAAGCCTACATCCAGGCGTGGAAGCTGGGCCTGAAGGCGGTCGCTATCTACCGCGACGGCTCGAAGAAAGCGCAGCCGCTCAGCTCCATGGGATCGGCCACGCACAAGTCGGGTGCCCCAGCCTTGTCCGCAGGACAGAGCGGGAAAGAAGAAGTCGAGGACGAGGCCGCGGCTCCGCCGCGCGCGGTGCGCCATCGCCTGCCCGACGAGCGCCTGTCGATCACCCACAAGTTCAGCGTCGGCGGACACGAAGGCTACCTCACCGTCGGCCTCTACAAGGACGGCATGCCCGGCGAGCTGTTCATCACCATGGCCAAGGAAGGCTCGACCGTCAGCGGCCTGATGGACAGCTTCGCGTGCGCCACATCCATTGCGCTGCAGCATGGTGTGCCGCTCAAGCTGCTATGCGAGAAGTTCGCCCACACCCGCTTCGAGCCCAGCGGCTGGAGCCACAACCAGGACATCGGCTTCGCCAAGTCCATCATGGATTACATCTTCCGCTGGCTGCAGTTGCGCTTTCTCACCGGCCAGCAGCAGGCGCTGTTCGACGGCCTGCGTCCCAAATACATCGGCGCGCCGCCCGTGGGCACGCCGGATGAGAATGACAACTCTTTGTTGTCATCCCGAGCGGAACATTCCTCTCATGCTGTGATCCCGAGCGAGGGCGGAGCTCGAGTCGAGGGACCTGCTTTTCGTGCTGTCATCCTGAGCGGAGGCACGCCCGGAACGGGTGCGCCGGAGTCGAAGGACCCCTATTATGGCGATGCACAATCGCGGCTCGGTTTTCCCGGCAGCGTGGTTACCGGCCACCATCACGCCTCCGACGCGCTCAAGGACCTGATTGACATGGGCGACGCACCCAGTTGTCCCGTTTGCGGCGCGATTATGACGAGGAACGGAAGTTGCTACCGCTGTATGAGTTGCGGCAGCACCAGCGGGTGCTCGTAGGGCAGTGGTTATTGGATGTGGATGGTGGTCGGTCGTCGGATAGAGCGGCGCTTAGCGCCGCGTTCCCGCATCCTTGTTTTCATTTGTCATTCCGAGCGAGGACTTCAGTCCGAGTCGAGGGATCTGCTGTTGACCGGACTTCTCCCACCCTTTCGCTTCGCAAAAAGGGTGGGGGCACCAGGCCGGCCACTTCTCCGGACTCGTGAGCAGCCGCCGCGCGCTATGCGACTGCGTGAGCGACGCGGTGGAGAAGCTGTAAGAAACTAGCTCCGCGCTCACCGCACACGATACTGTGACAATTCTCACTGACTTCCTTCTACCCTTCGTGGTAAATGACGGTTGAGGGCAGAGTGAGAAATCACGCCATCATCTTCCTGATGATCGTCGACTTAAACCTGCACTCTGGGTTTGATGGCGGAGGACTGTCCCGGAAGCCACCTACGATGAATCGGAGGCGCCACCTTACGAAGGGGTTCCTCTGGTTTCCATCGAGGTGCCGCCGGTGGCGGCCCTGACTGCTGAAAAGGTACTGAGAGCTTTACTAACTCATTCTCTACCCCGATCGATAACACTTTTACTAACCCCACCGGCTAACACCTTCGCGAGAGGAGGGCTTATGTTAAGACGGCGAATCGCGCTGGCAGTCTGCGCATTAGCCTCGCTGGCTATGATGCCGGGATGCTGCCAGCCTAAGAAGATCGGAAGCCTGCCTGTTCCACTGGTGGCTCAACACCGGGATTGGTGGTGTTGGGCGGCCACAACCGAAATGATCAGCAATTACTACGGTCATACCGTCGATCAGTGCCAATCCGCTAACTTTGTTCACGGCACCCCTCCCGACTGCTGCACCGGATGCACCGGCAACTGCCCGGGCTGGGGTGGAGGATGGGGTGCATCGATCGCAGACATTCAAAACAACTGGACACACTGGAAGTTTACCTATGTTTACGCGGCGTCTAGTCTTAGCTGGGCGAGCTTAAGAACCGTTACGTCACCGTCTCCGAGTTGCGGGAAAAGTCCCGTCCAGGCTGTATGGTGGTGGACCGGCGGCGGCGGCCACGTCATCACCATCTATGGTTATGCCGATGCCGGAGGCCAGAAATACGTCTCATACAACAACCCGTGGCCTCCAGATTGCTCAAAGGACGGGACGACTTGCTATTCAGTGACAGGCGGTGAAGACGCCGTGATGACTTACGACGCATTTGTGTCTGACCCGTCCCACAACTGGGGAAACAGCTTCTACAGCTTCAGCTATAAGCCGTAGCGGAAAGGAGGACAGTTATGAGAACCAATGAAAACCCAGGGCTGCTTTTACTCGCGCTTTTCAGCATGAGCCTCCTCGTCCTTCTGCCGCTCGTCGGAGCGGCGCAGGTACCCGAATCGACGGTGGTAATGGGTCAAGCCGAGAAGTCCCTAGGTGGCTATGTCCAGAGCGTAGTGAACGACAAGAACTTTGCCAAGTTCGGATTCAAGAGCCTCGGTGAAGTGCGTAACAGTCAGCTGGGAATCCCGTATCCCGTGATCATTGTTGGTCTCAAGGACCTGAAGAGCTACAACACGGGCGCCGCACTCAAACTTTCAGCGAGTGATGCGCAGATTCTGTGGTATCCCGTCCAAATTGGCGGAGAAACCCGAACGAAGCTTGAGATGATACGAAAAGGCAATCAATGGATTACCGGCGAATTTGGGGGGACAACTTCGGTTCAAGCTGTTGCGTCTGCTCAGGCGGCGCTTCCTGGACTGCTCAAAACGAAGAATGTTCCAGCCGGATACAAGGTTGCCATCGTGAGAGCACCGGCGCTATACGCGCAGTTCCTCTTGATCGATAGTTCTGCCGGCCAGTTCATGGTTCCGGCAACAACTAACCCTCAGCGCTTTGGTCTTCAGAACAAGACCGTTTATACGGTCGACGAGGTTTTTACGCATCTGAAGGCTGTTGCGGTTGAGATTGACGAACAGAAGGTGATGTAACGGCAGACTGCTCGCGAGAGTATCCGTAACTTTCGAGCGTCCAGTCGTGGCACTAGTGGGAACCTCCCAGTAAAAGCCCCATTCAGGCTTATCCTGGATGGGGCATTTCTCTGTTCAGACTCCCGCAGGTCAACTTCTATGTTGCCTTGCTGTTTGTTTAACAACCGGCGGGTGGCCCCTCCTAAGAGCTGACCTAATCAAACTTGGGTGCCCCACCCAACCTTCTTCTGGTTGGCTGGGGCATTCCGGTACACAAACGAGAATCCCCGCCTAGGCCAAAAGCAGGTCCCCTTCGGCAAGCTCAGGGCAAGCTCTCGACTCCGCTTCGGGATGACAAGAACGGGGCACCCAGCCCCTCGATTCCTACTAACACATCGGATAGCTTACCTATCGGATCGGATAGACCCATCCTTCCTCAACGGGCATGCTGGTCACCCTTACCAGCGCTGAGTTTCGTTGTTCCTTATTGCAAACAGAACATCTGGCTCTTGGGGCAACAACGGAGCGGAAGAATCAGCACCAGTGGCACCCCGTTTGCAACATATCAGGCAACGCGGAAAGATCCGCGGTGAGGACAACCGAAAAGGAGGCAAATCGAAATGAGCATCGTTGGAAAATGGACATTTCATTACAGCTGGGGATGTAACGGAACCTACATTCAGGATGAAGTCACCTTCAAGGCCGATGGAACCTTTGCCGATTCTCAGGGAGGTAAAGGCAACTGGTCTGAGGACGCCGGCATGATGGAGCTTCAGTACACACCGCCCATCCGAACTACCTACGCAGGGAACGTCCAGGGAAACGCCATGGTAGGAATAAGTTCTACCTTCACTGGCCTTCAAGGCTGCTGGTACGCGATCAAAGAGGGCATTCAGATATTCACCGCCGCGCAGAAGAAAGCGACCCATGATTTGGCGGGCAACAAGCGCTAGTGATCTATTTGCATTGGCGCATGGCCCGGCCAATTGCTGGACATGAAAATCTGGAGCGCGCCCCATTCAAGCTTTCTGGCTTGGGTGGGGCTTTTCTGACGTAAACAAGAATCCCCGCCCTAGCCAAAGACGGCCAAAACGGGGCCGGATGCCCCACCCTTTCGCCAGGGTCTGGCGAAGGGTGGGTGAATCTGCCGTCCCCGGGGGGACTCGATTTTCATTTACACGTCCACCCACCGTTCAACCACTCCAACCCGCGCAACACCGACGCCGGTTGGGGACCCCGGTACGGTGGGCTATTAGTTCAACCTTCTTTTGGTTGAGTGGGGCATTTCGTCCCTACGAACAAAAATCCCCGCGCTATTCTAGCCAAGAGACGGCTAGAACGGGCACCCATGCGGCACTCTTGTCAGTCCCCTCCCCGTCACATGCTAACGTGACCTGTGCACTTGTCCGTGCGGTCGCGGCGGGCTATCACTGGAAGCGAGGACACGAGGTTTCGCTCGATAATGCGCGGCCACTACTGTCCGGTTAAGTTACAGGGTGCTCGCTGCAAGTAATAGCTGCGCAATAGGTTGAAGCCATTTCTGGCTTGCCGCGATTTGAATTCGCGGAGAGCTGACAATGGCTCATGAACCAGGGCCGCACCGTCTTCTCGCAGTTAATCAGCTTTCTTCCCGACCGGGAGTTCCGTCGTTGCGTCGAGCGTTATCAGGGCGACCTCCGGCTGCGAGGCTTCAGCTGTTGGGATCAGTATCTGGCGATGGCCTTCGCCCAGTTGACCTATCGGGAAAGTCTGCGCGACATCGAAGCTTGTTTGGGTTCGTTGCAAGGCAAACTGTATCACCTGGGATTTCGTGGCAAGGTGGCTCGCTCGACGCTGGCGGATGCGAACGAATCGCGGGACTGGCGCATCTTCGCCGACTTCGCGCAGAGGCTGATAGCAACCGCACGCGGACTGTATGTCCGAGAGCCCATGGGCGTCGATCTGGAGCAGAGCCTGTATGCCCTGGATTTGACAACCATCGATCTGTGCCTGGCGCTGTTTCCGTGGGCCCGGTTTCGGCGACGCAAGGCCGCCGTCAAGATGCACACTCTACTGGACCTGCGCGGCAACATTCCCACGTTTATTCGCGTTACCGATGGCAAGGTGCATGACGTCAATATGCTGGACGAGATCATGCCGGAAGCCGGAGCCTTCTATGTCATGGATCGCGGCTACGTCGATTTCGAGCGGTTGTTCCTGCTGACGCTCAGCTCGGCCTTCTTCGTGGTGCGCACCAAGTCGAACGTGTTGCTGCAGCGGCGCTACTCGCATCCCGTGGACAAGAGCACGGGCGTCTGCTCGGACCAGACCGTGATTCTGTCTTCCTTCGAGTCGGCGTCGGTGTACCCAGATGCGCTCCGGAGGGTGAGCTACTGCGATGCTGAAACCAACAAGCGTCTGAAGTTTCTGACCAACAACTTCACGCTTCCGGCACTGACCATCGCCCAAATCTACAAGCAGCGCTGGCAGGTGGAACTGTTCTTCAAATGGATCAAACAGCACCTGCGGATCAAGGCTTTCTACGGCACCAGCGAGAACGCGGTGAAGACCCAAATCTGGATTGCCGTGTCCGTGTATGTGCTGGTGGCGATCGTGCGCAAGCGCTTGGGTCTGGAAGCCAGCCTGTACCAGATCCTACAGATTCTCAGCCTCACGCTCTTCGAGAAAACGCCCATTTTATGCGCCCTTCAGAGCATCGAAGAGGATGCCAATTTCACCGAAAACGCCAACCAACTGATTCTGTTCGACTTTTAACCGGACAGCAGTGATGCGCGGCAATCGATGATCAAGGAACTGGCCGAGCGTGATTGCCGGCATGGACTGGTCATACGGAATCCCGGTTTTGTCGCAACGGAGTCCAAGGATTCTTATTACGTCCAGGCGGCCGATATTGCAGCTGGCATTGCCGGTGACCTCTATGCTCATGAAGGATTGATTGGGATCGTTGACCGTTGGGAGTACGTCACCTATAACGGCGCACGGGTCTCGCGGACCGATGCGGAAGAGGATAATGAGGAAGCTTCATGCTTTCGATGCTTGAGTTTGGCCTCAGTTGTGGGTGTATGGCTCCGAGGGCTGCGACTGAAGCTGCGGTCCCTTATGAATGGCCTGCACAGCGTCCGCGAAGGCCCAGATGATCGTAGCCAGCCATGCGTAAGCGACGTAGATTCCCCAGTGGTCCATTTGTTCCAACTCTCTATTTCATTCCTGCAAGGTACTCGCAGGTCAAGCTGCGATTATCCCTTGGTGTGAGACCTTCGCAAAGTAACTCTATGTGCATCGCGTTTTTTCTTCTTTTTGGCCCTTATGGCCTCCGCACGTTTATCGGCGGAGCGCACCTGCGGGGCGTCGGGTTTAGGATTTACTCGCGGCTCGGCACTGGCTGTAGTCGATTCCGGCATTTCTGTTGCTGGGGGGACCATCGTTTTCTCCTTTGAGACCCTGCGGTCGCGATAAGGGCCCTTGTCCTGCGGCCGACAACAAACGGCCGAAATGCACGTCCCGGCGAAAGACGCCGTTACTGATTTCGCAGCATCGTTCTTGCGGCGCCGCCGCACAAGTCGGACAAGGCACGGATAATTTTTGAACCACGGTGAGATCAGCGATTTCCATGTTTAAACCATGCGCCTGCGGTTACATACGGCTTCATTCGAGGGGGTGCAGGAATGCTCACGCAATTTTCTTCTGGGTCCGCTCCACGCTCTTACCCCAGTCCCACGCTTGCTTTTCGGCTTCTCGTCTTGCGATTCCATAGGCTTCCTGGATCTTGGCCGCGAGTTGCTCGCGTTTGCCAGATATTTGCTGCAGATCATCCTCGCTGAGCTTGCCCCAGTTTTCTTTTGCAGAACCCATCAATTGTTCCCACTTGCTTTCTACTTGGTCCCAATTCATTCCTGTCTCCTTGCATTACGGCTACTCATATCGACCGCCCGTTCATGGGCGTAGCGTCTTGGCCGGATGTCCCACCCGAGCTTCTTTTGCCTGGGTGGGGCCTTTTGGCTCGCGTCAAGCGCGCCCTTTGGGCTACTTGCGGCCCACGAGTTCCATTAGTTCGGTCTCTGCCTGAATCCAATCCTCGTCAGGACTGTTGTTGGTCCTGTCGCCAGACTCGTAGATTTGGTAAGCGCGGGTCCGTATCTCGTCTTGTGAGAAGGTACTATCTGAATCTGTCTGAAATGGTTTTGGCTGTGTGGAAGGGCCGGATTTCTGGCTAACTTTTACTTTGGGATTGGACACTTCAACTCCTGGACTGCCACCACTAAGAGGAGAAAACTCCAGAACGGCTGACCTAGTTCAGGGGTCTGAATGAGAAGTAGGAAATCCCTCTCACTTTCTATCGTACGCTGATTGACCGGCATTGTCCAAGCTTCCACTTTTACTGGTTGCGTGCAAGTAGAGCAGTTCAGCTCTCGGTTTGACAATGCTCAGGCAATCAGGTACAGTGCAAGTTGAGGCAGCTTCCACCTTCTCCTCTTTCAGGTTCCCTGAATATAAGTCAGTCCATCTGAAATCTTCTCCATCTTATGCGACACAACCTTTAGGAGGTTGAATATGTACGCACGTAATGTCTCTTTTCGCCTGAAATCCAATGCGCACTCCGATTACACCCGCACATTCGAGAACCAGATTCTTCCTTTGCTGCGAAAGCAGAAGGGCTTCAAGGAAGAAATCAACCTGTGCAACCACAGCAGCGTGGATGCGGTTTCAATCAGTCTCTGGGAAAACAAGGCCAATGCCGACGATTACAATACCAACACCTACCCACAAGTGTTGAAGACCCTGGCGAATGTAATCGATGGAACGCCCAAGGTTCAGACCTTCGATGAAGTCATCTCGACCTACCTTAACGTCCCAGTAGCCGCGTAGCTTCTGGAAGCATGTCGCACGGGGAGGCGATTGATCCCGTCTTCCCGGACTGCTTGTCGGTCCCCTTTCTCATCACATGCCAACGTGACCTGAGCACTTGCCCGCGCGGTCGCGGTGCGCTATCACTGCAAAAGAGGACGCGAAGTTGGCGTGTCTCCGGCGGTCGCGCCCAGTGTGTTGACCGGGGAAAGGTCTTTGACAAGTCAGTGGATAGTGGACTGTGGATAGTGGACAGAACTCCACGATCGATTACTCGTTGATTACTACGACCCTGCTGGTTCCCTCGCAAGTCTTCGGGCTGAGGGTTGATCTTGGCGCGTAAGTCAATGAAACAAAGCAGTTACTTGTAAACAGCTGGGCTTCAATCATTTGCCGGGGAAAAGTTCGTAACCTCATGATTCTAAAGAACAGGGGGGGGGGAGGGAGAGTAACTTTGACGTTACTAGTACGTTCCGAAATGGGAAATTAGGCGTGAGTCATCGAAGATTACGGATCAGTAAATAGATTTCCCAAGAGACGAACCATGCCGGCTGAACAAGCTGACTGACCGCTCTTGCGCTACACGATCCGGCATTTGTTTTGTCACTTAGCGAGCCAACAGCAGTGCCAGTCCAATCCAGGTGGCCGCGATCATCAGCACCAGTCCCGGAACGACCTTTGCTGCAAAGCGCCGCCCGCCAGCCACACTGGCAAATACAACTTTGCTTACAGTGTTGGTGGTGAGTCCCGCCAGGATTGGTACTATGGCTTGCCGTGCTGTCATCTTGTTCGCCGCCACCAGCGATGCGACCGAAACCGCGGCCGAATGGGTATCGGCAAATCCGGCGACAGCAGCTGCTGCCAGCACACCCTTTTCGCCAAACCACGCATTCAGTGCAGCCGACAGCAGGAGCACCACCGCAATCATGGCGCCCAGACCCATGGCGGTCTTGAGGCTGAACGCTCGTCCCTGATGCGAGTGCTGCGACACTCGATGGCGAGCGCTCAGCAGCATCAGGAGCGCGCCATAGGCGGTGGCGACAATCCCAGCCGCAGCCAGAGGAACACGCAGCAATCTGAGGACAGGCGGGCTGATTGCCGCCAGCACCAGCACCATCTCGATGATGGTTGCGATGTTCGAGAGGACCGCGCCCGCCACGGCCGGCAGCGCCAGCGCAGGTTCGTGCGCTGCCCGCTCACCCATCGCACCGATGGTCGCAGTGCTGGAGACAAAGCCCGACGCAAAGCCAGCCACCGGAAGCCCGAAACGAGCGCCCACCAGCCGGACAGCGATGTATCCGCCCGCGCTGATCGAGATCATCAGGATCACGATCTTCCAGATGGTGCGCGGATTGATCGCGCCGAACGGCCCCAGGTAGCGGTTGGGCGTCAGGGGCAACACCACCAGGACCGCGGCCACAAAGATGAGCGCGTCGGTCATCTCCTGTTCACTGAGTACGGCGCGAACAAAATGGTGCAGGGGTGTGCGCGCCGCCAGCAGGATGGTCACCACCACCGCGATGCCGGACGCAATCGCAATCTCAACCTGGGCAAGTCCGCCCAGCAGGGCGGCCAGCAACAGAGCGGTCTCCGAGGTGAGCCCTGGGTCCTTATCGTAGGCCCGCCAGTAGGCCACAGCGCAAAAGGCGGCGAGAGCCAGGGTCGTCACGGCGAGCAGAGTCTCGCCGCCCAGCCGATAGCTGACGCCACCCAGCAGCGCTGCTACGGCGAAGGTACGGATGCCCGCGGGCGAGCGTCTCGGACCTTCCCCCTTCCGGCGTTCGCGTTCCGCGCCCATCAAAAGGCCGATCGCCAGAGCGGCGGCCAATCGAAAGGCTGGACTCTCGGTCGTTAGCATGTGAGGGATACTAGCACCGGTGCGTGCCAGCTGGCAGTGACCTACAACCGTTCCGCACAGAACTGGAGCGGGCAGTCAGGGCGCGCGCAAAGGAGGTCGTGTTTTTGCGGTAAAGCATTGGCGTCAGATTACGAATCCGTGGAGGTCCGGTTCATCCGGCGCCATGCCCTCTCGGAAGCCTCGTGGATGCGCACCGCTATCTTCGGGAAGCGCTGCTGCAACTTCGCGAGCAGGCTGTGGGCCCATACGTATTCGGTCGACAGAATGACCAGGCCGATGAGCAGAAACAATATGCCCTGCAGGATCGGCAAAAAAAGGCCGGCGATACCCAGGAGGATGAATCCCCAGCCGGTCAGCAGTACCAACCATCGCTTGCGCTTCTGATTCAATTTGTCCTTTCCGAAGCTTGGCGCTAAATTCCCGGGCGCTCTGAGCGCATTACTTTGAGTTTACGGCCATCAAGGTCGAGCGTGCCCGGCCAGATGGTCCACCAATCTTGCTCCCTGATGTGCCGCGATGATCAGCAACACAGAGCAGAGGACGTAGACGAAGCCGAAGACAACGGAAGTCACCAACATTGCTTTCGGTTGCATTCTGACGGCAAGTGCCCGCCAGACCAACAGCGCAGCCGCAAACAACAACGCGGCCGCCACAAAAGTACTCGCCGCGAGGATGACCAAATTGTGCTGATGTTCCAGTACCTCCGCTCCTGTCCGGCCGGCTCGAAGTGCTTCGGTCGGAGGTTGAGTCTCTAATAGCGCAACGCACAGCGAGGACGCACCCAAGACGATCAGCATCACGGCGGGAACAATAAGGGCAGGGTTGCGATCTTTGCGCAAAGCGCTTGCTGCCAGTAACAAAGGTGTAACCAGGACACAAGCGAGGGGGAGATCGATGGCCAACAGGTGCAGAGTGCCATCGGAAAGTGGCTGATACATAGGACCTCCTTACCCGCAGGGTCGAGTGGTCCAAGCATGTGGTGCATTACTCCCAGCGCCGCAGATATCTAGCGCCTCAATTGTCCCGTCACAGGCTGTGGTTGTCTGTGATCTCTGGCCCATCTGCTGGTGACAACGCGGCCAGGACGAGGCGTCGTTCCGCAAGCCCCTTGGAGCCCCCTCCCGATCCATCTGGCTTCTGCAGCAAAATCCCATTTCACCACACGCTAAGTTGCTTTACGCATCGGCGCAGAAAGCAGGGTGGGATGGTGCGGGACGGTTGAGTTGGTCCGCCCCGCTTTCGTTGAAGGCGTCCGTGATTGCGTGCTGTTTAGCACGCAGGAAGCGCCCCACTACTGCATGTGCAGAACGTAGAGGACAAACGAGCCGCCGGGGTTGGGAATGAATTTGAGTTCGGTGATCGGTCCCCAGTTGGGGAACACCAGGTTGTGCTTCTCCGCGTGGGTTCCGAGCTCAAATTTCTGTGAACCCATCAGGTTGCCGTCGCTATAGGCTTGCACGGTGACGTACGGAACCGTTTCACCCGTGTCTTTGGCCCACCCTGCTGCTATATCCACAGAAAGCGGTGTGAATTGGGAAAGAGCAGTTGGACCGACGCCTGCCGCGATCGTGCCGGAGCAAACGTTCTTGCTCGTCTGTCCGCCATGTTTCTTGTAGCACAACGGACCGCCGCCGAAGGCGACCATGGCATCAGGACCGGCCAGGAACCCCTCTCCTGTCTCAGTGGTTCCGTTGGTATAGTTCCACAGTAGCGGAGAGATGTAGTCGATTCCGGTCCAGCTCAGACCGCCGTATCCTTCTGGAATTGCGGTCGGTGTGCCCGTGGGGGGCATGTCAAAGCGGATCATTTGGGCGCTGGCGGTCATCGCCAGGGCCAGAAGAACGGTTGCGAACAAAGCTAATTTTTTCATCGAAGTTTCCTTTCTCTTTTCTCTTTGGTTGAAATTGGGTCCCGTTGCATCTGGCGGGCGGCAGACCCTGGTATCTAAGCGTGAGATTAGCGATATTGTTGGCGCTCAGGTACTGCATGGAATCTTGCAGCTGAGACAGAGCCGACGCCGCGCGTCCCTGAATGCGACCCTTCTTACCGTCGGGGAGGTTCGCCACCGCCTCGCTACATCGAAAGCATAGGACGTTTATCTTCGTTGCTCGCCTTCATGACCTTATCCACTTACCAACGCGAGAATTGAGCACAGCATCCTTGCAGGCGGTCGCGTTTAGCACCGTGAGATCGTGCTCACAGCAGATCAACACCATCAATTGAGAGATCGATCGCAAAGGTATGGATAACGTTCCCATTCAGAATTGACCCAAGCTGGATCATGTGACTTGCTCCACCTTCGCGGTCAACAAGTGTCTCGATCCAACGATTGGCAAGAGCAAGTTGTGTGCCAAACCGTTAGGCTTTCGCGATCAATCAAAGTGATGTACTTAGGGCGGAAGAGGAGAACAGGTAAATGCAGTGTTCAAGTTTTCGAACAACTCGGCAAACCTGTCAAAAACCTCGAACGCGGAAATTGCAAGTTGGAATTGTCGCGGGCGGGCGTATGTCGCTGTTACGCGCGAGAAAAGCGCCAATTTGGCGCGCAGGTGGCCGTGCCCAATTCTCGACCGACAGGTGGAAGGCGATTTGCAGAGACCTCAAGGTTAGGAGACTGATGTAGCGATCAAGCGCGACGTAGCCGTTACAGAGAGTGCCTGGCCCGCTGCAATGGTCAAGCAGACTCAGAGGGGGTCTGACTTCGACTGGAAGAACGCGGTGCACGAAGCCGGACAGTCCGGCAAGACTAGTCAAAGTCAAAGGGGGACAAATGGAGGTTGAGATCCGTGGGAAAGGTCTTTACGTCACCGGCGGGCTGAGCACCTACATCCAGCGCCGGCTCGGCCTCGCACTGGGGCGCTTCGATCGACGGGTAGAGAGAGTGTTGGTGAGGGTCGAAGATGTGAACGGTCCCAAGGGTGGGATCGACAAACAGTGCCGCGTAGCCGTCGTGTTGCCTCACTCCACGACAGCAGTGATGGAGAGCAAAGCCTCGAACGTTCGCGTGGCCATTAATCGCGCCGTTGCCAAGGCGAGCAGGTATGTCGCAGGGCGGCTGAAGCCGCCCCATTTGGCTAAAATATCGGGTCGTAGGAGCCGGGTTTCGTCGCCGGAGATCGCATAACTCATTGCTGTTGAGGTCCTTCTATGACGGCGCTCAACTCCCTTGTTGCTAGTCCTCTTGAGCTGAGAGTGGCGGATGAGGCGGCATAGTCTCAACTGGTTTACCGCCTGAAATCGGCGTGCGCCGAGGAACGTTATGTAGCTTTGGAAGAAGCCGCCGATCTGCTCGGAGCCGCCATCACCAGAGGCGAGCTGGACGGCGAGTCGGCGAGAAGGTGGATGATCGCCTTATTCACGGCTGTTGCTGCCATTGGAGATGGGATCCCCCGAGTTTCCGCTTCACGCTTCGCCTGCGATTGTTGAGAAGGAGTAATCGATGCTTTCCAAGTGTGCAAACCCTCGGTGTTCCGCCCCGTTTCGTACCCTGAAAAAGGGACGACTGGTCATACTCCATTTGCGCCAGCCGGCAGGAAAAGGCACCTTAGCCGAAGCTGACATCAAAGATTTCGAGTCCTTTTGGTTGTGCGAGAAATGTTGTGATCGCTTCACGCTCCTTGTGAAGCCGGGCAGAGAGTGTGTCTGCATCCCGAAGCCGCTGATCACTGGCGAATGCACTCGGAGCGAGACACTGACCCTCGGCCAGGAACTCTGACTGGCGGCGCTCCCGGTGCCACGACCCAGAAACCGACGGTCACAAAGTGATACGCATTTCATGTCCTCACAAGAAGCGATCCCTGTCAAAATACCGATCTCGACTTCCCGCGAGACTTACATCGCATTAGTGACCGCCGTTGCGATCGCTTCACACCCGATTCTTAAATATCTGACCCATCTGCCCCGATTGGTCTATTTAGTTCCCCTATTCGTCGCTCTGGCAATCGGCGGAATTCCAATTCTCGTGACGCTCGGCAGGAAACTCTGGGTTCGGGAGTTCGGTTCGGACTTGCTGGCCGGAATCTCCATTTTGGCCTCCGTTCTGATGGGACAGTACCTCGTGGGAGCGATTATCGTTCTGATGCTTTCGGGCGGAGCGGCCTTGGAACAGTTCGCAACACGCAGGGCGTCTTCTGTTCTGGACGCGTTGGCCAAGCGCATGCCGCAAATTGCGCACCGCAAACGTGGAACATCAGTCGAGGACTTAAACCTGGACCAGGTTCACATCGGCGATGAACTCATCGTGCTGCCCCACGAAATCTGTCCGGTTGACGGCCTGGTCGTGGAGGGACATGGGCTGATGGACGAATCTTATCTGACGGGCGAGCCATTTGAGATCTCAAAGACTCCGGGATCGAGGGTCCTCTCCGGAGCGATCAATGGAGATATGGCGTTGACCATCGAAGCTGAGAAGCTGGCGGTGGATTCGCGTTACGCCAAGATCATGCAGGTGATGGAGCAAACGCAGGAGAAACGCCCGCAACTCCGCCGCATTGGAGACCGATTGGGGGCATGGTACACACCGCTGGCGGTGGGTCTGGCTGGACTGACGTGGCTGGTGACCGGGGACTCCATGCGTTTTCTGGCAGTGGTTGTCATCGCCACCCCCTGTCCTCTCATTCTGGCCATTCCGGTTGCAGTCATTGGCGCGATCTCCCTCTCCGCGAAGCAAAGCATCATCATCAAGAATCCCGCTGCCTTGGAGCAGATCACAACCTGCCGCACTCTGATCTTCGACAAGACAGGGACGTTGACTTACGGCAAGCCTCAGATGACAGAGGTGTTGTGCGGCCCTGGTTTCACACAAGATGAGGTCTTGCAGGCGGCTGCCAGCCTTGAGCAATTTTCCAAGCACCCACTGGCGGGGGCGGTGGTGCAGGCAGCGCGCGACGCCAAGCTGGCGGTACTCGACGTCAGCCAGATGGAGGAAAAACCCGGAGAAGGTCTACTCGGCATGGTAGTTGGCCGAAGAGTTCGTATCACCGGGCGCGGCAAATTGGATCCCAAGCTGCTTCCACTACTGCCCCCACTCGCTTCAGGATTGGAGTGCATTGTATTAGTGGACAACCAATATGCCGGAGCATTGCGTTTCCACGATGCACCTCGGCATGACACCAAGCCGTTCGTCCACCATTTGAACCCAAGTCATCAGGTCAACCGGGTTCTACTGGTCTCCGGTGACCGAGAGTCGGAGGTGCGCTATCTAGCCCAGGAAGTCGGCATCACCGAGGTACATGCAGGCCAGACCCCGGAGCAGAAGGTCGCAATCGTGGAGGCAGAGACCAAGCGGGCGCGCACCCTGTTTATCGGCGACGGAATTAATGACGCCCCGGCGCTGATGACGGCGACGGTAGGGGTTGCCTTCGGTCCCAACAGTGATATTACCTCGGAAGCGGCTGATGTCGTGATCCTAACGACCTCGCTCGGCAAAGTGGATGAGCTGATTCATGTCAGCCACCGGATGCGCTCAATCGCATTGCAGAGCGCCGTGGGAGGAATGGTGGCCAGCGTCGTGGGTATGATCGCGGCTGCGCTTGGGTACCTGCCGCCGCTTGAGGGAGCTGTCCTGCAGGAGATCATCGACCTGGCAGCAGTAGTGAACGCCGTTAGAGTAGCGCTCCCCACCAGGGAGTTGGCCGACTTTTGAAGTTCGTTTCGTATGATCCAGCTACGGGGATACCGGCACACTTACTGCGCGCACAGTCGGGTTTGATCAGAAGGTCTCGGCCGACGGCGATGCATTGTCAGACTCTACGCTGACTCTGGCCACGATCCGGGCCTTCGTAATCGCGAGTACAACCATCGCTCGCAGCGGTGGTCAAGTGATGGAGGACGGCTACAATAGTCATGCCCCTCTTCTGCATCCGGTCGAATCGCTGAAGAACGGCAATATTCGCAAAAGGTGCTTCAGGGGGGGCCGTGCGGTTGGTAAAGGAATGGATACAGATCTAGAACGGGACCTGCGCCCCTTACCGCAGACCTTGGGATCGTTCAAGCGTCAGCAGTCAACGCTGGCCATCCTCAATCTGACTGCACTCGCTACATTACTTCTGATTCATACATTCTTCGCCAATCACTTCGGACTGCCAACACCAACGCTAGTCATCATGTTGGCTGTTGCCTTTCTGTTGCGTGCAGTTGAGTTGATCTGGGTCCAGGCAAGGACATCGCCGCTGACCTATTTTGGTTTGCAGATCCTGACATCAGGCTCGATTGTTCTTAATTTTGTGCTTGCGTTTACCGCCGCGCTGCTGACGAATCGTCCAGATGCGCAGTACTTCGTTCTCCTGGCAATGCCAATCATTGAGGCCGCTTTCACGTTCTCGCTGTTCCGCACAGTAGGGGTCATCATCGTCGCCGGAGCGCTCAACTTCCTGTGGATTGTGTTGTATGTGGGGCGGCACGGGCACATACAACCCAGCGAATACTTCGAAACGGGCACTACATCGTTAATCTATGGGTTCGTCGGGGTTCTGGTGTGGATGTTGGTGAGTGATTTGCGGGTTAATCAGATCGAGCTGGCGCGAAACATCTCCGACCTGCAAGAAACGCGGGAACGCTTGCTGATTGAAGAAAAACTTGCCGCTGTGGGAAGACTATCGAGCGCAATCGCGCATGAGATTCGAAATCCAGTAGCGATGATCTCCAGCTCGCTGGCCACCGCCACACGTGGAACAGTTGGCCCCGAGCAGCGCGAAATCATGTTTGACATCGCAGCCAAAGAGGCCACGCGCCTGGAGCAACTGACGAATGACTTCCTGGCTTACGCTCGGCCACGTCCTCCGACGAAGTCCGTCAACAATGTTGCGGACCTGCTGGCCTATGTTGCCGACTTGTCGCGCGCGCACGCGGATTACAAGAGCGTCAGTGTGGCCGTGACCGCTGCCTGACGAGTTGCTGTGCGATTGTGATCCCGCAGGACTTCAGCAACTCCTGTTGAATTTGGTGATGAATGCCATTGACGCTTCTCCGCCATTTGCGACCGTCACTCTGCGCGGAAAGGAAGTCGCAGGCCGGGTCCTGATCGAGGTGGAGAACCGGGGAGGAGGTATCGCTCCCGATGACCTGAGACACATCTTCGAGCCGTTTTTTACAACTAAGCCGCGGGGAACCGGTCTGGGATTGGCGATTGCGCATACCATCGCCCGCAGCCAGGGAGGAGACCTCGCGCTGACAGAGAACGGTCCTGAGCGCGTCAGGTTTTCCGTCAGTCTGCCCGCCACGACTGAAGTGTCAGTCGAGATGGTAAAACGTTAAGTATGGCAAGAGTACTGGTCGTAGACGACGAACCACACATGCGGAGGATTCTTGCGGCGAACCTGCAGCAGGACGGTCATGCTGTGTTCGAGGCTGGCGGGGTTGAAGATGCCAGAAAGAAGATTACCAGTGGTGAATATGACGCCGTAATAACCGATCAGAAGATGCCCGACGGAACTGGTCTGGATGTGCTGCACCTCGTACAGCAGGATGATCCGACTGTTTCAGTCATTTTTCTCACGGCGGTGGGAAGTATTGAGCTCGCGGTAGAGAGCATGCGCGGAGGAGCGTTCGACTTTCTCACAAAACCTTTTCTGCCCGAGGTGTTACGCGCGACGGCGCACCGCGCGACGGACCACACCCAACTCTTGCGGGAGAACATCCGGCTCAGGAATGCATTTGATCGTCTGGAGGGATCGGCGGAGATTGTGGGGCGAAGCGCGGGTATCCAAAACGTTCGGGAACAAATTGCCCGTGTAGCCACGACGAACGCAACGGTGTTGATAACAGGCGAAACCGGCACGGGCAAGGAACTGGTCGCACGCGCGCTCCACCAGAGTAGCTCTCGGGCCGCGAAGCCGTTTATCGCCGTCAACTGCGCGGCACTTTCGGAATCGCTCCTGGAGAGTGAGCTGTTCGGGCACGAGCGGGGAGCGTTTACGGGAGCCGACCGAGCCCGTGAAGGACTGTTCGAGGCAGCGCACCAGGGTACTCTGTTCCTCGATGAGATTGCCGAATTGTCCACAGCGGCGCAAGCCAAATTGCTTCGCGTGCTTACCGATGGTGAGGTTACCCGGGTCGGCTCCACCCGGCCGAGAAGTGTTGACGTCCGAGTGCTCGCCGCAACTCACCGTGATCTCGAAGCACGCGTGCGTGAGAACTTGTTTCGCGAAGATCTATATTATCGGCTGGCCGTATTCCCTATCGCGATACCGCCTTTGCGTCAGCGACGCGAGGATATTCCGGAGCTGTCGGAAATATTGCTACAGCGCGCGGCCGCTGAGTTGAAGCTTCCTCGCCGCAGATTGAGCGACGATGCTCTTCGGCTGCTAAAAGAATACGACTTCCCCGGCAATGTTCGTGAACTGAATAACGTCGTCGAACGGGCATGTATTCTGGCGGGTACTGACGAGATCGGACCCGAGGCGTTTGCCAACCTGGAGCGCACAAGGGACCGATCGCGAGCTGCCGGTCTGGATGCTCAAGAAGCTTGGATCCAGTCTCTACCGGATAAAGTGGACCTGCGTGCCGTGCTCAGTTCTCTTGAGAAGAAATTGATCGAGCGTGCTTTAGCCTCCGCTAGTGGCGCCCAGGCCGAAGCTGCACGCCGCCTCGGACTATCGCGCAGCGACCTGTCATACAAGCTCGGAAAATATGACTCGAAGGCCGCTGCGGAATGACCGTACGTTACCGCCGCGCCGGAAGCCTCCATAGGTACCCCCAATGGCGTCAGGCACCAACGCCAGCACGTGGAATGTCCCGAGCCACGATCTAAATGTGGCGACCTGCAGATGCTGACGTTGAAGCTTCACGGTCACGACCCCAGTTACCCGCCCGCTTTTCTTCGCGGAGAAATTTAAAGAGCGCCAGGGTAATCGCCAGAACAATCGGACCGATGAACAATCCAAGTCCGCCAAAAGCTTTCAACCCTCCTAGCAGCGCAAAGAAAACATATAGTGTCGAGAGTCTGGTGCGGCTTCCGATCAGTTGCGGGCGCAACAAATTGTCTACCGGATGAACAATTGCTACTCCCCAAGCAAGGAGAATAAGGCCTTTGATCCAGTGGCCGCTGAACACGAGCATCGAGACCGCTGGCAGAAGAACAATCGATGTTCCAATCACTGGCAACAGCGCACACAGTGCAGTGACAATCGCCCACAAGGCTGGTGAAGTGATGCCCAAGAACCAGAAGGCAACACCCGTGAGAGCGCCTTGCAGTGCGGCCATGGTGAGCGTCCCATACACAATCGCGTTGAGGGTTTCTTTAACGCGGGCAAAAAGCCTTCTTGTCTGATCCGAACGGAGTGGGAGGAGAACGGCGGTACGGCGCAACATCGCCTTGCCATCGCGAAAGAAGAAAAACAAAATGAAGAATGCGGCCAAAGCGTTGGCGAGCAACGCCGTAAAGCTTCCAACAGCGCCGGCCGTCATACTAAGAAGCACCGCTACGCCCTTCTCAGCCTGGTTCACAGTCGCAGTTCGCAAATCAGGGGGAGAAATCGGCAGATAGCGGCTCACCAGATCAACTGCTTGATTAAGAAGATGAATGAGGTAAAGGCTAAGGCGTTCGCTTCCATTTCCTGAACTGCTAAGCGATTGGTAGACGTCGCGCAGTCCAGTTGCGACTGCCCGCCCAAGGAACCCCGCCGACAAAACGATGAACAAAACGACAAAACACGTGGACAGAAGTGCGGAAAGATTACGATTCCGAACCCGGCGAAGTAAACGCGAGTGCAGAGGATAAAAAAGAATAGCTAATACGGCGGAAAAGATGATCGGTCTTAGGAACGGAGCAATGAGGATATAGCAAAAGTAGAGCGCCACCGCTGTCAGGCCCAGCAAGAAGACAAGGGCCGCCCGATTCTTCGTGGTTTGTCCGGACACCCATGCCATCCTTGGTACCTTGCGGGTCTAGCCCCCCGGGGCACCACTAACCACTCAGAGAATGTCGGTTAGATGGGAGCGATCAGCGGCCTTCAAATCGGCGACAAGCTACCGCTGATTCGGAACCACCTGTTCACGCGTGGGCTGAAGCATACTGAGGCGTCGCATGTTCGTGTTCCGCCTGACGCGCGCGCTCGTAACCGATGGCCACAAAATACAGAATTCGGTTAAAAAACCGGTCCATCGAGTAGAGGAGGTCGATCTCGCCAAACAGGTCAATCGGTTCTTCGAACAATCCTTCCGCCAGCATAAATTCCCACAGATACTCTTTCGTCGTGGTAACGGCCCAGAGAAAGTCAGCGTAGGGCACGCCCTGCGTCGCACGTTTCATTCCGAGCGCAACAACCCGCTCCTCAAGCTCCGATTCCGTCTTGTGCAGCAGCCAATCACTGAGATCGCGATATATCTCGTAGGAGCGTCTTCTAAGTTCGTCCGAAGGCACCCGCTGCAAGAGCTCACTGCACCTATCACTTTTCTTCAGCCTGTGTATGAGCCCTTCAGACAAGTGGTCTGCGCGGGCTTCGATGAGGCGAATCAATTTAAAGGAGTACATAATCCCTCCTTGGAGGCAGATGTTCGGAGACCTGCATCAACCCTGCCGAATCGATCTTCAATCATGATCGCCGCTCCGTTGCGGATCACCGGCTGCGGCGCCCGTTTTGTTCGCTTCCTGCTCTCCTGCTGGTACCGGGGAGGGCTTAACTGCGGCTCTCACCCCCAATTCATGTACTAGCCGTCCACCATTATGTGCGGTGTTCGTGAGAAGCAATATGCCGCCTCCATAGAGGACCAAGAACGCAAGCGGGAGTGCCGTGGACACGAGCCTGTTCGACGCCTTTTTCAGGATCACAGGAATCAAGAGAATCGCCGCGAAAACCACGCTCAGGACCGAGAAGGTGATGCGGGTGGCTTCGGCCAATTGCTCGTGCTGCTCCAGGACTACGTCGATTTGGGGAGTTCGTTCCGCTATCCGCGCAGCCGCCTCACCGCTTGCGACTGCCAGGAAGGTCCCCAACGTGCCTGCGATCATCAGCCCCAATGCGACATAGAGTATCGGCTCGGCCCCTCTCTGGTGGAAGCAGCGCCCCGACCACGATAAGGAACGGTACGACCAGTAGCAAAGCGATGGGAAAATGGATGATGAGGGGATGCAAAGCGTCCCAACTCGGAATCAGAGGAAACTGAATCATGACTGTTCACCTCATATAACTGCGACTGAGAGCTGGTTTCATAAATCAGCGGGATCTCGGCTGCGTCTCGTAACCGCCTTAAGATCCATACAGTGTCGCCTTGAGGAGCGCTGTGCCATTTATGAAACCTGCTCTATCGTCAACATTGTTCTTGAAGTCTCGCGAACCGCACCCGATGCCCTAGGCAACCCCTACGAACTTCTCCTTTGGACTGAAGCAGTTGTGGCATTTGGCGAAGTCCAGGTTTGTAGTAGTAAAGCCACAAACAGTACAGACATAGTAGGTCGTCTTGCCTCGCATATTGTCGAGATTATTGAATGCCTCCATAAACAGCTTGGCGTGCTCTGCTTCTGCATTGCGCGCGTAATTGAATGTTCTGAAAGCATCGTTATTCCCCACTGCGCGCGCCTGCTTGTAGAAATCGGGATACATGATGTCGCGCTCGTAGGTCTCGCCCCGGACCGCCGCTTCCAGGTTTTCCTTCGTTGACTTCACCACAGGGCTGTCGATTTTGGCCTGCGCAGAACCCCCGAGCTTCTGGATCTCAGCTAAGTGATTCGCGGCGTGAATTTCCTCGGCCCGGGCCGCGGCTCGGAAGAGGCTTGCCACTCCGCCGTAGCCTTCCTGATCTGCCTTGGCGGCAAATGCAAGGTATCTTGCGTGGGCGTTGCTTTCGCCGTTGAAGGCGGTTTGCAGGTTCTCCAGCGTGCGGTCACCAGTCGTGGAGTTCTGGGTTGCATAGGCTGCTATCGCAGCGGTGATCAACAAGAGCGTTAAAACGAAAATGCTGAGTAAGGTCTTCATATGTATTCTCCAGCAGTGAACATGGGAACAACTGTCTTGAATCCAAGCTTGACGAAAGCACTTTGCGTGCCAGACCGGCATCGCGTCACGAAGCACTTAAAAGTGACCTACTTGGGTGCTTTGCTGAGGATGAGCAACTGCAGGGATGTTCAAGTTTTTGAACAACCCGTCGAATCCGTCAAAAAACTCAAACGCAGAGATCGGCAGCCCCAGTTTCTCCGAGCGTTCATAAGTCGTTCTGACGAGACGGGAAACGCAGCCGAATCTCACCTTCGGCTTGGATGACGATCGAAGCGACCAGAGTGGAAAGGCATTTGCAGTCAACCCAGGTGAGAGCACTGAGCGAGTAAGTTAGTTTCGTACCGACAAAATCATAAGGAGAATGCGATGACCAAGGATCCTAAAAAAAAGCTGCCGCTGTCCGTCATGCCCGATCCCAGCACCGACGAGGAGACGACCCGGAAACGGGCGTACGAACTCTACGTGGATCGCGGGATGGAAGACGGACGTGATCTTGAAGACTGGTTTCGCGCTGAGGAGGAGTTGCGGGCAAGCAACGCGCTGTCGCGGCCTGACTTCACCTCGCACTCATTGCGAACGGCGAATGCCGTGACTTGTCCCCCCGGCATTCGCCATCCCCAGTCTTTGGACACTCGGCATGGCCGGGCGGGGAGTTCTGCTGCACAGCCGGTCGTCCGGCGCTGTCGCCCTCCTTGGTGATTGCGATCACTGACTTTCTGAAATGCTTGATGTAGATATGGAAGGTGGGGACGTGTCTCTTACACAGCTACACGGAGGTGTGCTATGGCATCTCAAGCGAAACTCTCCCGCATAACCATTAACAGAATCCTACTTGCCACCGATTTTTCTCCTGAGGCGCAAAACGCTCTGCAGTGTGCCGTTTCTCTCGCAAAGCGCTATGAATCCACAATTTTCCTCACCCACGCTCTGTCCACGGAAGGCTCCATCGGAGCTGTTGAGGCATGGCCTGACCTCGCCGACGTAATGCGCCACGATGCTGAACAAAGCCTGGCGAAGCTGGCGAGCGCAGAGGATCTGAGGCTCCTTCCTCACGAAGTCATCCTACGGTCCGGTGACACATGGGACGTGATCTCACAGGTTCTGTCGGACAAGAATGTCGATCTGATTGTGATGGGCACGCAGGGCCGTGGAGGAATCAGAAAACTATTCCTGGGATCGACGGCGGAAAAGGTGTTAAGACACGCCACTTGCCCGGTGCTTACGGTTGGGCCGCATGTTCAATTGGTATCGCTGAACCGCTTTGGCCACGTTTTTTGTGCCAGCGATTTCTCGTCTGGATCCATGCGAGCACTGACCTATGCCTTGTCGCTGGCGGAAGAGGACAGGGCCGAATTGACCTTACTTCATGTTATCCAAAGTATGCCGGTCTCGGAGTCGGAGTTGCTGGAATGGAAGCAACAAGATCGCGAGAAACTGAGTCAAATGGTGCCACCCGACGCCGATCTGGCGCACAAGCCTGAGATCGAGGTTGTGGTCGGGATTCCTGAAGCGGAAATTGTCCGGTGGGCGGACATCAGGAAGGCGGACCTCATCGTGATGGGTTGTCACTCAGGCGGCGCAGTGTCGACGCACTTGCCCTGGACGACTCTGCATCACGTCTTGCAGCACGCACATTGCCCGGTGCTCACGGTTCGCGGCGAATGGTCCGCGGCGAATAGAACCGACGCAGGCCAGAACCCCGGCGTCTTGTTCGGCTAAAAGATCGTAGAGGCTGTCTCGGATGGAGGAGGGAGGGCATGCAGCTCCACCGCAATGCGGACGAACTAAATCTGCTTGCGGACACGTTGCTTGGGCGGGTCGGAATGAATGTCAGGTCAAAGGCGTTCAGCTGCCATCGTCCGAAGGGACGCAGATGTGGAGCAAGCAGCGGGCTACGACGATCCACCCGACAGGATTTGGTAGAGATTTGACACTCGACTCGGAGTTCGAGCAAGTGGCTAATCTCCTCGCGGAGGGGAAGCCTGATCTTACGGATGAGATCGCTCGCTTGGCCGACCGTATTCTAGAGTTTGGAGCCGAACGGTCGGCATATCGAATCGTTGTCCGAGTTCGGGAAGCCGGCGCTTCTGCTTCTCAGGCCAGCAGTCAAAAAGCAGTCGTCCAAAAACTAGCTAAGCTACAGCTAGAACCCAACTTTGCGTTGTTTTCACCTCCTGGGATCGCTGGTGTTGATTGCATATGCGGGTCAGCGAAACCGGATCCCTGAGCGGCCGGAATCGCTTGCCAGCCTGCAACAGGTCCAGCGGTCACCCTCTCCTGTGAGGGCGATCACTGTGCAACGGGACCAGGTTAATGGAACATGGAAGGTTGGATTGCAGATCAGGAACCAAGGAGAAGATCATGCCGGAGAGCGCAGTGAGTGAGCCGGTCGACGCCGGTACAGAAGTGCGTCAATCGGTACCCGGACAACTTCCGAAGAAGTCAACTAAGGCATTCAATTCATTTCAGATCGCACAAGCGCAGTTCGATAAGGTAGCCGAATACCTAGGCTTGGACCCGGCCACCCGGGAACTTCTGCGCTACCCGTTACGTGAGTTCCATTTTGCTATCCCGGTGCGCATGGACGACGGCTCGGTAAAGGTTTTCCGCGGTTTCCGCGTGCAGCACAACGACGCGCGGGGACCGGGAAAGGGCGGCATCCGGTTCCATCCGCAGGAGACGATTGACACGGTCCGGGCGCTGTCGATGTGGATGACGTGGAAGTGCGCCGTGGTGGATATTCCGCTGGGCGGTGCAAAGGGTGGAGTCATTTGCGATCCCCATAACCTGAGTTTGCGCGAGCAGGAGCAGATTTGCCGCGGCTGGGTGCGTCAGGTGGCCAAGAATGTCGGTCCGCTTTCCGATGTGCCGGCGCCGGATGTCATGACCAACGCCCAGCACATGCTCTGGATACTCGACGAGTTCGAACAGATCCGTGGTGGCCGTTATCCCGGCTTCATCACCGGCAAGCCCGTGGGTATGGGCGGGTCGTTGGGCCGGACCGAGGCGACGGGCTACGGCGTCGTCTTTACTCTACGCGAGGCTCTCAAGGAACTAGACATCCGTCCGGAGAACACCACCGCCAGCGTGCAGGGATTTGGCAATGTGTCCCAGTACGCGATCGAGCTTTACCAGCGACTGGGAGGGCGTGTGATCGCCGTCTCGTGTTGGGACCAACCTGACCAGTGCGCCTACACGTATCGCAAGGTGGACGGAATCGATCTCAATCAACTCCTGTCGATCACCGACCGTTTCGGTGGAATCGACAAGCAGAAAGCAAAGGCCTTGGGCTACGAATCGCTGCCCGGCGAGGCATGGATTGAACAGAATGTCGAGATCCTGATTCCGGCCGCGATGGAGAACCAGATTACCGGTGAGAACGTTGGCAAGATCAGCCCCCGGGTCCGGATCATCGCGGAGGGGGCTAACGGTCCAACAACCCCGGAAGCCGACGCTCAGATCAAGGAACGCGGCATCCTGCTGATTCCGGACTTCCTGGCCAACGCGGGTGGCGTGACCTGCAGCTATTTCGAGCAGGTGCAAAGTAACATGAACTACTTCTGGGAGAAGGACGAGGTCCTGGGAAAGCTCGACGTCAAGATGACCTCGGCGTACATCGCGGTCTCGGAACTCTCCCGCCGCGAGAAGCTGTCCATGCGGGATGCGGCCTACGCAATTGCCATCGGCCGAGTGGCCAAAGCCTGCCACGACCGCGGCTGGGTGTAAACCCTTGGAAGTAGGGCTTTCCTCATGGACGACGCGGCGAGCCGCCTCACGATGATGGCGGCCGGAGGCTGCAATGATCGACCTTAAAGCCGTGGTGGCGGATCTGCCCTCGTTCGACCGGCACTTCTGGAACGGCGCTTTTCATTTCACCCGGATTGGAACGGGCGCGTTGGGTGGAAAGGCGAGCGGATTGGCTTTCGCCAAAGATCTGCTGGCGCGCACCGCCGATGTCTCCGCCTTCCCCGACATAGATGTCAATATCCCCACCATGGCCGTCATCGCAACCGACTGCTTCGATGAATTCATCGTGCGCAACCATCTCGGGAAATTACCGGTCGAGGAGTTACCGGACGACCGCATCGGACACGCTTTTCAGCAGGCCGATCTTCCCGTAGAGCTATTGGGTGATCTTCGCTCTCTGATCGAACAAGTCAAGACTCCGCTGGCGATCCGATCGTCCAGCCTCCTGGAAGATGCCCTCAATCGCCCGTTCGCCGGCGTTTACGGGACCAAGATGATCCCGAACAATCAGTTTGATCCCGACACCCGTTTCCGGCGACTGATTGAAGCCATCAAGTTTGTTTACGCTTCCACCTACTTCCGCGAGGCCCGAGACTACATTAAGACCACAGGCCGCGATCCAAGCGAAGAGAAGATGGCCGTCATCATTCAGGAAGTTGTCGGCAGGCGGCATGGAGATCGCTTTTATCCTGATTTGTCCGGGGTGGCGCGCTCCTACAACTTCTACCCCACGGGACCAGCTCTCCCTGAGGAAGGCGTGGCTAGCCTGGCCTTGGGTCTGGGCAAGACCATTGTTGACGGTGGAGTGGCCTGGACATTCTCACCCGCTTACCCGAAAAAGCCCCCACCGTTTGGCTCGGTGCAGGAACTGCTCCGCGGTACACAGACGGAGTTCTGGGCGGTCAATATGGGCAAGCCGCCCGCGTACGACCCCGTCAGCGAGACTGAGTACCTGGTGACGGCGGGTTTGAAGGAGGCCGAGGCTGATGATGTGCTCCGCTTTCTGGCCTCGACCTTCGACCCGGGTCGCGATCGCGTGGTTCCCGGTTTGGGCGCGCGTGGTCCCCGCATCCTCGACTTCGCTCCCCTGCTGGTGCTGGAGCAGTTGCCGGTCAACCATCTGATCAAAGCGCTGCTAAGAACAGCGGAGAACGAACTCGGCGCCAACGTCGAGATTGAGTTCGCAGTGACCATTCAGGAAAATCGAGATCAACCAACTCGGGCGCGCCTGGGATTTCTTCAGGTCCGCCCCATGGTGGTGTCCGAGCAGATTGTGAACGTTAGCGTCGAGGACCTCTCGGATCCGCGTGCGATCATTGCATCAGACATGGTGATGGGCAACGGCATTGCCGAGGATATTCAGGACATCGTCTTCGTCCGGCCCGAGCACTTCTCGCCCATGCAAACACCCGTGATCGCCCAGCAATTGGAGTCGATCAATCAACAGCTCTCGGACCAGCACAAGCCATTCCTGCTGATTGGATTTGGCCGCTGGGGCAGCTCTCATCCCTCACTAGGCATTCCGGTGGTCTGGAGCCAGATATCGGGAGCACGGGCAATTGTGGAGGCTACGCTGCCGGAGATGAACGTGGAGCTCAGTCAGGGTTCGCATTTCTTTCATAATTTATCGAGCTTTCGCACCTGCTACTTCATGGTGCAACACGACGGGCATTTTGCCATTGATTGGGACTGGCTGAACCGCCAGCCGATTGTGCAAGAGACCGAGTTTGTTCGCCACGTGCGCCCTGCGGGTGCGCTGACGGTTTGCGTTGATGGCCGCTCCAGGCGCGGTGTGGTGCTGTCAGCCGCGCGAACTCAAGCAGGCCAGAAGGAAAAATGATCCGGGACGAAACCCAAGTCGGCATAATCCTCCGCGAGTTGCAGGAGCGCGCCAAGGAATTGAACTGTCTCTACAAAGTGGACGAACTTCTGAACCGGCCGGAACTTTCGCTGGAGGAAATCTTCCGCGGGATGATCGATGTTCTACCGCCGGGTTGGCAGTACCCGCACGAGTGCCAGGCGCGAATCATCTTCGAAGATCAGGTGATCCAGCCGCCGGATTTTACCCCCACTCCGTGGGTGCAGAGCGCCAACATCGTCGTACAGGGCGAGATCGTCGGCAGCGTGGAAGTCTCCTACCGGGCGCAGATGCCCAAGTCGGACGAAGGCCCCTTTCTTAAAGAGGAGCGGAAGCTGATCGAAACCATCGCCGACCGCGTTGCCAACCACGTGATGCAACGACGGTTGAAGACAGCATTTGAGGGGCTGTCGGCTGCGGCCGGCGGTCTGGCGGGCGATAAAGGTGAGTGGCGGGTTGTTCTTGAGTTCCTGCGCGATACCGACCCGGTTCTGCTGCGGCGAATTTCGCGCAAACTGATCAATCACTTGAGCTGGGGTGGGGTGCAAGAAGCCAAGGAGCTATTGCAGCGTGGCGGCGTTCAGGCTGCGGCCAATGCTGCGAGTCCCGGCGACGAAAATCGGCCTCTGCGCCGTGATGTTCCGGCCGAGTTTGTTGACCTCACTACGGAAGCGTTTCGCATCGCCAGTCAGCACCTGAGTGAAACCGAGATCCTGAGCTGTGTGACCACGTGGATCAAGGAGGAGAAGTCCAGCTTCCTGGTGCGGACCTTGGAGAACATGGCCACATCGCTGGGAGAAGTGATAGAAGCCATCGAACGCTATCAACACGTCGCGATCGAAGAGAGCGAGCTTTCGTTTTCGACGCAAAAAGGCTTGCGCGTGTCACTCATCCGCCGGTTTTTCTCCGAGAACCTGGAATTCATCAACATCGCCAAAAACTTTATCGAGGTCAAAGACTTTTACGATCTTCTCGGAAGAATCATCTTCCCACCGGGCTGTCACGGAAAGCTCGGGGGCAAAAGCGCCGGGCTGTTCCTGGCCAAGAAGATCATCGAGAAAGCTCCCGAGGCCAGCGGGGAGCTGCGTCAAGTGAAGGTGCCCCGAACCTGGTACATCACCTCGGACTGGATTCTCAACTTTGTCCACCACAACGAGTTGGAGGATGTACTGAATTGGAAGTACATGGAGATCGACCAAGTGCGGCAGGAATACCCGCATTTGGTCGCGCTCTTCAAGAGTTCGTCATTTCCCTCGGAACTGGCCAAGGGACTTTCGCTGGCTCTCGATGAGCTGGGCGACCGTCCTTTGATCGTTCGCAGTTCGAGTCTTCTCGAAGACCGCGCCGGATCGGCCTTTTCCGGAAAATACAAGAGTCTCTTTCTCGGCAACCAGGGAAGCAAGGAGGAGCGGCTGACAGCGCTGATGGACGCCGTCGCCGAAGTGTACGCGTCGATCTTTGGACCCGACCCCACGGAGTACCGGGCGGAGCGCGGTCTTCTGGATGTTCATGAAGAGATGGGCATCATGATCCAGGAAGTCGTAGGCCAGAAGGTCGGCAAGTACTTCCTTCCGGCTTGCTCCGGGGTTGCATTCAGTAACAACGAGTTCCGTTGGTCTGCCCGAATTAGCCGCGGAGACGGGTTAGTGCGCCTCGTGCCGGGATTGGGAACCCGTGCAGTCGATCGGGTAATGGATGACTATCCAGTGCTGATCGCGCCGGGACAACCCAACCTCCGGGTCAACGTTACCGTGGAAGAGGTTCTCAAGTACTCGCCTAAGCGCGTCGACGTGATCAATCTGGATACGAATGCATTTGAAACCGTGGATTCGGTGGAACTGCTTCGTTACTGCGGCGCCGGCTACCCGCAGATTCGCCATTTTGTGTCGGTCATCGAGCACGATCACATTGAACAGCTCGTCGGGCCAATCCCCGACTTTGGCACACGCGACGTGGTTTTTAGTTTCGAAGGACTGATCCGGAAAACGCCGTTCGTGGCTCGGATTCGCGAGCTGCTGACTCTTCTGCAAGCCAAGCTGGGCACGCCGGTGGACATCGAGTTCGCCTACGACGGCGAGGACTTCTATCTCTTGCAGTGCCGGCCACAAAGCTACAGTGGCGATGCAGTGCCGGTGGCGATCCCACAGAATCTGCCGGCCGACAAGGTGATCTTCTCCGCAGACCGCTTCGTCTCGAATGGGAAGGTACCGGAGATCACCCACATTGTCTATGTAGACTTGGAGGGCTACAGCCAGCTTTCCGACCAGGCCACAATGCGCGATATAGGACGCGCGGTAGGGCGATTGAACAAGTTGTTGCCCAAGCGGCAGTTTATCTTGATCGGTCCTGGACGCTGGGGGAGCCGCGGGGACATCAAACTCGGCGTTCCTGTCACGTACTCAGACATCAACAACACTGCGATGCTGATCGAAGTCGCCCGGCAGCGAGGAAATTATCTACCGGACCTCTCCTTCGGTACCCATTTTTTTCAGGATTTGGTGGAAGCTTCGATTCGCTACCTGCCTCTCTATCCGGACGATCCTCGGACAGCATTCAAGGAAGAGTTTCTGCGCCGCTCCCCCAGCGTGCTTGAGGAACTTCTTCCGGAGTTTGCGCACTTGTCCGATACCCTCCGCGTCATCGATGTGCCGAAGGAAACCAGTGGCCTGATTTTGCGAGTGCTGATGAATGCAGAACTGGACCAGGCGGTAGCCTATTTGTCACCTCCACGACAACGGGAGGGACAGCCTGAATCGGACGTCGAGGTCGTCGATCGTACCAGCGAAGAACACTGGCGCTGGCGCTTCCGGATGGCCCAGAGGATCGCAGCGCAGCTCGATCCCCAGCTGTTCGGGGTCAAGGCGTTTTATCTGATCGGCAGCACGAAGAATGCAACCGCGGGCCCGGCGAGCGATATCGATTTGCTGCTGCATTTCCAGGGTACCGAAGACCAGAGGAGAGAATTGCTGCTCTGGCTGGAAGGATGGAGCCGTTGCCTCAGTGAAATCAACTTCCTGCGAACCGGCTACCGGACGGAAGGCCTGCTCGACGTTCAGCTGATTACCGAGGTGGACATCGCAGAGCGATCGAGCTATGCCGTCAAAATTGACGCCATCACCGATCCCGCGCGCAAGCTGCCGATGAAGGAAGCGTGGTCGCACTAAGAACAGAAGAAGGGGAGTGGGAGTAACTGCAACGTCATTGGAAGCCATCGCATAAATCATTTTTGAAAGGGCACAGCTTCAGCTGTGCCGCAACGTGCTCGATCAACGGGACGCCAGACGAACGCGGCGCCGCTTGCACCGTGATCTTGTGAATTCCAAAGGAAGATGCGCGTTTCCCACTTCTCCACCTATCACGCTCAAGCGCAGCGTGCTTCTCGGGGAAATCAGACCGGCGCTCGTCCAGTCGCACGAGGTTAATAACGTCTTGAGACACCACATTTAGACTAGCCCCTGAGGGACTTCGGGTTTGGTCGCTCCTCGATTTATGAGATTAGAGTAAATCCTGAGTTGGCGTATCCGGATGGAGCACCGCTTCAGCGCCGGGGCCCCGGCACACGCCGTTTGCGTGTGCTGGCGTGGAAGCGGTGCATTTGAGGGTTGCCTCTGAAATTCGGCTTTATAATAGCCGCTAAGGTAACGCCAAAACCCTTACCGCAGGCGCTAAGTAACCCGGCGGGAATGGCTCGCCCCGCTAAATCGTTCGGCAACGGCAACCGAAGCAATAATGCACTGGGCGGACTGGAAATACGAAGCGTGAGTTCTTGCGTTCATCCAACGTCGTGATACAGCTCCAGATAATGGCAGCTCGGACAGAGAAGCACGCGGACCGGCAGGGCGCTCGTTACATTAATGCATTCACCGCTGTCCTTCTTGTGTGGATCTATGTATCCGGGAAGACCGAAGCTGGTATCCAGCCAGGTTCTGTCGGTATAGCATTTGGGGCACTCTATACTGATCTTGAATTTCAGTGCCATAAACTGTCCTCCAATAGCGGCGCGATTATGCGCTTAGGGCACCCCCATGACTCGCGGACACTTTCCGGTGGGAGCATCTTAGCTCTTAACTGATCGAGCCGGGATCGAGTAATGCCTTGAGGTAAGGATGGATCCTGGCTTCTGACAAATGACAACGGACTGCTATTTCTGCGCAGGCTTCAGGATGATGACCAAAACGCGGCCATCCGACTTGATCTCACCGCCGGTCGCGGTTTTCGCCGAAGTGATCGGGTGCGAGCGCGTCATATATTCCATGGCCTGGACTTTTCCGGCTTGCGTCAAGGTCGCCCCGATAAAGTCGCGCTCGTTGTCCACGTCCTGATCAATCTTGTGGGTGATCGCGTTGGCCGAGCGCTGGTCCTTCTCGATGCCGATGTCGTGCGTTCCAGACCCGACCCAGACGGTCTGCTGCGGCGTGCTCAAGGGAGAATTCCAGATGCGGAAATGGTGGCGTTGCGCGGCCACCAGCACCGGATCGGTGCGTTCGTAACCGAAATCCTGCGGGCGGCCGAACAAATAGAGAATGCTCATCGGCACCGTCATGTAGGAGTTTTTCTGGAGAGTCGCCATTAGCGCACTAAAGACCGCGTCTGTGTTGGTCTTGTCAGCCTGAAGCCAGCCCGCATCCTTGAACGCATTGGTCACCTGCTCCTGCGAGCCGACAATCACAAAGTTGATCAGATCTCCGGGATTGCCGCCTTCCGGCTTGTCGGTCACCCGGTAGGGAATCTTCGCGTCGATTTTCGCAAACAGCGGCTTGAAGTCGTAGTTGCTTTTGGCGGGAGCCGCGGCGCTCCCGGGCGTGCGATCGATGTGCGCTTCGTACTTGCCGCTGGGCGCTTCCGTCGGATCCTGATTGATACCTAGATACAAACGTCCATCTACCGGAACGGTCACAGTGCCGTTGGCTCCTACCACGAACGGAGTCGCGGCGTCGGTGTCGCCGATGCGGCCAACCAGCGCCCCGCGTCCGGCGCTGGGAACCATCAGCGGACGCAATGTGTCCACCCATCCGCGCTGCGCTCCGGCCGGTGTGATACCCGTATCCTTGCCCATGGTAACGGTACCCGTGGCGGTGATGTGCAGCTTGTCGCCAGCTTTGACGTCCATGTTGGTGTCAACCCACTTTGAACTGCCGCTGATCGTGACATTGACACTTGTGCTGTTGGTAGCGACGGCGAGAAACGCACCAGGCATCGCGGAATGCGCGGCCTCGGCGCAGCAGAAAGGACTGCTTGTCAGCGCGGCGATTAGAATCCAGCGTGCGGATTTCATCGGACCGGAGAAAGTTCCCAAGAGCAGTATAACCATCCAACGAGAGAAAGTTTAGGCAATCACGAAGCCAGGGTTATAAGCCACGGATCAGTTGCTCTCAACTCCAATTACTCCACCAGCGCGGCTTCCTTTTCTTCGGCTTCGGCAACCGCGCGTATGGAAAGATGTTCGCGGCGCGCCAGCGCAAGGCCCGTAGGAATCACCGACATGAAGGTGATTGCCCAGATCAGGATTCCGCAACTCACGGCGAGTTCCTTCTCGATGCCGAAGCCTGAGTTCAGCATGCCAATCGTTGCCACTTGCTGGCCGCCGCCGACGGCCGGCAACTGCAGCATGGATCCCACCATACTTGAACCCATCAGCACCACCTGTTGTGGCATGGTCAGAGTGCTAAGCTTGCCCGGATAAGCGTGGGTGATCGCATAATAGGCGAACGCAACCAACACCCACATGAAGAGGGACACGGCGATCAACTGCAGTGCTGAGCTGAGGTCATGAATGGTTTTCAGTCCTTCGCTGAAGGAACGCACTTTCTCCCGGATGTGATGGGCAACTTTAGGAGCAAAGCCTGCGAAAAGGTCATGCAGGAATTGTCCGACGCGCTCGCCCGAGCGCCGCACGACAACGGCCCCAACCACCAGCGCGAAAACCAGGAGCAGCAGCAGAAACGCAAATTCGCGCAACTGATGGTAGAAGTGCAGCGCTTGCAGGTCAGGCGAGAGGAAACTAAGTGCCAGCAGCACCGCGAAGGCGCCCATGTCAAAGATGCGCTCCACGCCCCAGACTGCGATCTGCGAGGTGAAGGTCAAGCGCTCCTTCTTGGCAATGATGTAAGGACGGACCATCTCCCCCGCTCGCCCCAGCAGTGCCAGGGCTGAGAAGCCGATGAATTGCGGCCCCAGGAGCCGCGCCGTCGTAGTCTTACAGACCGGCTTGAGGAAGATGCGCCAGCGCACGGCCCGGAGAACATACGCCAGGTAGGTGAGGGCGATTCCGGCGATGAGACCAAGCGGGTTGACATGGTCAGTGCGGCTCCAGAAAACGCCCCAGTCAAAGCTCTTCCAGGTGCGTACCTGGAGGTAAACCAGCAGGCATAGCACGACCAGAACAACGCCCAGAACCAAAATGCGCTTTGTGCTCATGGAGGATCGTCAGCGGCCCACGACCTGCGCCGCCGCAGCCGAAGCCTATAGGTCAAAGTATATGAGGGCGTTACCAGGGTCAAACAGTCTATTCATTCTCCGTGTGCGAACCAGGCGTCTTTCGCGCGACAACATCGTTGGCCGCAGACTCGTGATGGACCTGCGCTTGCGGCTGGTTTTTGCGCTTGGCCAGCTTCTTACGGTTATAGTCCTTGATAACGCGTGCGACGTAGGCATGCGTCTCGTAATAAGGCGGCAAGCCCTTGTACTGCTGGACGCGCTGCGGCCCGGCGTTGTAGGCAGCCAGGGCCTTGATCATGTCGTTGTTGTAAAGCAGTAAAAGTTCGCGCAGATAACGCACACCGCCACCCACGTTTTCGGCTGCATCGAAGCTGTTCCTCACGCCCAGCCTGCTGGCCGTCTGCGGCATGAGTTGCATCAGTCCCTGCGCGCCTTTGGGCGAGACCGCACGCGGATTATTGGCGCTCTCGGCACGTATGACGCTGGCAATAAAGTCGGCGTCCACCTGGTTGCGCGTGCTGGCGGCACTGACGATCGAATTCAAGTCCCGCGGCCCTTGCAGTTGGGCTAGGGCTTCTTGCGGCTCCGGCGGCGAAGGTTCGAAGCCCTCGATCTCGGCCGTCGGAACGTCGATATATCCGCTGTCGGGAGCTGCGCTCATATAGAGGCGGGTGGTGTCGCCGGCAGTTTCATGCCGCTGGTGACGAATGCTGAACCCGTTACGCAGGTTTGCCAGTTCGGCGGCTTGCACCTGCGACGCGATCAACAGTCCCAATAGACCGAGTTGTAGGAATCTACGCATCCACGCTCGCTGTGTTGGCATCGAGGACCTGCTCGACAGCTGCTGCAACACCGCTCTCATCGTTGTGCAGAGTAATTGTCCAGCCGTTCTGCTTCAGGTCTTCCGACGCGTTTCCCATGATCACCGGATGTCCGGCAAAGGTCAACATCTCGATGTCATTGTAGTTGTCGCCAATGGCCATGACCTCAGAGCGATCGATGCCGCGATAGTTGGCCCACCGCTCCAGCGCGTGCCCTTTCGAGCAGCCGGCGTTGAGAATGTCGACGATACACAAGTTGCGTACGTCGTATTGAGTACGCAGCACCGTGAACTCTGCCGTGAAGTTGCAGGCCAGAAGATGCTCCTGGGCGCGCTGCATCAGCTCGATCGGCCCACAGAACATGGCCTGAATGGGATCTTCCGTCAGGGCCTTCTCGATCGGGCTGACGTACTCGATGTAAGGTGCGTTCTTCTCCATCCAGCGTTGGATCACGCCAAACAGGTGTTCGTGGTTCTCGCAGACAATACCGCCCATGCCTTCGCGGTCGAAGGTCAGCACCGTATGATTGCGAAACTCCCGCATGTACTGGCAGAGTTTGAGGGCGGTTTTCCTCGGCAGGAGATCCTGATGAAACAGTTCGCCACGCGTCGAACGCGTCACCGCGCCATTCGAGCTGATGAGCCACAGCTCAAAGCCCAGCGACTCTGCGACCGGTAACGCGAACTTGTGCCTGCGCCCGGTTCCCAGCACGATCTCAACGCCGGCTTCGTGTGCCCGGCGCAAAGCATTCAGGTTGGCATGGGAGATTTCGACCTTGGAATCCAGCAGCGTGCCATCAATATCAATGGCGATGAGGCGAATGGGGTGCTTCACAAGCCAATTCTAGCAGCCCTCTATTAGCGGCTTGTAAACAGCGGAGGATCCAGCCCAAACATGGAGGACTGCGAAACGGCAAATTGTTCACCAAATCTCTTCTGTCGATGCAGGCATAAGGGTGTAAAATCGCGGACATTAGGTGGATTGTGAAGTCGGCCACCGCGGCCAACTTTAGGCTTGCGATCCGCCACTCGTTATCGCGGGTCTTTGCCGAAGCCCACGGCAAGCCAATGCTCATGAGACTGCCATTCTCCGTGGTCGTCTCAGGGAGGCAACTATGCAGTATCAACGTTGGCTCGCTCCCCTTCTCTTTTGCTTTCTGATCCCCCATGCACAAGCCCAGCGCGGTGGACCGGGGGGGGGATTGCAGATGAGCACAGGCAGTGTGCATATACACGTGGTCTACGCCGATGACCGGCGGGCCGGCAAAAACCTCCTGGTACGCCTGATGCAAGGCCCCAGCAGCACGCCTGTGCAGACAACCTACACCAACGATGCAGGCAAGGCGGATTTCTGGAACATTTCGGTCGGCGACTATCACGTCGTGGTGAGTGGAGAAGGAATTCAGACCACCGACAGTGCCATGTTCGAGATCGATGCACGCCAGGTAAGTCAGGCGCAATACGTTACTGTACGCCAGATCGATGCCACTGGTCCGAAACCCGCGAGTTCGAGTTCCGGGTCGGTGTCAGCCTCCGACTTGAACGTCCCCAACAAGGCGCGCAAGGAGCTGGACAAAGCTAATGAAGCGATGGCGCGACAAGACTGGAGTAAGGCGGTGGAACTGCTCAACAAGGCCATCGCGATTTATCCCCAATACGTCGGCGCCTATAACAACCTCGGCGTGGTCTACAGCCGAATGAACGACACGGCCCACGAGCGCGAAGCATTGGAAAAAGCCATCAGCATGGATGCACACTTTGCTCCCGCGTGCGAAAACTTGGCCAAGCTGTACCTGCGGCAAAAAGACTTTTCCCAGGCGGAAGCTTTGCTGGCAAAAGCGCTTAGCGTGGACCCAAACAACGCCCAGAACCTTACTCTTATGGCGGACACGCAATATATGCAGCAGCACTATGATGCTGCCATCGCCACCGCTCAAAGAGCGCATTCGCTGGTGAAGCAGCATCCGTCCGCCATTCACTACATCGCAGCGAAGGCATACGAACAGCAGAACCGGAAGGACCAGGCATTGGCCGAGTTTCAGGTGTTTCTCAAGGAAGAACCCGCCGGGCCACGCGCCGATCATGTTCGCAGTGACATCGCGAAAATGCAGAACGTGGGGCAATAAACGCTCGACCGTGGAATCACCTTGAACGGCCTGTTAACCGGCCCCGAACAATTGCGACGATCGGGCCCGGCGCGGTTACGCCTCGGGGTTTTTAAGTTTCAGCGCGCTCTTGTTGGCCTCGAGGAACTCACGTAGCTGGTCAACCTGATCGAGCAGCCTGAGCCACTGCTCGTAATAAAGCGTGACGGGAAACCGCCCCAAACCGTACACGCTCACCCCGCCTTTTTCGCTTACTCTGAATTCGAGGGCGCCTCGCTTTCGTCCTTGAACCTGTTTTTCCAGCTCCGCAAGTTTGGCTTTCAATTCCTCGTAAGTTGGTTCGGCCATCGTCGTCTCACCTCTCGAGTTGTTGAACTCCGGAATCAACTGCTGTGCTCCGCTCCTCGCTTTATCTGTTCGGCGGAGCGTTGGAATTATGTTACCCGCTTTCGAGGACGATTGAATGTGAGCTACTGCACAGCCAGTTGTTCATCGCGATGGGGAACCTCGCCGGCAGGGCGAGCGTCCAATCCGATAGCACCTTGAGAAGCTGGCGCCGGGCGGGGACGACAATCCTGCGTTGTGACGGGCCCGCGCCTGCTATGCTCCTACTAAGCGAAGCGGGTGGGGAACCATGCAGTTTCCTGATCCATTGCGGCGGACGCTCTGGAGCTGCCGGGTCATCTTGTGGCTTGCGAGCTGGCTTGTGCCTCGCAGGCTTCGCGTGGAATGGCGGGAGCAGCGGCTGCGCCGGGTTTGGCATTGGGTCAATTTCCTTTCCGAGACCGGCCAACTCAATCGCGAAAACAAGCTCGAGCTTGCCAGGCACTGCTGGGGCGCATTCGCCGATGCCTTGTGGGTGCGCTATGACCGGGAAGGATTCCTGCGGCGCCTCGAGCGTGTTCGGCGTGCGCCCGCAACCTGTCTCGTCCTGGCCACGATGCTCATACTCGTGGTTGTGCTGGCAGGCGGCTTCATTCCTGCTGCCCGGTCGCGCCTGTCAACCGCAATCTCACGCCCCGACCGCGTCTGCGTCGTCAGCCTGAACGGCAAGTTCCGGCGTTTTCGCTCGGAAACTCTGCTCGACCTGGCATCGGCCTGGAAGAGCAGCAAGCTGCTCGACGCCGTCGCACCGTACTCATGGGGTCCGGGAAGACTCGCCGGCGCCCACCGAACCGTCCCGATCCTGACGGCGAGGGTGGCTCCGGGTTTTTTCGAACTGCTGGGCGTCAAGGCGGTCGCGGGGAGGACATTTCGCGGCGCTGACGCACAGACTTGCCGGAGTTGCGTTGTACTTAGCAATGAAATCTGGAAGCTCCAGTTCAACGGCACTCCGGGCGTGATTGGCCAGCGAATCCTGCTCGATGGCGGCGAAAAGATCGTCCTCGGAGTTTTGCCTCGCAATTTCCATCTCGTCTCCTCGGACATTGCCGCTTGGACGCTTCTCGATCCGGCCGCTCCACCGTTCAGCAACTTCGTGGAGCGGATTGGGGCTGTCGCCAGGATGAAGGGCGATGCCACCGACGCGCAGATCGAAGCCGATCTAATCGATCTCACCGAAAACGCCGGCTATGTTTTTCCGGCATCGCTCTTGTCCGTCATCTCGGCGCAGGAAGATATGCGCCGCTCGGTGGAGACCTATCTGTTGTTCCTCCTGCTCGCCGTGACCTGCGCCGTCTGGATCGTGTATGCGCGTCACTCGGACCGCGGCCTGGGGCGGGCTCCCACGAGCTTGGCTGACCGCTGCCGCTGGTGGCTCTTCTTTGTCGCCAAATCCACTCTCTTGCTGGTTGCGACCTGCCTGTTGGCATCGGCCTGCGTGCGCTGGGTCTGCGTGCACCTGGTTGGATCGATCTACCCGATGGTTAACGGCGTCGCTCTGTGGTTTTTCCTGGTCCTGGCGATCGCCCCGTTGTCCTGGTCCATCCACGACCAGCAAAAGCGCTGCCGCACCTGCTTGCGCCGATTGGGAAACGCCGTCCGCATCGGATCTCCTGGCCACGTACTGTTGAACTGGTCAGGAACGGAAATGGTGTGCAGCGAAGGGCACGGCATCCTTTACCTTCCTGACGCGCACGCCGACTGGCTGGAGCGCGATCGCTGGAACACGCTGGATGCCTCGTGGGCAGACTTGTTCCGCAACCCGGACGAGTTCGATAAGGAAGGAGATGGGTAGACACATATTGACGGGGATTTCGGCGTGGGCTGTTAACTATCTACGGTGGGTATCTGCTTGACTCAGGTACTTCCCATCTGGTTTGGTGAGACACTCCTACCTCCGCTGTCGGTCTGGATCGATTTCCCGTCTACCGCTGCCCTGCGATCCGCCCGAGCATATCCCCACCTATGAAAGCATTGGCGCTGTGAAGCAACAATTAACGACACCCCTCCCGCAAGGATGGAGAGGGCTGTCAAGGGTGACCGCCACACTCGGAGAAAGCGATCTTCCACAAGTGGCATCGCCATCGGTTGGTGCAGATGCGAACGCGAGTCATGAATCAGTGGCAAGCCGTGCCATACCGCTGTCCTTTTTCAGTTTCTCCAGACGGGCGATATTGTCTTTCAGAGCTTTGATTGTCATAGTTCAAGACACACGAAAGGCGGCGACACGTTGTCGAAACTGATAGGCAGGCATCGCAGTCCCACACGGAATCCGTCTTAGCAAATACTGATTGGCTCCTCTGCATACTTGACCGCAGGAAGTCGTAACTGCGGTTTCAAATCCGGCGTCCCGTACCACCTGTAATACCTGACCTGAAATATCTTCCGGTTGCCCGTTTGGAAATGCGAAATGCGAGATTGGTTGGTCCAATATCGCTTCAATCCTACGCTTTGATCCTCTGATTTCTTCTTCAATTTGGGCCGATCCTGCTAGGCGGGTCAGGATCGGGTGAGTAATGCTGTGGGCACCAAAATCCACCCCGCTCCGGGCCATTATCTTCACTTGCTCCCAATCCAAAACCGCATACTGCCCTGGAGGGTTAGCCGGTACGCTAACCTTCAGGCAAACCTCTAGGTCGTTAAGCAGTTGTCGCATCCTTGAGTCGGGCAACAATTTCATTAGCTCAATCCATTTGTCCGCAACCCTAGTACGCTGCTCAGCGTCTTCGAGTACTACAACTTCGGATGTGTTCCTCGAAAGCGGCTTCGAGGCACCTTCCGTGCGGAGCGAAGGCAGTGTCGCAGCTCGAAGTGGCGAGTGGATGAATGCATAACTCACTCGGTCAAACCACAGCCATCCCATCCCGTCAATGGGTCCGGTAGTCAAATGTACAATGACCGGCAATTGATGCTTGCGAAAAACTGGAAAGGCGTTTTCGTAGAAACTTCTGTGACCATCATCCACAGTGATCGCCACGGAAAACTCCGGCATCGGCGATCCGGAATGCAGCGCACTAGCTACGTCCGCCATTGAAATTACATGATAATAGCGCCGTAAATACTTACATTGCCAATCAAGAGCCGACCTGTCGTCGGGAAATTTGTGATACATCAGAATGCTAAGGTTATTTCGCTTGAACCAGCGAGTTACTGCCATCCCACCGCAACTGTGAAACACCAGACGACCAGCACGCACGATGTCCATAAAAATATCTTATCCCGCATATGGTGCGTTGTATATATTGCAAAGACACGAGGGCGATCTGAGATAGATCAAAGCGCAGACTTAAAGGCTGGGGCAACGAGAAAAAGGGGGACTGATGTCTATGGATTCGGGACTGGCTACGCAAGTAAAGCCAAAACTGTTCTCGCACGCCTGCAAGGTGAAACTTCGAGGCGCCCAACCTGATTGGCTGTTCCGCAGATGTTGTTCTTTCAGAGTTTGCAAGCCGTGGGATGAACGGCGAGCTATGGGCTTGTGGTGTGATGGAAACCCAGCCACTTAGACGGCACCTGCGCCGCAGACATGAGATTCAAGGTTAGCGCAACTAAATGATGCCAAAGAAGGCCGTCTGTTGCTGGCTAGTCGCGTACGAATGCTTCGGCGCCACGCGGCGCTACAGCTTACGCGCAGAAACCAGGTATACCGACGCTCCGCAACGCAGCAGCGGGATGGAGCACAATGGCTCCAATGCCGCCGCCACGCGGTCATCCAGACTTGGGAAACGATTTAGAGGGAAAATGAAAAAGTTCGAATAATGATCCTTCAGCGGCTCAAATCCGTGGTTCCGTAGAAGCGCTCGCAATCTCCAGGGCACGCACAGGTTTCGATGAAAAGGAGACTCAATCTGTACAGACGCAGGAGCCCGGCGCGTCAGCCGCTTGGCGGCCCGCCATAGTGGCGCTACTGAAACGCTTGCCAAGCGCTCACCCAGGGCGCATTGACTGACGCGACTCGGAATGGCAACTATTGCTAAACCACCTGGCCGTAGTACACGATGAATCTCCTGGACTGCTGCGCTGTAATCTGGCAGGTATTCAAACACACCGAGGCAGACGACGTGGTCCATGGACTGGCTCAGGAATGGAAGCCGGTCTATGTCCGCTCGGCAGAAGTGCACCTGGGGGTCGTTGGCGAAGCGGCAGCGCGCAAATTCCAGCATGCGTGGCGAAATATCAATGCCGACAACCGAGAAATCGCGGGCTCGCAATTCAGAAATCTCCCCACCTGCCGCACAACCCATGTCCAGGATCCGCCCACTCTCCCCGGCAAGCATTGAAATCACGATCGCCAGTTGCGCCCGAAAATAAGGGGTGCGTTCGCGCTCAGTGGCGTAGTGGTCCGCCCACTGCTCGAATATCTCGCAGGCTTGACGCTTCTCGTCCGCTAGTTGCGCCGTTTGTTGCATCTAGATACCGTCAAAGTCTCCGGTCGTGAGTTGCCATCCACGCGACGGCAGATCGCCAACAGCACAGCCCGTATCCAAGAAGCGCATGGCCACGTGTAGGTGAGGCTTGCTGGAGAATGGGCAGGCGCGCCTTAAGAGCCGCGAGCCTGCAGACATCGCACCAGTTTGCAGGGTCCACGTGTGTATCGAGTGCACGTTGGCGGCAAGCATCGCGTCCATAGCAATCCTGAGCAACGCAGCCGCCGCTTCCGTATCCTCCGGTTCGGTAAACAGGTCCACGACGTGCCCAATTCGTTCGGCGAGGCTGACAAAGCTTACGAGATATCCGGCAATGCACTCCCCTCGGTGCGCGATCCACGACTGGTACCGGGTCGGACCATCCACATAGCGCCAGTTCAAGTACTTTTTATCTTTGACCAAAGCGAACGAGTACCCTCGCCGCACACGTTCCCAGAACTCGTCCATCTCAGCCGCAAACCTGGTTAGCGGTTGAACCTTCACCGAACCCTCAACAGAAGGCAGAACCAAACGACGAGCAATCCAATCCACACCGAGAATGCCGCACACTGTGGGCGATAGACCAATCTTGCGGTAAATCAGGCCGCTCGGAACGACGTATCGACGTGCATCGATCTTTTGTGCTTCAACGAACGACAGCGTTTTCATTAGGATTGGGAACGAAATCTCGTTTGGCCGCACATATACAAATCCGGCTCCGCGTTTCGCCGCCTCGTTGCACACCAACTGAATCAGGCTCGAGAAAAACCCTCTCTTACGGTACTGACTGTCGGTTATGAAATCTCCCAACTCGAACGCCAAAACAATCTGAGAGTTCACCTGAATCCGTTTCGGAGTGGCAGACACAACGCTTATGATCCGGTTTCCCGTGACAGCCACGGCAACTGCCGCGTTGCCGATTGGATTGGTGAAATATTTCCAGCGACAGAAATCGGCTGCAATTTGCCCTGGAAAGCGTTCCGAAAAAAGAGGCCCTGCAACATCGGGTAGCAAGCGCCCGATCTCCACTAAGTCTTCAGGACGCGCTAACCGGATTTCCACGCTCGTGTCGAGAGCCATCAACCCTTTTCTTTAGCACAGGCACTATGCTTAGTCCATTGAATACCAAGGCGGCAGCCGATACTGCTATCTCATCCATCTCACGAACAAGGTAGTGTACTCCATCGATGTTGGGCGTCCAGTCCCCCGATCCGAGAAAGACGAGGTCTGCTTTCGGAGAGACTGGGGCGGGCGGCACATTCGGTGTCCACCCTAGAAGGTTTTGAAGACACTTAGGTGAGTCCGAACAAGCTTATAACAGCCGTGCACGAGTTTGCGCATCAACTTTCAATCGAGCTGTCTATCACCGAGATCGCCCCGAACAAAATGGAGAACCAGCTACTCCCAGTCGGTGCAATCGGAGCCGATTGCAGTTCATTATTCCTCTGATAGTAACCAGACAAGCTGATTACTTTAGTTTCGTTTTCCGCTTTCTAAATGGTGACTGCCGGCACATCTCTCCCCTATAGTGGCAGACTTGGCAGGGAAAAATCTCGCCCACCAACCCTCAGCGGGTTGGAGCTTGAGGCAGGCCTGCCAAGTGGACCGGAGGACGCGACGCGCTATCGACACCAAGTTCACCGGCCAATGATGACTACACTTAGTCTTTTTCTTCCGATGACCATTCGCAGAGGCGTGCTTAAGCAAGTTCAGATTCTTTCCCCCAAAAGCCAGATCTGGTGCAGCTACACGTATTCCTCATGGAACAACTGCCACCCGAGTAAGGCGATCACCTTATTGTCCTTTTCCCTGTTGCTGCTAAACAGGCCAAGAGTTACTTCCCGCGGACCGGCTGAATAAACGTGAGACCTACACGGCTCGTTACAAAATCGGCAATCATCCAGAAGGTTTGCGGCGCTGAGGAGAACTGATGTCAATGACGAGCACCCCCGCCGAATGCCGCCTGACTCTTTGTCTGTGCCTGCTGACTTCCATGTTGTTCGTCACATGTACAAATGCGGAGGGCGTTAGCCTTCCAACATTCACGATTTCGGCCTCTCCTTCTTCTCTAACTATCGCGCCAGGGAACCAGGACAACTCGACGATCACCACCACCGTCATCGGCGGCTTTTACAACCAGATCACGTTGTCGGCTTCGGGCCTGCCTTCCGGAACCACGGCAAGTTTCAGTCTCGACCCCATTCCCGCTCCAGGTTCGGGCAACTCGACCATGACCATCTCGGTAGGCAATAGCACGCCCCCGGGTACCTATCCGATTACGGTCACCGGCACCGGTGGAAAGCTTCAGCAAAATACGACCGTTATGCTAACGGTGTCTGCTCCGGGAGGCAATTTCACGATTCTGGTAACGCCCGCCCTGATTCGCCAATATCAAGGAGGTCAAGGAAACGCTAGCATCTCGACCACGGTCAGTGGTGGTTTCAACAACTCGATCGCACTGTCGGTCACAGGGTTGCCTTCCGGTACGACGGCAAGCTTCAATCCGAACCCAATTCCCGCGCCGGGTGGAGGCCACTCCACTATGACAATCACGATCGGCGCCAACACTCCGGCGGGGACCTATCCTCTCACGGTGACGGGCAATGGCGGCGGGATCAAGCACTCGGCCGTATGCACGCTGGTGGTGGCCGCAAAAGCGAATTTCTCGATTTCTGCCTCGCCTTCATCGCTCAACATCGCGCAAGGGAATCAGGGGAGCTCAACCATCACCACCACGATCAGTGGCGGGTTCAACAGCTCGATCGCTTTGTCGGCTTCGGGGTTGCCATCGGGCACCACGGTGGGCTTTAATCCAAACCCAATTCCTGCGCCGGGTTCCGGTAACTCGACCATGACCATCACGGTCGGTGCCAGCACTCCAAACGGCACCTACCCCATCACGGTAACGGGCAACGGAGGAGGCATCCAGCAGAACACCACGGTCACGCTCACGGTGACCGCGCCGCCGAATTTTACGATTTCCGCCTCGCCTTCATCGCTCAACATCGCGCAAGGGAATCAGGGGAGCTCAACCATCACCACCACAATCAGTGACGGGTTCAACAGCTCAATCGCTTTGTCGGCTTCGGGGTTGCCATCGGGCACCACGGTGGGCTTCAATCCGAACCCAATTCCCGCGCCAGGTTCCGGCAGCTCGACCATGACCATCACGGTGGGCGCCAACACCCCAACTGGCACATATCCCATCACAGTGACAGGCAACGGCGGAGGTATCCAGCAGAACACCACCGTCACGTTGACGGTGATACCGCAACAACAGCCGAACTTCTCGATATCTGCCTCGCCTTCATCACTCAACATCGCGCAAGGGAATCAGGGGAGCTCAACCATCACCACCACAATCAGTGGCGGGTTCAACAGCTCGATCGCTTTGTCGGCTTCGGGGTTGCCATCGGGCACCACGGTGGGCTTCAATCCGAACCCAATTCCCGCGCCGGGTTCCGGTAACTCGACCATGACCATCACGGTCGGCGCCAGCACCCCAAACGGCACCTACCCCATCACAGTGACAGGCAACGGAGGAGGCATCCAGCAGAACACCACGGTCATCCTGACGGTGGGGATGCAATCACCGCCGCCTAACGGGATCATCTCCTACTCCATTAGCGGCACCCCGCCTCCACCTTGGTCTTGGGTATTCAGCAATTTTCAGATGGCAATAGGGGGCACCGGAGGTGGTGATTCGCGCGGCACGGACAATGCTTGGACGTTTAATACTGACGGCTGCTGCATCTACCTCTACGGCATTTATCCCTATGTTCTTGGCACCGCCGCCACGCAGGGATGGTCTGACCCCGAAGGTGCGCTGCTGCACATGAATATCGATTACCAGCCAAACCATGCCTACAGCGCGATTGAACAATTCGATGCGTATGAGCAGCCCGACAGCCAGACTATGGGTGCGCCCGACAAGGCAGTCAACGGCGTCTTTACGTTGGTAGGTTCGACGTATACCGATGTAACCGTGCAAGCATACTGCCCGACAGCCGGGATTCCGACGGATTACTGGGGTAATTGTGCAAACTACCCCCCGAATCCAGTCACCGTCTCAGACCGGTTGCTCATCGGCTATCAAACGCCGTTCGACACAGTGAACATCACGCAAGAGCGTGGCGCGGGTTGGAGGAACGGTCAGATGGCAGTATTGGAACGGCTCCAGCTTCTCCAGCCTTCCTCTGGCGAGCGACACCACCAACGGGCTGACCGCGACCGGCACGGTTACCTTCCCGCCACCGTCAAACTGGGTTCCCTCGGTCGTCAACGGGTCGCAGTCGAAGTATTGGGTGCAGATCACAGTCTCCGGGGCGGGCACCAATCCGGTTTTATCCAAGGTCTACGGTGACAACCTGCTCTCTGCCTGCTCCTATGGCACCTGTGCTCGCGGCTGGAACCCGTCCGCTTGTGTTTCCGGGCACATCAATATCGGAACCCCGGTCGAGTATTGCGCGCTGCCCGCTTCCGGTTCGACGGCAAAGTTCCGCCAGCAGGCGCGGCAACTTGGCTATGGGAGTGCGTACAACGATTTCTTTGGCAATCCGGGCAACGTTCAAAACAGCCAACAGACTTGGGCGTACGTGGAAGCAGCCAGGGTAGCTGGCTTTATTTTGCCCGGAATGAACGGCGTCATGTTCGATAATGCCGGGATCCCACCGAACCCCAAGAATCCTACGTGGTCGAATACGCAGACTGAGCTGGGGTCTACGACCTATCTCAGCGCCGACACTGCGATGTTCCAAGCGCTGCACACGCTCATGACCAACACCTACGGAAGCAACCCGCGCTGGTGGGACGGCCTGAATACGGGCGGCAGTCGAAATGCCACAGCCCTGTTCACCGCGATGAATTGGATGCTCTCCGAGGAAGGCAACCAGGCGGTAAACAGTTTTGATACAGACACATTCTCCACGGAGTATTTATGCACCAATTCGCTGTGGTGTCCGGGGCAGTCAACTTCTAACAACCCGAATAGTACTGTTCAGTTCATGCAGATTTTAGACAATTATCAATTCGGAGTGCGGGACGGTTACGGAAGCGCGTTGTCTGACTATCATTTATGGGACATGAGTCAGCGGGGGCCGATGAATGCGCTCGCGATGTACTACATGGTTAGGAATCCGAACGTCCTATTCGGATACGACCCGGCGGGGGAGGTTTACTTAGGTTCGGACGATTATTACTACTGGGTCATGTCCTCTCGAACCGTGGCGGCCCCAGGAGTTACGGCATCCACCTGCGCCAACGGTTGCAGCATCCCGCTATCAGGTGCGCTCGAAACTTCAACCTGTCCCGGTGTGGAGACGGAAGCCTGTCCCATTCGCATTGGCGGTGTCGATGTAGTAGGTACGACCAGCTATTCCGGCACCACGCTGACCACGCAGACCGAGTTTCCCGGTGCGATCCTGCACAAGTACTCAGCCGGTGCATCCATCGAATATGCCCTCCAGGGCCACCAATCGCAGGATATTCCGCTGCATACGCCCATCGCCATGTATGGCTATTTTGTTCCGGCGAGCGCCATTAATCTCGGAACCCCCGACTCGACATACGGCTTCAATGCTCCATGTACGAGTAGCTCCTACTACATCGACGGCGGATGCATCTGGAAGCACGGCCCAGCCATAAGCGGCAATGCGGCGGCTTGCGAAACAGGCGGAATCGGTATTCCCCGCGGTGCTGACGACTGGTGTTCGCCGCTATTGCGCCGCGACTTCACCGGAGGAACCTACGGCAGTGCCATTGTTCTGTTGCGGCCAGTTACGGCCGCCGACAGTCCGACGGCCTCGACAGAGTACGATACCTACTCGCAGACTATCACCCTGCCGGGCACGTACTACCAGGTGATGGCAAACGGCACGGTCAGCTCAACCCCGATTACGACCACGACTTTGCGCGGTGGAGAGGCCGGGATCTATGTCACCGGGCATCCGTAGTCGCCTCCTGAGCCCGGAGAGACCGGGCCGGGCAGCGGTACGGTTCTGATATCATTCTGGAACACTGCTGTCCGGTTAAAAGTCGAACAGAATCAGTTGGTTGGCGTTTTCGGTGAAATTGGCATCCTCTTCGATGCTCTGAAGGGCGCATAAAATGGGCGTTTTCTCGAAGAGCGTGAGGCTGAGAATCTGTAGGATCTGGTACAGGCTGGCTTCCAGACCCAAGCGCTTGCGCACGATCGCCACCAGCACATACACGGACACGGCAATCCAGATTTGGGTCTTCACCGCGTTCTCGCTGGTGCCGTAGAAAGCCTTGATCCGCAGGTGCTGTTTGATCCATTTGAAGAACAGTTCCACCTGCCAGCGCTGCTTGTAGATTTGGGCGATGGTCAGTGCCGGAAGCGTGAAGTTGTTGGTCAGAAACTTCAGACGCTTGTTGGTTTCAGCATCGCAGTAGCTCACCCTCCGGAGCGCATCTGGGTACACCTACGCCGACTCGAAGGAAGACAGAATCACGGTCTGGTCCGAGCAGACGCCCGTGCTCTTGTCCACGGGATGCGAGTAGCGCCGCTGCAGCAACACGTTCGACTTGGTGCGCACCACGAAGAAGGCCGAGCTGAGCGTCAGCAGGAACAACCGCTCGAAATCGACGTAGCCGCGATCCATGACATAGAAGGCTCCGGCTTCCGGCATGATCTCGTCCAGCATATTGACGTCATGCACCTTGCCATCGGTAACGCGAATAAACGTGGGAATGTTGCCGCGCAGGTCCAGTAGAGTGTGCATCTTGACGGCGGCCTTGCGTCGCCGAAACCGGGCCCACGGAAACAGCGCCAGGCACAGATCGATGGTTGTCGAATCCAGGGCATACAGGCTCTGCTCCAGATCGACGCCCATGGGCTCTCGGACATACAGTCCGCGTGCGGTTGCTATCAGCCTCTGCGCGAAGTCGGCGAAGATGCGCCAGTCCCGCGATTCGTTCGCATCCGCCAGCGTCGAGCGAGCCACCTTGCCACGAAATCCCAGGTGATACAGTTTGCCTTGCAACGAACCCAAACAAGCTTCGATGTCGCGCAGACTTTCCCGATAGGTCAACTGGGCGAAGGCCATCGCCAGATACTGATCCCAACAGCTGAAGCCTCGCAGCCGGAGGTCGCCCTGATAACGCTCGACGCAACGACGGAACTCCCGGTCGGGAAGAAAGCTGATTAACTGCGAGAAGACGGTGCGGCCCTGGTTCATGAGCCATTGTCAGCTCTCCGCGAATTCAAATCGCGGCAAGCCAGAAATGGCTTCAACCTATTGCGCAGCTATTACTTGCAGCGAGCACCCTGTAACTTAACCGGACAGTAGTGATTCTGGAATATCTTCGGTCCCGACATCGCGATAGGTGTTCTGGTAACGAGGGGGACGTGCAGAGACGGTTGCCCTGTCGAAGATCAACCTTTCCGGCGTTTGGACCGCCACCCCGGAATTCCCCCGTTTTTCTACCAAGATTCTCGAATTGGAATTGAATATCAAGGCAGGTGGGTATTTGCTTTACTCAGGTAGCCTCAATTATGTAGTATGCGTGCATGGCGGAAGCATACCCCCGGAATCTAACGGAGTGGGAGGTGAACTTCGGCACCGAGGAGGCATGTCGGGCGTACCTGGCGCGGCTGCGATGACCGGATGGTTTTCGCTGTCACCTGTTCCCCTGCATCGGATCGTTCACGCGGAAACCAAGCGGAAAATAAAACCACAACCTGTAGGGGCTATCTGAGCCAAGCAGATCCCCCCTAGATCGAAATTCCTCATTCCGAGGGGACAGTCGCGCTCTACCTTTCCTTTCCTTTCTTTACGCCGCCTAAACGTGGACCTGAACGCTCCCTACCAGAAGTCGCTTTTTGTGTCCTTGCGGCAAACCTGCGTGACTCGGGTCTACCGAGCTTGCTGAACGTCGGTCTAGGGTAATCAGTAATCAGCGGAGTGGAAAGAATACTACCTGTTGCTGTACGAAAATTTGTAGGCACGTCAGCAGTTAAAAGCGCCTGGAATGTCTGGAACATCGCTATGTCTCCGCTGAGATGTACTAGGTCGTAGATCCTAGTTCAGTCTGCGTATTTGACGAAGGTGGATTGGCGGGCGTCGATGGAAATCCGGCATTACCGAACATGGCTCCATTCTGACGCGGAATAGGTGAGATACGCCGATATCTTGGCTTCTTGCACGTAGGCCCAGCCCAGCACCATCTACAGTGGCATCGACCATTTCGATGCGCGGTGCCGAAGACGTAGGGGTAAATCTCATAAATCAATACACAGCAAGCGTCGAACGATGGCTGAGTTCCTTTCGGAATGCTTACGCCGTTGATCCCGTAGCCGATCATCCCGTTAGGCGGCGGTTGTTGCGTCCCCACCGTAAGCGTGACCGTGGTGTTCTGCCGAATTCCTCCGCCGTTGCCCATCAGCGTGATCGGATAGGCACCCGTTGGAGTATTGTTGTCAGTCGTGCCCATCACAGACAATCGGGCGCGCCGATTCACTGCTTCGAAGCAGGTACCACGACTTCGATGTCGGAGCGGAACATCCGCGACATCGATAGTCGGAGCACCCGGTCCGGTGTCTTGGTGTGCAAGAATCGATATAAGTAGACAGAATCAGGATATTGCACCCCGTCTCTTACGGCACTGAATTCACCCAGTAGTTCGAAGTATGTAGGATAATCAGCTATCGCCTGTTCGACCAACTTCTGGTGTGGACGCAGCCCGGCAGGACCGACGGAACGGTCTTCGACGAGGTAAGTGATGGGTAGTTTGTCAAGCAGGTCGACAACCTCGCGTGGGTCGTGGCACAGGCTCTTATATTCTGTCCCCATCCAGTTCGAGTCCGCGAGTGCCTTGGTCCCGCGGACGACGATGGATTGTGACTCCCGGCGGTGCAATGCCATGTCGGCCACGAACATCCCCTCGCCAGGAGCGTCGGACACGATCAACACCGATGGATAGTCGGGCGAGGAACTCTCCAGGATAACGTCAGCAACCTTGGTGAATCCGGAATACTCCTTGTGAACTGGAGTAAAACAGAGAACCAAGGCAATCGCCAGCAAACCCGCGCAAAGAGCTGTCTGGTATCGCTTGGTTCGCGGCATCAGCTTGCCAACTCGTATTGCGATCCACAACGCACCTTCGGCCGCGAAGAATATAAGGGGAGGAAGCGCTGGAAGTATAAAACGCAGCTCTAGCCCAACTGGTACAATGAGCGCCACGGCCATGACCCCTGCCAGCAAAGCGAATAACCCGGTTGCAATGGTAGTGCGACTCCGGGGAGCTGCCATATAGTGCACCACCCCGATTGCGGCAAGGATCGTGCCCAACGAGCCTAGCGCTCGTAAAACGGCACTTGCGTAAAAAAAAAGACCGCCCACAGTATAGACCACCCTGGGGGCTGGATAAACCCATGTACCCGCCTCCATATTCCTGGTCAGCCAGTACCATGGGGCGCATAGAACCATAGCCAGCAATGGGCCGAGCCAGATGGACTTTCTCGCCAACAACTCCCATCTTTTCGAGATCATTATTGCAATCGGCGGGACGAGCACCAGCGCCACAGCGCTTCCTTTAGTGAGAAATGCAAGCGCCGTCAGGAGCCCGAAGAGCAGTGAGTATTTTGCCGCTTCTTTTGAATTCATGAAGCGGACGAAAGCAAGTGTTGCGGATAACATGAGCAGAGCGACCAGTCCATCAGCCATGATCATGGATGACGATTGAGCAACAACCGGACTCGCGACGAAAAGAAACCCGGCCATCAGGCCCACTGCCAATTTCTGTGAACGGGTCACTAACACCGTAATCAAGCCCCCGGACAGAGCCGAAATCAAGGCCACCAATACAAGGATGGAAGCAACCGAGGGCTGGAAGATGAGCGACCACACGCCCTGCAATAAATAAAAAAATGGAGGCCAGTGCCCGAGGCCCACCTTCGGGTAGTGTCCGTAATACTGCTCCGCGAAACCGCTCGGAGAAGTCGTGCGATGCTGGGCAAGATAATCATGCACGAGCAGTCCTGTAACGTAATGCGCGGCTTCGTCTGCATGTGACCCGAGGTCACTGCGATACGCATGACTGTGCCACTGAAGGGCTAATACCACCGCAAACAGCATCGTTGTAGCGAGGAGACAGAGCCGCCACCCAGCGGATGCTGTTGTCATGGACCTCACCTCGTCGGTCGAGTTAGCGAGTGACGTGCCAGCCAAGGCGATGTCGGTACTAGACATGTTCCCCCGTCTCTTCATAGACTTGGGTTTCGCTCCAGTTCACAGCAAAACCACGGCACTTATACCAATATATCCCATCCTGCGGCGAGGAGAGTCTTTTCCAATACAAGATGAGCCTGAAGGAGGAGGGAGTTTCCAAACACAAGAAGAGCCTTGAGCCGGTGGCATGAGGAGGATTGACAACCAGCGTGTACGAAGCAGAGAAGCTGAGCCTGGAGCAGATCGAGGCGTTTCTAAAGGCCGGTGAAGCGATCCGGTTCGAAGGCGAAAACCGCGAGCAGGTTTACGGCGCGACCTGGAGAAGATGACCGGCCTTAGCCGGGCTCGGGTGACGCGATGGCTCGTCTAACCTCAGCGCGCCAGATCGCGACCTCTCTGGATTCATCCCTTTACCCAACGGACCGACATAGAAATCTTGGAATGGAAAGACTGGCTGACGGAATCGACCGGCGTTTATGGTAGCCTAGTAGCTATCCCATCAAGCTGATTCGACCTGATTATGATGGCGTTTCCCGATCGCGCGCAAATCTCATCGGCAGTCGGGGCGCGATCATTCTGGCGACGGAACGCCATCTCTGTTTCGCTGTTTACTAATGTAGCCGCGCCGGGGAGCGTGGTCGACGTGATTCGGGGTCGCGGCGGAATCACGTACCTCAGGTCGTACCTGGCTCACGAAGCGCCCACGAACGGCGAGCGAGTCGGTTTCCTGAACCTACGCCGGCTTTTCTGCGCGAAGCGTGGTCAACCCGGAGTTTGTTGTTGACGGCATCCACTTGAGCGGGCAGGGATACCGGACGTGGGGCGGGGCAATTGAAGGTGAAGTATTGCGGTGGATCGCGCGTCAGGAGGCGGAGCGTTGCGACGAATCTATACATCATGCCAGGGTTCAACGGAGGGACTAGCAGTGGATTCCGCGCGGCATTCCTTACCGGCCGACTGGCGGCTCTGGCTCAGTGTGGCGCTAGGGGCCTATCTGGTCTCTTTGCTGGTGACCCGGCCTGACACCTACATGGACACGTTCAACTACGCCAAACACATTGTTGATCATCGGGCAGGGCTGCTCGATGGGGCGAATGATCCATTCTGGGATTTCGGGCACCCTCTCTGGCGGCCGTTGGGGTATTTCGTCTACGTGTGTTTTGGGGGCGTACTGAATGCGATGTTCGGCGGCAACCAGATCCTTGCCGCCGGGGCCGCGCTCATCGTCTGGAGTATTGCCGGCGGACTGCTCAGTGTCGTGTTTCTTTATTTGCTGGTGGCACGCCTAACCGGCCAGGCGGCTGCAGCCGCGGTGGCGTCGCTTGGGATGATCTTTTGCCATTCCCTGATGAATTTCAAACTTTCTGGCTGCGCCCCGGCGGTCGGAATCGGCTGCCAGATTGCCGGATTCTACTTTTTGTACCAGGCTCTGCAGCCTGAGACGGGGGCGCAATGGCGTGGGCTGGCTGCAGGTGCATTCCTTGGATTGTCGGTGGCCCTCTGGTTTCCCTTTGTTCTGCCCCTACCGGGGTACCTATGCTTCGCCCTGCTCTGGAAGGACGAAACCACCGCGCTTCGCCCGATGGAGCGGCTTCGTTTGGTGGGATTGGGCGTTCTCGGCGGGACGGCTCTTGTGCTGAGCGTTTACTTGCCGGTTATGGCCTTCCGGCAGATTCATAGCGTCGGGCAGTTTCGGCAATGGGTGGAGACGTCGCGGTACGGCATTGAAGTATCCCGCGGCTTTTCCCGTGTTTTGTTCTCGATTCCGCGCGGGTTCTTTCTCTTGGGCGCCGATAACAACATCATGAAGCGCGTCCTGCTACGAGTGCCCGGTGCCCCGATCTCGGCGGCCGACGTCTTGTCCGCTGTCTGGAAGCCGGTGGCGGTGTATCTGACCCTGGCCGTCGTGGCATTCCGGTTGAGCACCTCGGATCGGGGGCGGCGTCTCCTAGTTTGCCTTGCTGCCGCATGGATTCCGCTTATCCTGTTCGCGGCCCTGCTATTCGATCCCTCACCACCCGAGCGCTATTTGGGAGCCTTCCCATTTCTGTTTTGCGCTTTCGGTGTGATTTGGGCCATGGGCCCTCAAGTCCGTTTCAGCCGGGCCGTGCTGGCAACGATCATCGTAACCATGGCCCTTTACAACACCTGGGAAATGTGGCGCTTCCGTCGGGTCCCTAACGAGGACCGGATTGTGGCAAGGCTCAACAGTTTGAACGCCCACCTCACGAACAACGACCTGGTTCTGGTCCCCTCGTACCTGGACGATACGTTGCGCTTTATCGATAACCGGCCGTTTCATCCGGCGAGTCGCTTCCGCTTTGCGTTCAAGGGTGCGGTGCCGATTGGCTCGGTATATTCGGCGCACTGGCAACCATACGAAGCGGCAGATATTCTGCGAAGTTTAAGCAACGGCGGGCGGGTCTGGATCTCAAGCCGTTTGCTGCAGAAAGTACCATCGCCGGAATGGTGGATCGAGGGGGACGAAAACCGCGTGCGGTGGGCCGATGTTACGGCTTTCTATGGTAGCTTGAATGAAATCAATCCTGTGGGGGACAAGGACGGATTCGTAGAGGTGGAACGGTCGTCCCAAAACGAAGAAACCCTTCGGAGGATCGCAAACAAGCCGTAATCTCAGTGTGTAGACCTGTTGGAGTCGCGACGTCTTCTGCGTCACCGGGACCGACGGTAATCATCGTGCTGCATTCCTCGGGCCGGGGAGGCGACTACGGATGCCCGGTGACATAGATGCCGGCCTCTCCACCGCGCAAAGTCGTGGTCGTAATCGGGGTTGAGCTGACCGTACCGTTTGCCATCACCTGGTAGTACGTGCCCGGCAGGGTAATGGTTTGCGAGTAGGTATCGTACTCCGTCGAGGCCGTCGGACTGTCGGCGGCCGTAACTGGCCGCAACAGAACAATGGCACTGCCGTAGGTTCCTCCGGTGAAGTCGCGGCGCAATAGCGGCGAACACCAGTCGTCAGCACCGCGGGGAATACCGATTCCGCCTGTTTCGCAAGCCGCCGCATTGCCGCTTATGGCTGGGCCGTGCTTCCAGATGCATCCGCCGTCGATGTAGTAGGAGCTACTCGTACATGGAGCATTGAAGCCGTATGTCGAGTCGGGGGTTCCGAGATTAATGGCGCTCGCCGGAACAAAATAGCCATACATGGCGATGGGCGTATGCAGCGGAATATCCTGCGATTGGTGGCCCTGGAGGGCATATTCGATGGATGCACCGGCTGAGTACTTGTGCAGGATCGCACCGGGAAACTCGGTCTGCGTGGTCAGCGTGGTGCCGGAATAGCTGGTCGTACCTACTACATCGACACCGCCAATGCGAATGGGACAGGCTTCCGTCTCCACACCGGGACAGGTTGAAGTTTCGAGCGCACCTGATAGCGGGATGCTGCAACCGTTGGCGCAGGTGGATGCCGTAACTCCTGGGGCCGCCACGGTTCGAGAGGACATGACCCAGTAGTAATAATCGTCCGAACCTAAGTAAACCTCCCCCGCCGGGTCGTATCCGAATAGGACGTTCGGATTCCTAACCATGTAGTACATCGCGAGCGCATTCATCGGCCCCCGCTGACTCATGTCCCATAAATGATAGTCAGACAACGCGCTTCCGTAACCGTCCCGCACTCCGAATTGATAATTGTCTAAAATCTGCATGAACTGAACAGTACTATTCGGGTTGTTAGAAGTTGACTGCCCCGGACACCACAGCGAATTGGTGCATAAATACTCCGTGGAGAATGTGTCTGTATTAAAACTGTTTACCGCCTGGTTGCCTTCCTCGGAGAGCATCCAATTCATCGCGGTGAACAGGGCTGTGGCATTTCGACTGCCGCCCGTATTCAGGCCGTCCCACCAGCGCGGGTTGCTTCCGTAGATGCTGGTCATAAGCGTGTGCAACGCTTGGAACATCGCAGTGTCGGCGGTGAGGTAGGTTGTGGAGCCTAGCTCAGTGTAGGTGTTCGACCATACAGGAGTGCTTTGCCAGGCCATCGGCCATACCCCAGCGTTGTCAAACATGACGCCGTTCATGCCGGGTTGAATAAAGTCCGCTACTCTTTTCGCTTCCACATAGGCCCAAGTCCGCTGGCTGTTTTGAATGTTACCCACATTGCCGAAGAAATCGTTGTACGCCCCGCCATAGCCTACCTGCCGCGCCTGCTGACGGAACTTCGCCGTCGAACCGGAGTGCGGAATCGCGCAATACTCGACCGGAGTTCCGATATTGATGTGCCCGGAAACACAAGCGGACGGGTTCCAGCCGCGAGCACAGGTGCCATAGGAGCAGGCAGAGAGCAGGTTGTCACCGTAGACCTTGGATAAAACCGGATTGGTGCCCGCCCCGGAGACTGTGATCTGCACCCAATACTTCGACTGCGACCCGTTGACGACCGAGGGAACCCAGTTTGACGGTGGCGGGAAGGTAACCGTGCCGGTCGCGGTCAGCCCGTTGGTGGTGTCGCTCGCCAGAGGAAGGCTGGAGAAGCTGGAGCCGTTCCAATACTGCCATCTGACCGTTCCTCCAACCCGCGCCACGCTCTTGGTGATGTTCACTGTGTCGAACGGCGTTTGATAGCCGATGAGCAACCGGTCTGAGACGGTGACTGGATTCGGGGGGTAGTTTGCACAATTACCCCAGTAATCCGTCGGAATCCCGGCTGTTGGGCAGTATGCTTGCACGGTTACATCGGTGTACGTCGAACCTGCCAGGGTGAAGATGCCGTTCACTGCTTTGTCGGGCGCCCCCATCGTTTGATTGTCGGGCTGCTCATACGCATCGAATTGCTCAATCGCGCTGTAAGCATGGTTCGGCTGGTAATCAATATTCATGTGCAGCAGCAATCCCTCGGGATCGCTGTAGCCCTGCGTGGCGGCAACTCCGACCACATAGGGATAGACGCCATACAGATACATGCAGCAGCCGTCGGTATTAAACGTCCAGTTATTGTCCGGTTCGCGCGAACCGCCGATACCAGTACCACCAATGACCATCTGAAAGTTGCTGAAAATCCAACTTCCCGGCGGGGTGTCCCCGTTTATCAAGTAGCCGATCATCCCGTTGGACGGCGGTTGTTGCGTCTCTACCGTCAGCGTGACCGTGGTGTTCTGCTGGATGCCTCCGCCGTTGCCGGTCACCGTGATGGGATAGGTGCCGGTTGAAGTGTTGCTGCTAACCTTGACGGTGATAGTCGAGTTACCGGCACCTGGCGCGAGAATTGGGTTCGGATTGAAGCCCACCGTCGTTCCCGATGGTACCCCCGAGGCCGACAAAGCGATCGAACTGTTGAACCCGCCACTGATCGTGGTGGTGATGGTCGAGCTTCCCTGATTGCCTTGCGCGATGTCGAGCGAAGAAGGCGAAGCAGAAAGCGTGAAATTCGCTTTTGCGGCCACCACCAGTGTGCACATCGCCGAGCGCTTAATCCCGCCGCCGTTGCCGGTCACTGAGAGAGGATAGGTCCCCGGCGGGGTGTTGTTGTCGATCGTGATTGTCATAGTGGAGTGGCCCCCACCCGGCGCGGGAATTGGGTTCGGATTGAAGTTTGCCGTCGTACCTGAAGGCAACCCTGTAACCGACAGTGCGATCGAGCTGTTGAAACCACCACTGACCGAGGTCGAGACGCTGGCGTTTCCTTGATCCCCTTGATATTCGCGAATCAGGGCGGGCGTTACTAGAATCGTGAAATTGCCTGCCGGAGCAGGCACCGGAGCAGGTACCGTCAGAGTGACCGTCGTATTCTGCTGCACTCCTCCGCCATTGCCCGTGACGGTGATGGGATAAGTACCGGCTGGTGTGCTGGCGCCGACCGTGATGGTCATGGTCGAGCTGCCGGAACCCGGCGCAAGGGATCGAGGTAGGTTTGAAGCTGACCGTCGTTCCCGAAGGCAATCCCGAAGCCGACAAAACGATCGAACTGTTGAACCCGCCGCTAATTGCGGTTGTGATCGTCGAGGCCCCCTGGTTGCCCCGCATGACCGTAAGTGAAGCAGGCGAGGCGGAAATCGAGAAATTCGCTTTTGCGGCCACCACCAGCATACACATGGCCGAGTGCTTAATCCCGCCTCCATTGCCCGTCACCGTGAGAGAATAGGTTCCCGCCGGGGTGTTGGCGCCGATCGTGATCGTCATACTGGAGTGGCCTCCACCCGGCGCGGGAATTGGGTTCGGATTGAAGCTCGCCGACGTGCCTGAAGGTAACCCTGCGACCGACAGTGCGATCGAGTTGTTGAAACCACCGCTGACCGTGGTCGAGACGCTAGCGTTTCCCTGGCTCCCTGGATATTCGCGAATCAGGGCAGGCGTTACCAGAATCGCGAAATTGCCTACCGCAGCAGTCATCGGGACAGGTACCGTTAGAGTGACGGTCGTATTCTGCTGCACTCCTCCTCCGCTGCCGGCAACGGTGATGGAATAACGTCCCGCAGGCGTGTTGCTGCCCACGATAATGGTCATGGTCGAACTGCCGGCCCCGGGCGCTTCTGTCGTGCTGGGATTGAACCTCACGCTCACGCCGATCGGCAAGCCGGAAGCCGAGAGACGTATGGCGCTATGAAATCCGTCGCTAATGTTGGTGGTGACAATTGATCCGCCCTGACCATTTTGCGGGATGCTGAGGGAGGAAGGAGTGGCCGAAATGGTGAATCCATCCTGCGCGCTCATTGACGCGTTTGCAGCGATCAACACAAAGACCAGCAGAAAGAAATGAAAAATGAATAACTTCCTCATAAGCACTCCGTAGCTGCGAATGGATTTTTGCTCGATAGGACGCTCTGCGGGTCAAAGCGACTACCCCCGCAAATACAACATCGGGTGGTTTCGCGTCAGAACCACTGGCTTGGGAACTGAATGTGGGACAGGCGGCCGGACTGGACTGAACTGGGCATAAGTACAGTTTGTGAAACTACATTCCGCGTGTTGGGAATCCGTGGTGATGACCAAGGCCCGCGGGTGTACGGCGAGTAAGCCATCCTGGCGCATCATTCGAGTCACTCGCTTGTGGTTCACCGCATGCCGCGCCTTCGCAGTTCGGCAGCAATTCTTAGGCAGCCACAGCGCCGCCGGTGTTCGACGGCGATCTGCTGAGACGCCAACTGCACCTCACAGGTCATAGCTGTTTCTCCGCAGGACGCTGCTGTTATGCGAGAGCTGTTTGGAGTCGCCAAAGTGTCTTCGACACCCACTGGCGTGGATATCGAATACTTTCGCCGCCCGCCCGAGGTTTCTCCGAAAGCAGACCTCGTCTTTCTCGGATCGATGGACTGGATGCCCAACATCGATGGAGTACAATACTCGTTCGAGAATACTGCCCCATGTACGGAAACGGCTGCCCGCGTGTACGCTGGCGGTGGTGGGATGGTCGCCTTCGGCGGCGACACGGGCGCTGGCGGACGCGGACCCAGCAATTCGGGTAGCCGGTACAGTCGCTGACGAGCGATCTTGGCTTTGGGGTTCGCAAGTGTCCGTTGTACCGCTGCGAATCGGCGGGGGAGCACGCCTCAAGACTTACGGAGCGATGGCAGCGGGCACCGCGACCGTCTCCACCAGCATTGGGGCAGAAGGCTTGGAAGTAAATCATCCAACCAACATCCGCCTGGCTGATACGCCTTCCGGCTTCGCAGAGCAGTGTATTGAGTTGTTGGAGAACGCCCATGCGCGGCAGCGCTTGGCGTCGGAAGCCTTGGGGTTGGTCGCGACGCGCTTTTCCTGGGATGTTGTCGTAGAGGAATTTGAGCGTCTGCTGCGGGTGCACCCGTAAACTCGCCTGTGCCGGTCGACACCCGCATCGACGGCGAGTTCCACGTGCAGCTTGGCGGTCAGTTGGTAGGGCTTAGCTTCGCAGATTAGAACGGGACTCTTAATGACAAATTTGCAAAAGGTTGTGATTGTCGGCGGCTGCGGGCATGTTGGACTCCCGCTGGGGATCGTATTGGCGAGCAAAGCCGGGTTACAGGTTGACCTGTTGGATATCGATAGAGCGAAAGTGGACCTGGTCAATTCCGGCGGCATGCCATTCATGGAGCGCGGGGCCGACGAGCTTTTGCGCAACGTGGTGCAGAAGTCTCTGAAAGCCACCCTCGATCCGGCCTGCATCAAGGACGCGGATGTGGTCATTACTGTCGTCGGCACCCCGGTTGACCGGCACCTGAATCCGACGGTTGGGGAGATTTACCGGAGCATTGACGCTCTGCTCGGGCACATGCGAGACGGCACCTTGCTGGTTCTTCGCAGCACCGTGTATCCCGGGGTCACGAGGCTGGTTTATGAGCGGCTTCGAAAACTGAATCGGAGGGTCTTGCTGGCCTTCTGCCCGGAGCGTATCGCCGAAGGGAATGCCGTCGAAGAATTGATCAAACTGCCACAGATCGTCTCGGGATTCGAACCGGAAGCGATTGCGGCGGCCAGACAGTTGTTTGGGATGATCGCGCCCACGTTGATCGAACTGACTCCGCAAGAGGCGGAGCTGGCGAAGCTTTTCACGAATGCGTGGAGATACGCGAACTTCGCTGTGTCGAACCAGTTTTACATGCTCGCACAAAGCTGTGGGCTGGACTTTTACCGGATTCATGACGCTGTGACTCGCGATTATCCTCGCATGCGCAGCTTTGCCAAGGCTGGATTCGCGGCCGGGCCGTGCTTGTTGAAAGACACTCTCCAGCTGGCCGCGTTTTCCCAGAATAATTTTTTCCTCGGCCACGCTGCCATGCTGATCAATGAAGGGCTCCCGATGTTCCTGGTGGAACAGCTTCGCCGCCATGACTTGGCGAACAAGCGAGTTGCGATATTGGGAATGGCCTTCAAGGCGGAATCGGATGACAAGCGTGACAGCCTCTCCTACAAGTTGAAGAAGTTGCTTGAGGTGGAAGCTCTTGAGGTACTGTGTACCGATCCGTATGTTCCCGATTCATCGTTCGTCCCCTTGGAGACCGCGATCAGGAACGCCGACATCCTTATCGTTGGCGCTCCGCACGCCGTCTATGGGGAAATTGAGATCGCGAGCGACAAGGTCGTTGTCGACCCTTGGAACTTTTTTCCTGCCAGGGAACTCGCACCAGCGACCGCGTGAGGGACAGAAAGCCGCAAAGCATGAAAATACTCGTGACTGGTTCGGCCGGTTTCATTAACGGTTATCTAATCCAGGAGCTGTTGGACGCTGGTTACAGCGTCGTTGGCCTCGATAACTACAGCAAGTACGGAATAGTCGAGAAGAGCTACGACTCGCATCCCCGCTACCAATTCGTTGAGGGCAACGCGAAGGACAAAGAGCTGCTGAACGACCTGCTGGAGGGGTGCGACCATTTTGTTGCGTCCGCGGCCATGATCGGCGGTATCAGCTACTTTCATGAGTTTGCTTACGATCTTCTGGCCGAGAACGAGAGGATCACCGCAACCGCCTTCGATGCAGCGATTCGCGCCCACCAGCACGGCAGCCTGCACAAGATCACGGTGGTCTCCTCCAGCATGGTCTTTGAGAATACGAAAGAGTTTCCTACACCCGAGGGTGCACAGCGTCGCTGTCCGCCTCCCAGTTCCACTTACGGCTTCCAAAAGCTGGCCACCGAGTATTTCGCTCAAGGTGCTTGGCAGCAATACAAGCTCCCGTACACGATCGCGCGGCCGTTTAATTGCGTAGGCGTGGGTGAGAAGCGGGCCTTGATGGATCGTGACATCATGAGCGGAAACGTTAAGCTGGCGATGTCGCACGTGGTTCCTGACCTGGTACAGAAAGTCCTGAAAGGCCAGGACCCACTGCATATTCTCGGCGTTGGTAACCAGGTACGCCACTACACGTACGGAGGTGACTTGGCGAAGGGGATTCGCCTTTGCATCGAGCACCCCAAGGCGACGAACGACGACTTCAATCTATCCACGCCGACGCGAACAACCGCCCTCGAACTTGCTGAGTTGATTTGGAAAAAGATCCAGGGTGACAAGCCATTCCGGTACGTCTCCGATCCTCCGTTCGAATACGACGTCCAGGAGCGCTCACCCGACGTCACCAAAGCGAGAAATGTTCTTGGCTTCGAAGCCACAACCCCTCTCGATCAGGTTCTCGATGAGGTGATTCCGTGGATAGAGGAACAAGTATCCCTGGGGCAGATTTGAGCTAAGGAACTCAATGCCGTCCAATTTGCCGCTCACCATCGTAATCCCCGTTTACAACGAAGGGGCAAACTTCCGGACTCTTTGGTCGCAGATCGCGTCGGCGATCCGCACTCCTTTTACCGCGATCATTGTGTACGACTTTGAGGAAGACGACACACTGCCGGTGATCTCAGAAATCGTAGCCTCCGGTGAAACCCGGCTGGTACTTCGCAAGAACGCGTACGGGCGGGGTGTCACGAGTGCGATTAAGACCGGCCTTGAAGCTGTCAAGTCTGGCCCCGTGCTGGTGACAATGGCCGATCTCTCCGACGATATGACCCAGGTTGATCAGATGTATCAGTTGTATGCGCAGGGATTTGATCTGGTGTGCGGTAGTCGCTACATGCCGGGAGGCCGTCTGGTCGGCGGCCCATTTTTCAAGCAAGCGCTCTCGCGCACCAGCGGATTGACGCTGCATTACCTCCGGGGAGTACCAACCCACGATGCAACCAACAGCTTTAAGCTTTACGACGCAGCTATGGTCCGTGAACTCTCAATTGAAAGTGTCGCTGGATTCGAACTGGGTCTTGAGCTGACCGTGAAGGCGTTTCTGAATGGTTATCGCATCACGGAAATTCCCAGCACCTGGCGGGATCGTGCCGCCGGCACCTCCAAGTTTCGTCTTTTCAAGTGGTTGCCCCATTACCTCAAGTGGTATTGTTACGCATTCCGGCCGCGACGCAGGGGTGTGCGAGCGGCTCGCGATGAGAGCCCCTCACAACCGGCTGAGCCGATGGGGCATTCGTTGCCGGTTAGCAGACAGCGTGTGGATACGTGATTAAGCGGGCGTTCGTCATGAGGCCATGCGGTCACGCTAGTCTAGTAATTGGTGGTGGGTCGTCAAACAGCGCCTCCTGCCTTGCTCCATGCGCAATTGCGACTGATCAGGTAACAGGGCTACTTCCTCTTCACCACAATCTTCCGCTCCTGATCACTCTGCCGCTCCAAACCAATTTCCACGTCTCGTTCCTCCACGAAGCGCGGAAACTTCTCGCCCCACTCCAGCAGCACCAGGTTGCCGTCTTCGGCGAAGAGTTCGTCGAGGCCGAGGGTGTCGAGCTCGCGCGGGGTGTCCACGCGGTAGAGATCAACGTGGAACAGGTTGACTTCCGGGCCGCGGAACTCATGGATGAGCGTGAACGTGGGGCTGGTGACGTCGTCCTGCGATGCGGCCTGCAGGCCTTCGGCGATGCCCTTTACCAGCGTGGTCTTGCCGGCTCCGAGATCACCGCGCAGGATGACCATGCGCGCCTGCTTCAGTGTAGGCGCCATTTTTCGGCCCAGCGCCACCGTCTCTTCGGCAGAGTTCGTGATGTACTCATCCGTGGCCATCGGTGCTCATGCCTGCGAAGCGGTGGTGATGGTCTCCAGCCCGTGGCCGTGCGGCCCGGTCTCCCGCTTGTGCAGCAGGAAGGCGAACATCATGCCGAGGAAACCCAGCACCGAAAAGATCTGCATGCCCAGGTCGTAGCCTCGGGGATTCGCGGCGCTGGCGTGCGCGTAATCGTTGGCCCAGCCAATCAGCAGGTTGAATCCGAACAGACCGATGTTCTGGATCATGGTCATTACGCCGTAGGCCGTGCCCAGCTTGGATTGATCGACGATGTAGGCTACCGACGGCCACATGATCGCGGGAATCAACGAGAATGCCACGCCCATCATCGCCATCGGGACATACAGGTTGACGTGGGTGTAAGCCATCATCAGGTAAACCGGAATAAGCATCAGAGAGCCGAACATCATGAACAGCGCGCGCTTGCCGATGCGGTCCACCATCAGGCCAAACAGGGGGGTCGCGATCATCGCGAACAGCGTCAGCATACTCGACAAAAAGCCGCCAAACTCACGCGTGGTGCCGTGCGCGTCCATGAAGAACTTTACCGCGAAAGTCTGAAACGGGAAGATGCCCGAATAGAACACGATGCACAGCGCCACGATGTACCAGTAGGAAACGCCGAACTGGAACAGGTCTTTGAATACGACCTTGTCGGTAGAACCTGCCTGCCCCATGGCGAAGTGCTTCTCGGCGTACACGTCCATGATCCAATAGATCACGGCCCCGACGACGCACAGGGAGCACATGGCAACGCCAATGAGAAACGGGTAGCGCCAATTGACGTAGGCAGCCTTGGCCCAGCTGGGCGAATTCAGCGCCGCAAACGAACCGATGCGGCAAACCGTAAGGTTCACACCGAAGGCGAAGCTGAGTTCTTTGCCCTTGAACCAGGCGGCGAGCGCGGTGGTAATCGCCACAATCAGCGACTCGGCTCCCATGCCGAAGACCAGTCGTCCAGCAGCCATGACCCACAGATTGCTGGTCAGCACGGTGATGATTGCACCCACAAAGCAGAGCACGCCGTAGATCAGGGTGGAGCGCCGCAGCCCGATGCGATCGATAATGACCCCGCCGATCACCACGGTGAAAATGTTGGGGAAGCTGTAGGCAGCCTGCAGCAGCCCGATGTTCGCGTCGGTGAAGTGGAGTTGCTTCACCAGCAGGTCGGCAATGGGGCTTAGCGCGTCGTAGAAGTAGTAATTGCCGAACATGGCCAGGCTGACGAAGATCAGCACCAGCCAGCGGTACATCTTGCTCGGCTGCGGCCGGTCAGCGACCGGCAATTGGGTTGCGGACATCAGGACCTCGAAGAAGTGATTGACCAAGATAACAGAAGAGAGTTGCCAGTAGGCAGTAGGCCAGTAGGCAGTAGCCAGTTGTCAGAAGCCGGCTGTCAGCCGTCAGATAATCATCCCGGGTGTCATCCTGAGCGACGAGGAGTCGAAGGAGCGCTATTCAGGGAGAGATCTCTGGCGTCGATAGGGGGTTCTTCGACTGCGCGCGTTCGCTTCGCGACCGCGCTCCGCTCAGAATGACAACCGGGGGAACTGGGAACTGGCGACTGACTACTGGCGACCGTTCCGGCTACTCGAACCTTATCTTCTCCCCGCTCACCACCGAGTGCTTGTGAAATTTGGCGTCGTTCTTAAGCGGGTAATCGAGACGGTAGTGTGCCCCGCGGCTCTCTTCGCGGGCCAGAGCTGAGCGCGCAATTAACAGCCCGGCTTGCAGGATATTGGCAGCTTCACGCGAGCGACGATCACCACCCGCCGGAGGTTGCAGGGCAGCCAACTCCGCGACAACCTGCCGCAAATTCTTCCCCTCACGCACCACGCCCACGTTTTGCCACATCAGCGATTGCACCTTCTTGATGAACATCTCGGTCTCTGCGGGCTGGCCATTGCTGGCCTCGGACGAGCCGTTCGCAGCCCCTGCCGGATTCCTGCGGGCCGGCTGCAGATGTTCGCGCATGTTCTGCGCCGCGCGCGCTCCGTACACCAGTCCTTCGAGCAGGGAATTGCTGGCCAGCCGGTTGGCGCCGTGTACTCCCGTGCAGGCGACCTCGCCGGCGGCGAACAGTCCGGGAAGGGAGGTCTGGCCGCGCAGGTCGGTGCGCACGCCGCCCATCGCATAGTGGGCCGCCGGACGGACGGGCACCAGTTCGGTGGCAATGTCGATGTTGTACTGCATGCAGGTGGCGTAGATCGTGGGGAAGCGTTTGCGCACGCGCTCGCTCGGTAGATGCGTCAGGTCCAAATACACCGCGGCATCGGGACGGTTCACCCGCTCCAGTTCATGCGCAATGGCGCGCGCAACCACGTCACGCGGCGCCAGTTCCCCCGCCTCGTGATAGTGAGGCATGAAACGTGTCAACTCGAAGTTGCGCAGGTAGGCCCCTTCCCCCCGTAGCGCCTCCGACAACAGAAAGCGCGGCGCATTTTTCAGGAACAGCGCCGTGGGATGGAACTGTACAAACTCCATATCGCTGATCTCGGCGCTGGCGCGATGCGCCATAGTGACGCCGTCGCCGGTGGCGACCGCCGGATTGGTGGTGTCGCTATACACCTGGCCGAGTCCGCCGGTAGCGAGCAGCACGGCACTAGCGCGGATCTCGTGCAATTGCCCCGATTGGTCGAGCACGCGAACGCCGGCTACGCGGCCGTCGCGCAGCAGCAGTTCGGTGGTGAACTCGAACTCGTGAAAACCGATGTTCTTCTGCGCCTCAGCTTTCAGATACAGCGCGCGACCGATCTCACGGCCGGTGGAATCTCCGTGAGCGTGCAGCACCCGGCTGCGGCTGTGCGCGCCTTCGCGCGTAAACGCGATCTTCGCGCCCGCACGGTCGAACTCCGTGCCCCACTCGATAAGCTCTTCGATGCGCGGCGGCCCCTCTTCCACCAGCACCCGCGCCGCTTCCTCATTGCACAGCCCATCGCCCGCCTTGAGCGTGTCTTCCAGATGCAGACGCACTTCGTCCTCGTCGCTGAGGGCCACGGCGATGCCGCCTTGCGCATACTGGGTGTTGGATTCCGTTACCTCGCGTTTGGCAAGGCACACGACGCGGCCGGCGGACGCAAGTTCCACCGCAGCACGCAGGCCGGCGATGCCCGCGCCAACGACGATGAAGTCGGTTTCGGCTGGAAGCGCTTTCATTACCACGGAGCTATGGGCGCCACTTGCGCCGCAGTTGCGCTCTCAAGGTCATGGTAGCACGGGGTTTGAGCGCCGAAACGCGATATTGGACTCTGCTTACCAAAAGGGGAATGCCCAATTCGGGGCTGGCCTTTCCCGCCGCAGTTTGGCAGAATGAAGTTCAGAGTATTCCTGCCCCAGATTTGTTCCCAGGCCCTCGTATGAATGCGCAGGAAAAGGCTTATCGCCAATTAATCGGTAGTGGTTTCTGTCATTTCTCTATCAACGAAATGGATGAGTATGTTCACAGAGCACGCTGGCGCGTGCGTCTCGCGGCGGCCTTCGTGGTAGCCGCGGTCCTCACCTACATTTTTGTGATCCGGCCGATCTGATGGCCTGGTGACTGGACGGGTGCTGCGGCAACTCGCATCCATTACACTAGACCCTTGACTCGCATCCCGGTCCAGACTCCTTCGCGGTCCTACGAGGTGCTGGTTGAGCGCGGCTTGCTCCGCTCGGCCGCAACCGCGCTGCGCGCAATCGTTCCGCCTGACTTGCGATTATTCGCCGTCACCTCTCCACAGATTCGCAAGCTCTGGGGCAACGCTCTTACCAAGAGCTTCACCCGTGCCGGACGCAAGCTTGAAATTCTCGACATGCCCGACGGCGAGCGCAGCAAGAAGCTTTCGCAACTGGAGAAGCTCGCGTCGAAGCTGGTGAAGCGCGGCGCAGACCGCCGTTCCGTGATCCTGTCGTTCGGCGGCGGCGTGGTAGGCGATGTCGGCGGATTTCTCGCGTCGATCTTCATGCGTGGAGTGCCGGTAGTACAGGTCCCGACTACGCTGCTGGCGCAGGTCGACTCGGCAATCGGCGGCAAGACCGGCGTGAATCTCGCCTCAGGCAAGAACCTGATTGGGACCTTCCATCAGCCGCTGGCGGTGCTGGTTGATCCGGATGTGCTGGCAACGTTGTCCGAGCGCGAATATCGCTCTGGCCTGTTCGAAGCGATGAAGTACGGCGTAATCCGCAATCCTGCGATCTTCGAGTTGATGGAGTCGAACCGCGAGGCGCTATTGCGGCGCGATGGCGTGCTGCTGGAGACCCTGATTACCGAATGCATTCGCGTCAAGGCCGAGGTGGTCGGCGCCGACGAGCGCGAGAGTGGCGAGCGCCGCATCCTCAACTTCGGACACACCATCGGCCACGCTGTGGAAGCGGAGACCGGCTACCGGAAGCTGTTGCACGGCGAGGCCGTCGCCTGGGGCATGATCACCGCTGCGCTGATCGGCTATGCCCTGGACAAGACCGATTCGCTTACCGCCCAGCGCATCATTGCCACGGTGTTCGCCTACGGACCATTACCGAAGTTCAAGGCGCAGGGCAGGCGGGTATTGCAACGCCTGCTTACCGACAAGAAGACCGTTGGTGGCGTGCCGCATTTTGTCCTGGCAACCGGCATGGGGGCGGTCGAGGTGGTCAACAATGTTCCCCAGCGTGTGGTTCTGCACGCGATTGAGGAAGCGAAATCTCTGTCGATGGCATAGATGACCACCCCCAACAAACCACCGGCGCATTCAGAGGAGCACATCATTGGCGCGGCTCCTCCCGGAGCGCGCGACGAAGTCGCGGCCGCCGAAGCCGTGCGCGAGATGTTCACCTCCATCGCGCCGCATTACGACCTTCTCAATCACGTGCTCTCGATGAATGTGGACCGCCTGTGGTGGAACCGCACGGCGCGCGTCTTCTCCGAGGTGCTGCACCGGCCGGGTGCTGAGGTGCTCGACCTGTGCTGCGGCACGGGAGATATGGCGTTCGCCCTGCACCGCCGCTTGAACGGAGCTGCCACGCAAATCATCGGCGCCGACTTCTCGCACGCCATGCTGGTGCGCGCCGAGCAGAAATCCGGAGACAGAAACATTCGCTGGGTCGAGGCTGATGCACTGAATCTGCCGTTCGCAACCGGGCAGTTCCAACTGGTGACTTCGGCCTTCGGATTTCGCAATCTCGCGAACTACGATCGCGGGCTGGCGGAGATCTATCGGGTACTGGCCCCCGGCGGCGAAGTCGGCATCCTCGATTTCGGTGAACCCAAAGGCCTGCTGGGCAAGCTCTATCGCGTCTATTTTCGCCGCGTGCTGCCTGCCATCGGCACACTCATCTCGGGCGTGCGCGGTCCCTATGCCTATCTGCCCGCTTCGGTGCTGCGCTTTCCTTCGCCTGACGAAATGCTGGAGCGGATGGGCACCGCCGGCTTCCGCGATGTGTCGTGGACCCCGTATACGTTCGGTATCGCGGGAATGTATCGCGGGAAGAAGTGAGTCCTTATCACGAAGACTCAGAGGCCACGGCGAAGTCCTGAACCACAGCAAAGAGAGATCACCGAACGCGCATGGAGCAAGTGGGTTGTGCGCAGCGCTCGGAAGAAGCCGTGATGGAATGGCGCACGCTACCCACACGGCAAACGTGCACCGTTTTGGCGAGCCACAACACCCCCGGGCTGTTCCGTGTAGGCAACAGCCGAAGCTGCCGGGACGATCACATGCCAACGTGACGTGCGTCCTTGAGGATGCTGCTCCATCTGGGTAAACATGGCATAAGACTGTCCAGCCGTTGTTTCCCGTCGCCTGGGCATAACGAGGAGGCGCATATGTCTCATACAGGTTCACGCCAGGTTAAGTTTGCTTTCATACTCGCTCTCGTCCTGATTCCTGTCACATATCTTCTGTCAGAATCCGGGACGGTACAGATTAGCGCCGAGGCACTGAAGCTCTTCGCTCCGCTTCCTGCGGTGATGGATTCGCCCGACAATGTTGTTACGGATGCGAAAGTGAGATTGGGGAGAATTCTTTACTACGACCCCCGCCTGTCGGCCGGCCAGAAGATTTCTTGTAATACCTGCCATCCGCTGGATGCCTATGGCGCGGAATCCACGCGTGTTTCGACCGGCCACAAGAACCAGAAGGGGAGCCGCAACGCGCCCACGGTGTACAATGCTGCGGGGCACTTTGTCCAGTTCTGGGATGGCCGGGCCCCCACCGTCGAGGAGCAGGCAAAGGGTCCGATCACCAACCCAGTTGAGATGGCGATGCCCTCTAACGCTGCGGCTGTGCAAGTGATCAAGTCTATGCCCGAGTACGAGGCCCTTTTCCAGGCAGCTTTCCCCCAGGACAAAGACCCGGTTACCTACGACAATATGGCGTTGGCGGTCGGAGCCTTCGAACGCGGACTGGTGACGCCGTCGCGTTGGGATGCTTTCCTCGAGGGCGACGAATCGGCGCTGACGGCCCCCGAAAAATCGGGGTTCAACACATTTGCCGCAACCGGCTGCCAATGGTGCCACTATGGTCCGTATCTCGGTGGATCGGCATATCAGAAGCTTGGCGTTATGAAACCGTGGCCCAAGCAAACCGATCAGGGACGTTACCAGGTGACCAACGACGAGGTCGACAAGATGGTCTTCAAGGTCCCCTCGCTGCGGAACATCACCAAGACGGCACCGTACTTTCATGACGGCTCGGTTCCCACCTTGAACCAGGCGATCCGCAACATGGCGGTTCACCAGCGTGGCGTACAGCTCACCGACGCGCAGGTAAAGTCAATTGCAACCTGGATGGGTTCGCTGACGGGGCAGGTTCCGATGAGTTACATCAAACCCCCGGCGCTACCGAAGAGCACCGCGCAGACTCCACGCCCCGGTAGCGAGTAAAAACTGGCTAAGTCCGCACGACGGGCGGAAGTCTCTGGCATCTCCTCCGGTCGAAGATGTTCCATTTCTTCCTCGACCCGTCGTGCCTGAAAATTTGGCGGACGTTTTGCTATTGTGTGTTGCCTCTGGTCCAGAGGACTTTCCACAAACACCAAGTGATCGTCCAGCCTTGCGTTCCTCTCATCCCTAAAATGTGTGTAACTTTGTTCGATCTGCAGCGTACTGCTTTATGGACGCCAAGAGAAACAATGCGAAAGGATCGCAGCCCCGCGAGGGCAAAGCCACGCAGATGGAGGGGCCGGATCTGGAGAGCGTAATCGAGCGCGCACAAGGCCACGATGCCGAGGCGCTGGGGGAGATCTATCGCCTCTATGTCCGGCGCGTATTCGGCTTGTGCCGTTACATGCTGGACTCACGGGAGAGCGCAGAAGATGCCACCAGCGAAGTCTTCCTCAAGCTGCAGCGCTCCATCGAGAGCTACGACGGGTCAATACCGTTCCCCAGGTGGCTGCTGCGGGTGGCTGGCAACCAATGCATTGACGCTTTGCGGCGCCGGAAGCGTGGACGGCAGGTGATTGTGGAAGTTGAAGAAGGAGTCGCGGTCATCGAGGCAGCCAGCTCGGAGCCGTCGCCGCTGGGTGCAGTCCTCAGCACGGAAGAGAGGGCGCAGGTGCGGGATGCCATTGCACGTCTGCCGGAGAACTATCGCGTGCCGCTGGTCCTGCGCTATTACGGCGAATTGAGCTATGACGAAATCGCACAGCAGTTGGGCCTGCAGAGGAACTACGTGGCGGCGTTGCTATTTCGGGCCAAGCAGGAGCTGCGCCGGAAACTGGGCCACAGGAGCAAGTGATCATGGAATGTTATTCGGAACAGATCGTCTCCATCTTCGTGGACGGTGAACTGGCGGCGGAGGAGGCGCGGCGCCTGCGAGACCACCTGGCCACGTGCCGGCGCTGCCGGCAACTGTTGGACGCATTACGCGCTGAGAACCGTGTTCTGAGCGAAAGCCTGCAAGAGCTTCCGGAAGAAGCAGCCAGCCCGGCGGGCTTCTCCCGTTTGCCGCGGTCTTTGGCGTGGGGTGACGTGGCGGTCGTGGCCGCGGTGCTGGCGCTAGGTTCGATCGTTGTCCCTTGGATCGATGAGCTGAGCATTCCGGAAGCGCTGCAATGGTTAAATCCCTTCAGCTTAAGCGGCCGCACGAACCTGATCTTCAACCTTTCTTATTACTTTGCACACGGAGGTACTGCCATGCTGTCTGATTATGCTGCTGTCGTCGGGAAGATCCTTTTGCTGTTGCTGTTGGGCGGCAGCGCACTGCTGCTGGGACGCCGATGGCGGCTACGCCAACCTGGCCTGCGCCTGCTGATCGTGCTGCTTGCCTTGTCGTTGCCTGGCTTTGCCCTGGAGCGGCGTCACAGTGAGTTCGTCACCGTAGCGGCGAACGAGACTGTAGACGACACCCTTTTGGCCTCCGGCAACATTGTGCGCGTGGAAGGCGTGGTCAATGGGGACTTGCTGGCTTTTGGCGGGACGGTGGAAGTGCGCGGCACTGTCAAGGGCGACCTGGTGAGTTTTGCCAAGAGAACCGTGGTCAGCGGAACCGTGGAAGGCAACATCTACAACTTTTCGAATTCGCTCGACCTGGACGGGCAATTGGGCCACAGCCTCTACGGGTTGATGCAATCCTTGCGTGTGAATGACCGGGGTCGCATCGGCGAGGGTATGGTGGTTGGCGCCGGCGACGTCACCCTCGAGGGCGAGGTGAACCGCAGCGTGACCATGTACGCCGGCAATGCCGATGTGAGCGGCAGCGTCGGCCGCGAACTGACCATGGCCGGAGATAACCTTACTCTGACGAACACGGCCCGAATCGGCGGCAACCTGAGCGCTCGCGTGCGCCAGCTGAAAAACGTACACATCGCCGACGGCGCGACGATTGCGGGCACACGTGACATCCAGGTGCGCGTGAGGCAGAACCATTTCGCGCGCCCCAAATTCTACTTCTACCAAGCTGTCTGGCTCGCTGCCGCCATGCTGGTGGGATGGCTGGGCCTGGTTCTGTTTCCCGGCTTCTTCCAGGCCAGCACGCACGCGGTGGGCTCAGGCTGGCGCAGCCTCGGGCTTGGGTTTGCGGTTCTGGCGGGCGTGCCTGTGGCCATAATCCTGACAGCCATCACGCTGGTTGGCCTTCCGGCCTCGCTAATGTTGCTCATGTTGTATCTGGTTGCGATCTACCTGGCAAAGATTTGGGTTGGAGCATTCCTGGGGCGGATACTTCTGAAGCCAGCCGGGGAGACTAAGAGCGATTGGCTGCTGGGACTACTGGTGGGCCTGCTGATCCTCACCGTCGTCGGGTTCATCCCGTATCTCGGCGGGCTGGTCCACTTCGGTGTGGTTTGCCTCGGTTTGGGAGCGTTTGCCTGGCAGCTTTATCGGGTTTCACGACCGGCAATAACGGCCTGAAAAGCCTCCTGAGGTTCGTCGAGGCCAGGCAAGATTTGACGATGGCATCCTGGAAGGGACTACTCGTGGTTTGTTGCCGTAAGATCGCCATCTCAACCGCGACCCCTTCAAGTAAGTATCCTCCGGCAGAGCCGGAGGCTTTACGGTTGCTGGCCCCTCAAAGGGGCCTGATCGCAACCGACCAAAGTCAAAAGCAACAGCCACGCACCGCAGTGGAAAGACACCCGATGCGCTTAGAACCGGGAAAGCACACTCCCGGATTTGTCAAACTTCTACTGCCTCCCCGGCAAAGCCGGGGGGCCTCCCTTCGTACTAGCGAGTGACGGGCAAACCCGGAAGTAACGCGAGGATGGATCCTGAGAAGCTGACGGGTGTTTTCGTTATCGATTGTCGGTGGGTAATTGAGAAGACTCTTCACGAGTATTTGCTTTCGCTTATTCTTCCCGCCGTGAAGTGTAGACGATTTTGTGAAGGTCGCGCCTCTCCGATTCACCACATTTCACCAGTTTTCAACCAGGCGATTCCAACTAACCCGATAGAAAATACCTGGAATCGCCGCAGGTGGGTATCTGCTTTACTCAGGTAGCCCCACCAAATATGTAGGATGCGTGCATGGCAGAAGAATACCCGCCGGAATCTGACGGAGTAGGAAGTGAACTTCGGCGCCGGAGAGGCATGTCGGGCGAACTGGCGCGGCTGCGATGGGGGATGGTTTTCGCGGTCCCCGTTGCGGGGGTGAGCGGTCAGGACCGGTGCGAGGAGTGCGGTTGCAGTGTGCGGATTGTGGCTGCCAAACTTCGGTGACGGCGGGAACGATCTTTCAGGGCCCCCGGACCCCTTTGCCAGTCTGGTTCCGCGCCATGTGGTGGGTCCCCCCAGAAGAACGGCTCCAGTGCATTGGGGCTGCAACGAGTACTCGGGCTGAAGAGTTATGAGACCGCCTGGCCATGGCTGCATAAATTGCGCCGCGCCCTGGTAAGACCGGGGCGCGACCTGCTGACCGGCAGAGTCGAAGTGGAGGAATGCTATGTGGGCGGTCTGGAGCAAGGACTGCCCGGCCGGCTCAGCTTCAAGAAAGCCCTGGTGGTTGTCGCCGCTCAAGAGGATGGGCCGGGGATCGGCCGGATTGGCATGCACCAGATTCTGGATGCTTGGGCTGAGAGCCTAGTGTCGTTTGTGCAGGATTCGGTCGAACGGGGTAGCGTCCTCCACAGCGATGGCTGGCTAGGATAGCTACCCTTGGAGCGCAAGGGCTACCCGCACGACGTCCCGTTCTTACGGGGTAAGAAGAAGACTCCATCGGAGTTGATGCCGCGGGTCCACCGCGTAATCTGCCTGCTCAAGCGTTGGCTGATGGCAACCCCGCCAGGGGCCGTCCGCCACAAACATCTCGCCTACTCCCTGGACGAATTCAGGTTGCGATTCAACCGACGGCGATCAAAAAGCCGGGGCAAGCTCTTCTTCCGCCTCGTGCACCAAGCCGTAGCCGTCGAGCCGGTTCCCCTACATCGCATCCTTCACGCGGAAACCAAGCGCAAAACAAAACCAGAACCTGTAGGGCTACCCGAGTCAAGCCGATACCCACCTAAAAGCATTTTCTTAGCTTATTTGCCCTTTGCATAATAATAGTTACAGTGGGAAAAGTTCCGCTTGTTCCCAGAAAGCGCAGACCAAGCTGGGCCGACGGCGCAACGGTTGAAACACCTAAGCTCTTAACTTAGATGCCCACAATCATGTCCGGCTGCAGCTGTCGCGAGGAATAGCGGTAGTCGTTTTCGAAGCTGTGTAGATGCTAGCCATGCTGGCGGTTCGCTCGCCTTCGGTTTCCAGCCCGTTGGAGGGCGCGCTCGTAAGTGCAACGCCGCGGTCGAAGCAGGGCATTTTGCAAGCAAATCAAGCCATTATAGCGCACAGTCAGTTACTGACAGGTAATCAACTCACCTTGCAACCGCTGCTCACCTAGAGCGCCTCGTCTGGTTCATATCCGACTATTACGACTGATACACTGACACAGGGAGTGACATGTTGCTGGCGGTGAGTGACTCAAACTGTTCGTCGAAGAAGGATGGCGCATAGGGATCGAACTGATGCACGAATGAATCAAGGTAGATTGCTCAGCAGCCTCTCGTCCCACGTTCTTACGCAAGCAGCCTGATGTCACACCGGCAACCTCCGGAACTGTATGTTTGGAACAGTTATGGATTATGACGCTTCGACCGTGAAAGACTTGGAACCCGAAACCGGGCGCGCCTCCTCCATCCTGTCTTACGCTATCTTGCTTGGCGGCATCCTCACCATTGGGGTCGCGCTCTACATGGTGGTGCTCACCTATTCGAGCCTTCCGTACTCGGACGGCTGGTTGCAGGTTGAAGCTGCTGCACGTGGCGGGAGTCTACTGTCTCCAGCGTGGCTGTGGGAGCGGGACAACGAACACCGCATGGTCATTCCGAAGCTGTTTCTAGCCGCTGACTTGGGCCTGTTTCAAGGCCGGCAAGTATTTTCGCTGGTCAGCATCTTTGGGATTCTATTGCTGCATCTGGCGTTGCTGGCCTGGAGCATGCGAGTTCTCGGCGGCTGGCGCGGAGCACTGTGGCGCACGGGTACCGGGTTGGCAGCCTTTTGTCTGTTTTGTCCCACCCAGTGGGAGAACCTCGTCATGGGCTGGCAAGTTTGCTTCATGCTGCTAACGTTCCTGGCAACAGTGTCGTTTGTGACGCTGCTGCTCTACTGGACTAAGTCCCAACAGTATCCCCAGAAACGGTGGTTAACCTTCCTTGTAGTATCCATTCTGGCAGCAGTGGGAGCCACCTATTCCCTCTCCAATGGGATCCTTCTGTGGCCTATACTCATACTGGCGGCTCTCTACCTTCGCTTGCGCCGTACAGCTGTCCTAAGTTATGCCATCACCGGCGTGCTCAGCACCGGGCTTTATTTCTATCGCTTAAACCTGTCGTCGCGCTGGGATCTGCCTGCAAATACAATCGCCTCGAGGTTGATCTCCCCGCTTACGATGGTGAAGTTCTTCGCAACGTATTTCATTGGTTCTTTCATCCACCAAGGTACACATCTCGCGGAATTCATCCTCTTAGGCGGGCTGGCTATCGTTATCATCGTGCTGCTCTACGCATTAGCCTACATCCGCAAGCTTGGCGTCTTTGGCATTCAACTCGCCCTGATGATGATGTTCTGGGGAACGACTGCCGTGATCATTGCGGCGGGAAGAGCGCATCGTGGCATCGAACGGGCCATCGCACCGGAGTACCAGACGTTCGTTCTTCTTTTTTGGTGCTCTGTAGGGTTGCTGTTGCTGGGGGCCACGTCTTTTGCGCGCGGGCGAATGCGATATGGCTTCCTGGTGGCGCAAGTTTGTCTGCTGGTGATTTTTGTCCGTGGAGCCGCAACCGCCTCCCGTCCGATTGGGGAAGCGAGGCAGCACGGCTTCGCGCTTGATGCAGCTGCAGCATCTTTGCTGACAGGAGTGCATGATGCAGCACAGTTGAGAAAGGCCACTCCTGCAGTGGACAATGTGCCCTGGGCGGCTCGCTATCTGAAGGCGAATCACTTGTCGGTATTCGCAGGTCCTGTTTCCTCCGAGCTGGGCCAACCACTGGAGCAGGTTTTTCCTGTCACTTCGTCCCGGGACTGTGCAGGAGCTTTGGAATCGATTGCGCCCATCGTCGATCCCAGAGGGCCGGGTCTTCGCCTTACGGGCTGGGCTTGGGACGTCAAACATCGGCGGCCTCCGTCGGCAATCGTCGTCACCACGAACGGTATCATCACGGGCGTTGGCGCTGTGGGCGGCTGGCGGCCCGATGTCGCCGCCATGCAACCTGGAATCTCGCGAGGCTACGCTGGGTATATTGCTTACCTTCCGGAACCACAGGGCATTTCGGTCGTTAACCTCTATGCCATTCTACACGGAAGCCCCCGCAAGGCCTGCTATTTCGCAACACCCACCCAGGATACAGAAACTCTGGAACAGCCCTAGACTTGCGGCTTCTTACGCTAGAGCATCGGCATCTGCTTCTTTGTTGATGACAACCTTGACCTGCACGATTACGTCCTTGTGCAACTTCACCGGCACTTCAAATTCGCCCACATGCTCCAGCGGCTCATCGAGCTGGTTCTTGCGGAAATCTATGCTGTAGCGCTTGTGTTCACGACTCGCGTGCAACATCGGCGGAAGTCACGGAACCGAACAGATGATCGCTAGTCAGCAGGTTGGGGGAGTGCTGGAGCGCACCGAGAGCCGTTAGCAGGCCAAAGATGCTTTTGCTTGGTCTCCGGGCCGTTACGTAAGCAGCTTGATGTTATGTGATAATCTCGTAAACTTTACCTCTAGAACAGCCACGAAGTATGATGTTTTGGTCGTGAAAGACCTAGCACCTGCAACAGCGCGCGCCTCCTCCATCCTCTCCTACGCCATCCTGCTTGGCGGCATTCTCACCATTGGGGTCGCGCTCTACATGGTGGTGCTCACCTATTCGAGCCTTCCGTTCTGGGACGCTTGGCTGGAGATTCAAGCTGCTGCAGATGGCCGGGATCTACTCTCTCCCGCGTGGCTGTGGGAGCGGGACAACGAACACCGCATGGTCATTCCGAAGCTGTTTCTAGCCGCTGACATGCGCCTGTTTCAAGGCCGGCAAGTATTTTTGCTGGCCAGCATCTTTGGGATTCTATTGCTGCATCTGGCGTTGCTGGCCTGGAGCATGCGAGTTCTCGGCGGCTGGCGCGGAGCACTGTGGCGCACGGGTACCGGGTTGGCAGCCTTTTGTCTGTTTTGTCCCACCCAGTGGTGGAACCTCGTCATGGGTTGGCAAGTTTGCTTCATGCTGCTAACGTTCCTGGCAACAGTGTCGTTTGTGACGCTGCTGCTCTACTGGACTAAGTCCCAACAGTATCCCCAGAAACGGTGGTTAACCTTCCTTGTAGTATCCATTCTGGCAGCAGTGGGAGCCACCTATTCCCTCTCCAATGGGATCCTTCTGTGGCCTATACTCATACTGGCGGCTCTCTACCTTCGCTTGCGCCGTACAGCTGTCCTAAGTTATGCCATCACCGGCGTGCTCAGCACCGGGCTTTATTTCTATCGCTTAAACCTGTCGGCACGCTGGGATCTGCCTGCAAATACAATCGCCTCGAAGTTGGTCTCCCCGCTTACGATGGTGAAGTTCTTCGCAACGTATTTCATTGGTTCTTTCATCCACCAAGGTACATATCTCGCGGAATTCATCCTCTTAGGCGGGCTGGCTATCGTTATCATCGTGCTGCTCTACGCATTAGCCGCCATCCGCAAGCTTGGCGTCTTTGGCATTCAACTCGCCCTGATGATGGTGTTCTGGGGAACGACAGCCATGATCATTACGGCGGGAAGAGCGAGTCTTGGCATCGAACGGGCGATGTTACCGGAATACCAGACGTTCGCTCTTCTCTTTTGGTGCTCTGTAGGGTTGCTGTTGCTGGGGGCCACGTCTTTTGCGCGCGGGCGAATGCGATATGGCTTCCTGGTGGCGCAAGTTTGTCTGCTGGTGGTTTTTGTCCGTGGAGCCGCAACCGCCTCCCGTCCGATTGGGGAAGCGAGGCAGCGCGGCTTCGTGCTTGATGTAGCTGCAGCATCTTTGCTAACCAGTGTTCCCGATCCTGCACAGTTGAGGGTGCCCTTCCCTGACGTGAACGTTATGCTCTGGATGGCTCGTTATCTGAAGGCGAATCACTTGTCGGTATTCGCAGGTCCTGTTTCCTCCGAGCTGGGCCAACCACTGGAGCAGGTTTTTCCTGTCACTTCGTCCCGGGACTGTGCAGGAGCTTTGGAATCGATTGCGCCCATCGTCGATCCCAGAGGGCCGGGTCTTCGCCTTACGGGCTGGGCTTGGGACGTCAAACACCGGCGGCCTCCGTCGGCAATCGTCGTCACCACGAACGGTATCATCACGGGCGTTGGCGCCGTTGGCGGCTGGCGGCCCGATGTCGCCGCCATGCAACCTGGTATCTCGCGAGGTTACGCTGGGTATATTGCTTACCTTCCGGAACCACAGGGCATTTCGGTCGTTAACCTCTATGCCATTCTGCACGGAAGCCCCCGAAGTGCCTGCCCTTTTGCAACGAGGTAGGTTCCGCACCAAAGGCGAGGTTTCTGCTGATGCTCTCGAAGTCCTCAGCAACAAGATTCGAGTGGTGAGCAGACAATCCTATGGCTTGCGCACCGATGAAGCTACGGAAATAGCCCTTTATCACAGGTTGGGACGACTTCCGGACCCGGAACCAGCCCGCAGGTTCTTCTGAAGAGGCAGAAAAGAAAAGGGAAGGTTGCCAGCAGTTCACCTCGTGCCGCTGGCCCGCAGCGTGTCCTGATAGAAACTCACTAGCTTGCGCTGATACCACTCGCGAGTATAAGTGGTCTGCGTCTGCCGGAGTGCGGTTTCTCCGAGTCGGTTGCTAAGTTCTGAGTCTGTCAGCAACTCGCGAATTGCAGCAGTCATGGCTGCAGGATCGCGGGCGGGCACCAGCAGCCCCGTCTCGCGATCGACAAGAATTTCGGGAACGCCGCCAACACGAGTCGCGGCAATGGGCAGTCCGGCTGCCATCGCCTCCAGTACCACATTGGGAGATCCCTCGGAGTGCGAGGGCAAAACCAGGATCCGCGCCATGGCAAAATAAGGTGCCATGTCCTGCTGAAAACCCGCAAGTACCACCTTGTCAGAGATCCGCAGTTCCGCTGCCTGCCGGGCAAGCGCATCTCGCTCCGGACCGTCGCCAACAATCACCACGCGGAACGGCGAAAGGTCGCTGATACGTGCCAGCAGAGCGGTGGCGGCGACCAAGTCGGCATGACCTTTTTCCCGGGATAAGCGCCCCGCCGCGACAATGACGGCCTCGGTATCGCTCAGTCCGAGGCTGAGGCGACCACGGCGCACCTCATCATCGGAAGGGCGTTGGAACGGTTTTACGAAGTTGTGCAGGACGGTTATCTTGTCGCGCTTCACGCCCTGAGCCACCAGACGATCGGCAAATGGGCCGCAGACGGTTACTAGACGAAAAGGGGCCCGCAGCGACCACCTATCCAACTGAGTGTAAGCGCGATCCATTCTATCGGTGGCGGTGTAACCGTGGTTCCAAGCGACCCATGGATAGCGTTTGTGCAGACCGAGCAAGCGTATGAGAAAGTGTGACTTCACGTTCCGCGACTCGAGGATGTCGGGGCGATACTGATCGACGATGTGGCGAAGCCCAGCCAGCACAGAGGTGTCAAAGCGTCCTCGCTCCGAGATGGTATACGCATCCAGACCTGCCTCGTGGGCGGCTATTTTCAGGCGGTTCTCGCCAGAGCCTCTGTGGTAGGTGACAAGGGCGACGTGCACCACGGGGAGACCGGGCTCAGGGTGGGCGGCGCTCCGGGCGAAATCGATTACAACGCGGGCCGGACCGGTGACCATCTCATTTTCGATTACGGTGAGGACGCGAATGGGATCGGTGATCACAATTGTTCGGTCATCGCTAACCGCATTGTCGGGGCGATGAACCAACTGAGGCGGTCTGCCTTGCCGTTGTCAGCGTTTTGAAATGCAATGCTACAGCCCCTCGTCGAAATTTTCAAAGCGCCGGGTGGAAGAATTGTCAACGACGTCCACCGGACAGTCGCCCAACCGCAGCCTAGACTAGCTAGTGAATGTCGAAGTTCTCCTGATGCAGCGTGGGATCGCTCTTCACCAGAACGTTTTTGCCGGTCAAGTCTTCCAGTTCGCCAATGAGCTTGCCGTTATTGGCCTTCAGCGCCTTCGCCACTTCTGGATTGACGCGCACCGTGATGTCGGTCTTGTCGTGCAGCTTGGCCATCTTGCGCATTTCGATGTAGAGTTCGTTGCACACCGTCGGTACCGACTTCACAAACCCGGCGCCCGTGCAATACGGACAAGGTTCGCCCAGCGTGCGCTCCAGCGACTGCTTTACTCGCTTGCGGGTAATTGCCACTAGTCCGAAATCGTTGAACTGGAGCACCTTGGAGGGAGCGCGATCGTTGCGCAGCGCCTCCTCCAGCGCTTGCATTACCTTCTGGCGGTTCTTGCGCTCGTCCATATCGATGAAGTCGATCACGATGATGCCGCCCAAATCCCGCAGCCGAACTTGCCGCACGATCTCCTTGACGGCGTCCACGTTGGTCTTCACGATGGTGTCTTCCAGACGCTGGGTTTTGCCAACATACTTGCCGGTGTTGATGTCGATCGCCACCAGCGCTTCGGTTTGGTTGATGACGAGGTAGCCGCCGCTCTTCAGCCATACTTTCGACTTCAGCGAGCGGTTGATCTCGTCCTGGATGCTGAACTCCTCAAACAGCGGTGTGTCCTTGGTGTAGAGCTTGATACGCCTCACCAGCGAAGGCTGGAAGCGGTTGGCGAAACGAACCACACGCTCGTACTCGTCCTCCGTGTCTACCCAGATCTGCGAGAAGTCGGCGTTCACCTGGTCGCGCAATACGCGCTCTACCAGATTCAGGTCGTGGTAAATCAGCGCCGGCGACTTGCTGTTCTCGGCGCGGTTCTTGATCTCGGCCCACAAGTGTTTGAGGAAGCGGATGTCGGCGCGAAGGTCTTCTTCCTTGATGTGCGCTGCGGCGGTCCGAACGATGAATCCGCCCAAGCCGTTCTCGCGCTCGCTGGTGACGATCCGCTTCAGGCGGAGCCGCTCCTCTTCCGAGGCAATCTTGCGTGAAACTCCAACGTGGTTCACGGTTGGCATGTACACCAGGAAGCGTCCGGGCAGCGCGATGTGGCTGGTAATGCGAGCGCCCTTCTTGCCGATGGGCTCCTTCGCAATCTGGATCAGGACCTCCTGCCCTTCTTTCAACAGGTCGGTGATGAGCGGTTGATGCCGGGTATTGTTGGGACGTGCGCGAAAGCCGCGGCGTGGCCCGCCGCGGCGCCCGCGGTCCCGATAACGGCGCTCGTAGCCCGGCCGTTCAACTTGCCGCTGCTGATACCCCGCTGTGGGAGACGATGCGCGGAGCTCGGCGCGACCGTTACTCTCTTCCGGTCCGCCGTTGTCTTCCTCTTCGTCCTCGGCTTCGGCGCTGTAGATGTTCTCGCCGCGCATTTCGGCGGCCACGACTTCATCTTCATCCACGTCTTCGATCTTGGGAATCCAACGCTCGGAGTAGCCGTTGTCGGAATCGAGGGTCTCCTCCTCCAGCACGAGTTCCTCATCGCCCGCCACTTCGCTCAATGCACTGATGTCATCCGGGACGGGATGAAACTCCATCTCCTCGTCTTCCAGAACTTCATGCTCGAGGGTGTGTCCCTCTGGCGCTTCTGAAGGAGCGGCGAGACGTTGAAAGTCGTGCGCCGCGGTGGTGATTGGCTGCGCCCGGCGTTCAGCATCTTCGTCGGCCGTGGAAAATGAGCCGGAATGGATCTCCGTTTCTGACTCGTCCTCCACCACGTCTTCTTCCTGGTCCTGCGACCCGGCGAGAACCTCTCCTGCCGCAATGTCGGGCGTTTGAGCCACGTGTGCCTCCGGCTCGGAATGCGAAGGTTCCAACGGCGGGACCCTGTGGCTTTCCACTTCGTCACGATGTACAGCCGCTACTTCCTCGGATTCCTCATACCCGATTACAGCAGTTGTCACCGTAGGAGGTGCCACTTCTCTGCGCAACTCGCCTTCGACCTGAGGAGATTCAGACGGAGTAAAGGCATGCTGAGCGCCTGGGTGTTCCTCGGCCGCACTTTCACGCGGCGGCTCAGGTGTGGGCTGTTGTGCCCGGTTACGGTACTTGGAGATCGATTCTCCGGGCAGAATGATAGGTGTGTACCCGGCTGGCGGACCGAAATCGGAACGCGGGCGCCCCGCCGTAGTGGGCGGGCGCGTTTCGACGCGCGCAGAGGCAATTGCTTCCGGCTCACTGACGGTCTCGGGGTTTGATTCGGGCCGTTCCTCATTTTCTTCTGGACGGCCGCGCCGTCCGCCACGGCGACGCCGGCGTCCCCTCCAGCGACGCGCTCCCTCTGCGGAGTCGCGATCCTCGCCCGACTGAGCTTCCGTTTCCCCTACTGCCGAATCCTCTTCGACGGGGGACACGAAGTGTTCACTTATGGTCTCGGGTTCCTCTTCAGTTTCCGCTTCGCCAAGCGCGGCCGGGCCTCCGACGGAATCTGCCTCTTGTACTGGCTGCACCTTGCTCACATCCACGGCTGTACGGGGAGCAGGAATCTGGCCGAACTCCTCGTCCCCTTCGTCGCTCGGCAATTCCAGGAAATCGGAGACGTAAAGAAACGCATCACGCTCCAGGCCGATATCAACGAATGCGGACTGCATGCCAGGAAGCACGCGTGTGACCCGGCCTTTGTAGATTGATCCCGCTAAGGTGTATTCGTTTTCCCGCTCGAAGAACACTTCGGCGAGCTGATCGTCCTCCACCAGCGCCACCTTGGTTTCGTGTGGCGTGGAGGACACATAAAGTTCCTTGTTCATGGTGCTCCGGTGTTACCGGCGCGAGCGAGTGAGGAGGACAGGAAAAACTCTACGGGTGAATAGGCGCAGGCACACCGGGCCTCATGCCCGGATCAGAACCAGACCTGATTCGTAACACTTCACTTTGTGGAATCTTTAGCACCGTATAGAGCACGCTACCGGAGGTTTGTGGCCATCACATTCAGCGTGAGCTGATGGGGCCGTTTCCCACCTCAATCAACGTGCTTTGCAATCCTGTCCGGCCCTATCTTCCTGCGACCGGCAATGCCCTCGTACGTGAGGGCGCTCGTAATCTTGTTGTCATTCTTCGGAAATCCGAATCGCTGTTTGTAGGATTCCCCCGGCGAATGAAACCGGCTGCTTCTGACGCGCGCCCGACGGCGCGAAATGTTTTCAATTCAACAACAAAGCTGGGTTTCAGTTCACAAACCGACGCATGCGGATGTTCATCACAATCCCCAGCGCCAGAAACATGAACAGTACTGATGACCCACCGTAACTCATTAACGGTAAAGGAATACCCGTGACCGGCATGAACCCAACCGCCATGCCTACGTTGATCAGGACGTGGAACGCGAGAACCGCAACCACTCCCATGACTACAAAGGCGCCAGCCCGGTCCGGGGCCGTCTGAGCGTTTTGGATCAGACGCATCAGTACTATAAAGTATAACAGCAACAGACCCATGGCGCCTATGAATCCGTGTTCTTCGGCAAAGGCGGCGAAGATGAAGTCGGTGTGCGGCACCGGCAGGAACTGCCCCTGGGTTTGGCTGCCATGCGCCGTGCCCTTGCCGAAAATCCCTCCCGAGCCCACCGCGACCAGCGACTGAATCACCTGATATCCGCGGCGCTGAGGATCAGCTTCAGGTTCCATAAAGCTGGTAAGCCGGTCGCGCTGATAGGGCTTCAGCACGTGCCATCCCACGGGCGCAAGCAGCGCTCCCAAAAGAACAATGACCAGGGCGTGTTCGGCCTTCATCCCGCCCAGGAATAACCCCATTACGGCAATGGGCAAGTAGGTAAGCGCAGTACCGAGGTCCGGCTGGGCAAGCACCATCAGCATGGGAACGCCTACCAGGGCGCCCGCCTTCACGATGTCTTGCGCCGTGCACTCCGGCTTCGAGTCGGCGAAGTATTTGGCCATGGCCAGAATCAGCACCAGCTTCACCCACTCCGAGGGTTGAAAGTGGAAGGAACCGATTTGCACCCAGCGGCGGGCACCCAGATATTTCTTGCCGAAAATCTCCACGGCCAGGAGCGAACCAATGGAGATCAGATACAACAGCGGCACACGCTCCAGCAGGGCCTGGTAGTTCAGCACGCTGACCACGAACATGAGCGCTACGCCGCCCATAATCCAGTACACCTGCTTGATGTGTACCCCCGCGAACTTGGTGCTCAGGGTTGCGCTGTAAATCTCCACCACGCCCAGTGCGCAAATCATGAGCACCAGTATCAACAGAACCCAATCGAAATCGCGATAGGAGACATACCGGCTCATGGCTGACTCGGGGGAATCGCGGCGGCGGCCGGTGCAACCGGGGGCTTCACAACCGGTTTGTTCTGGTTCGTCCGCTCTTCTGGACTCACCGTTGGCGGCTTTGGAGGCTCCGGCGCCGGCACCTGGTTTTCAGGATGGGCCATTTCATCATGTGCTTCCGTGGCTTCGAGATTGGCAGCCGGCTTCGGCTGGTCCGCCTCATCCACTCCCGGCGCTGCGGTTACGGGCTTCGGTTTTCCATCGGCCGCGACGGTGAAGCGCCCGGCTTGCATCTTGTCGGGCTGCTTGGCATCGCCCTCGTGCCACACGGCGGCAACTTCCGCCTGCTTGCTCCCCTGTCCGCTTGCCTTGGCCAGCTCCGTCTGACGAGTCCGCTGCTTCTCGACATACGCCTTGATCACTTGCGAAGCGGCCCGCGCGGCATAGTATCCGTGCTCGCCCTCTTCCAGCAGCACGGCAACGACGATCTCGGATTGCGCCGCGGCGTCACCCCGACGAACCAGCCATTGTCCTTGAAGTGCTTTCCTTCGGCGCCAAGGCGTTTCTTCAAGTCGTTGGATATGGTCTGGGCGCTGCCCGTTTTGCCCGCGAAGTCAATGCCCTTCAAGGCAGCACTGGGCGCCGTGCCCACCGGCGAGACCACCTGTGCCAAAGCGTCGGTGATTGTCATCCAGTTGTCTTCGTCGAGGGGAATGCTGGTTTTATCGGTGTAGTTCGCCACCTGCCTGAAGCCGGGCGGAAATTGATCAGGGAACGCTACATGCGGCCTCACCAACACTCCATCGCTGGTGATGGCGCCCACCGCGCGCGCGAGCTGAATTGGCGTGGTGGCCACAGCTCCCGACCGATGCCCACCGAGATGGTCTCGCCCGCGTACCATTTCTGCTTGAAGTTCTTGATCTTCCACTCCTCCGACGGCATCACGCCCGAGACTTCCTGCGGCAGATCAACGCCGGGATTGTCGGCAGCCCGAGCATGGTTGCGTACTTCGCAATGCGGCCAATACCCAACTTTTCGGCCAGGGTGTAAAAGTACGAATCGCACGACTGGTAAATCGCTTTGCTTATGCCGACTGTGCCGTGCGCCTGGTGTGGTTTGAGGTGATCCAGCACTTGAAGAAGCGTCCGTAGAAGGTCTTCCCGCCGCCGCAACTGATGACGAGGTCCTGGGCGATGCCTTCCTGAAGTCCGGCGGTCGCCATAATGACCTTGAACACCGAGCCGGGAGCGAGCTGCGCCTGGATCGCCTTGTTGAGCAGCGGCTTGCCCGGATCGGTCATCAACTGGTTCCACTCGTCACGCGTGATGCGGACTGCAAACGCATTGGGATCGAAGGCCGGCCGGCTGACCATCGCCAAGATCTCGCCATTACGCGGATCCATGGCGACGATGGCGCCGTTCCGGCCATCCAGCGCTTCCTCTGCAGCGATCTGCAGATCGAGATCGATGGTGAGCTTAAGCTGCTTACCGGGGACAGCCTGGACGTCGCTCAGGGTGCCCACTTCTTTGCCGCGGCTGTTGACGAGTACCTGGCGCGAGCCGTTCTTGCCCATCAAGATATCGTTGTAGTACTGCTCGACGCCCGACATGCCCACGATATCGCCCGGGTTATACAGCTCCCATTGCGGCTGCGTCAGCATGTCTTCGCTCACCTGCCCGACGTAGCCGATGACATGCGCCATGAATCCGTTCTTTGGATACAGGCGTCGATGCACGGTGATGATGTCAAGCTCCGGCAAGTCCGCCCGGTGCGATTCGATGAACGCCAGCTCGTCAGGCGTGATGTCGTCCTTCAGGAAGAGCGGCTGATATCCCGGCACCGCAGCCATGCGCCTCAGACGCGCCCGCAGCTCGTCCGGAGGCATGTGTAGACCGGACGCAATCTTGTCGGCGTCGGTGTCGAGGTTGCGGTTCTGATCGCGCAGCAGCAGCACCGAGAACGAGGGATAGTTGTCAACAATGATGCGGCCTTCGCGATCGAGGATCTTGCCGCGCGGCGCCAGCATCGGGACCTGCTTGATGCGGTTCTGTTCGGCGAGCGTGGTGTAGTAGTCGCTGCGCGCCACTTGCAGACGCCACAGCCCGAACGCCAGAACAAGGAAAATGCCCAGCAGAAGGTACTGCACTGCGGTAAGGCGGAGCTGTGAGACCTTTTCGTCGCGACCGAACATCAGGCGTTACAACTTTCGCTGGCTTGACTCATTGTAGCTTGATTGGGCGGTACAGGGCAGGGGTTTCCCAGACACGGCAGGGCGTATGATCGAAGGAAATGCAAGAAATGAATAACCTAGAGCGATTCCACAGTGGCTGTATCCGCTTTGAAAGGGCACGCCTTCAGGCGTGCCGAAAACATAGCGGGAAGTGACCGGCTTTAGCCGCTGAGGGGCGTACCTCAGGGCCTAAAGGCCGGGTTG
>CAWHWY010000013.1:0-372336 GCA_963833155.1 uncultured Acidobacteriaceae bacterium
AGACCGCCACCCGCATAAGCCGTGCAGTGAAGTTCGCGCGAGCCTCCTCCACTCACTGCGAGTATCAGACCTCCGCATACGACTTCGCGTCGGGTCAATTCATAAGGCATCAATGTCCTCGGACGCCGTTCGGGCGAATGCTGGTTGAGGGCCGCCCCGCGCAAGATGCCGATCAAGTATTTTCGAACCTGGCAATAATCTGCTTCAACTATGACCGATGCGTTGAGCAGTTTTTAATCCACTGGCTAGCGAGGGCCGCGCTTCTGCAATTCGAGGAGGTTCGGCCGCTTTCGCGAAGCTTCCAATCCTCAGGCCGTACGGCAAGATAGGGCACGACGGCAAACGCTATCTGGGCATTGCCTTCGGGGAGGAGCCCGGGCGTTTGCAGTTCGTCGATCTCGCGAGTGGAATACGGACCTACACGCAGCAGGTGGAGGACGATGCGCTGGTCAAAGAGATCAGACGGGGCGATTTTTCGCCACTGTCTCTGTTTGAAATCCTGCAAAAAGTCAGCCCCGGAAAGGGTCTGAGGTCCTATCCGGGCCGGGGTGTGAATGGCAGCACCGGCGAGCGCGCCATCACGGAGTGAAATTAGCTGAGTCGTCGCGATCGACTAACGCCTCGCCAGCAGAGCGCTGTGGAAACTTCAGGCGCTGCGCTCGTGACGCGCGCCCGAGTTCGCCCAATCTAATTATCGCGACCAGTGGCGATGACAACAATGCCAGAACGGAGGGCGATGGGGTGACGATGGCGCCAGCGAACATGGTCCACCAAACTCGACGCCGGGGATGCTGCCGCCAGTTTGCCAACGCCCGAGAGGCGCGGCCTGCGCAGACACGGTGATGATGCTGCACGCAATAGCTGCAGACGCGGACAATGCGAGAACGTTTCATTGCTAAACCTTTCATAGAAGCCAACCTTGGCTTAGCAAGGAAGCAGCCTACCCGCTTAAGGGTCCGTGAAAGGGACACTTCGCATTCAGCGGGACTGGCTCCGACGTATCACCGGAGAATCGAGGAAGGTATCGGCAACCCATCCTGGCCTAGATCCCGGTCCAGATATTGTTTGCCTTGCGGGCGAGAATCAATGCGTGGCCCTGTTCTGCGGGGCCCCGTTCGGTTGGTCTTGCTGATATTCACTATCACTTGGGACTGACGTACCAGAAGACGGAACAACCTGCGCTCGCGCGTCAGCAGTTGGAACGTGTGCTGAAGATCAATCCGAATTACGGCCAGGCCGCCGAGATAAAGAAGCAGCTCTCCAGCTTGAAATCTTGACGAGCTTTGACTGATGTAACGTGCCCGTCCGGTCAACCCATATAGGTTGGCGGCGGCTTCGAGATCGCGCTGGTCAGGCTAGACCAAATCCGGTAGGTCCTCATGCGGAATCAGCAAACACTGATCAGAGCGGCAGCTACACCGCCTCGGTTCAAAGAGATGCTATCACTGAGACTTCAATTCGCGATAGGTTCTAGCGGCGGATGATAGGCCCACACCGGCGGCCTAGAAAAACCGTCTGCTCCTGTCAGAACGCGGGGTTAATGCCGTACTTGTCGTGGAGAAATGTTTGGAGGGTCTTGGGCAAAACCCCGCTGAGCTCCTGCCAAGTCAGAATGGCCAGCCTTGATCTCAGGTCGCAACTTCGTACCGCCCGCAAAACGCAATACCAAGCTTCGCCCAAATCAGGCCGCTGATCGTCACGAACAGCGGCAAGTGCACGCTCACGATTACCGGGATCACCTCGAGCTCCGGTGAGTTTCTAGCACCGCAGGTGACTTCGTACCCGATCGCGATCGGTCCGGGCGACGCGCTGCCGCTGCCGATCCGATTTCAGCCCACGAGCTTCGGCGCGAAGTCCGCGACCGGGCAGCGGCGGGTGTGGCACGGTTTTCGAACTCACGCCCAACTATGGCGGCGGTTGGACCTTCACTACGATTTACAGCTTCTCCGGTGGTTTGTCAGGGCCATTCGGCAAACTCGTTATGGACACCGCCGGCAACCACTACGGTACGACCTTCCTCGACGGCGCCTACGGGAACGTCTTCAAACATACACCTTCCAATGGCAGTTGGATGTACACCTCGCTGCACGATTTTACTGGCGGCAGTGACGGGTTAAGACCGCAGAGCAACATTGTTTTCGACGGCAGCGGCAATCTGTACGGCACGGCAAACCAAGGAGGAGCGTACGGCTGGGGGACCGTTTGGGAAATCACCCCTTAACTGCAATACCCACCTTTAGCGGTGAGTGTTTAGGGAAGAGAGAGTAAGCCAGCATCCAGAGTGGGCGCTCGGCTTTGTCTTAGCATCCGCGCGATAGCTCCCGATTTATCGCCAACCAGGAAACCGGCATGTGGGAGATTACCTCCGAGAAGTCGGCCAGAGAGTAGGATTCTCCAGCAACGCCGATCACGATTGCGCATCCGGCTCTAGGCCGATGTGATGGTTAACCGCATCGCGAAAACGCTGCTGCACCCGAGTCACCGGGTAGAACATCAGCATGGCACACGTAAGCCTACAAGTATAGCGGGCACGCTGCAGGCGTGGGGTGCACCACTATCGCGGTTTTCAATTCGTGGAGTCCCGCTGGCCACATTCGCCGCCTCTGAGCAAACGTCGAGGGTCGCCGGCTAACTCCATTTCGCTATCTGAAAGTCGCCGGCCACGCCGCAGGAGGGCGCACGAAAGGACTACGAAAAGGATCAACCATTCCGGAACCTCCCCCGTCCAAACCTCATACCTGTTGGAGAGGGTCACCATGCAGAATCTGCGACAAGATATCGCCTACGCATTTCGCCAGATGCGCCGTTCCCCCGTCTTCACCCTGACGACCATGCTGACGCTCGCGCTCGGCATCGGTGCCACGACGGCCATCTTCTCCCTCATCCATAGCGTCATGCTGAAGTCGTTGCCGGTTGCCGATCCATCCAGCCTCTATCGCATCGGCGACGGACAGGACTGCTGCGTCGAAGGCAGCCCGCAGAACAACTGGGGCATGTTCTCCTATCCGTTCTATCTGCACATGAAGGAGTCCGCACCCGAATTCGTCGAACTGGCGGCATTTCAAGCGGGTCGAGCTCAGTTCAGCGCCCGGCGTGGTGAGAGCGACCGCATCGCCAAACCCTTGCGAGGGGAATTCGTCAGCGGCAATTACTTTTCCACTTTCGGTGTCGGCGCGTTTGCCGGCCGCGCCATAATCTCCTCCGACGACGCGGCTTCCTCGGCTCCTGTTGCCATGTTGAGCTATCGTGCCTGGCAGCAGCAATACGGGTCCGATCCGTCAATCGTTGGTTCGACCATGATTCTCGATGGTCATCCCTTCACGGTGATCGGTATCACGCCTCCCGGATTCTTCGGCGAGACACTTCGCAGCAATCCTCCAGAAGTTTGGGTTCCTATCCAAACAGGAACCGCTCTTCCATGGAACCAATTCTTTTCTGCACCGGTTTCCCGCATGGTTGCGTGTCATCGGCCGTCTTCGTCCCGGAGCTACGCCGAACGAGTTGCCTGGACGAATGACCAATCTGCTGCGGTTATGGCTGGTGAATGACAGCGGAATGCCCGCAGACTGGATGTCGGACATCAAAGCCAATCTCCCCAAGCAAGTGATCCAGGTCGTTCCCGCTGGTATCGGCGTCGGCGTGATGAAAGATAACTACGGAGACAGCCTGCGCATCCTGCTCACCGTGTGTTCGCTGGTGTTGCTGATCGCGTGCGCCAATATCGCCAACCTCCTGCTCGCCCGGGGAGCCTCCCGCCGGGCGCAGACCTCCATACGCCTGGCTCTCGGTGCATCACGCCGGCGACTCATCCGGCAATTACTGACGGAAAGCGTCGTCCTTTCTGTCTTCGGTGGCATTGTCGGGTTGGCAGTCGCCTATCTGGGTGTGAAAGCGATCGTGGCCCTCACATTTCACAACGCTCGCTACGTACCCATCGATGCGAAGCCTTCACTGCTTGTGCTGGCTTTTGCGTTCGCCGTGTCTCTGCTGACCGGGGTTCTCTTCGGCGTAGCGCCTGCGTGGTTCACCTCGCACGCCGATCCGGCCGAGGCTCTGCGCGGCGCGAATCGCAGCACTCGCGACCGCGCATCGTTCTCGCAGAAGGCCCTCGTCGTGGTTCAGGCGACGTTATCGGTCGTCCTGCTTGCAGGCGCCGGTCTGCTGACGCGCAGCCTCCTGAAAATGCAACATCAGGACTTCGGCTACGAGGTGAACAACCGGATCGTCGTCAGCCTGACTGCGCCTTTCTCCGCTTACCCACAGCCGAAGCTCGACGCCATGTATCGCGAGCTGCAGGACCGGCTCTCACACATTCCCGGAGTGGAGAGCGCCGCCCTCGCTCTCTATGCACCGCTGCAGGACAACTGGGGCGAAATCGTCATTCGCCAGGGACACGCCATGCCCGGCATGAACGAAGACTCCGGTTCATCCTGGGACCATGTCAGCCCCGGCTACCTCGAAACCATGGGCCAGCAGATTCTGCGCGGCCGCACGATAACCGAAGCAGATACTGCCTCGACCCCGAACGTCGCCGTGGTGGACGAGACCTTTGTGAAGAACTTCTTCAAGCCGGGCGAGGAGCCGCTCGGCGCGCATTTCGGTTTGGATCTGCCGAAGTACAGCGCCACCTACGAAATCGTGGGTGTCGTAAAGAATGCCAACTACACCGACCCCACCGGCCATTGGAAACGCTCGTTATTCTTCGTGCCGCTGGCACAACGTGTGCACTACGACGACACAATGATGCAGGGTCTCGACGACAGCACTCACTTCATCGAGGGTGCAGTGCTTATGGTGCATGGCAAAGTCGAAGGGCTTGAGTCGCAGGTCCGGCACGTACTCAGCGAGGTCGATCCCAATCTCACGTTGCTGGACTTCCAGACCATGCAGGAAGCCGTCGACGCTGATCTCGACCAGCAGCGCGCCATGGCGCACCTGACCGGACTCTTCGGCATCCTCGCCTTGATCCTGGCCGCTGTCGGTCTCTACGGCGTGACGGCGTACGCGGTTGAGCGGCGCACCAGCGAGATCGGAGTGCGCATGGCGCTCGGCGCAAACCGCGCCGACGTCATGACGCTGGTGCTTCGTGGAGCGTTCCTGCAGATTCTCATCGGATTGCTCATCGGCATTCCGGTAGCCATCGGCGGCTCCCGCCTGATCGCCGCACAGCTATACCAGGTCAAGGGACGGGACCCATTGGTGCTCGGCGGAGCGATCTTCACACTGGCGGCTTGCGCCTTCTTCGCCAGCATCATTCCGGCGCGAAGGGCGGCTTCCATCGATCCCGTACAAGCCTTGCGGACGGAATGACGAGCTAGCTCTTGTCCATCGTCAGCATCGTCTGCAGCGGCACGTTGGCGCCGTTCGCTCAGTCGGTTAAGCGGGTGAATTCCTTGGGAGAATGTCTGATACCGTCCACGCTCGGCACAATGATCATGCCCATGGGACCGAGCTTGGCCATCATCTGCGCATCGTGACCGGCGCCACCAGGTAAGCGCATGGTTTTCAGGCCTAGGTAGGGACAGGCGGGGGCGGTCGCAAACGATTCCTTTCGTCCGATTGGTAATGATAAGTCGGCCAGGCTCCAGTAATTCGGAAGTGCGTATCGCGGAATGCTGGCGCGTGTACGAATCCCGAAAACACAGCCAACTTCTGTATTGCCCGCTGCGGAAAAACCTCAGTGACTGTCGGCGGCAGATATCCCAGGAGAAGACTTTTGAACAACTGTGCGAGCCAGCCTCTATTTGTGGGTTACCGTTTAAGGGGCCGATGAGTCACGCTCCGAACCGCAGTCCAGCTTGAAGACTGTTGACGAGCCCAAACTCGACACTCTAGTTGTACCGTGATCTCAGAGCCGTCTTGCCTTCAGCCACGAAGCGTGACATCCATCTGATAACACTTAAAGGTATTCTCCTCGCCAGGTTGATCGGCCGCGATAGATCGGTAGCGTCAAGCACATCGATTATGAAAACTGGCCTTTCATCTACGGGTAAGAAACGCGTCCATTCAACGAAGGTCACCGAGCCGAAAGCGAAGAACGCGGAGCGTGACTCGAAGTCCCACGCCTTCGCCCTCCCTGCGAATACATATACGCAGGCCATTACGTGCGGCCAGATCGCCATACTGCTCGGGCGCAAGGTGCGGATAGGGATCGTTGAACCCCTGAAAGTAATGGGGCCATCTGGGTGATAAGCTGGGCATTAGTTCGGATTCAAGGCAACCGTTATGAGTTATCCGATGAAGCAGGTCGTTTATTTTCTTTTCTTGAGTGCAATCATGGCCGCTGCGCAGCCCAAGGCGCTCTTCTACATGACGGACAGCCCCAACTCGGTGAAGTCGTTCATCGAGCACGCGGACAAGATCGACATTATCGTGCCTGCCTGGTATAGCGTTGACGGCAGCGGACTCATTTGGGGAGGACCGAATCCGTACGTTTTGCAGACAGCGCTGCAGCACCATGTGCCGGTTATGCCGATCATCGCCACCACAGCGCAAGGTCAACTGCACAAACTGTTCACGACTCCGGCGGCGCGAAAGGCCTTCGTCGACTCACTTCTCAGCGAGTGCAAAAGGAACGGATACAGCGGCTTTCAAATCGATTTCGAGAATGTGGATTGGATCGACCGCGATCTGCTCTCGGGCCTCGTCGCCGAAACCGTGGCCGCGCTCCACAAGGAAAGGCTTGCAGCTTACCATCGCCACCGTTCCCAACGCTCCCGGCGCCCCGGGGAAGAGCAGTTACTCTTGCTGGCTCTATGCCAATTATCGCGGCGCATACGATCTAAAGGCCCTGGCCCAGTCAGCCGACCAGATTTGTCTGATGACCTACGATCAGAACACGCGATGGACGGCACCCGGCCCGGTTGCGGGTTATCCGTGGACGGTGCAACAACTGGAATACGCACTGCAATTGGTTCCCAAGGAAAAGTTGTCGCTCGACATTCCGGTTTATGGATATCACTGGTTTGCAGGGGATCCCGGCAAGGATGAGAAACCAAACCCGACTGCGGAAGAAATCGGGCAGCAGGACGTTGACCAATATCTGGCTGCCTATCACCCGCATCCCGAGTGGGACGAATTCGACCGCACTGCCTGGTTCTATTTCTACAGCGACGATAATCGGGAGTGGATTTTCTACACCGACAAGCGCGGATTCCAGGAGCGCCTGAATTTAGCCCGGGATCACAAGTTGCAGGGTTTTTGTTCGTGGGTGCTTGGGACGGAGGATCCCGCAATCTGGACCGTGTTGCCTTCCCACAAATGAGAACTTATGACTTCGCGCACCGTTTCGGGCGAAGAAGCGTTGACTCCTCGCTACAATATCGCCCGTACTCAGCTTGCGATCAGGTAGAACGCTGAAGTCGCGATCAGCTGAGAGTGTGTTGTGAGGCGAAAGAAGCTGCCGTGGGAAGCGGAATCGGCGTGGTCTCCCCTCCGGCCGTAGAGTAGGCGCTCAAAACTCCTTGATTGACTCAATTTTGCAGCAAGCAACAGAAATCCTGTCCCGGGATCAGTGCCGAAATGGGGGTTCACAATATCAATCGCCTGTTTCCCGGTGAGCCCGTTAGCCGCCGAACTGAATCAATCGCGGTTATGTTGGCAGTGCGGGAAGTGATCCGGTATCCCTACAGTGCTTTCTCCTCGCGGTCCAGAAAACTGGCTTCTGGGGAGATCGCCGAATCCGCCGACGCCAAGACAGTATCAAACGGAACATGAGCCGACTTCTCGGGACCCTACGTATCTCGCCGCTGCGAGCCACTGATGCAATCACTTCCTGGTTAGACCGAAGTTCGAGGTCTTGACAAACTTCCGTTTGCATTTCGGGACGCAGCTTCTCAACGGAGCTGGCGCGTCGCCCGTTGTACTGCTTGTGTGCAGGTGTCCGCGTCGTTCAGCTGCTGGCAAAGCTGAGGAAAGGTGTGCACCTTGTCAGTCGGAGGGTTGTTGACATACGCGGAACAGATTGCGCGTAGATACTCGCAGTCGCGCCGGAGCTTATCGACGGCTATCATCGAAGACGACGGAGTCGCCTCCGACGGCGGCTTAGTGCTCTGTAATTCCGACTCCATGTCCTTGGTCGTAGCCTTCTTGACCTGGACCGTGCGAGGCACCGCCGCGCGAGCAGCTTTGGGGGAGGAGCCGGCGCAGGAGCCGGCAACTTGAAGGATTGAGGCACGGCGTTAAGCTTGCTGCGGTAGAGTTGGCCGAGATACGATTCGGCGTTTTGGGTCTCGACCGAGCGGCTGCCAGGACTCTCTGCTGATGCCTGGAGTGATGCCATCGCCGGGGTGAGGCTCCTGATCAGGACCTTCGGTCGCTTGTAAGTATCGCCTGTCCATTGCAAATGAAGCACCAAGTTCGGCCAGCGCATGTTGTTGCGGGCCGGGCAACGTGAACGTCACCTCCGTTCCCTGTCCGTGTACTTGTGTAATCGCCGCGAAAGTTGTGACGCTGGTATCGGTGGCCGCGAATTCGGTTGAGGGCAGCATGGCAGACGTGCCGTTGCTTAACCGCGGCAAGAACAGCTTCACCTCTCGTATGGCAGAAGAACTCAGCTCACCGACCGCGACGGATGCCTGACACTTCCGATCGTGCCTACAGGTTATCCCGCTGCGGCAAGCGATTCGATTCCCACGAAATCATGTATCTCACCCTGCTAACGGTCTTGCGACTGGTCGTTACGCCGAGCCAAGATCGCCGGACATATCTCATACCCGTCTCCGTCCGTAACGAACGACGACAATTTGCTGGGTCTGGGGTAACATCCGCAAGATTAAGAACTGAGCGAATGGGCCGCTCAATACCCACCGCACGAACCAGACCGCATTAGGCACTTAGCACCTACCGTTTCTATAAAGACTGCGCCGCGGCCCGGTCGCGCTGACCTGTACGACTCCTACTGATCGCTCGAGAGGTGCACGCCCAGCGGCACAGGCACGTGCTCCGCTTTGCGCGCTAGCTGCAATCGCTCCAGCTGATTGATGGCATGAACCCAGCTGGCGGTCAACGTCTCTTTCACAACGGGGGAGTCCGCGGGTAGACTTGATAAAACTAAGATGTCAGTTTATATTTATCAGATGCATTATATCCCCAGAACACTGGCCCGCGTGCTGCGGGAGGCAACGCGGCACTTTCCGGCAGTTGTCGTGACCGGGCCACGTCGTGCGGGAAAAACTACCCTCTTACGCAAGTTGTTCCCCAACGCCCACTACGTGCTGCTGGAAGACCCTGATGTTCGAGCCCGAATACGTGATGATCCGCGTGCCTTTCTTGACGAGTTGAGGCCACCGGTTGTGTTTGATGAGATCCAAAATACACCGGAGTTGCTCGACTACGTCCGAACGCGTGTCAACCTGCGGCCTCGCCGCATGGGTCAATGGCTGTTCACGGGTTCGCAGGAAGCTCCGCTCATGCATGGCATCACGGAATCGATGGCGGGCCGCGCCGCGATTCTCCAGCTCTTGCCCTTCAGCCTCGCGGAAACTACCAAAGTGAATCTGCTTCACGGAGGTTTCCCCGAAGTGCTCGCAGGTCCGAAACATCGAAACCTTTGGTTCGCCTCTTACCTGCAGACGTATCTCGAACGCGACGTGCGGGCGATTACCAATGTACGTGATCTGGTGACGTTTCGCCGCTTCCTAGCACTTGTAGCCAGTCGCCACGGCCAGGTGCTCAACAAGACCGATCTTGCCGCTCCGCTTGGAGTTTCCGTTCCTACGATCGGCGAGTGGCTACAAGTCCTGGAAGCAACTGGCCAGATCCTTCTCGTGCCGCCCTATTTCGAAAACTTCGGAAAGCGACTCATTAAGTCGCCCAAGGCATACTGGGGCGACTCAGGACTCGCCTGCTACTTGCTCGGCTTTACCTCAGCCGCCGAAGTGGAGCGCTCGCCCTTCCTGGGGGCACTTTTCGAGGGCTTCGTCGCGGCAGAGATCCTCAAGAGTCAGAGCAATCGGGGCATGCGGAAAGAGATCTACTATTTCCGCGATCAGCAGGGTCTGGAAGTGGACTTCCTCGTACCCCGGCCCAATGCCGGTCTGTGGTTGGTTGAAGCCAAAGCCACGAAGACCGTGCGGCCCGCCATGGCGTCTCCTTTGCTCTCCCTGCGGCGAGCCTTGCCGAAGTGCTCGGCACGCTTGATCGTGGTGCACCGAAAGTCCTCGTCACAGTTGACCACCGCGGCCCTCGCCACCGGGGTGGAGGCCCTCGATGTAGAGCGCTTCGTTGTAGAACTCAATCGCGCCAAGTAACGGAGCAGAGTGGTCGAACCGGGAAACTACTCTGCAGAGCACCCACATCTTTTTTGTTCCAGACCCAGCGAGTGACTTAAATACAGAAACAAGACAGACCGGGTGCTTAGTGCTGGAAACGTGACGAGCGTTGCCAATCCAACTGCTCCAAGCAGGATGAGGAACGTTTTATTCTTTCCCGTCCACAGGGCATAAGTCAGCTCGTAGGTCTTCTGATAGTGGCCGATCAAGTACTTTTAGTGGCCGAGAGGATTTGAACTTCCGACCCCCTGCGCCCAAGGCCGTGAACGAATATCTATCTTGTTGGCCCGTCTACTCTAGCTTTTCTCCGCGTCACAGTGCACAGTTTTAGACGGCATTTGGCAGCATTTGGACCCAAGTTGGACCCAAGTTTCGACGCTTTGGGTCGGCCGGAGGGATTCCCGTTTCGGGATCGGTTGTGAAGGGGCTCCCTTGAAAACAGCCGTACGTTGTTGGAACAGGGCACGTTGCGCCTCCCGTGTGAGTTTCACGGCCTCACGGGCAGTTGGCATACGGCGGTGGGCCGAAGTTCAGCGACCGGTTTTGGAGTTGCAGACGGAAGTACTGAAGCCGCATGTTGGTGTCAACGTAGTTGGGGTCGGTGGGGATCACGTTACGCCAATAGACACACGCATCGGTGTTGGTCAGGGTCGCGTTCGGATCACCCTGGACGCTTTTCCAGGTGACCTCGGCTACTGGCGTGGTAAAAAGCGACGGATCGATCACCATATACTCTGCGTGAAAGGGGCGGTGCCGCACACAAATGGTAGGGGCGACGTGCCATCCCCAATCCACAAAGCATTGGGGATTATTCTTCGTGTTCACATGCAGGGAACCGTCAATCCACACTTTTCTCGGCTTTGCGCCGGCGGCAATCATCAGGCGGCACATCTCATGCGCGCGCGCCCAGCAACCGTCGTCAGGGTAGAGAAAAGGGATACATGGCGCCGGCACGGTGAGCGGGTCGCAGCTGGTGGCGCCGCACAGCGCGAACAACTGGCTGGCCCGCCGCGGCGAGACGCAACACAGCCAGCAGAACCAGCGGCGGCAGAAGCGCCGGAACCAACCTGGGCGTGCCTGGATCGGCTCCAGCCCGGGTGCGGTCTCGGGCAATTTGGGCTCATGCGCGCTGGTCCGCGCGTCGATGATTTCATGGTCGTCGGTCTCCGTGACGATCAGCCATGCTTTCTTTGCCAGGGCAACCCGCAGAGTTTCCAGCAACTCGCCAAAGTACCGGTTCTCGCGTTTGAGCCGGTGGCGGGCGTGCGAGGCTTCGAGGTCGACCCGAAACTCCTCCGCCGCAGCCTCCGTGATGGCCGCTACCCTGGTCACGAGCGGGATCAACAGGCGCTTGATGCCGCCGGTTTCGGAATCCACCTCCGCGTAAACCGGAAGCTGCATCTGCCGCAGTCCCTCGAGGATTTCCAGCATGCCGGCAGCGCGCGCTCCGGCATAAAGGCGCGCCGTGCGGTCGCCCTCGAATGCGATGGAAGCGCCGTCAGGATGGCGGCGGAAAAACTCGGGGCCGCTCAGCTTTTCAAGCGGCGGCTCGGTGCCGACGACCAGGCCGACAATTGCATTTGGATTGGGCATGGCAACACCTCAATTCTGCCCCGAAAACCGTACAACGATTATGACTCCTGTCCAGCTTAGATCATTTTCAGGGAAGATGTAGACCGAGGTCCCTCCTGGTCTCGCGGCGAAGCTGCGTCCGGGCAACGTGCATAGTGCGGAAGACTGGGCAGAACTGTTTCTGCGCGCCGCTTCAAGAGCTCCATGGCTTCCTCCGGTGGGAGGATGGTCAATTCAACTTTGCGCCGAGATGATACGCCATGCTGCTGACATAAGGGTCACCTATCCTCGGTGTCGCCCCGGTCTTCCGGCGCTTCGGTTTTTGCAGGCGGCCTTCCAGTTCTAAAATGCGCTTACGCAACTCCTGCAGTTCCTCAGCGGGCTCGCCAGCGCCATCTTGCGGCGGTCCCTTCATAAGATTCTTCACCAGGTGCAGGGGAGAAAGAGCGGCAGATTGCACCTCGCTTATACGGCTCCGGACCGAGCTCTGCACATTCTGATAAGCATCGAATGCCGACTTCAGATACCACATGATGAACTCCTGGCCCACGCGGTCAGAGGCGAGGATAAGTTGACGAAGGAGTTCCAGTGGCAACCCGGTGGGTTGTCCCTTGGCGTCTTCCACGATGATCTGCGTCAAGGTCACCCGGGTCAGGTCTTCGCCGGTCTTGGCGTCCACAACTTGCAGGTCTTTCCCATTTCGGACCAGGGCGGCAATGTCTTCCAAGTTGATGTAGCGGCTACCGGAAGTGTCGTAGAGTCTTCGGTTTGCGTACTTCTTGATCACAATCTTTTGCGTTTTCACCAGAGCACCTTTGTTGTGCAGTGCAAATAATCTTAGCCATCTATTGACAAACTGTCCAATGAATACTACAGTTTAATTGATGCTGCAATGCAGCATAAACGGAGGTTGTCTGTATGCCAAAAGCGGTAAAGACCGGAGCCGTCAAAGCTCACGTTCCGGAGTCATCCTTTGTTTCCCTGCTGTCAGGATGGGTGCAGCAGGGGGTTGATAACTTTTTTGCCACACAGCGAATCCTGGTAGACCTGGCCATGCGGCAGAACACCGGCGCCGTCAAGTTCGTGCGCGAGCGGCTTGGCGACTCCGCATATTGCCCCACCGCGTTGGTGTCGGAAGTGGTGGGCGAGGGCGTGTCCAACTTTATCGAAGGACAGAAGCTGCTGCTTCATCTGGCGAAGCAACAGTATGAGATCGTTACCACCGGCGTGAAAGAACGGATCGGGGGTTTCACCCCAGCCGTCGCCGTAACCGATATGGTGCAACGCAGCTTTGATACTTTTGTGGACATGCATGAGGAATTTCTGAAGATCGCCAGCAAACAGACTCACGCCTGGCTGGCCGCGGTAAAGGCTGACAAGACCTACGATACGGAAGGCCTGGTCGAGGCCGCCCGCGACAGCTTCGACATCTTTGTCCGCACCCAGAAGAAATTTCTCAACGTGATCAGGGAAGAAGCCACTAAAGCAACCAGCGGCAATGGGACCCCGAAGAAGATGAAGAAGACAGAAATCACAGAGCTTGCGCAGCAGGCCACGGACTCCTTCATCGAGGCGCAGAAGAAGCTGATGGACGTGGCTGGTAAGCAGATCAACGCCCAACTGAAGGCCACCGGACGTGCGCTGGAGATGATCGCACCCTTCACGGTGAATGCGTTGCCGGACTTCGCCCGTGAAGGGGTTAAGACCTTCGTCGACACCGAGAAGGCGCTAATTGATACCGTTACGAAACGTCGTACTGAAACGAAAGCGGCTGGCAAGACAGACGGCCACCGGAAGCGGCCGGCTCGTTCGGCCAGGATTGAAATGACACATGCCAGCGCCTGAGGGTGAAGTAATTGGCGACGTGCGACTCATCTTGAGCCTCAACCAGGGAGTGAGGGGTTGCACTTCGCCGGCGTGCCCTTGCCCGTGCAGCGGCACGCCATTTTCACAGTCTGAGTGGTGCATGGATGGGAAATTGCACTGAGACGTGCGCAAGTTTCAGTATCGCCAAACGCCGCATAGCGAGGCCTTTCTGCTCCTGAAGCATTCCAGCGTGAGGTTGCACTCAAGCTTTAAGTGGATTTATGTTGGTTGGGGCGGTTGCACAGATTTAAAGCCGGGTCATGAGTTCTCGACCCAACCAGAAGGAAGATGGGAAACACGCTTGGTTTAGTGATGACAGGCGGGGGTGCCCGCGGTGCCTATCAAGCCGGTGTCCTGAAACGCATCGGCGAATTGAAGCAGATTCAAACTTACGGCAATCCTTTTCCCATCATAGGAGGCTCTTCCGCCGGGGCGATCAATGGTGCAGGCTTGGCTATGGGCTGCGACGATTTTGCCCTGGCAACCAGAGTTCTGACGCAGCTTTGGTCCCGTCTCCGGCCTTCCGACATCTTTCGCTGCGATGTTCTAGCGCAGGCGCGTAATTCCCTGACCTGGATAATGGACCTCTCTTTTGGAGCGGTCCTAGGCGGAGGTAACGCCCGATCATTTTTAGATGCAACTCCTTTGCGGCGATTTCTTAACCGGCACCTCGACTGCAGTCGGATCCAGGACAATATCAAGCGCGGGCATCTCTACGCTCTGGCAATTTCCGCTACCAACTATAACTCGGGGAAAAGCTATCTCTTCATTCAGGGGAAAAAAGGTCATCCCATGTGGAATCGAAGCCGGCGGGTGACCCTAGCTACCAAGATCACGGTGGACCACGTTTGCGCGTCGGCTGCCATTCCCCTGGTCTTTCAACCGGTGCCACTAAGGACCGCGCGCGGAATGGCGTTCTTTGGCGACGGTTGTGTGCGCCTACAGCAGCCTTTGAGCCCGATCATACGGCTGGGGGCTAAGAAGATTTTTGCGATCGGGGTTCGCGGGCACAATCTTGAACACCGGGAAGACGCTTCCGACAGTAGAGACCCTTCGCTGGCACAAGTCATGGGAGTGCTTTTCAATGTCATGTTTCTCGACCACCTGGCCACCGACGTCGAACACCTGGAACGACTGAATCAGTTGCTCAGTGGTGGCCAGATCAACCAGTCGGGCATCGAGGGGTGCGAAAAGATACGCCCTTTGAGGCCACTTCTGATTACGCCCTCGGTTAACTTGTCAGAACTTGCAGAGCAGCACCAGCGGGACATGCCGTATCTCATCCAGTATTTCGTCAGCAGCCTGGGGCGGGATGCGGCTTCGTGTTCCGATCTCATGAGTTACTTGCTGTTCGCATCGAGATACACGACGGACCTGATTGAGATTGGGTACCACGATGCCAGCCAACGCATCGATGAGATCGAAGACTTTCTTTTTTCTCCCGACGATGAAGACACCGAAGAGCTTCCCGTCAGCGGAAACGGAGCCAGTAAGGCACGCCCACCAGGAGAGAGATAGGGCTAGCGTAATAGCTATTCAGTGGTCTTTGAGCAATTCGGCCAGATCGTATTTCTTGGACTCATCATCGAAAGCGAAGGCGAAGTGCTTCGGATTCACCTTGCCCACCCACGCTCGGGTCCCTAAGAACGGCCCTAGCTGTCGAGCCATGTTGTGCCTCAGATTCTAACTGCGCCAAAGCGCTCCACGGTCATCGAGCTCGTCAGAACCTTGCCGCATCTCTGGCCTAAAGCACTTCCGGCCATTGCTGCGCGCCGTGGTAGATGGCCAGGATCACGATGCGTTCTTTCTCGATGCGATAAGCGACGACAAAGGAGGAGTTCGAAATGACCAGTTCACGGGTGCCGGGTACCCGGCCTGATCTGCCCGACATTGGGAATGTAGCAAGCTGTTGAACGCTGGTGGCGATATGCATGGTGATTCGAGCGGCAATTTCGTCGCTGCCGGATAGAGCGATGTAATCGCTAGCCTGATCCAGTTGCCGCGTCGCCTGTTCCGTCCATTCGATCATCGGCCTGCGCGCCCAGTCGTCTTGAGCCGATTTACAACCTCCTCATGGCGGACAACGTGGCCTCTCCGCATATCTTCCAATCCCTTGCGCACGAGCGCGTCCTGGTAGGCGTGCAGCTCGATGTAATTGGTGATGGCCTCATTGATGACATAGCTGCGGGGGCGGTCCTGCGCTGCGGCAAGCGAATCGAGCGCATCAATCTTTGCGGCGTCGGCACGGAAGCTGATGGTTTTTTCTGTGTTGCGCATAATGTTAGGAATAATAGCATGTATTATTATGTAATACCAGAAATTAACACGCCCATCATCCGAATCCCATATTCTATGCTGGTATCGAATACGGTATAATCAGAGGCGTTATGGGAACAGCGCGCAAGATCACGGTGGAGATATCCAGCGACCTGCTCGAAAAGGCGCAACGGGCCAGCGGTACAGGCATCACCCAGACGGTCCGTACGGGGCTGCAGCTGCTTGCGGCGTCACGAACTTACGCTCGCCTGCGGCAGCTTCGAGGCAAGGTCCGGTTCAGTCGCACCTTGGCAGAACTGAAAGCCGACCGATGATTGCAGCCGATACGAGCACCTGGATTGCTTTTCTTGAAGGCAGCAAAGGCGACGATGCCCAGTTACTTGACAAGGCACTAGAGGACCGACAGGTGTTGATGGTGCCGGTTGTGCTCACCGAACTCTTAAGCGACCCGAAGCTTCCTTCAGGAGTTGCCGAAACGCTCTCAGAAGTGCCTATGATCGAGATCGAACCGGGCTATTGGCAACGGTCTGGAATACTGCGAGCCAAGGCAATAGCAAAGGGACGCAAGGCGCGCCTCGGTGACGCCTTGATCGCCCAGACCTGCATCGACCGAGGTATTTCCCTCCTCACACGAGACCGCGACTTTCGGGCGTTCGCTGACGCTGCAGGTCTCGAGCTTGTGCTGGGGATTGGAACGGATTGACCTTGTCTGGCGCCGGGGCACCCTACTATCGCAGTTGTGTACAGCGGCGCCTCCGCGGAAGCGCCTTTCACCCACGAGATCGTGCTGGCCGCCCGGCAACAGCTACCGTTAGCGCGAGATCAAAATTCCTGGGGTTCCGATCGTCTTTACGTTGGTCGCTCCTGGCTGGATCCGGAGCCAAAACCTCTGGCCGGGTGTAACCGGGATAACCTTTCCGGTCGACTTCCGAGGGACCTTAGATCTGGCCGTTCGACTGTTCTACTTCACCCAGGACGAAAAATGTTGCCATCGTTGCCGGTAGCTCAGAATGGGGAGTTTCTGGCTGGAACAAACCCATCAGGAGATCAGCAATCGCGCGGACTATCTGAATGTGATCAATTTGGTGGATCGCTCCGAACCGCCGCCGGTTCAGATGTCCTTCCGCCAGTAGCAACCAGTAATAGCACGCATGTTTGACCAGCCGTCCTCCGGTCTTCACCAGCCGTTGCTGCAAGCTTGTCAGGGACCATTTCTCAAACCCTCTCGGCAAACCCAGCCGCCGTCACAAATTCCCCAGGTTGTAGGCAAGCAGGCTCAGCGCTAGTCGCACCTGGTTCGAGCGGAACCGATGACAAGAAAGGCGAGTCATCTTTACCGCTTGCTTGCCTTCTTTGATCCACGGCTCGGCTGTGCCCCGCTTGTTGTAGAATCGCACCACCGCCCGGCTCGGCGTCTCCAAGTTGGTCACGATGAATCCGACTCGACGGCCGGCGATGCTATTATAGGTTTGCGGTAGCATGCAACATCTGCAGGTACACCGTGCAGCCACTTCTACACAATGGGCGTCAGGATGACGAAGATTGAAGCGTCCCAATTCCCGGGAAGTGCATGCGGCGGAGCAGGTCCCGAAAAGGCGGCTGTGCCTGTAAGTCGTCCCAATGGGGAAAGACTTTTGCCCAGACCAGAGACGAACAGCGTTGCTGATAGGCCTGATCCAGCGCCTCGAACATCCGCTCCTCTCTGAGACCGCCGTAGACGAACGCTCTCGACACGGGTGACACATAGCGTTGCTTGGAAAGTTCTTCCAGTTCGTCGAGCACGCGTAGAGCATCCTCTCTTCTTCCGACTTTCGCGTAGGTGTATCCGAGGAGCCCTCTGGGATGCGCGACATTCCCGGACAGCACAATGGCCTTTTGAAGTTCGGCGATGGCTTCGTCGTAGCGTCCCATCGGAAGCAGGCAAAGTCCACCGAGGATCCAGTGCGCGAACATGAAGTTCGCGTCGAGCTGCAGCGTTTTCCGCAGCTGCTCCTCCGCGGTCTCGAACTGGCGGGCAAAGCAATAGATGAGACCTGCGACGCCATTCACGAGAAGGGCAGCCGGGTCTGACGCCAGGGCGCGCGTCGATTCCTGGATGGCTTCCGCGTGTCGCCCCAGGGCGCTCAGGAGCAAGCCATAAACATAGTGAGGATAAGGGTAGTTGGGACTAAGCTCAATGGCGCGCCGGAAGGACTTCTCCGCTCCCGCCCAATCCCAGTCATAGTAGAACTTGATTCGGCCGAGGCTGATGTGCGCCTCGGCAAGATTATCGTCCAGTTCGAGGGCCTTCGTGGCGGCCGCTTTCACTTTAGGGATGATTGCGCTTTGCGGAACGATCTCCAGGATCGGGTTGGCAAGCTGGTTATAGGCATCTGCCAGCCCCGCGTGAGCCAGTGCGTAGTTCGGGTCTTTCGTGACCGCCTCTTCAAGATACTCAATGCTCTTGCGCACGGCATCTTCCGTGGCCCGCGCCCAGTAGTAGCGGCCCTTAAGGTAGGCTTCGTGAGCTGCGGGATTCACCGGCCGCGCCCGCGCCAGCCGCGCCCGCTCTTGGGGCGTCAGTTTGGCCTGAACTTCATCGGCTATGGCGCGCGCCACCTCGCTCTGCAGCGCCAGTACATCACTGAGGTCCCGTTCGTAGCTTTTGGCCCAGATGTGCTGATCCGTGGCGGCGTGAATCAACTGCGCGGTGATGCGCACACGATTACCCGCGCGCAATACCGAGCCTTCCACGAGACCATCCACGTTCAGTTCGCGCGCGATTTCCGGAAGCGGCTTGTCACTGCCCTTGTAGCGCATAGCAGAGGTGCGCGAGATGACGCGCAGCGCGCCGATTTGCGCCAGATCGGTGATGACTGCCTCGGTCATGCCGTCGACAAAATAGTCCTCCTCCGGATTCCGGGAGAGGTTCGCGAGCGGCAGCACAGCGATAGCCTTGATGTGGCTTGCGACTGCCTTGGGTTCTCGCCCGGAAGCTTCACGCGACCGTGATGGCTTGCCGACTCGCAGCCGCCCCAAGTCGAAATCGCGCTTCAGCCGCTTGAGATCGGCACGAAGGTCGGCGGCCGTCTGGTAGCGCATCTCGCGATCCTTTTCGAGCGCCTTGCTAAGGATATGCACCAGCTCGACCGGCAAGGCAGGATTCAGACGCGAGGGCGGTATGGGCTCACGGTTCAGTATGGCGTCAAAGATAATCGCCGATGTGTTTCCGGAGAATGCTGGCCGCCCTGTCGTCATCTCGTAGAGCACCAGCCCGAAACTGAATAGATCGGCACGTAAGTCTACTTCCTCGCCACGCGCTTGCTCCGGCGGAAGGTATGCCGTGGTACCCACCGCGGCCCCCGCCGCGGTCAGAGTTCCCCCGCTCACGGCGCCGGGTGGGGCTGTTGATGGCAACGCCAACTTAGCCAGGCCGAAGTCGAGAATCTTGGCCCGCCCACGGCTGAGGACGAAAATATTCCCCGGCTTGATATCGCGATGCACGATCCCTTTCGCATGTGCGGTTTCCAGCCCATCAGCGATCTGGATTGCCAGGTTAAGCAGCTCGTCCATGCGAAGGGGTCTGCCTGCGATACGTTCTGCCAGCGTTTGGCCTTCAAGCAGTTCCATGACAATGAACGGCTGGCCTGAGTGCTCGCCCACGTCAAAGACCGTGCAGATATTGGGATGGTTTAGCCGGGAGAGAGCTATGGCCTCATTGTGAAAGCGCTTGAGAGAACGGCGGTCAGCTGCGGTCCCAGGCGGTAGAACTTTTATGGCTACTTCGCGATCAAGGTGCTCATCGTTCGCGCGGTAAACATCACCCATCCCGCCGGCACCAATCTTTTCGATAACCCGATAGTGGCCTAACCTCTGGCCGACAACCGTATCCTGGCCGACCACCCGGTTCGTCATTGGAGACAGCTCTCCTTCTCCCCACTCTCTGAGGCAAATCGTAGGGCTTGGACGCAATGCAAGTCAACGCAGACCAACGTGTCCTTTCGGCAAACCTGCGTGACTCAGGTTGACCGAGCTTGGTAACGTCGGTCTTTCGCCCAGTGGGCGGAAGGAGGACTGACGATGGCGACCGACCCAGTTGATATTCCCCACGGAATGCGGAGAGTTTACCGACGCTTTGAACGCTGGCGGAGCGAACACAGCGGCGCCCGCTTGCCGATTCCAGAGCCGCTGTGGGCATCGGCGGCAGAAGTGGCGCGGGAACACGGAGTCTTCCATACTGCGAAAGTTTTGCGTTTGGAGTACGGCAAGCTCAAGCGGATGGTGCAATCGGCGAGGCCGATGGCGAAAGCCGCAGCAGCTCCGGCTTTTATGGAACTGGTAGCGCCCCAGACGGGCGGCCTGTCGGAGTGCCTCATCGAGTTGGAAGGGCCGCACGGCAAGATGCATATCCAGTGGAAAGGGACCACGGCGCCGGGTCTCGCCGGGCTGAGCCGAGCCTTGTGGGAGCGGACATGATCCAGATTACGCCGCAGATGCGCATCCTGGTGGCGATCGAAGCCGTGGATGGAAGAAAGGGCATCGACTCGCTGGCCCAGTCGTGCCAGGAGAAACTGCAGGCGGATCCGTTCTCGGGTTGTTTGTTTGTGTTTCGCAGCCGGAGGGGAACGTCGATCCGCATCCTGGTCTATGACGGGCAAGGGTTCTGGCGTGCTCAGAAGCGGCTGTCGAAAGGGCGATTTGTGTGGTGGCCAAGCGGCAAGGAGCCCACGCGGGTGCTGCAGGCCCATCAGGCGCAGATGCTGCTGGGCGACTGGCACTACTGGGTGGCGCGAGGCTACCGCTTCTGAAGCAGACGAGCTGGGTCGGAGCCACGCAGGTGGGCTCGGTAGAATCGAGGACGGGTATGGCCAAACGTCAGTCAAAATCGCAACCCACGTGGACCGATGTCAAATCAAAACTCGCGGATTTTGACCGGGCAGCACTGCTGGGCTTGATTCACAGCCTCTACATTGCGCACAAGGACAATCAGACGTTTCTTCATGCCCGCTTTGGCTTGGGCGAGGACGTGCTGGATCCGTACAAGAAAACCATTGATCGCTGGCTTTGGCCCGACCTGTTCCGCAAGCAGGACACCTCTGTCTCCCAAGCCAAACGGGCCATCTCTGATTACAAAAAGGCAGTTGGCGATCACGAAGGACTGGCAGAGTTGATGGTTTTCTACTGCGAGCGGGCCGCTGGGTTCTGCAGCGACGTTTGCAATGATGATGAGGGATACTTCGATGCACTGGTGCGCATGTTCGAGCAGGCCCTCAAGTTCGCAAACGCACTATCCGTCGACCGCCGGGGCGACCTTGTCGCCAGGTTAGATCGTGTGCGGGCTATCAGCCATGAGTTTGGGTATGGCGTCGGAGATGACATGGATTTCCTTCTTTCGAAGTACGCGCGGCGTTGAGGCTGATCGTCCATCAGTCACTGCTCGCCTTTGATGGAAGAACTACCCGAGTTGCGCAGACTTGCCGAAAGCACACTTTGTTACGAGGGTTGCCGGTAACGTAATCACTCCGGAAATCATCGTTATGAATTGTTTTAGCCTTGGAGCGTTTCGAGTGCTTCCGACGTGCCATACCGGCGGCCTGAGTTTTGGAAAGCAGTTCGAGATTGGAATCGCGAACGCGACGTCTCCATCTAGAGTCAAAAAGGCGATGTCAGATCGCTCTGGGAGAAGTCTGCCGAAACTGCTGTCGGCAGCGAGGTCGCTTGTGCAACCGAAGATGGCTGACCGGCCGCGCCAAACTTGCCCGCACTGAGCGCATGGAGATCCAGGAGAAGAATCCTGCTGTCGGAGTGATAGGTCTCGCCGGATGCCGTTTCCGCCTGAAACACTGGCTCAGGGGAATGCAAGTATTCCTGACGAGTGACCGATGAGGTGTCTGCCACGTTGGCTCCGATGAAGTCGCGCTCGGTATCGACCGCGGGATCGATCCTGTGGTTGACTAAATGCCCGCGCTTGGCGATTACAACCGCAACGTCGTGCGTGGCGGCACCTGCCCATATGGGTGTGCCATCGACCGTGTAATCGGTTTTCCAGATACGAAGATGGTGACGCCGCGACATGACCGCATCCGGCTCGGGCAAGGCATATGAGTAATCCTGCACTCGTCCGAACAGGTAAAACCTGGCCATCGGTAGTTTGGTATCGTTGGTCTGATGCCGCAATAGATGCCATACGAAAGCCGGATTCCATTTGTCCGTTTTGACCCAGCCGGCGCGGGCAAAGGCATCCTGCAAGTCTTCCTGTTGGGCGACAAAAACCAGGTTCACCATGTCGCCCTCGCGTCCCTCGCCGGTGAAGACACGTGGCGGCAGATAATCCATCATGGCGCTGAGCTCTGATGAACTTTCTCGCGATTGCGGCAACCCTGCCAACACGACCGATGTAGCGCCGTCGATTTGCGCCGTGATTTCCGTACTTTTCAGCGCGGTGCTCTCGTGACCTCGGATGAGCAAGAAAGCCGGTACGGCGGGTAGGAAGAACACGCCAGTGGTGATCATCCCCGCGGCCATCAGCCAGGTGCGGGAACGTCCTTTTACGCGCATGCCGGCACGCACTCCGACCTGAAAGCCGTTGACCAGCTTTACGGAAGCGAGTTTCAGGGCCACGCTGCCGCCGATTCCCAGGAACCGCCTACCCTTAACTCCCGTGACCGAACCGCGGGCTATGGTTCCGGCCGGAATTACGGTGAAGCCTCCAAGGTTCACATCCCGCACGACGACGAAATTCACCGGGTCTCCTGCACGGGCGTGGGCGGAGGAAACAGTTTCCGCCAGTCGAAGCTTGATGGGAGTTCCGTCCGGTACGGTCAAGCTAGCTGCAATCATCTCCTGCGCCGACGCACACGGCATGACAAGCATCGCGACCAGGATGCACGCCGGTACTTTGCGAAGATACGCGATGTACAAGGAATGCCCCTTTACTGCAGGCCTAACGACTCATCCGCACAAGGCCCAGAATGTTTCGAGCAAGTGGCGTGGTGGACAAGAAAACTGTACCGGGGTTGGGATGTTTTGTATGTTCACAATTGCACAGTATGGAGAGTCTCTTTGAGGCGGGAGCGCAAGGGGCTTAAGAGAAGGCCGGGGCAGCCGTTTATCCGCCCTACAGGGCTTTGATCGATCTGACCGGTTTAGCGCCAGTGAACAGACTTTCGCGATGCATTCTCGGTGGAAGAAAGGCGATCTTACGCAGGGGAGGCCGCTCAAGGCCTGCGCCGCCCTCATTCCTGCAGAAAGATATTCAGGAGGGAATTGTGAACCCTAATTCCGCCGTTATATTCGATGAAGCCCAGTTTTCTAAAGCGATTCATGAAGAAATTCACTCGGGATCGGGTTGTGCCGATCATCTCAGCCAAAATCTCCTGACTGATCCGAGGAACTACCGTCTCTGGCTTGCTCACCTTTCCGAACTGCGCGAGCAGTAACAGAACCCTTGCGAGCCGTTTTTCACCGGAATTGAAGAGCTGATCGACCAGATCCGCTTGGACCCGAGCGTTGCGGACAAGCAGAAAAGCAACGAACATATCCGACAGGGCGTGTTCTTGGTGAAGTACGCGGACCATTTCCGCCTTGTTAATCCTGAGCAGTGCACACTCGGTCATCGCGGTTGCTCTCGCGAGTCGAAGAGGATGAGCTGTGACCATGCAGTCCTCCCCCAAGAATTCCCAAGCACCCACGAAGCCAATCGTCGCTTCTCTCCCGTGCGCGGAGGTGACTGTTACCTTCAGCCGGCCCTTCTGCACGTAGAAAATCGCGTCAGCGGGGTCGCCTTGCACATAGGCCGCCTCATCTTTTTTCAGACTGAGAATTTTTCTGCCCAACCCGGCTCTCGCGAGAAAGGCCGCTGGATCGAAAACCGTATCGCCATTTGTTGATTGCGGCTTGGGCGTTTGCAGCTGGGAAGGCTTTGCAATTTTACCTGTGAGGGGTTTTGCCCATCGCATCGACTCAACCGATGGAACCAACCTGGCTGGATGGCCTTGGGCGCGGGCTGGCATGGCCCTGGCGCTCATTTCGCACCTCCGAGAGGGTAGCCGCCCCCACATCGGCATTATACCGCTGAAAGCCGGACTTTTGCGGTGTCTGTTCAATATTGCACAGTTTCCCAAATCGGGAACGTCGGCCGTTTGTGCAATTCTGCACAGCGCCCTCCGTTCTTAAGCGATAGGCTCAGGTTGTCGAAGGACTAGCACGCTACAACCGTTAAGTAGGTGATTCCAATGGGTCGCCACAGACTCCGTCGGTTGCTTCTTCTCCCCATTGGGCTGCTCACCCTTTTGGTGTTTTCTACGCGCTTAGCGCGGACGCAAGAAAAACCATCTGCAAGCGAAACTCCAATCCAATTTGGCGGTCTTGTTAGGCAGTATGTGGCGGTTCCGGAAGCGAAAATACGTTTTCATCCGCTGTATGAAAATTTGTCGCTGCCATTTGCGCCGAGCCAAGGACAAACCGCTCCATTGGTAAGATTCCGCACACTTGACATCGGCTACCCTCCTCCGTCCACCACGAACAACGTGTTACCGAAACTGTGGCAGCTCACAAAAACAGATGAGTTGCAGGCTGGAGCAACCCACTTCATCAGGAACACTCCGATCGAATGGCTTTCTGGTGTCAACAACAACAATAAGGTGCATTTTCGTAAACCTGATCCGGGCGGCGACGTGCGATATTACGGCCACCGCATTCCATGGGCTGGGCAGGTCGTTCTAGGCATCGGCGAGCAAGCTAAGTTTCATCCGCGAGTCATTCGTGTACTCAAGCTGATAGATCCGCAGGATGTGCGCTTCGAAAACCGTCTTCCCCGTGGATCGGCACGTAACATCCATGTCATCGTGCGGGGCCAGCACCGCTAACAGTGGCGCAACTTGAGCACTCTTGACGAGTAACGGAAGTGGTCAAATGCATAACTGGCTTAGAACGTGCGCCGCGCTGAAGTCGCGATCAGCTGTGAGACTGATGCACAGCTCTGCCACCCTTGTAGCGACTATCGCTCTGCTCGGATCGACGACACGTGCCCAGTCCGCTCCCGGCAACCTACAACTTTCGGCCAACGAGCTGGCACGGAGGGTGGTCACTAACGAACTGAAATTCCAGGATGAGGATCATGCCCAGTGGGCGTACCGGCAAGAAAAAGCAGAATCAAGCAAAAAACAGGTCAGCAGAATCATTGAGACAAAAGACGGTGATCTGAGTCGACTCCTGTCTATTAACGACCAGCCCCTCGCCGCGGAACAACTGCAGAAAGAGAACCAGCGTATTCAGGAGCTAGTGCGGAATCCAGCCGCACAACGAAAATTGCGGCGGACGCAAAACACTGATAAAGAATCCGGAAAACGATTGTTCAAGATGCTGCCGGATGCATTTGTGTTCAACTACGCGGGTCGTGAGGGAGACCTGATAAAACTAAGCTTCCGACCCAACGTGAATTTCAAGCCGCCGTCCTTGGACGCTCGTGTTTTCCATGACATGGAAGGCGAACTGTGGGTCGAAGGCAAACAAGAAAGACTGGCCGCGATGAATGGTCATCTCATGGAGGATGTCAAGTTTGGAGGCGGCCTGCTGGGACACTTGGACAAGGGAGGCCACTTTGAGGTCAGGCAGGTAGAAGTTGCAGCGGGCCACTGGGGAATGGCTGGCATGGCTGTGGATATGAGAGGAAAGGTTCTCCTCTTCAAGACAATCAACGTGCGGCAGACTGAAATTCGCAGTGACTTCCAGGGAGTGCCCGATGACCTGACACTTACTCAGGCCGCGGACATACTCAACGGGCAGATCGTCATAGCTGTGCGCTAAGACAACGAGGGTCTGCCGCGCATCCAATTGCCATTGGCTTTTTCTGCTCACACAAGAGCCAAGGAAAATCGTGATAACCTCTGCAACCATTGCGCCAGCTCTCGCAGATGCTGCGTCATCGTGCCGAACAATCGTTTCTCTTTGGTCGTGATTCCACTTGCGTCTTCGCGGATCAAACAGGCCGCAATGGTTTCCTTATGAACATCTAGTCCGCAGCAGTTGTGATGCACCTTCATGGCAGCTCCTTTGCCGCTGCCGAAGACGCCAGACCCCTGAGATTCTCCCTTTCGCGCTCTCCCGAAGGAGGCAACACTTGATAGTTCCTACGGCGTCCCGCTCAACCTGTTCAACAGGCTCTTTCTTCCGCACTAATTCCATACTGCGAGCTTCATCGGCAGCGACAGGCAATATTCTGCGCTTGCTACACCCCATTTTCATGCTTGATGGTGACGGGGGACCGTCATGCTGAACCTGTTCACGCCAGCTATCATTTCGTCGTACTGAAGCCCTCTTGTCGGCCCGCTGTCCTCAAACCCTCAAACCACGTTCCTGGTGAAGGACAAAAACACCGGAATCATCACCTGTTACAAGCGATCCCGCCTGGAGGTCACTTTTTCGCGGTTTGCGCGGCGAATGCCCAGCACCCTATCTTTTTGGGTCGCTCATGTCTCAAGTCGCCTTTTTTGATGGTAATTAGATGACCACAAGAAAGATACACGTGGACAAAACTAATCTCTTCCGTTATGCGCACCACCGCCCGCATGTGGTTCGGATTCGAGTCAGTTGTTGAACCCTCATCGCCCTTCTTAAGCCTCTGCCGGTCTGCTTCGGGTGTGGCGGCGACGACAATCCGCTTACGCCGTCCTCCGGGTTGACCCTTGTTTGCCATTCCGCTGAGTGCTTCTAGAGTAATCCTTCACAATCCGCTTTTTCGTGGATGCAGGTTGTTGAAACAAAGCGCCGAGTTCGCCGGGGCTCTAAACTCGACAGAACAACTCCGCACTCCGCCCGTAAAAGCCCACGGAGAAAAACTTTACCGTACAACTATAGGCGCAAACTGTGTCCGCTATCACTGACGACGATTGCGAAAAGGCTAGCATCGCGGCACTGTGGAACCTCCCACCATCTGCCCGATCTGTTGGGACAACCAACTCGAACCCGTGGAAGGAGTACATCTGTCGGCAACCCTTGATGGGGCGGAGCGCCATGTTTTCGGCGTCTCCGCATACCACTGCGCCAACTGGCACGTGTTCACGGTCATCCCGGGCGCAGGACTTCCGCACGAGAGAAAAAGGGCTTCAGGGAAAGCGTAATACGCGGCGGAGTTTTGGAAATGATCTTAATGACACAGTCACTTGCCGGGTACGTCGTATCGTTTCAAGCCGAGCGCTTTTACAAAAGGACGCGCTACCACTGGATGATTTGCAAGGTGCAGAACCCCGACGAATTGGTGTCCTGGGGACATGCCGCTACACAAGAACTGGCGGAGAAAGCAGCGCAGAACCAAGTCGAAGACCTCCTCTCGTCGGCGCTAACTCAAGGTGCTCGTGTAACCAGCATGAGCAAGTCGGCCACCACTAATGCTGATTGGCACTCCCGAGCCGAGTGCAAGAAGCGTCCAGCTAGTCTAGGCATCCTGTCACGGAGGCTGGTGTCCTCCATCACCGACGGGCGGACCAAATTGTGGGACTCTCGATTCAACTAAAGCGCCACACCCTTCAAGAAAGGTACAAGGAGAACGGCGATGTCCCAAGTTATCGAAACCCCTTCGACAGTATTGAGAATGCCCACGACTTCATGACCCTGTTAGGGCAGACCATCTTCGAGACCAAGCTGGACATCGAAGCGGACCTCCAACGGGAATCGAGCTCGAATTTTCCCCGGCGTGCGGAGGCACTGAAGCTCGCCTTGTACACGCTGATCAAGCTCGAATTTCACATGCAGCGAAGCGGTCGGGTGCTGAACGACCTTCGGAGCTTACGCCGGCTCCTTTTTGAAGAACGAACGGTGACGGCCTTAACGGCACGGCCGCAGGCCAACGGTAAGGCAAAAGCGGAAACTCTGATGACCCGGTCGCTCCGCGTTCCCATCGAGCATCGCTAACACTGCAGTAACCGCTTCTATTACTCGTTCGTAGTGGGAGTCACGCGAATTCAGGCTACGGCTAGCACCGTGGCTTTTCTATTTGTTCCGGTCAATTTTGTCTTTCATTCGCTTCTGAGCTGAAGCGACGAGCGACTTGAGCTCGCTTCCGATCTCCGCCAGCCACCGCAATTCACCCTCCTCAAACTCCAAGAAGTCTGTTAGTCCCAATTTCTCGAAAAACCGATCTCTCCATATCTTCCAGGCGTCTCATAGCGCAATTACTCTCCACATGCCCAGGTTCGCAGAATCGCAGATCGCTGGCAGTGACAGCGGTCACGACGCATGGGTCGGAGTTCATGCTGCTACTTTCGTGGCACGTTCGGAGTGCATCCCAACTCGATACGCTCTCCTCGATACGCTCTCCTTTGACAGTTCTCAACCCATCCGATAGAGTTCCAATTGAGGCAGTTTTCTCCTTCTCTTCTTCAGGTTCCCTGAACATAAGTGAGCCATCTGAAGTTTTTTCATCTTATGCGACGCAACGGAGAGTAACTGGGGGTCGTCGTGCTGACACCATACGGTCTGGACATCATAGAAAGTTGCCTGTCCTGCAAGATGCGGGCAGAACATATCCTCTGCGATTTGCCACCAGATGCATTGCAGGCGTTCGAATCCATCAAATACGCAACCGCCTATCCCAAGGGCGCTGTCCTGTTTGTCGAGGGTCAGTCGCCACGGGGAATTTTCGTCTTGTGTAAGGGGCGGGTAAGGATGTCGATCTGCTCCACGGAAGGAAAGACTCTGATCCTGCAAATCTCAGAACCCGGAGAGGTTCTGGGCCTGAGTGCCACGGTGAGCGGCAAGCCGTACGAGCTGACCGCTGAGACCACTTGCCCGTGCCAGGTCAACTTTGTAAAGCGCGAGGATTTTCTCCGCTTTCTCAAGGAGCACAGCGACGCCTGCTTCCGCGTCGCCGAGCAGCTGAGCGCCAAATACAACTCGGCTTGCCACCAGATTCGCGACCTCGGGCTATCGCACTCCGCTGTGGAGAAGCTGGCCAAACTGCTGCTGGAATGGAGCGCCAAAAGCGGCGAAGCCACCAAAGCCGAGTCGCGCCTGAAGCTGGCGTTTACTCACGAAGAAATCGCGCGGATGATCAACACTTCGCGAGAAACTGTGACCCGACTGTTTGCCGATCTCAAACAACGACAGATTTTGCAGAGCAAGGGCCCGACACTACTGATCCGCAACAAAGGCGCGCTGAAAGCGTTGGCCATCACCCAATAGCAGGAATGGCGAACCGGATTCAGGGCTGCTGGTCACTGCCAAATGATCGCAGCGTGGTAGCAACAGCCGGTCGGCGAGTGCACCTCACAGAAGATTGTCCCGAAGTCTTGTTCTGGGTAGTTGGCTGCGCTACGGAGTCGATTCCGGTCGCATGACACGCAACTTGGAAGTTAGCAAGCAACCTGGCGGCGCTAGGAGAATTGGTAAGGCGATTCGCAAGACCAATCCCTTGGCGTGTGGCGCTACTTGGCGGCGACCACCGGCTTGACCTGATTGAATTCCGGGCTCTTCCAGAGCTCGCCGCCATACTCCAGGAAGTCGGCGGTGATCTGCGCGACCTCTTGTCCGTAATACCGCTCCACGATGTGCAAGGCGAGGTCAATGCCCGAGGTCAGGCCGCCGGCCGTGGCGACCTTAGCCGATCACCACAGTCTCTTTGCCGCAACTCTCGCACACGCGCTGATCCGGTGTGCAAGGCAGGATCCGCTCTACGCGAGGAAGGTTTGCAGGCAATTCCTGACGACCCGGATGCTTGCAGGATCTGTTCGTCGAGCGCCGCACCGGCGCGGGCTCACCTTCCCCCTGCACCATCACTTCACTGACGACTGGCTCAAACGTGAACAGTTCCATTTGCGCGTGGGAGAGTTTTTCGCCGCCCGCTCCATACTTCTCGATGCGCATCAGCCGCAGCTGCTCTTCCAGCACACGAATCCTCAGCTCCGCGTACCGCAGCCGGCTCTTCAGTCGTGCGATGAGTTCCAGATCGGCTGGGGCTGAAGGAATGGGAGCTTCACTCACAATGGGCTACTGATTTAACAGAGTCGGCCCGCGACGTGCAAGCCGTCTATGCGGCGGCATTTCCCTCGGGCGGAGCCTTCCGGTACCACCGCTTGTGCTTGGTCTTGGCCAGATCGATCCCACCTAGCAAGAGAGAGAGCTCTTCGTGACTCAAGACCACCTTGCCCTGCGCATCACCGGATTGCGGTCAGGTGAAACGCCCTTTCTCTAACCGTTTGGCACAGACCCAGAGTCCGCTACCATCCCAGACCAGGACCTTCAACCGATTGCGCTGGGCGTTACAGAACAAGAACAGGTGCCCGCTCAGAGGCTCACAAGACAAACGCTCCCGGACCAGACCGTACAACCCCTCGAATCCCTTGCGCATGGCGATGTGGAACAGAACCTGATCACGCTGTGCGCCGAATGCCACGAACGGGTACATGGAAGAGTCACCTCGCGCAAGGCCCGCCTGCAGTGACTCATCTCGTTGCTTGGTGCAGGTCAAATAGTTGCGTGCGTACGGATAGATTTCAAGCTGTTGTCTCTGCTTCTGATTCACGGTGGTAGGAGGACCAACCCCCGAGGAACACTTTCTCATTGCCTCATGCTCATCTCAGGCGCGCTGCCCATCAATTTCCCTCCCTTGGATGTATTCCTTCCGCTACAGTGCGAAAGTAAAACCCAAGCGTTCCCAGCTTGCCGATGACCTACCAGCTGCATGCCCCGCATCGGGATCAAGAAAATCACTGGCATTGCAAAACGAAGTCAGTTCGTTGGTTTTCCGCAGAGCTGTCTGTCATCTGACTTCTCGTTCAGAGAGCGGATAGGGTGTCGGTCTTCTTGAAATCCTCCCCCTTGAAGAGGAGAGGCTCGCCGGTGATCTTGGCGAGCGCATAGGCGAAGCAGTCGCCGAAATTCAGCCCAGCCGCGTGGCGACCCTTGCCGAAATCGAGGAAGGCCTGGCGGGCGAGATGCGCCTGCTCGACGGTGAAAGGTTCGATGATGATGTTGGCTCTGCGGAAAAAAACATCACATTGACGGCTGGCGTCTGGCCCAATCTGGCCTTCAATGACTATGGAGAGCTCAAGGAAGTTTGCGGCGCTCATCAAGCAGCAGTCGGCGTCGTGGATGAGCTGTGTGTAGAGGGCGGCTTCGGGTTCCCCAAAAAAGATGGCGGCGAGCGCGGACGTGTCCAGGATCATTTAGGGAGACCGCGCTCGTCATAAAGGAATTCGGCGTGATCGACATAAGGGCGTTTGACCTGGGTGGAGGCGCGCTTGGCGATGGCGAGGAGTTCCTCAACGGAGGCCTTGCCACGGCGAGCTTGGAGGCGTTCGTAGCGTTCCCGTAGAGCTTCCTTGACAGCATGAGTCATGGTCTCACCGGTGGCCTTGGCAATGGCCTGAGCGAGACGGTGGGCTTCTGGATCTTTGACATTGAGGCTCACGGCGTTATCTATCCTTGTGTAATATTATCTACCAGGTCTGCGGTAGCATGCAACGCTTACAGGTACACCATGTCAAGTTCCGGAGCCATTCGGGTGGCGACCTAGAACAGAACCTGATCACTTTGTGCACTGAATGTCACGCACGGATACATCGAAAAGGCTAGCTGTGGAAGCTCCGCCTACCATGATTAGAAGCCATCTGGCTCTGTTGACATCCCAGAGAATTTTCGGGATGGGCAACAGTTGTTTTGCAAACGCCTTGCGGATAACGACCGGCAGATCCGCATAATCCTTGTCTGCTCTTCCCGCAAATCGCAGCTTCATGCCTCACTTTATGTTCGTCGGTACCGGCATGCGATCCTTGGGTTGATTTTTCGAGGGAGTCCAGCGCACACGCTCATGATCCAGATCGAACATTGGAAAGCGGGTAGCTGGTGCTGCGCCCGCCCTCCGCATTGCGAACAAGAATGCCGCGCCGGAGAGGGAGGATGTCACGCAGAGCTGTGTCCTGGGAACACTTCGCGAGTGTCGCCCATTTCGAGGTGGTGAGCTTTCCCTCGAAGTCTTCGAGAAGACGATTGAGTACAAGTCGCTGGCGGGCGTTCAGTGGGAAATCTGAAATTGATTCCCAGAAGCGCGCCTTGGAGAGAACGAATGCCAAAGTGGCTTGTGCCCCATCGATGGCGCGACCGAGGCACGCGAGGAACCATTCCATCCAAGGCGAAATGTCCATCGTCGCTTTCTGCGTTCGCTCCAAAATGTCGTAGTAGGCGGCGCGCTCCTCACAGATCTGTGTCGACATGCTGTAGAAGCGTTGAGGACTCTGCTCAGATCGCGCAAGCGCCATATCGGCGATGGCGCGTGCGATGCGGCCGTTGCCGTCATCGAAGGGGTGAATAGTTACAAACCATAGATGCGCGAGTCCGGATTTCACCACCCAATCCGTTTCATTGCTTCCATGGAACCAATCCAGAAAGGACTCCATCTCCGGGTCGAGCCTTGGAGCCGCAGGTGCTTCGAAATGAACACGCTCCCGACCGACCGGGCCGGACACAACCTGCCTGGGACCTCGGCTGTCATCGCGCCAGACACCAACCCTGATCCGACTCATGCCGCTGCGGCCGGTCGGAAACAGAGAAGCATGCCATGCGAAGAGCCTCTCTGTGGTGAGGGGTTGGCCATAGTGGCGGGTAGCGTCTAACATCATTTCAACGATTCCCTCCACATTCCGGTCCACAGTTTTCGGGCCGCCAATGTCCATGCCAAGTCGGCACGCAATTGAGGAACGAACCTGTTCCGCGTCCAGAGTTTCCCCTTCGATTTCGCTGCTCTTGATCACATCCTCGGTGAGGGTTTGGAGGAGAGCCTCCTGGCGAAGCTTGAAGCCAAGGGCCTCCATGCGACCCATCCAGGCGACCTTGTTCGTGACGAACCGTAACCAACCGTTCCGCCAAGGCTTCGCGGTTCCAGTGAAACTTGGGCCAGTCCACACGAGTATGAATATATTGGTTCATTCTCCGCAACTTGTGCGGATATTGTAGGCCTCAATCTCCGCACGGCGCAAGTATTCTCCGCATAATGCGCGGTAAATAGGGCGGTTCAAGGGCGGTTATTAACCGGACAAGGGCGCCAACCCAAGCTCCCACCCGCAGGAGTGGCATTGCGATGTTTGTCATACGGGGAATATCTGTGACGTATCCAACGAAACGCAGCTTTCCCCCGGTCATTCTAAGGACAAAGAAAGTTTTCCTAAATCCACATCTCTTGTCGGCCCCCAATGCCTGACGAACCCGCGTTGGGGCATTTTCAAGGTCTACAGGAACCAGATTCCGGTCATCGAGCAGCCGATCGAGGCCGCAGCTTTGATGCTGGGATCGGACAAGTCTCGGGGCTACTCTCTGGAGATGATCTGTGCGGACTTTCTGGCTGGGGCATGCCTGGACGGCAACAATCCGGAGATCCTGCTGCATTCCCTCTCTCGCTACTACAAGTTCTTGCCCAGTCGGCAACGGGTGGCCTTCCTCTCGGTTGCACAGAAGACCTCATGAAAAACATCCAGTGGAAAAGTCCACGACTTAGACTCGATGAGACCAGCTACCGCGAACTGCACTGGCGGATACTGCAGCGCGACCCCTGTCGGTTCTCTGAGACACGTGCCGAGGGTTTTGAGGGGCGCTCTTTCACTTGCGCCTCAGGCGAAGCATGGGTACGCTGCCGTAGTTCGGAAAAACGATCGCCCATCCCGGTGGCAATGGATCTGTCCAACCGACGTAGTCAGCCATTGCGAAACACCCTATTAATTTGCCGTTATTGTCATAGAGGCACTGGCTCGGGTCACTGAGGAGCGCGTTGACCCCAATCAGCTTGACGTTATTCGGGAATTGCGCCACTAGTCCGGTGTTCGGGTCTGTCATGGCCTGAATGTAGGATTGGGTAAGAGGTCTAGGCTCGGTGTAGGGGCCAGGCGGGTTGCCCAGCACAGTCGCCAGCACATTCATTGGTGTGATGTCCTGCCAGTAGATGGTCACTCCCTGGCCAAGTCGATTAATAGTCACCTGCGTCAGCTTCGTTGCGCACGCCATGAAGTCTTTAACCGAAGTGCTTAGCCGCGTCCCGTCGGCGCGATTCTCGATGTCCACGATGCCGCTATAAACCAGGACCGTGGTCGTATTACCCGGGATCGCCGACACAAACGGCAGAAGCTGTTGGCACTTGAACGAGTTCAGGAAGATCGGATACTTATTGAAGGGTAGTTCCAGCGTTGACGAGCTGTCGAGATTTGGCGGCGGTGGCGGCAACGTCACCGAATCGTTCGGGAATGTGGTTTCGATTGCCGGCAAGTTTGGCATGCGGCGCGAAGAGATTCCCGCCCTCCTTCACATTGCCAGGCAATGGGTTGGCAAGTCGGTGGACGACCTCGGCCACAAGTACGAGCAGATGGTGCCCGATTACGCCACAAAAGAAGCAATCATGCGCGCCATCGTGTGCATGTTCGACTCGGGCTACACGCTCCCGCAGGGCCGAGAAGTGGTCAATTACTACTACCCCCTGGAGTACGGTTTCGACGCCTTGATCCAGATGGCGACGGATAAAAAGGCGGAAGTGGCGGGACGCCCGGACGGAGACGGCTTGGTTGGCATGAACCGCCTCTACAACTATGAAGCGGCTGTCCTGATTCTGGAGGGAATCCAGGAATGGATCTTGAACTATGCCAAAGAGGCTCGGCGCCTGGCGGCGTCCGAGAACGAACCCGGGCAAAAGCGAGAGTATCAGGAGATCGCCCAGCGTTTGGAATTGGTGGCACACGTCAAACCGACGACGTTTCGCGAAGCCATCCAGATGATATGGACGATCCACGTCGCCGTTCTGAACGAAGATGCCATCTCCGGCCTGTCCCCGGGCCGCGTGGGCCAAGTTCTTCATCCCTATTACGAGCGGGACAAGGCCGCGGGCCGAATTACGGATGACGAGGTTCTGGAATGGCTGCAACTTCAACGAATCAAGTTCACCTGTATTGACTGTTTTGCCTCGGCGGGTGTGGTCGGTGGCGTGCTGTCGGGCAACACGTTCAATAACCTAAGCCTGGGAGGACTTACAAAAGACGGTGGATCGGCGGCGAATGAACTTGAGAAGCTGATCATCGAGGCTGCAATTCGGTGTACCAGCACTCAACCCACTCTCACCGTTCTGTATGACGACAAGTTGCCCGAAGACTTTCTGTTGAAGGCGACCGAGTGCAACAAGACCGGGACGGGCTATCCGGCATGGGTCAATAATCGCGGCACCATGGAGTTTCTCTTGAGCCAATATGGCCCGGAAGGCATGCATGTAGAAGAAGCGCGGGCGGTGGCGATTGGCGGATGTCTGGAAGCGTCGCCGTGTTCCTGGTTGCCGCTGCATCTGGATGGCAAGGAGTACTGGATTCCGGGAGGCTCCGGTCAGCCGACCAGCGTCGGTGTGCACTTCATCTCATTACCTAAAGTTCTCGAGCTCGTGCTCTTCGATGGCATCGACCAAAGGACCTTCCAGAGGGTCTATCCACCGCATGGCAAAAAGCTGGAGACGTATGAAGCGATCGTCGAGGCCTTCAAAGACTACTTTTGCAGGACAGTCGCTTGCCTGACCGCTTGCAACAACATCCAGCACGACGTCTGGCGAAAACAGAACATGGCCATTTTCAACTCGCGGCTTAAACCGGACTGCCTCGCCAATGGGCACCTGATCAACGAACTTGGGTACCGCTACAATGCAACCTACAACGTCGAATCTTGCGGGACTGTCAATCTTGTCAACAGCCTGGCTGCCATCAAGAAACTGGTTTTCGACACTTGCGCGATCACCCTCGAGGAACTCAAGCAGGCGTTAAGGGACAACTTTGGGTTTAAGACAGCAACCGACGTTGGTTCGTTTTCGCTGGCGGATCAGGAGAAGAAGGACGAAACCGGCAAATGGGATTACGTCCACCACCTCTGCCTGACAGCACCTATTGACTTTTGCATAATATAGTTACAGCGGAAAGAGTTCCGCTTGTTCCCAGAAAGCGCAGACCAAGGTGGGCCGACGGCGCATCCGACGCAACGCTCGGCGTGCGGAATCGCTCAACTGTCCAAAGGTCGTGGGGCAGAAGTTGGGTAATTCGTGCTGCTTCCAGTGTGACCACAGATACTCCACTGGGTTCAGTTCTGGAGCATAGCCGGGAAGATATTCCAGCCACAGACGCCCCCTCTGTTGCTGTACGAACTGCCAGACGGCACGGCTGCGGTGCCCCGGCAGTCCGTCCCAAACGATCAGCAGCTTGCCAGGAATATGGCGCAGCAGATGGGAAAGGAACTCAATGATTTGCGGGCTACGGATTGCTCCCGGAAACAGGCGGAAGTAAAAGTTCCACCAGGTTACGCCCGCTATCGCCGACAAGGTCCTCCAATTAAAGTGGTATTGCAGCACGGGGGTCTGTCCGCGGGGTGCCCAGGTACGACAGCGGTGGGGACGCTCGCTCAGCCCGCTCTCGTCGATGAAGACGATCGTGCGACCTTCGTTTTTGGCCTTTTTTTTAACTCCGGCCAGCGCTTCTGCTTCCACCGCCGGATCTTCTCTTCGTCCCGCTCCAAGGCGCGGCCCGTCGGACGCTGACAACTCCATCCCAACTGCCGCAGGATGCGCCATGCCTGCGAGGGATGGTAGGAAATCCCACATTCTTGCTCGATCAAATGGGTGACACGGTTGGTGGTCCACAATCCGGTCTCGTAGCCCAGGGTTTCCGGACCGCGTTTGAGTCCCTGCTCGATCTTGCCCAGATCCTCCACGCTCAACCGTGGCTTGCGGCCAGCACGGCCCGCCTTCTTCAGCCCGGCGCGGCCGTTCTCGCGTAACTCGGCCGCCCACTGACTTACCGACTGCCGGTGCGCTCCCACTCGTCGGGCCACTTCCGACTGGCTGTACCCCTTCTCTAGGAGCCGCGCCGCCTGCATCCGCCGCTGCTCAAGTGCCTGAAAGTCTCGCCGAACTCCGGCCGGATTTCCCATGCCCAAACCATAGCACGAGATCAAGAAAATGTCACTATATTATTCAATAATCAATAAGTACGGCAACGACGACCCGTACGTCGACACGATCCTAAAGGAATGGGAGACCTGGTTCTGCGGGATGTGCCGTGACCACGAATCGCTCAATGCAAAGCCTTTGTACGCTTGCCAGATCTCGGTCTCAACCCACGCGCCGATGGGGATGGCTACAATCGCAACGCCGGACGGCAGACTAGCTGGAACCACGTTCGCCGATGCGTCAATGTCGGCCTATCCGGGAACGGACCGCAATGGTCCCTACGCGCTCTTCGAATCGGCGACGATCTGGGACCACGCCATGTCCCAGAACTCCCAGATGAATCTGAAACTGCACCCGACGGCTGTGGCTGGCTTGCAGGGGTGCAAGAAATTGCTGGCCCTTACGCAGGCTTACATGCGCAAAGGCGGCTTCCATATCCAGTACAACGTTGTGGACAGCAAAATGCTTCGGGATGCACAGAGGAATCCGGACAACTACCGCGACCTGATGGTCCGCGTTGCTGGATTCACACAGTACTGGGTTGAGATTGGCAAGCCAATACAGGACGAGGTGATTGCCAGAACTGAGTATGAAGGAGTGTGACACATGAACGGTGTGATGAAGCACATGGACTGCCGTAACTACGTCGCTCTGGATGTAGCGAAGGGCATTTGCCATCGCACAAAGGAACTGGTTTTCGCCGACGGCGATCACTGCGAGCATTGTGTCCCGGTCCAGAAGTGCAAGATCTGTGCTCACTTCGTTCCAGGCGACGAATATCTGGGGGCCTGCACTGCGGTTTCCGCCAGGCCGATGACATATCCAGACCTGATTGCGGTGACGTGCGACAAGTTCCTAGCCGCTGGCGTGGAGAGAGCATAGGTAGAAAATGCACGAAGGCGACGCCAAAGGGCTGATCTTCGATGTCCAGGGCCACTCCATCCACGATGGGCTTGGCACACGGACGCTCGTCTTCTTCAGCGGCTGTCCCTTGCACTGCACCTGGTGTTCGAACCCGGAAGGTCTAATGTTGCGTCAGCGGCTCATGTACAAGTCGCGATTCTGTAAGAATTGTCCGGGCCGCTGTATCCCTGCCTGTACAGTACGAGCCGCAGGCCCGTCGGCCGACGGTAGCGGACCAGCGGTGTTTGATCGCAGACAGTGTGACTGCTGCGAGACGATGGATTGCATCGAGGTTTGCTATACGGGTGCGCTGCAGCAGAGCGGCAAGCGGTATACGGTGGACGAGTTGATGCGGGTCTTCAGCCGTGATCGGTGCTACTGGGGACCGCAAGGTGGCATCACCCTGACCGGCGGCGAGCCGCTAATGCAAGAGGAGTTCGTTCTCGACCTGCTCGAGCGTTGTCACGATGCCTACATCGTGGTCTGCGTGGAAACCAGCGCTTATGTTCCTCGAACGGTGCTGCAGGCCGCGTTGCCATATATTGATTGGCTTCTCATCGATATCAAGCACATGGATTCTGCCAGGCACCTGGAAGGTACGGGCGTATCGAACGAACTAATCCTCGACAACATTCGCTGGATCGCAAGTGCAGACTGGCCGGGACGAATGGTGTTACGAATGCCTGTTGTGCCCGGATTCAACGATAGCGCCGACAACGCTCAAGCAACGGCTGCCTTCCTATGCGAGATAGGTCAGAGCGAAATCAACCTGCTACCATTTCACCGGCTAGGAGCCTCGAAGTATGAGCAACTGGGAATGACATACGCCTATGCGGAGCAGCCCGCTGTAGCTCAAGGGGCTCTTGAGCCACTCGCAGCTATCTACCGGCAAAGAGCAATCACTTGCCACCTGGGTGCAGACACACCCTTCTAGCCACGCGTGGTTTGGCAGCTCTTGCGAAACGTGGTGCAATTTTGCACCGTATCAGATGCTCAGGCGCCGTGGTTGTCCCGAAACCGACTTGGAGGAGATCGGAGCGCAAGCAGCGCTCCCTTACACCACATCTCCTCGAACGAGACTTCTGGAAAACTTCGGCCAGCCTGCAATGTGGGTCGCTATTCAACGGGCCGATGAGTCGCACGCCGAACCGCATCGGCCGATAGCATTCCGTTTTGTCCGTGACCCAGGCACGATACCGAGAGCTGCCGCTAAGACAGTCGCATGGGCGTTGTGCCGAGGTAATCGGAGAATACCAGGCGAGTAAGATCGTTTTCCTCGAACTGGCCGGGAGCGGTGACGATCACCACGCGGGCTTCGGGCGCTTGTGTACCGCGCAGCTTGCGCACGAAGCGCTGCATGCTCTGGTAGCTGCTGGCAAAACCGTACTCATCAACCAGGTCCTGCCAAATCGCCACGGCATTGCGGCCGCGGCTGAGTCCCAACTCGATGGCTTCCCGATACGCGGTGCAGGCACTGGCGCTGGGACTGCGCTGTGGAGAGATCGCGTGTTCCGAGCGAAGAGCGCCCACTTCGTCTCGTTGGAAGGGGTTGAGGTCAGTGATCACCTCAGAGTCGGTAATCACTTCGTTGGCCGGTTTTGAAGTTGCTTTTACTTTTCCCTTCGTGGAAAGGTTTTCGGGGTTGGTTTTGGGGTTGCAGTTGGGGTCGGTGATCCCCGCGATGGCCGGTTTTCCCCCGCCAGAGTCGGTGATCACTTCGTTGGCCGGTTTTGCCGCTCGCCGCCCCCAACCTCCGGGCGGACGCACCGCAATCCCTGCCGCTTTTAGATACTGGCTGGCGGTTTCGCGACGGATGCGGGTGGCTTTCTGAATCTGACGCAGCGGCCAGCCCAGCCGTCCCAGAGCTAAAACTTGCTGTTTCTTCTCTTCGTTCAAGACATTGGCCATGCCCACGGAGGCTACAAGCCTCTGCGGGAATCAATGTCCCGGACGCTATTCCCGTTGGCCGGTTTTCAGGTGATACTCATTGGCCGGTTTTGGGTGATCGCTGAGGGTCGTGAACACTCGACTCAAGTGCCTATGATGGCAACCGAATATCCAGTCGAAGATGATTTCCAGAAACGCCCTCACGAAGTCTCCTTGACCGAAGTGGCGACACTCGTCGACCCTACATCAGACACTGGTGCAAGGGGCGTACCAAAAGACTCTGGACGCAGAAAACACTACGGTTGATCCGGGGGGTCTCACTACTGTCAGGGAACTTTTACCCGCAGTGAGAAAGGCTTCCACAGTGAGCCCTCATTGCAGGGATATTCGCGGGAAGACTTCTTGGACGAGAGCTCCGACTAGGACCATCGCCTGCCTACACGTGATCCCGCTCGCTTCGGTAAACGATTCGAGATTTGAAGAGACATCATGAATCTCCCCGGCTAACGGTCTTACAACTGGTCGCGGCGCCGAGCCAAGAATCGCCGGATATACCTCATACTCCCTCTTCGCCCGTGACAATCCAGTTGAGGCTGCGGCCAGAATAAGACTTCAGTTTCAGCAGCAACTCTAGCGTGGGCGCACTCAGCCCCTTCTCATACTTACTTAGCTGCGTCTGGCCGATTCCCAGGATCTTTCCGAATTCCCGCTGCGTGTGGTCAAAACCCCGAATTTCGTAACGCCCCGCGTAACATACGACGCGATTCTCGGGAATTTCAATCTCCTCCGCGCCCATGACAATCCAGTCGAGCGGCTTAAATTCTGCCGTTCGGACTTAACCCACCGCTTACCTGCGTGCCTTGGAATCCTTTCCCGTGAGCAACCACTCAATCGTCTTGTCGAATTCCCTACTGATCCTCAACAGGGTGGCCGCGCCTATCTCTTTCTCACCGCGCTCCGCATAAGAAAGGAAGCCTTGGCTCACTCCGACCCGTTGCGCGAACTCAGCTTGGGTCACATCGTAGCCCCTTAACTCTCGCAGGCGTCGGCCTACACCTTTCCAGTCGATGGCGGTTTTACCACTTGACACGTTTGCATCTCTATGGTTATAATTGATAACTATAGGCATGCTGCCCATTAAGTGACAGCCGATGTTCCTCTCCGGGTCTTATCGCATGAACGCGGCTCATAAGCAATTGTCAACGAAGGTTCACCGATATGTTACGTCACCGCGAACCGAAAGTCTCGCTTCTCCGCGACCGCACTGTGCTCTTCAATCCGGTGGCGGTCTCCAAGTTCATGCTGCAGGACGGCAGATGGTCGCGGTCTTTTACACCGTGCCCGCGCAATGCATGCTCTTCCGCCAGTTGCCGAAAGGAGCAGCGGGAGTGCGCCTTAACAGGAACGCGAAAGATGCCCTGGTCGCCGAACAAGCAACACACCTTCTCGAAAATTTGGGTCTGCTTCCGTAGAGCGAAGACCTACGCATCATTTAGATGTCAATGAGGTGCTTATGCCTTCTAAGAATCTCGACAAGAACAACCTCCAGCTAATACGCCACAACGCTTCCTTAGTCAAGAAGCTTTACCCAAACATCACCCGGGCGCGGCTCCAGGCACTGAAAGATCTGACCAAACAATTCAGCTTCTCTTTCGCCAGTGGAGATGTGATTCTGCTTGAGAATGGCTGGTTCGTAACACACACCGGCCTCGTTCGGCTGGCGCGTCGCAAGAGGTGCCGCGGTATCCACGTCGAAGCCGTCGATTCGCTCTGTGATTCCGCCGCGAATCGTTTCGTCCTCAAGGCAACGGTCTATCCGTCCAAAGATTCCGCCGGTTTCGTCGGCTACGGCGACGCTGACCCCTCCAACGTTTCTCTGCTGGTCCGTGGCGCCGAAATGCGGATCGCAGAGACCCGAGCCGTCAATCGCGCCCTCCGCAAGGCGTATGGCATCGGAATCTGCTCGGTCGAGGAGATCGGATCGAATCCTGGTCCGATGCCGTCGCCTGATTTACACAAGTCTCCGCTCAGCGGTAGCAACGGAAACGGGAACGGTCACAAGGTCCGCGATCGGCTCTGCCAGATCATTCGCCAGCACAACCTCGATCCCGAGCTGGTGAAAGCCTACGCCGTCGATTTCTGCGGGACCAAAGTCCTCAAAGACGCCACCCGCGAACAGGTCGAAAGCTTCGTCCAGCAGCTGGCCGATGCAGCCAAGAACGACCGCGATTCCCTGCTCTGTCAGCTCAACAGCTACGCACGCCCGAACCAGGAGGTGGCGGGATGAAACGTCAAGTTCCCGGACTTGCTGACACGGCGCGTGACTTCGTGCCCTGAGGTTCCCGACGGCATGTTCCTCGTTCGGGTCGATCATGCTCAGCACCGCTGGCAGGCCCAGAAGCGCTTCTATGTGCTGCGGCTCTGCATTCTCGAACCCAAGCCGTTTGCCGGGCGCTCCATCGTCAGCCGCCTCTACTGCACTCCAAAGGCAATGTGGAAGCTGGGTTGGTTCCTGCGGGATTTTCTCTACGACCCTGAACTGTTGAGCCAGGACGAGGTCGACGAGCGCGCCCTGCGCGGACTCACCGGCGTCGTGAAGATCAGCCACACCGTGCGTCAACGGCATTTCGCTGGTGAACCTCGACGGCTTCGCCCCGGCCAGCCAGTGGGAAGAACTGTCCGCTGCCGTCCGCATTCCGCCAACAAGCAACGGTAAGGCCTCGCGGCAAGAGAGGGTATCGCGATGATGACCTACAGCTACACCCAGATCTCCCAGTACCTGACCTGCCCGCGGCGTTATCGCCATCGCTATCTCGATGGCTGGCAGGAAAAAGACACCCGCGCCGCCATGCTTTTCGGCCGCTGCTTCGAACAGGCGGTGGCGGCTTTGTTTCGGCACGAAGATCCGGCGGCAGTCCTGTTCGAGCAGTGGGCGCCATGTAAGGACCTTGATCTGATCTACTCTGGTAACGACACCTGGGACCACATGTTCCGGCAAGGCATTCAGTTGCTGGAGCGCTTCGTCCAGGACGGGCGCGTCGAGATCCACCAGCCAAGGAGCCATCAACAGATCCGCTTCGCGCGGACCCTGAATTCCGGCGACAGCTTTGTCGCCTTCGTCGATGCGGTTGGCGAACTGGACGGCACACCCTGTGTGCTGGAGTGGAAGACCACCTCCGCCCGCTATCCCGAGGAGCCGGACGGCATTGCCGCACTCGACCCGCAGCTGGTCTGCTATTCCTGGATGACCGGGATCAATGACGTCGCCCAGGTCGTCTTCGTCCGCAAGCGCATGGTCGAAGTCCAGTACCTGCGGGCCACGATCACCGACGCAGCAGCGCAACGAGTTCGAAACTCTGGTCGAAGACACGGTCCGCAGGATCGAGTCTGGACTGTTCCTGCCGCACAGCGGCATCCGCTTCCCCCAGAACCCGTGTACCACCTGTCCCTTTCTTGGGCTCTGTCTCGACCAGCGCGATCTGGTGGAGTCTGGCCTGATCCGCAAGCCGGGAGTCGATCTTGGTCTGTTTGACGAACTTGCTTACTAGGTATCCGCCCATGCCGCCCAAGCTGAATCGCCGCCGCGCTCTGGAGGTCCTGAGCAGGATCGACGCGATCCTGGCCTGGGAGGCACGGCATGAGAACGAGCGCGATACCAGGTTCGTGGAACTGGGCAAGTACCTGTGCGAAGTGCGGGCCGGCCAGTACTGGCGGCTGGAGAACCTGAAGTCGTTCGATGAGTTCCTGGAGCGCCGGTTCCCGGAGTCAAGAAGGAAGGCCTACTACCTGATGTCGATTCACGAACATCTGCCACCCCAGGTGAGGAAAGAGCTGAAACAGGTGGGATGGACCAAGGGGCTGGAGTTGGCCAAGCTGGCACGCCAGCAGGGGCAGCGCTTCGAAAGTGCAACCTGGCTGCACAAAGCCAGACAGATGCCCAAGGCGGAGTTCCAGCGGGAGGTGGAGAAAGAGCTGACGGGCCAGGACAGCGAGCCGTCGGAGCTGATCTATTTCAAGGTCTACAAGAGCCAGGTCCCGGTCATCGAGCAGGCGATCGAGACCGCGGCTCTGATGCTGGGATCGGACAAGTCTCGGGGCTACTGCCTGGAGATGATCTGTGCGGATTTCCTCGCCGGGGCCTGTCTGGACGGCAACAATCCGGAGATTCTGTTGCGATCCATCTCTCGCTACTACAAGTTCCTGCCCAGCCCACAGCAGGAGGCTTTTCTCTCCGAGGTCAACCGCGAAAGCCTCATGAAGAAGGTCCGCCGCAAGAGCCCGCGACTCAGACTCGATGCGAACAGCTACCGCGAACTGCACCGCCAAGTGCTGGAGCGCGACGGCTGGCGATGCCAGATTTGCGGCAGCATGCAACACCTGCAGGTGCACCACCTCAAACTCCGCAGCCATTCGGGTGGCGACGTGGAACAGAACCTGATCACACTGTGCGCCGAATGCCACGCGCGCATCCATCGTCGCTGACCAGTGATCGGAATCTCTCGGCACCTCGACAAGTGGGCTCGCTGGTGCGTGGGGGCGTCTAGAAAAATGACATCGGAGTTTGCTACGGATCATGTGTATGGTGGGGTGGGGAAAGTCCATCGCTTCGCCAAAAGAAAGGTTCAATCAGCACCATACGGCAAGGAGCAGTGTTCGTCGGGAGTCTTCGCAGAGGCTTATACAGTCGCATATGTACCGCCAAGAGCCCCGCGCTGCTTAGGCTTGCGGGGCTCCAGCTCGCAATCGTGGAGATTGGATAGCTTCACCGCCGCAAAAAGTAGACACGATCCGTCCAGTCCCATCTCTCCGTTACTTTGAACAAGTGGATCAGCGCCCGCACCAGGCCTCCAATGTCCGCTGGAGAGATGGTCTTTTCGTCGACGAAAATTACACCGACATGCTTTCGACCTTCTTCTGCCCACGTCTTGAGCAGCGGGGGAATGGTCCTGCGGTCGTACGTAACCAGCGTCAGCCGTTCGTTGGCCGCTGCCAGCAAGCAGGCGGAATCTTCCTGGCCAAGGAAGTTACCATTCTCCCATTCCGCTATCCAATGCACTACTAGCGAACGGTTGCGACGTCTGAGACCATCTGCCACTTCGGGAGAGATATGTTCATCCAGAAGAAGCTTGAGCATCTCAGCTTCTCGTCGGTTTGGTGGAAACGAATTCGGTCGCCTGGGGCAGCATGCGTTTCAGCGTCGCGAAATCTGCTGCGTCGTTTTCGGACGTGGCCTCCTTGATCTCTTCCGGAAACACCTCCGCATAGTTAACGGCCGCCTGCACTTTGGCTTCTGGCCACCTCAGGTGCCTGGCAACCGCCGCCACATTCCCCTTGTACCTCCAGACGAGCAACATGATCTCCCAAACTGCCAGCGTACTGCCTTGAATGTAGGCTTGCCGGCCTGCCGCTGAATCGCGAAAGTCGATGAACGCAAATTCTGACCGCCTTAAGCCCTCCTCCACCAGGCGCGCACTGGCGTCGCTCGGCGTCCATCCGTGTCGACGCGCCATGCGCTTTAAACGCTTGCCGCTTTCCACGGACAGGCGCATGCTGAGAACCGTCGAATGGGTTGCTTTCATCAAGGTTCACCTCGCTTGTAACTGTTGTAAGTATTGTACACGATCGGGTAAGAAGATGCCTTTGGCAAGGTTTATCCGCATAATGCGCGGTAACTACGGGGACTCCTAATTAACTAGGTCTCTGACCGCATAATCTGGTTTCTTTTGTAGCCGAACTTCATGCGTGCTTTTCTGCGGGTAAACCGCCAGTCGATGGTGACCCGGTTGCGGTTCATTCTCCGGTTCCAGGCTCTGGCTTCCCGTCGCAGATCGCCAAGCCAGGGGATTCTGCGCTGGCCCAGGCACTGCCGGGAGAACAGGCTGATCTCAATCTCCGCCTGGTTCAGCCAACTGCCGTGTTTCGGCGTGTAGTGCACGGTGAACCGATTCCACAGCCAGCCTCCCGCCTTCTCGCCGAACCGCTCCACCAAGGCTTTGCGGGTGTGTGAACTCAGATTATCCATCACCAGGTGGATGGTGTCGGCCCCGGGATAGTGTTCGGCGATGCCCAGTAGATAATCGGCGAACTCGGGCGAGGATCGGTCCGGAGTCGCCCGGGTAAAGTGCTGTCCCGCTTTCGGCTCCACGCCGCAAAACATATTGGCGGTGCCGCATCGCTGGTACTCGCAATCGCGTCGCGCAATCCGTCCCGGCCGCATGGGCCGCGGAGGGCGGAAATCGGCATGCAGCACTACCGGTTTCTCATCCACACAGACCACGGGTTCCTTTTCCGACAACGGCTTCTCATACAGGGCCAGCACATCTTCCATGCGGGCAATATACTCCTCATCCAGTTCCGCCACGCACCAGCTTTTTTTCCCGCCACGGTTTCAGATCATGGTTTCTGAGCAGAATGCGGATGGTTTCCCGGCCCACGCCCGCCACCAATTTCCGCTTCACGGCTTCCTGAGTAATGAGCCGCACGCTCCAGCGTGCCTGCCCTGCTGGTGGCTCGCTACAGACCATGGCGATGATGCGCTGACTCTGGCCCGCGTCCAGCCGCCGCTGCTTGCCCGGGCGCGGCTTCTCGTACAACGCCGGCTCCAGCCCTTCCTCCTCATAGCGCCGGGCAATCGCTCGCACAGTTTTCCGGGCCACGCCCACGTTGCCAGCCACCTGCGCCGCTGTCTGTCCCTGATCAAGCTGGCGCAGGATCAAAGCCCGCCGCAGCACCCGCGCCGACTCCCACCCTCGGTTCAGCATCCCGGCTATCTGCTGCCGCTCCTTCTTCTTCAGTTGGACATGCACCCGATGATAGGTTTGCATGTCTCCACTATCGGCCCAATTGCTTTACTCCCCAAGTGCATATCTAGGTACATCTCGATACGGTCACAGACCTAGGCAACAGATTGACTGATGGGTTGAACCACGGTACTGTGCCAGAGTGAACACACGCGTGACGCTCGATAAGGCTGGCCGCGCGTCATTCCGAAGCCGCTGCGGGAAATGCTCCATCTGGAGGCCGGGGACCCCTTGGAAATGGAGATTGCCGGCGAGCAGATCACTCTGCGCCCGGTCCGCGGAACAGGGCCGCTCACAAAGGAGCACGGCGTTTGGGTATTTCACACCGGGCGGCCCTTGTCCGCCTCCGTCACTGATGAGATGCTGCAGCAGATCCGCGAAGAGCGCGACCTGGCTAACCTTGGCAAGGACAAATGAAAGCGTTCTTCGATACGTCGGTGTTGGTGCCGGTCTTTTACGGGGATCACCTACACCATCAGGCCAGTCTGTAGCTGTTCATCCACTTTCACAAATCAACCGGCTGCTGTGGAGCGCACAGCATGGGAAATTTCAGCATTGCCTGATCGAGCAGCAACGTCAGGGACAGATGCATGGGCAGTGATCGAAGGTAACCTGGGGTGAGGTCAGCCAACATCAGCGGATGGCGGCAGACGCAGTGGAGCAAACGCAACAGCTCAATTCCCTGTTGCTCGTTTGGCCCTGAGATAGCAAGCGTGGGCGCGCTCGGCAAGCGATCGCAAATCCAAGTGCTCAGAACAAAGCAGGTGATCAGCGCTGAATCTGGCTCCGGCAGACCCAAATGGCGCGGAAACAAGTCGCGGATTCCAGCAAACAAGGTGCGTTCCGACCCATAGTCGCAGCAGCACGCAGGCAACCGCATCCCGAGCGACAGGATTGGATCCAGTAAGGGCGCTTCGTAGATGCAGTCATGATGTTTGACGCCGGGACCGACCGTCGGTTTTCTCTCGTTCCACAGCAGCAGATTCGGTTGCTGCTGTCCAGGAGGAGCGGCGACCATTTCGACCATGGTGCCGTCGCCGAAGATTTTGCCGGCGGCGATGATGCGGCTGTCGATTGCACTCGATGCGCTCTTCGGATTGGTTCTCGTCTTGGTATTCACAACAAACCCCCTGCGCCGCGGCTGTATACGAAACGTATAGTCGTCTCACAACCGCAGCAAATCTGTATTCCAAATGGGCTTGGTTTCACGCGGCATTGAAATCCCTTCGGCAGATTTGCGCACAAATGAGAAATGCCCGACCGCTTTCGGTCGGGCACACGCATACCTTATCCCTTATGGGGTCATTCTCTGACAAGGAGCGACCAGAAGTCAAATCGTAAAGCAACGCTTTATCGCATGGTCAGCGTGTTTCAAACAGCGCAAAGCCTTGATGGGCGGCCGTCTTGACGGAACCGGACATAGGCTGAGTAAGTGCGTGGATAAATTTGCAATGAGTCTAGCTACTTTCCGGTGCAAAATAGCGCTTCCTAAGAAGCTAAGGTCGTGTGCAACAAGCAATTGTCGATGCGGAGGATGCGAGTTTCAGATCGCTCGTCCCATGATGGGGAGGAGCGCGCCGGGGCTTCTCTTATGCGGGCTGCGAGACCAGCCAACGTCCCATGTTAATGAGGTTGTCGGCGATGACCCCCATCCCTACCCATCTCCTCATGCCATCGGCCCCGTGGTAGCGGCAACGCGCTAACCTATAAGCGCCGGAGCAAAAATAGACCGCATTACGCCGCGCAAGCGGCGTGATGCGGCGGAGTAAAAGTAGACCGCCGGATTCTTGTTTCACGAGGTAGCGAAGCCTGCGGGGGTAACGGAAGTGGTTCGGTTCCGTTGAGCCGAGGGCCGCGATCGTGGGACACCGGAGGGATGTACCCAGTGGAGATCTATGGGCGTATACGGCGAGCGGTTTTAGTCGAGGGCAGAAGTCAACGGTCGGTCGCGCGGGAGTTTGGATTGGCCCGGGTGGCCGCGCCACCGCGCTCTTGGACTCGTTGACCTTGAGCTGGAGCCGCCGCGTGATAAAGCTGGTGATGCTCGTCATCACCCGTTGCCCCGCCCGCTGGCTGCGCACGTAGACGTTGCAATCTAGGGTAAAGGAATGGCTCAGGGGCGTTAGACGAGGCCTATCTGTTGCTGCGGGTTTCCCCATTGCAGTGCCTCATTAGCCTCATCGTAACCCGGTCACCATTCCCTTCCCATCCCACCGGACGTTCAGTTTTCCCGAATCCGGCGGTCCGACAGTCTTCGTCACACGGCATGCGCAGGCTAGCGCGCGTACTCGATGACTCCACTCCCGATGTAGATCATGCCTCGGGCGTACAGAGTCGCATTCGGGTATTGCTTCCACCCGAAGCCTCGACCTTTATGGCGAAAGTTCAAGTACCGACGAAAGCGAGTGTTGATGAATCGTTGCAAGCTCCGGAACGCGTTGCTCGCATTGGTATGGCGGAAGTAATTCACCCATCCCCGTACCGTTTGATTCACTTGCTCAACAAACTCCGCGGGCGCGATCGGTGCCCGCCGCTTGGTGAAGCTACTTAATCCGTCGTCGGATGTTGCGCTGCGCGGCCTTGCTGGGAAAGATGTAGATGTTCTGCTTGCCGCTGTTGGGTGAACGCCGCTTCACGAACTGAAACCCGATGAAGTCGAACCCTTCGATCAACTTCGTGATCCGGGTCTTTTCGCGATTGATCGTTAAGCCCATCCGTGACGCGATGGCCTCGAAAGCCTCAAGAGCATGCGCACCGCTCTTGCGGCAAATGAGAATCGCGTCATCAGCGTAGCGGTGCAGCGCTGGCCCCCAGTTTCTCCGGGTAGCCCCGCTTGTGCCACACCTGATCCAGCAGGTTCAGGTAGATGTTGCTGTAGAGCGGTGAGATCGGTGACCCTTGCGGGACTCCCACCGTCGTCGGCTCCACCTTCCCTTCATAAGCGATTCCTACCGTCAGGCTCTGTTTGATCAGCCGCAGCATGCTCCCATCCACCACGCGTTGCTTGATCAGGATGATCAGCTTGTCGTGCGGAATGGTCGTAAAATAGCTGCGGAAATCAATCTCTACCACGCCCCAGGCCCCCCGATACAGGTCGTTGCGAATCGCCTTGCTGGCCATCTTCGCATCTCGCTGTGGACGGTAGCCGTAAGAACATGGGTGAAAGTCGGCTTCAAAGATAGGTTCCAACACCAGCTTCATCGCAGTTTGCACTACGCGATCCTCGAACCGTCGCAATCCCCAGTGGCCGAGTGCCTCCCTTCGGTTTCGGGATATCCACCCTTCGCACCGGCTGAAAGCGATAGCTCTTGGCACGCAGTTGTTCCTGCAATCGGCTGATCATCCCCTCTTCTTCTCCGCGCGACACAATGCCTTCGATGGTTTCGCTATCCACGCCCGGCGCACCCCGATTGGCTTTCACCTGTCTCCAGGCCTCCCGGAGCACGTCGCTGCGCCACACTTTGTCGAACAGACTGTAGAACTTCACAGCTTTCGACTGCTTGGCTGTGCGATATAGGGTTCGTTGCAACTGCCGAACTTGTTCTGTTTCGTTTCTAGCCATGCGGCAATAAAACCTCCTCAGCTGCATTGAACCTCTGTGACTGAAGCAGGGCCCCTTCCCTCGGGTTGGGTTATGTTGTCCCAACCTTCTAGCGGTACTATGAGCCCCGCGGAATTCTCATCCGACCGAACCGGATTTCGGTTGCCTTATACCGGCCCGTTGCCAGCGGTCAACTGGCATCGCATGAGACCTCCCGGCCTAGGATCATCACCCTTTCACAACGTGCCATCTCCAACACCCCGGTGTGAACAGATGGTTCGAGTGTCCGTTAATCCCCATCTGTTGGCAGCCTTCCCGCGCAGACGATACGGTCGGCTCACACAGCAACGTATGACGAGGCTGATTCGAGTTCATGGTTATTACGGCCCGCTGCTTTGCATCTTCGTTCAAGGTCACTTGAGCCGTCGGCTCGCGCCTCCAACTCGACCTCCTGCTAGATCCCCGAACGGACGATTGGGATCAGGGGATTTGCACCCCATTAGGTTGATGTCTGTACCGGCGTGCCGTCCGCATAGCGCACAAAGCGGTGCCCGCGCCGTTCTAACTCCCGGTCCAACTCGTCCAGCACGAGGTTCGACAGCAGGGGCGACAAAGGCCCACCTTGCGGCGTACCTTCATCGACCGGACTGACCAGCCCGCCCTCCATCACCCCGGCTTCTAGAAACGCGCGGATTAACTTCAACATCCGCTTGTCTCCGATACGCCGGGCCACGGCGCTCATCAACCGGTCGTGGTTCACTCGATCAAAGAACTTCTCCAGATCGAGGTCCACCACCCAGCCGTAGCCTTCGCGCACATACTGCTGCGCTTGTGCTACCGCCTGATGCGCCGACCGCTGTGGCCGAAAGCCGTAGCTGTGCGTGGAAAACGTCGCGTCCCACTGTCCTTGCAGAACCTGCATCACCGCTTGCTGGATCAATCGATCCAGCACCGTCGGAATGCCCAGCTGGCGCACTCCCCCGTCCGGTTTGGGGATTTCCACCCGCCGCACCGCTTGCGGTCGATAGCTTCCACTCAGCAGTTGTTCGCGAATCGCTGGCCAGTGCTGTACCAGATAGCCGGGCAGTTCCTCGACCGTCATACCGTCGATGCCCGCACTTCCCTGGTTGGCCTTGACTCGTTGCAGATCCCGCTTGAGGTTCTCCCTCTCGCAGACCTCCTCCATCCCTTGTTCCCTGATAGCCGGGCTTTCGATCCCACGCTTCGCCGTGAACGATTCGGTCCCTCCCCGTCGAGCCTTCGGAGCTTCACTCCTTCCCTCGCCGGTGAAGGCCAGCGCCATCTGTAGCTGGTTGTTCTGCCGCTTGTCGCTCATCGAGTCGCGCCGCCTACTGGCCGCTTCCTTCCGTTTGGGCCTTCGCTGCTCGCGCCGCTACTATGCCCGCTGCTGACTTCTGCCGCACGCTCAGAGTGGATTGCTCCACCCTCAGTCCCGATTCCGGGACATGCCGCAGATCTCCCGAGGTAAGTTCGACCGCCTTCCACGCGCAACTGCCAGATCTACAACCAGCGCCTTGGATGGATATGGACTTCGCGATCAAGCGCCCGCTCGTCCGGCACCGTATGCCTCCTATCTGGTTCTTGTTCATCGGCTCGCGTCTTTGCTCCGCGCTTCTTTCAGACCCCGCCTCACAACGTCGCCCTTGCGTTTCGCTATCACTTCTCCTCCATCAGGATGTGAAGAGGACTTCCACCTCCAAGCTGTCGAACATGCTCGGCACACGCCTAAACGCGCCGCCTTGCAGGCGGCGCAGGCCTCCGCTCCAGACGCCCTCCTCCCCGACAAACCTCAGACCTTTTGCATCCTCAACTGGCCTACTTTTACTCCGCCCCAGTGGTCTAGTTCTACTCCGCCCTTGACATGATGTTTGTCATACGGGGAATATCTGTGACGTATCCAACGAAACGAGGTTTTCCCCGGTCATTCTAAGGACAAAGAGAGTTTTCCTAAATCCACATCTCTTGTCGGCCCCCAATGCCTCACGAACCCGCGTGGGGGGCATTTTCAAGGTCTACAGGAGCCAGATTCCGGTCATCGAGCAGGCGATCGGGACCGCAGCCTTGATACTCGGGTCGGACAAGTTTCGGAGCTACTGCCTAGAAATGATCTGTGCGGATTTCCTCGTCGGCGCCTGTCTCGACGGCAACAATCCGGAAATTTTGTTGCGATCCATCTCTCGCTACTACAAGTTCCTGGCCGCTCCATAACAGGAAGCCTTTCTCACCGAGGTCAACCGGAAAGCCTCATGAAAAAGAAGATCCGCTACAGGAGCCTGCGAGTCAGACTCGATGCGAACAACTACCGCGAACTGCACCAGCAGGTACTGGAACGCGACGGCTGGCGATGCCAAACTTGCGGCAGCATGCAGCACCTCGAGGTACACCATCTCCAATTCCGCAGCCAGGCGGGTGGCGACCTAGAACGGAACTTGATCAGCCTATGCGCGGAATGCCACGAACAGGTGCATCGAAAAGCGATATAGCCGCTGCCAGGCCGAGGGTGTAAATAGAACTGTGTAAACGGCCAGGGGAAGAGGAGAATAAAATCCCATGGCCATCGATAAGAAGTTGATCGACCAACTGCTGACCGACTACAAGAAGCCCGAGGATATCATCGGGGAGAACGGCCTGCTCAAAGAATTAACCAAAGCCATCCTGGAAAGAGCCTTGCAAGCTGAGCTGACCGACCATCTGGGCTACGAGAAGCACGACCCGGGGGGCCACCACCGGGGCAACACGCGCAACGGGACAAGCCAAAAGACCTTGCAGGGCGACTTCGGTGAGCTGGAGTTGGAGACCCCGCGTGATCGTCAAGCCACATTCGATCCCAAGATCGTAGCCAAGCGGCAGACGCGCTGGACCGGCTTCGACGACAAGATCATCTCGATGTATGCGCGGGGCATGAGCACGCGCGAGATCCAAGGCCACCTGCAAGAGATCTACGGGATCGAAGTCTCGCCCACGCTGATCTCCAACGTGACTGACGCGGTGCTGGAGGAAGTGAAGCTGTGGCAAGGGCGGCCGCTGGAAGAACTGTATCCCATCGTGTATCTGGACGCGCTGATGGTGAAGGTGCGCGATGCAGGGCACATCCAGAACAAGGCGATCTATGTGGTGCTGGGCGTGAACCTGGAAGGGCAGAAGGAAGTGCTGGGGCTGTGGGTGGCACAGACGGAAGGCGCGAAGTTCTGGCTGCAGGTGCTGACCGAGTTGCAGAACCGGGGTGTGAAAGATATTTTCATCGCCTGCGTGGATGGGCTGAAAGGATTTCCGGAAGCGATCGAGTCGGTGTTCCCGCGCACCGAGGTGCAGCTCTGCATCGTGCATCTGGTGCGGGCTTCGCTGAACTACGTGCCCTGGAAACTGCGCAAGCCGGTGGTGGCCGATCTGCAGTCGATCTATCGGGCGGCGACGGCGGCCGAGGCCGAGCAGCAACTGGCGGAGTTGGAGGCAAAGTGGAAAGCCTACCCCAGCGTGAGCCAGGTGTGGCGGCGGAACTGGGCGCGGATCACGCCGTTTTTTCAGTACCCACCGGACATCCGCCGAGCCATCTACACCACCAACAGCGTGGAATCGCTGAACCGGTCGCTGCGCAAAATCATTAAAACCCGCGGCGGATTCCCCAACGAAGAAGCCGCGCTGAAGCTGTTGTTTCTGGCATTACGGCTGGCGGCAAAGAAGTGGACCATGCCGATTCATCACTGGCGGGAAGCTTCGAACCACTTCACGATTCTGTGGCCGGACCGGATGCCGGCCTTGGAGAGACTCGCGTCATGAAAGCGCGGAATCCTTCGAAATCAATGGGCAGGGGAAGGGGCATTTACCCCCTTCCCCTGCACCCCATCCCCAAAAACAAAACCTGGTCGTTTACACAGAAGAGTTGACACACCTGCCAGGCCCGGCTGCAGTGACTCATCACGTTGAGTGGAGCAAATCAAACAAACTTCCTCAGCGGCTCATGCTCATCTCAAGTTCGCTGCCCACCGACTCCTCGCCCTGGATATATTCCTTCCACCACAGTGCGAAATTGAGCAAAACCCATGCGTTCCAGCCTTGCCGCTGGTCCACTAGCTTCATGACGGCATCGCGATCAAAAAAATCCGTGGCATTGCAAAACGAAGTGAGTTCCCTGCGCGTGTAGTCGCCCAGCTTGTCGAAGAACCATTCATAGACGGGCACTCCGAAGCCCTGTTTCTGGCGAGAGATAATTTCGTCAGGGATGATGCCTCGCACCGCCCGCTTGAGGATGTGCTTGCGTTCCCCTCCCTTGGTGATGATCGACTCGGGAATGCTCATCGCCAGCTCGACAACCTTGTGGTCCAGGAAAGGAACACGGGCCTCAAGACTCACGCCCATGCCCATTTTGTCCACGCGCATCAACAGGAGTTCCGGTAACCGCATGCTCAGGTCGAGGTAGGTCATCCACTTCACCGGCGTCTTTTCCCATGCGTTCGCTAGGAAACGCTCACGGATGGGCCGGATGGCTTCGAACGAAGTGACGTTGGAGAACTGGCGGCGCAATCGCGGCGAGAGCAACTGCATCTTCATGTTCTGGGAGAGAATGTCGGTACCGCCCCAGAAGATCGGCAATCCCTCTGCCGAGCGCCGGAGCAGTTCATAGGGCAGACCCTTCGAGCGCCCGCCTGCACGCAATGCCAGCAACCCGAGCTTGCGCAACGAGCGCGGAACCGGCAGGCGATTGTAACGTTCGAGCTTCCACATGCGCTCCCAGTTCTGGTAGCCCCAGAAGAGTTCGTCGGAACCTTCGCCCACCTGGCAAACGATGACGCCATTGTCACGGGCCAGCTTGGAAACGTAGTACACGGGCATGCACACCGGATCGGCGATAGGCTCGTCCTGCAAATGCACCATGCGGGGCAGGAAGTCGAGGAAGTCGTCCTGCGTCAACACACGCTCATGATGTTCCGCACGAACGATGCTGGCGAATGCGCGCGCCATCGGGAGCTCGCTGGCGCATCCCCTGTAGTCGCGGTCGTAACCGACGGAAAAGGTCTTCACTTGCCCGCCTTCGCCCTCGGAGAACAGTGCGGCATTGGTGCTGGAATCGATGCCGCCCGAGAGGAACACGCCTACCGGCACGTCGCTGACCTTGCGCAGCTCGACCGCAATGCGCAGTTCTGCCAGCAAGCGTTCAGCAATCTCCTCTTCCGAAACACCGGTCAGGGGCTCGGCACGCTCAAGAGGATCCCAGTAGCGACAGGTAGTAACGTTCCCGTTCTCGTCGATGCGTGCCCAAGTGCCGTTCTGCAGCTTTTTGATACCAGCGAACAACGTATCAGGGGCTGGCGTGGTGAGAAATGAGAAATAATGAAACAACCCCTCCTCGTGGACTGCGCGATTCTGTTCCGGATCCTGCAGCAACGCCTTGATTTCCGAAGCAAAAGTGATGCGGCCGTGATGAATGCTGTAGTACAGAGGCTTGATGCCGATGCGGTCGCGGATCAGCCAAAGTTGCCGGGCCTTCTCGTCCCACAATCCGATGGCGAACATTCCACGGAACCGGTGGATGCAATCTATGCCCCACTGTTCGAACGCATGAAGGATGACCTCGGTATCGGAGTGGTCTGTCCGCCAGCGGTGGCCGCCAATCTGCTGCAATTCGCGACGGATCTCCGCGTGGTTGTAGATTTCGCCGTTGAAAGTCACCCACAGCGTCTCGTCTTCGTTGGCCATGGGTTGGTTGGCACTCTGCGAGAGATCAATAATCGAGAGCCGCCGGTGTCCGAAGCCCACTTTGCCATCAGGGGAAACCCAGTTGCCGCCTCCATCGGGACCGCGGTGCTGCATGGTGTCACGCATGGCCGTGAGGTAGCCTTCGGTGACCCGGAAGGTGCTGTTGCTGAACGACAGCGCTCCTACGATTCCGCACATGGAGAAAACTCACCTTTACCTAAGACGATAACAACTAGGCTGGCTGTGGTTTCCAACCCGACGGCGGCATGCCGCAGACAGATGTGGCCGCCAATGTGTCCGCATTATACCGGAAGGTGTTGAAGATTAACTAGACTAAAGTGCTCAGAATGATGCAGAATTATGGCACGATTGCGTATTCGTGGCGAGGACCTCTTATCCACTGAAATTCTACCCAAAGACGGCCGAGTGAGTCGGAGAATGGCATCGTGAGGGTTTCCTACGAAGTGCAACAACTGGTCAAGAGAATGCTGCCGTCGAGCACGGTTGCTTCCCTCAAGCGCACCAAGGCGAGGTGGAAGTCTGGACGAATGGCGAAGCTGCCCAAACTGAGCAGTGATGAGATGCGCCATGTGCTCACAGAGGGCCTCGGCATCGCTGCGGGCGATGTCGTCTTCATGCACAGCTCGCTGGACGGGCTGCAACTTGATTTCCCGGGCACCAGGGTTCTGGCGATGCTGCTGGAAGTCTTGGGCTCGGAAGGAACACTCGTAGTCCCAACCTATCCCAAGCTCGGTTCCTATGCCTTCTTGAAAAGCGGAGAGGTTTTCGATATCCGCAGGACTCCGTCGTACATGGGACTGCTGACCGAGCTTGCGCGGCGAAATGAGAACGCCGTCCGCAGCCTTCACCCGACTAAGTCAGTTGTGGCCATTGGGCGCCACGCAAACGAGCTGACTGCGACGCACCATCTTTCTCCCTATCCTTATTCCCCGCAAAGCCCCTATGCCAAGAATCCGTAATTACAGCGGAAAGATCGTCGGCATCGGGGTGTTTTCGCAAAAGACTCTCCTGCGTGCATTGTGTGGACGACGAGATGGGAGATGCCTTTCCCGTCCGTCCTTATCATGACGAATTGTTCGCCGCAAAGTGCATCGACTACGACGGCAACCTGCGCATCGTCGAGACCTACGGCCACAACCTCAGCAAGGCGCAGTTCGACTTGCCCAGGTTCATGAAGAAGCATATGGCCAAGGATGTCTGCAACGAGTTTCGCGTGCACGGCATGCAGTTTTTTCGGGCTGATGCTTGCGAGCTGCACAACTGCTTGCTGGAGTTGGCGCGCGCCGGAATCACGATTTATCCAAAGTCCGCTTACGAGGCGGGCTACCGTTGGCGCCAGCGTTCAGCGTGACCAGGGTTGGAGTCTCCTTTGGAAACGATACTCCACGTAGTGTTCACCGATGATTGGGAGATTCGCGGCAACGGCTCGGGCGATCCCGAGCGGATGCAGTTCAAACCTATGCGGGAGTGGACGGCGATTCTGGAAGCGAACGGCTTCCGGGCGACGTTCATGGTGGAAGCCATGCAGCAACTTACCTTCCGGAAGTTGCTGCACAGACACCCGGAATTGCAGTCGCTGGCGGACAGATGGGACAGATGTGTGCAGGCCGCGCATAAGACCGGTCACGATGTTCAACTGCACATCCACCCACAGTGGCTGAATGCCGAATACGGAAACCGCATTTGGAACCTGAAAGCTCCCTGGTCGTTGCTGGACCACAGCCCAGATGACGTCCGGCGAATGTTGGAAGAAGGCAAAGCGTACTTGGAAGCCCTGCTGCGCCCGGACGATCCGCGGTATGCCTGCGTAATCTTTAGAGCGGGGGCGTGGTGCTTGGCGCCCTCTCCGACGAACCTGCAACTGCTCAAAGCATTGGGATTCCATCTCGACCTCAGTGTTGTGGGTGGCCTGTACGAAAACACGCGCAATCTTAGGCTGGATTACCGGCAAGTTGACGAGGATTTTCTGCCATTTTCGCCGCGCATGGATGATGCCAGGCGGCTCTCACCACAACGGGAAGAAATCGTCTGCGTGCCGACCTTTTCCTTTCGCGGAGACAGGCTCCGCTTCCTGTACCGCGATATAAAGCTGGGAGTGGGCAGACTGTCGGCAAAGCTCCAGCGGAAGAAAGTTCAGGCCTCCTTCTTCAAAGCCGCAACGAATACGGCTGAGGATTGGGTTGACGTTAGCGTACCGCGGCCACTACGGATTGCGAAAAAGTGCTCCGATCGCTATCTAGTCGGGGAGCACCATGTCGCCGATCTTGCGCATTTGGACTATTCGTTATTGAAGCGGATGTTTGAAAGTGCGCGACAGCGAGCCCAGCAGACGGGCCAGAAGGAAGTCCCAGTCGTGTTCACCAACCACACTAAGGATGTCAGCAGCTTCAGGGACATCGAACGATTTGTGCGCGACCTGTCCAAGCGCGACGATGTGCGTCCAGCCACTGGCTCACAGATCGCGAAGATGCTGTGTGAGGGAAAGTTCGAAGTGCGCACCGCATCAGGGACAAGCGCTTTCACTGGTTCCGCAGCACATCACCAGTGAACCGCTGCTGCCCGCCGATGCATACGCAAATCGCAAATCCGAAAGGCGACGAAATTACTTCGGGCTGCTTTGAAGCTTGCCTTCCAGCAGGCGGGAGATTGCGCCGATGCTTCTCATCTGCTCGATCTCTTCCGGCGACAGCTGGATCTGAAATCGTTCCTCAAGCGCCAGCACAAAACTAAGCTGCTGAGTCGAGTCCCAAGCTGGAATCGTTTCAGGGGACGAATTTGCCGTGATCTGCTGTGCAGGAATCACAAACAGATCGGATGCGATGCCGCGCACCTGATTGAGAGTGGTCGATGTCAATTGGGAACTCCAGTTAGCACGTTTAGTTTGATCCATTCGGGACAAGCAATTGATTGCTGCCGCAGATCAAGGGTCCAGCGGAAGCCTTCGCCATCCTGAGCCTCGAGCGAGAAGCCATGTTGGGCGTAGAAGTCTTTCGCTGGCACATTTTTCTTTGTGGGGAAAAACCATCCCGATAGTCGGCGATGCCCACGCGCCGCAGCGCATTCCGCCAGATGCGACAACAGACCCGTCTCAACCGTTCTGCCGATAACACGGCAACTGAGCAAAAGAGTATCGATCTCGCATACATCCCCTTCGTCGTGAGTGATAGCCACTCCAACCAGGCCGTGATCGCCGAAGCGGTCTCGCACGCGAATCGAGCTCACGTGCCATTGGGGTCTTTCGGCCATATCGGCGATTTGCTGCTCGGTGTAACGGCGGGTAGTCAGGTTAAACTGGTTGGTTTTCTGCGTGAGCTGCGAGATTCGAGCCAAGGTTGACGGCAACACCGGAACGATCTCGGCTTCCTGCTCGAGAAAGTGGTAGAAATCCTCTTTCGTCTGGAAACCCTGTTCAGCTTCCGTGCGGGCTCGCTGGTCGGCGTAAAAAGCTGTCCGCCGCTGATCTTCAGCAGATAGCGATAGGCGCTCGAATACCGGACAGTCGCGCAGAGTGGCCTCGTATTCCAGGGGATCTTCCGGCAGGTCAATCACGGTAACCTCCGGAAGGGCCGCTCGTACCTGTTCGCGCTCCACCGGGTTGTCATCCATGAACGCCAAGGAGTCGTGCCGATGTTCAGCTCGGAGGCGATGTCGCGAAGATTTTGAGCCTTGTCGAGCCAGTTAATTCGCATGGCCGCAAAATGTTTCGGCCGGAGCAACATCCCGGGGTGGCTGTTTAAGGCTTCCATGGCGTCGTCAAGATTGTTCTTGCTGCAAATTGCCAGCAAGATTCCCCGCTTCGACAGGTCAAGCATCGCCCGCTGCAATACCTGGTAAGCCGAACCAGGGTACTCCGCGTCACATTTGATGCCCGTCATGCCATCTTCGCCAATCACACCACCCCACAGCGTGTTGTCCAAATCCACCACCAGCGCTTTGGCCACCTTACCCGTGAGGGGGACCAGGAAGCGCATCCATTCACGGGATAAGTGGAGAAGCTGGTCTGCCGCGATTGGCATGCGAGCGGTGAGCCATTTGCGTTCATCTTGCCAGCAAAGACGACCGTGACGGGCAACGAGCCCATCGTAGTCCAGCACATATACGCCGCGGTGTTCGTCGGCTGCGCGACGGATGCCTTCATTCGCTTTCCGTATCGCAGTTGCCTGGTTGGCTTCACATTGCGCATCGAGCACGCCTTGAACCGGTCGAGTAGGCTGCTCCAGGTTATGCACGATCAGCGCAGCTTGGCTGCGCTTGCGAAATGCGCGTATCCACTGCGCAAAGCTGTTACAGACGCGACGTGAAGCTTCCTCGGCCTCATCCGGTGAGAGATCTGCAAATGCCTGCCATAAGTCGGGCGCAACGTCGACGGTTCGCACTGCCAGGACCGCCGCATCAGGCGCGAATTGGTAGAGCGAGCTATTTTCGTCCAGGATCTCCTGCGCATAGGCGTTGAAGTCGCCGAGGTGAACACTGAGATCAATTCCGCCAAGAAAGGCCGAGGCGCGCAGCAGTGGTATTGCTGGCTCCACGGTGAACGATCGCAGGAACGCCACTCGGTAGGGACGGAGAGCAAGCCTATCGCGCAACTGTTCGAAGCGAGACGTAATGAATGCGGCCGAGGCCGCTCCGCTCTCCTTACGCCACAGCTCGGCCAACCGTGCGTGAGCGGCGACCGCTGAACCGGACGAGAGTAAGGAGATCGATCTCATTGCGCAAGTCCGACATGGTCAGCCTCGATCATGAATAGTTATGACTCCAGATACTCGAGCAACACCTTATTCTTGGTGAAGACCCACGCGATACGACGGCCGCCGAAGGCGACCGCAGGCAAAGGCGCCCCCCAAATGATGCCCGCCCGCGGCACGACTCCTCCGTAACTGCTCTTCCAGGTTATCCACTTGATAGCACAGATGGTGCAGTCCGCCCCCTTGCTGTAAGAAGCCGAGGACCGGAGATTTCTCTCCCGCGGGCTCGACCAACTCGATCAGCGGATCAGCGGTAGAGTTGCCCTGGAGAAATGTCACCCGGACAACTTGATTCGGGTCATGGATGATTTCGCCATCCCATTTGGCATCGAGAGAAGCCGCAAAGCTCCCCACTGAATCCCGAATGGAGGCGACCACAAAGCCGACGTGGTGAAGCTTGCCATGCGGTACCCAGGAGAGAGAGAGCGGACCCATGTTTTCTGATAGTACCTGCATCGAATTGCGGCGCGTCTTGGCCAAAACCTCCTAATGCGATGTTGCCTTGCCTTGCCTTGCTTTGCTTTTCCGCGGTAGCAACCAGATGCTAGCTGCGGGCTCACAACGCGGAACGGCTGGGGTACAGGATGCTTCTTGCGCGGCAGGACCTCGACCTTCGTCCTCGCCGGTTGCCAACTCGATGACGCTGGCGCGGTGCCGACTCTCTCGGTTCCCCGTTTGCAGCATGGGGACGGCGGCGAGCGTGCACATCACGAAGAAGATGGCGGCGTTGGCCGGGACGTGCAGGTTGAAGTCGGAAGCGCTATGGATGAGGATGCCGCTCACCGATACTAGCGCAGCGAGCGTGATGCCTCTTGACCAAGTGACTCTGGGGCTTCTGAAGATTACGCCAGCTTTCGCGAAAGACGACGACGAGAAACCAGAGCGTGATCGCCGCGCCGGTGATGCCGGTCTCCACCAGCACCTGCATATAGTCATTGTGTGCCGTGTTGACGACGGCATCGTCGTAGAACGAGCGGAACTGCGGATAGACCGTGGTAAACGTACCCAGTCCCCAGCCGAGCAGAGGCTTATCTCTGACCATGGCGAGACTGTCACGATTTACCTTCATTCTCCAGCCGGCGACATCGGCACGTCCGGGTTCGCGCAAGGTACTAATGCGGGAAACGGCCTCGCTGGCGCCCAGGATAGCGAGCAGAATCGCCATGGCGACGACTACGCTCAGCAAAGCTGCGACCGCGCCCCGCTTCATTTTTTGGACTCGCCCGAGTAAAGCCAGCAGCATGATTTGACACAAGAACGCGATGATTCCGCCGCGAGAACGGCAGTAGAAGAGCGAAACCCCCATTATGACCGCAGAGAGTCCAAAGAAAATTCGCTTCGGAAAACTGACAGTGTCCTGTAGAGCAAACACCAACGGAAACGGAACCAACAGCTCCATCAGCCCCGCGTAATGGTTGTGGTTGACGTACGGCCCAAATACCGCTGTGCCCTGTGAAACGGGAACAACCCAATATATGTCGCCGTTGGAGGCAAAATATTGCACCAGAGCGAAAACCGAGATCAGAAGTCCGAAGGCGCTAATGCAGATAGCCAACAGCTTGGCGACATCGCTGTTGCGCAGTGACTGGACCGTGACGAATGCAAATAACCCGTAGCAGGCGTAATTCAGGAACTCAACGAGCGTGTCATGCCGATAGGCGCTGAGGCCGGAGAACATCTGAAGAAGAACGAGTCCGGCGAACGCGAGCGCGGGAGCATAAAGCGGAGTGCGCGTAATCTTCAGTTCCCCGCTGGACAACTGGACCAACGCCCAGCTGAAGAATAAGAAAATGGAAGCGCTGCGGAGGACGAACATGGACCATTCCTGGACCGCGCCAAACGCCAGGACGCCGAAGGCCAGCGCAACACAGACGCCCACGAGGAGAAGCGTGTAAAGCCGCATGGTGTGCTTCTCCACGGCTGATAACGGCTCGCCGTACAGTTCGCCAGAGGACATCATTGACGCTCCTCCGGGGTGATGGAGACGTCGTCGAGCCACAAGCTTCCTTTGATGGGGTCGTATGGCGCATCGCGCAGAAGCATGATCGCGACCATGTGCGTGTCAGGTCCGGTCGTGAAGGCGGCACTACGCTGTGACCAAAGGGTGGAACCCAATATGTCGTCGCTGGTATAGAAGCGGTGTCCCGAGCCATATGGGTCCACCACAGAGAGACGCGGACCACTGGAACCGACTATGTTGTCGGCACGAACGAATGCGCGTAGCACGTAGCGCGTGTTGGGCTTCACAGGGACGTACTGGAAAATACCAAAATCCTGAATGTCGCTGCCATCGAAAGACACTGAGAGAGAGCGGGAGCCGCTATGAAACACGGCGCTCTCCTGCGCGACATTCACGTGGGAACGTTTATAGTACTGCCAATCGAAGCCCCAACCGAGTACGTCATGCTCAAAACCGCCATTGACCACCAGGTTGTCGGCACTGACGTACTGAGCTGCCTCGGGATCGGTCTTCAAGTAGTCGCTCCATACCCTCTGTGCCTGCTCGATCTGGCGATGATCGTAGGCGAGCAGAGCCGACATGTAGTTTTGCACGTAACCGGGATTGAGCGGTTGGTGGAGCGAAACGAGGGTCTGCCACACTTTGGCAGCTTCTGGAAGATTCTGCTGTTCGTACAGGACATTCAGGAAAGCGGAAAGTGCATCAACCGTGTGCGGAACATACTGCAAAAGCACATCGGCATCCGGTTTCACGCGCCAGCTCAATTGAATGGCCTGCTTCCGCAGCTGCGGGGAATACTCTTCCACGGTCGCCAGATTACGAAAGGCGTTGTACCTCGTCTCCGCGAAGAAGATCGAAGTTGGCGATCTCCCAGGAAACGTCAGGCATAGTGGGCTCCGCCGCCTGGGCCGCCTGCAAGTCACGCTCCTGTGCGGAAGAATCACCTGTGATCTGGTCTATGCTGGCAAGGTCGAGCCAGTAGCGCGCGTTGTGGGGATTCAAGGAGACCGCACGATTTATGGCCGTGCGAGCAAGACCAAAATCCTGCTCGCCGTACAAGTAGGAACGCCCCAGCAGGTGGGCATAGTCTGAGTTCCAAGGGTCGAGCTGAATGGCTCTCTGCAGTGCCGGCACGGTAAGGCCCAGGTATTCTCGGCTGGCCGCGTACAGCCGGAGATTCCACGTTTCCAGCACTCCTCCGGTCAGCAGACAAACCAGCGCAAAGATGACCTTCGAGCCCACCGACTTAAGACTAAGCTGCATCGCCGTATTGAGAGGTCGCTCCTGTCTTTACCGATTATGTCTTCCGCTCTTGCGGCGTCTCTTCGTAGTACACGTGTGCCCCGCCGTAACTGCCATAGCCGTAGTAGTAGCCGCGCCGGTAGGAAGAGTCAGAGTCGATATCGACAGAGTTCATGATGACACCGCAAACGCGGGCATTTACCTGATCGAGAATGTCGTGGACTTCTCGCAGAGCCTGCTTCTTGGTACGGCCAAAGCGGACAACGAGCACCACAGCATCCACGTCAACAGACAGCAGAACAGGGTCGGTGACCGAGAGCACCGGTGGAGTATCAATGATGATGTGATCGTAGATTGGACGCCAGGACGCAATCAGCGCCTTCATCCGGTTCGACCCCAATAATTCGGCGGGGTAGGGCGGCAGAGGACCCGAAGGCATGATGTACAGGTTTGGCAGCTGCGCGGAGGGTACGATTACATCTTCCTCTTTGTCTTTCCCCGTCAGCACGGTGCTCAGTCCGCCGGCATCAGGCAAGAGCCCGAAAACCTTGTGCAGCTTTGGACGGCGCATGTCACCATCGACCAGCAGGATCCGGCCTCCCATCTGGGCAAGAGCGCCCGCCAAGTTGACGCTGATGGTGGTCTTGCCTTCTTCGGGAAGCGCGCTGGTGACCAGCATGGTCTTGGGCGGCGCATCGATTGACGACAACAGAATTGAGGTGCGCACGGCGCGGAATGACTCCGCAACTTTGGAACGTGGGCGTGAGATCACGACCAGCGGAGCTAGGCTCGGGGCATCGCCGGCGGACGCGAGCGCGGGAACTTCCTTCCGCGGGCCCTTCACCGATTCGCGGCTGGAGGGGATCATCCCCAAAGAAGGCCATCCACTAACTGCGTCTACGGTTTCAGCGCTGGTAATGGAGTTGCTCATGCGGTCGATGAAAAACGCAGCCGCGGTACCGAGGATAAGGCTGCCGAAAAATCCCAATCCAATATTCAACGGGATGTTTGGCCTCGACGGCCGGTTCGGAGGAACTGCCTGGTCGACAATTTGGATATTGCCCGAGCGCAAGCCCGCGGAAACGGTCGCTTCCTTCATCTTTTGTAGCAAGCCGTCATAAAGCTGCCGGTTGGATTCTGCCTCGCGCTTCAGGATCTCGTACTGGATGGAACGCTCGTTGAGTTTATTGGCTTCCTGTTTTTGCTCTTCCAATGCTCCGCGTAGCAGGTTTTCGCGCTGGACCGAGGCTAGGTATTCGTTTCGGATGCGAGAAACCAGCTTCCCGCCTTCCGCTTGAAGTGCAGCGTCGATCTGCTGCAACTGATTGCGCACCGTGATGACCCTCGGGTGCTGCGGGCCGTATTGGCTGTCGAGCAGAGCATATTGGTTCCTGAGATCCGCCTCCTGTTCCTTCAGGTGCTTGATGATGTCGCTGTCCGCCATAGCCGGAATCGACTCGATGCCACCCGTCTGGGTCTGCTTGTAAGCTGCCTCCTTCTGGATCCGCTCAGCCTGCGCCAGTGTGAGTTGCTGATTCAGCTCATTCAGCTTCGAGGTAACAATGTTCTGCTTCTCATCGATGCCCAGAATATTGTTGTCCTTCTGATACTTCACCAGGTTTTCCTGAGAAGTGGCGACCTTCATCTGCAGGTCAGACAACTGCCTGGACAACCACTCGGAGGTCTGCATGGTGGACTGGAATTTGGTTTCGAAGTTGTGCTCGACAAAGTTGGCGACAACAGAGTTTACGATCTCGGCCGACAGATTCGGATCGGGGCTGGAATAATGAATTTCGATTACCCGGGTCTTCGGAACCTTGTCCACCTTCAGGTGATCGTGAAACAGGTCGATCATCTGCCGCAGATTGCGAGGGCCGGTATGCGGCAGCCCGCTCGAAGCCGTCTCCGAATCCGTGGAAACCGCAAGCTTGCCTGCAAACTTGGGATTGCTGTCGAGTTTGAGGCTTTTGATGACACCCGTGGCCAAAGTGTCACTCTGCAACACTTGGACCTGCGTATCCAGAGCGACGTTATAGTCGTAGTCCTCCAGGCTGTTGCTTACAGAGTCCTTGAAGCCGAGAACGTCTGCGTTCTCCCGATTGATGGTGATCCGTCCGGTCGCGGTGTACTGCGGAGTCATCCGGAAGGAGACCAAGGTCGCCAGGACAACGCCGACCAACACTGTGATCAAGATGATGGCACGGTGGCGCAGAACGGTGCCCCAATAGTCGAGCAGCGGATTTTCCTGATGCAGGCGGGGAGAGTTCCCAGTGAGCATAGGAATAACGGACGGCGTCTCCACCCTCGACGGTTCCCAGCGCTTGATTTGAACCTTCGTTTCCAAGAACGTACTCCTGCCTAAGCAAGGTCTGTTTGCAACTCGACGCACCTTCTGCGGCCAGCAGTAAGGTGATTGGTCTTTGAAAGAAAATCCCGATCCAACTAATGTGTCGGGATTCTAGCACCAAAGACTTGGCATGTGAAGCACTAAAGCGAAATCGGATATCACCATCAATGGTGGTATATCCTGCTGTCACTGCAATACACGAAAGTTTACATAAGGTCAGTGGTCAAACGGCACAGAAGTCGTATAATGCTCCGCAAGTACCTTTCATTGAAACGCATTCGTGCGGCAGCCAGAGCTAACACAAGAGCGAAGAACCTAATGATGTCGAATTCCTGCATTGTCTACTTACACGTCTGGACCGGGGAACGTGCCTGTGCGCGGGAGCTGGTGCAGACCCGCTATCCTGATGCTGAAATCGTCGAGCTTTCACATCGTGAATTTCGAGACGGAGGATGGAAGGGCCAGGTCAAGGCCCTTCGTACCATGAAAGGACGAGCGGTCGTTTGTTTTTTCGACTCCTTCGCCGACTCCAAACAGACAGAACTGATCCGCTGGTCGGGCTTGCTGCACGGCTGTCGCGAGACAGCCCTGGTTAACCGATCCGCAGAATGGCGGGTTTATCGACGCCGCGATTGGCTTTTGATGTTGCCGAAAGCGGTGCTCAGTGTGCTGGCTGACGCTGGAATATTTGTATTCTGGCTACTCTACCTGGCACTCTGGAAGCCCCGGGCAAAGCAGATCGAAGGGCCCACCCGTGGTTCACTCGACGTCGCATATCTTTTTCCCTACCCCCTGAATGCGGTTACTGCCGGTGGAGCGTCCAGTCATATCCGTGGTTTTCTGGGCGGATTGGCTGCTACCCACGCGACCTGTCGCATCTTTTCGGGCACCAGTTTACCGGTGGATGTTTACCCGGTAGAGCTTGTTCCAGTCCAGCGCAAGTTGTTTGTCTTCTGGGAGAGCGTGATGCTCTCATACAACTTTGGCTTTGCGAAAGCCGTGCGACAAAAGCTGGAAAGCCAACGGCCTTCGTTGTTGTATCAGCGCCACGGCCGCTTTTCCGTTGCCGGCGCGGTGCTGGCAAGGCGAATGTGCGTTCCGCTGGTACTGGAATACAACGGATCGGAAATCTGGATGTCCGACTACTGGGACCCGACGCGTTTCCGGATCTGGCTGCGGCTATGTGAAGAAGTCATGCTGAAGTGCGCGTCGCTAATCGTGGTCGTTTCTCAGCCATTGAAGGACGAACTGGTGAAGCGTGGCGTGCCGGCAGAGCGAGTTCTGGTGAATCCCAACGCGGTTGATACAGAGTATTTTCAGCCCGGATGTGGAGGCGACGCGCTACGCAAAGAACTGGGCTTTGCCCCACGAGACATCGTTGTCGAATTTGTTGGCAGCTTTGCTCAATGGCACGGGGTTCCCGTGCTCCAGCAAGGTATCGCGCGCCTTTTGCAGAACGACGAGTCGAACCACTTGCGTTTCTTGCTGGTCGGCCAGGGCCTGTTGCAAGGCGAAATGCGGGAATTCCTCAAAAAGTACGTCGCCCGCGGGAAGGTGATCTTCACCGGCTTGATCGCCCATGAGAAAGTACGGTCTTACCTGGATGCGGCAGACATACTGGTTTCTCCGCATATTCCAATGCCTGACGGAAGTCCTTTTTTTGGTTCGCCGACCAAGCTGTTCGAGTACATGTCGATGGGCAAAGCGATTGTCGCCAGCAACCTCGACCAGCTCGCGAAGGTGCTTAGCCAGAACGAAACCGCAATCCTGGTTGAGCCTGGTGACGTGGACCAGTTCGTCGAGGCAGTGCGCTTGCTGGCCTCCGACGCTCGCTTACGCGAGTCATTGGGACGGCGGGCGAGAGAAGTCGCAATCGAGCGCCATACGTGGGCGCGCAATGCACTGAATGTAATGGCGACGATTAGGGACAGACATCAGCACGTGCCGAACGGAGCATTAAGGGAGGCCATACCTGTGGCTTCCGAGCGGAGTTGATGTTCTGAATTGCTGAGTTCGCGAGAGTCTGAGATACCGGACGTGTTCGCTCCTGTGGTCAACAGAATGCATCTAGAACCCAATATCGAGGTTCCAGTCGTACCTTCCTATCGGCTCGCTCCAAACTGCGTCGAAGCGGATTTGGGAAACAGCGATCAAGTCGGACTTCGTCGGCAAGGTTTTCGAGATCTATGTGACGCAGATCTCGCTGATCCTGATTGGGTTGGCTACGACGATCACGGTCGCTCGCGTGCTGGGTCCAACAGGGCGCGGACTCTACTCCGTCGCCCTCGCAATCGGACAGATCGGTGTCCAGTTGGGCCACTTCGGACTCATCGCTTCCAACACGTTCTATCTCGGAAAGGACCGCACCATCTTGCCCCGCCTTGTCGGGAACTCGCTACTAGTGTGCGTGTTGGTCGGGATGCTGGCGTCGATAGCGGGCGGCATCGTGTTTTCCATTTGGCCGGCACTGGCTCCGGTGCACGGAGCTCTGCTCGTGCTCGGCATTGCTTACATTCCACTCGGACTGGCGTTTCTTTTCTTCGAAAACCTATTGCTCGCCCTACAACAGGTGCGTGCCTACAACAAAATCGAGTTGGGGAACCGCCTGCTAATCCTGATGATGGTCGGGGCAGTCATCATGTTGCATCGCGTGAATCCGCAGACGGTGCTCACTGCAACCATTGGGGTCTTGGTGCTCAGCAACGTGGCAGCTCTGGCGATTCTAAGTCCACATGTCAGAGAGTTTCCGCGCATCTCGCTAAGCCTTTTGCGTGAGCATTTTGGTCTCGGAATAAAAGCCTACCTGATCCTTCTGTTCGGCTATCTCCTGCTGCGTATCGATCTGCTTATGGTGAAGTACATGCTCGGTGCGGAGCAGGCTGGATATTACTCGGTCGCCTCGAGTATGGCGGACTACTTGCTCATGCTGTCCGGTGTCGTTGCCATGATCCTGTACCCCAAGCTGACGTGCATGGAACAGTGGCGCGACAAGCTGCGGCTGTCGCGCAACGCGACGTATGGAACGACTGCCGCCCTCGTTCCGCTGCTCTGCATCGCCGGACTTGGCGCGCGGTTGGTGGTGCGGATCATGTTTGGAACAGCTTTCCTGCCTTCGGCTGCCGCTTTCATGTGGTTGTTGCCGGGCATCTTCAGCTTGGGCATCGAAACGGTCGCCGTGCAATTCCTGAACTCAATGGGTTACCCGCGCATTGTCATCTGGATTTGGGGAGTCTCTGTCGCGCTGAATGTACTCGGAAATCTCTGGGCTATTCCGCATCTGGGGATTGTGGGTGCGTCGCTGATGTCTTCTGTGTCGTATACGCTAACTCTCGTCGCTATCCTGGCAGTTATCTATGCCACGGAAAGGAAGCTCGCGGCCGCCGATGCTGCTTAGGTTGACACATATCGCTAAGCGCGTTCGCGACGACTCGTTGGGTTCGGTGGCGCGGGAAGCCGTGCTACGCGTCTCCAAGCAGGTTCGCCTGTCACGCTTCCAGGCAGAAATCGAGCGGACACCAGCGGTGAGCTATTGTCCCGTCGGCTATTACAAACCGGCGCTGCACGCCATTTCTGCGGAGGCGCGCGAAGCGATTGTTTGCCTTGCGGATTTTGTGCTGCGCGGAGAATTTCCTCTGCTGGGTTACGGAAACGTTGCTCTGGGATTTTCGCCGGATTGGAGCAAAGATTGGATTTCGGGCAAGGATTGGCCTCTCGTTTCGGCAAAGTCGTTGGCCGTTGTGCGGCATGATGGCTCCGACGTGAAAGCGCCGTGGGAGCTGTCGCGACTGCAGTTCCTGCCGGTTTTGGCGAAGGCGAACCTGCTTACGGCTGACGAGAAGTATCGCATGGCAACCCGTGAACTGGTCTCCGATTGGATCGACCGCAACCCAATCGGAATGGGCGTCAATTGGACCATTGCAATGGAAGCGGCGTTGCGCGCCATCAGCATCTGCTTGACGCTCGAGCTGCTGTGGCCGCTACGCGCAGGACGAGCAGGCCTGGTTGAACAAGGTGACCTCCTCCCTTTGGCGGCACTTGCTGTTTATTGAAGCGCACAGCGAGTTCTCCCATTTTGTTCGCAGCAACCATTACTTGAGCAACATTGTTGGCCTGACGACCTTGAGCGCCACGCTCCGCGGTCCTAGCATGGATGGACGCTTCCACCGTTATGCGCGTGCTGTGCAGCAGGAGATCCTGCTGCAGACATACGTCGACGGTGGTGACTACGAAGCATCCACCGGCTATCACGTTCTTGTGTCGCAAATGTTCCTGCACTCGTATCTCGTGCAAAAAGCACGCGGCCTGGAGATTAATCCCCGGTTTGAGCAGCGGCTTACGTCAATGTTCGAATGGCTTGCTACGTTGGCCGATGACCAGGGAACGCTGCCTCAGCTCGGTGACTGCGATGACGGACGTGTCGAACTGATGCTGGACGACATAAGGCAAGCTATGCTTCCGGTCGAACAACGGAATTCGCTGAAGCTTTCGAGCTATCTCGGACTGGGATCCTGTCTCTTCAACAAGCCGTTCGGAGGAGACGGATCGGATGCTGTCTGGTTCGGCGCACAATCTGTAGATGTTTACAGCAGAGAGCGGCGCCGAGTAGAAGTGCTAAGCGAATCGGGCCTAGCGGTGGCTCGTAGCAATGAAGCTGAAGTCATCTTTTCGGCCATGCCGAACGGCATCAGGGGGCGCGGTAGCCATACCCATTGTGACAAGCTCAGCTTCGTGCTCCGCCTTGATGGCGCCAAAGTTTTCTGCGACAGCGGAACCGCTTGCTACACCCGGAATGCACAACGCCGGAACCGATATCGTTCCACTTCCGCGCACAACACCCTTGCCGTTGACGACCAGGAGCAGAACACCATTAGCCAAGACAAGAATGAATTGTTCCGCTGCGGTAACGAAGCGGCGGTGACGCCGATCATCGCGCAGGAGGGAGACGAGGCAATCGTTCTGTCTGCCTCGCACTCCGGCTACGAGCGCTTCGGCGTGCGATGTAGCCGGACGCTCCGATTGCAGAAGAATCTCTTGGTAATTGAGGATCAAATCCAAGGCTTGGGGAATCACAAACTCGACTTGTTCTTTCATCTTGGACCGGAATGGACAGTCTCTCCCACAGGAACCAACGGCAAAATGATTGGGTGCGCCATTGCTGGTCCGCGTCGCCTGGCGCTGAACTGCGAAGCCGACAACGCTTTGCATCTCGAAGTCGAGAGCAGCGAGATTTCGAGGGCTTATGGCTTGCGCCTTCCCGCAACGCGCATTCACATCGGCACGACAGCGCAACTGCCGGTGAGATTAGTGACCCGCATCGAGTGGAATCCGCAATGATAATGGACTACGGACTTTCGGGACAAAGCATCATCTGTTTTGCGGGCGAGGATTGGTGGTATCACCATCCTCATTCGAAGAACCACATCCTGAAACGCCTCGCACAGCAAAACAAGGTCCTGTTCGTTAACTCGATCTCGATGGGATTGCCGTCCGTGTCGAACCCGGATTTCTTCCTGAAGATTCGGCGCAAACTGAAGAGTTACCTGAAGTGGCTGAGCAAGGCGCCCGAGGGCCTGTGGGTGATGACGCCCATCAATCTTCCGCTCTACGGCACGAACGCCGCCCGCAAATTGAACCGGCTGATGCTCATTTTCCAGTTGCGCCTGGCGATGCTCATTCTCGGGATGCGTAAACCCGTGCTGTGGGTCGCAATTCCACCAGCGGCCGACCTGGTCGGGCATCTTGGTGAGCAGATGCTGCTGTACCAAGTCAGTGACAAGTACGAAGCAAACGAAGACAGCGCCCTTTCAACGGATGTGATCCGTTCCTTCGATCGCAAGCTGAAACAATCCGCCGACGTCGTCATGTTTTCCGGGCGCAAGCTGTTCGAGGAGTCGCAGGAGCCGAACCGGTTCTATCTGGAACAAGCGGTCGATTTCGAACACTTCGCCAGGGAAGCCGCCGAAGCGTCTCCCGAGATCACAGGCATCCCACAGCCGATTCTTGGGTACTTTGGCGCAATGGATTACGTAATGGATACCGAGTTGATGGCCGAAGTGGCGCACCTGCGTCCCAACTGGCATTGGGTGATGCTCGGCCTCAAGTCAAACCTGGTGCAGGTTTCGGCGCCGAATGTCCACTTCGTTGGTCCGAAGCCCTATGCCGATTTGCCGAAGTTCGTAAAGCGCTTCGATGTTTGCGTGCTTCCCTGGCGTCAGAACAATGCGTTCACCAGTTACGGCAGCGCAATCAAGGTTCGTGAGTACCTTGCGACGGGCAAACCGGTCGTGATCTCGCCCCTGTATGAGTACCTGAATACACCCGGCGTTCGTATCTATCGTTCAACTGCGGAGTTCATCTCGCAGGTCGAGGACGCTTTGCAAAACGATACTCCGGCCGCACGCAACATGAGGCAGTCGGCCGTGCGCGGCTGCACCTGGGATGTGCGGGCCCGGCAGGTCAGCGCGTTGATCAACGCTTTAATCAAAGGAAATAAGTATTTGTACGAGGCGCCATTGACGACGGTTTCGCAGACCTGAACGGATAACGGGAAGTCATCAGGCACTCTGGTTAGCACCGAATTCTAACAAAGCATAATCATGACAAGAATAAGGACAGCTTTGAAGTGACCGTCCAGAGTCTTACATATTTCTTATTTGTGCCTGCCGTGTGGCTGCTGTGGCGTCGGCTTCACGGCCGCACTGGTCGCGAAGTCGTGCTTCTCGCCGCCAGCTATTTCTTCTATTTCAGTTGGGGAGCAAACTTCCTCGCTTTGCTCGTTTTTAGTTCGCTGGTGAATTTCCTGCTCGGCGAATACCTTCGGCGCAAGCCGGACAAATCAAGGCTTTGGGTTGCCGTTGGATTCAATCTGCTGGTGCTGGCACTGTTCAAGTATCTGCCGGGCATGAGCTTCACGCACGGTTCGGTGCTACGCCATCTCATCACACCAATCGGCGTGTCGTTCTGGACTTTCCAAGCCTTGAGCTACCACTTCGACTTGTATCGGGAAGAGGAGATCGATCCGAGCCTGCTCGAATTCAGTTTGTACATGGCCTTCTGGCCAACCGTACTGTCGGGGCCGGTGTGCCGCATGCCCGCCATGCTGCCACAATTCCGCTCCGCCGATCCCCAGTGGGACGACATCGCCGAAGGGTCGCGTCGCATCCTGATCGGGTTGTTCATGAAGGTCGTCCTCTCACAGCTACTTGCATCCGGGCTACAGGCAGGAGAGGGCGTGGACGCAGGGTTTGACCAAGTCAGCGTCTGGAGCGGTATTGACGTCTGGGCTTTGGCTTTTGGCTACGGCTTTCAGCTGTTCTTTGACTTTGCTGGATACTCGAACATCGTGATTGGCACTGCCCGGCTCTTTGGTATTGAGTTGGTCGAGAACTTCAACAACCCATATTTGTCCACGAGTCCGTCTGAGTTCTGGACTCGCTGGCATATGTCGCTTTCCTTCTGGATCCGCGACTACGTATTTCTGCCACTGGCAACCTTGCGCAGAGGCGTGAGTTGGCGGTATCTGGCGCTGTTTTGCGCAATGGTGATCTTTGGTTTCTGGCACGGAGCGACGGTATTATATGTGCTTTGGGGTGCCTATCACGGACTGCTGCTCGTTGCGTATCGGCAATTTCAAAACCTGAACCAGCGTTTCACGTTCACGGCTCCGGTGTGGCTGACCAACTTTATCGGTTGGGGCGTGACCTTTTCCTTGATGTGTCTTGGCTGGATTTTCTTCCGCGCCGAAAATGTCCATCAAGCATTTCGCATGCTCAGCGTGGTTTTCCAACCAGGTACCTATCGCCACCTTGGATTGAGACCAAATTATTATCTGGTCACGACGATGGTTATTCTAGGCTACTTCGCGGTGTGCGGTTATTACTGGCTGGCTCGGAAGTTGGCGGGATCTCCGTTGTGGAAGCGAGCATCCTGGCTGCTCTCTCCGGTGGTCTATTCCATTCTGATTCTTGGAGTAATCATTTGGAGTAAGCAAAAGTCGGTGTTTGTGTACATGCAGTTTTGACGCGTGCCATTGTCCGGCGGTCCTGGCCGCAGGACGTTCGAACGAAAGTTTGAGGGCTGCGGCCCGCATGCAACAAGGGGGATTATGCGAGCGGTTCTTGAGGACATGAAATCGGGCGAGATCTCGTGTTATGAGGTGCCCGCGCCTGAAGTGCAGGCGGGCGGGATTCTGGTACGCACGGCTTTCTCCGCGATCAGTGCCGGCACCGAAAAGGAGAAGGTCGAGGCTGGGAAGAAGTCCCTTCTTGGGAAGGCCGTGTCGCGTCCTGACCTGGTAAAGCAGGTCATCGATTACGCGCGAACCAGCGGTGTGAGAGCTGCCTATCAGAAGGTACAAGCTCGGCTCGACACGCTCTCGACTATGGGATATTCCTGCGCTGGTTTCGTGTTGGAGGTCGGTGACGGGGTCACAGAATTCAAGCCCGGCGATCGGGTCGCGTGCGCAGGCGGTGGCTACGCGAATCATTGTGAGATTAACTTCGTTCCTCGCAACCTGGCGGTCCGCGTTCCTGACAACGTTCCGCTCGACGCTGCTGCGCTGACGACCATTGGAGCCATTGCGATGCAAGGCGTGCGCCAAGCGAATGTCACCTTCGGCGAGACAGTCGCGGTGATCGGGGCTGGACTGGTCGGCGTTCTGACCATGCAGATCGCGCGCGCTGCGGGATGTCGCGTCATCGCCATCGATCTTTCGCCCGAACGCGCGCAACGCGCTGCCGAACTGGGCGCGCATCTCGGGTTGGCATCCACCGATCCAAACCTCGCTTCGACGATTGGAGCTTTCTCGCGCTACGGCGTCGATGCTGCGCTCATTACTGCTGCCACTTCATCCGCAGAGCCATTAGAACTAGCCGCTAAACTTATGCGCGATCGCGGCCGCATCATCGTCGTAGGCGGTGTCGGCATGGGCGTTTCGCGTCCCAATATGTACCTGAAGGAGTTGTCTCTCCTCATGTCGCGCTCTTACGGACCAGGCCGCTACGATCCCAACTACGAAGAGGCCGGACAAGACTATCCGATCGGTTATGTCCGTTGGACAGAGCGTCGCAACATGGAGCTCTTCCTCGACCTGATTTCCACAGGCGCCATCAATGTCGCGCCGCTGTTGGCAGCCAAATATCCGGTGGAGCGCGGCGGAGAAGCTTACAGCGATCTGAAGACCGGAATTTACACAAGCATCATCGACTACGGCGCGCCTGACGATGGTGAGGTCAGCAAGCCTGCCGCGAAGCTGGTCACAGCAGTTCCGCGGCCCGCAGGCGAGTTGCGTGTCGGTTGCATCGGAGCCGGTGGATTCGCCCGCAGCATGATCTTCCCGAACCTTCAGCCGCAAAAGGGCATCATCCTCGAATCGGTCGCCACTGGTTCAGGCGTCGTCGCGGAGAGCACTCGCAAGGGCTTCAAGTTCAACCGGGCACAAGCGCCGAGCGAGCTTTTGCACGATCCGAACGTTGACGCGGTGTTCATCCTGACCAGGCACGACAGCCACGCGCAGTACGTCATCACAGCGTTGCGCAACGGCAAGGCAGTATTCGTCGAGAAGCCGCTTGCCATCACTCGCGACCAACTGCAGCACGTGCGCGATACATACGATGAGCTGCTGCAAACCGGCAACTCGCCGTTCGTGATGGTTGGCTTCAACCGGCGTTTCGCTCCGCTTTCCAAGCGGCTGATGCAGTTCTTCGACAGGCGCAACGAGCCAATGATGGTGCACGTGCGCTGCAACGCCGGCTTCATCGCACGCGACCACTGGATCCAGAAGGATGACGAAGGCGGCCGCATCGTCGGCGAGTTCTGCCATTTCGTCGATTGGGCGCGCGCAGTGGTTGGTTCGCCGATCAAGAAGCGTCACAGCTTCGGCGCTTCCCGACGGAGGACGGTACAATCGCGACAACATCAGCGTGACGCTCAGCTTCCGCGACGGTTCCATCGCCAACTTGCTGTATCTCGCCAACGGCGATCGCTCGGTCAACAAGGAATACTTCGAGGTCTTCTGCGAAGGCAAGACCGCGCGCCTGGACGATTTCCGCGAATTGCACCTTTCGGCGCGCGGCAAGAGCGAGCGCGTGAAATCCAAGTTCGACAAGGGACACAACGAGGAGATGAAACTCACCGCCGAAGCCATGCGAACTGGCAGCAATTCGCCAATCAGCTTCGCCGAGTTGGTGGAAGTCACGGAGTGCTGCTTCGCGGTGGAAGACTCAATCCAAACGCAACGTTCAGTTTCACTGCGACCCGAAGCCGCATTGGCAAGCGTCACATAGAACGGCTACGAATGAGCGACCGCGCCATAGAAATTTTCGACCAACCGGTGACGAGCACGCACCTGCATCCGGGAATTTTTTTGCGAAGACTTTATGTCCCCATTGCGACCGTCGTGCTTGTGCTGCTGCTTGGCTCGTGGCTCGTCCGAACGGCAGAACCTCTCGGCGGTCCTCCTGTCGAACAAAGCAAAGAAACTGGCGTCAATCCGGAGCTCACTCCCGAGGAGGCGAAGTTGGCCCGGGCCGTTGTCGAGCCGGGTTTCGCGTCACGCGGAGGACGCGAGCAGCTCTTGTTTATCGGCAATTCGCAGACCATGGGCATTCCATACGGACAGCCTTGGGACATCTCGACGCCGCAGTGGTTCCAGGTCCTTCTCTCGCGTCGCGCTCCCGGCGCAGTTGACGTTCACCGTGGTTCACTCGGCGGCATGACGATGACCGAAGTGATGGTGCGTGTTGTGGAATTCGGCGAGTCGGTTTCCGCTCCAGCCGCGATGATTCTCGACGTTCGTCCCGAAATGCTCAGCGGTACCGCGGTGCGGGCGAAGTGCAGCGAGGAAGCGCAGCAACCCGCTACCGCCAGCGAGTTGAAAATGCTGGCTGCGTCGAACCTGGACCTTCCGTCCGCTGGTCGCACAGTCGAGACGGCTTTGAAATCCAACCCAGCCAGCGACGCTGGGACACCTCGCGGCCTTCCCTGGCCCATGCGTCTGGAGAACTCCTTGCAGTCAGCGGCAGACGGCTTGGAATTGTTCGCGCAGCGATACGTATTTCTGGAACTAGTCAACGATACGTTCCGCAAATACCGCAATCGGGTTTTCCGGGTTACTTCCGCCTCGGCTCGGCCTCTGGACAATGCAGCCTACCCCGAGAATCTTGAGATTCTTGAGTTACTGCTGCGTTATGTCCAGCAGAAAGGCCTTCGTACGATCCTGTATCTCGGGCCGCTTCCGCTCGACCCAGCCAAATCCCGATTCACTGCAGAACCTGGCTCGCATTCGGCGCGACGTTATGGAACTGGCACAGCATTACGACGCCAGAGTGCCTCGACTACACCAGTCTGGTTCCAGAAGCCTACTGGACCAAATACGAGACCAACCGACTCAGCCAACTGACCGGAGACGCGGGGCAGGTAGACTTCGCGCATCTTCGGGCTCCGGCCCACAAGATGATCGCCGAGAAACTGGTACAAGACGTGGGCGATTCAATTTTGTCCCAAAGTGGAACTTCTACTCATTGATCTCGGGTACCCCCCTCCCCCCACACCTCCGTAAAATATTGAAAACAAAAAGGCAGAAAAACTTTCCTTGCAAAATATTCCATCCAAAGGAGTTAGAGGTCAAAATCTTCATTCGCATGGACTTAGCGGAAGGCTAACCGCGACCACCTTCCGAATTCGGGAATCACAGCCGGGATCGCAAACTCGACCGACCACCCAACGGACCTTTTCAAAGAACGTGCTTTCCTACCCCTAAGGGTGGGCTGCTGGTTGTTTTCTGCTCGCCCATCCACTGGCAAAACGCGACGGCAAGAGCGCAGCGAACCTTCCCGATTCCACGTTAGACCTGCGATTTCTTGCTGGTCAAGAGATTTCCGCATGGTCAACTTACGAAGGTAACCGCAAATATAGCACCATAGTGCTCAAATAAGACGGATATAAAGTGGTTGCATATGCCTCCTATAAGTGGTTATACTCACTCACCATACTCACCACTTTTGGACTAGGCACTACCATTGGGTCACTCAGAACCGGACATCGAGAAAGGCTGGATCCCGATGAAAGCAACTTCGTCTTCATGTCCTCCGCCGAGAAGACACCCATTTTCTCGAGTACTTCGCTTGGGCGTCGCACTGTCAGTCCTGTTGATATGCGTGTCCGCTGCCAGTCACGCGGACACTGCTCACCTGCTCACGCCGGCGAACGGCAGTCAGGTGCCCGGCTATCCACCAGTGCAGTTCAGTTGGACGAGTGTTTCGGGTGCGCTCGGTTACACGCTGTGGGTTGGAACGAAACCGGAGACGTATGACGTCCTTTACTTGGGAACGCAGTCGACGAGTACTTCGGCACTGATGCCGCCTGGGATCACTTTGTACGTGACTCTCTGGACTCACCTAAGCTCGGGTTACTATCACGAGGACGACACCTTCAGCACTACGCCTACAGCGTATTTAACTTCGCCTGCAAACGGAGCCACCGGAGTAAATCCGACGGCGCAAACATTCACATGGACCACAGTTCCGAATGTGATCTGGTACGAGCTACGCATCGGCACCAGTCCGGGTGCCAGTGACGTTTACAACAGTTGGAATGTGACCGTCACTACGCTAAACCTGAACCTCAACCTGCAACCGAACTTTACTTATTACGCGCGTCTGTTCACGGACGTAGGCGGGGCGTGGACTTACACGGACTCCACGTTCACTACCGGGATTGTCACCAAGGCTTATCTTCTGACCCCTGCAAATGGCGCTACGGGCGTGGATCCGCGAGTGCAGACGTTCACATGGAATTCCGTTCCGAACGATATCTGGTATCAGCTTCGCATCGGCACCAGTCCAGGCGCCAGCGACGTTTACAACAGTTGGAATGTGACCATCACGACGTTAAACCTGAACCTGAACCTGCAATCCAACTTTACCTATTACGCGCGCCTGTTCACGGACGTAGGTGGCGCCTGGACGCATACCGATTCGACGTTCACGACCGGAACCGGCATTGCGCACCTACTTACTCCCAAGAACGGCAGTCAAGTGCCGGGATACCCTCCGGTGCAATTCAGTTGGAATAGCGTCTCCGACGCACTGGATTATGTGATGTGGGTGGGAAGTGCTCCGGGTAAGTACGATGTTCTGTATGACAACAACGGCAACTCTACAACCACTTCCGCTGTCATGCCGCCCGGCCAGACGCTATACGTCCGATTGTTCACGCAGAAAAGTTCGGGCTGGTATTACGAGGACGACAGTTTCAGCACCACGGCGACGGCTTATCTCACCTCGCCCGCGAACGGTGCGACCGGTGTAGATCCCACCCTGCCAGTGACGTTCACCTGGACCTCGGTGCCGCAGTTCATCTGGTACACCCTGTGGGTGGGCACTACACCGGGTACCCATGACGTGTATGACAGTTATGGAGTGACCACGACAACCCTGACGGTGAACGCAAACTGGCAATCAAACTTTAAATATTACGTTCGGTTGTTCACCGACGTGGGAGGCAACTGGACCTATACAGATTCCACGTTCACGACGGGAACCGGCATAGCGCGGCTTCAGACTCCCGCGAACGGCGCAACCAACGTCAGCCAGTTCCAGCAGTTCACTTGGAATCAAATTCCGGATGCGCTGATGTATGCCTTGATCGTAAGCCCGACAGGTTCTGGCATCTGGGATATGTATGGCGATGATTTCGAACCGACCGTCTCGAGTCGCTACGTCTGGGGGCTGCTGCCGAACACTTACTACTATGTCTCGCTGTGTACGGAGAAGGCCTCTGGTTGGACATGCTCGGACAGCACCTTCACCACCGGCCCGGCGGGTGCGCTTCCCGAATCGCCAGAAGTTTTACCAGGCCGTGCAAAATTTCACTTCACAAGTGCGGCTGATGACCTACGGACTGACGGCTAAGGCGATTCCTGGAACACCGCTTTATCAGGAGAGCCTCGATCACGGGAGAGACCCGAACCAGGTGACTTGCGGAATCTTTGCGGCTACCCTGCTAGTGGACGAGATGACGCCGAATCAGATCTTGGGCCGGTCTCGTGGAATCAGCATCGATGGCATCGATGGGCACGTGATCGCGGAATACTGGGACCCGTTTAATAACAAATGGCAGATTGCGGATGCTACCTTCGGTCTGGTGTACTTCAATCCTCAGACGCAGGTTGGGCAAGGCGCGGAAGATGTCAACACTTTGCTGGAGGCCGGAAATCTGTCGGACATCGAGATCCTTTGGGTAACGGGCAATGGATCGCAGTATATGACGAACTATTACTTAGACCCGATCACGATGTTTAATGAGGTATATCCATTCGGGAACATTGAGTACGGGTCTCTCGAGGTCAATTACCTGCCGTACTCACCGCTACCGTTCATGAACCCGCAAACCCTGGGCGGTGTGCAGGGCGTTCCTGGTGTTTATATATTCCAGTTCGCTGCCCAAACGGACCAGCTCACAATTAACAACGCCGGCAAACCCGTGACCGTGACTCCGGGAAATAATTATGGCTGGGCAGTCGCGGTTGGGTTGAGTCAAGGATGGTATGTGACCTCGCAGGCGCCGCCGGGGATGAATGTTTACACGTTCAAGAGGCTTTTGTTCTAGAGAACAGTTTCGACCAAAGGAAGCTGCGTGCGCGGAGTAGTTGCCATCGCTGTGTTATTGCTGGGCTTGATCGGACCACAATTACGGGCTATCTCATGGGCCAGACCCGGGCCGTCCACAGAATCTCCTGAGGCCTCCTGCCTGGCGCCGCGAGAAGACATGCAGCGAGCGTACACCCGGGTGAGGATCATGGACTCGCGATACACCGACCTAGGCGCAGCGATAAAGGGGTACAAAGCGAGCGGCGTTCCACTGGTCGGGGTGCGGGCGGGCTGTTTTGTCACGTTGGCAGGTGGCGACGACGAAGGCGTCTTCTACTACATCCCCAAGTTAGCTCTGACATTTGGCTTGAGTCTTCAGCACGCAATCGAGCTGTTTTTTGGCATTCCCATTCTCGCAGGCACCATTGTTGGCTACGTTGGACTGTGGAAATTGGTTGCCAATGGATGGCTTAGATGCTGGGCTTTGTTAGGGCTGGCGCTGATTATGCTGCTTGTGTGGAGATGCGGAGACACTTATGGCACACAGTATGTGGTCGCCGTGAGCGTCATACCGTGGACGCTCTACTTTCGCCGAAACAGGGTTGCTCTCTTAATGTTGTGCGCAGGGTCGGTGTTGCTTTGCGGATTTGTAAACACAGTCAGATCGGGATCGGGTATTCCAGTTCTTGTGTTCCTGGTAGCGACAATTATGTTGTCATCGAGCTCGACCGCAGGGGCCCGGATCACCGCGAGCGTCGTGCTGATCATTCTGTTTGCCGTCCCGTCGCTGTGGATGCGGCACATGCTTAGCACCCGTGACAGCTTCCTGCTGGGTCAAGCGACTTTTCATGGGGTCTTGATCCATCATCGGGCTTACTGGCATTCGATCTATATTGGGTTCGGATTCCTGTCGAATCGAGAGGTTCCGGCCTATGAAGACTCAATTGCGGCGCAGAAGGTCGAGTCGATTGATCCTACTGCGATCTATCAATCACCTCAGTACGAAACAATCATCCGTCGGCAGGTCTTCCGTCTGGCGAGGGAGCATCCTGCTCTTGTATTGGCTTCAGAGTTCGTTAAGCTCAGCGTCGTTGTTATGACGCTCTTACTCTGCGCAAATCTAGGGCTTCTGGCAGCGCTGGTTTCGCCAAAGGGTCTGGCAGTCGAGGCTCCGTTCTGGCTTGCGATGGCAGTAGCGGCGGTGCCAAGCATTCTTGTCCTGCCTAGACCGCACTACCTCCTTGGTTTGATGGGCTTGTCGTTCATCTACGGTGTCGTGAGTATTAATCAGGCACTTTCGAAAAGGGAATGGTGGCTACCATTAAGAAGACCGCCCGAAATCGATCCGGCAGGGGCGAATGCGTAAGAACATGTACAAAATGGGTAAGAGCGTCTACAGCGGGTTTCGGCAACTCGGCAGACCTATCGTCGATCAAACCCTGATCCGTCTGTTGAGTTACATCAGATACGCCATGCGGCCGCGAACTGTAGAGGAAATATGGCGCAGGGCGGCCGTATCGTCAGCGGATTACGCGGAGCAGCATATGGGAAACGCTCTCGTCTTTGAGGGCGCGCCAGCTCTCTGGGACTTTGCAATATCCAAAATCACTGTTTCCGGGCTTATTGCCGAGTTTGGGGTGTGGAATGGTTATTCCATAAACTACCTGGCCGAGCGGCGCGAACAAATTATCTATGGTTTCGACAGCTTTCAGGGCCTGAAGGAGGACTGGGGCGGCCATAGTTACAGAAAAGGCAAATTTGACCGAGGTGGGGTCCTCCCGCAGGTGGCCTCAAATGTCACTCTCGTAAAGGGCTGGTTTGACGAAACGCTGCCTGGGTTTCTGGCTAGCAATGAAGGCCCATTCTCTTACATACACCTGGACGCTGACACATACGAATCAACTTCAACCGTCTTGAAACTCGTTGGCGACCGCATAACCAAGGGAACGGTAATCGTGTTCGACGATTATTTTGGCTATCCGGGGTGGGTGAATGGCGAGCACAAGGCGTGGCAGGACTTTGTTTGCACTACTCGTATGAATTATGAATATATCGCTTTTTCCAACTGGCAAGTTGCTGTTATCACCAGATAATCTCAATTGTGTGAATTGGAGCTCGCTCTAAATAAGTAGCCGCTTTGGAGACTCGGTGCCTGAGATTCATCTGGCGTTTGTCGACGACTGGGAGGTGCGCGGCAACGGCAGCGGCGATCCTCGTGTGCTGCAGTTTGAGCCCATGCGTCGCCTGGTCGCCATCTTCAATCGCTTTGGAGTTCGCGGTTCTTTCAACGCTGAGGTGATGCAGCAACTGAGCTTTCGCAAGTGGCAGGAGCGTTTTCCTGAGCTGGGGGAGCTGGCCGACGAGTGGGAAGCCGCCGTGCTGGAATGCTACCGCCAGGGTCACGACGTGCAGTTGCACATCCATCCGCAGTGGGTCGACGCAGAGCATGTCGAGGGCCGGTGGCGGCTGGCGGGAGACTGGTCGCTGGTGAATTACCCAGCGGCGCAGATTCGGGAATTGCTGCAGACGGGCAAGAATTATCTTGAAGGCCTTTTGCGAACCGTCAATCCGACTTATCGCTGCGTTTCCTATCGTGCGGGTTCCTGGTGCATTGCTCCCTCGCCTGACACTATGCCCATCTTGAGCGAGTTGGGCTTCGTTTTTGATACCAGCATTGTGGGTGGACTGCATTGCGACACGAAACACCTAACGGTCGATTATCGGAAATGCGAAGAGAGCTTTCGTGCCGTTCTATCCGAATATGGCGGATGCGCGCCGAGTATCCCGTAAAGCAGAGGCGATGGTCTGCGTTCCGACCAACCACTTTCGTCGCATCTCCCACCGCAGATCCTGGTCCGCGATGTCGGCCGTGCAAAAGCAGGTGCTTGCGCGGCGACTTAGTCCTGCACCGCCGCAGGACAGTTCTTCTTCGGCAAGCGGCCGTGGAACCAGTGACGGTGACTGGATTAATAAGTACGAATCGGGTGCTGGGAATGGCTCGCATGATCTTAAACGGTACTCACTCGGCCGGACTTACATTTCGAGTATCAGTCAGTTGAATTACACAATGCTGCGGGCTATGCTGGCGAAGATTCGACGCGAGGCCGAAAGGCGGGAGCTGCAGCGGGCACCAGTCATCCTGGCGAGTCATACGAAAGACATACCGAGACTTTACGGACATCGAGAAGTTTGTTGAGGACGTCTCCAAGGCGACGGACGTGAGATGTGTGACGCTTACGGAGATTGCCAAGGGGCTGCAGGATGGAACGTATCCCATCCGAAAGGCATAGTAGGATATGAAAGGCTCTTGCGAACGGCGTGAGGGGGTTGTAGATGTCAGGGTCTGCATTTCGCATCATGAACATCGTTGGGGCGCGGCCCAACATGATGAAGGTGGCGCCGCTGCTGGCGGAGATGCGCCGTCATGCGGAGCTGCAGCCCGTCCTGGTGCACACCGGGCAGCACTATGACTACTCCATGTCGCAGGTGTTCTTTGACCAGTTGAACATTCCGGAGCCGGACTACAACCTGGAGGTGGGTTCGGGCACGCACCATGCGCAGACGGCAGAGATCATCAAGCGCTTTGGCGAGCTGGTGCAGCAGGACCGGCCGGACATGGTGCTGGTGGTCGGGGACGTGAACTCGACGATTGCATGCGCGCTGGTGGCGGCGAAGGAATCGATTCCGGTGGTGCACGTGGAAGCCGGCCTGCGCAGCTTTGACCGCGGGATGCCGGAGGAGATCAATCGCGTGCTGACCGACGCGGTCTCCGATCTGCTGTTCACCACCGAGGAGAGCGGTAACCAGAACCTGGCGGCTGAGGGCGTGAGTCCGGACAAGGTGTTCTTCGTCGGGAACCTGATGATCGACTCGCTGGTGGGAGCGCTGGACCTGGCGCGGCGGTCGGCGCTGGGGGCGAAGCTCGGCGTGCGGAAGAGAGGGTATGCGGTGCTGACCTTGCATCGGCCGTCGAACGTGGACGATCCGCAGCAGTTGACTCGGACGCTGGCTGCGCTGACGGAGATCGCAAAGGAGATTCCGATTCTGTTTCCGGTCCATCCACGAACCCAGCAAAAGATTCTGGCTTCGGGATTCAACGGGACGCGTGCCTGGAATGGCGAGACGCCGATCGCGGCGAGTGGTATCTGGACGATGCCGCCGGCTGCGTACCTGGACTTCCTCGGGCTGGTGGACAGCGCGACGATGGTGATCACCGATTCCGGCGGCATCCAGGAAGAAACCACGTACCTGGGGATTCCGTGTCTTACGTATCGCAACAACACCGAGCGGCCGGTCACGGTCACGATGGGGACGAATCATCTGGTTGGCGCCGATCCCGCCAGCCTGGTGAAACATGCGACCGAGGTGCTGCGCAATGTTGCATCGTCGAATGGGTCGGTAAGTTATGTTCCGCCGCCACTTTGGGATGGCAAAGCGGCGGCGCGCATCGTCGCGATTCTGAAGGACTATTTGAATGCTCGACATAGCTTGACGACCGCCGCTGCGTTCTAACTGATCACACCGAAGCAAAGACGGTTGGCGGGGCCAAATATTCCTACGAGGTTGGGCTGCAAAGGGTACTCAGGATTGGCGAATCGGGCCTTAGTTGTGAACTCCAACGCACAGGACGTGGAAATCGCCCTGCGAAAGCTGTGCGACTGGATCATAAGCCGCGACTATTCCGGGTACGAACCCTACGACATCTTGAACTCGCCTTATCTGTCGGCCAAGGTATTCCGGCGGCCACCTCTGAGCTTTGCACTCATACAGTTTGGCAAGAGAATTGGCGGGCTTCGCATGCGCGAGTTGCTGCGTGTGCCGGCCAGCAAGAACCCCAAGGCCCTTGGATTGATGCTCGCAGCGTTCTGCGATCTGGCGCGAGGTGGGCAGGATTTCTCGCAGGAAGTGCGATACCTGAAGTCAGAGTTGAAGCGACTGCGCTCGCCGCAAGAAGAGGAATACTGCTGGGGATACGACTGGGACTATATGTCGCTGCGCGGCACGAAGCTGCCGGCATTCAGCCCGAACAGTATTGCATCGTATTTCTGCGGAGAAGCGTTGCTCGATATGGCAGAGGTATTCGGCGATCGCGAGGCCGCTGAGATGGGCGAGTCGGTCGGGCGCTTCATCGTGTCTCGCCTGAACCGATCGCTCGATACGCCGGAGCACCTTTGCTTCAGCTACACGCCTGGCGATCGAACGCTCATCTACAATAGCAGCGCACTGGCGGGTGCCTACCTGGCACGGCTGGTGAGCCGGAGACCGAATACCGAGTATGTTTCCCTGGCCCGCCGCGCAATGAATTACCTGCGAAGGGAACAGTTGCCCGGAGGCGGGTGGTACTACGGTACGCGCCGCAGTCAGCGATGGATCGACGGTTTCCACACCTCGTATAATCTCTGCGCGCTGCGTGAGTATCGTGATTACGCCTGTGACTGCTCCTTCGACGAGTGCATCGGGCGAGGCCACAGGTACTACACGGCGGCATTCTTTACGGCCGAAGGCGTTCCCAAATATTTTCATAACCAGCTGTATCCGATCGATATTCACTCTTGTTCGCAAGCAATCCTGCACTACTGCGCATTTGCCGAAGACGATCCGAAGGTATTGGCGAAGGCCGTGGACGTGCTGCGGTGGACGCAGCAGAACATGGCATCGGACGACGGCACGTACTGCTTCCAGCGCCATCGCACTTGGACCAATCGAACAGCGTATATGCGCTGGGGCCAGGCGTGGATGTTTCGTGCCATGGCACGTCTGTGGCTGCAATTGCAAAGTGTTGCGTAGGAAGGACTGATTCATGTGTGGCATTGCCGGAATGGCCGGTGTCGAGGACAAGCGGTTGCTCAACGCGATGCTCGAAGTGACTCGGCATCGCGGCCCCGACGATTGGGGGACCTACGTCGCTGAGGGCACGAAGACCTCGGAAATGGTGGCCCTCGGAAATAACCGGCTGAAGATTCTCGACCTGAGCTCGGCTGGACATCAACCGATGTGTACACCGGACGGCTCGGTGTGGGTGGTATTCAACGGCGAGATCTTCAACTTCCTGGAATTGCGCGAGCAGCTCGAGCGCGATGGCGTACGGTTCCACTCGCACGCCGACACTGAAGTTCTCCCTTATATGTATTTGAAATATGGGCCGGCCATGGTGGAACGACTAAACGGCATGTTCGCGTTCGCTATATGGGATGCAACGGAACGCCAGCTCATGATCGCGCGCGACCGTATGGGCATCAAGCCTTTGTACTACGCGCAGCTAAAGGACCGACTGTACTTCGCATCCGAGATTAAGGCGTTGCTGGCATGTCCTGAAATTGAGCCAGAACTCGATCCGGCAGCTTTGCGGGAATTTCTTTCGCTGTTATATGTACCGAATCCGGGCACCATGTTCAAGCGCATTCTGAAGTTGCCCCCCGGGCATGTCATGTTCTGGCGCGACGGCAATGTCCAGATCAAGAGATTCTGGGACGGGTCACAGCCGGTCGAACCGTTCCGCGATTCCGAGGCAGACCTAACGACGCAGTGCCGTGAGGTCCTGAAGGACTCCGTCCGACGGCAGCTCATCAGTGATGTCCCGGTCGGGTTCTTCCTCTCCGGAGGACTCGACTCCAGTACACTTCTGGCGAGCGCTGCGCAAGTTCACGAGGGCCCGTTGCGTTGCTACAGCATCACCTTCAGCGACGAGCACGGGAAACTAGAGCAGTCGGACGAAGACGCACGCTACGCCAAATTGGTCGCCGCCCACTTCAAAGCTGACTGGCGCCAGATCGTCGCTCATCCCAACGTCGTGGAACTTCTGCCCAAAGTCATCTGGCATCTCGATGATGCCATCGCCGACCACGCGGCGATCGCCACCTATCTCATCTGCCGTGACGCGAAGGAAGATGTCACCGTTCTTCTGAGCGGACAAGGGGGAGACGAACTTTTCGCAGGTTACCGGGTGCACCTGGTGCACCGCATTACCAGCGGGCTAAAGTTCGTGCCTGCTGCACTGCGCCGAGAGGTCATCACCAAGATTCTGAAGTCGCTGTCCAACCATCCGAACAGTGTGCCGGGGGTGAGGCCGGGGCTGGTGCTGGCCTATTCGCGCTTTACACAGAAGCTGTTGACGCTCACTGACGTGGGACAACGCGAGCAGTATGCCGCGATGCGATCGTATCTCGACGAGGATGAGCTCGATCAGTTACTGAGCGCTGACATGCGCCATGCTTCACGCGCTCGCCACGATGCCAAGCTCATCGAGCACTTCGAGGAAGCGGAGGCGCAAGACTTTATCGACCAGATGCTGTACGTGGACCAGCAAACATTCCTGCCGGACTTGAACCTGGCATACTCCGACAAACTCAGCATGGCGGCATCCATCGAGGTGCGTGTTCCCTTTCTGGACAATGCGGTCATCGATTTCATGCGTCGGGTGCCGCCGTCTCTGAAGCTCCGCGGATACACACAAAAGTATCTGCTGAAGAAATCCATGGAAGGACTTTTGCCGCGCGAGGTCATCTACCGGCGAAAAGCGGCCTTCGGATTGCCGGTTCGTTCGTGGCTTCGTAACGAACTACGGGATATGGTGGGTGATTTGCTCTCGCCACAGCGCATCCGGCAAGGTGGAATTCTTAATCCCACAACGGTTTCCCGAATGGTGCGCGAGAACGCATCCGGGGAACGAGATTACACACTCCAGATCTGGGCGCTGCTGACCCTCGAACTGTGGCAACAGTGTTTTGTCGATGGCAAGGGACTGCCGGTCGCATCGACGTTAGCGGATTGTTGAACGCTGGGCCATCTTCTTGGGAAGAGCGGTGTCACCCGAGGCTAGAACCCGACGATTTCTGGGCCAAATCCATCGGGCGCCGCGGGCGCGACCGGTTGCGCCTTCAAGGGACTCGAAATCGACTTCGATGGCGACACACCTGAAATAGGCGTACTCGGAGATTTCTCCAGTCGCAGAAGCGGTTCCAGGGTTCCAGGCAGACTTTCTCAATTCCCATCTCCTGCAAAATAAGGGGCAAGCCACCGAGTGGGTCTGCTCCGCCTCGGAGGCATGTCTCACGTCTCAATTTCAACGTTAGTGCTATGTATCAGCGGACGGATAATTCACTTTCGTCTAGCGTTTGCAAATTGCCGATACCACTTTCTTGTGGTATCGTTATCCCAATTTTGGTGGTGGTCGTGGTGGTAAGAATCTGCCACTCAAGATGAATTGCGGCGGGGCGGTCCCGTGGCAGCGGGTGAGTATCTATGCGAATCTGGATTGATTTTGACAATTCACCGCACGTGCACTTCTTCGCGCCGATGATACGCGATTTGCAACGCAACGGCTTGCAGGTCATGGTGACCGTCCGCGCGTTTGGACAGACGGAGGAGTTGGCGCGATCTTACGGCATTCCGTACACGGTCATCGGCGAGCACCGCACGCCAAAGCTATTTCTGACGCGCGTCACGGCAACTTTCCGTCGGGCGCTGAAGTTGGCCCTCTTTGTCAGGCACCAGCGGCCGGATGTTGCCATCAGTCACGGTTCGCGCGCCTTGGCGTTGGCGGCGTGGTTTTTGCGTGTGCCCTCCATGACGATCTATGACTATGAGTTCATCTCTTCGAAATTCTTCTCCAAGGTCTCGAAGAAAATCATGGTCCCTGACGCGATACCAATCGATCGGCTGAAGCGGCAAGGCGTCGATACGAAAAAGGTCCTGCGCTATCCCGGATTCAAAGAGGAAGCTTACATTTATGATCGTCCCCGGTCATCCAACGTCCTTCGGGAGTTAGGACTTGATGCGAAGCGTCTCATCATCACGGTGAGACCTCCAGCCACCTGGGCCCACTATCACAATCCAAAGTCCGAGGTCCTGTTCCAGGCGCTAATCGATCGCCTGAAGCAAGAACGGGATGCGCAAGTCATCGTGCTGCCAAGGATGAAACAGCAGGGCGATCAGCTAAAGACGCAATACGGAATGGATAGGCCGCCTTTCCGTGTTCTCGAGAAAGCCGTGGATGCATTAAGTCTTATGACCTACTCGGATGCAGTCTTCAGCGGCGGGGGCACGATGATCCGCGAAGCGGCTTTGCTGGGCGTTAACGCGTACAGCGTCTTTGCGGGCACAGCCGGAGCTGCCGATGAGGCCCTGGAGAAGGCGGACAAGCTCCACATTCTCCGTGAACCGGAAGAGGTACGCAACCTGCAATTCGCCAAGTCGCCCTTGCATAACGTCGGCCTCAACGGAAAACGAACGACACGCGATTTTCTGTTGCGGCAGAATTTGGATTTCTGCCTGCAAAATAGCAGACACTAACCACTCCTCCATCCTCAACTGGCTTCGAACTATGTCAACTACGAACGCGATTGCGACCGGGACTCAGATTCGTGTCCCTTTCCTCGACCTGAAACAGCAGTACGCGAACCTTAATGCCGAACTGGCTCCGGCCATCCTAGATAGCCTCGACCGTGCATTTTATATTGACGGCCCCGCGGTGAAGGAGTTCGAAGCCGAATTTGCCCGTTATTGTGGCGTCAACGAGTGCGTTGCGCTCGACTCGGGCACTGCCGCGCTGCATCTCGCGTTCTTGGGCCTCGGTATCGGGCCAGGGGACGAAGTGATCGTGCCAACCAACACCTTCATCGCCAGCGCTGCAGCGGTCGTAATGGCGGGAGCAACCGTTGTGCTGGTGGACTCCGACCCCAAGACATGGCTGATGGATTTGAACCAGGTGGAGACCAGTATCACGGGGAAGACAAAGGCGGTGCTGGCCGTTCATCTTTACGGACAGCCGTTGCAGATGGATCCTCTGCGAGACATCTGCCAGCGCAAGGGTCTGCATCTCATCGAGGACGCTGCGCAGGCCCACGGAGCAAAGTACAAGGGTCAGCGTGCCGGCAGTCTGGGTGAGGTAGCTTGCTTCAGCTTCTATCCGGGGAAAAATCTAGGAGCCTACGGAGACGGGGGAGCTATCACGACGAACGACTCGGAGTTGGCTGCTCGTATTCGCCGGCTCGCCAATCATGGGCGCGTCACCAAGTATGAGCACGGCGAAATTGGCTGGAACTTCCGGATGGACGAGATTCAAGGCGTCGTCCTGAATCACAAGCTTGCGAAGTTAGACGGCTGGAACCAGAGGCGCCGCGAATTGGCCAACGCCTATCGCTTGCTCCTGCGCGGCCTCCCGTTCGGGATCTATGAAGTGCCTCCGGAATGCGAGGCTGTCTACCACCTTATGGCTATCTGTGTGGAAAATCCACAAGCGCTCGCCAATCATCTTGCTCAGCACACCATCGAAACGGGTCGCCATTATCCTCTGCCGGTACATTTGCAGCCCGCATTCAAGGCGCTTGACCACAAAAACGGTGATTTTCCTGTGGCTGAAGCAATTGCCAGGCAGACTATCTCGCTTCCCATATTCCCCGAAATGACTGACGAACAGCTGGAAACAGTATGTGCTGCGGTTGCAGAATACCGCCCTGATATAGCATTTTAGTTTTATATAAATCGCTGTGCAGTTGTTCACTTTAGTTTTATTTTTCTATTGGCATACATACCTCTTTGTGGTATTGTCGTTGAGATTTTGGTGGTAGTAATACCGGACATTTCAAGATGGCGAGGCGGGATCTTTTGCCGTGAGGGAAGAGGTTTCTCCACCGCGGCTTTCGGTTTTGGCGGATCGACGGATCTAGGGGAGAGTCATCGTGAAAGTGGGCGTTGTCGGTTGCGGGTATTGGGGACCGAACCTCATCAGAAACCTGATTGAGACCAACCGTTGCGAATCGATCCACTGTTATGACGCGAATCCACGCCCGATGCAGAAGGTGGGCAGGCGTTATCCCTCGGTGCAATTAGCCACCAGCATGGAGCATCTGCTGGACTCTAGTGACGCGGTCATGGTTGCCACTCCAGTGTCAACGCATTGTCAAGTTGCAAAACAGGTACTCGAGCGCGGTAAAGGTGTGTTCGTTGAAAAACCGATGGCAGCCTCATCCGCCGAGTGCGCCGAGCTGATTGACCTCGCCGAGCAGAAGCACGCGACGTTGATGGTGGGCCATACCTTCGTTTACAGCCCACCAGTCCGCAAGATCCGGGAGTATCGAGATCGTGGCCTGCTAGGCGATGTCTACTTTCTGAGCTCTTATCGCGTGAACCTCGGCATTCATCGCCACGATGTTGATGTGATGTGGGACCTTGCACCCCACGATCTCTCGATGTTTTTGTACTGGATGCAGGAAAGTCCGGTCCGCGTTTCAGCGGCCGGTCGGGCGTGCATTGGCCGGTTGCCGGACATCGCGTCCATTCGCCTGGAGTTTCCGTCCGGCGCCATTGCCAACCTGGAAGTCAGTTGGTTGGCGCCCAGCAAGCTGCGGCGGACAGTACTGGTCGGCAGCAAGAGCATGGTGCTGTACGACGACATGGACGTCGAAAAAGTAAAGTTCTATGACCGCGGCGTGCTCCAGGACGCACCAACGACTTTTGGTGAATATCAACTGATCTACCGTGCCGGCGACATCGTTTCTCCCAACCTGGAAGTGACGGAGCCTCTGTTGACCCAAACACATCATTTCCTGGACTGTATCGAGACTGGTGGGACCCCGGCGACTGACGGAAAGCTAGGTCTCGAAATCGTACGCATACTCGAAGCTGCTTCTCGCTCCTTGAAGGGCAGCGCCACCTTCATTCCGGTTGAAGGCCAAACATCTGCGCCGGCGGCCCGGCTGTTTGCCTTCGGAACTTAACATCCAACATCGCGACTGATACTCCAGTCGCGTTCGCCGTCCTCATTCTGGCCATGAGCGGGGAGAACCGGCATCATGTTAGCAACTGCTGAGAAAGACTTACGGCTGTGCAACATCATCTCGGACCAGCTTGCGCTGGCGGTGTCCATCGTTTTGGCAATCCTGATTCGCTTTTACATCCCTGGCTTGGCGAGAATGTCGCCGCGATCTTTGATGCATCCCGGTAGTCTGCTGCGCTACGTGGCACTCATGGCCTTGTGGTACTGGTGCATGCAGGGAACGGGAAACTATAACGTCGGTGACAACCGCAATCGCCGGATGACCTGGTCGGCGATACGGGGAACGCTTCTGTTCACGGTCATCGTGTTGGCCATGGCGTTCTTTCAGTGGTCGCTGTTTTCTCGCGCCGCGGTGCTGCTCTTCGTTCTGAGCGCTTCCATGGGCACCATCGCATTACGCAAGATCGTTCCTCATCTGGTGATGCGAACGTTGAGGCGGCAAAATGCGATCAAAGTTCTACTGGTCGGCGATGGGCCCGTGGCGAGCCACATTGCTTCCCTGCTGGGCCAGAGTTACGGATACACAGTTACGCATCTTGCGGCCCTTACGCCGCAAGACGTTACTCCCACGGCACAAAGCGATCGTGAAGGTTTGGAGTCGCTTTTGCAGCAGTTGCGGCCCGATGAGGTCGTCCTGGCCCGAGAAGGCCGGCCTGCCGGCTCCATCAGCGACCTGCTGAATCTGTGCAACGAATACCGCGTGCCCTGGCATTTTGTGCCGACGCTCGATCAACTGGTTTTCTCCAATGTACGTACCCATGTAGTCGGCGGCCTGCCGCTAATTGGAGTGCCGAGTTGCACCCTTTCCGGGCTCGATCTTGCCATCAAGCGCGTCATCGACATCGTCGTAGCATCCACTATCATGGTGTGCACTGCTCCACTTTTCGCAGCAATCTGGCTGGCTGTAAGGCTGACTTCCCCGGGCCCTGCCTTCTTTGTGCAAAGGCGTATAGGCCAAAAAGGGCGCACCTTCGACTGCTACAAATTTCGTACCATGTATATCGGTGAACACGATTCTGTACATCGTGACTACGCAGCAAAATGGATTTCCAACCTTGCTTATGCGCATGCGGAGAACCAAAAGACTTTCAAGATCGTAGACGATCCGCGGGTCACGCGAGTCGGCCGAATGCTGCGCCGGTACAGTCTGGACGAGCTACCTCAACTGCTGAACGTCCTCAAGGGTGACATGAGCCTGGTGGGGCCGCGTCCAGCGCTCGCTTATGAGCTGGAGATGTACAAGGACTGGCACAAAGAGCGGCTGCAGGGCATCCCGGGCCTCACGGGCCTGTGGCAAGTCGCTGGGCGCAACCAGCTGTCGTTTGACGAGATGGTGAAGCTGGATTTGGAGTACCTGCGCAACTGGTCAGCGTCACAGGACTTGAGGCTGATCTTGAAGACGGTTCCCTCGGTATTGACCGGAACGGGACATTAGCACCAGATCTATGGCCTATAAAGCCCGCATAGCCACCAGTCCCATGAGAAACGTCTGGGCCTCCAGCTTCGCAGGCTCGCCATGGGTTAGTCTCAAAATGCTGATACCGGTGACCGCCGATAATGCTGTCACTGCTGTTGGTCCCCAAGCTCTATATCGCAGCGGCTCTAGTAGCGATCATCGTCTCGTTGGCCCTCATTTTTTTGGTTGCCACCACGATGCATGCCCGGGTGAACGGTGTTCTGCTCACCTGGCTGCTGATCTCTCCGCTGGCATATTACTTCCTGTCGTTTCCGCTGGAAAAGCCCATCTTTACCTTCGACCGGTTCGTGATTCGTGATGCTGACAGGCGCCATTATTTTCGTTGACCTGCGAACGCCTTCCCGGTGCCCCACGCAACTCAAGCGGGCGGCACTGGCTTGGGTCACTGTTCATAGTCTTCGCGTTTACTTCCCTACCAGGCGTTTGGAGCGACTTGGGCCTGGCAGGGAGCCGGCTGATTGTCGAAGCGTTCATATTTCCCGGTTTGATGGCTTTGTTCGTCATCCGAGTCTTTCCGGCAGAACGCTACATTCGTCCCATGCACACGTTGATCGGGCTCACGACGATCTATTGTGCGGCATTGGAATGGTCGAGTTGCTAACGGATACTGATCTGCTGCCATTGCCGATCGACTACCTTTTACGCAGCCGAGCAGACAGGAGCCATCGCTCGCGTCAATGGGCCTTTTGCTGCCAACGATGTGTTTGGGCTGATCGGAGTTATTGCAATGTTTCTGTTGTTCTTTCTTCGTAGCCTCATGAAGTGATCCGATGAGCCGCCGACGACGGTGCTTCCACTGGGTTGCCATCAGCGCTGCCACTCATGATGGCCCTGCTGCCTCAGTTCCGCACTTTGGTGATCGCTCTTGTTCATCGTTCTTGCTTCTTGAGCTTTACAAGAATCGGCGGGTGAGTGCCCGCGTGGCTGAGCGTCTCGGCGGTTATCCTCTGTTGCGCCTGGTCCTAATGTCGCTACCCTCTTTGGCGCCTAGGTTCTTCGAAACGCAGGGTAGCCGATCCCTCCAACCTCTACGGGCGGATCGCCCAGCAACAGCAGACATGGGAGCTTTTCCTGAACCATCCCCTGGAATGGCATAGGGTTTGCCAATTTCATGCAGGCGATTCAGACGGTGTCAGTACCACGAGTTTCCGTGATGTCGAATCGCTGAATACTGCCCACAATTCTCGTCGGCTCTATACTCGCTGAGACCGGCATTGCAGGGTGTCTGCCCTTTGTCGCAGCCAACGTGCTTTGGTTCTTGGCGTTCTTTCGGTTCCGCAAGTCGGGAACTGCCCGTGGCTGCTGCCGCTTACAAGTTCTTCCTGTATATCTTTATCTGTTATTGGATCATGGCCTTGACCCTTACTGTCCGCCTACGAGCGTGATCTCAACCTCTGGTATATGTTTGCTTGTGCGATTATGTACAAGTTGGCCTTGGTTGAGAGGAGCGACTCTCGCCTCTGCGGGCACAAATGCTGTCAACGGGCTAGCGCTGAGCCTTAGACGTTGCTTTTGATCCGCCGCGACCTACATTAGATATATTGGAACCACCCGCGAAGCGAATGTTAGCCGGGAATGGCTCTGCGTAGTGGTTGGATGTGAAACTCTCGTTCTATCGAACCTCGAGATCAAGTTTGGAGAACTCATGAGTAATGCCGCCGATCTCGTCCAGGCCCACTGGAATGAGACGCCCCTTTATCTGCCGGAAGAAGCGCGATATAACGATTATCCTTGGCTGTACGAAGCAACCGGAACCAGCCGAGCCAAGGGGCTGCCCAATGCAAGTGGTTGCCAAAGGGATCAATCCTTAGTAACCGCTCAGGCAACGGCCCGCCGGTGACAATAGTTTCACAGTGTCGCGAACAGGCGAGACGGTGTAGATGGTGTCGTGCTCAAGGGCAAAAACCAATTCCGGCTTAACCAGTTGGGGGCTAGTCAATGGCAAGTCGTCAGCTTATGAATGCAATGGTCATTTCGGCCTGGATAACAGCAGTGTCTGGCTTCTGCTTGGCGGTACTTCGGCACCGTCCATAATCGAGAACGACAATCGCTTAGCACCCACATTTGCAGTCTTTAAGGGATATAGGCTCTGCTACGGTCCGAGGACAGCTCCAGTATCGAGTACGATCTATGGGCACGGGTAATCCACTCTGGCACAGCGCCGGTGCTGTTTTCCTCGACCCGAGCAGGCGGTGCGACTGGAGATCTTTCGCGTCCTTCGCCCTGGTGGCAAATTCAACGTACACGTTTACTCATGGTTTTCGGAAAGCGCAGCAATCTACTTCTTGAAGCATGGTTTTGCCTTCAAGCGCCACATTGAAAACTCGACAGCTAAGGTTCATATCGATTTCTATGGGAGTTACACCTTGAAGCGACTCTTTGCTCCCGCCAAGATCACCGTCAACAAGTTCCAGTGTTACCACTTGCATTGGGCAGCCCCTTGGCTCGGCGGCTTCCTAGTTGCAAAAGGAGTCAAACCTTAACCAACCGTTGTACCTGCGATTTCCTTATCGTAGTTCGGGCTTACTGAAATATTAAAGCGACGGCATTCTTGCCCATGATGTTTGTTGCTAAAATCAATAGACAAGTCATGTTACCAAGAAAATGGGCCTTCGGGATTACGGTGGTCGCAACCGCAGTTCTTTTGCCAGTGCAGGTTGTTGGCAGCGGATGTTCCCCTGAGCACTCTACATCCCACCGACGTCTTCAACCTGGATCCTGGGACAATGTGACTCCGGTCGTGACCAATGTTCAACTTCCAACTGGCGGTTCTCATCCAGCCCTAAAGCTCAGCTATCAGAGCCGGATCACATATGACATTCCGCCGGGGCAAGCTTCTTTCAGCGGGATTCTGTACAGGGTCGATGCGCTTAAGAAAGGGTGTCGGCGATCCCGCAGCAACTGACATCAATCGCATCAGATTGCGTTTCACTCTCGATAACAAGTTGGCGTACGATACCGTGCTCGACGTAACGATGCCGCCCGAACAGTTCGCATTGCCGGTCGCCGGGGCCAAGAAGTTCACGAGTCGCCGTCGATCAGATGGCCGCCGGCGGTGCGATTTACCTGGCAGATGCCGCTTTCTCCTCCAAATCCGTATCGAGTGCGAACAAGCTCTCACCTTCTCGTGCCCGGAAGTGGATATGCCAATTTCGGCTCTGGCGTCCGGCAGGTTGCTTTTCGTACCTATTACCCGGATGAAACTGTACCGCTCCAGTTGGAATTTTCAGGGCCGGCACAAGCGGCACGGTGACGATCACCGTGTCACCGAATCAAGGGCGCACTCCGATATCCCTCACGGTGTCGGTGGCGTTACATGCGGCCCCCCCGGGTGCGATTGGAAATGCGAACTGGAAGGTGCCCTCGGTTCTCGGGCCGGCGCGATTGGAACTAAGCGCCAGCGTGAATGGAAAGCAGGTGTATCAGCGCGCCTTAAACGTCGCCATTGCCAGACATGTGGACGTATCGAAGGATTCGCCGTCGAGCACCTTTGGAGTGCACATCTCGTCAGCAGGCATCCCGTACCTCGCAGATGATGTTGCGGACATCTGGGGCGCTAAGTGGGCAAGGATCTTTCTGCGGTGGGAGGTGGTCGAGTTTACCCGCGGTCAGTACGACTGGCGGCGTATCGATGAGCTTGTAAATATGTACCTGGCGCAGAACATGGAGATTTTAGGAGTTCTTGGGGAAACTGCACCAAAATGGGCGGCACCGTCAGGTCCTGAGACAATGGCGGCTTTCAACCGGTTTGTGCAGGCCGCCGTCGAACACTTTCAGAGCAAGATTCGCTACTGGGACGTCTACAACGAAGTGGATTCGAAGTATTATGGCGGCGTCGTAATGGACAAGGATGATCCCACCGCTGACATCCGAGTACTTCGCGAGGAGATGAACACGATCCGGCAGACACAGTCTGCCGCGAAACTGGTTTGCTGTTCGACGGGAACGAGTACTGGCTGACATACGACAAGCGACTGTACGACAACGGTCTGCTGAATCTGATGGACATCGTCTCAGTCGCACCCTTACCAAAGCGGTCCTCCAGAGCTGAAGGATGGCGCTTTCAACTATATCGATATCATTGCCGCACTGCGGAATCTGGAGCATGCCTACGGAGCCAACAAGCCGGTGTGGAGCACAGAAGCGAACTGGCTCATCGGACCGGAAGGACAAGAAGGAGTGAACGCGCCGGACGTAGATGACCATGGGCAGTCGAAGTTTCTCGTCCGAGTCAACCTGCTTTCCATGGCGCTCGGGGTTCCTTACTTCGCCCACTCTCCATTTTTCTACCCGTTTCACCGGGAGCTCCTGCTGGATTCCGTGGCCTCATACGCAAACATGACCTACAACTTGGGAACTGCTAGCGATGCCAAGATGCTGAACTCTGCCCGGACGGCGTATACGGTGTGGTGGCAAACACAAATGCCGGCACCGTTTGTGCCCTGTGGACGACCAGGGAGTCCGCGCGTGCCAGCGTCTCGGGAATGAGCGGACTGCACATGCAGGATCTCTACGGCAATCCCGGTGTCGTACGACCCTTCGAGTATTCCGCTGAGCGGCGATCCGGTTTACATCGTCGGCAATGGAACACCAAGTGTTACCGTTTCGCAGGTTGCGCCAGCACCAATTACGAAACCGTTGCCAAACCCGTGGACATGGAGTAAAATTCCAACTTCTAAATATGAGCAAACGGCTTCGGGAGTCCATGTAACTACCAATCCCACCAACTACGCCCACCTCCTGCAGTCGCCGAAGATTAGCGTGCAGCCGAACTCTTGCTACCTCATAAGCGCGACTGTCCACACTTTGCGGGGAGGAGTGGCTTTAATTGCGCTCGATGGGACTAGTGGCCAGCGCATAACTCCGTCGCTGGGATTGTTCACCGTGACCGGCCATGATGAATTCAAACCTCAGCTAAAGGTAAAGAGCGGCTCTACCGCCGAAATTCAGCTTCTGCTGGTTGCCGACAACCCCAACACTCCGGAAGTGGCGGAGTTCGAGATATCGAGCCCCGAAATCTCATCCTGCTACGCAGAGCAAATAAAGCGCTGAGCCTGCCTCGTAAAATCACTCGCTGTGTTTCACGGTCCAGCCGTTGAACGGCTGCACTTGACCAAGCGTTGTCCGGATGATACTCAGCCCACTTCGCTCCTCCCTGGACCGCTCCGTTAGCGCGTCCAGAATGCAAAATGTGACGCCTTCGGTATGACCTGACCGTGAAGTTCTGAAGAGTCTATGGTGGAGCTAGTCGGGATCGAACCGACGACCTCATCGTTGCGAACGATGCGCTCTCCCAGCTGAGCTATAGCCCCACGTCGGGTGCTAACGGGATCCAATGAGTGGTTGGGATTAATGGTCCCTTGTCTGGTTCATTATACAAACAACCGCAGGCGCTTCCAACACAGCGGCTGGGACGACGAGTGTCCCCTGCAGATCGCTGCGTGCGGTGCCGTCAAAAGGCCCCTCCGGAAAGCGTTCTTGTCAGAACAAAGGAACGAACCAGTCGCGCGGGAAACGAGCCTTTTTGATCGATGCCTCGCTGTCGCTGGTCAAATAATTCAACGAAGGATTATGCCACTCTCCTTGAGAAGCTGGTCTTGACGATCAGTGGAGGCGGTCTTACATGGGGCCTTCGTGTCGTGCTTGGCCCCCAGTTCTGGCGGAGCGTGAACCATTTCCACACCTTCCGTCCACTCCGGACCCCGGCTTCGGGACTGTCGGCCTTGGATAACGCGGGGCGCGTTGACGGTCGCTGTCTTGCTTCGTATAGTGCGTGCATGTTCTGGTTCTTCGGCTTCTTCTTCGTCTCCGGGTTTTGTAGCATCCTCTACGAGCTGGTCTGGTTGCGGCTGGCAATGGCGGAGTTCGGAGTCACCGCGGCCTTGGTCTCGATCGTGCTCTCTGTTTTCATGGGTGGCTTGGGTGCTGGTTCCTGGATCGCTGGAGCGCTGGTGCGTCGCCACGCTGACCACATCCGATTTCATCCGCTGCGGCTGTATGCGTGCTGCGAGCTCCTGATTGCGGCTTCGGCAGTGGCCGTGCCGTTTCAGTTGGTGTGGGGAAATCATCTGCTGGGACGGATGGCGGACCGCGTTCCGATCTCGTCGGGAACCTATTACCTTGTTTCCGGCGCCTGGGTGGCGTTGACTCTGGTTCCGTGGAGCGCCTGCATGGGGGCTACCATACCTTTGGCGATGTTCGCGATCCGCAGGGGCCAAGGCTACGATTCGCGTCACTCCTTCAGCTTCCTTTATCTATCCAACGTCCTCGGGGCCGTTGTTGGCTCCATCATTCCCCTCTTTCTAATCGAGCTGTACGGCTTTCACGCTACGCTGCGCATTGGAGCTGTCCTGAATAGCGTGATTTTCGTTGCCGCGTTCGGCCTGACGGTGACAACGCCTCAACCGTCACCGGCGGCGGTACCAGAACAGGTCGAAGGTCCTTCGACGTCACCAGTTGAGGGCAGCGCAGCTGTCCTGCTTCTTCTTTTCACCACCGGCCTCACTACCATGGGCATGGAGGTGGTTTGGATCCGGCTATTTTCTGCCTACATCGGTCCGGTCGTCTATTCCTTCGCCAGAATCCTGGCTGCCTATCTGGGAGCTACATTCCTAGGCTCTCGGGTGTATCGAGTCTGGAGCCGAAGCAACGAACACGAGAACCCGCTGGTCTGGGTTTCGCTCGCCTTCTTTGCCTTGCTTTCACTGCTCGCTGCCGATGGCCGTATCGAACTGAGCGGCAACATACGCGTACTGCTAGGGGTCGCTCCATTCGCAGGTGTGATCGGCTTTCTGACGCCGATGCTAGTAGACCGATGGTCACGGGGTGATCCCGACCGTGCCGGCCGGGCTTACGCGGTCAACGTACTAGGCTGTATCCTCGGCCCGTTGCTGGCCGGCTTCTGCCTGTTGCCCTGGTTTGGTGAGCAAAAGTCCATGTTGCTCTTCGCGCTGCCATGGTTTGCCATGGGAGTCCTGCTGACGATAAGGAAGCCGCGTCGGCTCGTCCAAACCGCGATGACCGGCAGCTTCCTCGCCGCAGCGCTCGCCCTGTTCTTTTTCACCGATGCGTATTGGGCAGACTATCCGGATCACGTGGTTTTGCGCGATAGCACGGCCACGGTCATTGCCACCGGTTCCGGCATGGAAAAAGCGCTCCTCGTCAACGGCGTCGGCATGACCTCGCTCACTCCGGTCACCAAGATGATGGCGCACCTGACCCTGGCTTCCCTGCCCGAACCGCCGCGCAATGTGCTGATCATTTGTTTCGGCATGGGAACCACATTTCGCTCAGCACTGTCATGGAACATCCCCGTGACGGTTGTGGAACTGGTTCCCAGTGTTCCTAAGCTATTCACTTACTACCACCCGGACGGCGAACATGTACTCGCGTCGCCTATGGCGCATGTTGTTATTGATGATGGCAGGCGCTACCTGGAGCGAACGCCGCAGCAGTATGACGCCATCATCATCGACCCTCCGCCTCCAGTGCCGGCAGCCGGTTCCAGCCTGCTTTACTCTCGCGACTTCTATGAACTGGCGAAGCAGCGGCTGCGTCCGGGTGGCATCGTTCAGCAGTGGTTGCCGCCAGAGGGTGATGCTGTCGATCAGGCCGCAATCGCGCGCGCCCTCACGGACGTTTTCCCTTATGTGCGCGTCTACGGGTCGGTCTACATCAAAGGGCTTCACTATTTCGCCAGCATGAGCCCTATTTCGGAACGCAGCGCCCAGCAAATGGCGGCTCTGATGCCGGCCAGTGCCGTAGCCGACATGATGGAGTGGGGGCCAGCGAAGACGCCAGCCGAGCAGTTTGCTCTCATGCTCTCTAACCCGTCTTCACCGGCTGCGCTGATCGCCCGCTCGCCCAATACACCTGCGCTCCAGGACGACCGGCCGGTAAACGAATACTTCCTGCTGCGCGAGTGGCTTCAGAGGAAGCAGGGTGCGGAGACGGACGACCCAGACCGATAGATCAAGGCCGGGTTGCGCTTTCCATGTAAATCGCTCTTGCGACAGCCCAATTTGGACGTGCGCAACACCTCGCCGTTTAGGGGGTTTACAGTAATACCAGTTGCGGTGCTCTCCCGGGCCGCGGTTGGTTGGGCCTCTGGATAGGTCAGGTCCGAGGCGAGAGGAGCCTCAAAATGAAAGCAGAGTGGCGGTTTGAATGGTTATTCGCAGCGCTGCTGTTGGTTGCGATTTCGGCAGGAAGCGCCGTGGCACAAGATCCGGAGAATGTATCCCTTCCGCCACAGCAGTACCCGAACGCAGGGGACAACGCTCCGGGACAAAACGCGCCTGGCCAGAACGCTCAAGATCCTCCCGGACGTGTGGCGCGGCTGCAATACACTTCAGGTGAAGTTTCCATGCAGCCGGGCGGCGTTAACGATTGGGTCGCCGCCGGCTTGAATCGTCCGCTGACCAGCTCGGACCGCGTGTGGACGGACAAGAACTCGCGGGCCGAACTGAACGTGGGCGACGGCTTTATCCGCATGAATTCGGAGACCAGCGTGACGCTGACCAATGTCAGTGACAGCACGGTACAGGTCGAACTGGACCAGGGAACCCTCGAAGTCACGGTCAAGCACCTGGAAAAGGGTGAGATCTATGAAGTGGACACTCCGAACCTCGCCTTCACGGTGATGAAAACGGGTGTTTATCGCTTCGACGTTTTTCCCAATGGAGATGAGAGCTGGGTGACGGTTCGCAGCGGCTATGGCGAGGCCACCGGCAAAGGACCTGCGGTACGGGTCAACTCCGGCCAGCAGGCCCGTTTCCGCAGCGATCAAACGCTGCAGCACACCGCCATAAGCGCGCCCGTCCCCGATGGCTTCGACGACTGGGCGCAAGTACGGGACAAGCGGTTGGCTAATTCTTTGTCCGCGCGCTACGTCTCGCCGGGCGTGATTGGCTATCAGGATCTCGACGCTTATGGAACGTGGCAGACCGTTGCCCCTTACGGCGCGATCTGGGTGCCGTCCTCCGTGCCTGCGGGATGGGCGCCGTACCGCTATGGCAGTTGGGCGTGGATCGCTCCCTGGGGCTGGACCTGGGTGGATGATGCGCCCTGGGGCTTTGCTCCTTTCCACTATGGCCGCTGGGTTAATTGGGGCGGTGCCTGGGGTTGGGCTCCCGGACCGCTTGGTTACTGGAATCCTTACTATGCTCCGGCTTTAGTCGGCTGGATTGGTGGACCTGGCTTTGGCTTGGGCTTCGGCTGGGGAAGCGGATGGGGCTTTGGGTTCGGCGTTGGCTTTGGCTGGTACCCGCTAGGCTGGGGCGCACCGTACTATCCGCGCTACTGTGGATGGGGACACGGCGGCTGGTATCGCGGCGGTGGTTGGGTGAGTGCTGGTTACCTGCATAACGTCAACGTTACGAATACGCACATCAACAACATTTCCAATATTACGAACAACTATTATCACAACAACTTTGCGGGAACGGAGGCCAACCGTAACATAGCGGGCGCGGTGACCGCGGCCCCCAGGTCGGCGTTCACTTCGGGCGCCGCGATCAACAAGGTCGGGATGGCCGTACCCAAGGCCAATCTAGGCAGCGGACAGTCGCTGCACAACATCGACGCGACGCCGACCCGGCAATCGGTACTCGGAGGTAGCGCAGCAGCGCGTGCGGTTCCTCCTGCTTCGGCGGTAAACCGCGGCGTCGTGACCCACGCTACTCCTCCAGCCGGACCGGCCCGCTTCAGTGGAAATCAACCGGCGATGGCGAGGATGAACGGTGCTTCCGCAACGCCGAATGATGTGAACGCAACGCGCGCACCGGGTGCAGCACCGAACGCGAACCAGCAAAATGCCGCGGCGCACAACGTACCGCGTCCACCGTCCGCTGGAGGAACGGCCAACAATGCAGCGGCCAATAATCAGGTCGCACGGGCCAATGTCCCGTCGAATCCGGCGGCGCACAACGTGCCTCGGCCACCCTCGAGCAACGACAGCTTCGCTCGTGGCAACAACACCGCCAACAACCACGGGACGACGAACGGCAATTCGCAAGGCGCTGCGGGAGCGTCGACAGCGCATAACTCGCAGGTACCGCGACCGCCTGCGAACTATCCGTATCACGCGCCCAGCGCAACGCAGCCGCAGTCGGCTCCGTCGCGCCAACAATCGGCGCCGTCACAGCACGCAGCTCCGCAAGGCAATTCACACGGCAACTCGAACGGCGGCTCGAATGGCACGTCCCGATCCTATGGATCGGCGCCACGGCCACCCGCTGGTTACACCTATCACGCAGCGCCGGCGTATACAGGCTCGTCCTCGTACGCTGCAGGCCGGATGGGCACCGGTTCCTACGCCGGAAGCAGCCGGAGTTCGTATCCGTCGAGCTCGTACTACGGCTCCAACCGGAGCTACGGATCAAGTCCGACGTACATGAGCCGTAGCTACGGTTCTTCCGGATACTCCGCTCCGCACTCGCCGCTCCTCATTATTCAGGCGGCTACAGCGGAGGCTACCATTCGACCGGGGGTGGTGGCGGCTACCACGGCGGAGGCGGTGGCGGGCACTCCGGCGGCGGCGGTGGCGGCCACTCCGGCGGAGGCGGCGGACATCGATAACATCTTTTGACGAAGCGATTGCAGCATGGGCGGCCCGCAAAGGCCGCCCCTTTTTCTGTGCCTTGCGGCCTACGGAGCTGTGACGACTGAACATCGCCCATCGCGGCAGCAGCTTATAATCAAATTGTGACTGCCTTGACAGTGAAGAAAGTAGCTGAAGCGAACTTCCCCACGCGCTGGGGCCCGTTCCGAATCTACGGCTTTGAGGGCGTCTCCGAACCCGCCCGCGTTTCGCCCAACGGTGGCGACCTCGTGGCATGCGAAGAGAAGGCAGAACCCGCCACTGAGGGCGCCGTTGCCCTGGTAACGGGTGACATTCATTCCTCGCCACCGCTGGTGCGCATTCACTCGCAGTGCCTCACTGGAGACGTGTTCGCCTCCATGCGCTGCGATTGCCGCCAGCAGCTTGAACTGGCGCTCTCGATGATCGCTGACGCCGGCGCAGGGGTCCTTATCTACGAGCAGCAGGAGGGCCGCGGCATCGGCCTGATGGCGAAGCTCCAAGCGTACGAATTGCAGGATAAGGGCCTCGACACCGTTGAGGCCAACGTCGAGCTTGGCTACGACAACGACTATCGTGAGTACAAGCTGCCGTCCGAGATCTTGCAGCAGCTAGGCGTGAAGGAAGTACGCCTCATCTCCAACAATCCGGACAAGGTTGCTGCCGTCGAGGCCGCCGGAATCAAAGTAGTGGAGCGCGTTTCCGCCGAAGTCGAGCCTTACGAGCACTCCGAAGCCTACCTGCGCACCAAGAAAGAGAAGATGGGGCATTTGTTTACCGGGTGGTGAGGAAAACACTGCACGCGCTTCAGTCGGCCACCCGCAATACTCCCGCCAGAGCCTTCTGATTCTTCACTGGCAAGTTCTTCAGCGCCGCCTTCGCTAGCGCAACGTAAACTTCGCGCGCTTCCGGTACGACCCCCAGTTCCTGAAGGTGCTTGTGCACCGTGGCAACATCGCCGCGAGCCAGCGGGCCACTGAAGGCAGAGGCCGCATCCTGATACAGATAATTGCGTAACGTCTGCAATAGCAGGGGAAGCATGACCCGCTTGATATCGCGCTTCCTTACGCCAGCGGCCAATGCCACTTGCTCCAGCGATGCCATCAGTGCGATGACAAGCGGAGAGGCAAAGCTGCCAAAGGCGTGGTACAGGACCTTGGTTTGCTTGCGAATCGGGAATGCTTGCCCTCCGAGCCGCTCGACGATCTCCCTCGCCGCGCGGGTCGCAGCGGGATCGCCTTCGACAGCGAATGCGACTCCGGCCATGCTCGGCACGGAGCCGCGCACGAAGGTCATCATGGGATGCACAGACGCAACCCGCGCGCCTTCTTCGCGAAGTACCACGAGTTCGTCGCTGTTGAGTGCTCCGCTGGAGTGAAAGACGATTCTTCCCTTCCAGTCCTGCGTGGCCGCCAATCTGGATGCGACTTGCGCAATGGAGTCGTCCGGCACGGTGACCCACACCAAATCAGTGTCGAGCGCCTCTTTGCCAAGCTCGACCAGACGGGCATTCACACGACGCGCTAGAGGTTTTGCGTGGCGTTGGTTGCTGCTCTTGCACGTGGCAATAAACCTCAGCTCACAGCCTGCCCCAGGCAGGGTCAAGGCCAGCGCAGTGCCAAGGTTTCCGGCCCCTACAATGCTTACGGTCAGAACGCGACCTGTGAGGGATTTTTTGCGCACGGCTCGCAGAATAGCAGATATGGGTAACAGATGGTGTCTCCCGCGTGCTGCCTAGTGAAGCTTCGAAGGGAGGCGGGCCATCAGGCCGGCGTTGAGGACCTCCCTTAGGAATCCACGTGCCGTAGGCACGACACATCCGCAGGTTTCCAGTGCCGCCCCTGCTGTGCTCCAAGACTCGAGGCCGAGGTCCTGACGCGGACCTGAAGGCATGCTCTATCCGAAATATCTGTCACAACGATGCAGACTGAGACAGTACGCCGATGCATAGTTAATCATTCCGTCAGCGAGGTCACCGATTCCGTCGAGGCGCAATTCGCACAGTGGGCAAGTGGCAACATTACCCTGCGGCGATTATGCGCAATTACTTAAGACGCTGTGTTTAGTCCGTGCGTGGTTCACGACAACCTGTGCCGACTGCCTTATAGTGATAGAGCATGCCATCCAAAAAACCCGTCACTCGCAAGACGAGATCAAACCAGCAATCGCGCAGAAAAAACACGATCCAGCTTCTGTCGTCGAAAACGGTATTTGAAGGCCGCATCTTCCACGTCACCTCGGATCGCGTGAAGGAGCCGTACGGGGTAGTCGTCCAACGCGACGTGGTGCGCCACGGCGGGTCTGTCGTGATCCTCGCCGTGGACGACGCAGGCCCGGAGCCCCTCGTGCTGCTGGAGCGCCAGTATCGCTACGCCGCTGGACAGTATCTCTGGGAGCTACCGGCTGGCAGCATCGATCCCGGCGAAGCACCTCTCTCCGGCGCCAGACGCGAACTGTTGGAAGAGACGGGATATCGCGCGAAGCATTGGTCGAGGGCCCTCTATTTTTATCCCAGCCCCGGCTTTGTGGACGAGACCATGACGATTTACCTCGCCCGCGGGTTAACGCCCGGCCCGTCGCATCCCGAGGAAGACGAGTTCATCACGTGCAAGCTCCTGCCGGTTTCGCAAGCTCTCAGTATGGTCTTCTCGGGCATAATTCAAGACGGAAAGACCATTGCGGGAGTGTTTTGGCTAGCCGAATCTCTCCGTCGCCGTCAATCCCGATCTCGAGCCACCACCACGAAACGGCTGTTATAAAAAGCAAAAGCATGACCTCGACATAGCGGTAAAAGTGACCCGCGACCGCCAAGAATGCGGCATTACGGCTATATACTGTCTTGACAACACCACAATCCGGTAGCAGACTGAACTCAAGCTGTTCAACAGGCCATATTCCTGCCTGCCACGGATCCGCCAAGGAAAGGGTTTTTTCTGGAGATTGGCTCCTGGTCCCGACCTGATTGACGCAAATCAAGACCAGCATCCTCGGGATGGGATGCTGTGGGCTTCGCCCGGAGGAAGACGAACGTGAGACTGAAAGGAACCGTAAAGTGGTTCAATAACGCAAAAGGCTTCGGCTTTATCGGACGTGAGGATGGCAATCCGGATGTGTTCGTGCACTACAGCGCGATCAACAACGAAGGATACAAGAGCTTGCAGGAAGGTGACCAGGTCGAGTTCGAGATTGTCGACGGTCAGAAAGGCCCGCAAGCAGGTAATGTGACGAGGATACAATAAATCTCCTTCCCTGCAGTTCAAGGAAGCCTCAGCCCGCTAGCGGAGGGGGCTTTTTGTTTGGGGCACATGTGCGAGGTTGTGGCGTGCCTGCGGTTTCGCTCAGCGCACGTTACAATTCCGCTCAGGTACCCGCGTGGACAACAAGGCCATCGCTAACGTCTTCTATGAAACCGCCGATCTTATGGAGATCAACGGCGACGACTCCTTCCGTATCCGCTCTTATCGCCGCGCTGCCGAAGCTCTAGAAGGCACCCCTGAACAAGTCTCTGCCCTGCTCGATGAGCCGAAGAGGCTGCTGGAGATTCCCGGTATCGGAAAAGGCATGGCGGCAAACATCCAGGAGCTGTGCCGGGGCGGCAAGCTCGGGGTCCATCAGGAGCTGCTGGAGAAGTACCGGCCGTCGATGCTGGAGTTGCTGAAGATCCAGGGGCTCGGTCCCAAGACCATCGCGTTGCTGTGGAGCGCATTCCAGGTGAGCGATGTTGGCGGCGTGGAAAAGCTGGCGCGCGAGGGCAAACTGCGCGAGCTACCGCGGCTGAGCGAGAAGAGTGAGCAGAAAATCCTGAAGGCGATCGAGAACTATCGCCGCATTACTGGACGCTTCCTGATCGACGAAGCCGACCGCACCGCGGAGAAACTGACGGAGCACCTGAAGCACATCAAAGGCATCGATAGGATCACACCCGCCGGTTCGCTGCGACGTGGACGTGAGACCGTTGGTGACCTCGACATGCTCATCACCGGGAAGTGCTGCGTGGACGATGGTCTGCGAGCGCAGCTGACAGAAGAGATTCTGCGCTTCCCCGGCATCTCGGAGGTACTCGCCAAGGGCGACAATAAGGTCAGCTTCAAGTTGCGCAGCGGAATGCAGGTGGACGTGCGCATGCTGCCTCCGGAATCGTACGGCGCGGCGATGCAGTACTTTACCGGGTCCAAGAACCACAACGTCTCGCTGCGCCAGCGCGCACTGAAGATGGGCTTTACACTCAACGAATATGGGCTGTTCCGTCTCGACAATAACAAGCGCGTGGCCGGCGCCACGGAAGATGATATCTACGGCAAGCTCAAGCTCGATACCATTCCTCCAGAGCTACGCGAAAGTTGCGGCGAAATTGAAGCGGCGGCCGAGCACAAGCTACCCGACCTTATCACTGTTGGAGATCTGCGTGGCGATGTGCACATGCACACCGTCGAAACCGACGGGAAGTGCACCATTGAAGAGATGGCTGACGCGGCGAAGGAGCGCGGGTATAAGTACATTGCAATCACGGACCATTCCAAGAACCTGGCGTTCGCCAACGGCCTGGATGACAAACGCGCCGTGCAGCACATCGCGCGCATTCGTGCTGCAAACGACCAGATCGAAGGCATCACCGTGATGGCCGGGATCGAAGTGGACATCTTGGCCGATGGCGAGCTCGACTTGAGCGACTCGGTGCTCGAGCAGATGGATGTGGTCGTGGCCAGCGTGCACTCCGCGTTCAACCAGGAACCGCAGCAGATGACAGACCGCCTGCTGCGCGCGCTGAACAATAAGAACGTGTCGATACTCGGACATCCGACAGGCAGGCTGTTGTTGCGGCGCGATGCTTATCCGTTCGACATGGACGCGATACTCAAGGCCGCGCTACAGAATAAAGTCGCGATGGAGCTGAACGCCTATCCCGACCGGCTGGACCTGAACGACGTGCATCTGCGCATGGCACGCGAGCGGGGCGTGAAAATCGTGATCAACACCGACGCGCATCACACATCGCACTTCGAGAACATCAAGTACGGCATCCTTCAGGCGCGCCGCGCATGGCTGACTCCCAAGGATGTGCTCAATACGCTGCCTGAGAAGGAATTTCGCAAGGCGATGAAGCATCAGTTCAGCGGATAGCGACTGCTGTTCGCTGGATAGACCCGCCGCTGCTTGCGTCCAGCGGTGAGCAAACCTTAGGTGAGGGAGGATTGATGGCCGACAAAAAAACCCCGCAAAAGCACAAGCGACGCACAATTCGACGCCGGGCACGTCCCGATCACCGAAGAGTTCGACAGCCCGAAGCGCACGCTGCCTCCGGCGGTGCCGCTGGCGATCGCGCTGGTCGTCGTTGTCATCGTGGTGGGTGTCGTCGCATTTCTCTTTCGCGCAAAGCCGGTGGCGCAGGGCGGCATCGACGCCGTGTACTTCAGCGAGCCCGCAAACATGACCAACGGCATGGTGCTGCTACAGGTCACGCTGCGCAATGTCGGCAGCAAGACCCTCTACATCAAGTCGATCAAGGCCAGTCTGAAAACCGACCAGGACCTCTCCGACGACGCAGCTTCACCGACCGATTACGACCGTTACTTCATGGCTTATCCTGACCTCAAGGAACACAGCACGCAGCCGCTGGTCGTGGAGATGAAGATCGCACCGGGCGCAGAGCAGAAGGGCACGGTGCTGGTTTCGTTCCCGGTCACAAAGGAGCAGTTCGACGCGCGCAAAGACCTGAATGTGACGATCGAACCCTACGACCAGAACCCGATCGTTCTGCGGGAGAAGAGCGCGCCGGCGAAGTAAGTCGAGTTGAGGAATTCCCGTTTTCTCGGTCAGTTGCGATAAGGCCTGATGTCAACATCTATACGTGGAAAGCCCAGCTTCCGAACTGCCCGCATCCGCAGAAGCAACATGTTCGATTGCTTTGAGACCGGCGTTGAACCGCTGCCACGAGTCGATTGGTAAAGTCTTGCCAGAAATAATTTTATTGACATATTAACGGATCGGGAACATGATGCTCCGACAGCACCCAAACACGAGCAATGAGGGTGCCCCCTGGGTAGGTGAGTTAGGATTTTTAAGTGCACGGGGCAACATCAGCGGGAGGTTACTTGTGCGAATACTCCTAGCGTTATTAGTGCTGTTTTTCTTCGCGTTGCAGGGTCCGGTTTGGGGGTTCGCCAATGCCGAAGAGGACCTCAGCTACAGTATCGGTGTAACAGCCGCACGCGCCGTGCCTGTGCAACAGCGGACCAATATTTCAATCGGTGCGTTTGAGCAGGGCCTCAAGGATGGTCAAGCGAACACTCAGCAAAAATACAGTGATAAGGACATATCCTCATTCACGTCCCGGTATTCAACAGAGGCAAATGCGGCCGCCCGGGCGAGCCTGTTATCGCACAATGAAGAGCTTCTCAGCTACATGAGGGGTGTGAGCATTGCCAAAGCAATGCGATCGCAAAAGATCGCCCTAGACACCGCCATGGTTGCGCGTGGGTTCTCAGATGTTCTAAAGGGATTGCCTACTGCAATCACCGAAGCGCAAATCAGAAGCGCCCTGACAAGCAATGCACAAAAGATATTTCCACATATGGACTCTGCGCTTAAGTAACGACTGCGAGGTCGCTATGCCGATGAGCAATCGCGGATCACTTAAAGTCTTGGGTCTGGTTGCTTTCCTGGCTCTGAGCCTGGCAAGCACCGCTATGGCGGACTGTTTACCGACAAATGCGGTCGCCTTTCTGGATGTGGGATTCGACTTTTTCGCGGGCGGGCCGTACGCCGAATTTGCAATCAGCCACGACTGGCTCAACGGAACGAGTTTAGTGACGCTTGGCACCGGCCAGTTATGCCAACTCGCGCCGCAGCATGGGGGACGCTATGCGACGCTTCAATCGCGGCGAACCTCGTCTGGATCAAGGTGGCAGATAAGGGATCTGGCGTATTCGTAAAGTTAGATCTATTCGGACTTTGGATACCCACGAGCGCAACGTCGGTCTGCCCCGCAGGGAGCAGCACCAGTGGGCCGAACCTAGGACCTACTTGCGGTAATGTCATGTGTGGCACCAAGCAAGTATGTCTCCTTCCCGGAAGCCTTTGCCCCGGTGAACTTAAATGCCCTAGCGGCCAATCGGTTGTGCAGTGCGGTGATCCTCCCGAGAAGTGGTGTAACTCCGTTCCGTCTTGCCCTACTTGCCCCTCCGGTGAAAGCTTGCAACGCGGTCTTTGCGTGAAAGGACCTCCGCACTGAGCGAGCATTCTGCCGAGCGGGGTCGCCTGCAGTAGCCTGGGCGCAACAAGCGAATAGCCCTCGACCATCCATCGGGGTCGAGTCCTGCTTCACGCAGCAGAATGGTTGGCGTTCGGCGTACTCTGGGGCTGGCTGACATGGGACGAGGAAAAACACCAATGGGCCTTGCGCTCAGCGGTTGCCCACGCTAATTTGCGTAAAATCCCTTCTCACAAGCAATCAGGGCCTGAAGGCGCGCTCTACCCCATTACACAAGAAAATGCTTTACGGCGTCACCGGCGTCGGCGCTCCCTTCGGCGTGCTCAAGTAACCGCTGATGCTGTTCTTGTCGGCCGTAAAGACCACCAGCTCGTACAGCATGCGGTCGCGTCCGGTGTAGAACTGCAGCGGCTCCAGAAGCGTGCGGTCTTTCTTCTCGATGGTGCGATCGTCCGCGATCACATTCAGCGTGAACTTGCTCTTCTTGGGATCCACTTTCTTCAGTTGCAGGCTGATGGTCGAGACCGGCGTGCGCGCGTTCTTCTGCAGCGTGAAGTCGTAATAGTTACGCTCACCCTTGCGCTTCAGCATATCCAGTTCGCTGGCGTTGTGGGCAATCAGCCCACTCTGCACGCCAAGGTCACCCATGGCATGTTCCAGCTTGGCATTGGTGGCGGCCAGATCCGTCTGCGTCTTCTGAATGTCCGTCTTGGCACTGCCGACTTCGGATTTGACGCCACTTACTTCCGTGTTGACGGCTGCGATCTGCTGACCCTGCTGGCTTTGCGCGGCAGCCAGTTTGGCTGCGGACGCCTTCTGCTGGCGTTCCAATTCGGCCGAACGCTGGGCAATTTCCTGCTTGGTCATGCCGACTTCCGAACTTAGCGCCTGTTTGAACTCCGTGGAGGTGGCATGGATGCGATTGTTGAGATCGGCCTGGGCAGTTTCCAGCGTCTGTTGCTTCTGCTCAAGGGCAGTCAACCGGTTTCGCATTTCGTACAGCAGGTACAGCGATGCGATCACGTAGATCGCAGCAATCGCCAACAACACGTACGTCAGAATTCCACTCCGTCCCGAGGACGCGGGAGCAGGATATTCTTCGTGAGGGCTACTCACAGGTTCGTCTAATAACATCAATACTTCCTTTCTAATTCAATTCTGGGGTAGCAACAGAGCTCTGTCAATGTGCCTGTGAGCCTGCGAGTCCCTCCACTACAATCAATTAGTGAAGACTTGGGACGTTGTCATTATCGGCGGAGGCGTCATTGGACTCTCGCTGGCCTGGCGTTTGAAGCGCGATGGCGTGAGCGTGCTGCTCGTCGAGAAGGGCGAGCCAGCACGCGAGGCAACGCATGCTGCTGGAGGCATGATCGCGCACTGCGATCCGCACAATCCGCCGGAACTGGCCGACCTGATCGCGGCCAGCGCGCGCATGTATCCCGAATTTGTGCGCGAGCTGCGCGACGAGGCCTTCGAATCGCCCGACCTGCGCGACGCCGGAACGATCGCCTTCTTCGCGGCGGACGAAACGCCGAAGTGCGATGGCGCTCGCGCCCTCAATGACGCTGATCTGGCTCGCATCGAGCCACTCATAACGCTCCGCGGAAGCGCATATTCTTTGCCCGAGCGTAGCGTCGATCCGCGCAAGCTAGGTAGCGCACTGGAAAAAGCTGCGCGGAATCGCGGCGCTGATTTCGCTACCGGCTCGCCCGTAACCGAAGTTGCCATTCTCGGCGGCCGCACAACCGGCGTGCGAACGACGAAATCGTTTTACGCCGCAGGCACAGTCGTAAATTGCGCGGGCGCGTGGGCTGCCCAGATCAAGCCTTTCGGCGCACCTACCCGTCCGGTGAAAGGACAGATGGTCTGCGTCGTGCCCAACTATCCCACCCCGGCAAAGGGAGCTTGGGTGGGGCACCCAGTGGGAGCGCATCGCTCGGGCCCGCTGATCCAGCACACCATACGCACTCCCGAGGTGTACGTCATCCCACGTAGTGACGGTCGCATTGTTCTGGGCGCGACGGTCGAAGAAGCGGGCTTCGACAAGCGCGTTGATCCTGACATGGTGCAGCGCCTACATCAGGCTGCGGCGAAGGTTGTGCCCGAGATTGCCCAGATGCGGCTGCACGATGCCTGGGCCGGCTTACGTCCCGGCTCACCCGACGGCCTTCCCATCCTGGGCCCAACCTCGCTGCCCGGATATTACGTCGCCACCGGACATTATCGCGACGGCATCCTACTGGCGCCGATTACGGCGCAGTTAATGATGCAACTCATTACGGGTCAGCCAACTCGCTTCGATCTAACCGCGTTTTCGCCGCTGCGGTTTGCGTGAGATTACCTCTCCCTATTCGGACGGGCCACGAGGCCCGTCCCGCTCTTAAGAACGGCTACGGCTGTGCCGGTTCTTCATCGCCGTCGGGGCAGCAGCGATATTCCTGCGACTTCTCCAGCAAATCGATCTTCTTCTTGAGCAAGTCATTCTCGAGCTTCATGCGGTCAAGCTCGAGATTAATCTTACGCTCCAGTTCAGGCTCGCAAATGTTGCACTCGTCGAGGCAGCCTTTCACCAGGACTCCGGGGGTGGGCAGCGCGATCTGCTTCTCCCAGGACAGCGCCTTCACCGCGTCGGGATTGACGGCGCCGTTCTTATCGAGCAAGCCTTCCGTCATCAGGTCCTTGTCAACCTGGGCAAGAGCTGCCTTCTGGACGTCCACGGGAATGGTAGCCAACGTTACGAACTGCGAAACGCTCTTGAGTTGGGTAGCGGAAAACAGACCTCCGGCGGCGACCGCATCCCCCTGCTCCACGGCCACGCTGGCTTTGGCTCGGTTGGCTACGTCCAGGCGGCTGGCGGCGGTGGCAAGAACGAGACTGGAATGCACGGCCACGCCGGTTGCGGGCTTGGGCGGATTGAGTTGCACTCCCGTGGGGGCGGCGGGGTCGTCGACCCGGCGGTCTATACCTATCAGATCAAAGCGAATGGTCTGGCACTTATTGATCCGATAAAAGAAGAAGGTGACCGCATGACAGTGGTTGGGGTTGGAAAAGACGCGAGTGGAGGCTTCGTATTGATCTTCCGACTCGCCCTGCTGGTGAGTACGGGTGGCTACTTCCCCGACTGAGGTCGAACTCGCGGCCCTGGTGCCAACCTCAACCTGCTTGCTTGAGGAGTCAGCATGCTGGCTCAACTGATGAGCAGCGGCTGAGGTTGAGTGGGCGTCATACGAACTTGCCGCGGCCGAGCCCCCAATGCTGAAGATCCCCAGATCAATCCCGCCCCCACCGCCACCACTCACCGATGATTGACTGAACGAAGAGCTGGTGTTGGTGGTGTCGAGAAGGTTGAGATTACTCATCTGGTAGGCCATGCCGGCCATGTAATAAGACTCCTCGGAGGTCGATTCCTGGCGATAGGCAAGCTTGGTTTCGCTGTCGAAGGTAAACCTGCTGTGCCGGTCACTGGTGAACAGTCGAACCTGCTCGCCCGGCATCAGCGTGTTGCTGTAAAGGAGGTCTCCCAGCGACAGCGGGCCGGCGCATCGCGTCAACCGGAAATACAGCGTTACCTCGACGGGCACCACTTGGCGCCGATCACCGGCGGTGACGACCGGGCGGAATGGGAAGCGATAACGAAAATCGAGTTGGTCGCACGTATCGCAAGGTTCCAGCGCAGGACAGCATGGAACGACTTGTTCAACGGTCACTGCTTTGTCAGCCATATCACTACCTTCCTTTCGAATGGACCGTGGCTTTTGATCGTCGCAGGTGGCCCGGTTAATATACTGCGGCGAATCGTGTTTATCTCCCTCCGTCAGGCGTGGCGGAAGAAACGTGTACGTAGCAGGGCAGGGGCGTCTCGAACATCGACGGCTTGAACCGGTCGCGAACCGGAGAACTCGTAATGACGGCCGGTAATGGGACCGTGGACTCGAACGGGAGAGTTCTCTGAATAGCGAATGGTTACGGGCGAGTGAGGCGTCGCGGTCGACACCGGGGGCTGAGACTGTACACTTCGAGTTTGCGCGTTGACGTGCGGGTGTGGCGAAGCTGTCCGCATTGCCGACGGTGTCGGACGTTGGTGGACAGCCTGAGCCCAGCTATTGCTGGACGTGGATTGTGGGACGGTCCGCGTCGTCCCCTGCCCCTGAATGTTCCGCATCTCGGAGCGCTTCTGACCGCAACACATTGTCGGTGTCTCCTTCCGCCGGTTGCGAGAGAGGTTGAATAATCACTGGCTCATGCACCGACCGTTCCAGCAAGCACGCCGCGCCGGACACCGCCAGCCAACTGAATACCCCCTCCAGCGGTCTACGCGAAACAAAAAGCGCGGCAGGAGCTGCGATCCACAGGCTTAGACAGTTGAAGCAGTCCATCAACTTCCCTGCCACGCTCCGGCCCAGCAACTCTCGAAATCGAACGATGATGTCGGCTGGACCGTCCTCGCTGGCCAGCAGGTGGGTTACCCGCCAGGTTGCGAGGACGGCTAAGGCAAAACGCATCCAAAAGCTCAACTCCACCATTCGGCTATCGGCGGCCACGGGTTTGGTTATCCAACCACGGGTGGTGTCTCGAGACAGAACCCGACTTCGTCCCGTGAGCAGAGCGGGTTACCTCGACTATCGTAGTTGGTACGGTCACAGGCCACCAGCTCGATTACGTAGCCGCAGGCGTCCATGCCATGGGTGTCAAGGGTCCAGGTACCGTCTTCCCCGATCGTCGGTACCACAGGGAACGCACGGCTGGACGGACTCACCGCGGCGCCGTGCGCAGGGGCCGTAGGCAACACCGTAAAGGTGAGACCTCCGAAGTGCTGGAACGTTGGATCAAGGTCATTTGGCGCGCTCCCGGCATCGTGCACGGAATACGGTCCACTGAGTATGGTGCCAACAGGGAATTTGCCGCAGTCGACGGCGGACTGAATTGGGTTGCCATTGAACACCGCATTCGTGATGTGCAAATGAGCGGTGGCCGCCGTGTTGTCAATCCATACCTTCACCTCCGCAAACCCTGGGTAGACCTTGGGTTTCATGGTGTTGATGTCGATGGTGTTGGGATCTTTGGCGGTGAGGCGTATCTTCCACATCCCTTCCATGGCGCTGTTGGTGGGCCAACGACCCAAGACCTCATCCACCAGAGTCCGGGTGTGCACCCCTGTAGGACTCTCCAAGTAGGTGTACCATCCGTCGCCCAATCCGTCACCGTCGTCGACAGCGGTGAGCGTCGCGTCGCAGATCGTCTCAAAGAATCCGCAGAAGATCGGGTTACCGTTAAGCCTTTCCTCGGTGGAAACGGTGATTGTATTCGTCAAAGGATGGAAGTCATTGACGCCGTCGCGGCTGACTTCGATCTTGTACTTGAAAGGAAGTTTCCCAGCAAAAACATCGGGCGGATTCCCAATGTCACCCGTGATGGTAATCGTTCCACCGAATGGAGATTGGTTGAGGGTGAAATTGGCGATTTCCATCCCGCCGGTTGCCAGCCCGGTGGTCTGGTCGATGCGGTTGGTCGGCACATCTCCGACGGTTAGTATCAGCGGAACGTGGCCGGCCTCCTGTCCAGGTCGGAGCTGAACCCGGCACTCTTCGCGGTTGCCCCAGACTGGCACGTAATTGGGATTGTTGGGAGGCGGTGGAGTCTCCCACGACAGAATGGCCCTCAGGCGCGCAACTCGTGCGCCGACCTCACAAGGAACGCGCCATTTGGACAGGTTCGCCTTCAGTGAGACAGCGTATTTGACGCCGTTAGCGGGGATGGTTTTCAGGTCGTGGACAGTTACGGTAGTTGTCCCGACGTACTTGAATCCCGCTCCGTCGCCAAAGTCCATCCAAAAGGCAACGTATTCGGTGGAGCCGTTGCCGCACAACGAGCCGGAGTACCCGTTCTGCTTCTTGACCGTCAGCACGGCCTCCAACACGTCCTTCGCAGGCCGAAGACCAACGCAATTCAACTCTTCAAAACTGGTATCGCCGTCGGTTTTTAACTGAAACTTGCTGACGAGGTCCGAAACTTCTTGAGCGCTGAGACCCACCTCTTGGAGCGCACTCTTGTCACCCGCCAGGAAAGCATCCGGGACAACGGCCTCTTCGAACAGAAGCGGGTACGTTTGCGAAAACGCAAACCGGTGGATCGGCACGTCGGTCTTCTTGTAGATCTCCTTCTTCTGAGCAAGGGTGACAGGCTGGGGAGGAGCCGCGACCAGTTTAGTCGCGGGATCGAGGGAGTGGATCACGGGTCCAATCGGGTCGGGAATGTTGATTTTTGCAAGGTCTATCTCTTTCACCAGGTCGCCGAACAGGAAGAAGTAGGCGGGCTGGATCTGGACCTGCACGTCAACTCGATTGCCCCACACGGGAACGAAGTTCGGAGTGTTGGCCGGGGGCGGAGCATTCCACGAGAGAATGGCCCGAACCTTCAATATGTTCTCGATGGTGCAGAACTTTCTGATGGAGCTGAAATCGAGCCACACGGCGTAACACAAAGGCTTCGGGCCGGGAATGTCATGGACACCTACGCTGGCCAATCCGACATCGTGGTAGATCCCGTTGCCATGCAGGTCCACGTAAAAGCGAACGTACTCCGTCGATCCAGAGGTGCAAATATCTCCGGCATACCCAGCCGTTTTCTTGACCCTGATCACTCCTTCCAGCCGGTCAAAGGGAGGATTGAGTCCCACGCATGCCAACTCCTCATAGGAAGTGTCGCCCTGCAGCTTCTTGACAGGTTTGAAGGAACTCTTCTCGATATTTCCGAAGTAGTTGGGGTTCTGTAGGATCAGCGAGCGGAAATTGGACCGTTCAGTCTCCACCTTCTCGACGCCCGGTTGCAGCTTGCCTATCGCCGCTGCAACCAGGGCCAGTCGTTCCGGGCCCACTGACGAGAGGGAGGTGAGATCCTGGTCCGCCCGTAGCATTCCACCAACGGCTGCTTTTTGAGCCATAATCGCGTCAGCAATCTTCCGCCCTGCGTCAGGCTCTCCCGGAATTTGAATATTTTTGGCGATGTCCTCAGCGGAATCAGCCTGGTTCAGAAAACGTAATACATCCGCGAACTTTGTCGTTTGGTCGCTCACTGTAATGGTCTCCGATCATGAATTTGGAAATTGGGGAACGCGCGCATTTTGCCGTCGCATTCCGGTTGTAGGTGGAAAAGCCTTCAGGAATTTCGAACCTCCCGGAGCATTGGCACCTGCCGAACGTATTGCGCATCGCGCACATCCACAGCGAGTCGGGCCCCGTCGGCATGGAAAACATATCGTTTGCCCGTGATTGGACCCACGACAGTCATTGCTGTCGTACCCACATACTCAAAAAGCGCCGTGCGAACCGGCAGGGAAACAGCTCGCCTTGGATTCGCTCCAGACAACACATTCGGCATTGTTCCCGCCGCTTGTGCTCTTCTGTGGCCGCAACATGACATTCCCCACTCCTTTCGCATCGCGACGGTGGCTGCATGACCTGATCCCTTCGGCATCGCTCCAACTAGCCCTGACGCTCCTGGCAGTGATAACTCAAAACTCCCCGAATGTTATGTCCGCGCGTCGATCAGTGTCCTGTGATGCGCATTCTTGTTGTCGTTTCTTTATGCCACCTGACAAACCAGTCGTCGGTGCGGTAACGCACATAGCGCAAGAATTCACTGGGACGTAATGCGTGAAGGATTGCTCCCGGCACTAACGCGCCATGTGTGCTCGAGTCTCGAGCACCGTTTCAATGCTTCCTGATTGGCATCACTGGAAAGCTTTGTGCATAAGCGGACGTCCGATTCGAGAACCCAAAGCCAAGACTTCTCTGTTCGGGAAGACAACATCGCTTTGTGGCTCAGCGCACAGACAACCGAACTCAGCTCTGTTAGGACAAGGACGTTCACTTGTAGGGCAAACCGTGACATCTGATCGGGAGCGTCGTTTGGTCATCCTTGTGATTGAGGATGTGGAAGAGACGCGCCGTGGGATAGAAAGATTGCTCACGACCAGCGGCTATATGGTAAGTACAGCCAGAAACGAGGAGGAAGCGGTCCTGAAGGCTGGCCTTCACCGACCTGACTTGATTCTCATCTGTCTGGGTCTTGCTGCTATTCAGGTACTGTCAGTCGCCAGGCGAATTCGCGAGCGCACTGGACTGGGGGAAACAGTTCCGGTCGTGGTCTTCTGCATCACAGGCCTGAATGAGGGTGCTGAAGTGGCAGCCGGGCAGAACGTTTACATGACGCGGCCTGACAATTTTGATCAGCTAAGGGCCCTGATCAGCCGACTTCTTCGAACGCTGCCCCGGGCTGGCTGAACTGGGGTTTTCGTTTCCCGCCGAATAAGCGGTCGAATTCGTCTTCCACAATGCGGTAGCACTCACACACGCTCGACTCGAGCCCATCGCGGTCCAGTATGCTGATGCGACCACGGCAGTAATGGATCAGGCCGGCGTCTTGCAGGTGTCCTGCGGCTACGGTCACGCTCTCACGGCGACCGCCGAGCATGTTAGCGATGAGCTCCTGGGTCATGAGCAGCTCCGAACGATTCTTGCGGTCGTGACACAGGAGCAGCCAACGGCAGAGCCGCTGCTCCACGGAATGCAGGCGATTACACACCGCGGTTTGTGAAATTTGCGTGATGAGTGCCTGCGTGTAACGTAAGAGCAGACCTTGAAGCAGCCCAGGATGGGCGAATTCTTCCCGCAACATTTTCGCCGGCAACCTGAATGCATTCCCGGCTACTGGGACGAGAGCTCTGCTGCAAGTGGATTCCCCTCCCAGAAAGAGAGCGACACCGAGGACACCTTCATTTCCCACCAGGCCCATCTCTGCGGTCGAGCCGTCTTGCATCGTGTACAGCAGCGAAACCACAGAGTTGGTTGGAAAGTAGCAATACTCGATGCGTTCGCCCGGTTCGTAAAGGACCTGGCCCAGCGAGAAGGCCACCGGCTGCAAGTGAGGTAGCAGACGCTCACGCTCCGCTGGCGGTAGCGAGCGCAGAAGAAGATTTTCCGCCGGATTCGAAGCTACGAGAGCCCGGAGCATAGATTCTTTCTTATGCGCTCTTGATGGCGCTATGCTGCTGGGTTGACTGGTCGCCGAACCGCACTCTTGACTGAGAGTGCCAAGGCCGACGATTCTCTAATGCTGCGACAAACTGGTGATTCGCCCCTGGAGTCCCTAGATGGGGGCGATTATCCTCTGACCACCGTCGCCTGTCAATCAAATGCTGGCTGGGCGCTTGCTTTCTGCGCGCTGCTTGCCTTGAGACTCTGGCCGCAGCGAGTTCAGAAGCTGTCACGCGCCCGAACCTGGCTTCCATAGTTTGTGCGGAATATGACTTCTCCTCTCCGAACTGTTGTTTTAGTCCCAGGGCTTTCGACCACTTGATGACACTGTTGCAAGTACTTGGCCAATAACTGCAGCGACACCTCCACCCGAGAGAACTGTCCCAGTGGCTTGTGCTTTCAACGCGCTAAGTAGCACCCCATCCTGCACCGCAGGTTTGCTGGAAGATTTTTCCTTGCCGCACACTATCGGATCGGATAGTCAGGACTATCCAGATGGTGAGGCGCAGAGTGAGCGCAGCCATGCCTTTCTCGGCGCCTGGATTGCAGAGGAACCAGCCGCAGCGAGCGATGCTGGCCCACCATCCTCTGGTCGTGTTGGACTACGGATGGTTCGACGTTGCAGGCGCCGGTTGGTGTGGCACCAGTTTCAGCTTGCGATTGATGCGGGGCCAGTACTGACGCAGGAGATTGCCACCCGCGTTCCCTAGCATGTCGTAGCCAAAGCGGCTGAAGGTGTTTCCGGCGGTCCGATAGTTATCGGGGTAATACACGTTGGCCAGGCCTTCTGACCCCATCATGCCGAGCAGGCCCGACCAGTTGAATTCCTGATCGCCGGAATCGCCGCGGGTGATGAAGACGCGGCGTATGGCGTACTTGATGGAGCCGCCTAAGCCGAGGTCGTTGCGCACAAAGAAGCGGGGATCCTGGTGCAGCGCGGAAGCCAGGAGGAAGGTCCCCAGAAGCTGCGAGGAGGATCTTCGGGCCATCGCCGCTCCCAGGCGTTTGCCGTAACCCCCAATGCCCTCGCCGTAGGCGGCTGGTTGGTCGTACACCTGGGTTACACCAGCGCTCAAGTTGGCCGCGACAAAGGCGCTGAGAGAAACGCTATTGTTTACGCTGAGCTTGAATTTCTGCTCCGGAGAGAGGGGGGCGGTGCTCGTGGCGAGATTAGGGAACACAATCGATTCTCGCTGCAGGAGGCTGACAAATTGAGCGCTGCTTTGCATCGGATTGTTGCCTTGCGGCGTGGACTGCGCTTTTGTGACGGAGGGCGCATCCGGCATGGAGCCAGACTGATCTTGTTGTTGTGCGCTACTTCTCGGGCCGAGCAGGTGCACCGTCAGGGCGAGCGCAAGAACCAGGCGAAGCGCTGTCAGCACCCGTAAGGCGGGTAATTGCGGTATGTCCCTTCCGCTGTGGACGGTCGTCACGACAGTGCGTTGCATTGGTTGGCCTGGCCCCTACCCCAGAAGGACAGACACGTTGAGGTTAATTTAGTGTAGCCGAGATACCCCCGGTCGGCCAGAGGAATCTCTCCCTCTGAGACCAATGTCACAGACAGCCTCAGCCGCCTCCATAATACTTGTGGGGAGCGCTGCGCAGGTGCGCGGCAATGTCTCACAATGGAGGAGGCCGAAATGCGCTACTTCTGGATTTGTGCCTTGGTCGTACTCTTCTGCATTGGCAGCTTTTCACAGTCAGTTCCCACAATCTCCAAAGAGGGGCAACAATGCCTGGAGTGTCACAGCAGCACTCCCGGAGCGGTGGAGCAGTGGCGCGGAAGCGCCCATGCCAAGGCGGGCGTGGATTGCTACTCCTGCCACAAGGCGAACCCGGGCGACCCCGCTGCGTTTGAGCACTATGGCCTGAAGATCGCCGTGATCGTGACTCCTTACTATTGCGCACGCTGCCACAAGTCTGAGACCGACCAGTTCGAAAAGAGTCGCCACGCCGATGCGGCACACTTCATCGGGTCGCTGGACAATGTGCTGGGCGAAGTTGTGGAGGGCGGGCCCGCCGCCATGAACGGCTGCCGCCAGTGCCACGGCAGCACCGTCAAGTACGTCAGCGAGGGCAAGTTCGACTTCGCTACCTGGCCGAACAGCGGGATTGGGCGCATCAACCCGACGGCAGCAAGGGATCCTGCGCCGCCTGCCACGGGCGGCATTCCTTCAGCTCGGCAGTAGCTCGCCAGCCGGAGAACTGTGGCAAGTGTCACCTCGGCCCCGATCATCCGCAGGCCGAGATCTACGCCGAGTCCAAGCACGGCATCCAGTTCCGCGCCAACATCGCCCAGATGAACCTGGACTCGAAGAGCTGGGTGGTTGGCAAGGACTACTCCGCCGCGCCCACCTGCGCCACCTGTCACATGAGCGCCACCAGCGATCAGAAGGTCACACACGACGTCGGCGACCGCATCAGCTGGACGCTGCGCCCGGTGGTGAGCTTCAAGCTGGAAAATTGGCAGCAGCGCCGCGCCGCCATGCAGAACGTCTGCGCCAACTGCCATGCCACCGGATGGGTGGACAATTTCTACAAGCAGTACGACGCCACGGTGGAGCTCTACAACGAGAAGTTTGCCAAGCCGGCCAAGGGCATCATGGAGAAGCTTTACGCCAGTGGCAAGCTCACCAAGACCCCCTTCGACGAAAAGATCGAATGGACCTACTACGAACTATGGCACCACCAGGGCCGGCGTGCACGCATGGGCACGGCCATGATGGGACCGGACTACACGCAATGGCACGGCTTCTATGAGGTGTCGAAGACCTTCTACAACGAATTCATCCCCGAAGCGGAGCACCTGATGCCGGGCGTGACCACCGACGTAATGAAGAGCGATTATCACAAGTGGACGCAGGGCTTGACGCCGGAGCAGCTCCACCAACAGATCGAGTTCTACAAGCAGCGCTACAACCAGTAGGCCGGCAACAACGATTTGGTGCCTGGTGAGGGCAGTCATGAAATCTCCTGCCGATCAAGAGCAGAGAGATTCGAAGCTTGAGGACCCGCGCGACTTTTGCCGCAATGCTACTCCAGCTTCTCCGGTTCCAGCGCAATTCCCTTTTCGCCGGCGGCTTTCTTCTCCCAGTACTTGCGGACCCAGGCTTCCCAGCTCTTGCCGGCAGCCGTGTCGCGCCCGGTGAAGGCCAAGGCGGCGATGTCGGAATAAGAAATGGAGATCCTCTGCGCGGAATTCTGCAGGATCAGGCGCACGACGGAAGCGTCGAGCGTGGGGACGTTGCGCCGGTCGAAGATGTAGCCTTCCACCCGCGAGCCATCTTTGCGCGTGATGGTCACGTCGCCGCGGTAGTCGAAGGCTTGCTCCAGCGCGTCGCGGAGTTCGGCTTCGGTGGCCAGCTCGGGTATCCAGCCTTCGATCTGGTCGCGGTCGCGGCCTTCGACCACTTCCAAGGCATCGACTGTCAAGTTACGCTGCGGTTCGCTCATGATTTCGCCTTTCGCCTTTCGCTCTTGGCTGTTCGCCAATCCAAAGATTCTTATTCACCACGGAGAACACAGAGATCAGACCGAATGAATTTCCTCCGTGATCTCAGCGTCTCCGTGGTGAATACTACTTCTTTAAGCGTTAGATTCCCTGAGTTCGGCATCCTCGATCTGCACCAGCGGATCGTAGGCATGCACCGGATGCACGGTTTCGTTCAGCATGGCGAGCGCTTCGTCATCCTTGTACTTCGTCGAGAACGTGGCGCGAACCGTGCCGAGGAATCCGCGTAGTGAGCCAAAGGTGTCATGCACGGCCGACGCTTCATATCCGCTGTGCACCATACAGTTGGCGCACTTCGGATTGCCCGACTCGGTGCCGTACTTCTCCCACTCCGTTTCGCGCATCAGCTCGTCGAAGGTGTCGGCGTGGCCGTCCTGCAACAGGTAGCACGGCTTTTGCCAGCCGAAGAGGTTGAAGGTCGGCATACCCCATGCCGTGCACGGATAGTCGCGCTTGCCCATGAGGAACTCCAGGAACAGCGGCGACTGGTTGAAGACCCACTTCTGTTTGCGGTTCGCCAGGATGGCGCGGAACAACCGTCGTGTGCGGGCGCGTCCGAGGAAGTGTTTCTGGTCAGGCGCTTTGTCATACGAGTAGCCGGGCGAGAGCATCATGCCCTCGACGCCGAGATCCATCATCTCGTCGAAGAAAGCGCGCACGCTGTTGGGGTCGGCGCCGTCGAAGAGCGTGGTGTTGGTGGTCACGCGGAAGCCGCGCCGCAGCCCTTCCTTCATGCCGTCCATAGCGATGTCGTATCCGCCTTCGCGGCAGACGGAAAAGTCGTGATGCTCACGCTGGCCGTCCATGTGGACGGAGAACGTCAGATACTTGCTCGGGGTGAACAGGTCGATCTTTTCTTTGAGCAGGAGGGCATTGGTGCAAAGGTAGATGTACTTCTTGCGCGCCACCAAGCCTTCGACAATCTCTGCGATCTGCGGGTGCATCAGCGGCTCGCCGCCGGGAATGGAAACCATGGGCGCGCCGCATTCGTCCACCGCCCGAAAGCACTCCTCGGGTGAAAGGTTCTGCTTGAGCACGTGCGCGGGGTACTGAATTTTGCCGCACCCGGCGCAGGCCAGGTTGCAGCGGAAAAGCGGCTCCAGCATCAACACCAACGGGTAGCGCTTGCGGCCCTTGATCTTCTGTTTCAGGACGTAGGTGGCGACCGTCCACATTTGGGAAACCGGAACAGCCATGCGGCGAAACACCTCGTGTGAGTTCGTTTGTCATCCTGAGCGACGAGCGGAGCGAGGAGTCGAAGGACCCCTATGTTGATCAAACTTTGGCTGTCGCCCTTGGAACAAAAACGCGAACTCTCTTTCGTTTTTACAGGATTTGTGGGATTATGTCAATGAGTAGGCAGAATCCAAGCAAAGCGCTGGATAGAGATGACCCTTAAGAATCAGCTGGATGCATCCCAGGTTGAGAGTGAAGTTGCACTTTCGCCTCGACGCGTCCCCGTCCAGGGCCGCAGCCAGCAGACTGTGCAGCGTGTCCTCGACGCCGCCAGTTCCCTGCTGGAGCAGGTGCCGCTGGAGGACGTCACTACGACGCGGATAGCCGCCGAGGCAGGGCTGTCGATCGGGGCGCTATATCGCTTCTTTCCTGACAAGCAAACCATTATTGACGCGATTGCCGTACGCCACGTCGAGCAATTCCGCGCCTCGCTCGAAGACACGGTGATGAAAACGATCGAGCGCGAGTTCGCCAACCTGGAGACGTTCGATCCGGCGAGGGTCCTGGACAGCGTAGTAGATGCGTACGTTGTCTACCTCGACGCGCATCCCGACTTCCGCACGATTTCCTTTGGCCGCTACATCAGCGCCTCAACCAAGGAACGCCAGGCATCGCCCAATATTGGGCTCCCCGCGTTGCTAAAGAATTTCATGCTGGAACGACTGGGTATTCCTAACACACCGGAGCTCGACCTGATGCTGCGTATCGTGAGCGAAGCCGGGGAACGGCTGATCGCCTACGCCTACGAACAGCCCACGCGCGCAGATCGCGACCGCGTGATCACCGAGATGAAGCGGATGCTGGCAAGCTATCTATTTCCAGCGCTCTAGTAAGTCCCTCACCTTTGTGGCCGGGGCAGGGGCGGGACTGATTATCAAGGCTATTTCAGCTTGGCGTACTCGGCTTTGGCTTGCTGGTAGATGGGGATGTCGGGATCGGCGTCTTTCCAGAGGGTGAGGAAATCCTGATACGACTTGCGCGCGGCTGCCTTATCGCCCATCATCACCTGCGCACGCCCGAGTTGCAGATGTGATAGCGGCGCAGTCACGTGGTCTTCCATAATGCCGGTATGGTCCACCATTTTTTGGAACTCCGTAACGGCTTCGCGTCCTTTGCCTAACTTGAGATAGGCAAGACCGCGCACGTACGTTGGATAAAGCCTTGTGAAGGAATCTTGGGGAATTGCTAAGTCGTACGGGAGGGCAGACTGCAAGATTTCAATAGCTCGCGCAGGCCGGTTCTTCTCCAGTTCAATTGCCGCCCGAATTGCGGGAAGTTCGTATTGCTGCACGAAAGTGTTCAGCGAGGATTCTTGATCGATCAATTTCACTAACTTTTCCGCCTGGTTGACGGCTCCAGCCCGGGCAAAAACTATCGCCAGTACCCGCCTGACGCTACTCGTGGGAGCCGCTGCCAATGCTTTCTCGGCAGCTTGCCTGGCCCGAGCAGGGTCACCCGTTTCGGCATCCCACAACGCAGTATTCGCTAATGTGGCGGCTGAGTTCGGCGAATAGCTGCGCATTGCTGAGTAAAATCCAAGTGCAGCCCGGAGGCGTCCATGGTAAGCCGCGGTGTCACCCTGCTGCTGAACCGCCCATTCCTTTGCTTCGGGTCTTGCCATGGCCCAAGACAATTGTTCTTGCATCCCCGCGCTGTCGTGCTGCAAAAAAGCCACAACGTAGCGATCAATTCGTAGAGAACGGTCGTCTATCCCGCGGGCCTTTGCTTCCTCAAATACGGCTCTGGCCTCTTCCAGCCGATTCATACGAATGAAGGGCATCATAAGGATGTTATAGCTCTGGATATTGGGCGTAAGGCGCACCGCCTCACGAGCTTCCACGGCAGCTCTGTTATTCTGCCCAAAGTTACTCAAGGAGACGGAAAAGTTCTGATGCGGATATGGGTCCCCTGGAAAGGTCTGCAGCCATTGAACATAGGTCGCAGTAGCTTTCTCCAAATCTCCCGTGACGGAGTAATATACTGCCTCGACGAACCATCGAGAGCGCTGGCTCAACCGTCCTCGCAGATTAAAAGCCGTAGTCGCATAACGCGTTGCTTCATCGAAATAAATAAACGCAAAGTTCAAGTAAGCCATAGCAAGGTTCGGATCCAATTGCACGGTGCGCTTCAATTGAGGAATTGCAGCCGCGTCGCCCTGCTCGGCTCTTAGACGCAAGGCCTGGCTAAACGCCTGCAAGGCTTCTAGCGACCAACTCGTCTCCTCTTCCAAAGGTGTGTTGAATCTTCTTAAAGAGTCTTCAGGCTCGCCCAGGTCGCGCCGTAGTTGATGGCCTGCTGTTCCAAGGGTTTTGACAATCTGGTTCCGGGCATTCGTTTCCATCTCGACCTTTGCCAAGACTCTGCCGGAATGACAGTCAAGGGCATTTAGCGCAATCTGGTAGTAGTTGCCTGCGCTGGCAATGGATGCCGTCACGAAGGCCCTGCTATCGCTCCGCAGACAGACCTCCCGCGCTAGCTCGGGAGTCAACTTAGCACCACCGTACATGTAGGACACACTGGAAATTTTCAACAGCCTTAAGGTGTCAAGTACCTTACTGGGGTAAAGCACGGCTAAGTATGGTGACTCTTGTAATTCCCGGTTTAGTGGCCAGTCCAGCGCGTCCTCGATCACGGGATCGCCTGTGACGTTCACAAAATGAGACAGAACGATGGTGTCTTTGTCCGTTAGCTTGATTTTCCTTCGCGAGAGACTGTAGAGCGCGCCTACCACCACTATTGCAATGAGCAGAGCGCCGGCCGCATACCATCTCCATCTCGCAGGCACGTACAGCGACCGTTTTGCGTTTAATTGTTCCAGATCTTCGCGCATCTCTGCCGCGCTCTGGTAGCGGCGCTCACGGTCCTTCTCCAGCGCCTTGTCAATCGTGGTGAAGAGCTTCGCCGGAAGTGTAGAGTTCAGCTTCCGCACAGGAACCGGAGAGTTGTTCAGGATGACGTCGTGAACTACCGCTGCCGTCTCGCCGGTGAAGGCACGCTGGCCTGTGGCCATCTCGTAGAGGACGAGACCGAAGGAGAACAGATCTGTGCGCGCATCCAGCTTCTCGCCGCGCACCTGCTCGGGCGACATGTAGCCCGCGGTGCACATCGCGGCACCGGTGCGGGTCAGAGTGGCGTCGGCAACTTTTCCGCTGTCATCCTGAGCGGAGTGCCCGCCTGCTTTTCCGGCCGCATTCTTGCGGCCGGGCGGGCACGGAGTCGAAGGATCTGCGTTTTCGAGAGCCCCAACAACTGCAGGTCCCTCGACTCTGCCGCCCAATGCGGGCGGCTCCGCTCGGGATGACAACTCAAGGGGTGTCCCCGCCGCCCTTTCATTCCCCAGCGCGGGTGCCCCACCCAAGCCGATTTTGCTTGGGTGGGCGTTTTCGACGATCTCCTCATTCGCCAGCAGCTTGGCCAATCCGAAGTCGAGAATCTTGACCACGCCCTTGTTGGTGAGAAAAATGTTGGCCGGCTTGATGTCGCGATGGATGATGCCTTTCTCATGCGCGGCTTGCAGGCCATCGCTGACCTGAATCCCGATGTCCAGCAGTTCCTGGAGCGGAAGCGCAGGCCCTCGCTTGCCGCCGAGCCGGTCACGCAGCGTATGCCCCTCCAACAACTGCATCACTATGAAGGGACGGCCTTCGTGCTCTCCGAATTCGTGGATCGCGCAAATGTTGGGATGGTCGAGCGACGAGGCGGCGCGCGCCTCGCGGCTGAAACGCTCCAGCGCCTGCGGATCGCTGCCCAGCTCCTCGGGCAGAAACTTCAGCGCGACTTGACGGCCCAGCTTGAGGTCCTCGGCGCGATAGACCACGCCCATGCCGCCCCCGCCGATGATGTCCAGCACGCGATAGTGCGAGACCGTTCTGCCGGTCAGCGCTCCCTGGTCGGGCGGCATCCGCACCGCAGCGCCCACGCCAGGCGAGACCTCGTTTTCCATTTCACTGGAAGAATCGTCGGCGGCAGCTATCCACTCCACCGGGACCATCAACCGATAGCCCCGGCGCGGGATCGTCTCGATGTACCGCGGCTCTTCGGCCGAGTCCCCAAGCGTGCGACGCAGCCTCTTGATGGTGTTGTTGATTCCGTGCTCGAACTCCACGACGGTGTCGTTGGGCCAGAGCTTCTTTCTTCAGCTCGTCGCGGGTGACCAGTTCGCCCCGGCGGTCGAGGAGGACGTGTAGAACCTGGAAGACCTGCTCTGGCAACAGAACGGATTCGCCGTTTCCGTGCAACTCGCCGGCGCGCAGGTCGAGCTTCGAAACTTCCGAAACGTGCGCGGCTTGCCTGCGTTCCTTCCACTATCAACCTTAGGCCGCAATAGTACTATTGGCGTCTCCTCCAACAAAAGCACTTTTGCGCCACCGCTGCCACGCCCGCAACTGCTTCGACTGCAGCCACTTGCTTCGCTCATGAAGAAATTAGCTAAGAGATGTTAGCTCGGGTGCATCGACGTTCGGGACGCCTCGATGCATACTCGCGCCATCAACAGCGGCATCGGCCGCAAAGGAAGGTGAGGAACCATGAAATCGAGAACCCTGTTGGCAAACGTCGTGCTTGCGGCCCTGGTCAGCTTGTCCCTGGCTGCACAGAACCATTCCGCGTCTCGGGCGCCTGGGTCGCTCCCGCCGCCCACTACCATCACTCGGCTCAGCAGCAACGTAAGCGAGTTCTACTATCTCGTGACCACCGGCCCCGGCAAGTACGACCAGATCGGCATTCACCGGGTAACTCTGGTTGACAGGAACGGAAATCCGAAATCAAGTCGACAGCGCCGTTCTCATGGTGCATGGCGACTTCTGGCCATTTGACCAGGCGTTCTTCGGCGGCATCTCGCGAAACTCGATTGCGGGTTACCTGGCCTCACAACGCGTTGACGTTTGGGGCATTGACTTCGCCTGGACTCTGGTGCCCGCAAGCGAAAACGACTTCACGTTTTATGAAGAGCTGGGGCATGCAGCATGACATCAACGATATCGAAACCGCTTTGACGTTCGCGCGTCTTGCTCGTTCACAGACAGGAAGCGATAACGGGCCATTGACGCTGCTGGGCTGGAGCCGAGGCGGCTGGCTCGGATACGGGCTGGTCAATCAGGAGTCGCAGCAGAAGTGCAACCAACGGCAGGTCAAGGCCTACATTCCGGCAGACCTGTACTACAAAACCGATTCACCGGCTTCCCAGTCGTTCATGTGTTCGTCGGAAGCCTACGATAACCAGCAGATCGCAAATGGCACCTACGAGTTCTCATCACAATTCGTTCAGAGCCTAGGGCAATATGCTGTTCAGTCTCCCGATACCAGTTCGGTGCTGTTTGGTGATCCATACACCAACTTGACAGCCTCGTTAACGGCGGGCGCAGCATGGTATCAATTGGGAGGCATATTCACGCCGTACTACCACTTCGTCGCGGGCTTCTGGCCCGACGGCAATGTGGACACTGGCATACCAGCCGGGCTTAACTACACCAACGTTGCGCAGTGGAATAACTTTGAGATCGGGGCTGCGCCGTACGAACCACTCCAGTTGTCGGCAGATACGAGCGCCATCACCTGCGGCGATGATCCCAACTTGCCTTTCGACAAGCATCTTGGCGACATCAAGCTGCCAGTCCATTACGTCGGCGCGGGCGGTGGATTTGGCAGCTACGGCCTTTACACGCTTTCTCTGCTGGGCAGCAAGGACATCACAAACCACATCGTGAGCTTCTACCCGCCTGAGAAGCAGGCGTTCGACTTCGGGCACGTGGACCTCTTCTATGCCGACAACGCACAGAAGCTGGTCTGGAGCGACATCCTGGACTTCTTGCAGAGGCAGGAGCATGAGCGCGACGACAAGTGCAGCAACAAGTAAAGGAAACGCCCAGCGCCCCAGGTTCGCGCCCTGGTTTTGGGCGGTAACCTGGGGCCAAGGTTGGTTTACTTCGCCAGCTCGTGCCGGGTCCGCTGATGATCGGGGTAGTGGTCGGCAGTTCAGCGCACAGCCCTGAGGGTTGTTTCGCTTCCACCGGCGGATGCGGTCGTGTTGCCGCTCTGCTTCAACCAAGCCGCCAACTTGCTTTGTTGCTGGCCACCCAACTCAACGCAGGCGTTGATGGACTCGACCGTTTCCTTCTGGTTGCGCTCGGTGCCGCTGAATGGATGCTGGTCGAAGAACTGCTTCAGTTCGTTGGCTTTTTCCGTGCTGCAGAAGCTCTGCGCACCGTAAAGGAATATCCCCACGCCGCCCAGGCCCCCGCCGGTCTTCTTCATGAGCTGGTCAAAATTCTGCCGCACAAAGTCCCACGCCGCGTCCTGACTGGCAGGATTGCTGATCAGGTTGACGAGAATGTACAGGTCCTGGCCGCGCACTTCAGGAGTGAGCGTGGACTGAAGCGTTTGTTTGACCAGGGTCTGCTGCGGAAATTCCGCCAGGCCATAGAAAAAGCGGTAGTACTGTTGCGGTGACTTCACCTTCTGCAACTGCGCCTTGTACTGCTGATAGAGTTCGGCGTCGCCATGTCGGGCTGCCACGAAAACCACGGCGCCCGCCAGGGTTGGATCCACCGACGTCGGGTCCTTCATGTATTGCTGCACCAGGGTGTTCGCCTCCTGGATGACCGCGGGATCCTGGGCGACGTTGCCCAAAGTGCCGAACAGGACGGCGCGCTTCTGCTTCTGTTCCGGCGTGTCACTGGGACGCGCGGAATAGCCGAGTTGCTGCAGTATCGGCGAGAAAGCGTTGCGCAACCAGGCCTGGAACTGAGAGCGGTCGGCATCGGTCACGATGTGCTCATTGATGAATTTGAGGCGGTTCGAGAAGTCCTCCAACAGGTCAGACCCAGGCGTGTTCTTCAACTGGTCGGCGAGCGCAAGATAGTCGCCCACGCTGTGTTTTCCAATCCGCATCAGGGCCCATTCGTTGCCGACCAGCGCGATGCGCTCCTCCGGCGTGAGCACGTGCTCGACCGCGCTGCCCAGTTGACGCAACGCGACCGCGTCGTAATCAAAGCGGTAGTAGCCAAGGGCGCCTGCGTCGGGGAAGACGACCTTCGAGCAGCCCTTTAAGGTGACCTGCTGCTGCCGCTGCGTCAGCAGGAAGCACTCCTGCTTCCCAGCCGAAGTTTCGTTGATGCCCTTGGCGCAAACCGGGATTTGCCAGATCTGGTCGTTGGGCTCGTTGAAGGCGGCGGGGGTTTCCAGGTAGCGCTTTTGCGACAAACTCAGCGTGGTGCTGCCGCCCTCGCATTTGGCCTCGACGCCCACGAAGGGAACACCTGGCTGCATAACGAAGGTCGGCATAATCTGATCAATCGGCTGCTTTGAGCTGCGCGCCATGGCATTCCAGAAATCCGACGCGGTCGCATTGCCATACGCATGCTCCTTCAAGTAAAGATTTACACCTGCGCGGAACCTGTCGTGGCCCAGGTAAGCCTCCAGCATGTGCAGCACGGCGGCGGTTTTACCATAGGCAATACCGTCGAACAGGTTTTCAATTTCGCCGCGGGTTTCGGCTGCCTGATGAATGGGCCGCGTGTTCTGCACCGAATCCCCACTCAGGGCGCGCATGGTGTTGTCCACCACATCCTGGTTCTCCATCCACTCGGGCTTCCATTGCGCGACCGGGTGCGGAGTCATCCACGTGGCAAAGCCCTCGTTGAGCCAGATGTCGTCCCACCATTTCATGGTGACCAGGTCGCCGAACCACTGGTGCGCCACTTCGTGGGCAATGGTATCGGCGACTTCCTGCTTGGAACCCACGGAGGCTGTCTTCTCGTCGATCAGCAACGCCGCCTCGCGGTAAATGATCGCGCCCCAGTTCTCCATCGCCCCGGCCTGAAAGTCGGGTACGGCGATCTGGTCCAACTTAGGCAGGGGATACTTCATAGCGTAGTAGTTGTTGTAGTAGTGGAGAATCGCTTTGGTCGCGTCCAGCGAGAACCGCGTGAGGTTCTCCTTGCCGGGAACCGTGCAGACATTCAGCTTGATTCCGTCAACCTCGTCAGAGGCGCACTTCCAGTCGCCGACCGTAAGCGCCACCAGGTAGCTCGACATCTCGGGGGAGGGAGCAAACTTGATGGTGTGCTTGTCGCCGGGGCCTGGAGTATCGGAAACCATCTGACTGTTGGAGATCGCTGTGTCACCCTTCTCCACGATGGCAGTGATGTCAAAGGTCGCCTTGTAGTCGGGTTCGTCGAAGCAGGGGAAGGCAACGCGCGCGTCGGTGGCTTCCATCTGCGACACCTCATATTTGCGGCCTTTATAAGTGCTCAGGTAAAAGCCGCGCAACTTGTCGTTGAGATGCCCGGTGTACTTGATGTGTACGGTCGCGGCTCCCGCTGGAAGCTGCTTGTCCACCGTGAAGGTCGCCATCTCGTTCTTCTCGCCGCTGGAGACCTTGGCGGTTTGCTTCTGGCCGCCTGCAGTGACCGTCACCTCGTGGAAATCGATTTCCACGGCGTTCAAGGTGATCGTATTGCTGGGCTTGGTGAGAGTGAGATCGATCGTCTCGTCACCGTCGTAGGTGTTGTTGGGAAAATTCATGTTGACGCTGAGCGCGTAGTGACTGGGATTTGCGCCTCCGGGAAGACGCTGCGCAACCGCAGCGCCGCAGGCCAGAAGACCCGCAGCAAACACAAGCAGGATTCGTTTCATATCACACTCTCGAAAAACTGAAGATGACCCACCGGCAATGAAAGGAGGTACGCGCGGAGCGCGGACATAGTTCCGCAGTGTTACAGATATCTTAGACGATTGGCAGAAAAATGCGTGAGCGACTGGATTTGTCGGGCGACCCTTCAAGCTTCCGTACAATGACGCATCCCGTTCAGGAATGTATGCCGGCAGCGGTTCACTCCAAACCAGTAGGCCAACTCCCGATAATCAGTGGCGTCGAAGATGGCAATGTCGGCGTCTTTGCCGGGCTCAAGGCTACCCTTCCTGCCTTGCAGGCGTAGCGCGCAGGCGCCGTTATAGGTGGCGGCGACGATGGCTTCGGCGGGCGACATCCTCATGTGCGTGCAGGCAACCGACAGCACGAACGGCATGGACGGTGTCGGCGACGTGCCGGGGTTGTAGTCGGTGGCCAGCGTGACCGGGACGCCGGCGTCGATGAGCTTGCGCGCGGGCGGAAAGTCGGCGAGGCCGAGGAAGTAGTTGGCGGCGGGAAGCAACGTGGCCACAGTGTCGAGCTTTGCCAGCGCAGCGATGTCTTCGTCGCTGACGAAGTCCATGTGGTCGAGCGAGGCGGGATGAAACTCCAGCAGCGGGGCGAGTTTCTCTGGCGTGAGTTGGCAGACGTGCGCACGCACGCCGAGGTTGTGCTCGACGGCCGCGCGCAGGATGCGTTGCGATTGCTCCATGGTGAAAGCCCCGCGCTCGCAGAAGACGTCAACGAATGCTGCCAGCTTCAGCTTCGCGGCGGTGGGAATCATGTCCTCGCAGATGATGCGGACGTATTCCTCGGGATTGTCGCGGTGCTCGGGCGGGACGACGTGCGCTCCCAGCAGCGTCGGGACGACGGTGCCCGCCCAACGGTGCGCTGCTTCGCGTATCGCCTCCAGCGACTTCATCTCTGCGGCGAAGCTCAGGCCGTAGCCGGACTTTGCTTCAACGGTTGTCGTCCCCTGCGCGGCCATTTCATCCAGCGCCTTTCGTACATACTCGGCGAGCTTCTCCCTCGACGAGTCCCGGACGCCTTTGAGGCTGGCGCGAATCCCACCTCGCGCCTCGGCGATTTCCTCATACGAGGCGCCCGCGATGCGCTGCTCGAAGTCAATCAGGCGCGGCGCCGTGAAGACGGGATGCGTGTGGGAGTCACCGAAGCCCGGCAGTACCACATTGTGGGAGCAGTCGATTTCTTCGGCCTTACGTGCCAGTTCATGCTTCGCGACTTCATCCGTCGTGCCGACGGCAACGATCTTTCCGTCAGCGATGAGCACCGCGCCGTCTTCAATGACGCCCAGTTCGCGCATCTGCGGCCCGCGGCGCGGGGCGGTGTCGGCGGATGCGCGGCGCAAGGTGAGCAGTTGAGAGGCGTGGAGGAGAAGCGTTGTGGGAACATTTTGACGGTCAGGGTCCAAGAGAAGTTATTCCTAATTAACAAAATTAACTAAACGCTAGCAGCTCACTCTGAATGCCAGTTGCTGGAAATGACGGCCACATGGCCGGACGTTATCTGTGCCGAACTCAGACGCCGCAATAGCAAATACACTCCGGAAGCCAGCGCAATAGGAGATAAAGCCAGCAGATCTGACAATGGCAGACCCTGTGGTGAGAGGTGAATTCGCTTAATGATGTAGTCCGGTACACAAAGGCTGGCATATACCAAGAAAATGCCCCATGTTTGCAACAGTTGCCTTCTCGGCAAACGCTGGCGATCCCGCGACCAAATCAGCGAAATACCCAGAAACCAACTTAGAAGCGCCATCTCGATGGATGCGAACGCAGCATGCCATATCCCCGCGAGCGAGAGATGCCCCAAAGAAAGCTTAATAAAGCCGGTGTACTGGTCGCGAGTCCACAAAATGTGCTCATAGATTACGATGGGTGCAGAAATTGTCAAGCTAAGCAAGCCACCGATGAGAAGTGCGGTTCTCGTGTGCTTCGTGAGACTACGAAAGTTCGGGGCCACGAGAACCCACACGCTGCGATTGAAGAGTGGCAGAAGAATGCTGTCTCCGATCAAGACCGAGGGAACAAGTGTTAATGGCACCGACACCCTAGAAGTTGGCAAGAAAGTGTGGGTCATTAGGCTCAGCACTGCGAAAGGAATGAACCCGAGCCACAAGGTCGCAATAAACACGAGCAAGGCTTGACCAGCGATACGCTTTGAGGAGTCTTCTGGCTTATCCCCAAAGTTCTGCATCGTAGAGTCCAACCGGTTCCTCTGTATCGTCGCCAGCAAATACCAGTCAAAGATGTGATATCCGGTTAGAAACCAGACAATTGCTCCCCAAGGCCAGAACCACTGTGATGCAAAGACGTAACACACATAGGAGAACAACCCGATTAAGCCTATGAAAATGGACGGTGACCAGATGGCGACAAGTACGTTTGGGCCAATGAAAGGTGGCGCGAATTGAAAGCTTGTAGAAAAAATAAGAGGGGCAATCTCGGAATCCCAAGCGAGCAAACCGTGCTCGACTCGCCGGTTAATCTGCCTCTCAATGTCCGCGGCCCTTGCCGAGTGCGCATGCAGAAGGTATAAACTCTCCATCAGGTTGGAAATAAAGTAGAAGGCAACGCACACTCCTATGCTCAAAACTGTCACGCAGACAGCGGGATTGACATTGGACAGTTTTGCGGTAAAACCTGCTGCACTTACTGAGCCTGTCAGGATGCCCAGTGTCAGGGTGGTTGCTAGACTCACGTAAGCGGTGAGTATCTGCTCCTGACGATCGTATCTCTGCTTTTGCGAAATGATCTCAGATCGTCGTTGGTCGTATTCCTTCAGGAGCACATCGACTATCAATTTGCTATTCGCGTTCTCGTGTTCAGTCATCGGCGTCTTCACGACCTTGCTGGTCGCTACCCCATCATCGGTACCTTAATTCCCTTCTCCTTCGCGAAGCTCTTCGCCTCGTCGTATCCCGCGTCCACGTGCCGCGCGACGCCGATTCCCGGATCATTCGTCAGCACGCGCTCGATGCGCTTGGCCATCGCGTCTGTGCCGTCGGCGACGGTCACCTGCCCCGCGTGCTGCGAGTAGCCGATGCCCACGCCGCCGCCGTTGTGAATCGACACCCACGACGCGCCGCTGGCGGTGTTCAGCAACGCGTTCAGCAGCGGCCAGTCGGCGATGGCGTCGCTGCCGTCCTTCATGGCTTCGGTCTCGCGGAAGGGCGACGCGACCGAGCCGCAGTCGAGATGGTCGCGGCCCATCACGATCGGCGCCTTGAGCTTGCCGCTCTTCACCATGTCGTTGAGCGCCAGGCCGAACTGCGCGCGCTCGCCGTAGCCCAGCCAGCAGATGCGCGACGGCAGTCCCTGGAACTTGATCCGCTTGCGCGCCAGTTCAATCCAACGGCTCAGGATTTTATTCTGCGGAAACATCTCCAGCACCAGCTCGTCGGTGGTGTGAATGTCGGCGGGATCGCCCGATAGCGCCGCCCAGCGGAAGGGCCCGCGGCCTTCGCAGAACAGCGGACGAATATACGCGGGCACGAAGCCGGGGAAATCGTAGGCGTTCTTCACGCCGTGCTCGAAGGCGAAGGTGCGAATGTTGTTGCCGTAGTCGAAGGTGACCGAGCCCATCTTCTGCAGCTTGAGCATGCCTTCGACGTGGCGCGACATGGTGTCGAGCGAGCGCTCGACGTATGCCTTGGGATCGTCGCTGCGCAGCTCCAGCGCGGCTTCGAGCGACATGCCGCTCGGCACGTAGCCGTTCAGCGGATCGTGCGCCGACGTCTGATCGGTGAGAATGTCGGGCAGCACGCCGCGCTCGGCCAGCTCAGGAATGATGTCGCCGCAGTTGCCGACCAGCCCGACGGAGATGTTCTCCTTCTTGCGCACCGCGTTCTTCAGGATGCGCAGCGCCTCGTCGAGCGAGTTGACCATGAAGTCGCAGTAGCCGGTGCGCAGGCGCTTCTTGATGCGCTCGGGATCGACTTCGATGCCGAGGAAGCAGGCGCCGGTCATGGTGGCCGCCAGCGGCTGCGCGCCGCTCATGCCGCCCATGCCGCCGGAGACGATCAGCTTGCCCGCGAGCTCGCCGCCGAGATGCTTCTCGCCCGCGGCGGAGAAGGTCTCGTACGTCCCCTGGATGATGCCCTGCGAGCCGATGTAGATCCACGAGCCGGCGGTCATCTGGCCGTACATGATGAGTCCGAGTTTTTCCAGTTCGTTGAACTTCTCCCAGTTCGACCAATGGCCGACCAGGTTGGAATTGCAGATGAGTACGCGCGGCGCGTAGTCGTGGGTGCGAAAGATGCCGACCGGCTTGCCCGACTGCACCAGCAGCGTCTCGTCGTTAGCGAGCGACTTCAGCGAGCTGATGATGGCGTTGTAGCACTCCCAATTGCGCGCAGCGCGGCCGGTGCCGCCGTACACCACGAGGTCTTGCGGCCTCTCAGCGACGTCCGGATCGAGGTTGTTCATCAGCATGCGCATGGCGGCTTCCTGCCCCCATCCTTTGCAGGAAAGCTGGTTGCCGTGCGGCGCCTTCACGGGAACATAGGTACTGCTGGACACATCGCTTGCGACTGGCATGACAACACGATGGTAGTGCGGCGGAACAGAGAGTGCAAACCGAAGTGGCTAGGGGCCTATGATTAGCGCGGAACAAAAATGGGGAATGGCTGATTGGCCAACTCCCCTCTCTCCGATCAGGTTTGCAATTGCGTACAGAGTAACCGTCTGCGAGGGGGCCTGACAACGGGAAACAGCTATAATCATGTTAAAAGTCTGTGAACATTGTCTATGTCGGGCTTCCCTTTTTGACTCCGACTTTGTGGGATATCCGACAATATTCATGGCCATAGAGTGCCAGAAACGGCAAGTGGCGTTTCAATGTCATCCCACTTTGTAAGACACAGGTCGTTATCGACCGTAGCCTCTACCGGGCGCGACTATTTCCCGGCAAAATCGCGCGCGAACTCCACCAGCGAACGCACTGGGACCCCCGACGGTCCTTTTGCAATCCAGGGCTTGTTGTCTTCCATCCAGGCGACGCCCGCGATGTCGAGGTGGATCCACGGGGTCTCGCCCACGAACTCCTTCAGGAACATGGCCGCGGTGACTGCGCCACCCCAGCGTCCGCCGCTGTTGACGATGTCGGCGATATTGGACTTGATCATCTCGCGGTATTCCTCGTCCACCGGAAGGCGCCACATCTTCTCTCCCGATTTTTGCAGCGACTTGTTGAACGTCTTGTAGAAGTCCTCGTCGTTGGCGAAGACACCGGCGTTCACCATCCCCAGCGCGACCACGCAGGCGCCGGTGAGGGTGGCAGCATCGATCAGGTGGGTACAGCCTAGCTGTTGCGCGTAATGCAATCCGTCGGCCAGCACTAGGCGGCCTTCGGCGTCGGTGTTGATGATCTCGATGGATTTGCCCGACATGGCGACCTGCACGTCACCAGGTTTTTGCGCCTTGCCGGACGGCATGTTCTCCGTGGCGCAGACGATCCCGATGACCCGCACATTCGGCTTGAGCTGGGCAATGGCGCGCATGGCCCCGATCATGGCGGCGCCGCCGGCCATGTCGTACTTCATCTTCTCCATGCCGTCGGCTGGCTTGATGGAGATGCCACCGGTATCGAAGGTAACCCCCTTACCGACCAAGCCGAGCACCGGCTTCTTGCGGGCGCGGCTCGGCTCGTAGCGCATTACGATCAGGCGCGGCTCTTCGTCGGAACCTTGTGCGACGCTCCAGAACGCGCCCATCTTCAGCTCTTTGATCTTGTCGGGACCATAAACCTCGCACACCAGTCCGACGTCGTCGCACATCTGCTTGGCCCGGTCGGCGAGCACGGTCGGAGTCATACGGTTGCTGGGCTCGTTTACCAGGTCGCGTGTGAAGTTCTGCGCTTCGCCGATGATCCTGCCCTGCTCCATCGCAGTCTTCAGTGCTCTCTGGTTCGCTCCCTGGGGAGCGACGATAGCCAGATCTTCGATCTTCTGCTCCTTACGGTCGCTCTTGTAATAGTCGGGATCGAAGTTGCCGACGAAGGCGCCTTCCACGACGGCTTTGACATTGTCCTCCGCGTCGCCCCCCGGCGCCACGAAGGCAAAAGCCTTCAGGTCTTTGGCTTTGAGGAAGCGCACCGCGGCGCCGGCCACCTTGCGCAGCTCGGAGGAGGAAAACTTCTTTGCCTTGCCACCGCCAATCAGCAGCAGACGCTTGGCCTTCAGGCCCGCCGGCTTGTGCAGCAGGGCCGTCTCCATCATCTTGCCGGTGACTTCGCCGGAGGCGACGAGGTCAGCCGCGGCGGCGATTACGGCTTTATCGCCCGTCTGAATCCGTGGGTCGTGTTTGTCGGATTGGTCGCCGTTATGGTTCTCGGCGGCGTCGAGCACGGAAACTACCAGGCACTCGGTTTCCAGTTGCGAAGGTGGTCCGGTATGAAGAGTCGTTTTCATGTCGATCGAGAATTCCATTCTGTAAAGATTTTATTCGCCGACCCGAAGGTCGGCCCCTCTGTCGTCCCTACGGGACTCAGACCTTAAATCATTCTCACCCAGCGCTGAAGCGCTGGGCTACCCTCTTTCGCGCCTACGGCGCTCGTTCTTCGCCTACGTTTTTCTACTTCTAACGATCGCTTCGCGCGCTTCTTTGTCAGCAGTCTTGCGACGCTCGGTCTCGCGCTTGTCCCAGGTCTGCTTGCCCTTGGCCAATGCCATCTCGACCTTCACCCTGCCGTTCCGAAAATACAGACGCGTCGGAATCAGCGTCAGGCCTTTCTGCTGGGTCTTACCAATCAACTTGTTTAGCTCATTCTTATGTACCAGCAACTTCCGGGTGCGCAAGGGTTCGTGGTTAAAGATGTTGCCGTGTTCGTAAGGCCCAATGTGCGCATTGATCAGCCAAAGCTCGCCGTCTTTGACCAGCCCGTAGGCGTCTTTCAGGTTGGCACGCCCGCCGCGAACGGACTTGACTTCCGTGCCGCGCAAGGCGACACCAGCCTCGAACTTCTCCAGCAGAAAGTAATTGTGCGATGCGGCACGATTGACCGAAGCATCGCGGTCTCCGCTGGCCACGGGATCGCGCCGGGTCTTTTTTTCTTTCTGCGGACGCTCACTTGCCTGCGTTTGACGAGCCATACTTTAAGTTTACAGAGGCGCTCCAGGCTAACTCCATTGCGGCACCGCGCAGGGCGGGAGTGACGGCAACAATCTGGCGCATCACGCGAATCTCAAATGCTAACACACGATGAAAGCAAGGTCTTACGCCGGGGCAGAGATGCTATAATCGCGCCGATCACCCTAAGCTAGTCACTTTCTCGGCGTGCCGGTGTACTCGAAACGCAACCGTGCTCACATTTGGTGTGAGCACAAGTCTTACATTCCGGAAACCCTTGCCCTGTGGCCGCCGGCTCGGGGAGGTTCCGGAGCAATTCTCTGGGGTTTAGGTAACGTGACAAAACGGTTTACTCCCGTCCTGGCGACACTTCTCGTTATTGTGACAGTCCTGATGGTGGCAGTCCTGCCACTCCTGGCCTCGTCCGATAAGGCCGCGAAGGCCCTATACGAGAAGGGCAAAGCTGCTGAAGCTCGGGAAGATTACATAACGGCTTACAACGACTATCACCAGGCTTGGGAGCTCAAGCCCACCGACCTTCGCTACCGCACCTCGGCTGAGTATGTGCGGTTCCTGGCGGCGGCGTCTTATGTTCATCAGGGCGAGATCCTGATGAATGCAGGGAAACTGCAAGAGGCCCTGACCGACTTCGAACAAGCACTTGCCATTGACCCGTCCAGTTTCATCGCCCAACAACAGGCGAACAAGGTGCGTCAGCTTTTGCTCAAGGGCCAGAATCCTGCGCCGACGCCCAGTACCCAATCGGGCCTGACTCGTCGCATGGAAGAAGCAACAGGACCGGTCGAGCTAGCTCCGATCTCCCAGACCCCCATCATCCTGAAATTAAGCGAGGACACCAAAACTATTTACGAGAGCATTGGGAAGCTGGCCGGTATCAACGTATTGTTTGATCCTGACTACACCTCGAAGCGCATTCGCGTCGATTTGAACGGAGTCACGCTGGAAGAAGCGCTGCAGATCACCGCGCTGGAATCCAAGACTTTCTGGCGCCCGGTTACTCCCAACACAATCTTCGTGGCTGCCGACACTCCCGCCAAGCGCAAGGAACTGGAACAGAGCGTAATCCGCACATTCTATCTTTCGAATCTTTCCCAACCGAACGAATTGCAGGACCTGGTCAATATTCTTCGTACCCTGCTTGATACGCAGCGTCTGCAACAATTCCCCTCGCAGCAAGCGGTGGTGGTTCGCGGAACTCCGGACCAGATTGCGATGGCCGAGAAGCTGATCGATGACCTCGATAAGTCGCGGCCTGAGGTGGTGGTAGAGATCGCTATCATGCAGGTCAATCGCGATAAGCTGCGCAACCTCGGCATCCAGCCGCCAAGCAGCGTGACCGTAGCTTTGCAAAGTAACACCGGCACCAGCACTTCGACCTCAGGCTCGAACATTGGAACCGGTAACGGCACCGTTACCACAACGACGGGAGCTGCAACTGGCACGATTACTCTGAACCAACTCGCCACGATAAACGCCACCAACTTTGCCGTGACCATCCCGGCCGCCACGGCGAATTTCCTGCTGACCGACAGCAGCAGCAAGCTGATCCAGCAGCCGCAGGTCCGCGCCTCCGACGGCCAGAAGGCGTCGCTCAAGATTGGCGAGCGCGTTCCTGTGGCCACCGGATCGTTCCAGCCGGGTATCGGCGGTGTGGGCATCAACCCGCTGGTCAACACCCAGTTTAATTACATCGATGTCGGCGTAAACATCGACATCACACCGCATGTTCACGGGCTCGACGAGATCACCCTGAAACTTGCCATGGATATTTCGGCGGTGGACTCGTACCAAAACATCGGCGGCATTCAGCAGCCCGTGATCGGACAGCGCAAGATCGAGCAGGACATCCGCCTCAAGGAAGGCGAAGTCAATATCCTGGGCGGTATCTTGGAAAGCACCGAAACCAAGTCCCTATCGGGAATTCCGGGGCTGGCGCAGATTCCCTTCTTCAAATACCTCTTCGCGTCGGAGCAGAAGGAGGTCAAGGACAACGAAATCGTCTTTGTGCTGATACCTCACATCGTGCGCGCGCAGGACCTGAATCCAAGCAATATGAAGGCCGTCGACGTAGGCACCGCGAACACCATCTCCTTGCGCCACGACACGCAGTCGTCCACTACGCCGCCCAACGCCCCACCTCCCAACGGGCCGGGAGCGGCCCAGAACAACGCAACGCCACCTGGTGGTCCGGCCGTCCAGTCACCAGCAGGCGCCGCCAATGCTTCGATCACGCAATCTCCCGCCGCTTCGGCGCCCGCCGGGAGCGCTATCGTAAGCTTCGACCCGCCGACACTTGATCAAGCCGTCGGAGCGACCTTCACGGTAAATGTGAACCTGGCTGGTGGACAAAACGTCTATGCGGTGCCGGTGCAGGTCCTTTATAACCCGCGCGTATTACAACTGCTGAACGTCTCCAACGGACCGCTGCTCTCGAAAGATGGCCAGACGGTCGCGCTGGTGGATCGCGATGACAGCATGGCCGGGATCCTTCAGCTCACTGCCTCGCGGCCCCCGGGAAGCGGTGGCATATCGGGCGACGGCGCGGTGTTCACGCTGACCTTCCAAGCGAGGGCTCCGGGGCAGGCGACCTTAAGCATCAACCGGGCTGCCGTAAAGAACGCCTCCATGCAAAATGTGCCCGCAAGCGGCTCACAAGCGATCGTGACCATTCATTAGGTGCGCCGTCTACACCGGTGACGAGGCCGTGAAACGAGTCGCTCCGGGCCCCCCGAGCCGCTAAGGAGGACTAAAATAAGGGCAGTGCACTCCACGCTTTTCAATTGCGCCTTAGCTGACAAAGGGATCGGGCGGTCCCGCCACGTCGCAGGCAAAAACGGCTTCACCATGGCCGAGTTGATCGTCGCCATGACCATCATGATGATCCTGACCGCTGTGGCTGTGCCCGTGGTACGGGTCACCATCCAGCGCGGCAAGGAGCGGGAGTTGCGCCGCGATCTGTGGGAGATGCGCGACGCCATCGACCGCTACAAGGACGCAGCCGACCGGGGCGCTTTCCAGGTGAAGGTCGACAGCCAGGGATATCCGCCCGACCTTGAGACACTGGTGAAGGGCGTGGATTCGAACGGCAAGAAGCTACGGTTTCTGCGGCGCATCCCGGTTGATCCCATGACGGGCAAGAACGAGTGGGGCCTGCGCTCCATGCAGGACGATCCCGATTCGGACTCCTGGGGCGGGCAAAGCGTCTTTGACGTCTACACCAAATCCGAGGGTACTGGGTTGGACGGGACCAAGTACAAGACATGGTAGTTCCGAAGTGCGCGACTATGCAGCGGCGTTTGCGACAGCGCGGATTTACCCTGATCGAGTTGATGGTGGTCATCTCCATCATCATCATCCTGCTGGCGCTCGCCATGCCGAACTATTCGAAGTCCATCTTGCACGCACAGGAGACGGCACTGCGTGCGGACCTGTACAATCTGCGTTCCGTCATTGACCAGTACACTCTCGACAAGCAAAAAGCTCCACAGTCGTTGCAGGAACTGGTGGACGCAGGCTACATCAAGCAGCTTCCCAGAGACCCCTTCACTAAATCGCGCGAAACCTGGGTGCCGGTCACGGATGACAGTCTGATGTCGCCCGACCAAACCCAGCCGGGCATCATCGACGTGCATAGCGGAAGCGACCAAGTCTCCAGCGAAGGCACCGCGTACAGCACGTGGTGAAGAAGCGGCCCTTAGCAATTAGCGGTTAGCAATTAGCTGAAGCGCGAAGTTCGCTCTTTGCCCTTCGCCTTTCTCCCTCGGCGTTTCACTCCGTCACTGCTGTCATCCCGACCGAGGGCTTCAGATTCTCCTCTGCATTGTCATCTCGACCGAGGGCCTTTTTAGCCCGAGTGGAGGGATCTGCGGTTCAGAGCCAGCCAAAGACTGCGTCGTATGGCGAGACCAGCCCCCTCCACCATGCGTGATTATTTAGAATCATGAGCTTGCGCGGATTTCGGCGGCAAGCTCTTGAGCAGCAATGACTTATGGCATAATCTTGATTAACAAGGGCTTACGGGTGGAAACCGATGTGGCCAAGACAGCAGCCCCCTCGGGATACCACCCCCCTCCCCCTGCGTGATTCTTTAGAATCATGAGCTTGCGCAGATTTCGTCGGCAAAATTTTGAGTAGCAATGACTTATCTCATAATATTGATTCGCAAGGACTTACGACAGGTCGTGTAGCTCAGCGTTATCAGTCAACCGACAACTGGCTACTGACTACTGGCTACTGGCTACTGCTTTTCAAAGAGCTTTTCCCGGCCCGCACACGGAATTGATTTCGGGGTACGAAATGCTAATTGCTGAGTGCTAATTGCCGAACTCATCAGCTACAATCTCCCTTCCCTATGCTGTATTTTTCGACTGCCGGTGAATCGCATGGAGAGGCGCTGGTGGCGGTGCTGTCGGGTGTGCCTGCCGGTCTCGCGGTCGACCTGGAGTTTGTGAATCGCGAGCTTTGGCGGCGCCAGCAAGGCTACGGTCGCGGCGGCCGGATGCGCATCGAGCGCGACTCGGCGCACATCCTAAGCGGGGTTCGGCACGGCAAAACGATCGGCTCGCCGATTGCCATTCTGCTGGCCAACAGGGACTGGCAGAACTGGATCGAGGCGCTCCCGGTCGAGGAAGGCGATCCTGCGAAGCACAGACGCGTGGCTTCGCCGCGTCCGGGTCATGCCGATCTTGCAGGCGCTCTCAAGTACAACTTCAGCGAGGCGCGCTACGTACTGGAACGGGCGTCGGCCCGCGAATCGGCGGCCCGCGTTTCCGCGGGCGCAATCGCCAAGTTGCTCCTGCGCGAATTGGGAATTGACGTACTGAGCCACGTGATCGCAGTCGGCAATGTGAGGCTTGATGCTCCCGTCGCATGGCAAACGATTCAAGCGCTCGCGGAAAAGGAAGAAGTCCTGCTCAATTGCGCCGATGTCGAGACCGAAGCCCGCATGAAGGAGCAGGTGGACCTGGTGCTGCGCACGGGCGATTCTGTCGGCGGCATCTTCGAGGTGGTCGCGCACAACGTGCCGCCCGGACTTGGCACATACGCCAATTGGGATGAGCGCCTGGATGCACAACTGGCGGCAGCCGTGATGTCGTTGCAGGCGGTGAAGGCGGTGGAGATCGGCGATGCCGTACGCGCCGCGACTTCATTCGGCTCCCACGTACATGATGAAATAGGTTACGAACCCGAGCAGGCCGGGCCCTTCACGGCGTTTACCCGGCGTTCGAACCACGCCGGTGGTCTGGAGGGCGGCGTTTCCAACGGCCAGGATATTCGCGTGCGCGGTTATTTGAAGCCGATTTCGACGTTGCGTCGTCCCCTGAGCTCTGTGGACTTCGCGAGTCGCGAGCCGGTAAAGGCCGCTTACGAACGGTCCGACGTCTGTGTTGTTCCGGCCGCAGGGGTCGCCGCCGAGGCCATGGTTGCGCTCACCGTCGCGCGGTGCGCGTTGGAAAAGTTCGGAGGCGATTCGATGCCCGAGGTGCAGCGCAATTTCGAAGGCTACCGCCGACAGTTGCGAAACTTCTAAATGATCTATCCCATCGTGAAATTCGGCGATCCGGTCCTGGAGAAGCCGACCGCCTCCATCACTGTCTTTGACGACGAGCTACGGAAGCTTGTTGATGACATGTTTGAAAGCATGTACGCCGCGCACGGTGTCGGTCTCGCCGCACCCCAGATCGGCATCAGCAAGCGCATCGCAGTGATTGACGTCACCTTTAAGGAGGACCCCGAGGCCAAGATTGTGCTGGTGAATCCGGAGATCATCCATACCGAAGGCCGGCTCACCTCCGACGAAGGCTGCCTCAGCCTGCCGGAATTCCGCGAGAAGGTGACGCGGCCGCGCAAGGTCACAGCACGTGCGCAGAACGCCGAAGGCAAGACGTTTGAAGTCACGGGAGACGACCTGCTGGCCCGCGCTTTGGTCCACGAGACCGATCACCTCAACGGCAAGCTCTACATCAACCACATCAGCGCGCTGAAGCGCGACATGCTGAAGCGCAAGATTCGTAAGCTGATGAAGCAGGGCGAATGGTAGTGCGGCGATGATGGACCTGGTGTTCTGCGGAACGCCGTTTTTCGCGGTGCCGACGCTGGAAAGGCTGGTGGCGACGGGCTTTCGCGTTAGACTGGTCGTCACCCAACCAGACCGGCCCAGCGGACGCGGCATGGTTCTGGCCGCGTCTCCCGTGAAGCGAGCTGCACTCGCGCTTGACCTTCCCATCGTCCAGCCGGAAAAGATCAAGAACAACGACGAATTCCGCGCGCAATTGGACAGTCTTGGGCCGGAGGCGATCATCGTCGTCGGCTATGGCCGCATCATTCCGCAATGGATGATCGATCTGCCGAAACTGGGCAACATCAATCTGCACGGGTCGTTGCTGCCGAAGTATCGCGGTGCCGCGCCAATCCAGTGGGCAATTGCGGAGGGCGAGACCATCACTGGCGTTACCACGATGCGAATTGATGCGGGGCTTGACACGGGTGACATCCTGCTGCAAGCCGACGAGCGCATCCAGCCGGAGGATAACGCGCTGACGCTGGCGCCGCGCCTGGCGCAAAAAGGCGCTGAGCTGATGGTCGCCACGCTTGTCGGCCTGAAGAACGCAACCATTACGCCTCGCCCGCAGGACCACACACAGGCTACTCTTGCGCCCATTCTCAAGCGCGAGGATGGACTCATCGATTTCTCTCGCAAAGCAATCGACACCTGGAACCGCCTGCGTGGGTTTCAGCCCTGGCCGGGAGCTTTCACTTCATTTCGCGGCAAGACACTGCACCTGCATGCGGCCGTGCCTGCGCCCGCGGTTGCCGTCGCCGTTCCCGGGCACTTCGCGATTGAGAATGATCGCTTGCTGCTTGGATTCGCCCAGAACACTGCTCTCGAAGTGCAGGAACTTCAGCCTGAAGGCAAGAAGCGGATGAGCGCGCGGGACTTCATCAACGGTTACAGGCCGAGCAGTGACGAGGCGTTGGGCGCACCGGTGTAGGTGAATATGCCAGTGTCTCCTGCACGCGCGGTTGCCTTCGATATCCTGCTGCGCGTGGACCAGCAGAATGCTTACGCCAGCGAACTGCTGCACTCGGAGAAGCTCGCAAACCTCAGCACGGCCGATTGCGCCCTGGCGACCGAGCTCGTCATGGGCGTCCTGCGCTGGCGCTCGCGGCTGGATGAGATCATTGACTGCGGCATCGTCACGTCCGCTGAAAAGGCTGGATGCGGAGGTACTGACCGCTCTGCGTCTTGCGGCGTACCAGTTGCGGTTTCTGACACGTGTTCCAGCGCGAGCGGCCATCAACGAGAGCGTGGAGCTGGTTAAGCGCGCACAGAAGCGGTCTGCGGCGCCGTTCGCCAACGCGGTGCTGCGAAGAATAGCCGAGACCAAGATCGAGCCTTCCGAAGAAGGGACCGTAGACGATCCGATTCCGACCCTGGCGCGCGAGTTCGCGCATCCCGAATGGCTGGTGAAACGTTGGATGGCCGAGTTCGGGGCAGAGCATGCGAGGGCGATTTGCGGATACAACCAGCGCATTCCGAGCACGGCAATTCGTCTCGACCACACCGAGATCGAGCGCGAGGTGGCGAGCGAGGGCATCGAGCTTGCGCCTGGAGCACTGCTGGCGACGGCGCGTATCGTTGCCGGAGGAGACATAACCCGAACGCGGGCGTTCCGCGAAGGCCGCGTGTTCATCCAGGACGAAGCTTCGCAACTGGTTGCCGCATTAGTCGGCACGGGTTCGCGCCTGCTTGATTGCTGCGCAGCTCCGGGCGGCAAGACGGCAGCGCTAGCCGCACGCAATCCCACGGCGGAAATCATTGCTGCGGAGGTGCACGCGCATCGTGCGGATCTGTTGCGCCAACGAGTGCAGGCCGCCGCGAACGTCACAGTCATTCATGCCGACGCGCTGTCGCTGCCCTTGCAAGGCGGTTTCGATCGCGTGCTGGCCGACGTTCCGTGCTCTGGTACGGGAACGCTGGCACGCAATCCGGAGATCAAGTGGCGGCTCACGCTAGAGGACCTCGGCGACTTGCACGCGCGACAGGTCCTCATTCTTAACGCCGCACTGCGTCAAGTTGCTCCGGGAGGACGCGCAGTTTACTCGACGTGTTCCTTGGAGCGCGAGGAAAACGAGGATGTCGTCGAGGAGGTGCTGCGTATCAATTCTGCGTATCAACTCTGTGACTGCCGCGAAGAACTGGAGCGCCTGCGCGAAACTGGAGAGCTTGTCTGGAATGATGTGGATTCATTGCTCAGCGGAAAGTTCCTGCGCACGCTGCCAGGCGTGCATCCTTGCGATGGTTTCTTCGCGGCAGTACTTGAAAAAATAAACAGCTGATTGCAATGCAAAAGGCCGGCGCGAAGCCGGCCTTTGTCAAGATAACAGAAACTACTTCTTGGGTGCGATCGAGTCCTTCGCGGCCTTGGCCACGCGGAACTTCACCACGGTCTTGGCGGGAATCTTGATCGCTTCGCCGGTTTGCGGATTGCGGCCCATGCGTGCCTTGCGGTTCGACTTCACCAGACGGCCCAGTCCCGGCAATACAAACAAGCCGTTCTTCTTGGTCTCTTTGACGGCGAGTTCCGCGAGCGTCTCGAAGAACGCTGCGACCTGCTTGTTGGCCAGTTCCAGATGCTCTGCCATGTGACGGACGAGCTGCGTCTTGGTCATGCCTGTTGCCATTCGTTAAATCCTCCTTGAAGGTTTGAGCAGTAAGAGTGCTCAACTCGTGGGTTATCTTATACCAACTTGCTTCCGGTGGAAAGCATTTTCCGCCTGATTTTATGCGGGTTTTCCACAGGTCGCGCTGGGAAAGCCGCTGCTCATGCGGCTTCGGCAGACTCCGGCAGGTGGAAGACGCGATAGTGGGAACTTCGGCCCGCATTCCGGCCACAGACGTGCCCGATTTGCGATGCGCGATCTGTCCCATAAGTTCCGTCGATTTTCTGTCGCGCTGTCTCACTGCGTCACCATCTTCCGCCACATTCCGCTCCGTATTCTGCGTCCTCGGTTGGTAGCATCGATTTTCGTTTTTATGCCCATTGCGCACCCGCAGATTCTCCTTATCGCTGAGCCTGTCATCCCGACCGAGGACTTCACCTCCCTCACATTGTCATCCCGACCGAGGACTTTAGTCCGAGCGGAGGGACGTGCCTTTTGAAAAGACCCAACAGCAAGCAGCCGCGGATTTCGCGGATGACTACGGTTTCGACCCTCCCCCCTCCCCCCCGGTGCATTATTCTTTAGAATCATGATCTTGCGCAGATTTTGGCGGCAAAGTCTTGAACCACAAGCACTTATCGCATAATCTTGATTCGCAAGCACTTACGACCACGACCCACGTTACCCAAGCGCCCATCATTGTCAGCCCACCCCTCCCCCCTCCTACGTTGTTCTTTGGAATCAACAGATTGCGCAGAATTCGGCGGCAAAGTCTTGAACCGCAAGCACTTAGCGCATAATCTTGATTGGCAAGGGCTTACGACAGCCGTCCGCCCAGTCGAGTCGGTCAACTGACAACTGGCTACTGACCACTGCTTTTCAAAGAGCTTTCCCGGTCCGCACACTGGGTGCAGCCTCCGAAGACACAACCCCTCCCTCGCAATCCGGTGATACCGCGATGGGCCAAGCTACCGCAAGTGCACAGATCACATCGCAACAAAACTTAACCAAGTGCCCAGAACGGGAACGCGCGAATTCAACTGGACACTCGAAGGCCGGCCCTTCCGTTGTACACTGGGCCGTTCCCATGCAGCAGCTCAACCTGAAGCCCACGCATAAGCTCGTGACCAGTTACTACGACGCGCTGGGGCAATTCGGGCAACTCAACATTGACCACGAGGGAGCAGTGCGCGCTGCATTCCACGACCTGCTGGCCGGTTGCGGCCGCAAGTTAGACCTGACGCTGGTTGACGAATACCAATTCCAGCCGCCCAAGCTGAATCCGATCCGCATTGACGGCGCGCTGCTCAACTCCTTCCGGCTGGCTCGCGGTTATTGGGAAGCCAAGGACGAGCACGACGATCTGGATAGGGAAATTCGCGCCAAGCTCGAACGGGGCTATCCGCGCAGCAACATCATTTTCCAGGCGCCGGAGCGCGCCGTTCTTTTTCAGCATGGCGTCCGTCAGGGAACGAACGAAGACATCCGTGATGCCAAGAACCTGGTCGAGTTGCTCAAGCACTTCTTCGCCTATCGCGAGCCCCACATCGAGGAGTGGGACGAAGCCGTTGCCGAATTCAAGGACCACATCCCGCAGACTCGCCGAGGCGGTGAAGGAAAAGATCGAGCAGCAGCGCCTCACCAACTCCGCCTTTGTCGAGCGCTTCGACGCCTTCTACGACCTTTGCCGCCAGTCCATCAATCCCAACCTTTCCGTCGAAGCGGTGGAGAAGATGCTCATCCAGCACCTGCTGACAGAGCGCATCTTCCGCCGCATCTTCGACAATCCCGACTTCACCCGCCGCAACGTCATCGCCGTCGAGATCGAAAAGGTCATCGATTCCATGACCCGGAAGGAGTTCAGCCGCGACGCCTTTCTCAAGGACCTCGACCGCTTTTATAAAGCGGTGGAGCTGGCGGCGGAGAACACCGAGACCTACAAGGAAAAGCAGGAGTTCCTCAACACCGTGTATGAGCGCTTCTTTCAGGGCTACTCGCCGAAAGAGGCCGACACCCACGGCATCGTCTATACGCCGCAGCCCATCGTGGACTTCATGGTGCGCAGCGTGGAAGACATTTTGCAGAAGGAGTTCGGGCGCTCGCTCAGCGACAAGGGCGTGCATATCCTCGACCCGTTTGTCGGCACCGGCAACTTCATTACCCGGGTGATGCAGGAAATCAAAACCAGCGCTCTGCCCTACAAGTACGAGAACGAATTGCACTGCAACGAGGTCATGCTGCTGCCGTACTACATCGCCAGCATGAACATCGAGCACGCGTACATGGAGCGGACGGGCGAGTACAAGGCGTTTCCGGGGATTTGCTACGTTGACACTTTTGACATGCGGCGCACAAGGGCAGATGTTCGCCGAGGAAAATCTGGAGCAGGATTGCACCGCCAGCAGCAAGCGCCCATCTTCGTCGTCATCAGCAATCCTCCATATAACGCTTGGCAGGTCAACGAAAACGACAATAACAAGAACCGGAGGTATCGTCAGGGACGGCGGCGTTGACCTGCGCGTTGCTGAGACCTACGCGAAAGAATCAAAAGCGACTAACAAGAATGCGCTTTCCGATCCGTACGTAAAAGCGTTCCGCTGGGCATCTGATCGGATCAGAGACGAGGGTATCGTCGCCTTCGTAACAAATAGTGGTTTTGTCGACGGGTTTGCAGCGGACGGGATGAGGAAGACCTAGCCGGAGAGTTCGATCAGATTTACATCCTCGACCTCGGAGGCAATGTTCGAAAGAATCCTAAACTGTCCGGAACGACTCACAACGTGTTCGGAATACAGGTTGGCGTGAGCATCAGCCTCTTGGTTCGGCACAGGAGTGAGCGCGAGAAACGCCAATGCAGCATTTTCTATTCGCGGCCGAACGAGTTGTGGACACGAAGCGCAGAAGTACGGCTTTCCTAGACGTTAGCCGCGACAAGACGGGCTCGCGTGGCGCGAATTTTCCCTGATGCAAGCACAATTGGCTTACGGAAGGCCTCGATGACGGATTCGAGTCAGTTCCGCATGCCGTCTCTGGAGAGGGCGACTCAATATTTCAGCAGCACTCAAGGGGCGTCGAAACGTGTCGCGACGCCTGGGCATACAACTTCGGCGAAACAAGCTCTCGCAGAAAATGTCCTGCGGACTATCGAATTCTATAACGCAGAGGTGAGCCGTTGGAGCAAGCGCAAGAGGACCAAGCAAACGATTGACGAGTTCGTTCGGTATGACGACCGCTCAATTTCAGTGGAGTGAGACACTGAAGACGAAAGTTGAAACGTGGAACGGAGGCCGGCTTTGACGACGCGAATATCAGGGAGGCAATCTACCGGCCGTTCTGCAAGCAATGGCTTTATTTCGATCGACTAGATCAACGAACGGGTCTACGGTATCCCAGCTATATTCCCCGGCCAACACGCAGAAGCCGAAAACACAGTGATTTGGGTAAAGGTACGGTTCTGATTGGCCTATGTTCGCTTTGGCCGTTGGCAACGATTCCCGATCTGCTGCCTCAAGGCGGCAGCCCAATGCTTCCCGTTCTACATCTACGACGAGGACGGCTCCAATCGTCGCGAGAACATCACCGATTGGGCGCTGAACGAGTTCCGCACGCACTACGACGACCCGAACATCACGAAGTGGGACATCTTCCACTACGTCTATGCGGTGCTGCATCATCCCGAGTACCGCGAGCGCTACGCCGCCAACCTGAAGCGCGAGTTGCCGCGCATCCCGTTTGTGGGGGTAGCCACCTCAGTCCCGCCCAGCAGGACGGCAGAAGATAGCCCAGCGCTTCAGCGCTGGGTAGGCGTTGTTAGTGAACCCGGAGTCCCTTCAGGGACGGCACAAGCAGATCCCTCGACTCGGGCTAAAAGCCCTCGGTCGGGATGACAGCAGTAGGGAGGGCGGCTCCGCCGGGATGACAAGGTTAGTGGCGGGAATAGGGGTCCTTCGACTCCGGCGGCAAAACCGGCCGCCTCCGCTCAGGATGACAGTACGGGGAGGGCCGCCTCCGCTCAGGACGACATCAGTAGGAAAGCCGCCTCGGCTCAGGATGACAAGCAAGTATTTTGGGAGTTTGCTCGAGCGGGCCGGCGTCTGGCGGAGTATGCACGTCAACTACGAACAGCAGCCCGAGTATCCGCTGGAGCGCGTCGAAAAAGGACAACTCGAACTGGCGGGTGGAAAAGATGCGCCTCGGCAAGGACAAGACCACGCTCGTCTACAACGATTTCCTCACCCTGCGCGGCATTCCGCCGGAAACTTACGAATACCGACTCGGCAACCGGTCGGCGCTGGAATGGGTCATCGACCAGTATCAGGTCTCGACCGACAAGCGCAGCGGCATCACCAACGATCCCAACCGCGCTGACGATCCGGAGTACATCGTGCGCCTCATCGGGCAGGTCATCACCGTCAGCCTGGAGACGATGAAGCTCGTGAAGGCGCTGCCCAAGCTTGAGGTTGAAGTTACCGCGAGCGCGTAGAGGAGTCTGCTTCCTCAGACCCGAGCTGATGCCGACTGGCCGGTGGCCCACCCTACGCTTGGAGCCTGCCCTGAGCGCAGTCGAAGGGTGGGTAACGTAGAAGCCATAGCCTCGCCGCGTTCGCTCCAGCGCCGCCTCAAACAACCGTTTGGCATGTGCGCTGGCCAGCAACGGCTGACGACGGTAACAACTGAAGGTAATGAAGTGCGGCTCACGAGCTTGTTGATAGCGCTTCAATCCCCAGGGCATGATCGCAGCGTACACCGAAACACGGATCGAGTGCTGTGACGTGAAGCAAAATCCCCACCCAAGCAAAATCGGCTTGGAGCCTGCCCTGAGCGCAGTCGAAGGGTGGGGCACCCCTCTGATCACAATTCAGACTCGAGATTCTTGCGGGGGCTCTCCCGGTAGCGCAGCTTCATCATCAGCAGAGGCGCGCTGAGGAAGAACGTCACGGCATTGGGCAGGATGATGGGCAGCGAGTGGATCATGAAGCCGTAGCCTACCCACAGCACCAGCCCGACGTTGAGGCTGATGAGCATGAGCAGCGAGAGATCGCGGACGGACTTGCTGCGGAAGGAGTGCAAGGCCTGAGGAAGATACGCCAGCGTGCACAGCGTGCCCGCGGCAAAGCCGGTTAGCGACACGAGGAACATGTCTCAGCGTAGCATTCCGGAGGTTGAGCCCGGATGAAATGTTCGGAACCAGACATCCCGCCGAATCCTCCGAAAAAGCAGGTCCCTCAGTCACGCTCAGTCGGTCGCCGCGGCGACTTCCCTCGCGCTCCTTCGGGATGACAAGATGGGAGGGTGTCGGGCTCGGCGCACCTGAAGGTGCGCCCCTTCAAGACGGAGTTACCCGATGGTGAGCACGATCTTGCCGTAGTTGGCGCGCTCCAGCATGAGGCGATGGGCCTCTCCGGCTTGCTCCATGGGCAGCCTGTGGCCGATCTCGGGATGCAGCTTGCCTTCTGCGATCCAGGGCTGCATGGCTTGCAGGCAGCGCCCGATGAGTTCGTGGTCCTGGGCCAGCACGCTGAGCCACAGGCCGTGCGCGCTGAGGCTCTTGGCCATCATGACTCCGTAGTCGAATTGGTGACGCTGCCCGGTCGCAGTGCCGTAGATGATGACGCGCCCGAACGGCCGGCAGCAGCGCAGGCTCTTGGCGGTGTGCTCGCCGCCGAGCATCTCGAAGACGGCATCCACACCTTCGCTGTTGGTCAGTTCCAGCACACGCTGCTCGTAGTCAACCTCGCGGTAATTGATTCCGTGGTCCAGCCCGAGCGTCTTCACGCGGTCCAGCTTCTCGTCAGACGATGAGGTGCCGTAGGTTTCTATTGCCAGCAGCTTGGCGATCTGAACAGCGGCGGTTCCCACACCGCCAGCGACGGCGTGAATCAGCACACGGCGCTGGTGCGAGTCGTGCCATTGGATAGGTTCCATCGCATCGGCAGTCATACCCGCTTTCCAGTACGCCAGGTAGGCGGTAAGAAAATTTACCGGAAAGGCCGCGGACTGCGCCGAGGTCCAACCGGCTGGCTGCGGCCACAGCAGCTTGGGCTTCATCGCGATCTTCCCGGCCGCGGCGCCGTATTGGGTGTAGCCCATCACGCGCTCGCCGGTTCCTTCCACGATGCCGGCGAACTCACGGCCCGTGGTGAAGGGCGGGGCAGGCGTTCCGGGATAGGTTCCGCGGGTGGAAAGAGTGTCGGCAAAATTCACGCCGACTGCTTCCACGCGCACGATCACCTCGCCGGGCTTGGGCTTGGGATCGGGCATCTCGCGTACTTCCAAAACTTCGGGACCACCGGGACGGGTGACGACGACGGCTTTCATGAGATTGATTCTACGCGGGCACGCTGACGGCGTTAGGCCGCAGGCACCTGCATAAAGTCCAACGCGCGAGAGATGTACTGCTTAAGGTCGCGGCGGTGGACGACAGCGTCGAGCATTCCGTGTTGCAATAGGAACTCGCTGCGCTGGAAACCTTCGGGCAGCTTTTGGCGGATGGTCTGCTCAATCACGCGAGGTCCGGCGAAACCGATGAGTGCGCCGGGCTCGGCGATGTTTAAATCACCCAGCATGGCGAAAGAAGCCGTCGTGCCGCCGGTGGTTGGGTCGGTCATCACTGAAATGTAGGGTACCTTGGCATCGTCCATGCGGGACAGCGCGGCGGAAACCTTCGCCAGTTGCATGAGGCTGACGACCCCTTCCATCATGCGCGCTCCGCCCGACGCCGAAACGACGATCAGGGGCAGCTTCTCATTGGTGGCTTTCTCCACGGCCCGGGTTATCATCTCGCCCACGACCGCACCCATCGATCCGCCGATGAACGAGTACTCCATGGCGCTGACGATGACAGGTTTGCCATCCAGTTTGCCGCGGGCGTTGATGACGGCATCGTTGAGCCCGGTATCCTTTTGCGATTTCTTCAGGCGATCGGCGTAGGGCTTCAGGTCAGTGAACTTGAGCGGATCGGTAGAAGCGATGTTGCCGTCTTCCGTCTGGTAGTGTCCGTCGTCGAGCAGGTAGGAGAGCCGGGTGCGCGCGTCAATGCGGAAATGACGCTCGCATTTGGGGCAGACGTTGAAGCTCTGGTCGAGGTCTTTTTTCCAGATGATCTGCCGGCACTGATCGCACTTGACCCACAGGCCCTCAGTCTTGACGCGCTTTTCGCCCGAGGTGTCGAGCTCGACGTGCTCTCGCTTGAACCATGCCATAAGAGTGAATACTCAGTGTAGCCGAGCGGGCGAAGGATTGTCGCGGGACTTGTAGTCAGTACTCAATCCCGCGCTGTGCCTCGATGCCCTTGGTGTAAGCGTGCTTCACTTCCCGCATCTCGGTCACGGTGTCGGCGATCTCCACGATGTCGGGGTGAGCGTTGCGGCCGGTGAGGATGACGTGCACCATCTCGGGCTTCCTCTTCAGCGTCTCGACAACTTTCTGCGGGTCGAGCATCTTGTAGCTGATTGCGTAATTGATCTCGTCGAGGATGACAAGGTCCCACTGGCCGGAGAGAATTTCCTTCTCGGCTTCGGCCCATGCTGCTTCGACCATCCGAATGTCTTCGGGATCGGTTTCGGCGCCGCCGACCTTCACAAAACCGCGTCCCATCTGCTTCATGACGAAGTGATCGCCGAATGCCTTGACGGCGTCCAGTTCGCCATAGTGCCAGGAGCCTTTGAGGAATTGCAGCATGAGCACGCGCATGCCGTTTCCCACGGCGCGCAACGCGGTACCCATGGCGGCCGTGGTCTTGCCCTTGCCCGGGCCGGTGTTTACGATGATCAACCCTCGACGCACATCTGGCATGGAGAACTCCCTGGACTGGAACAGTTGCGGCAAGGCCTCAAGGCAAGGGCCAGCGCTAAAGCCACATCCTAAACTAGGCGCGGCGGTGCAGCTTCGCAACGGGGCGTTTCCCAGCCTCGATGCTGATCACCGAAGCCGGCGGCCTCTGCTTACGTTGCTTCTCCTCTTGAAGCTCTTCGCTGAACGTCAGTGCAAAAATCAGCACTGCGGCTACCAGACAGTAAATAACAATGAGGACGATTGACATGCGTCACCTCCGACCTGTCAGCATGGCAGGTGACTATCTTCACGATACGCTTTTGGGCCCGGCTCGTCTGTGATCTTCGGCGGAGGGGCGCGTGATATGCAGGAACAGGGGAAACTTCTATCGAGAGGCCGGAACTTAGCGCTACTGGGTTGACAGCGATTCGACTGGGGCCGGCGCCACTGCGTTGGCCGCCTCCATGCCGGAGCGGACGCAATCGGGCACGCCGATACCGTGATAGGCGTTGCCGGCGAGCGCCAGTCCGGGAATCTCCGCCACGCGTTTCTCGATGCGCTGCACGCGGGCGATGTGCCCAGGCTCGTACTGCGCCATGGCGCCACGCCAGCGGTAAATTCGCGCGAACATCGGCCGGGCATCCAGCTTCACAATGTCCCTGAGCTCGCGGTGAACGGTCTCGAGCATTTCGTCGTCGGTGAGGGCGAGCACCGCCTCGTCACGCGCGCCGCCCAGAAAACAACGGAGGATCCCTTTGCCCTCGGGTGCGCGATGCGGAAACTTGTTGTGTACGAAGGTGCAGGCCAGCATGCGCGTACCTTCACTGCGCGGCACCAGGAAGCCGAAGCCCGGAGGCAATCCTTTGAGTTGGTCCAGGTAGTAGCCGAGCGTGACGGTGACAGAGGAGCTGTAGGTGATGTCCAGGAGATTGCGCGCCAGGCCGCGGTCGACGCCGTCAAGGAGCGTACCGGCGACGTTCGCCGGAGTGGCAACAATCACCGCATCGTAGCGCTCGTCGCCGTTGAGCTCGATCGAGACGCGCCATCCCTCATCCTCGGGATAGACCCGCCGGACGTGGCAGCGCATGCGGATCGATTCGGGATCGAGGCGGCCGAGTATGGCGTCCACCAACTGCTGCATGCCGTCCTTCAGCGAGGTGAACAGAGGACGCGCTGGTTGCGTTTTGGCCGATTGCGCCATCTTCTTGTGCGCGGCCAGCATCGCCCGGCTCAAGCTGCCGTACTTCTCTTCCATCTCGACGAATCGCGGCAGCACGGCGCGCGCGCTGAGTTTCGCTGCGTCGCCTCCATAGACGCCGGAGAGCAGCGGATCGGCGAGCCGGTCCACGACCTCCGCACCGAAATGACGTTCCACGAGTTCAGCAACGGTTTCATCGTCGTGCATGGGGCGCGGCGGATGCAGCAACTCGCGCGCCATGCGGAGTTTTGTGCTCCAGGAGAACAGCGGAGACAAGGCTGTCGGCACAATTCTGGTGGGCACCATGAACATGAGCCCGTCAGGCATCACCACCAGCCGGCCGTTGACGACGATGTAGGTCTTGCGCTGGGCGTCGTTGGAGCCGATAAGCTGATCGGCGATGCCCAGGTCCTTGCAGAGTGTCAGCGCCCACGGCTTTTCGGTAAGGAAGGAATCGGGTCCGGCCTCGACCAGGCAGCCCTCGACGCGATCGGAATCCATGGAGCCGCCGAGCCGCTGGCCGCTTTCGAAGAGCGTATACTCCAGCTCCGCTCCGGAGGCGCGCGCCTTCTCCAGATAGAACGCGGCGCTCAGTCCGGAAATGCCTCCACCGACAATGGCAATCCGCTTCATGCGGCTGGCTTCATCATTCGAAATCAAATCTTCTCAAGATGGACGGCGGATTTGCAAACAGGGGCAGGGGTAGTGAGCTGCGTCCGGGCCAAATCGGCAACGGCGCGCACGAACAGCGGAGAATCATTCAGGGATTCCGCGCGGTACAGCTTCATGCCGCGCCGCCGGCGAACTCGCGGAACAGGATATCAATGTCGAACAGGATTTCCACGTGGTCGCACACGAAGCCGATGGGCTGCACAAACACGCCGCTGTGACCTGCGTCTCGCAGGTTTGTGATGGTGTCCTCCACTGTGGGACCAAGCCATTCGCCACCTGACATGCCCTGGCTCTGGAATGCAAAGCGCCAGCCGCCGATTTCGGGGACCTGCGCTGCCACCAGCGCAGCCGTTTCGCGCGTCTGTGCCTCATAGGGATCGCCTTCCGCGATGGTACGCTGCGGAACACTGTGCGCGGTGAAGAGCACCGGCAACTGCGTGCCACGATCTGTGCAAGCCTTCGACCAACCCGCACGCAGCTTCTCGGCGAAGGCTTCGATGAGCAAGGGATGGTCGTGCCACTCTTCGACAAAGTCGATGGCGAACGGTGCATCATTACCGAACAGCACTTGCTTGTAGAGCCCGACGCTGGTTTGCGAATTATGTGGCGCGAGGCAGATCGCGACGGCGCGCTCGACTCCGTCGTTCGTCATTTGCTGTAGTGTGTCGGAGATAAAGGGGTGCCAGTTGCGCATGCCGACATACGCCGGCAGGCCCAGTTCACGCGAAACGCCATCGGCCTGGTGGCGCGTGATCCGGGTGAGCGGCGAGCTGCCAATCAGCGAGTAGCGGTGCTGCACTTCACGCACCACGGCCTCCGGCATGGGACGCCCGCGCGAAATGTTCTGCAGAAATTCGGGAATGTCTTCTACTCGCTCGGGACTGCCGTGAGCGATCAGCAGGACGGCGTCTCTGCTCATTGCGTCCTCGTGGAAGTTGCTGCAGTCGAGCTGAACTCGTGGACGAATTGCGCCAGGTCCTTCACGTTTTCCACGGGAGTGTGCGGAAGGATGCCGTGGCCGAGATTGAAGATGTGTCCGGGACGCCCGTCGGCGAGGCGAAGAATGTGCTCGGCGCGCTGCTTCAGCTCGCGCCAGGACGCGAAGAGCAGCACGGGATCGAGATTGCCCTGCACCGCGTGCTTGTGCCCGACCGTACGCCAGCCTTCGTCGAGCGGAATGCGCCAGTCGAGGCCTATGACCTCCGCACCGGTCTCCGACATCGAAGGCAGCAAGGTTGCGCTGTCGGTGCCGAAGTAAATAATGGGCACATGGGTTTCTTTCTGCAGGCGCTGGATGAGCTGCGTAGTCGGCACCAGCGCGTAGCGGCGGTAATCCTCCACGCTCAGGCAGCCGACCCAACTGTCGAAGATCTGCAATGCGTCGGCGCCAGCCCGGACCTGCTCGGCTGCGTATTCTACGAGCACGTCCACCAGCTTGCTGACCAGCACGTCCCAGGTTTCCGGCGAGTTGTACATCAGCTTCTTAACTTCCAGATAGTGACGCGACCCTCCACCCTCGACCATGTAGCTGGCCAGGGTGAACGGCGCGCCACAAAAGCCGATTACCGGTAGCTTGGGACCAAAGTGTTTGACCACCAGGGCAACCGCATCGGCTACGTATCCGAGTTCGGCAGCCCGGTCGGTGCGCAGCACTTTCACATCCCCGGCCGTGCGCACCGGCTTCTCGATCACCGGCCCTTCGCCCGCAGAGAAATGGAACGGCAACCCCATGACTTCAAGCGGCAGCAGCAGGTCGGCGAAGATGATGGCGGCGTCCACCTTGAGGAACTCCGTGGCGGTGATGGTCACTTCGGCAGCCAGTTCGGGCTTTTTGCAGATTTCGACCAGGGAATGGTGCTTGCGAACGTCGCGGTATTGCTGCATGTAGCGGCCAGCCTGCCGCATGAACCAAACCGGAGTGGACTCGACCGGAAGCCGCTGGCAGGCGCGCACAAAGAGGGAGTCAGGGGCGGACATAAACCATTATCGTAGCATTGCGCCTCACTGGGTCGAGTGACCGAGATCACAAAGTCGCGGCCCTTTTTGAGGGGGTGAAAAAGAGAAGGGTTCAAGCAAGATGACCACCAACTGGCGACTCTGTTCTCGTGAGCACCGGTTTGTGTCCGCCGTCACAGCCAACCGTGACTGCACTTCCTACAATTGTGCCTAAAGGAAAATGCCGGAGAACGCCCCCAAGCCCGTCAATCCCTGGATCGTGACCCTCTCAGTCATGCTAGCCACATTCATGGAGATCCTCGACACCACCGTGGTGAACGTCTCCATACCCCACATCGCGGGAAATATGGGCGCGACGGTGGAAGAGGGCACGTGGGTCGTCACTTCGTATCTGGTGTCAAACGCCATCATCCTGCCCATGGCCGGATGGCTGGCGAACCGCTTCGGCCGCCGCCGGATTCTGCTGACCTGCGTTGCGGGGTTCACTCTGACCTCGCTGCTTTGCGGGATGGCCACCAGCCTGGAGTGGCTCATTTTTTTCCGCGTACTGCAAGGCCTCACCGGTGGTGGATTGCAGCCGCTGGCGCAGGCCGTTCTGCTGGAGACTTTTCCGCCCAGGAGGCATGGCACGGCAATGGCGGCCTTTGGGCTCGGCATCATCCTCGCGCCCATCCTCGGCCCCACCCTCGGCGGCTGGATCACCGACAACTACACCTGGCGCTGGATCTTTTACCTCAACCTGCCGGTGGGCGCGTTTTCCGTGATGATGATCAGCGCCTTCGTGCGCGACCCGCACTACATCGGAAAACACAAGACCGGCGGAGTTGATCTGTGGGGCATCGGCTTCCTGGCGCTTGGTTTCGGCATGCTGCAAGTGGTATTGGACACCGGCCAGCGCAAAGACTGGTTTGGCAGTAATCAGATCCGCGTGTGGACGGCGCTGTGCGTCTTCGGCCTGGTCGCCTTGGTGATACGCGAACTTACGGCCAAGCACCCCATCGTGGACCTGCGTGCCCTCAAAGATCGCACCTTCAGCGCCGGTGTGTTTCTGATGACCATGCTCGGGTTCGTACTGTACGCCAGCCTGGTTCTGCTGCCGATCTTCCTGCAGACACTGCTCGGCTATCCGGCGCTGCAGTCAGGATTGGCGCTCTCGCCGCGCGGCCTTGGATCTCTGGTGATGATGCCCATCGTCGGCCAGCTCACCAACCGTTACGATCCCCGCAAGCTGATCTTCGTGGGGCTGGTGGTCGGCGCCTGGAGCATGTTCAGCCTGTCGCGTCTGAACCTGAACACCGGCTATTGGGACATCTTCTGGCCGCAGGTGATCCAGGGCGGCGCCATGGCGTTCTTGTTCATCCCGCTGATGGCGGTCAGTATGTCGGGCATCGCGAAAGAGAAGATGGGCAACGCCACCAGCATCTACAACCTGATGCGCAATATCGGCGGCAGCTTCGGCATCGCCACCATGACCACCTTCCTGGCGCGGCGCAACCAGGTGCACCAGAACCAGCTCGTCAGCCATGTCACGCCCTTCGATCCGCACATGCGCATGATCTTGCGCGGACTGCAGAGCTGGTTCCAGACGCACGGCTACAACTCGGTGGACGCGGCGAAAAAATCGCTGGGCGCGATTTACGGTATGGTGCAGCAGCAGGCGGCCATGCTGTCGTTCGTCGAGGCGTTCTGGGTCATGGGCGTGATTTTCCTTTGCATGATTCCTCTACTCCTCCTGCTGCGCAACGCACGCGACTTGCATCCGCATACGCCGAGAGCGGCTAGAAAGCTCAAAACGACCGAGCAGCCGTCAGAACCGCAGGTCGAGCCAGAGCCCGAGCTTGCCGGCGTCCTGCACTGACCGCGCAGCGCCGGGCCACCTTATCGTCCTTACCTCTAGAATCAACTCATGCATGCCGTCCCAACAATGCAAGCCTTGCCCTATCGCGGGCGGCTGGCGCCTTCGCCAACCGGGCTGTTACACATCGGACATGCCTGCACGTTCTGGACAGCCTTTCAGCGCGCACTGGCGCACAGCGGCACGCTGGTCTTTCGCAATGAGGACCTCGACCCTCAGCGCTCGAAAGCGAAATTCGCCGAGGCGATGATCGAGGACCTGCACTGGCTTGGAATTCACTGGCAGGAAGGACCCGATGTCGGCGGACCGTTTGCGCCCTATGAGCAAAGCCGGCGTCGCGATTTCTATCTGGCCGCATGGCGCAAGCTGCGCGACGGCGGATTCATCTATCCATGCACCTGCTCGCGCAAGGACCTGGCCAATTCGGCTGCCGCTCCGAACGAAGGCGACGATGAGCCGCACTATCCCGGCCGCTGCCGCGAACGGATCGGCGAGGCGTCTCGCTATGAAGCGCCTGCGGGTGTGAACTGGCGATTTCGCGTTCCGGATGGCGAAGAGATCGCGTTCGACGATCTCCACCTCGGGCCTCAACGTTTCGTTGCCGGAAAAGACTTCGGCGATTTCGTGGTCTGGCGACGCGACGACGTACCCGCATATCAGCTCGCGGTGGTCGCTGACGACGCTGCGATGCAAATCACCGAGGTGGTGCGCGGGGCCGATCTGCTGAAATCAACGGCCCGGCAGTTGCTGCTGATTCGGGCGCTTGGCACTGCCCATTCCCGCCTACTACCATTGCGACCTGGTGCGCGATGATGCCGGAGTGCGCCTGGCCAAGCGCCACGATGCCCTCAGCCTGAGCAGGCTGCGCGAGCAGGGATGCAGCCCGCAGCAGGTACTGAATATGTGCGTTCCACGGTAATTCGATTGCGCAATGCGCCAGAACAGGGTATCGTCGCGCGCAGGACAAAAAGGGATGAAGCTATGCGACTGAATTGGGGTGCTGTCCTGGTGGCCGCGATTGTCCACTGGCTGCTCGGCGCATTTTGGTTTACCACTTTTGCTGGCCCTTGGGCTGCAGGTCTGCGCATGACCCCGGACGAATTGCAGGCCGCCAAGGCCCATCCAAACTTCTGGCCGTACCTGATTGCTCTGCTGTGTAACTTCCTGCTGGCGTACGCCATTGCGAGGCTGCTGATCGGTTCCAAGTCGCACACTGTGTTCCGCGGAATTCGCGTGGGCTTGCTGGTCGGAATCGCGACCGCCGTAGCCATGGTCACGGAATTGGTCTTTCGAGCTGCGCCCACGCTCGTTCATCGTCATCGCCGCAGGCTATCCGTTGGCGGGGTGCATTGTGATGGGCATCATTCTCGCCGCCTGGAAGCTGAAGGCGAAGGCTGAGCTTGGCCAGGAGGCATCGGCTTCATGAAGATTGAAGGCAGGATTGTCCAGGGTTACCTGAAAGCCCTGACCGGGCTGGATCAGCTGCCTGGCCCCAACGGCGAGCGCTCGATCGAGTTGTTCCGCCACGGCACGCTGACCGTGAAGTTGTACGCGCCGCGAGGCAGCGATGGGCAGCATCCGCATACACGCGACGAGATCTACGTGATCGCGAGCGGAACTGGGCGCTTTCAACGGGAAGGAAACGACGTCACCTTCGGTCCGGGCGATGTTCTGTTCGTTGCGGCTGGCGAAGGACACCGGTTCGTCGAGTTCAGCGACGACTTCGCGACATGGGTATTCTTTTACGGACCGGAGGGCGGCGAGGAAATCCGCGAGAGAAGCTGAGCCCCGGATCCATCCCGGGCCGGCGTTACCCCAACCGGACGTTGCTATTCGAAGGAAAAGGGGCGGCTCTCTCGATACTATGCTGCAAAGCCAGGTTCAGACCGGCCAGTTGCGGAACTTTGGCAACAGGTCTAGGCTGATGAGCAGCATTGGGGTGGTGCCATGTTCAGCCTTAGTTTTGTTGCCATCATCGCTGGGCTTGCCTTTGGCGGCGCCACCACGGTCATAGGATTTGGCGGCCTGCTGGGGACCTCGTTTCACCGTGCGTTGGGAACACCGCTGCCGCTGCCCACTCTTCACAGTCCCTTCGAGCGTCGGCTGTATATTTGCGTGGGCATGGCGGGATTCTTTATCTGGATGAGCGCGTTTCTCTACAGCCTGAAGATTGCGCCGTAGCTTCTTAAGGCGCGAACAAGTTCGCCTGCGGCCTCTGTCCCGCCAACTTCGCCATTTGCGCAATGTACTGGCCGGAATCGAACTTCTTACCCGCGGCGTTGCCTGACATGTAGCGAATCGTCCCGAAGATGGGCCGCTCGAACCACGGGCGGTCGAACTTGCCGGCAATCGCCCAGGCAATGCCTGCATAACCGTTCGGATCGCGCCCATCCAGAAAATACTTGTCGTTGAGATACACCGCCGTCTGGTAGGCGACCGCTGGAGATTCGCTCCACTCCAGGATCTTCTTCGCCCAGTACATGCGCATGTAGTTATGCATCCATCCGGCATGGAGCATCTGGCGCTGCGCCGCGTTCCACAACTCGTCGTGGGTCTCGGCCTGCTCCAGTTGTTGTTGCGAATAGGTCACGGGCCGCGGGTCGCGTGCGTGCGCGGCCAGCGTGCGATGAGCCCAATCGGGCGCGCTTTCAATGGAGTCATACAGCGGATTGAAATGCACGAAGTTGATGGCCAGTTCGCGCCAGGTGATGAGCTGGTCGAGAAAGTCGTCCTTGGCCGCGCGCGGCGCGCGTGCGCTCTCCACCGCGAGCGCCACAGTGTGCGGACCAATGTGTCCGAAGTGCAGATACGGGGACAGCCGGCTGGTGCCGTCCAGCTCCGGTTTGCCGTGGCGCTCGGGATAATGTGCCAGCTTGTGAGTAACGAAATCGCGCAATAACTTCAGCGCCTCGCTAGTGCCTCCACGAAATGAGTCGACTGGCTGTACTGAGCGGTCGAGGCCCTTCCAGCCTTCGGTAAGGTCGAACGAGCCGTCATCGGGAAACGCATGCAAGCCTCGTGGTTTCGCCCATTCAACCTTAGCGTTGGGATTGTGCGGCGGCGTAAGGAACTCCTCCAGCCGCTGCTGTAGCCGTGGACGGATGATCCGCGCTGCATATTGCTCCTTCTCCAGTAGCTTCGATGGGACGAGCACGTCGGCATCCACCGTCCACAGCGGCACGTGGAGCTTCTTTGCCGCCAGTTCGCGCCAGTGGCTGGGCTCGCGCATTGGATTTTCGTCGCCGACGACCAGCGAAGCCTTGACCTCATGGCAAAACGTGAGCAACGATTGTTCGAGATAGCGTCGCAGCACGAAGCCGATGCCACGTTTGCGGGCACGTTCAGCGGTATCGGGAATGCCCTGCGCCAGAAATGCGTAATGCCGCAGGTTCGCGTGCGGATAAAACGGCATTGGCGCGAAGAAGATCACCACAGGCTGCTGGAGAGCATTTGCCGCCTCCACCGCTACGTCGAGCGCTGGATTATCAAGGGCGCGCTGCGCACGCTGCATCCAGTAAACGACACAACGGCCGTTCGAATCAGGCGCGCCTGCGCGACGTACCGTTACACGCGGGTCGGACGAGAGGTGTTCCAGGTTGGGCATGGATCAGGTTCACGCTTCATCTAATAGACGAAAGAAGCGGCGGCTTTTCACTCACGATCCGCCTTACATTTGCGCGAAAGCGCGGATTACACAGCCGTCTTTGACTGCTGTGAAATTTGCCCCACGACTAAAGGGTAGCTCACCTCCTCTCGGCCGCCAGGACCTCATCGGCTACTGCCGCCGCTTCCACCGCCGGCTTCACGTCATGAACGCGCACAATGTGTGCTCCGCCCAGAATGCTGGCTACCATCGCTGCCAGCGAGCCATATAGGCGTTCGCCTGGGGGAGCGTCTTTGCTCGCGCGCTTGCCAACGGTACGTCCAATGAATGACTTGCGCGAGGTCCCGGCCAGCAGGGGGAATCCCATGCGGTGCAACTGATGGAAGCGGGCCAGCAGCGGATAGTTCTCCTCAAAGTTCTTGCCAAAGCCGAACCCCGGATCCAGCACAATGCATTCGCGCCTCACGCCACGCTCGAAAGCGACTTGCACCCGGTTGGCCAGATCATGCTCCAGCCGGGCGACAAGGTCGGACTCGCCGGGGAGATCTCGCCACTGATGCGGCTGACCGCGGGTGTGCATCAGCACCACACCGCATTGCAATTGAGCACAAGTATTGGCCATCTCTGGGTCCCACTGAAAGGCGCTTACGTCGTTAACAATCTCTGCCCCCTCGGCGCACGCCACCTGCGCGACCCCACTCTTGTAGGTGTCCACCGAAACGATTGCGGCGGGACGCGCCCGCAAGACACCCTGGATCACCGGGACCACGCGCCGTAGCTCTTCGTCTTCGGTGACTACCGGTCGAGTCTTGACGGTCGCGTTGGCTTCGTCGACCGCGACCTGCGCGCCCGGCCGCGTTGACTCGCCGCCGATATCGAGAATGTCGGCGCCTTCCTCCAACAATTGCAGCGCATGTTCCACTGCTCGCCCGGGGTCGAGGAACTTTCCGCCATCGGAAAAAGAATCCGGCGTGACGTTTACCACGCCCATAATCAGGGTACGCTGGCCCAACTCCATTGCCCGCGAGCGCAACTGCCAGCGATAACAAGGACGCATGCGACGATTGTAACTGTCGCAAGGCCACAAGATGCCGTGAACGACCCAAGCTGTTCCCTTGCACCGCAATGCTAAAATCCAGATAGTAGTCCTATGCACCGGGGCCGTAATCTCGCCGCTTTTGTACTGTTCTTCAGCCTGCTCTCGCAGGCTTTCGCAGCCTCGCGCAAGCCGCCCGACAAGCTCGATAGCTCCGGGAAACTGGATCACGATGTGCAGCAAATCCTCAGCGATCCCGCAGTGGCGCGTGGTTGGTGGGGAATCTACGCCGCCTCGCTCGATAGCGGCAGGCCGCTCTACGCGCTGAACCAGGACAAGCTTTTCACGCCCGCTTCCAACGCCAAGCTCTTTACCACTGCCGCCGTCTTCGGGCTGATTGGGCCCGACTACCGCTTCCGGACCACGGTGGAAACCTTCGGCTCGCTGGACAAATACGGGCGCCTGAATTCCGACCTGGTGCTGGTGGGACGCGGCGATCCCAATCTTTCAGGCCGCACCTTGCCGTACAACCTGCGCACCGAGCGCAAGGCGCCACCCATCCAGGTGCTGCAGACGCTTGCCGATCAGCTCGTGCAGCATGGCTTGAAGTACATTGACGGCGACGTAGTGGCCGACGATTCGTACTTCGTCTTCGAACGTTACGGGGAGGGTTGGTCGCAGGACGACCTGGCGCGTGAATGGGGCGCCCCGGTTTCGGCGCTGACCATCAACGACAATGTCATCTTCGTTGACATCAAGCCTGCTGACCGCCCGGGCGAACGAGCGTTTCTCAACATCACGCCCTTCCCCGAGTACTACAAGATTGACAACCGGGTGATGACCACGCCCCAAGGCACGGGGCCGCGGACCGTTTCCATCAATCGCGAACCGGGCTCCAGCCAGCTCACCTTGTGGGGAAACATCCCGCAGGACGATCCCGGCTTCGGCGAAGCGCTGGCCATCGAAGACCCTGCCGACTTCACCGCACGGCTCTTTCGCCAACTGCTGGAGGAGCGGGGCGTCACCGTCTACGGACGCGCGCGCACACACCATACCGAACTGGCTTCGACGCAAACGTTTAGCGTAACCTCTATCGCTTCAGGCGGCGGCGACTCGACGCGGCCGTCCGTGCCGGCGCCTTTGGTGCTCGCCAGTTACCAGTCGCAGCCCGTGTCGCAGGACCTGCGCGTGATCAACAAAGTGAGCCAGAACCTTCATGCGGAGCTGATGCTGCGCTTGCTCGGCAAGGAGAAAGGGACCTCAGGTTCGATTGATGGTGGGCTGGAAGTGCTGCGCGGATTCCTGGTGAACGCCGGCATCAAGCCGGACCAGTTCGTCTTCTACGACGGTTCGGGTTTGTCGCGCGAGGACCTGGTTACCCCGGAAGCGGTTGTCGCCTTGTTGCGGTATTGCCACCAGCAGCCGTGGGGCCAGCTCTACGAAGGCACCTTGCCGGTGGCGGGCGTGGATGGCTCACTCGCCGAACGCTTCCGCAATACGCCCGCCGCGGGAATGGTCCACGGCAAAACAGGATCTCTGCTGCACGTGTATTCGCTCTCCGGCTACGCTACCACGCGAAGCGGCCAGCGCATCGCGTTCTCCATTATGACCAACAACAATAACCTGCCTGCCCGGAAGGCGCTCGACACTATCGACCGCATTGTCGAGAGAATTTTGGAAGACCACAAGTAGAACCGGGGCAATCCTCCAGCGCCTGGCGACCAACTCTCGGCTGGAAGCGTTCTAGCCAACACCTTCGGCTGCGAAGGAGTTTTGCTTCTGGGGCAAGAGGGCGAACACTAGAGAACTCTCATCTTGCTTGGCCTCCGAATTGCCGCTGTTATGGATGCGATGGCTGCGCCCTGAGCGACAGGCCTTCGATCCATCACGTCGAGGCTGCCGAGGCGCCTCGTGGAGGTCAGCATGTCCGTAACCGGAATTACCAGCATTAACTCTGCCCAACTTACCAATGTCCAAAGTAACTATCAGAAGGTGCAGAGCGAGTTCAAACGGTTGGGCCAGGACCTGCAATCTGGCAACTTAACCCAGGCGCAGGCCGATTTCGTCACCCTCTCGCAGTCGTTGGCCAGTCCTCCGAATTTTGTGGGGCCGACTGCGGTGACCCAGTCACCACAGGCCCAGCCCGCGTCCACCGCGCACCACAGTTCGCATCACAGGGTCCATTTTCACCAGGCACTGAGCCAACTGGGACAAGCGCTGCAGGCGGGCAATCTCTCGGCGGCGCAGCAGGCTTTCGCGACGATGGAACAGCTTTGGCAGCAGTTCGGAAGCAGCGCAACCGCCAGCACCAGCAGCACGCAAGCAACGCCGGTAAATGTGACCGCGTGAAGGTTGGGGCGACGGCGGCTACAGACCCACCTCGATCCGGGATCGCGGATCGAGGTAGTCACGCAGTCCGTCGCCGATAAAGTTGAAGGAGAGCACCGCGAGCATCACCGCGGCGGCTGGGAACAGCACCAGGTGTGGCGAATCGAACAGGTGTGAGCGGGCGTCGTTCAGCATCGAGCCCCAACTGGCCGCGGGAGGTGGCACGCCCAGCCCGAGAAAGCTCATGGTCGCTTCCGCCAGGATCGCACCGGCCATGCCGATTGCGGCCTGCACGATGATGGGCTGAATGATGTTGGGCCAGATGTGGCGCACCACGATCCTTGCATCGCTGGCGCCCAGGGCGCGGGCCGCTTCCACGAATTCGCGCTCCCGCACTGCCAGCACTTGCGCTCGCACCAGCCGCGCGTAGCCCACCCATCCGCCGAGCGACAGCGCGAAGATCAAGTTGAAGATGCCTGGCCCGAGAAAGGCCACGAACGCGATGGCCAGCAAGATCCCGGGAAACGACATGAATGCGTTCATCACCACCACATTGAGCACGCGGTCGGTTACGCCGCCGTAATAGCCGGCGATGGAGCCGAAGATCATTCCCAGCGTGAGCGACGCCGCAACCACGCAACTGCCGACCAGCATCGAGATGCGGGCCCCGTAGACGATGCGTGAGAGGATGTCGCGTCCCAGTTCGTCAGTGCCGAACCAGTGCGACGCTGACGGCCCCATGAGGCGCGCGGGTAGATCAAGGCGTGCCGGATCTTGCGGAGCAATCCAGGGCGCAAATAGGGCGCAGGCCAGGAACACTACCACCAGGACAACTCCGGAGGTCGCCAGCATGTTGTGGCTGGCAGCACGACGAAGCGAACCAAGTTGAGCGGCAGACGCCATCTGGCGTCATCTTAAATGAAAATGGCGGCGCTGCCTTGAAGCCGCCGCCGGACACCTTTGACGATTCTTGACCGAGTAACTACTTCATTGTGATGTTTCGTATCAGGTAGCTGGCGACACCCCGCGCGTTCTCGACGCGCTTGTCGATCACCTTCTGCTCTTTGCTCTTGTCGCCATATTGTTTCATGCGCAGTTCCAGGACCTTCATTCCCAAGCCGTCGAGGGCGGCCATGTTCTTGTAGGTAAGGCTGAAACCAATGTCCCAGTCGTCGATACTGGATTTCGTCTGGTTCAGGAAAATATTGTAGCCCTCGATGAGCCCGGCGCTCTTCTCAGCTTCCCAGATCGGCTTGATGTTGTTCTTCACGTCCTCCATAAACGCGCTGAAGTGTCCTGGAAGGATGTGGACCAGCGTGACGCGCTCCACCGTGCCCTCGGTGTACTGGTCCTGGGCAACGCCCGTCGCCAGCAGTACAAGGGAAAGGCAAAACAACCCGAATGTCAGTCGTACGGCTTGCTTCATCGATACAGCCTCCTGTTTTGTGATTTGTGCAGTGTGACGTATATGCAGCGCGCCGTAAAGAAAAAACCTCAGGTACGTTGAGGTTTCGCGGTGGTTTGCGTTTTCCTTCGACCTTATGGTCAGGCGCCCCATCACCAATCGGTGATCGAGAGCGGGAATCCGCGCCACCAAATGGCTGGCAAAACTCTTTCGCGGCGTCGCCGTCTCGGGTCTAGAATCGAGTTTTCAGGCGCGCAGTCGGCGGGCCTGAAAACTCGGCCCATGCTGCCCTTCAAACTGGTTTATAGCGAGAAGTATTTCCTGCCCATCGGCGAGCACATCTTTCGCGCCGACAAGTTTCGCCTGATTCGCGAGCTGCTCCTCCAGCAGCATGTTGCCGACGAGAGCGATTTCCTCGTCCCCCAGCCCGCCAGCGAAGCCGATGTTCTGCTGGTGCACTCGCCGCTTTACGTCAACAAGCTGATGGAAGGCAGTCTCAGCGCACGCGAAGAGCTGGAGATGGAAATTCCCTATTCGCCGCAAGTCGTCGATGCGTTCCTGCTGCACACCGGCGGCTCGATTCTGGCGGCGGAGCGCGCTCTCCAAGACGGTGTTTGCATCAACGTAGGGGGCGGCTTTCACCACGCTTTTCCCGAGCACGGCGAAGGCTTTTGCATGATCAACGATTTCGCCGTCGCGATTCGGGCGATGCAGAAGCGAGGGCTCATTGGGCGCGCGATGACGGTGGATTGCGACGTACATCAGGGCAATGGCACGGCGTTTATCTTCGGCAATGCGACGCATAAGCCGAACAAGCTGCCGTCGTGGGTCGGCAGCGACAGTCGGCGCTCCTCCGGGTGCGAACAGGACTGAACGCTCCAGCAAGGACGTGTTCACCATCTCGCTGCATCAGGAAAACAACTATCCGTTCGTCAAGCCGCCGTCGTCGATCGACGTCAACCTGCCCGACGGATGCGGCGATCAGGAGTATCTTGCCTGGCTGGACAACGCGTTGAGTTCGCGCCTGCGGCAGTTCGATCCCGAGCTCATCTGCTACGTGGCCGGCGCCGATCCTTACCGCGAGGACCAGCTCGGCGGTCTGGACCTCACCATCGAAGGACTGAAGCGCCGGGACGAATTGGTCTTTCGCGCCGCCCGCGCGCGCGACATTCCGGTGATGGTCACCTATGCCGGCGGCTACGCCATCCGCATCGAGGACACAGTTGCCATTCACTGCAACACGGTGGTTGCGGCCGCTGAGGTATATCGCACAATGCCAAGCGAAGCATCGAGCTAGCCCGAACGACTGTCCCTGCACATGCGTGATATCCTGATGTTTCGCGGCGGAAACATGGGCTGTTTGCCGCTCCATCCAGCCGATTTTTGGACTCCTGATCATGTTTGAGAACCTGACAGACAAGCTGCAGCGCGCCTTTAAGAACCTGCGCGGACAGGGCACGCTGACGGAAGAAAACATCGGCGAAGCGCTGAAAGAAATCCGCATGGCGCTGCTCGAAGCCGACGTCAATTTCAAGGTCGTCAAAGAGCTGGTTGACCACATCCGCGAGAAGGCCCTGGGCCAGGAAGTGATGACCGCGCTCTCGCCCGCCGAGCAGGTGGTCAAGATCGTTCGCGACGAACTGATCGCGGTTCTCGGCAAAGACACCGCCAAGCTGAAGTTCGCCTCGCAGCCGCCGACGGTCGTGCTCATGGCCGGCCTGCAGGGTTCCGGTAAGACCACCACCTCGGGCAAGCTGGCGAACTGGTTAAAGCAGGGCGGACATCGCCCCATGCTGGTTTCGGTTGACGTCTATCGTCCCGCCGCGCGCGAGCAGCTCAAAGTCGTCGCCAACGCGATCAAGGCGCACCTCTACGAGGGCAAGGTCGAAGAATCCAACACCGCGACCGTCGAGCGTCTGGTGAAGGAAGCGCGCCGCGAGGCCATCAACAACGCCTGCGATGTGCTCATCGTTGATACCGCCGGCCGCCTGCACATCGACGAGCAGTTGATGGACGAGATGCAGTCGCTGAAGAAGATCCTGAATCCGCAGGAGATCCTCTTCGTCGCCGACTCCATGACCGGCCAGGACGCGGTCCGCTCCGCCGACGAGTTTCACAAGAAGCTGACGCTCACCGGCGTCATGCTCACCAAGATGGACGGCGATGCGCGCGGCGGCGCGGCGCTCTCCATCCGCAACGTGACCGGGCAGCCCATCAAGTTCATCGGCGTGGGCGAAAAGTACGACGCGCTCGAGCCCTTCCATCCCGACCGCATCGTCGGACGAATTCTCGGCATGGGCGACATCCTGTCGCTCATCGAGAAGGCCGAATCAAAGCTTGACAAGGGCAAGTCGGAAGAGTTCGCGCGCAAGGCGCTCAGCGGCGACGGCTTCTCGCTGGAGGATTTCCGCGATCAGCTGCGCCAGGTGAAGAAGCTCGGCTCGCTGCAAAGCATCATGGGCATGATGCCCAAGATCGGTCCCTTCGCCAACATGCAGAAGGCCGCCGACAAGGTGGACGAGAAGCAGATCAACCGCGTCGAGGCCATCATCAACTCCATGACGCCGCACGAGCGCGACCACCACGAGGTCATCAACGGCAGCCGCCGCAAGCGCATCGCCCGCGGCTCCGGCACCAGCGTGCAGGAAGTGAACCAACTGCTGCGCCAGTACGCCCAGATGCGCAAGATGTTCAAGAGCATGGGCAAGCCCAGCTTCGCCCGGCGGATGGCGGGGATGAAGCTGCCGGGGATGTAGAGGGCGAGCCTTGGCGCCATGTTTTCGTGCCATGAGGTGGCTCTCAACATCTAAAATTGCGGTTGTTCGTTATGACTTGCCCTTTGAGTCTGCCACAACGGGCTGCAACGGGTGTGTAGCACGTTAGGCCCAAACATGCATTTCGGAGAATTTGAATGACGAAGCCAACTGACGATCTTGACGCGGTAAGAATCGTCGCAGAGGCATTGCAGGGATTCGACACCAGGGACCAGGAAAGAATCATCCGCTGGGCGCGTGAAAAACTAGGTCTCGTTGCCGCGTCCGCTGTTCAACTCCCTACAGCAAGTCAGCCAACGCCGGCTGCCACGTTTGAGCGTCCGGCTCCGGCAGCCGCAACCTCGACTATCAAAAACCTAAAGATCGTAGAGCGTCCTGTGGTCGAGCGTCCTGTCGTCGAGGTTCCCAAAGCCGAGGAGACCGAAGCCGAGGAAGCCGAGGTAGAGCAATCCATCGGAGAGGAACCCGAGGTAGAGGAAGCGGAAGAAGAGGGCACTGACGTAGAGCAACCCGGAGGTGTCAACATACTGATGCCACCCCCGGAGCAGAAGAACCGGGCCTTTCTGGTGATTGGCATCATCTTGCTGGCCGTTGCTGTCGTGTTCCTGGTCGTTATGATTGCATCCCATGGAAAGTAGCCAAGCACCACCGAAATGCCCGTTGGTTGGCCTGTACTTGTAGTTTCGGTTTTCGAGTGAAATCCGAGCGCAGGCGTGCTCGCACATCGGAGCAGCCATTTTCCGCGTCCTGGGCAAGGTGAAGAACCACGCAGCAGTGACTGCTTCCCTGTGAGATGAGTTCTGGTTGTAGAATCCAGCAAGAGCTGTCTCACGGGGAGCTTGTGAAGAAAGCTGCCGCATCTATTCTGTTTCTCCTTCTCGGCCTGGTGCTTTGCTTTCCCGCCGTTGCCCATGCTGGCACAAACTCCGCGCAGCGTAAGGCGCAGAAGGACGCGAAGAAGTCGTGGCAAACCTACATGAAGCAACAGAAGAAGTCGAAAAAATCGCAAGAGAAGGCGATGAAAAAGTGGAATAAGCAACACCAGACAGGCCACCGATGAATACGGCCGCTCCGGGACTGGTAGTGAAATGGGCTGTTTTTGATGCCAATTGCAACTTGCTGGCTACTTCCTCGCCTCCCAGCATGAACTCCAATAACTTCGTGCGGCGCCGATGACTGTCCCACACCGGCGCAAACGGCAGGCATTTTACGGATGGACGACCCGCAGCCCAAGATGTTTCTCGAAGGGATCGAAGTCGTGATCGTGGTGCAGCAACCAGTGTCCCGTCCCCAGGCAGAAGCTTGCGATCAGACAATCGATGGTCTTGCGTACCGTGTAGCCGCGTAGCCTTAGAGAACGGTAATTGAGAGCCGCCGCCACGGCGAAATCGATTCCTCCTGTATCGAAGATTTCGAACTTGAGCAGGTCGCGCCGCACCTGGTGGAAAGCCGCGTCCGCGCGCACACCCTGTAACACCTCGCAAAGGATGATATCGGTCAGCCCCAGCCGTTGCCGCCCCAACTGGCTGTCGAGCCACGACGTTTGGGGGTTGGTAATGCCTCCCAGGTAGTCGATCCACACGGTAGTATCGACGACAACCATGCGGCGCTCCTATTCTCTAACCCGTCCTGTGCGCAATGCCTTCATGTCGCCCTGCCAGCGCACCTTGCCTCGCAGCCGGCGGATCGAGGTCTGGGAGTGCGTCTTTACCAGCAACAGCAGGCCCTCCTCCACCGCAGCCTTCTTCGTAGGGGCTCTGCTATAGCGCAGCGCTTGGCGCATTAGGGCGTCATCGATGTCAATGTTCGTTCTCACGTCACATCCCTCCTAATGTGTAACAATCTCATATTTATGTGTATGCGTCAACCGTGACACGATGGCGAGGTTTCCTGGAAGCTGAGCGGCCGACAACTACTCGCCTTCCTCCCCTTCCAGCATGAACTCCAATACTTCCTGCGGCGCCGATGACGTCCACACCGGCGCAAACGACAGCCGATGCAGCGGCGTTGGGCCTTTCTCGCGCAGCATCTTCAGATGATGAGGCGTGCTGTAGCCCTTGTTTGACGCCAGCCGGTACTCCGGAAAGATGGGGTCCCAGGCGCTGATCATGGCGTCCCGCTCGACCTTGGCGATGATGGAAGCTGCGGCAATCGAAGCGGAGAGCGCATCGCCGTGGATGATGGGCGTCTGCGCACAATTGCAATGAATGCGCAGCGCGTCAATCAGCAGGTGGTCCGGCCGCAGCGTGAGCTTGCTGACGACCTCTTCCATGGCGCGCTTGGAGGCCCAATAGATGTTGATCTGGTCGATGGTGGCAACGTCCACCGCTGCGACCGCCCACTCCAGCGCGTGCTCGCGAATTCGGGGAGCAAGCTTCTCACGCGTTTCGCGATCGAGCAGCTTGGAGTCGCGCAGCCCGCGAATGCGGTAGCTCGGGTCGAGGATCACGGCAGCCGCGACCACTGGGCCGAAAAGCGAGCCGCGACCGACCTCATCCACGCCAGCCACCAGCTTCGCGCCTGCATCCCACGCCTGCTTCTCGTACTTCAGCGTGCACTTCAGCCGCTTCAGCAGACGGAGCTTCAGCGTCGCCTTCGAAACCGGCTTTTGGCCAGGATCGGAAGTCGTGCGTTTCGAATTCTGGAGGGCGGATTTCAAGCGGGCGGCTGGAATGGTTTCGCCCCACCGCAGCCCCCGGGCTGCACTCTGCTGTTCACGCGACGCCGCTAATTCGAGGACGTGAGAGGCCGCACGGCTTAAACAGTCGCAACGCCGGAGACGTGGGTCTCCGCAACCTTGAGATGCTAGATAATGGGCACCCCGGAAGGAATTCCACTCGAGCTCTCCGTAGCACCACATCAAGTTGTTTGCTTGCCGAGCGCAATCGGTGGAGCGACAAATCCGAATTCGTGATCGATGGCGGAAGCAACAGCCAGTGCGATCTCGTCTTCGAACGGACGGGCCGACGATCTGGACTCCGATCGGCAATCCTTCAGGCGAGCGACCAACCGGCACCACGACTGCCGGTGCTGCTAGCACATTAAACCACTGCGTGTAACGCATCACATCAAGATACCTGACTTCCTGCCCTTCCACCTTCCACTGACGCTCGCCGTGCCGAAAAGCGGGGATAGAGCACACCGGACAAAGTAGAACTGGGAACTCCTGCATTTGTTGCAGCAGCTTGCCGCGAATCACGTCGCATTCAGCCCAGGCGTTCAAAAGCTCGTCTGCGGTCAGCGGGGGGGCAGAATGACCGATTTGCAGGAACTCTCGCAAGATTGGACTCAAATCCGATTCGTGACCGCGCACAAGCGACTCCACAAACATTTCTCCGCAGCGGACAAAAAAAGTCCACCAGAGTTTTCTCGCCTGCTCAAGCCCATTAGGCCGAAAGGGCTGCACGTCAAAGCCCTTTTTCTGCAGGGATCGAACGGCATCTTGCACCGCTTGCCTTGTCTCGGGCGTGACCGCTGTTAGACCGTCGTCTTCAAAATAGCCCACACGCAACCGTCTCAAGTCGTCAAGTGATCTCCCTCGATAAGGAATAGGCGGGCTGATGGGATCCTTTGGGTCCTGTCCGGAAAGCACCTGGAATAGCAGCGTGACATCGTCAACGGTGCGCGCCATCGGTCCGATCGCGCCCAAAATCGAGAACGGACCCACACATGCTGGCAGGTGGCCGTTGGCTGGGATTCGTCCCGGTGTCGGTTTCAACGAGCAGATGCCGGTAAAGTGGGCGGGCACGCGCACCGAGCCTCCGCTGTCGCTGCCGAAGCCACCCGCAGACAAACCGGCCGCGATAGCAGCCGACTCACCACCGCTCGACCCGCCGGGAGTGCAGTCCAGATTCCACGGGTTGTTGGTACGGCCGTAAAGACGGTTGTCCGTCTCATACGCCATCAGAAATTCCGGAGTATTGGTAGTGCCAAGCAGGATCGCGCCCGCGTCGCGCAAGCGTGCGACCACGGTGGCGTCTTCCGCGGGGACATTGCCACGGTTAATAAGACTGCCAACTTCACATCGGTAACCAGCGACAGAAATTGACGCCTTGATGGTCATCGGCAGCCCGAACAGCGGTCCACGTGGTGCCTTCGAGCGTTCGGCTGCACGCGCTTGTTCGCGCACCCGCCCAGCATCAAAGTCAATTATGGCGTTCAGACGAGGGTTGAGGCTCTCGATCTGCGCAATGTACTCGTCGGCAAGTTCGAAAGGCGAGATTTGTGATTCCTTAAGGAGTGCCAGCAGCTCCACGGCGGACTGCTGCGTGACCGGTTTCATCGCGTTCCTTTGTGATTTGTGGTCGCCGCCCCAGAAGCCACGGGTGCTTGTGACGGGCCATACGGTCTCTGCTGCACAATGCCGGCGCCCTCGCGGACCGTGATCGTCTGTCCTGCCGCCACCTTCGACAAGTGATCGACCTGGCCGCTCGGCCAGCGCAGTTCGACGTCATCAACCTGCTGGCGCTGCCCCAGTCCAAAGGTCAGCACCAGTTCACTCGCCGAAAGATAGCCAGAGCCGCTGCGCAGCGTGAGCGACTGCTTCTCGCCGCCGGCATTCACCGTTACGGCCGTGCCGATGCCATCGCGATTGGAACGAGTTCCCGCCAGCTTGATACGCAGACTGTGGTTGGTGACACCGTCGTTACGAAATAGCACAGCCGGTCCGCCGTTGGTCGTCATCAACAAGTCGAGATCGCCATCGTTGTCGATATCGGCATAGGCCGCAGATCTTCCTACGCGCTGGACACCCAGATCGGGGCCGACCGCCTGCGTGGTTTCCACGAACTTGCCGCGTTCGTTGTGAAACAGGTGAGGAGACTGGGCGTACTTAACGCGTTTTTGAATACGCTCGATTCCGCTCTCGATATGACCGTTGGAAACGAAGACGTCCAACCAACCGTCGAGATCGTAATCGAAGAAGAAGCAGGCGAAGCCGAGAGTGAGCAGACTCTTGCGACCGACTTCCGAACGCGGCGCCTCGTCGACGAATAGACCGTTTCCTTCGTTGTGATACAACGCCATCATCTGGTTGGAAAAGTTTCCGATAATGATGCTTGGTCTTCCCGAGCGATCGTAATCGGCCGCATCGACGCCCATGCCAGCACGCGCCACGCCGTCCTCGCTGAAGGCAATACCTGCGGACACTGCGGACTCCGTGAACGTTCCCTTGCCGGTGTTGACGTAAAGCTTGTTGGGTTGGGTATCGTTGGCCACTACCAGGTCAGGCCACCCGTCACCGTTTACGTCGAGTACCGCAAGGCCGAGCGACTTGGAGGTGTTATCGAGGAGGCCGGCCTTGGCCGTGGCGTCCTCGAACTTGCCATTGCCGAGATTGTGCCACAAGCGAAGCGATGCTCCCTTGTAGGACTCGGGTGTGCAGTAAGACTTGGTTGTGCCATCGAGCGTGCAGTAGATATCGCTTTGCGGCGTCCATTGCACGTAGTTCGCAACCACCAGATCGAGCTTGCCATCGCGGTCATAATCCACCCACGCCGCGCTGGTGCTGAACTCGTTCGGCCCCCACATGCCGGCTGCCCGCGTCACATCTGTGAATGTGCCATTTCCGTTGTTGTGAAACAGATGGCTCTGGCCGAGCGCGGAGATGAAAATGTCGTCGAAGCCGTCATTGTCATAGTCTCCTATCGCAACCCCGAGACCATACAGGCTGACCGCGAGCCCCGCCTTCGCCGTAACATCGGTAAATGTTCCGTTGCGGTTGTTGTGGTAGAGCTTCAGCGTCGATGGCCGGCCGGACGATGTCCAATCCTTGCCATTGACCAGCAGAATATCGGGATACCCATCATTGTCATAGTCGATGAATGCGCATCCCGGGCCCATTGTCTCCGGCAGCCATTTTTTTCCAGTGGCGCCATTATTGTGGACGAAGTTGATGCCAGCCTGCTTAGTGATGTCGCGAAAGCGCACCTGTGCGCTAACGCTGCAAACGAACATAAGGCAAACAAGCAGCACCGATAGGGAGGCTGGTTTTAAGGAGGTCATGAAATTCTTCATTGGCCCTGGGTCACCGGGTTTGCGTTGTGCATGGCAGTCGCAGACGATCTAGCTGGACTGGTTGGCGCCGAAAGGTGTTCGTGGACGGATTGGCGTTCGTTGTTGTCCTCGGGATGCAGCCGGCGATACGGGCCGGTGATGGTCTGTGCGGACTCGTCCGCCTTGAAGCGCAGGTAGCGCTTCTGATACTCGTCTGCCTGCTGCAGGTCGCCCAGTCCCTTGTGGCAGAGCATCATGCTGTAATTGGCCTGCAGATCTTCCGGATCGACGGCCAGCGCTTCGCGCAATTGCGCCATCGCGTCGTTGTATTTGTGTTGCAGGAAAAGAATGCGGCCCATTTCGTTGCGTACCACGCGGTCCCTGGGATATTGCGCAGCCGCTTTCTGCAGGTGTTGCAGAGCGCCGTCGTAATCGCCATCGGTTCGCAGGACGCGAGCGTAGAAGAAGTTCGTCCGCGCGAGGTCAGGGTTTAGAGACAATGCACGCTGCAACACCACGCGGGCCCGCTCCATATCGCCTTCCTGCACTGCAACGCGGCCCAGGTTCACCCATCCATCAGGGTTGGTAGGATCAGCCTCGGTAACGCGCTGGAAGGCTGCTGCGGCCGCCTTCAGATCTCCCTGCAGGAACAAGCCGATACCGTAATCGTTCCAGCGCTGCCAGTCGGCCTTTTCAGTGATTACCTTCGGGGCAGCAGCCGGCGCGCGTTTGGGAAGCACCCGCAGTTCGACCGAATCCTCGGCCAAAGCGACGATCGGCAAATCAGGGACTTGCTTCACGTTGCCGGAGACTGTCGAAGTGTCGCCATCAAATGCGAACTGGCGATCATCGTAGGACGGGGCTGTTTGCGTAGCGCTGGCGTCCTGCCCGGTGCGCCCGGCGTAGCTGAAATGCGTATTCCACCAGGAGAATTTGCGATAGCACATGCGCGCGGTAAGGGTGATTTTGTCGCCCGTATTCGGCGGAATGTTCAGCCGGTAATGAATCGTGTCGGCGGCGCCCGGCGGAATGAGGTGAACATAGACGACCGCGCGCGTCGCCCATGCATTGCGTTTGTTGATTGGGTTGCCGTGCTCGTCCACCTGCAACGAGCGATAAAAGTGCGCTCCGGGGTCGACGGGGCCTTTGCCATCGTCGGCCACCCTGCCGCTCCAGAAAATCGTCTGTCCCTTGTCGTCGACCGCCTTCAACTCCACCCAGGTATCGAAGGCATCGACCGTGCCGCCGGGAAAGAAGTGGCCGACCTTGCGGGTTCGCACCACAACATCGACACGAACGCTGTCCCCGCGGCGAACGGCTGGATTGGTCTGGTTCAGCGGTGCCGTCACCGGTGCCGCCGAGCCAGTGGTCTCACCTGTGGTCTGCATCTCCGCTTCTTCACCAACGGCGAAGGTTGTCTGTAATTCAGGGTGTTGCACTGTGGCCGTGCTCTCCTTCGGCGACGCCGTCGACAGCGCAAAGATGTCAATCGAAACCACCCCGCTCTTCAGAAAGTTTTGCTCCAATTCCATCTGGCGCTGATCTTGATTGGCGTAGGGGAGCGCCGTGTTCGCGCCGGGGAACGAATGCGAGTGCACCTTGCCATCGACATTGCCCAAGTCTTGAGAATCCGTCAGAGGCATGTGGCAATCCTGGCAACCCTGCGGCTTGGGCGGATAGTAAAACGAGCGCGCGCCAAATCCTGACACTCCGCTCGCCTGCCAATTGTCGTACTCGTTGAATCCCCGGAACCAGCGATAGTTGTTCACCGCAACGTCCAGATGCACCTTGTGGCACGAGGAGCAGAACTCCGGAGTCTGGGTGCGCATGAATGGCTTAAGGAACACGCGGCGATGGGGTTCAGGATTGAGCTTGACGCTGAAATCGTGCAGCCAGCGAACCACCGGGTTCTTGCTGGCGGCAAGCTCATGCAACTCCGGATAGTCGAGCACGAAGTCGCCCTGGCCCATGGTGCTCTTCACCTTGACGATGGAGTGGCACATCATGCACCCCAGCCCGGCCTGCGCCTCCGGGCCGGTCTAGGATCCGCTTAATGGGGGTGTCCATCATTCCGCTGTAGAGCACTGCGGGATCGTGGCAGCCGCCGCACCACTTCGAAGGGCCCGTGCCCTTGACGTCCTGCATGTACTCGATACTCTTGCGATACCACTGGTTGTTGAACGAGGAAAAATGATGCGCCGAGCTCTGCCACTGCTTGTAAATGTCCTGATGGCAGCGCTCGCAGGCATCGGATTCCATGAAGTATTTCGAAGGAATTTTGCGATTTCCCGCGACCTGCGCGGAACTGGGAAAGAATGGGCCTTGCGCTCCGTCGCCTTCATCGTTCATGGACAGTGGCGCCGCCGGAGGATTCTTAATGGCGAATCGCTTGCTCCACGAGTTTCGCGCGTAAAACGCTCCCGACGCGAGGATGGCAGCAACGGCCACCACGGCGGCCATCGTTCCCCACAAGTTGCGCGTCGGGACTCGGCCACGGCTGAAGAACCATGCCGCAAGCAAGACTACCGCGATCGCACTCACGGCAATGTGGGCGTAAAACAGGTTCCAATGCAAGCGCGAAGTGCCGGTGTAAATGAGGACAAGACCGAGAACTGAACCGGCGGCAAGAACCAGGGCTCCCAGCTTTACCAGGATAGGGCCTCGCAGCGCGTCCCGCAGGAGGAACAAGCCCGCAACGCAGAACGCCGCTCCGAGTCCGACGTGAAAGAACACAGCAGCGGCATAGAACATATTGGGCGCCGGCCAGGCATAGAGGTAGATGGCCGAGATGGTGAGTGCAGCAATCGAGAGCGGGCCAAATCTCTTCCTCATCGGCGCGCACCCAACGCCTGGAGCTGGCTACTCTCGCTTGCAGCCGGTTGTGCCGGCTGCGGGGTCAGAGGTTCGGGATCGATGGTCCGCGGTCCATATTGGAAGCTATACCCTTTTGCGTTGTTCGATCCTCGATGGGAGCGGTCGTTCCAATCGAGACGATAGGCAGTCGCTGCGTCGTCGACGGGATAGTGCTGTGCCGCCGGATAGGGATAAGAGGTCATCGCATGAAACGGCATGTCGGCGACGGTAAACGGAGCCGCTTCGTAGAAGTCCATGTCCTTGACGAATCCGTTTGCGTAAAAGAAATAGTCACGCGTCCATCCGGCAGAAAGTGGCGGCAACGAGGCAGCGCTGAATTCCGCGTCGATGTCCTCGCCGGTCCCGAAAACCACGAAGCGGTCGTCGACATCCCGCAGCAGAGACGTCACATCCCCATAGCGGGTGTAACTTCCACGAAACTGCGAGAATGGTCCGGTTGTACTGGCTTGATCGTAGTAGTAGGTGAGGTCGCCTGGGGTTGTGCCATCCACCTGCCGCGGATAGCCGCGGAATGCGAGGGTCGCCGACGCCAGCGGCAGCTCCGTTGTGCGCAGGCGGTTTGGCTGCTCAGGGCCGTTGTCCACAAGTATCTGGTCCCAGTAGATCTGCAGATTGGTCGTAATGCGAATGCGCCGGGTCTGCGGTGGCAACTTGCCCGTGAGATCGACCGTGATGGTTCGCGGCAAGCCTGCGGGAAATCCCATGTCATCGACTACGCGCTTCCATGAGCCGTCCGGCATCTGCGCCTCGACGTATGGGGAAACCGGTTGCAGACCCGCCTGCCATGCGGCGTACATCGAGCTTGCACTGAAGTACTCGATGAATCCGTGCAGGAAGAGCCGCAGCGGATTCTGCGGTGTCCACGCGCCAAGGTCGAGCGTTAAGGAATGCATGTTGGCGAAGCCGGCAAACGATAGATTGGTGAAGTCGCGAACGTACTTGTGGTCACGGGCGCGCAGGAGTTCGAGGACGTCGCGGCCTTTGTCGTCCCATGCTCCCTCGGGCCCGTGCGGCATCGATGTGAGCACGGGAGTGCCCGAAGCGAACGGCGGATCATCGAGGAATCGTTCGTCGGGGTAGACCTCGGTCCCAACCGGATGATCCACCGCCATCAGCCGAAGCTGATCGATGAAATTGACCTCTTCCATAGGCTCGCCGAACCGCACGCTGAAATAGCCGTCGCGAGCTTTGAGCTGCGAGCCGTCAATCTTGATCCACTCGTCGGGATCAGCCGTGTTCTTCGCCGTGGGAGAAATCCAATGACCTATGACTGCGGCGCCGATCACGTCTGAGATGAACTCGTACTTGCTTCCGTTCCAGACGAAGAGCGTAGGACATGAACTGCCACGCCGATCGATCTCCGTAAAGAGCACTGGCTTGTTGGCAGCAACCTCGATTTCGTCTTGTAGAACGCCGGTCGGCCAGAGCATGCGCACGATGTCAGCATGATCGGCGCTGCCTAGACCAGCCAGAATTTCGGCAGGGCCCTGGCCGCGATAGCCAGACGCGGCAACCTCCCATTTCTGCCAAAGCCCGCCTGCGAATACCTCGACTTTGGTTCCCAGCGCGGTCTTGTTGTCAGCCAAACCTTTGAAGCTGAGCCTAAGCGCGTGATTCTTGTTGCCGCCGTCGTTGCGTAACACGACCGGCTCTTCGCCAAGTTGCGAAATCACCACATCGGAATCATTGTCGCCGTTCACGTCGGCGGCGAGGATCGCCCTTGGATACCGCAATCCAAGTTTGTCGAGTCCGAGCTGTGTGCTAACGTCTTCGAAGCCCTGGTCACCGCGGTTGCGGAGCACGCGAACCTCGGTTCCTCGCGGGGTATCTACGATAACTGCAAGATCAATCCAGCCATCATTGTCGATATCGACCGCCGTTACGCCCCAGCCGCGTGTGGCATCGCCGATGGGCAGTGGCACGCGCTCGAAGCGCTTGCCTTCGACGTTGCGCCACAGCGAGATACCGGGCGCGCCTGCATGCGTGACGGCAACGTCCATCCAACCGTCTTTGTTGAAGTCAAGAATTGCGATCCCCTCGGTGCGAGGCAACCCGTCGCCGACATACAGAGGTGAGACCTTGAAACGACCTTCCCGAGGATTGAGGTACAGCGTCGGAGCGCTACTCGAGCCAGTGACTACCAAGTCGATAGCGCGATCGTTATTGATGTCGGAAGCCATAGCGTTGAAATCTGGGTCTGTGCTGTCGAGCCCGCTTTCCGCCGTCCAGTCGGTAAAAGTCCGATTGCCGTTGTTGCGCAGCAAGTAATTACGGAAGATGGAAGCGCCTTTCTCGTCATGCCCTCGAACTGCGCCGGTGACGAACAAATCGAGGTCGCCGTCGTGATCGTAATCAACGAATATGAGCCCTGTAGCACCTTGAATCGGCGGAATCTTGGCCGCTTGTGTGACGTCCGCGAACTTGCCGTTTCCCAAGTTGCGATAGAGCACAACCCGGTCATTAAGCGCCACCACGAGATCGTTCCGTCCGTCATTATCGAAGTCCCCTACCGCGCAGGACCCTCCGTTTCCCTTGGCGTCAAGCCCGGTGTCCCCTGCCGGCATTTCCTTCCAATTGCCATTACCTAAGTTCCGGAAGACCCTGATAACGGGATCAGACGTTCCGATCGAGACCAGGTCCAAGCGGCCATCGCCATCGACGTCGAGCATGCACAACCCGCCACCGCCAACGACGTATCCCTGATTCCCCGCATTCGCGGGCACTGGGTTGGAGGGAGGAATCTCTCTGCCCGTCACTGACCGCGCCACCAATTTCACCGGTATCATCGGCCCGACCTTGGACTCCTGGGTTATTGCTTCCTGTGCCGTCGAGTAACGGCCCTGCTCGCCATAGCTGAGCGTTATGGGCGCGGAGATGTTGGTTTTGGTGAGGTGCTCGAAGGTCTGCAGATGCTCGCGAGCGGCGTCTGCATTGCCGGAGCGCTGGAACGCGCGCGCCAGACCAAACTGGGCCGACGCATGCAGCGGCTGCAAACGCAGCGCCGCTTCGAACTCGGCGATGGCTTTATCGTACTGCTGCTGCTGCGAATACATCGTTCCTAGGAAGTAATGCGTGTCGGGATCGTTGGGATCGATCGTGAGGACGCGCTGGAATGCGTCGATTGCCTCGGCGGATTTCCCCTGACTGCGCCGGAGGAGACCGAGGTTGTACCAGACGCGCGGGTTGGAGGGTTCCTTGGCTGCTGCCGCGTCGAGGGCGGCTTCTGCCTCGGGTAGCTTTTGCAGATTCAGCAGGGCGATTCCCTTGTTCAGTTCGGCCGCCGTCAGGCCAGGATCGGCTTTCAACGCCCGGTCGAATTCCTCCACCGCTTTGTCCATGCGCTGCTGATTCATGTAGGCGACACCGAGGTTGTTCAGCTTGGCTGCGTTGGCCGTGTCGGGTGGCTTGTCAACCGGCCAAGCGCTCATCGAAAAAGAACCCACGAGCACGACCGGCAAAAGACGGCGCAGAACCTCAAGCATGTGGAAAGTCTCCCGGGTCGGTTTGCAAATGGCTGGTAAATCGTAACCGCTATGATCGCCTGCCTGAGACGCTGAGCGCCAACCCATTTGCGCCGCAGGAGAACCATCCGCCCAAGAGTTCTTGATCGGAAACAACCGGCTCATTGCGCGCGAGGATACCTCCAAGCAGGACGGGCCACACACCTTTGCCTGGCTCCCGCCACAGCCTCAATAGTGAACATTGAAACCCTACGCGTTGTCCGGCCGACCCCAGGCCGAACTCCCCCTACACAGTTCGCGTTCCGAGACAGGAACGGTTAGCGGCGATAACCCTATCTGCTTGATAAGGCAAGCGCAATAACCCAAAAATACTAGGAGCGATGCAGAACCAAATCGCCGAGCCTCTGCTACGGCGTCATGTGCCCAAGGGAAAGATAATTTTGCGGTGGAATGCCGAACGCGTCGGCGACGCGATTGAAGAAGGCGAACATCGCGATGATGTAGACCGCCTCAGAGATTTGGTCCTCCGTCCAACCGTGATTGCGTAACTTCAGAACATCTTCGGCGGTGGATCGATACGCAGCTTTGGTAATCAATTTCGCATACTGCATCAACGCGTATTCTGCCAGGGTCAGACCGGCCTCGTCGATCTTACCCTCCAGCATAGCGGCTACGCAGCGGTCGTTGGCTCCCTGAACACGCAGGAAGTAGGCGTGACTGTCCAGTCAATAGGGACAACGGTTGAGATAAGAAACGTAGCTCGCGATCATCTCCTTGTGGCGACGCGAAAGATGACCGTCTGAGAAATGAATGGTGTTGGAAAACTCGACGACCTGGCGCAAAAAGTCGGGACGGGCGCCGAAGCACTTGATGATTCCCGGCACCTGTTGCCTGCCGGAACCAGCGCGCCAAAAATCGTAGGCGGCCGCCGTGTCCCCGGTCGCTTCGCTATCTTCGATGATGCGGATCTTGTTTTCCGCTCTTATTGGCGGGGAAGTTGAAGCCTTCCCGATACTGTCAGGATCTTTCGCGTCCATTTTGCTCGCAATCCATACCGTTGGTAGAAATCACACCGTCATTTGTCTTGTCGAACTCGCCCCTTACGCAAAATCGGTGCACTTTGGCCGTCGCGCTTGAATGATATGATATGCGACACTTCTCATGCGAACTTCCTCCAAGCGTGGCCTGATTATTGTCGCTGTTGTCCTTCTCTGTGGCTATGCGGCCTTCCTTCTTTTCATCAATTGGGCGATGCGGCAGCCACCTGAGACCTTCGGTCGGGTAATGGCGAAAATGCCAATGCCGGCATACTTTATCATCCCGTTCGAGACTTTTTGGACGCGCGCTCGCGGCGGCGTTCTTCACCCGGGTGATGAGGCGCCCGACTTCCGGTTGCCTACATTGGATCACAAGAGCGAAGTGCAACTTTCGTCCTTGCGGGAGAAACAGCCGGTAGTACTCGTCTTCGGCAGCTACACTTGACCGCCATTCCGGCGGGAGGTTCCCGCCCTGAACAAACTCTATGATCAGTATGGGAGTCGAGTCGCGTTTTACGCTGTGTATATCCTGGAAGCTCATCCCAGCGACGTTTGGCAGATGCAAAGCAACATTCGCGACTCGGTCGTCTTCGCCAGTCCGAAGAATGACGATGAACGCGCGTTGGTCGCGGGGACCTGCGTGCGCAAGCTCGGCATCAAGTTTCCGGCAGTCATCGACGGTTTCGACAATCGAACCGAGGTGGCTTACACCAGCTGGCCTGACCGCATTTACCTGATCGATCGCGATGGCCGGATAGCGTTCAAGAGCAAGCCCGGTCCTTTTGGATTCAAGCCCGCGGAATTACAGGCCGCATTGGACAAATTACCGCAGTCATAGCCCGGTGCTGCGCGCGTTCGCCTCATGAGCTTCACTCTCCTCGACTGGATCGCCATCGCCGGTTATCTCGCAGTCACGCTCATCATGGGGCTGTGGTTTCGTCGCCGGTCCAGCCGCAGCGTAGACGACTATTTTGTGTCCGGCCGCAGCGTGAACTGGTGGCTGGCCGGGACCTCGATGGTGGCAACCACGTTCGCGGCCGACACTCCGCTGGTGGTCACCGGGCTGGTTTATGCGCAGGGAATTTCCGGGAATTGGCTGTGGTGGGGCTTCCTGTTATCGGGCATGATGACCGTCTTTCTGTTTGCCCGTCTATGGCGCCGATCTGGCCTGCTCACCGATGTGCAGTTCGCAGAGATTCGCTACTCCGGCAAGCCAGCCGCGTTCCTGCGTGGATTCCGCGCGATATACCTCGGCCTGTTGATGAACTGCGTCATCCTGGGATGGGTGACGAAAGCCATGACCAGCATCGTCGGCACGACGTTGGCCAATACGCCGACGCTGACGAATATCAGCCGCTTCATGAGCGCGCATTTTGGTTCGGTATGGAGCGGTAACGACGGCGCGGCGTTGGCCATCTGCGTCTTCTTCCTGATTCCGTTTACTGGGCTGTACGTGGCTCTCGGCGGGCTTTGGGGAGTTTTGTGGACCGATCTGTTCCAGTTTGCGCTGAAGATGACGATCGTGATTGCGGTCGCTTATTTCGCCGTCGTTGCCTGTGGCGGTATGACGGCCATGCTCGACAGCCTGCGCAGGATACAGGCCGGCGCTGGCGCGAATGCTGCTAACCCGCTCGGCTTCTTCCCGGAGTTTTCCCGCGGCATCACCGCCGAGCCGCTGTGGATGGTTCCGGTTGCGAGCTTCCTGGTGTTCATCGGGCTTCAGTGGTGGGCATTCTGGTATCCGGGCGCGGAGCCGGGAGGCGGCGGCTACATTGCGCAGCGCATCTTCAGCGCGCGCGATGAGAAGCAGGGGCTGCTCTCGGTTTTGTGGTTCAACATCGCACATTATGCCATTCGACCGTGGCCTTGGATCATCACCGGACTCGCTGTCATCGTTTTGCATCCGGGCCTTCAGCATCCCGAGACCGGTTACATGATGGTGTTGAACTCGCACCTGCCGCACCAGTATCGTGGGATCGCGATTGCCGGATTTTTGGCCGCGTTCATGTCCACGATTGCGACCCAGCTGAACTGGGGCGCGTCGTATCTGGTCTCGGACTTCTATCGCAGGTTCGTGAACCAAAGCGCTTCCGAGAAACACTACGTGCTGGTTTCGCGGTTGTGCACGGTGTTGCTGGTCATCGTTTCTGCGTGGGTGTCAGTGCAGCTTGGCTCCATCGCCTCAGGATGGCAGGTTGTGTTGCAGATCGGCGCCGGCACCGGCGCGGTGTACATTCTGCGCTGGTACTGGTGGCGAATCAACGCCTGGAGTGAGATTTCCGCCATGGCTTGTTCTTTGCTCGTCACCATCATTCTGGACCGCTGGCAGCCATTTACCGGCAACAGCTCGCTGGTGTTTGCGAAGGGCGCATTGGCGACGACCGTGGTGACAACCATCGTGTGGCTCACGGTGACGCTGCTGACCAAGCCCGAGCCGGACCAGGTGCTTTGCCGTTTCTATCGCAACGTCCGACCCGATGTGCGCGGGTGGAAGCCTGTTGCGGGGCAAGTTCCCGGGATTACGGAATGCCGTGATCTCGGCGGCAATCTCATGGCATGGGCGTTGGGATGCGCGATGGTTTACATGTGCCTCTTCGGAATAGGAAAAATACTGCTGCATCAGCCTGCGACAGGAATTCTTCTGCTGGTTGGCTCGGCGATTTGCGCCGTGCTGCTGTATCGCGGCGTGGTGCAGAATTTCAGGGTCCAGCCGCAGGAGGCGAGCAGCGGTGTCCTTACTTGGATTGAAACGTCGCCCACCTCGCTGCACTAGAGCACGTGCGGCCCAACGCTTGACGCACAACACACGGCTCCTCGTCGCCTCTCCTTGACTCTCATGCAGCACACACCTACTATCCGAAGTCAGCATGCTTTTGGTCCCGGGTCATCGTCCTTTCTGGCAGCTCGTTGCCGGTCCAGCCATTCTTCTCTTCTTCCTGCCGGTGACAAACGCTTTGTTCGCGCAGCAGGCCACAAAGCCAATTCTTTCGCCAGCGCAGCCGATCGCCAACTTCGTGGATATCGCCGAGAAGGCCGGACTCACAATGTCGGAGATCTTCGGCGGCATCGACAGCAAGAAGTACATCATCGAGACCACAGGCACGGGCGTCGCGATGTTCGACTACGACAATGATGGCTGGCTTGACATCTTCATCGTGAACGGCACAACCCTGGAAGCGACCAAAGCCGGAAAGGGACCGACGAATCATCTCTACCGTAACAATCATGACGGCACGTTCACCGATGTAACCGTGAAATCGGGCCTCGCCGCGAGCGGCTGGGGACAAGGTGTCTGCGTCGGCGACTACGACAACGACGGATGGGAAGATCTCTACGTAACCTATTACGGCAAGAACCATCTTTACCACAACGATCACGGCGTCTTCACCGACGTAACTGACAAAGCCGGTGTCGGCGGATCAGGAAAAGCGTGGGGCAGCGGCTGCGCGTTCGTTGACTATGACCGCGACGGCAAGCTCGATCTCATCGTTGCAAACTACGTTGACTTCGATCTCTCGACCGCGCCTGCTCCAGGAGATCGACCGTCGTGCATATGGAAGGGCGCGCCCGTGATGTGCGGCCCGAGAGGTCTGACTCCCGCGAAGAACATTCTGTACCACAATCACGGCGATGGCACGTTCGAAGACGTGACCACGAAAGCTCACATCGATCAAACCAACGGCCACTACGCGCTCAGCATCTCCACGCTCGACTATGACGATGATGGCTGGCCCGACATTTTCATCGCCTGCGACAGCACGGCCAGCATTCTCTACCACAACAACCATGACGGAACTTTCACCGACGTTGCCGTCGTCGCAGGCGCAGCGTTCAATGAAGACGGGCGCGCGCAAGCTGGAATGGGATCGACCGTTGCCGACTACGACGGCGACGGGCGGCTCGACATCTTCAAGACCAACTTCTCCGACGACACCTCGACGCTGCTGCACAACGATAAAGCCGGAACGTTTACTGATGTCACCACCGCTGCTGGTCTCGGCCTGAACACCAAGTATCTTGGCTGGGGAACTATGTTCTTCGACTTCGACAACGATGGTTGGCCTGACCTGCTGCTGGTCAACGGTCACGTCTATCCGGAAGTTGACAAGTATCACCTGGGCAGCGACTTCCAGGAGCCGCGACTGCTGTATCACAACAACGGCAATGGCACATTCACCGACATCTCCGATTCAGCCGGAACGGGCATCACGACTAAGGCATCGTCACGCGGGCTGGCAGTCGGCGACCTGTGGAACGATGGACGAATGTCGGCAGTTATCAGCAACATGAACGCGCGGCCAAGCCTGCTGGAAAACCAGATCAAGTACACGAATCATTGGATTGCCTTCAGGACGATAGGCACGAACTCCAATCGCGACGCGATCGGCGCGCGCATCACAGTCAGGGCCGGCAAACGGCTCTTGGTGGACGAAGTGCGCAGCGGTTCGAGTTACGTTTCCAACAGCGATATGCGCGTGCATTTCGGCCTAGGCAAAGAGACCAAGCTTGACTCCGTCGAAGTGCGCTGGCCGAGCGGATTGACCGAGCGCTTCGACAATCTCTCCATCGACCAGATCAACACCGTGAAGGAAGGAAGCGGCGTCGTGGTGAAGAATGAGCCGCCGAAGAAGCCGTAATCTCTGCTCCGAAAGCCCTAACTCCAGATCTGAACCTCCCCTCCTTATGGTTTTACGTAGAATCAACAACTTAGCCTAAGCTATTGCTTTTCGTTTTCTTTACTGGATCGAACGTTTGTGTCCTGACAATTCCCTGCCCTTCCTTGACCACGATCAACTGATTGGCTTTGACGTCCTTCAGGGTGTCCACCTGCCCGCTGGGCCAGCGAATCTCGATCAGGTCGGCCTTGTCGGCTTTGCCCAGGCCGAAGTGGACCCGCAGATCGTTCTGTGAGATGTAGCTGCCACCGCTGCGCACTTCGTCGATCTGCGGGTGCGGCTTCGGCTCATTCGGAGGACGGGTGACGCACTTGATGCGCGCGCCGATGCCGCTGCGGTTCGACTTCACACCAATTGTCTTTACCTTGATCCAGTTATTGTCAAGCTTGGAATCGCAGCGCAGAAGCTGAGGATAGCCGTTGACCGTATTGACCACAACGTCGATGTCGCCATCGTTGTCGTAGTCGCCGAAAGCCGCGCCCCGTGAGGCATTCGGGACATTGATGCCCGGCCCCGCGTTGAGCAATTCTTCGAAGCGTCCGTTGCGCAGGTTCTTGTAAAGGATCTTGCGCTGAGGATATCCGGCTTCGGTCTTCAACTGCTCGACCTCGGGATAGACGTGCCCGTTGCACAACAGAATGTCGGGCCAGCCATCGTTGTCGTAGTCGATAAATCCGCAGCCCCACCCGAGGTACTGGGTGTGCGCGCCCAGTCCTGCCTGGAAGGTCGCATCATCGAAGTTCCAGTTGCCTCGATTGTGATACAGCGACGGCGTGTCGCCGGCGAAATTGGTCTTCACGATGTCGAGGTTGCCGTCGAGGTCGTAATCGGCGGCGGAGACACCCATGCCGGCCTGCGGCTTGCCGTCGGCGGAGAGCACGCAACCGGCCTCCATGCCGACGTCCACAAAGCGGCCGTCGTGCAGGTTCTTGTACAGGGCGCTGGCGGTGGAGTCGTCGGCCACGTAGATGTCGGGCCAGCCATCGTTATCGAAGTCTGCCGTGAGCACGCCGAGCCCAAAGTTGCCGTTGGCCTTGAGAATGCCGGACTTCGCGCTCACGTCGGTGAAAGTGCCGTCGCCGTTGTTGTGGTAGAGGATGTTGGTGTCGCCGTTAAGGCCGGGAGGTCCGCAGGCGACCATCACACCTTTGTAGAGACACGGCCCGCTCTCGGGGACGGGCGCGGTCGCGAGATCCATGTCGATGTAGTTGGCAACAAAGAGATCGAGCTTGCCGTCGCGGTCGTAGTCAACGAACGCGCAGCCGGTGCCCCATCGGGTTTTCTTGCCTGCGATACCGGCTTTCTCGCTGACGTCGGTGAAGGTACCGTCGCCATTATTGTGGTACAGCACATTCTTGCCGTAGTAGGTGACGAACAGGTCGTCCCAGCCATCATTGTCGTAGTCGCCGATGCAGACGCCCTGGCCCCATCCCGAATGCTTCAGGCCCGCCTTGAGCGTAACGTCGGTGAAGGTGCCGTCGCGATTGTTCTTGAACAGGTGCGAGTAAGGCTCCTCGCCTTTGGGAAAGCCTTCCAGCCGCCAGCCGTTGACCAGAAAGATGTCGAGCCAGCCATCGTTGTCGTAGTCGTAGAAGGCGACGCCGCATCCGGTGGTCTCGAGCAGATACTTGTTCTTGTGCTCGCCGCCGAAGATGGTCTTGGCGTTGAGGCCGGATTCGCGAGCGACGTCGGTGAAGGTGACGCTGATATCGGGCTCGGATTTCGCCGGAGCAGATGCCTGTTGTCCAAAGATCGGCAGCGGGCGAGCGAGCGAGAGAACGTCGGAGAAGGTCAGCACCAGCGCCGAACGGCCAAGGGAGCGCAGAAATGTTCGGCGTGATGAGGACAAAGGGTATCCGTCTGCTCGAGCCCGTGCTGGGAGTGAAATTCATTGTCCGGCAGCGCAGAGCGCTTTTGCAAGTGAAGGCCCGGCGACTCGGCGTCAAGTCGGTGCTCTTACCGATAGCGTTTGTCATCACGAGCCCGCCGCGGCGGGCGAGGGATCTGCTTTTTGTGCTTTCCACCGAACAGCAGATTCCTCGCCCCCAAACCCAGGGCGCTCGTAATGACAACGTTAAGTGAAGCCGGACCATTCTTGCCGCGGTCACGTCCATATAATCCGCAATCCTCCATAGGTGTGGATTCGACCGGAGTTTGCCGAGTCGCCGGTTGCTCGGTGGCTTCATTTACCACTCATGCGCTAGACTCATAGCCTTTGGAAGGGTACGACAATTCTCAAGGGGGCTCCGATGCTCAGAACTGCAGCACGACTGCTGGCGTTAGTCGTGGGTCTTGGTATTGTATCTCCGCTGGTTCATGCTCAGAAGAAGTCCGCGGCTGCCGAAGGGCAACCGTGGTGGCAGCACGCGGTGTTCTATGAAATCTATCCGCGCAGTTTCATGGACAGCAATGGTGACGGCTACGGCGACCTGAACGGCATCGCCTCGAAACTCGACTATCTGCATGCGCTCGGAGTGGACGCGATCTGGATCTCGCCGTGCTTCCCGTCGCCGCAGGTTGACTTCGGCTACGACGTCTCTGACTACGAGGACATCGACAAGACCTATGGCAATTTGTCTGATTTCGATCAGTTGGTGAAGTTGGGGAAGGACCACGGCGTCAACATCATTCTGGATTTCGTGGTCAACCACACTTCCGACCAGCATCCCTGGTTTATCGATTCGCGTTCTTCGCGCACCGCCAAGAAGCGTGACTGGTACATCTGGCGCGATGGCAAGGCACCGAACCAGCCACCGAACAACTGGATTTCGACCTTTGGCGGATCGGCATGGCAATGGGATGGCAAGACCAAACAGTACTATTACCACTTCTTCTATCCGCAGCAACCTGACCTGAACTGGCGCAATCCGGAAGTGGCCACGGCCATGTACGGTACGTCGGTATGGTGGTACAAACGCGGGGTTGCGGGTTTTCGTCTGGATGCGGTCGACACTCTCTTCGAAGACCCCAATCTCAAGGACAATCCCATTCTGCCGGGTAAGAATAAGTTCGGCGATCCCAACCACGAGGACCTGTACACCCACAAACTGCCGGAGGTGCACCAGGCGATGCAGGGTCTGCGGCAGGTGGCCAACAAGTACGACGCGGTCCTGATCGGTGAAACCTGGACCGACAACGTAGGTGAACTCAAGGATTACTACGGGGCGAAGCATGACGAACTTCAGATGCCCATGGACCTGATGCTGACCAAGCTGAAGTTTTCCGCGCCGGTATTTCGCGAGCATATTGCAGCGATCGATGGCTCAGGCGAGTGGCCGACCTACGTCATCGGCAACCACGATATCGTGCGTTCCTGGAACCGCTATGGCGATGGCAAGCACAACGATCAGATCGCCAAGGACATGGCCGCGATGTATCTCACACTCCGCGGTACGCCCATCATGTATTACGGCGAAGAGATTGGGATGCAGAACAACGATCCCAAACGCAAGCAAGACGTGAAGGACCCCATCGGCCGGACGGGATGGCCGAAGGAGATAGGGCGCGACGGCGAACGTACACCAATGCAATGGAATGACACCGCCAACGCCGGCTTCACGACCGGTATTCCGTGGCTGCCGATTCCTGTCACTTACAAGAAGTACAACGTTGCGGATGAGTTGAAGGACCCGAACTCAATCCTGAACTGGTACAAGGGGCTGCTGGCCTTGCGGCATCACGACAAGGCGCTGCTCGACGGCGACTACGTCGCCTTAAATCAGGACGATCCGAACGTCTTGTCGTACCTGCGCAGTTACCAGGGCGATGCGGTCCTGGTGGTCATCAACATGTCAGCGAGTCCACAGAAAGTGAGCTTCGACCTGGCGCAACAGGGCTTTGGCTCTGGAACCGCGAAGACGCTAATGACCACACAGCCGTCGTTGAAGAACACTTCGTCCGTTACGCAACTGTCGCTGGAACCGTTTGCGGTTTACATCGCAGAAGCGACGAAGTGAGGTCATCATTCTCGAAGGGGCACGGCTTCAGCCGTGCCGTAAGATGCTCTTATGACGGCGGCTTTAGCCACTGAGGGACTTTCGGGGTTGAGACGAAGTGCGAGTTCCCCCCGGGGCTGAAGCCCAACCCTTACGCACACGTAAAGGCACGGCTAGAAGCCGTGCCCCTTCAAAGAGCCGTCTCGACAACTTAGGAATTCCGCCAACGGACCCAACCATGCAGCATTCGATAATCGCCGCAACGTTGTTCGGCACGTTGCTGATCGCGTCGGCCGCTCCCGCGGGCCAGTCTTCCTCGCCTGCTTCGATCAATCCCGACGCGAACGGTTACGTGGGCAACCAGGTCTGTGCGAAGTGCCATACTTCCATCTTTGAGTCCTATCAGCGAACGGCCATGGCACGCGCCAGTGGTCCAGCCACGGACAACGTGATCGCCGGGGATTTCCAGCACAAACAGTCGGGAGTGAATTACCGCATCTACACCCAGGACGGGAAGGTGTGGTTGAGCTTTGAGCGTCCGGGCGATCCGTCGGTGCGAGGCAAGCGCGAACTGCTGTATTACATCGGGCAGGGGCGGCGCGGGCGAACCTATCTGTTCTCCGTGGATGGCTTTCTCTTCGAGTCGCCAGTGAACTGGTACACCGACAAGCACATGTGGGACATGGCGCCTGCGTATGGCAATGTGCGCGAAGCGCCAATGAACCTTCCCGCGCTGACGTCGTGCCTGGACTGTCACGTGAGCGACATTCAGCCTCCCATCCCGGGCACCGAGAACCGGTACAAGATGCCGGTGTTCACGTATTCCGGCGTCACCTGCGAGCGCTGTCATGGGCCGGGAGCGGCGCACGTGAGTGGTGGGGCCATTGTCAATCCAGCGAAACTTGCCGCCGATCGGCGCGATGCCATCTGCATGCAGTGTCACCTGGAGGGCAATGCTGCGATTGAGCGGCCGGGCAAGCACTTGTATCAGTTCCGGCCGGGCGACGATCTGTCCGACTACGTTCGGTATTACGTTCGGGCGAACGATGGCCAGCCCGGCTTGCGAGCGGCCAGCCAGTTCGAGGCACTGGCACAAAGCACGTGCAAGAAGAAGTCGGGCGCGGCGATGTCGTGCACGAGTTGCCACGATCCGCATCGCTCGCCACCAGCCGAGGAGCGGGTTTCGTTCTATCGCGAGAAATGCCTGGCGTGCCACGCTGCGTTGGGCGCGAAGCATCATGCCAGCCAGGCGGATTGCACGTCGTGTCACATGCCCGCTAACCCGAGTACCGACGTTGCGCATACGGCAGTGACCGACCACCGAATCCAGCGCCGCCCGAATACCGGCCCAGCTTTGGTGGATGCGGTAACGCGACCGTCTCCGTCTCTGCCGCGCCTGACGCCATTTCCAGACTCTCCAGAAGCGGAGCGCGACAATCGCGACCTGGCGCTGGCCTGGGCTTCGATGGCAGAAAGCGGCGATGCCGCTGTGCTGAAACAAGCGGAGCAGTTGCTGCGCAAGGCGGTGCAGGAGTCGCCGAAGGATCCCGCTCTGCTGTCGTCGCTCGGCTACGTGGAACAGAGGCGCGGTGCTATCAACGACGCCCGTGAGTTCTATCAGAGAGCGCTGGCGCAGGATCACAACCTGCTCGATGCAGCGACAAATCTGGGCGTGATCGAGGCCAACAGCGGGCATTTGCGGGAGGCGGTGGCGCTGTGGGAGGGAGCATTTCAGCGCGCACCGGGTAGAAGCAGCGTCGGCATGAATATTGCACGCGCATTTTGCGCCGCGGGACAACTCGACCCGGCGCGCGACGTCACAATGCGCGTGCTGCAGTTTAACCCCGACCTGGATTCGGCGAAGAAACTGCTGAACGGACTGACTGGGACTCCGCCGAAATGCCTGCCGTAGACCCAGCAAACCATCTCATGGTTCTGTCATCCTGATGGTTCTGTCATCCTGAGCGACGAAGTCGTACGCGACGGCGGACGACCGAGGAGTCGAGGGATCCCTGTTGGGGAAGAAATGTTTGACGCCGTATAGGGGTCCTTCGACTCAGCGCCCGCCCGACCCGCAAAGATCGCGGGGCGGAAAACAGAGCGGGCGTTTCGCTCAGGATGACAGTGAAGTCTACTGCACGCCCGCGGCCTTGGCCTTCGCTGGAATCATGCCCAACTGGTAAGCGAATTCCAGTACAACCGCATTCGTCCAGCCGAAGCCAACGACATTCTCTTTGTACCCGGCGGTGACGTTGAACTCTTTCGTACTGGAGACCACATCGTATTTCTCGCGAATGGTCTTGTCCTTCCGGAAATTGGTGGCGACGGTATTGATCCACTCGCGTGAGACGCGGTCGGCATCCTGCTTGAAGCCGTAGCGCCGCATGCCCTCAACGTCGATAAAGTTCACCGGCGCCCAACCATAGGGCAGGTCCCACTGCACACCGGTTTCGTAGGGGCTCATGGCGATTCCGCCTTTGTGCTCGAAGGTCTTGAGGTTTGCCATGACCGCCTTGGCCTGCTGCGGCGACGCGGCGCCCACCCACAGCGGATAGAAGGTGCTGGCGTACTGATACTTCGACTGTTCGCCGTTGGTGAAGTCGTAATCAAAATACATTCCTGCCTGCGCGTTCCACAGATAACGGTCGATCAGTTGCTTGCGATGTTGCGCTCGCGCGGTCCACTGCGCCGCCTCGGTGGTCTTGCCCAGCAGCTTACCGATGGACGCCATGTCCATTTCTTCTTTGTACAAAAGGCTGTTCAGGCAAACAGGAGCATAGTGATGGGTACTGCCGCTGAAATCGCCGAAGCGGAAGGAAATGTCGAAGCCGGACTCGCGCATCGCGCGATCACCCTTGTAGTAGTCGGCAGTAAATTGATTGACCGGCGACTTCTGGCAGGAGTCCTTCTCGCCCGCATCCTGTTCGCAAGCCTCGAAGGTAAACGAGGGCCCAATCAGCTTGGCGGAAGATTTCCCCGGTTCGCCAAGATATTCCTTGGCTTGCAGAGAAGCCTGAAGATAGCGAAACACGTCGCGGTAGTACGGGTCGTGCATGGTGGCAATCTCGGGAACTGGCCCGTCGCCATAGTCGTAAAAACGCGACAGGCCGGTGTTGCCGGCGAGCTTCTCGCCGTTGGTCCACATGTCGTAGTCGCGCTGGATGAACGGATACGACTTCTCCAGCCAGAGTCGTTTGGTCACGGGATCGGGCAGCGCGTCGTAGAGCGCCATCACCATCGAACTGAGAAACGGCGGCTGAGAGCGCGTCAGGAAGTAGGTGCGGTTCGCGTTGAGAATGCCGCCGTAGTGCTCGATCTCGAAGAAAAAATTTTCCACCATGCCGCGCGCCAGTTCGAGTCGTCCCGCGCGCAGCAGGCCCACCATGATGAAATAGCTGTCCCAGCCGTACATCTCGTTGAGGAAGCCGCCGGGCACAACATAGGAGTTCGGCAGGTAAAGCACACCTTGCCGCGGCGAGTTGTCCATGTTGAGGCTACCGAGCGAGTTTATGACCTGGGGAAGGTGCTCGACGGCGATCTTGCACTTCGCCTGCAACTCCTTTATCGACGAGGGTTCCGGATAGCGATCTGGCAGATATAGCAGCGAGTGTTCAGGAACGCGAGCATCCATGACGGTCTTACAGTCGACCGGAGAGCGTGTCAGCGTGTCCCAGCTATGGTCGATGTAGGCAAGCACGTCAGAAATGTCGGTTCCCTGCTGTGCCTGCGCCGAAGCAGCGCCCGACAGGCTCAACACCAGAGTCAGAATTGGCACAATGATCTTTGCGTAAGACACATTCACCCCATGGCAACGGAAAGTCGTCCCGGCGGACGAGATTATAAGGTAAGTTGGGTTTGCGCAAATCCGCACCCGACTTGATCGTTGGTCAGTTTGGAGTATTGTTTCCGAAGTGCCGACGATGGCGGAGTTATTGAGTGGTGGCTCGGCATCGAAATGCCGAGCGTCGATGCTCGATCACTTCGCGCCGGTGTCGGGGACAGGCTCCGGAAGTGGCCAAATGACGGATACGAACCACGTAACCACCAGACCGATCACGCAGCCGAACAGCACCTCAGTCATTCGCCCCCCACCTGCCGCAAGGCCTTTGATCCTGGAGTGATACTCAAGGCCAGCAGCGATGACAAAGGCCGCGCTAATTGGCGCCTGTCTCCACATGGTCGGAATGCGGACGACGTAGGAGGAAACCAGTACGGTCACGGCCATCGCGAGAGGCAAAGTTATGACCCGAGTACCCCCGATGGCAATGAAGAGAAGACCGATTGCACAGCCTACCAACGTATTGATGATACGCGCACGGAAGGTCGAAACGGCCGTCTTCATCAGCGGATCGCTGGTGGCAACCATGGAGCTGATGGCCCAAATCGGACTGCTCCCGGCCATCTCGTGCACCACAATCCAAAGCACTGCGGTTGCGACAAAGATGCTGACGGCATAGTGAATTCCATGGGTGTCGCCTTTGATGAACCGCTCTATCGCTTTCATGGTTCGCGCCAGCTCCATTCCGCCTGATCTTGGTCATTGGCATTGAGTGATTCTAGTCTCACCCTGAGAGACTGCGTGCGGGCACAATGTACTTTGGTCTGCATCCTGTTTAGAATTTGATCGCGCACTGGGTGGGGTCTATGTACCACGATCGGCAACGCGTTTCTACAATCTTGGTGCTGATCCTTAGTTTCATGGCAGGGCTCGTGGCTCTCAGCTGGACCGGCGCCATGCCCGTCGGCGCAAGCCAGCCGTCCACGGGAGTCGATCTCACGGGCAAGCCGGTGGATCCGTTGCGCGCTGATGCCGGGAAACCGGTGGTGCTGGTCTTCATTCGAACCGATTGTCCGATCTCCAATCGCTACGCCCCCACAATTCAGCGAATCAGTGCGCAATACGCCGGCAAGACTGCGTTCTGGCTGGTGTATCCCGACAAGTCAGAGTCCAGCGCGGCGATTGAGCGCCATCTGCACGACTATGGGTACAAGCTGCCTGCGCTGCACGATCCGCAGCATGCGCTGGTCAAGCTGGGCCAGGCGCAAGTCACGCCCGAGGTGGCAGTTTTCGATGCCACTGGCCAGCTTGTGTATCACGGACGCATCGATAACTGGTACCAGAGTTTCGGTCATGCGCGCAGCGCCCCAACGACGCACGAGCTTGACGATGCCATCCAAGCCGTTCTGAGCGGCAAGAAGCCGGAAATGACCACGGCAAGCGGAGTGGGCTGCTACATCTCGGACCTCGAATGACCAGTTCGTACCAGGTACTTGCCGGATGCGTGCTGGCGGTCGCAATCGCGGCTGCAGCGGGTGGATCGGCCGCACCTTCAGGACGCTCACTGCACGCGATCAATAGAACCATCACACAACAGGACTCAGGTGATAGCAGCGGCCACCCAGTCACGTTCAATCGCGATATTGCTCCCATCGTCTTTCACTACTGCGCATCCTGTCATCGGCCGGGCGAGGCCGGCCCGTTTCCGCTGTTGACGTACGAAGACGTCAAGAAGCACGGCACACCAGATCGCAGCGGTCACGCAGACGCGCTTCATGCCGCCGTGGCTGCCGGAACCGCAGCCGCTGAAGTTCGCCGACGAGCGTCGCCTCAGCGGCGAGCAGATCGCGCTGATTCAAAAGTGGGTCGAGCAAGGCATGCTGCAAGGCCGTCCTGCGGACTTGCCGCCGCAGCCGCAGTTCGTGAAAGGATGGCAACTGGGCAAGCCTGACCTCATCGTCAAAGCGGCGAAGCCGTTTCAGTTGCCGGCGAGCGGGATCGACACCTATTGGAATTTCATCCTGCCCATCCCGATCAACGAAAGCCGCTGGGTGAAGGCAGTCGAGATACGGCCGGGCGATAAGCGGCTGGTGCATCACGCCAATATCCTGGTCGATCGGCTCGAGCTATCGCGGAAAATGGAGAAGCAGCCTGGCGCGGGTTTCGGCGGAATGGAAATCAGGATTGAATCGGAGCTGTTCGATCCCGACAGCCATTTCCTCTTCTGGAAGCCCGGCACGGTGCCCTACGTCGAGCCGGACGGCATGGCGCTTCGTCTCGATAAAGGCACCGACCTGGTGCTCAACACGCATCTCCAGCCGTCGGGCAAGCCGGAGCTGATCGAGCCGAGCATCGGAATCTACTTCACGGACAAGCCGGCCACCGAGCATCCCATGCTGCTGCAGTTGGAGTGCGATTCGCAGCTTGACATTCCACCGGGCAACGACAACTTCGTGGTGCACGATGAGTTCACGCTGCCGCTGGATGTCGACCTGCTCGCGATTTATCCTCACGCGCACTATCTCGGCAAGGACCTGGAAGCTACCGCGACATTGCCCGACGGCACCAAGGAAACGCTGATCCACATTAAGCGTTGGGACCTGAACTGGCAGGCGGTTTATCGCTACGAGCAACCGGTGCCGCTTCCCAAGGGCACGACGATCTCGATGCGCTATGTTTACGACAATTCGGACCACAACGTGGCGAATCCGAACCATCCGCCCAAGCGTGTCAAAGGCGGAAACCGCTCCAGCGATGAGATGGCGCACCTGTGGCTTCAGGTCTTACCCAAGAGACTTTCCGGCTCCGATCGCGATCCGCGCATGGTGTTGCAGGAAGCGCTGGCGCGGCACCATGTGGAGCGCGATCCAGCCGATTTTGAAGCGCACTACAACCTCGGAGCCATGCTGCAATCGGCGGGCGATGTACAAGGAGCGGAGGCGCAGTATCAGGCCGCATTGCAGCTTCGTCCGGGCGATGCCGTGGTGAACAACGCGCTGGGCGCGACTCTGCTGGCCTCGGGCGATGTAGATGACGCCGCGGCTCATCTCGCGGCTTCGCTGAAAGCGCGTCCCGATTACTTCGACGCGCACTACAACCTGGGAAGTGCGATGGCCTCGCAAGGCAATTTCAGCGGAGCCGCGGAGCAGTTTCGCGATGCGGTCCGCCTGAATCCGCAGGACGCCGACGCGGAGGCGAACCTGGGAAGCGCGTTAGCGCAGATGGGCGAATTGAAGGAAGCGAAATCGCATTTCGAGCGTGCGCTTCAGCTGAAGCCCGGCCATTCGCTGGCCCAGGAGAATTTGCAACTCGTCGAGCAGATGATGGCGGAACGACATCCGTAACGCCCTTCATCGGGAATGCCTGCGTTTGATCTCTTGTCCACCACAGAGGGAAACGGAGAAGGCTTGATTCGCTCCGTCTGCTCCGGGGTGAAAACGCTCTTGCGATTGCGAAGCGGAAGCCAAGGTGATGCACTACTGGCTCGCGTCCTGCTTTTGCTGTAGCTGCTCGGCCAGCTTCAGCTCGCGCTCCGCGTCATCCGTTTTGCCCAGGTCGCGGTAACCCTGCCCCAGCAGATGGTGGGAGATCGGGTTGTTTGGGTCCATGGCAACCGCACGTTGCAAGGCTCGAACTGCGAGCGCCGTCTCGCCCTTCTTCTCCAGGACCTTGCCCATCAGGATGTACGGTCCGGTCGAAGTTGCGTCCAGCCAGATCGAGCGTTGCAACAGCCGCTCGGCCTCATCGTATTTCTGCACGCGGGAGTAGGCGTCCGCCAGCTTGTAATAGGCCGCAGCGTAGCCCGGGTTGATCGCGAGCTCCTGCTGCAGATCGGCGATCGCCTCCGGAATTCTCGACTTGTACAGATGCAGTTCGCCCAGCAGGAAATGCGCCATCGGCAACTTGGGATCGAGTGCCACCGCCTTCTGCGCGTACTCTTCTGCGACGGGATCGAACTCCTGACGGAAGAGCATGCGCGCGGTGAAGAGATAGCTGGCGGCCGAGTCGGCTTGACGTCAAACATTTTGGCGAACGCAACGCGCGCCTGCGGATAGCTCTTGGACTGGATATAGCAAATGCCGAGGATGTACGACGCATCCACATTGGCGCGCGGATACCACGTCTGCACCTTCTCCAGGTAGGGAATCGCTTCGCTCGGCCGCCCCGCGAGATAGTACGACAGGCCAAGCAACTGAACCGCCTCGTCGTCCTTGGGATTCTCCGTCAGGGCCTGCTTCAGGTACTCGGCCGCTTTCAGGTAGTCGCTTTTCTTGTAGTAGGCCATTCCCAGTTCGTGCGAAAGCCCCGCTGGCGGCGGATTGCGGGCCGCGAGCTCTTGCAGTTGGGCGATGGCGTCGTCGTATTTGCCCTGTTCGGAGAGACGGCGCGCTTCAGCAAAAATGGCGTCCGGCGATGCCGATTTGTTGGATTGCGCTGTCTCGTCCGTGAGCGTGGGGCTCTGCGCAGCCTGGGCGTGCAATGGTGCGTTCACGACGGTGACTGCGACTCCGATCAGCAGAATGACAACTAACCTAAGGTGTGACATGGGAAGACTCTCGCGGCATCATTGGCAAGATTAAAGCACAGTTCCTGGGCGTGGCCCACGACGACTGAAGTCGAAAGCGTTACCTCAGGGGCTAAAGCCCGGTATCCATTGCGTCCGCAGCGGCAGAGCTGAAGCCGTACCCTTTCAAAACGGATTCATGAGACAGGTATTAGTTGCTGATTGCTGGCTTTGCAGGCGCTTCCGCGACACCAACGTACTCGTCGGCTCCTCCGTAATAGAAAAGGAATCGGTCGCCTTGGCGCACCATGCCCTCAACGAAGACAACGTTCGGCACCTGACCCACTTTTTCCCAAGTCAGTTCCGGAGCAAAGATCGGCTGCTCGCTGCGGTAAAGCACTTTCCGTGGGTCCTTGCGGTCGAATACGGCTACGCCGGTGCGATAGACAAGCTTGTCGTCGGCGCCGTTATAGATGAGCACGATGCCATTGGAGGTCAGGAGGGGCGCGGGACCCGGCTCGACGACGCGCGAATCGAATGCGCCCGGACGACGTGGCAGCACCGGAGTTTTCGTCTCCTCGGTCCAATGAAGCAGATCTTCGGACGAGGCAAGCCCCATCTGGTCGGTGTTGTCGGCGGCAGTTCCGAGGAAATACATCCAGTACTTCCCAGCGATCTTCTCCGGGACGATTGCGCCGGACTTCGTCCACTTCACGTTCCAGTTGCCTCTATAAGCGGGCAGAATGACACCCTTGCGGTCCCAGCGCAGCAGGTCCCGCGACGTAGCGAGGCAAAGCTGTGCATCCTTCTTGTTGTAGCCCGTGTAGGTCAAGTAGTAGGTGCCGCCGATCTCTACCAGGCGAGGATCTTCGACGCCGCCATCTTTTTCATAATCGGTTTCCGGCCGCAGCACGGGCTGGGGACGCCGCGTGAAGTGCACGCCGTCGTCGCTTTCCGCGTATCCCAGCCGCGATGTGCCTTGCTTGTCCTGCGCACGATAGAGCATGACGTACTTGCCGTCACGCACCACGACCGTGGGATTGAAGGTTCCGGCCGACTCCCAGCCATCACCCTGCGGCGACACGATGGGTGCTTCCGAGACTCTGTCCCACGCTCCGAAGGGTAGCTTCCAGCTCGAGGCAAACACGAGGACCGAGCCCGCTAGTACCAAGGACGCCGCACGACGCGAGAAACGTTGGACCTCCATAAGACCCGCATTCTAGTCGCCGCAAGGCTTGCGAGAAAACAGCCGCTCGCCTTGAACGAAAGCGCTGGGACGAAGTACCTTGTGTAACTGTGTTCCAACCGGCTGTGGCAAAGCGTCTTGGCGATGTTGCCTTCTGCTGTGTCCTGCTTCTTGCAATTTTCGGGATTACTTGCGGGTCATCGGCGCAGACGAAAGCACGCTCTGGCGATCCCCTTGCAGCAGGCGCATACCAGCGCGGTCTCGCCGCCGCGCGGAACGGCGACCTGACCGCAGCACGTTCCGCTTTCGAGAAGGCCGTCAAACTCAAGCCAAGGAATGCCGAGTTCCAAGTCGCGCTGGCACAGGTGATGCTTCAGCAGGGCGACATCGACGCTGCGATCTCACACTTCCGAACCGCGACAAGTTTGGCGCCCGGACGCGGCACTGCCACACGCGGAACTGGGAAAGGCGTTGGCGGCCAAGGGCTCGCTTGACGAGGCAGCCTCCGAGCTTAGCCAAGCCTTGAAACTCGCTGCCCAACAGCCCGAGGTGCACCGCCAAATGGCGCACGTGCTGAGCTCACAGGGGAAAACCGACGACGCGATCACGGAGATGAAGGAAGCAGTTACCTTGGCGCCTGGGCAACCGGACTTGCACGACGATCTGGGAGTCCTGCTGGCTCAGAAATCGCAATTTGCGGAAGCGGAAACCGAGTTTCGCCGTGCGTTGGAGTTGGATTCGAACTACCAGCCCGCAATGTTTCATCTCGGCGTCACGTTGTTGCAAGCGGGTGACAACGACAGCGCCGCAAAGCTGCTTACCCAGGCGACCAAAGGTAATCCAAAGGACGGGCTTGCCTTCTATTACCTGGGGACCGCGCTGGAAGCCAAGCACGATACCGCAGGAGCTCTCCAAGCCTATCAACAAGCGGCGCCGCTTGCACCCAGTCTGGTTCCTCTGCAAACCAGGCTGGGCCTGCTGTTGCAGCGTTCCGGCGATCCGGAAAGCGCTGCCGTGGCGTTCAGAAAAGTTGTGGAGCTCACACCGAACGATCCCGAGGCCTACAACAATCTTGGGCTTGCGTTGATGCAGCACGGCGAAGGTCCGGCCGCGGTGAAGGAGTTTCAGCAAGCCCTCAAGCTGCGCCCGGATGACGCGGCCTTCCGGGGCAATCTGGCTGTGACCTTGTTGCAGCAGTCCGAATTCGATGCCGCGGCCGAACAGTTGCGGGAAGCGCTCAAGCTGGCGCCGGGAAATGCATCGCTGCATTACAATCTGGCGCTGGCGTTGAAGTTCAAAGACAATTTGCCGGGAGCAATCGCTGAGTTCCAACAGGCAATTCAGTTGGATCCGCGGCTTCCGGACGCTTACTACACTTTAGGAGTAACCCTGTGGCAGAAAGGTGATTTTCCTGCGGCCGCCGAGCAGTTGCAACACGCGGTCCAGGTCAAGCCGGACTATGCCGAAGCTTACTACATGCTGGGTACAGTTCTGAAGCAGATGAACAAATTGCCGGAAGCGGCACAGGCCCTCCGTGAGGCCATCCGGCTGCAACCCGATTTAATGGGCGCGCACACCAACCTGGCCGCGGTGTTGCGTCAAATTGGCGATGCATCCGGAGCAGAAGCTGAAAGCCGCATAGCTGAACAGCTGACCAAACAAAAGACCAGCCAGCAGGCCGCGACCTTCGCAACCAATTCCGGCAATCGTCTACTGAACGCGGGAGATATTGACGGGGCAATCTCGCAGTTTCGAAAGGCCGTCCAAGAGGCTCCGGGCTATGCGCTGGCGCATCATCAGCTGGCGATTGCCTTATTGCGAAAAGGCGACAGCAAAGAAGCTGCGCAGGAATTCAAGAAGGCCTCGGAGCTCGACCCCCGGTTGAAGCCGCCCGCGCCTTAGCTGGCGGTTACAGGAAAGGTGCCCAATGACGCCACGACACACACGCTTGTTGCTGCTCGCGATCCTGATCCTCGGGGTGGGTGGGCTTGCGACGAGGGCGCTCGCGCAGGCGCAGTTCACGGACTGTCAAGCTTCACGAGGCGAGTTGGTCCTGTCGCGAAACGCCGAGGACTGGCAGTTTCTCGATGCGGTTGGACCGCACTCGGCGCTGTTCGGGCGTGAAGACGGTAACTTCGAGGCTTGGATCTATCCCCTGAAGCTGCTACGCGATTTCCATCTCACATTCCATGTTGGCAATCATGTAATTCCCGCCGATACCTTGCCCCGGACGATCACCGCTCGACCGGAGTCCACTTCCATCCGCTATGTGTACGACTCGTTCTCCGTGTGCGAGACCTGGTTCGCGCCCCTGCACGAAACGGGCGCAGTGGTCGCGCTGCGACTCGAAAGCTCCGAACGAGTGGGAATTGAGGCGTCCTTTACCCCAGACCTCGCATGGATGTGGCCAGCCGGCTTGGGAGATGGGTATAGCGATTGGGATTCCACGCTGCGGGTTTTCAGTTTCGGCGAAGAGGAGCATCGTTTCTTTGCGGTCGCCGGATCGCCGGAAGCCACCGAGATCCGCCAGGCATTTACCACAAACTATTCGTCAGCGGAAAGCGACGTCTTTCAGTTTGGACCGCCAGTAAAGGGCTCGGCGACCTATCACTTTGTTATGGCGGCATCTTTCGAAGGGCGAAAACAGGCCAATGATCTCTACCAGAAGCTGCTATCACAGGGTCCGCAACTCCAGCAGGAGGCGCGGGAATATTACAAACATTATCTTGACAGCACAGTATCGCTTTCTCTCCCCGACGGTGATTTGCAGACCGCGTACGACTGGTCGCGCATCAGCCAGGTACAGGGACTGGTGGAGGAACCGTTCGCGGGCGAGGGGTTGATCGCCGGCTACGACCTGTCCGGCTTCAATCACCGGCCCGGATTCAGCTGGTTCTTCGGGCGCGATTCGATGTGGACCGCGTTGGCCCTGGATTCTGTCGGCGATTTCCAAACCACGCGCCTGGCACTGGAATTTTTGGCGAAGTATCAAGGGGAAGACGGGAGAATCCCGCACGAGGTGCCGCAGACCGTCAGCCTTGTCCCGTGGTTCAAGCTGTATCCCTATGGCTTCGCTTCGGCCGACGCGACCCCGCTCTACATCATCGGCACAGCCGATTACGTTCGCGCCAGCGGCGACCTAGCTTTCGCGCGCGCAAAGTGGGACAGTCTCTGGCGCGCTTATCAATGGCTGCGTTCCACCTACGGCGCGAATGGTTTGGCCAAGAACCAGGGCATCGGTCACGGATGGATCGAGGGCGGCCCACTGCTGCCTGTTTCGGCAGAGTTGTATGAGGTGGGCGTCGCGATACAGGCACAGCAGTCACTGGCCGACGTCGCGCGGTTGTTGCAGAAACCAGAAGCTGAGCCGCTCTCGCAGGAGTTGCCGGCCCTCAAGGAACGGATGGAAACCGCGTTCTGGTCTCCAGACAAAAACATCTACGGCTATGCGCTCAGTCTCGAGGGAAAGCGCATCGACCGTCCCAGCGTGCTGGGCACGGTGCCGATGTGGTTCGGCTTGCTCGACCGGCAGCACGGCCAACAGTTTCTGAACGAACTCGCGGGACCGCGACACCAGGCCGACTGGGGCATGCGCATCATCCCGGAAGACGATCCTCTGTACGGCCCTACGGGATACCACTTTGGCAGTGTGTGGCCGCTGTTTACCGGGTGGGCCTCGGTTGCTGAGTATCGCTACCATCGAACCTTGCCGGCTTACGCCAATCTTCGAGCCAACGCGCAACTGGTTTTCGATGGCTCGCTGGGACGGGCCACGGAAGTGCTCTCCGGCCGGTACTACACGCCACTCGCTACCAGCAGCTCGCACCAGATCTGGTCGTCAGCAATGATTGTGAGCCCCCTGTTACGCGGGATGATGGGACTCTCGGTCGATGCGCTAAATTCCACTGTCCGATTCGAGCCGCATGCGCCTGCCAATTGGACGGATTTCGCGATCCGCAATATTCCTACAGGTGCGACATCAGAGACATCACCGGCCAATCTGACGCTGTCGTACCACCACAGCACTGGCGAGATCACGCTGGAAGTCACGCGGCACGGCGGGCGGCGCGTTCAGCTTGAATTCCTGCCGTCGTTGAGCCTGCGAACGCGCGTCCTGAGCGCGGAGATTGACGGGAAACCAGCCACGTTCCAGGTAGTCGAACCCGCAAATGAAGTCGACCAGCACATCGCAATGCTTGTGCCCATAACCCGCGACCGCACGATCGTTCACATCCGTCTGGGTAACGAATTCGGGATTGTTTATCCTTACGTCGCTCCGGCAACCGGTGCCGTTAGCTCAAACCTCAAGTTCGTCTCCGAGCGCTGGAATGCGGCGCATGACAGACTCGAACTGCAAGTTGCCGGCGCCGCGGGATCAAAATACCGCGTTCCACTGGTTGGGGACCTCACCGGAGTGACGGTAAGCGGAGCCGACCTTTCGGAAAACTTGCTCCGGATCGAGTTTCCGTCCGGCCCATCGGATGGATACGCCATGAAAGTGGTGACCCTGCAGTTTTCGAGGCCCTGATTCGCTGGGTTGGGCACCGGCTAAGTCCGCAATCGCCAACGGGAACTCGTCCCACCGCTAGTATAAAAAAATCGGCCGCTAGTTCATTTTTAATATTGACATCTCGTAAAAAATTCTCTTGACAGGGGATACACGGCGCGATAAGTTTCTCGTCACACCGTATTGTGACGATGGTCACCTTCGGGTGTGACTTGGCGACCAGGGGACAGTTTTCTAACGAAAACATCATCATGATCAGTATCTGCTACAAAATCGCAGATGCCGTGAACTCGGGAAGTCCCTTCCCCTGCAGTCCCGTTTTCTCTTCGATTTTCCCTCTTTCGAATCTCCAAACAAGGCAAGTAACACAAAGGTCGCAGGCCAATCTGAGATCCGGCCAGTGTAGCCGGATGGGCAAGTGGGGGACACAATGACAAAGCGGTGCGTATGGTTTGCAGTAACGATTCTGGTTCTCTGGCTGACTTCGACTCTGTCCTTCGGGCAGGTGACGACTGGCAACATTAACGGAACAGTGACGGATCCGCAGGGCGCGGCGGTGGTGGGTGCCACGGTGACGGTAACGGATGTGGCCAAGGGCACCTCCGACACCACAACCACCAACGACTCCGGTAACTACACCGTGACGCACTTGATTCCGGACCCCTACACGGTCAAGATTGAGGCGCCGGGCTTCAAGACCTTCCAGCGAACAGGCGTTACGGTGGTGGCAGATGCCACGCAGCGCGTTGATGCTCAGGTCCAACTGGGATCGAGGGCGGAGACCGTCGAGGTGACGGGCGCCGTACCGCAACTGCAGACCGATAACGCGGACGTCGGCGTCAGCTATAACGAGCGCTACGTGGAGAACCTGCCGGTCTTTAACCGCAACTTCACGCAGTTTGAGTTACTGTCACCCGGCACCCAGCAATTGGCCGGGTGGAACCATGCCGCAACCGAGAACCCGCAAGGCGGTCTGCAGATTTTCGTGAATGGCCAGCACTTCAGCGGCACCGGCTTCCAGTTGGATGGGACCGACAACCAGGACCCCATTCTGGGCATTATCGTCATCAACCCCAACCTCGATGCGATCACCCAGGCTACGGTCGGGTCGCAGTTTTATGATGCGGAGCAGGGCAAGGCAATCGCCGGTCTCGTAACAGCGCAGACCAAGTCGGGCACCAACGAGTTGCACGGCAGCGGCTTCTGGTTCCGGCGTACCGATGCCAACCTGGCGCGCGATCCGTTCACCCAGTACGCCCCTAATTCTATTACCGGAAAATACATTCCCTCCGATAAGTGGAACCAGTACGGAGGTACCATCGGCGGTCCGATCATCAAGAACAAGTTGTTCTTCTTTGGCGATTATCAAGGCACGAAGGAAACCACTGGCGTCACCAACGTGCTTACTGTCCCGACGACGCAAGTCGTGCAGACCTGTACCGCAGCCTCGGGCTTCTGCAATTTGAGCCAGTACCTGGGGAAGGTAAGCGGCGGTGGTCAGGTTTACTACCCCAATGTCAACAACACAGCCTCATTCAATGGCGCCACGCCCGTTCCCGGCAACATGATCCCGGTTGCCGATCTTAACCCGAGCGCGGTCGCAATTCTGAAGGACTTTCCAGCGCCGACCAACGACGGCCTCCTCGCCAACTATGTCGCTTCTGGTGCGGGTTCTTTCAAGCAGAACGCCTTCGATACCCGCATCGATTACGACGTGAACGAAAAAAATCAGATTTACGGACGCTTTAGTCTTGCCTACTTCACCCTGTCGGGAAATCCTTCGCTGGGAGCCCTCGGGGGGAATGGCTTTGGTCCGGGCCCTGGACTGGCAGGGAGTTCGAATGTCCATAATTACAGCCTGGCTTCGGGTTGGACCCATACCTTCAGCTCGAGCTTATTAATGGACGTTCACTTCGGGTGGTTCAAGTACAATCCACAAACCGCGTTCTGGGATCAGGGTGCGACCCCGATGACCGGGTTCGGTATTCCTGGGCTTAACCTGCCCTCGCAACCCTTGCTCACCTCAGGGTTGTCGTACTTCAACCTGGGTGGCAATAACGGGACGGGCAATCAGACTATTTCTGATTTTGGTAACGGTCTTGGCGTGCAGCGTTGCAACTGTCCTTTAACGGAGAGAGAGAACCAGTACCAGTGGGTTGCGAACCTTACCAAAATCCACGGCAACCACACCTTCAAGTTTGGCGGCGACGTTCGCTATGCCACTAACCTACGGGTACCGAGCGACCAGAACCGAGCCGGCCAATTGACATTCGCCCAAGCGGGTACTGGGAACGGCAACGTAGGCGGATTGAACTTGGCGACCTTCCTGTACGGTGACGTAACCTCTTTCTCGCGGTTCGTCAGCAGCGTCACGAATGCTACCGACCTGCAGTGGCGCATGTTCTACTATGGGCAGGATACCTGGCGCGTAACTCCCAAGCTGACGTTGAGCTATGGGCTGCGGTGGGAGGTCTACTTCCCCGAATCGGTTAACGCCAAAGGCAACGGCGGCTTCTACAATATTGTTGAGGGCATCGGGCGAGTCGCCGGCTACGGAGGTTACGGTCTCAACGGCAACATCGGCAACGATTGGCACGCCTTTGCGCCTCGCCTTGGCGTTGCCTACCAACTGTATGACAAGACCGTCATCCGGGCGGGATTTGGCATCAGCTACGACATGGGTGTCTTCGGGTCGAACTTCGGTCATAGCGTGGCCCAAAATCTGCCCGTGCTGCTGTCGCAGCAAGTCAATGCGAATGGCGCTTCCAATAACTACGCCCCGGCATTCAACCTTGCTCCTGGTGGTTACGTGGGTACTTTGCCGGGTGTGCCGACCGGCGCGCCCGCTGGGGTTTTCCCGGCGATTCCCGCAAACGGTCAGTTGCCGCTGCTAGGTCCCACCAACAACGCCAATCCCTATATCCGTCCCCTGAACCAGACCCTGCCGGCAATTGGAGTGTGGAATCTCACGATTCAGCAGCAGATCGGCAAGAACTCCAGCCTGGAGATGGCTTACATTGGAAACCTGGGCCGACACGGGTTTGCAGGTGATGGTCCCAGCTACAACGTCAATCAACAATTCGCCAACGGTACTTACCCGCTGCAAGGCAAATTCACCTATCCGGGATATATCGATCCGGCGACCGGTCAGACGCTGGTTTGCTGCACTACGGGTGTCAACAACTATCTAGGCAACAATGCCAACTCCAGTTACAATGCCTTCCAGGTCAAGTTCAACCAGAACTTCTCGAACGGACTGCAGTTCATCACTCACTTCACCTGGTCAAGGGCGCTGCATTACGACAGCAACTACTTCGCGGACGTTCAGTCCGTTGCGTACGGTCCCGACGACCAGAACCGCAACTTGGTTTGGGTGTTCAGCGGAGTGTATAGCTTGCCATTCGGCAAAGGCCAGAAGTTTGCCAGCGGCGCAAGTGGGGCGATGAATGAGGTCATTGGCGGCTGGCAAATCAGCTTCACCAATAACTGGGCTAGCGGCTTGCCGTTTACGCCTACTCTGAGCAGCTGCCCTGGCAATTTCTCGGGGGTCTGTCGGCCTGACAAGGGAGTTGGAACCATGAACTTGGGCCCCAGCGGCCTCATCCACCCAGCGGGCGGTGGTGCTCCCTACGTCCAGTACTTCACCCCGGCTCTTGTGGGTGGGGTATGGCTCGCTCCACCCACTGGGTTGATTGGCAATTCCGGCTTCGACTCGCTGTACGGCCCGAGTGACTATACCGCCCAGGCGGCCATCATGAAGAACTTTCAGCTTACGGAGCGCTTCAAGTTCCAGTTCCGCATGGACGCCTACAACATCTTCAACCATGTTGCTTTGGGCTACTCCAACAACCAGGGCGGGGGGGGGAACTGCGTGGCGTCGCTCTCGCCTCAGAACGCTTGCGGTGGCAGTAGCGGGCAGATTCAAGACATCCTGTTTGGCACCACGATGCGTCAGTTGCAGTTCGGCTTGCATCTGTTCTTCTAGCCAGGCTGCAACACAACTCACAGGAGGGAGCCTTCGGGCTCCCTCTTAGTTTTGCGCCCCAAGAGCGGTATCCGGTTTCGTGATTTCTGAGTTGTCATCACGAACGGCCTTCAGGCCCTGAGGGATCTGCTGTTTCTCCCCAGCCGTCGTTCTGGGCGCAGACCACAGCAGATTCCTCGCTTCGCTTGTAATGACAACTCCAAGGGCGAAACGTGATTGGCATCTACGGTATGTTGACCAACCCGTTGCGGATAGCGTAGACCACCAACTCGGCCGTCTTATGTATACCCAAGGCGTCCATGATATTGGCGCGATGCACGGCGACGGTATTGGTGCTCAGGTTCAGTTGGCTTGCGATCTCTTTGTTCGACTTGCCATCGACAATCAGTTGCAGCACTTCCAGCTCGCGCACGGTCAGCCCCGTTTCGCGCTCGCCCTTCAGGGCGGTTAGCCGGTCGATCTGAGGATCGAGAACGACTTCCCCGGCAGCCACTCGCCGGATCGCGGTTACGAGTTCCAAGTCGACCGCGTTCTTCAGCATGTAGCCGCGGGCCCCTGCTTCGAGCGCCTGGCGGACCCAGGTATTCTCGGAATGCATACTCAGCATGAGGACCGCGACATCCTTGTTCTCTTGGAGGATGCGTCGAGTCGCGATTAAGCCATTGACACCTGGCAATGCACAATCCATGACGATGACATTGGGACGCAATGTTTTCGCCAGTTCGACGGCTTCTTCCCCATCGCTCGCCTCGCCCTGCACGACAATGTCGGATTCGTCTTCCAGCAGCCGTCGGAAGCCGCGGCGAACCAGCGCGTGATCGTCAACCAGCAATACTTCAATTTTCCCAGACATGCCGTCCTCAGCCATTCGATTCGATGCCATTTCTCGGAACCCACAAGCGCACCAGGGTGCCACCGCCGGTGAGTTGTACAAACTGGACGGCGCCGCCCACCAGCTCGGCGCGTTCCCGCATCGCGACCAGACCGATGCCTTTCCGCCCATTAGGTTGAAACCCGCTCCCGTGGTCTTCCACTTCCAGCCCCAATCCGTCGGGTTGAAACTGCAGGCGCACCCAGGCTTCCTTGGTACCGGAATGACGAGCAACATTGTTCAGGGCCTCCTGCAGCACCCGATAAATGTGGATACCCGCCCTGCTCTCGACCGGAAAGGAGGTCCCCCGCTTGTCATAGTGTATGACGATTCCGTTCTGCCGCTCTACCACGGGCAGGTACCAGTCGATGGTGCTGTCCAGTCCGGCCTCGTCGAGTGTGACCGGGTGCAGCGCCTGTGACAAGCTGCGTACCTTGTCGAGGGCCGACTGTGCTATCTCCGATACTTCCTGGAGATCGGCGCGCAGCGGTGACCCTTCGGGGGCCTGTTTCCCGGCCCGTCGCAGCATGGAACCAACGGCAGTCAGGATTTGCCCGAACTCGTCGTGCAGTTCGCGCGAAATGTAGAGCAGAGTCGACTCCTGAGTGGCGATCAGCTTCTGTGCCAGTTCGTGGCGCTGCTCAGAAAGCCGTGATATCTCAGCGAAAAGCCGCCGGTTCAAACGGATCAGATATACGCTGGTAAGCACGATCGCGATCAGCGTGGCCAAAAGAAACAGAAGCACCTGGCGCTGCACGCCATCGTAGATATGTTCGATTCGATCTCCGGCCTGCTGTTCGCTTTCGTTGTTGGCCACCAGCAGTCGCGCGACGGCCGTGCTGAGAGCTGCAACCCGAGGTTGCAACGAGTCGCGGATCTCGGTGCGCGCCTCCCCCTCCTGGCCCTCCTTTGCCAGGGCAAACGTGCGGTCGGACGCAACCCAGAACTGGGCCAGCGAGTCCTCCAGATATTGCCGTTGCTCCGGTGTACGATGGGCCACCGACAGCTTCTCCTCCAGCCGCAGCGCATCATTCAAGTCTTGTTGGATACGCTGAAATTCCGCGGACCACGCCTTCAAGGGATACGGCTGGCTGGTATCCAGCATGTCGCGCAGTCCCAGGCCCAACGAGTTGAGGTCGTTCTGGATGCGCAGCAGTTGCAGGGAGTCTTTCCGGTTTCGGTCGATCACGTCGCGCTGCAACGCCCTCAGCCCGGAAAGCTGATAGGTGATGTACGCCGTGTAGACTACCACCGCTGCCAGCGTGATAAGCAGGCCAAGCAGCAGCGCTACAGTCGGAGATCGTTTTAATCTTAGGCGCTGTGCCACGCCCAGAGGATACAACGCGAGGGCCGCCAGACCAACTGATTCAAAGGGTAGAACCTCTGAAGATCACACTCTGGCGATCCATTGGTTGCCGGGCGGCCATCTCAAGTCCGTCGCGCCTCAGCCTCCGCTTGCGCGTCCAGCAACGCCTCGCGCGAGACCTCCCGGATGCGCAGCCCGAACTCAAACTTTGCAGACGCCGGACCCCGTCCCCAGCGATTCACTTCCCAATGGGCACGAACAAATTTCGCACCGGGCGCTGAGGACAAGTCCAGCAGTAGGGGGTACGCACCCACATAGAACCTCTGTGGCAGCGTGGCAATAGCCTTCGCGTCCCAGGTTGTGCCGTCGGGCGAGGTGAACAGGGTAATCTCGATCGATTCCTGCTCCACTACATCGGTAATCGAGAGCGTCACCAGGAAAATCGGGTTCGTGGCCGCGCTCACGTCCAACGGAGCGCTGTCGCCTTTGGCGGTAACAATCGTCTTCTCAGGTACAAGGAAAGCGTCAATCATAACGCGTTCATTCTATCCGAGGCACGACGCCCACACTGGTGACATCGGTCACACCGTACGAACGTTTCCACGACTAATGCCGCGGCAGCTTGTCAAAGAACCGGCGCAACAATTCGCCGAATTCTTCCGGCGTCTCCAAGTGCCGCGTAATGTCCGGCGCGAGAGATGACCCGCAACTCGCTCCCGGCAGTGTGCTGCCGCATCCGTTCGAATTCGCTGAGGGGAACGCTGTCTTCCTCGCCTGCAATGAGCAGTGTTGGCACGTTGATGGTCGCCAGCGTGGCAACAGAGTCGGGGCGTTCGGCTATTCCGCGCTGCACCGCCGCAACATCTTCCGGCGACATCGCTTGCATCATCTTGCGGGCGGCCTCCACAATGTCAGGCCGGTTGGTGCGGGTCGCAGGAGAGAACAGCCTGGACAGCATCCCTTCGATGAACCCGGCCGTGCCTTCGCGGAGCACGTCGGCGGCGGCCTGCAGTCTCGCCGCTTTGCCCTCGGGTGTCTCCGCGTCAGCTCGCGTGTTGGCCAGCACCAGCGCCGCAACCTGCTCGCGGTATCGCCGCCAGAACTCGAACAGGAGATATCCGCCGATCGAGACACCGACGAATATTGCCTTGCCGGTCTTCTCTTCGCGGCAGATCCACGCTAGATCGTCAGCCAGCTTCTGCATGGTCGCAGGACCTTCTCCCAGATCGGATGCACCATGTGCGCGCAGGTCGGGAACGATCAGCCGGTAGCGGCTGTTCAGTTGTCTCGCAATTGCCGTCCAGAAGTGGTGGTTCAACGGAAACGGATGCAGCAGCACGACGCTGGGTCCGTTTCCGCTGACCTCGTAGAACAACTGCGCATCGCCGCTGCGCAATTCAGACATGGTTCCAGCACTCACCAAGCAACATTAACCCTGCCCCTACCGCACCTGTATTACGGCCAGCCCGTTCGCCGGCAACTGCACAGTGTAGCTCCCGCCGGTCAGTTCGTCATATTGCGGATCAGGCAGGCCGGAGTCTTCCCGCAGCGAGTGAATCTGGTCCTGTGTCGGGTAACGAGGTCGTCCCATCTTCTCGTAGAGTCCAAGCGTATTCCCGTGTTCCTCGTCTACGCGGCTGATGGCGACTCTCGAGTCGGGCTTCACTCCCTTGAATTCCAGCTTCACAGTTTTGGCCGCGCCGATTGAGCCAGGATTCACGATGTTCCAGACCGCGACGGTCAGGAAGCCTTCACTGTTCCTGGTGACCAGCACGTTCGGATTGCTGTTCTCCAGCCTTGCATCGCCAAGCCGATGCAGCACCTGGAAGGCATAGAACGATGGCTTGGGAATGCCTCCCGCGGCGATCAACCCGAAGCCGCCGTAGAACGGCTGCTTGACGATACCCTGCTCTTCGAAAACGTCGGAAAAGATCCAGAACGACATCATCTGCGTCAGGCCGTCGCATTGGCTGATGGTGGTTGCCATCCACGGCCCCATGTAGATGGAGTCGGTGACTGCAATTTCGTTGTCAGACGCTGCATTGAACTCGCTCACGATAAGCGGCAGGTCAGGCTTCGACGACGCTGTGATCTGCTCATGCACCATCTTCACCGCGCGGCAGACCATCTGGTCGCGAGGGACCTTTTCGTTGTTATGAAAAACATCGCTCGCTTTGTCGTTGCCGTAAACATGGGTGGAAACGAAATCGAGCGGGATTTTTCCCTGCACTGCGTGCTGAATCATTGCCGGGATCCACGCGGCCTGCGCAGTCGCAGGTCCGCCGACGCGCAGGCGCGGACTCACCGCTTTGATGGCTCGAGCGGTGTGGTCATACAGCTCGAAATATGATTCCTGCTTCGGAGCACCTGCCCAGAAGTCGAGGTTCGGCTCGTTCCACACTTCGAAGTACCAGGTGGCGATCTCTTCGATGCCATAACGATCGACGACGTGCTTGACGAATTGGGTGATGAGGTCGTCCCACTTGGTGTAATCCTTCGGCGGCGCAACGTTCGGGTGATACCAGAACGATTGCAGGTCCTGCCGAACGGCCAGTTTGGACGGCATGAAACTCAGCTCGACGAATGGCTTCACGTTGTTGGCCAGCAGACCATCGTAGATCTCGTCAACGTACGAGAAGTTGTAAACCGGCTTGCCCTGCTTGTCTTCGTTATAAATACCCACTTCGTCGTCGAGGATCGCGTGAAAGCGGACGTACTGGAAACCGGTGATCTGGCGGACGGTCCGCAGGTCGCGGCGGTAGGCGTCGCGCAGGCTCAGCACGGCACGACCCGAGCCGAACATCTGCTCCCAGTAATGGGGGAACGGATGCGACGGCGCGGCGGCGTCGATAGTGATGGTCTCCGTGGTGGCCTGCGATGGAGCACCCGGGGTGGGCCCCTGGCCGAGCAGAGGCAACGCGGAAAGGATGAGACTAACCACCAAATGCAAGAACCATACGCCCATCGGTATCTCCGTGACTGGCGCGGCAGGAAGAAGCGGCCGCTGCCGCGATTATTCCCTAGCCGAGCATCGCCGACAAGGTCAGATGTCACATTGCCGGCGGCGAGCGGAAAGAGAAGAGTAGCGCAAAGTGGTTTCCGTTAATCTTTCCTTCTTGAACTGTGTAACTCGTCGTATGATGGCGACAACGCCGGTGCCAAAGGCGAGTGTGTTAGATGATTCCTTTTCAGCTTGGATTTCGGAATCTGATCGGGATACTTGTGCCCGGCGCGGTGCTTGCACTGGTCATTTTCACATGCGTGGATATCCTCTTTTCTGGGATGGGGCAAGCGATCGCAAGAGAAACCGGCAACACCACCGGGCCGCTTGTTGTTGGATTCCTTCTGACCGCCTACATCCTAGGCAGCGTCATACGCTTACGGTCGGCCGACACCGTAGACCGATTGTCCGCCTCCCTCATCAGCATTGGGCGGGATCCGTTCGAGGGCAAAGCAGGAAGTGTTGAACAGCACTTGAACGCACTGCTGTGCGTTGCCGAGACCGAGCCCTTGCCCAACCCGGATGAGGATTTGGCGCGGCTACTGAAAGACGCTTGGGGAAAAGTGATAGACCATGTTAAGGATCCCCCCGCGATTAACCAAGAGCAGGACCTCATGCGATGGGCGTGGAAAAACGACAGGTTTCCTTACCCAGTATGGAAACTCATGAAGCTTCGGTATAACCATCCGCGCGAAGTATTCTTTTTCTTCTTGAAGTATAGAACGTGTTTTGCCACGGGCCATGGAAGAGGCAAGGAATTCTTCAACTATTGCAAGGCGGTCGTCTATGAAGCCCATGAGGGGAAACGCCATGCCTTGGCCGAAGAGGTCCAAAGCGCGGAAGCGTATGTACGGTTTTTCGCTGGAATCTTCTGGGCGCTCTGGTTGTCAGCATTGACACTGGTCTTATCGGCAATGGAGCTTGCGGGTCTGCGGGGCACCACTCACCCATTCTTTTGGTTTACCGCAGGTATGCTGGTTTTTGTTTTCGCTGCAACGGCACAATTCGCGCGGCGCAGGGAGAACACGGCGTTCTTCCGAGTGTCCAGTATCAGCGCTGTACTCCTGCTTTTTGCTTCGGTAGTGAGCGGGGTTTTTCGGGCAGACTTGGCGACAGCAGGTCGAATGAACTTCGTGGCGTTCGCCATGCTGATCGTTGACTTTGCCATCGTCGCCGGTGGCCGTTTCCGAGGGTCGCGCACGAAGGACGTGGACGCTGTCTTTGATGCTTTCTTCCTTGTTCATCGACACCCCGATACTTGCCCGGACTGCCGTAGTGGGCCGTCATCGAATTCCGAGGTACATAAAGGATCCTGATCTCTATGAAGAGCACGCAAGAATTCATCCTGAGATTGGTGTTAGCCAATTGCGCTGGAGGAATTCTCGCGCCACGTCGGCAGCGTCTCGCTTCTTGCCGTCAACCGCGTAATTCATCTTTCGCATGTCGTCGGCGGTGATGCGGCCAGCCAATCTCTCGATCGCCGCTCTTGCCCGCGGACATTCCTGAAAGAGCTGCGGACGCACAATCGGCACGGCATCGTAAGGCGGAAAGTAGTGCTTGTCATCTTTCAGCACGACGAGTCCGAGCGCGGCGATCAAGCCGTCCGTATTGTTCCCGGCCACAACGTCCACCGACTTGTTCTCCAGGGCGCGATAGAGCAGCCCCAGATCCATCACCCGTGGCGCTTCGGCGAACTTCAGTCCATAGGTACTAACCAGACCCTTATAACCATCCTGCCGCTCGAGGAATTCGTATCCCACTCCAAGGCGCAACCGTGGTGCAACTCGTGCCAGTTGCGACAGGGTGCTCACGCCCAGCCGGCGCGCGTCGTCACCGCGCATCACCATAGCGAAGCTGTTGTTGAAACCGAGCGGCGGCATGACATCGAGATCGAACTTGCGCCGGTACTCATCTTTCACCTGTTCGTACACCGCCTGGGAATCGCCCGATGGACGCTGCTTCAGGATCGCTGCCAACGCCGTGCCCGTGTACTCAACGTAGACGTCGATGCGGCCTGCGAGCAGCGCCTGGTGGCAGATGTACGTCCCGGCAAGATAGAAGCGCCGCTCGACCGGAGCGTGGCAAACACTCTCCAGGTATTGCGCCAGCAGTTCGCCAAGGACAAGCTGCTCGGTGAAGTTCTTCGAGCCGACAGTGATGCCGTGCGTGCGAGACGTACATGCGGCGCAGAGAAGCAACAGCCCGGACAGGAAGCCGCGGCGATCCATTTCAGTGGATCCTGCGAACCAGCAGCTTCTCGATTCCGCTCAAGCCGAGGTCGGCCGCGAGCGCCATCAACGCGGCGGGAATTGCGCCTGCCAGAATGACGCCGTTGTCCACCATCGCGATGCCGCGGAAGATAAACTCGCCCAGGCCGCCGGCGCCGATCGCGGCGGCGATGGTCGCAACCCCAATGGTGATCACCGCAGCGACACGAATTCCGGACAGCAGCACCGGCATCGCCAGCGGCAGTTCAACGTGCCACAGAAGTTGGCCGGAAGTGAGACCCATCGCAATCGCCGCTTCCCGGACCGGGGCGCTGATGCCGGCTATGCCAACGTAAGTATTGCGGACCACCGGAAGCAGCGCATAGAGCGCCAGGGCAACGATCGCCAAGCGGTCGGCACGCGCGCCCAGCCACGGCAGCGGCAGCAATAATCCGAAGAGCGCGAGGCTGGGGATCGTTTGGACAACATTGGTGCTGCCAAGCACCAACGCTTTCCATCGCGGCCTGCGCGTAAGGAGTATCCCCAACGGGACACCGATCGCGATGGCCAGCAGCATCGAAATCCCCACCAGCCACAGGTGTTCGGCGGTCAGAGTTGCGACCTCGCGTTTGTGGGTGAACAGAAAATTCAAGAGTCAGATCCTTCAACCTTAAAACATCTGTTGACCGGCCCGGAATATGTCCACATACGCCTTCACGGAATCATCAGGCGCCTGCAGGAACTCATTACGGTTGTAAATTCCGCGCAGCCTGCCTTCTTCCATCAACCCGATGCGGTTGCCCAGCAACAGGGCTTCGCTGACGTCGTGGGTCACAAAGACGATGGTCTTCCCCAGCTTCTGTTGGAGCTTCTTGAATTCCATCTGAAGTTCGGCCCGCGTAATGGGATCGAGGGCGCCGAAAGGCTCGTCCATCAGGAGAATGGGCGGCTCGGCTGCCAGTGCGCGCGCCAGCCCCACACGTTGCCGCTGCCCGCCGGAGAGTTGATGCGGATAGCGCTCGGCGAATTCCCTCGCGGGCAGGCCCACCAGCGTCAGAACCTCGTCCACGCGGCCGTCGATTCTGCCCGGCTCCCATTGCTCGAGCCTGGGAACCAGCGCCACGTTCTCACGGACCGAGTAATGCGGGAACAGACCGACATCCTGAATGGCATAGCCGATCCGCCGGCGCAACTTGATCACGTCCCACTGCGTGACCGGGATTCCGTCCACGCAAACCTCGCCCACAGTCGGCGCATAGAGGCGATTAATCATCTTGAGGCAGGTAGTTTTCCCCGAGCCGCTGCGGCCGAGCAGCATCAAGGTGTCACCGCGGCCCACGCAGAAATTCACTTCTGACAGTAGGGCCTTACTCTCCGAAACACGGAAAGTCACGTCGGCGAACTCAATCGCATTGCTGGATGGGTGGCTCATGGGCGAAGCGCGTCGCGCGGCTCCAGCGTACCAGAAGTCCTGGTTTGATTACGTCAAGGATGCCTGCAAACACAAATGCCGGAGCCAGTCGTGAGACATTCAGCTCCGGCAAGATATCACAGGTTCGCACCCGTCAGGTGCTTAACAGCAAAGCAAGACGCTAGTAGCGTCCCCAACCACCGCCACCACCGCCACCCGAGCGGCCACGGCCTCCGCCACCACCGCCGCCGCGCCCGTAACCGCCGCGCCCGCCACCGCCGCCCTCGCGGCGAGGCCGGTCCGCCTTGGGACGCGCTTCGTTAACGGTCAAATTGCGGCCCCCGAGATTGGTCCCATTCAGGGCTTCCATCGCCTTGTTGGCCGACTCATCATCGTTCATCTCGACGAACGCAAATCCACGCGGCTGTCCCGTGTCGCGGTCAGTGATGATGCTGACCTTTTCGACTGGGCCGTAGGCCTCAAACAACGAGCGCACCTGGTCTTCAGTCGCGTCGAAAGTTAGGTTCCCAACATAGATGTTCTTCATAGTTCCTCTTTTCAGGTGGGGCCGGCTTGCAGACCAAAGATCGATGCGCATACGGCCGCGGGTTGGGGTTATTTACGACTAAAGACTCAACTGACTACTTGCGTTCGAAACGAAAGAGGGCAGCAATCTGCCGCCCTCTCTTGTTATTTCAAGTCTAAAGAACCTGAACGTTCTCGGCCTGCCATCCCTTGGCGCCGCGCTTCACTTCGAAACTGACCGCCTGGCCTTCCTGCAGCGAACGGAACCCGTTCGACTGAATGGCCGAGAAATGAACAAATACATCTTCGCCGTTCTGACGTGAGATGAAGCCAAAACCCTTGGCATCGTTAAACCACTTTACTGTTCCTTGTTCCATTTGTTTCTTTGAATATCCTTGTTGTTGATGTTGCGCTGAAAGATCGGAAGGTTGCAGGCAGAAATCGCTCGACACAAAAGGAGGGATGGCTGCTAGACGCGCCGTTCGTACAAACGCATGATTATTATACCTCACTCAAACACAATTGCAGCACTTCTTCACAAGGCACGCGCTTCGAATTACAACGTTATCAAGCAGCCGAAACAAACGCAACCCTTAAAGCACCACCAACGTTTGCCTGCAAAATGGCTCTTACGAGCAAAATGCATCACCGCTTTCGTGGTGATGCATCTCAAGTGAAAGGTCACGCCAGATCAAACAGCAAAAATTCAGCCTGACCATTGCCGCTTGAGCTGGTCAGTTGCAGCTTGGATTCTGCAGTGATGGCCGCTCCATCACCCTTCATCAGTTTGGTGCCGTTCACGTCAAGTTCCCCGCCCACCAGCTGCACCCAGGCATGGCGGCCGGGTTGCAACGCGAGTTCCAGAGTCTTGCCGCTGTCGAGCAGCGAAGCGTACACGCTCGCATCCTGATTGATGGTGGTCGAGCCCTCACGCCCATCGTGCGATGCGATCAGCCGCAACCGATTTCGTTTTTCCTCGGCGGAGAATGTACGGTCTTCGTAGCTGGGCTTCAGTCCTTCGGCCTCAGGCAGCAGCCAGATCTGCAGCAAGTGAACCGGCGCCTTGGACTGGTTGACTTCGCTGTGCATCACGCCCGTGCCCGCCGACATGCGCTGCACATCGTTCTGCTTGATGATCGCTCCCCGCCCCATGCTGTCGCGATGGCTTAACTCACCTTCGATAATGTAGGTGAGAATCTCCATGTCGCGATGGGGATGCATTCCGAATCCCTTGCCGGCGCTGACCCGGTCTTCGTTGATGACCGCAGGTCGCGGAAGCCCATGTGCTTGGGATCGTAATAATCGGAAAATGAGAAAGTGTAATAGGTGTCGAGCCAGCCGTGGTTGGCGTGGCCGCGCTCTTCTGATGGCCGGATGGTGATCATCGCCTCCTCCTGAATTCATTCCATGAGATGCTTTAACGTTAAAGAAAGATTCACGATCCCCGGCCCTCACGCTTGTCATCCTGAGCGACGAGCGCAGCCAGGAGTCGAAGGACCCCTACCGCTACCCTGAACCTCGGCTACGCTTGATCGGCGGCAAGTTGGGTAGTGCTGATCCTCGCTGGCACGAGGCTATGGCTTCTCCTGTTTTCCCAGTTTCCGGCAGAGTTCGCCGAGGTGCACCTGCTGCTCTGGAACTCAGCACGCTCAGGAACTCGACAATCGCCGCCGTATGGAGTGGAAATATCTCCCGTATCAATGACTTCCCTTTGGCGGTCAGGAGCACGATCTGTACCCGCTTGTCTTCGGGAGATTGCTGCCGCTTGGCCAAACCTTGCTTCTCCAGGTTTCCCACGACCATCGTCAGGTTTCCGCCGGTCGTGAGGACTTTCTGGGCGATGTCCGAAAGGGACATGGGCCCCAGGTGATAAAGTGCCTCCAGAACGGCAAACTGGGTGAGAGTCAAGCCGGTGTCGCTCAAACTGCGAGCAGCGAAGTTGCGGGCCGAGTTGGCGGCGCGCATCAGCTTTACATAGGTGACCAGCGCCAAACGCTCCTGCGACCGGTGAGGTTGGGATCGGGACATGGCTAAATACTACAACATTGAACTATATTAGGTAGGCCTACTTCAGTCCCGCATTCTCCGCCGCCAGCTTGGCCGTCGCGCTCCAATCCATGTCGTTCATGCCGCGCGCGATGGCAGTTATCATATGGTCGCGAATATCGCTGGCGAACGGCAGCGGCGCATCTACGGCCTCGGCCGCGGCCAGTGCCAGGCGCATGTCCTTCAGCCCGAGTCGCAGCTTGAATCCGGCGGGCTGGTACTTTTCGTCAGCGATGAGATTACCGTAAGTTTTGTATATGGGAGCGGCAAACAGGCTATTGGTGAGGAACTCCACGTACTGGTGCGGATCAATTCCGTACTTTCGCACGAGAGCGATCGCCTCTCCCAAAGACTCGATCACCGACGCGATCAGGAAATTGCCGCTCAACTTCACCACGTTGGCCATCTCCGGCTTGTCGCCCATAACAAAGACCCGCTGGCCGAGTACTTCCAGCAGCGGTTTGTGGCGCTCCACAGCCGCCTGGTCACCCGCAGCCACCACGAACAGCTTGCCCGCCTCCGCGGCTTCCGGCCGTCCAAATACAGGAGCAGCGATGTACTGGTGCCCGCGCTTGGCATGCTCTTCTGCGAGCTTCTTGGAGAGCGCCACGCCGATGGTGCTCATGGAAATGTGGGCAGCATTTCGCGGCAAGTTATCGATCACTCCGCCGGAATGTAACACGACCGATTCGACCGCATGATCGTCCGCCAGCATGGTAATCGCGGCTTCCGCATCTTTTGCCGCCTCGCCCGGCGACGTCCCGACCCTGGCTCCCTGCGAGCGCAGCTCGTCAGCCTTAGCCGGCGTACGGTTCCACGCGGTCACTTCATGCCCCGCGCGCAGCAAGTGCCGTGCCATATGGCTTCCCATGTTTCCCAGTCCGATGAATGCAACTTTCACAATGTCCTCCTTATGTATGTCGAGATGTATCAAAGTTCATCACGGAGATTTCGAGGAACCGAGAGAAGAATTCGAACCCTCTGTGTCTCGATACCTCTGTGGTTCAGCTCACGTCTGCGGGCCTTCCTGTTTCGGAGGCGGACGCCGCTTACCCCAGTCGAAGCGCCGCCCGATAATCGCCTTAAACAGCATATGGTCGGTGGTCCGCGTCACGCCAACCCCGAGACCGAAGTTAATCTCCCATTTCGGCGAGACATCCAGATCGAATGCCGGAACAAATTGCTGCGCCTGATAAGGAAAGGGATCGGGTCCCCCAACCGGTCCGTAACCGCTGTAATACTCCAAGCCGAAGGCAACGACCTTGGTGAAGCTCCACGAGATCTTCGCATCGGGCGAGAATTCCCACCCTCGCTGCGCTTCGGGACCGGTATAGGCCTTCTCGAACGCGGGATTGATTGACCAGTACAGCCTGCCCTTCTGCTGGTCAACAATCGGTCTGATCTCGAGACTCCAAACCGAAGTCGAGAAGATAGGCCGCGCGTACCCGAACTCCGTGGACAAGCTAACGCCGACTGGCCAATGCCAGCTTTCCGGCGCACGCACGCGCGGCCGGATGTGGTCGCCGACCCATTGCCAGCCTTGGCCGTTCGGCACGGCCGTGAAGATGTAGAAGCCGGTTTCGAACCACGGCGTGAAGCCCTGCGTGATCTCAACCGTTTCGTGCAGCTCGTGTTCGGTGGGCAGGACGCCCTCTTCCGTCGTCTTCGAACCCTGAAAGAGAAAATTACTGTGCAGTTCCACCATGGTTGTCTTCGGGGGAATTGTCTCCGAGCCGTAGACCTGGATTTCGTAGTTGTCCTGTGCAAACGCGACGCCGCCTAGGAGGAGCAAGACGGGAATTACCGGCAGCAGGAAAGGGCGAGACATTATCGCAACCAGACCGGAGCTCACCTACTGCTTGAAGACCACCATCGCCAGCGGTGGAAGGTCGAGCAACAGCGAGTGTTCGTGTCCATGGCAGGCAATCGGTTCACTCATCCTGCCGCCCCCGTTCCCCTGATCGGTGCCGCCGTAGATCGCGGCATTGCTGTTCAGCAGCTCGCGCCAATATCCCTCGTGCGGAACGCCGACGCGATATCCCGGCCGCGGCACCGGAGTAAAATTGCAGGCCATCACGACCGGCGCGGTCTGGTCCTTGCGGAGGCGCATATACGTGAGCACGCTGTCGTCGGAGTCGTCCGCGTCGATCCATCGCCAGCCATCGGGAATGAAGTCGGTTTCGTACAACGCCGGCTCGCTTCGGTAGAAGGTGTTCAAGTCGCGCACCCAGCGCTGCGCCCCCTGATGAAACGCGTATTGGAGCACATTCCAGTCAACGCTGCCGTCGTGGTTCCACTCGGACCACTGACCGAATTCGTCGCCCATGAATAGCAGCTTCTTCCCTGGCTGGGTGAACATGTAGCCAAACAGCAGACGAAGGTTGGCAAACTTTTGCCATTCATCGCCCGCCATCTTGGCGATCAGCGACCCCTTGCCGTGTACCACTTCATCGTGCGAGAGCGGAAGCACGAAGTTCTCGGTGAACGCGTATAGCCCTCGGAAGGTCAGCTTGTTGTGGTGATACTTGCGATGGATGGGGTTCTTCGTGAAGTAGAGCAGGGTGTCGTGCATCCATCCCATGTCCCACTTCATGCCGAAGCCAAGCCCGCCAATGTAATTTGGCCGCGACACCATCGGCCATGCCGTAGATTCTTCCGCAATGGTCTGGATGTCAGGAAACTCCTGATAGGCATCCTGATTCACCCGCCGCAGGAAAGACACCGCCGCCAGGTTTTCGCGCCCGCCGTACTGATTGGGAATCCACTCGCCCTGCTTGCGCGAGTAGTCGAGATACAGCATGGACGCGATGGCATCCATGCGCAGGCCGTCGGCGTGGTAACGGTCGAGCCAGAAGATCGCATTGCTGAGCAGGAACCCGCGAACTTCGTTGCGGTTGTAATTGAAGATGGCCGACTTCCAGTCAGGATGGAAGCCCTGGCGCGGATCGGCGTGCTCGTAGAGATGCGTGCCGTCGAAATACGCCAGGCCGTGCTCGTCGTTGGGAAAGTGCGACGGCACCCAGTCGAGGTAGACGCCGATGCCGCGCTGATGCAGGTAGTCCATCAGGTACATGAAATCCTGCGGCGTGCCGAAGCGGGCGCTGGGCGCGTAGTAGCCGGTGACCTGATAGCCCCACGAGCCGAAGAACGGATGCTCCATCACCGGCAGAAACTCGACATGCGTGAAGCCCATGTCGTTCACGTAATCGGCCAGCTTGGGCGCCAGCTCCCGATAGCTCAGCGAGCGGTTGCCATCCTCGGGCACACGCATCCACGAACCCAAATGCACTTCGTAAATCGAAATCGGCGCGTCGAATCTGTTCCGGTCATGGCGGGTGCGCATCCACTCGGCATCCTGCCATTGGTAGTCCAGGTCCCAAACGATGGATGCCGTCCGCGGCGGCACTTCGTTGTAGAAACCATAAGGGTCGGCCTTGCTCACTTCGTACATGTGGTAGCGCGAACGAATGTGGTACTTGTACACCGCCCCCTTGCCCAAGCCGTCAACGAACGCCTCCCACACACCGGAGCTTCCTTTCGGATTCATCGGATGAGAGTCGGGACTCCACCCGTTGAAGTCGCCGACCACCGAAATCCGCTCGGCGTCGGGCGCCCATACCGCGAAGTAGGTGCCCCGCTTTCCATCAACCTCGGTCAAGTGCGCGCCGAACTTTTCGTAGAGCCGGTTGTGGTTGCCTTCGTTGAACAGATGAAGATCGTAGCTGGTCAGCAGCGTGGATTCCTTCTCCTGGGACGCCGTGGTTGCCATCATTCGCTCTCCTCTTGGCCTGGATGCGCCTTCGCGCAGCGGGACCGGCAGGACCCCGGGAACCCATGGCCTGCCTGCCGATGGCTCTGGTCGCCTAACACTATACCCGTTTCGGCCGCTCCGGCGTCATCGCACACGGGTCGGTGACGCACGTTACTGCCTTACCGGTAATGACAGTGTTCTGATTAGGGTGGCGACGCGAGCTCCCGGATTCGCATCTCGGCAGATGATCTCTGCCGGCGCGTCGACCGCAAACTAAGGAGAACAACAACATGGCTGACAAGAAAGCGGACCTGGCTGGCCCCGGAATTGGCGACTACACAGAGCTGGAAAAGGTACTTCCGGCGGATTACAGCTCGCTGCTGTCACCCAAAGAAACCCAGCGGGCGATCTTCGAGGCGAAGCGCTACATCGAAGAAAACCTCTGTCACGAATTGAACCTGCAGATGGTCACCGTCCCTCTCATCGTTGACGAGGAGAGCGGCGTGAACGACTATCTCGACCGCGACGGATCGCGCACCCCGATCCAGTTCCACATCTCCAACGATCGCGAGAAGCACCCCATCAACGCCCAGGTCGTGCAGGCCGCCACCAAGTGGAAGAGGGTGGCGCTACGGCAGTTCAACTGCCAGCCCGGCGAAGGCATTTGCACCGACATGCGCGCCGTACGCAAGGACTACTTCCTCGACCACGACCACAGCGCCTATGTGGACCAGTGGGACTGGGAGCGGGTGATTACGCCCGACCAGCGCAACCTGGGCTTCCTGAAAACAGTGGTCAGCAAGATCTGGAAGGTCATCTTCGGTGCTGAACGGCACGTGCAGGAGATTTTCCCGCAACTGCGCGACCCTCGTTATCCCAACCTGCCCGAGCAGCTCACCTTCCTGCATGCCGAAGAGATTCTCGACATGTATCCCGACCTGCCGCGCAAACAACGCGAGACCGCCATCCTGCAGAAGTATCCGGCGGTCTTCATCATCGGAATTGGTTGGACGTTAAAGGATGGTTATCCCCACGAGATGCGCGCCGCCGATTACGATGACTGGGTGACGGAGACCCGCTCCGACGACGGCCACGTCCGCCACGGGCTGAATGGCGACATCCTGGTGTGGAACCCGATAACCAGGCGGCGGCATGAGCTGACGTCCATGGGCATCCGCGTCAACTCCGAATCGCTCAAGAAGCAACTGGAGCTGACCGGACAAACGGACTTCCTGAAGTTCCCCTATCACCAGGCGATCGTCAATCACCAGATTCCGCTCAGCATCGGCGGCGGCATCGGGCAGTCGCGGACGTTGATGTTGTTGCTGCACAAGGCGCATCTTGGCGAAGTCAGCGTCACCGTTTGGCCCAAGGTACTGAAGGAGATGTGCGAGAAGAAGAACATCCACGTGCTGAATTAAGCCGTTTTGCGGGCGTGACCCTGAGCGAAGCCGAAGGCCGAGTCGAAGGACCTGCTGTCAGGGGCCAGTTGTCAGTTGTCAGCTAGATCGGCAACTGGCAACCGGCTTGTTTGTTGGCCCCAATCTTGAGGGCCGAATTTGCCGGTAACAGCGATACGACCTCCGGGCACGGACGCAGGAGCCCGCAGGGCGGCATTTGTGTGAGCCGTGGGCGTTAGCCCGCGGAAGGCATGCCCAAAAGGAAGGAGAGAGCCGCGGAGCGGCGACACAAAGATATGTCACGATCTTACGTTCTCATTTACGTCCACTGCGTATTCGCTACCAAGGGCCGAACGCAACTGATCCGTGACCCGGAGTCGCTCTGGGCTTATATGCGGGGCATCGCACGCAACTGCGGCTTCGACACTCTGGCTATCGGCGGCACGGCGAATCATGTCCATGTATTGCTATCGCTTCCCGCAAAGCTTCACCTTGTTGAACTGATACGCGATCTGAAAGCGAATTCATCCCGCTTTATGAAAACGCAGGTGTCCGGATTCGCGTGGCAGGACGGATATTCTGCGATTAGCGTTAGCCCGTCGCAGATCGAGGCGGTGAAAACGTACATCGCAAATCAACCAGAACACCATCGCAAACGAACCTTCGATGACGAATACCTGGCTCTGCTTGACAAAGCTGGTGTGAAATACGATCGGGATCTTGTTCTCGGGTGATTAGAGCGATTCCACAGTGGCTGTATCCGCTTTGAAAGGGCACGCCTTCAGGCGTGCCGAAAACATAGCGGGAAGTGACCGGCTTTAGCCGCTGAGGGGCGTACCTCAGGGCCTAAAGGCCGGGTTGGTGGTAGCGCGGATCGGCGCGGCTGAAGCCGCGCCCTTTCAAGGCGGTTACAGCAACTCAGAAATCGCTCTAGAGGTCCCGCCGCTGAAGCGGCTCGGGATATCCTTCGCAACCTTACCGCGGGCTAACGCCCACGGCTCAAACAGATGTCGCCGCTGCGCGGCTCGGAATCCGGAGATTCAACGTTAATGCCCGACAACCCACGACTGACGACCGGCAACTGACCACTGCTCACTTCTTTTTCGGCTTCATCATCTCCCACGCTGCATCCGGGATCCGGCGACCGATCAGGCTGAACGTGCTCGCGCCTGCCAGCATCTCGCCGCCGTCCATGTACACCATTTCGCCGTTGATATAGCCGGCCTGATCGCTGACAAGAAACGCACCAAGGTTAGCAATCTCCTCCAGCGTTCCGAAGCGGTGCAGAGGATTGTGTTCCAGCAGCCGCTTCTCGATCTCGGGGGTTGGCAGCAGACGCGAAAACGCGCCTTCGGTTCGAATCGCTCCCGGAGCAATGGCAACGCAGCGGACCCCTCTTCCGCCCCACTCCACGGCCAGGCTGCGCATGAGCGCGACCACTCCTGCTTTCGCGACCGCGCTGGGCACAACGTACGCCGAGCCCGTGTCCGCATAGGTGGTCGCAATGCTGAGCACCACGCCTCTATGGTTGCCGGCCAGCCACCGCCGTCCGCACGCCATCGTCATATGGATCGTGCCATCGAGGACAATACTAATGACGGCTTCGAAGGCGTGTGACGACAGCTCTTCGGTGCGAGCCAGAAAATTGCCCGCCGCATTGTTCACCAGCACGTCCAGCGGGCCCTTCGCCCACAGTTGCTCGATGAGCGCCTCGACATCCTCGGGATAGCGCACGTCGCAGGGGAAGCCCTCAATGGTGCCGCCGGTGGAGGCTGACAGTTCCGCCGCCGTCTTCTCTACCACTTCCCGGCGCCGCCCGCAGATGAAAACTGCAGCGCCAAGTTGAAGAAAGCGCTCCGCCATGGCGCGCCCGATTCCCGTGCCGCCGCCCGTGATGAGAATGCGTTTGCCCTTCAGAAGATCGTTGGTGAACATAAGCGCCCTCGGAAACGCATAACCGTACCACGCACGCCGACCTCATGTCAGTGACCGAATCGTCGATTGTCCTCTCGCAGTCTAAGTTCAGTCTGAGATAGCCACGCTTCATGCCCCCTAGTATATTGACTAGTCTGACGACTAGTCATATAGTCGGGGGAGAGAAGAAACCGTACGCAGGAGGAGTGACTTGGCCGCATGGCAAGTGCAAGATGCAAAAGCCCGATTCAGTGAGCTGCTGGAAACCGCACTCAAGCAGGGCCCACAAGTCGTCACGCGGCGCGGAGTTGAGCAGGCCGTACTGGTCCCCATCGAAGACTGGCGCCGGCTGCAGCGATCTTCCCGCCCCGGCCTGAAGGCCCTGCTTCTCGGTCCCGGTCCTCGCTTTGAGAACCTGCTTCCTGGGCGGCATGCGCTGCGACGGCGGCGACCGGTGAACTTCAAGTGAAAAGGTACTTGCTGGACACCAATGTGGTTTCAGAAACACGAAAACACAAGCCTCACGGGGCGGTGATCGCCTGGCTTACAGATTTGCGCGACGACCAAATATTCCTGTCAGCGGTAACCATGGGTGAACTACAGGCAGGAATTGAACTGGCGCGGGGTCACGATCCCGAAAAGGCCAAGGAGATCGAACAGTGGGTCGATCAACTGGAAGCCTCCTATCAGGTGCTCCCTATGGACACGGCTTCGTTCCGGGAATGGGGCCGTCTCATGCACCGTAAATCAGATCATCTGATTGAGGACGGAATGATCGCCGCCACGGCCCGCACTCACCAACTCATCGTAGCTACCAGGAACGAAGGTGACTTTAGATACTTTAACATTCAAGTATTCAATCCCTTCAAAGCAAGTCGTTGATGCAAAAAGGGACCGTCAGCTCTGCCCCGGTTCCGGCTTGCTCGCGGTCTGAACCATGCGCCGCGCATCCACGTTCTCGGACACTGGCGGGCCGGGCAGCCTGGGCATCGCCAAAGTGACCTGGAGGCCGTGCGGCTGGACGTTGCCCGCCATGATGCCGCCATTGTGGACGCGCATGGCGTTTTCGGCCAGCGCCAGGCCCAGCCCCATTCCGCCGGTGGCGGTCACGCGCGAATCGTCTACACGGTAGAAGGGCTCGAAGATGAGCGGCAACTTTTCCTCGGGGACGCCGGGGCCATTGTCCCGCACGGTAACAGAGGTGGAAGTGTCGCCCGCGGCAAGCCGCACCTCGATCTCGCCGCCTTGTCCCGAGTAGAAAATCGCGTTGCGCACCACGTTTTCGATGGCGCTGCGCAACATGCCCGGGTCGCCGTTCACCCGGACACCTGGGATAGCTGAGTAGGTGATGGTGGTGTTGGTGGCCGCCGCTTCAAACTTGGCATCGTGCAGCACGTCCTCCACTAGGTCGTTGAGCGAAAGCGGTTCGAACGTCGGCTTGATCTGCCCGCTCTCCAGCCGGGACACGGTCAAAATCTGTTCCAGCATCGAATCCAGTTGAATGGTGTCCTGCTCGATGCGGTCGAGCATTTCCTGGCGTTCGGCGTCGTCCGACTGGCGCGCCAGGGTCAGTGCCAGACGGATGCGCGCGATGGGTGAGCGCAACTCGTGCGACACGCCACTGAGCAGGCTACGTTCGCTCCGGATTTGCTTACGCAACTCCGCTGCCATGGTGTCAAAGTCACGCATCAGGTCGGCAATTTCGTCGCGGCGGTTGCCCAGGTTTTTTCCCACATGGATGTCGAGGTTGCCCCGCGCCATTTCATGGGTCGCATCGCGCAGCCTTTCGATGGGCTTGGTCAGGTAGTGTGCAATCAGCAAACAAACCACCGCCGAGAAGATGGTGCCGAGTTTCAACGTCCACAAAATATCGCCGGGAACGCGCTCCGAAAGCGGAGGCGGCACCAGTTCCGCAATCAACGTGTATTGCGCGCGCGGCGTGGTCGCAACTGCGGCCAGCACGTTGGCTTCATAGGAATGATGCAAACCTGCGGTCTTCTCCGCCTTGGCTGCATCGTCCAGAACCCGCAGCGGGACCACACGGCCGGAGAGTTCGCGCCCGTTGGCGTCCACCAGCCAGAACCGCGAGCGGTTCGGCAAAGACAGGTTATCCAGCAACGTAGCGAGTCCGGCTCCTCCCTGCTGCTCGAAGGTTTGCGCCGCCAGGTTCGCCAGCACCGGCATCTCGCGGCGCTCGGGCTGGATCCACCACGGGTGCTCGGAGGAAATGCGGTAATGCAGGCGCAGGTACAACGCGCCGAGCAGCACGGCTTGCGCCACCCAGAACGGAAGAAAGATCTTCCAGAACAGGCGCCGGTTCATACCTTGCTCTTCTCGGGAATTTCGGCGCTGAAAAAATAGCCAATGCCGCGAATCGGGCGGATCAGGTCATCCGCTCCGTGAAAGACGCCGAGTTTCTTGCGTACGCGACTGACGTGAACGTCCACACTGCGATCGAAGACGCTGAGCGGGCGGCCGAGCGCAACTTCTGCAATCTGCTCGCGGGTGACCACGCTGCCGGCTCGACGCAGCAGCAGCTCCAGCACGTTGAACTCGACCGAAGTGAGATCTACAGGCTTGTCGCAACAGGTGACGGTGCGGCTGGCGATCGACATCCTGACGTCGCCGACCGTGAGCACCTCGTCATGCTCGGAACGGGGACTCACCGGCTCGCGGGTGCGGCGGAAGATGGCGCGGATTCTGGCAACCAGTTCGCGCGGATCGAAGGGTTTGGCCAGGTAGTCATCGGCTCCAATCTCCAGGCCGAGAATGCGATCGATGGCTTCTCCTCTGGCAGTGAGCAGGAGCACCGGGATCTCCGACTGGCGGCGAACCGCCTTCAGCAATTCGAATCCGGACCCGCCCGGCAGCATCACGTCGAGCACGATCAGTTCGTGGCCGCCGGCCAGGGCCGCGGCCAATCCCGAAGCGTGGTCGTAGGCCGCATCCACCTGGAAACCCTCGCCTTCCAGAAAGCGCTTGAGAAGGTTGACAAGAGCGTGATCGTCATCCACGATGAGCAGCCGGTTCACGGAACTTATTTTGCTCTTTCCCGCGCGAACCGGCGGTGAAGAATTGTTTCGCGATGTGCCTTGTCCCTTCACAAAACTTAACTTTCCTTCACCCCTCTTAACCGCTGTCCTTGGCCCCGTCCGGTCTAATAGTATTGATGTAATAGTACTGCAAGCGGCTCGTCCGGTTGCAGTTAGGAGGCGTGGCGGAGTGGTGACGCCGACACAGCCGCCGCGTCGGAAGTTGCGAGAATCGGGAGGACTTAGTGAAGAGACAGGGGATCCTGGGACTGGGGCTGACCCTCGCGTTTTGTGCCGCGCTTGCCGGATGCGGTTCACAGCAGGCCAAGAACGCGAAAGCCGGCGGCCCGCCGCCCGCAGTTCCAGTCGGGGTTGCTACAGTAAAACAGGGTGACTTCAATGTCTATCTCGTCGGATTGGGTTCGGTCGATGCCTTCTACACGGTTTCGCTGAAGACCCGTATTGACGGGCAGATCATGCAGGTGAACTTTCGCGAAGGTCAGGAGGTGAAGAAAGGTGATCTCCTGATCGTCATCGATCCGCGGCCCTACGAAGTGGCGTTGCAGCAGGCGCAGGCCAATTTACAGAAAGACGAGGCCCAACTCACCAACGCCAAAGTGCAATATGAGCGCAACAAGGTGCTCTACGAGCAGGGCGTGATTGCCAAGCAGGACCTGGACACGCTGCAGGCATCCTTTGGAACCTTCGAAGGCACCATCGCCAGCGACAAGGCCGCCATTAAGAACGCCGAGTTGAACCTGACCTACTGCTACATCAAGTCTCCAATTGACGGACGCGTGGGGCTGCGCCAGGTCGATCCCGGCAATTACGTCACGGCTGCCGGCGGCACGCCGATGCTGGTGATCACCCAGCTTCATCCCATTGCCGTGGTGTTTACGCTTCCCGAAGATCAGTTACAGGCAGTAGCCCAGCATATGCGGCAAGGCGCGTTGGAAGTCGACGCCTACAGCCGCGACGACCAGACCAAGTTGGCTACTGGCCAGTTGCTTACCATCGACAACCAGATTGACCAGACGACCGGCACGGCCAAGCTGAAGGCGATCTTCGACAATTCTGACAACAGTCTCTGGCCCAACCAGTTTGTCAATGTTCACCTGCTGCTGGAAACCCGCAAGAACGCAATCACGGCGCCGGCCAGCGCTATTCTGCGTGGGCCCGACGGCCCGTTCTCTTACGTGGTTGACACTAACAACACGGTGCAGATGCGTCCGGTGCAGATCGCGCTGACCCAGGGCGCGACCGTCGTTATCGCCTCCGGCTTGCAGGGAGGAGAGAAAGTCGTAACCGATGGACAGGAGAAGCTGCAGGCCGGAAGCCGCGTAGCTCCGCAGGCTCCAGCCCGGCAGAACCAGCAAAACAGCGGCAACATCGGATCGCAGACATGAGTATTTCGCGGCCATTTATTCTTCGGCCCATCGCCACGTCGCTGTTAATGACAGGGCTGTTGCTGGTGGGCGTTGTCGCCTATCGGCAACTACCCATCTCCGCCCTGCCGCAGGTGGATTATCCGACGATCCAGATCGTGACGTTCTATCCCGGGGCGAGCCCGGACGTGACGGCGTCTTCGATCACCGCGCCGCTGGAGCGCCAGTTCGGCGAATTGCCCGGCCTCAGCCAGATGACTTCCAGCAGCTCCTTTGGCGCGTCGGTCATCACGCTGCAGTTCAACCTGGAAGAAAACATTGACGTTGCCGAGCAGGAAGTGCAGGCCGCGATCAATTCGGCGCAGACGTTCCTGCCTGCCGACCTGCCAACCCCACCGATCTACAGCAAGGTGAACCCTGCGGATGCTCCCATCCTGACGCTGGCAATGACGTCAGACAGCATGCCGTTGCCTCAGGTAGAGGACCTGGCGGACACGACTTTCGCGCAAAAAATTTCGCAGCTGCCAGGCGTTGGGTTGGTCAGCATCAGCGGTGGACAGAAGCCTGCAGTTCGCATCATGGCGAACCCCACGGCATTGGCATCCTACGGCATGAGTCTGGAGCAACTGCGCACTGTCATTGCCCAGGTAAACGTCGACCAAGCCAAGGGGCAACTGCAAGACAACCGGCAATCTTTCACCATCGGCGCTAATGATCAGTTGCTGAGCCCACAGGGCTACGCCGACACCATCGTCGCTTACAAGAACGGCAATCCCGTCCGCATGTCCGATGTCGCCGAAGTCATCATGGGGCCGGAGAACGTGAACCAGGCGGCGTGGATGAACAATACGCCGGCAGTAATCCTGAACATTCAACGGCAGCCGGGCGCCAACATCATCAAGGTCGTAGATAGCATCAAGCTGCGGCTGAAGCAGCTGCAATCGAACCTTCCTGCTTCTGTAAAGGTTACTGTCCTCACCGACCGCACCAATACCATCCGCGCCAGCGTCAAGGACGTTCAGTACGAAATGATCACCACCATCGTCCTGGTGGTGTTGGTCATCTTCGTTTTTCTGCGCACGTTGTCGGCAACGATCATCCCCAGCATTGCCGTGCCACTCTCACTGGTTGGCACCTTCGGAGTGATGTACCTGCTGGGTTATTCGCTCGACAATCTGTCCCTGATGGCGTTAACCATCTCCACCGGCTTCGTGGTAGACGATGCCATCGTGATGATCGAGAACATCGAGCGCTACATCGAGGAAGGACACTCTCCGCTGGAAGCGGCATTGCAAGGCGCCGGGCAGATCGGCTTCACCATTGTGTCGTTGACGGTCTCGCTGATCGCCGTGCTGATTCCATTACTGTTCATGGGCGACATCGTGGGCCGGCTCTTCCGCGAGTTCGCGGTAACCCTGAGCGTCACTATTCTTTTCTCAGCCATCATTTCGCTGACGCTGACGCCGATGATGTGCTCGCTGCTGCTGCGCCAAAAGGACCAGGAGAAGCATGGGCGTGCCTATCAATGGTCAGAGCGGGCCTTTGCCAACACCATCGCGTTCTATGGCCGCACCGTAAAGTTCGTCCTGAAACATCAAACTGTGACCTTGCTGGTCACCATTGGTACGCTCATTGCCACCATCGTGATGTTCCTCACCGTACCCAAAGGCTTCTTCCCGGTGCAGGACACCGGCGTGATTATGGGTATTACCGACGCGCCGGAGAGTATTTCGTTTGCCGCCATGTCGGAACGGCAGCGCGAACTGGCATCGGCGATTCTGAAGGACAAAGACGTCGAGAGCCTTTCGTCGTTCATTGGAGTGGACGGTACGAACACCACACCCAACAGCGGCAGGCTGCAGATCAACCTCAAGTCGCGCGACGACCGCGACGATGACATCACCACCATCATGAAGCGGTTGCAGCAAGAGGTCGCGGGGGTGAGAGGCATCACGCTGTACATGCAGGCGGTGCAGGACCTCACGGTGGAAGACCGCGTCAGCCGCACGCAATACCAGTTCAGCCTGGAGGATGCCGATCCCAGGGAGCTGGCAACGTGGACCGCGAAGATGGTCGCCAAGCTGAAGACGCTGCCAGAGCTGCGCGACGTCGCCACCGACCAGCAGAATGAGGCCGCGCAAGCCAATCTGGTGATCGATCGCGACACCGCGTCGCGGTTGGGGGTGACGGCCAGCGCGATTGACAACACCTTGTACGACGCGTTCGGCCAGCGGCTGGTTTCGATCATGTTCACGCAGTTGAATCAGTACCACGTGGTGCTCGAAGTGGACCCGAGTTTCCGCGCCGATCCTGATTCGCTGAAGAACATTTATGTGCCGGCCGGCGGCGGACAAAGCCCGGCGGCCCAAGGCGGAAACGCCCCGGTGGCAAACACGCCCAGCGTAGGCGTCCTGGGCGCCACCGCGCAGCAGGTGCCGCTCAGTGCAATCGCGCACTTCGAAACCACCACCGGGCCTCTGACCATCAACCACCAGGGGCAGTTTCCAGCGGTGACGATTTCTTTCAATCTGGGTAACGGCGCCTCGCTGGGTGAAGCGGTGAAGGCGATTGAGCAAACCGCGTCGGATCTTGGATTACCGCCAAGCATTCAGTTGGCGTTTCAGGGCACGGCGCGGGCCTTTCAGGCATCGCTGGCCAATGAAGGCTGGCTGATTCTGGCGGCCATCATCACGGTGTACATCGTGCTGGGAGTGTTGTACGAAAGCTACATCCATCCCATCACGATTCTGTCCACGCTGCCGTCGGCCGGCGTGGGCGCGATTCTCGCGCTGACGCTGTTCCACATGGACCTGGGGGTGATGGCCTTGATCGGCATCATCCTGCTGATCGGCATCGTGAAGAAGAACGCCATCATGATGATCGACTTCGCGCTGGAAGCGGAGCGCAAGGAAGGCAAAAAGCCGGTGGACGCGATTTACGAAGCGTGCCTGTTACGCTTCCGTCCCATCATGATGACGACATTTGCCGCGCTGTTCGGCGCGGTGCCGCTAGCGGTTGGCTCGGGCACGGGTTCGGAGCTGCGGCGTCCTCTGGGCGTGACCATCATCGGCGGCCTGATGATCAGTCAGTTGCTCACGCTCTACACCACGCCGGTCGTGTATCTGTGGTTTGACCGGCTGGCCGCAGCGCTGCGCCGCCTGCGTGCGCCCAAGCCTGCGGAGGCACTGGGAGATTGAACGAGATTATGGTGAATGGTTGTGCGAGAGAAAAATCTTGACTGTCATCCTGAGCGGAGTGAGGTCGCCTTGGCGACCGAACGGAGTCGAAGGAGCCCTATTCCAGGCAGAATCATGAGGCCGCTGCACAAGCATCGTTGCACGATAGGGGTCCTTCGACTCGTCCGCGCAAAAGCGGCGCGGACTCGCTCAGGATGACAGGTATTTAGATATGCAGACTGAATGAACATCTCTGCATGACAATTTTGTAGGTAATGCAGGTTGCATGAACATTTCCGCCCCAGCCATCGAGCGGCCCGTTGCCACCACGCTGCTGACCCTTGCACTGCTTCTGGCAGGCGCGCTGGCGTATACGCAGCTTCCGGTGGCGCCGCTGCCGCAGATTGACTTCCCGGTAATCTCGGTGGGCGCTGGGCTGCCCGGCGCCAGTCCGGAGACGATGGCATCCTCGGTTGCAACTCCACTGGAACGCCAGTTCGGGCGCATCGCCGCCATCAACCAGATGACCTCTTCGAGCCAGCTTGGTTCCACGGGCGTGACCATGCAGTTCGACCTCGACCGCAACATCGATGCGGCGGCGCGCGACGTGCAGGCGGCCATTAACGCGGCGCAAGGCTACCTGCCCGCCGACCTGCCCAGCAACCCGACCTACCGCAAGATCAATCCCGCCGACGCTCCAGTGATGATCCTGGTCATGACCTCCGATGCCATGACCCAGGACAAGATGTATGACGCGGCGGATTCGATCATGGGCCAGAAGCTGGCCCAGGTGGAGGGAGTGGGCCAGGTCTTCGTCTGGGGATCGTCGCAGCCCGCAGTCCGCATCGAGGCAAATCCCAATCTGCTGAACAAGCTCAACATCGGCCTGGAGGCAGTTCGTTCCGCGGTGGCATCGCAAAATGCCAACATCGCCAAAGGCTCGCTGGAGAACGACAACAAGACCTGGATGGTCCGGGCCAACGATCAACTCAAGAAAGCGGCGGACTACCGGCCCATCATTGTCGCTTACAGAAATGGCGCCCCGGTTCGGCTGAGCGACGTTGCCGACGTGCAGGATTCCTACTCCAACATCAACAATGCGGGCAGCTTCAACGGCAAGCCCAGCGTGCTGATTGTCATCTTCCGCCAGCCGGGCGCGAACATGATTGCCACCGCCGACCGGGTCGCTGCGGCGCTGCCCTTCCTGAAGGCTTCCCTGCCGGCAAGTATCAACCTGGTGGTCGGGCTTGACCGCACCACCACCGTCCGGGCGTCGGTGGCGGACGTGCAGCGTACGCTGATTATTTCCGTCATTCTGGTCACGCTGGTGGTGTTCGCCTTTCTGCGCGAGGTGCGCGCCACCATGATTCCAAGCGTGGCTGTGCCGCTGGCCATCGTGGGCACTTTCGCGGTCATGTACCTGTGCGGCTTTTCCCTGAACAATCTCTCGTTGATGGCGCTTACCATCTCCACTGGATTCGTGGTGGACGACGCAATCGTGGTCCTGGAAAACGTGATGCGCCACGTCGAGGGCGGGATGAAGCCCTACCAGGCGGCGCTGCTGGGCGCGCGCGAGATCGGCTTCACCGTAGTCTCCATGAGCACGTCGCTGATCGCTGTGTTCATTCCCATTCTGCTGATGGGCGGGCTGGTGGGACGCCTGTTCCGTGAATTTGCCGTAACGCTGAGCGCAGCCATCGCGGTTTCGCTGGTGGTTTCGCTCACCACCACGCCCATGCTGTGCGCCCGTTTTCTGAAGGCCCATGATCCCGGCAGTCATGGCGCCCTGTACCGCATCAGCGAAAACGGATGGCTGTGGATGAACCGCACCTACAAGACCAGTGTAGGCTGGGTGCTGCGCCACAAACGGTTGGTTTTCGCGGTTGCCATCCTGATGGTCGCGGTTAATGTATGGCTTTATATCATCGTGCCTAAAGGGTTCTTTCCACAGCAGGATACGGGACGCATGATGGGCATCGTCATGGGCGATCAGGATGTTTCCTTTCTGGACATGCTGAGTAAAACCAACCAGTTCATCCGCATCGTGAAGCAGGACCCCGCGATCCAGAATGTGATCGCCTCCGTGGGCGGCGGATCCGCCCAGAACCAGGCGCGCATGTTTGTCACGCTCAAGCCGCTGGCCCAACGCAAGATCAGCGTGGACCAGGTGATTGCCCGCCTCCGTCCCAAGCTGTCGCATGTTCCCGGCGCCACGCTGTACTTCCAGGGCGTGCAGGACTTGCAGATCGGCGGACGCATGTCCAACGCTCAGTTTCAGTACACGTTGTCTGGCGAAAACCTGAACGAACTGTACGAATGGGCGCCCAAGCTTTTGCAGAAGCTTCGGACCATCCCCCAGCTCAAGGACGTGAACAGCGATCAACAGATCAGCGGGCTGGAAGAGAACGTCATCATCGATCGTGACACGGCCGCGCGTCTGGGGATCACGCCGTCGCAAATCGACAATATTTTGTACGACGCCTTTGGCCAGCGGCAGATCTCGACCATCTACCGGACCTTGAACCAGTATCACGTGGTGCTGGAGGTCGATCCTAAATACCAGCTCACCCCGGACGCGCTGCAAAGCGTGTACGTCATCACCAGCCAGGGGGCGCAAGTTCCGCTGTCGTCGTTTGCGCATTTTGGACGGGCGAACACCTCGCTGACGGTGAATCACCAGGGGCAATTCCCTGCTGTGACCATCTCGTTCAACCTGGCGCCGGGCGGAGACCTGGGCACGGCCACCCGCGCCATCTCCAATGCCGAACTGGAGATGCGACTTCCGGCAACCATTCACGGCAGCTTCCAGGGAACGGCCGCCGCGTTTCAGGATTCCCTGTCGTCCGAGCCCATCCTGATTCTGGCTGCCCTGGTCGCCGTGTATATCGTGCTGGGCATGCTGTACGAGAGCTACATCCATCCCATTACGATTCTCTCCACGCTGCCGTCGGCAGGCACGGGCGCGCTGCTGGCGCTACTGCTGTTTCACATGCAACTCGACGTAATCGCGTTGATCGGCATCATCCTTTTGATCGGCATCGTGAAGAAGAACGCGATCATCATGATTGATTTCGCGCTGGACGTGGAGCGCACCGGCAAGACCGCGGAAGAGGCGATTCACGAAGCGGCGCTGATCCGCTTCCGGCCCATCATGATGACCACCGCCGCGGCCATGCTGGGCGCGTTCCCGCTGGCGTTCGGCCGGGGAGTCGGCTCGGAGATCCGGCGACCGCTCGGCATCGCCATCGTCGGCGGTCTCATCGTCAGCCAGGCGTTGACGCTCTACACCACGCCGGTGGTTTATCTGTACATGGACCGCTTCAAGGACTGGGTGGTCGAGCATCTGCCGTGGCGCCGGAAAAAGGCGGTACGGAAGGAAGAAGAGGTTCCGGTCTTCGCGGATTAGCGCACGCCCGCTCTTTTTTGGCTCGTCTCTTCCTTTTTTTTAGTCTCCCATCCTGTTTTCATCAGCGTTTTCATCATCCTGCAATCAAATTCGCGCATACTAACGCTATCGACTGGCAGAGTTCCACGTCACAGGTTTAAGGGGTTTCCACCGGTGAATTGCCTTCGCTTAGAAAGGGAGTGCTGTGCAGGACGTGTCTATGTTGAAAATCGAAATCCACTTAGTACAGCAAACGGCGACGCTCCGCTGCTCCGGCAGACTCGTGCTGGGCTGGGAAACGGAAACGCTGCGCTATTTCGCAAAGGCGCGGCCGGAGACTTGTCTCATCCTCGATCTGAGCCGGGTGCAGACGGTGGATGCTGCGGGATTGGGCCTTCTGGTCGAGTTGTACTGTTGGGCGCAGCACGGCAACAAGGTCCTGGCGCTCATGAATCCTTCGGCGTCTCTGAGCAAACTTTTCTCCCTGACGAACTTGCACTCGGTGTTTGAGACAATCGGCGCGCCCAAGGCTGACCTGGCCGAAGCCGAATCGGGTTTTGAGCGGCGCTGCATGACAGCGTGACGGCTCGAGGAAGTCCCTTGCAAGAAACACTAAAGGTGGCGGAAGGGCAGCGGATCTCCAATTGAAGTTGATCCTTCAGCGTTCACGATAACCGTCCGCGACTCCGGACCGGGCTTCGATGTGGAAAGGTAACTTCGTCCATCAAGCTTTGCATCAGGCAGAAGGATGGCCTGATTTAACTTCAACATTAAAGTAATTGGCCTTCGTTCGCGCGCTTAAGAAAATGAACTCCGAAGCCCGCATCCTCCCTCGTGAACTGGACTACGACCCGCTTTCTCAACCTTTGCCGTCCCTCCGCATTCGGTGATATTGTTTTGCTCCAACCCATACAAGGCTCTGGGGGAGGATTTCTTGGACACCGATCAAACTCGGCGCCTATTTCTGGGCCAGGCCGGAGCTTCTCTTGGACTGTTCTGCCTTAGCTCGCTGACACCGGATTTGCTGGCGAAGGCGCATGCCTATGCCGATGCGCAATCGGCGCACACCGGCCCGGCTAAGCCCTATCGCTTCTTCACGGCGCAACAGGCGGCCGAGTTCGATGCGTTCTCCGCCCAGATCATCCCGACGGATGACACGCCGGGCGCACGCGAGGCCAACGTCGTCCACTTCACTGACTATGTGCTGAGCACCATCGACCGCGATCAGCAGGCCACGGTGAACGATGCCTTTAAGGTTCTTCACGAGCAGGTGGCGAAGACGGTCCCGGGCGCGACGTCCTTCGCGGCAATTACGCCGGCGCAGCAGAGTTGCGGTGATGAAAGCGATGGAGAAGACGGACGCGTTCGGAGTTTTTCGCGGCTTCACGCTCGCCGGGTTCTTTGGCGACCCGTCGCTGGGCGAGGGCAACAAAGACCAGGTCGGATGGAAGCTGATCGGTTTCCAGGACGACTTCCTCTACAAGCCGCCTTTCGGCTACTACGACGCCCACTACGACGAGGGCAAGTCATGAGCGGCGTGACTCCCCCGCAGCGCCATTACAAACTGACCGACGCGGTGGATTTCGTCATCATCGGCGCTGGGGCCTCCGGCGGCGTACTGGCGCGTGAGCTTTCGCAGAACGGTTTCAGAGTGGTGGTGCTGGAGCAGGGGCCGTGGCTCACCACCAAGGACTTCACCCACAACGAATACCTGAACTGGAGCCACTCGGCGCTCACCAACGACTTCCGCAAGCAGCCGACGACCTTTCGCAAGACGCCGAAGGACAAAGCCGTCAAGCAACCGGCGCTCACCTATGGCCGCATGGTGGGCGGAGGCCCTGTTCACTTCACTGCGAACTACTGGCGCTTTCACGAGATTGATTTCATCGAGGCGAGCAAGAAAGGCGCCATCCCCGGCACGGGATTTGCCGATTGGCCCATCACCTACGCCGACCTGGAGCCGTACTACACCAAAGCCGAGTGGGACCTGGGCGTCTCCGGGCTGGCGGGAGCGAGTCCATTCGATCCCCCGCGGTCGAAGCCGTATCCGCTGCCGCCGATGCCCATCAAGTCGAGCGGCGTTCTCTTCGAGCAGGGGGCGCGCAAGCTCGGCTATCATCCCTTCCCGGCTCCCATGGCCATCCTCTCGCAGTCGTATCAGGGGCGGATGCCTTGCGCGCACTGCGGCTTCTGCATGGGCTTTGGGTGTGAGATGGGCGCCAAGTCGAGCCCGCTGCCGTATTTGATTCCGCGGGCGATCGCAACCGGCCGCTGCGAAATCCGCCCTAACAGCTATGTTCGCAAGATCGAACTGGACGCCCACGGGCGGGCCACCGGCGCGATTTATTTCGATCAGAGCGGCAAGGAGAATTTCCAGCGAGCGCACGCCGTTATCGTCGCCGCCAATGGCTCGGAGACGCCACGGCTGCTGCTGCTCTCCAAGTCGAACCGCTTCCCCGACGGGCTGGCCAACTCCAGCGGACTGGTCGGCAAGTATCTGATGTTCAACACCGACTCGCTTACGGGAGGATTATTTGAGCACCCGCTCAACGACTACAAGAGCATCGAGGTCACGCGCATCCTTCATGACACCTACGAAATCGATCCCAAGCACGGCTTCTACGGCGGCGGCGGCATCGACGCGCGTTTCCTGTGGTTTCCCATATCGTTCGCGTCGGTTGGACTGCCACCGCGACTGCCGCAATGGGGCAGCGAATACAAGAAGGCGCTACAGAAATACTTCACTCGCACCATGTATGTTGTGGGCCATACCACGTCATTGCCGCTGGCGGACAACAGCATTTCGCTGGATGACACGGTGAAAGATGCGTGGGGACTTCCCGCCATGCGTGTCACCTACAAAGACCATCCTGACGATCTCAAGACCAATCAGTTCATGATTGACCGTTCGATGGAGATTCTGGAAGCCGCCGGGGCGCAGGACAGATGGGCCTATCCGGTGCAGGAATCCACCTATGGCTTTCATTTGCTGGGGACGTGCCGCATGGGTAAGGACCCGAAGTCGTCAGTGGTCACCTCTGACCACCGCACGCATGATGTGCCCAATCTGTTTCTGTGCGACGGTTCCAGCTTCGTCACCAGCGGGCGCGGCCAGCCGACGGAAACCATCCAGGCGCTGGCCTTCCGGGCGTCGGATCGCATCACGGCTCTGGCGAAGCAGAACCAGGTTTGAGATGCCCGGAGGCATTCGAATTCACATTACTTCTTGCCCGCGACCGCGGCTGGCGCCTTGCTCTCTTTGTTGAGCTGCAAGCCGCGAACTTTTACGCGCATTTTCTGGCGCGCTTTCCGTATGCGGTTTTCGCGCGACTTGTCTCCGTTACGAAACGACATGAAATCACCTCCCTGCGATGCTACATCATTTGCAGAGCAGGCGCGGGTTGACGCTCGAGCGGGAAGGATGAGGGCGAAGTCGCTACGGTCGGGGGGACACTTCAGGCGTGGAATGGGTGTTGGCGTCGAATGGACACCTCCTGGGTGAACTAGGGGGAACCACTCACGAGCGTTTCGAAGAACGGCACCGCCGACCTGCGCGTCGCGACCGTGTACTCCTCGCGCTGTTCTGGGCCGTCGTCTTCAGTTGCTCGATCTCGGCGGCCTGACGTGCCGCCATCTCCATGACCAGATCGAGGACCGTCTTCTGTCTGACTTCACCAATCTGTATGAGTTGCATGCCGGACAGAGTAATCGGTGGCCGAACTCATAACATCCCCCTTTAGTCGCAGACGCCCGGCAACGTCGACGCTAACGGGACGGAGCGGTGTTAGGGCAGTTCCAGAGTTGCTGTATCTAAACACAGCGTCTTAAGTAATTGCGCATAATCGCCGCAGGGTAATGTTGCCACTTGCCCACTGTGCGAATTGCGCCTCGACGGAATCGGTGACCTCGCTGAGGAATGGGAAGTATCGGTTGTGTAAGCATTGCCGCCGGGTGAGCTTCCAAACCCGTTCGATCGGGTTGAGATCTGGGCTGTAAGGCGGCAGATAGTCGAGGACGAATCGGTTCGCATGTTCCTCCCGCCAGGTTCGATGTAGCCGGGCATGGTGATAGCGGGCATTGTCGGTGATCACGACCACCCGTCGCGATCCCGTGGTGCTGGCCCGGTAGAGGGCTTTTAGGAAGACAAAGAAGGTAGCACCGTTGAACTTGTCGGTCTCGCGATGAAAGACGAACTTGCCGTCGCGAAGCCGAACCGCACCAAAGTAGCCTACGCTGCGGCGAGTGGGATGATGGAGCAAAATCGGGTCCTTGGTCTCCGGCGGAATCCACATCTGGCAGCGCGAACCATGTTGCTGAAAATGCACCTCGTCGGTTGCCCACAGATCCACCTGCGGATCTGCCATCAGGGCCTGGAGTTTTTTTTATGCGCCTTCTGGCGTTGCGGGTCCGCCTGCGCCACCATGGGGCGCGGCTTGCGTAAACGGAATCCCAATTGTCGAAATACTCTCTGACACTGGCGTACCCCCAAGGGGGCTCCATACTGTCGTTCGATCCATGCGGCCAAGGTCTTGCCGTCCCATAGATTGCCGGCCAGGCCGACCTCTCTCGGCGCCTTGCGAAGAACGGCATCTACCTCTCCCAGTTGCTTGCGGCTCAGCCGAGGGGGCCGACCAGGGCGTTCGCCTTCCTGCAAACCCGCCAACCCCGCCTCCTCGAAACGCCGCACCCAGTATTCGACCGAGCGGGAGGCATCGCCCAACAAGGCAGCGACTTCCGGGCAGGTCAAACCCTGCGCCACTAACAGCACGCCATGCAAGCGGTGATCATAGCGCGATTCTTCGGATCGTCGAATCTCATCCTGCAGCCCAAGAACCACCGTTGCGGAGTCAGCGATGCGAAGTGCTTTCATGTCCTCATGAAAGCACAATTACTCATTATGCGCAATTACTTATGTCGTTGTGTTTAGTAACCGGTGGAGCACGCCGTTCAGTCGTGCAGGGGAGGAACTCGATTGAGAATGCGCTTTAGCGCCTGCGGTAAGATTGTTGCGTCACCTCAGCGGCTGAAGCCGCTTCTCGAAGCTGCCGCTTTTGCGCACCGCTGACGAGGCTGTTACGAAACTCGGCTCGTCGCTACGCGGCTCGGTGGAATTTCCCACTTGACCCGGGGCTCGCGCCCCGGGCTCACGACAAAGCCGCCGCTTCGCGGCTGGTTAGACTGCGATCTGCCTCACTTTGTTCCACCGCAAAATTGCAGCCGTAGCTTCGTAACAGCCGCTGAAGCGGTGCTCCACCCGGATTACACCAACTCAGGTTTTGCTCTAGGGCCGAAGGGCCCGGATGTTAGAATCCCCTGACCCTGTTGGCGTTAAATTGTAATTTCCCGGCGACTTCACAGCTTTGTGATAAAGCCAGTGTCCGCACATTCCCAGTCCGGCCAGAAACCCTCCGCCCCGCGGATCGTCGCGCTCACCGGCTTTATGGGCGCCGGCAAGACCAACATTGGCCATGCGTTGGCTACCCTCCTTCGCTGGTCATTCGTCGATCTCGACCATGAAATCGAGCTCCAGCAGAAGAAGTCCATTCGCGAGATCTTTCGGCTTCAGGGCGAGTCGCGGTTTCGCGAAATCGAAACTGAGACGTTGCGACGGGTACTCGAACAAGTGGTCGCCTCGACGGTGATTGCGCTGGGCGGTGGAACTTTCGTCCAGGCAGGCAACGTCGATCTCTTGCGAAACTTTGGCGTCCGCGTGGTCTTCATCGAGACCCCAATAGAACAAATGCTCCAGCGCTGTCTGATGGAAATGCAATCCTCAGGGGAGAACCTGCGACCGCTGGCCGCCGATCCTGATGCCTTTCGCGAGCTTTATGCTCAGCGGCTTCCGCAATACCGCAACGCTGAGCTAACTGTGAGTACCACAGGTAAGACGGCCGAGGAGAACGCACGCGAGATCGCGTCAAGGCTGCGGCTTGCGGGAGAGGCCCGCTAAGGTCGACTGATCGCGAGACCACACCTTTCCGGTCATCTGGAAATTTTTTCAAACAGTCTTGAAGGTCGCCCGTCTTAGCAGATGGAGAAGGGCAGCCCAGTGGCGATTGACATGGCAGCTCAGGTCACCAGCCCCGCATTTCCCTGGCAGGAGACAGGCAGAGTGGTCGAAGCCACAGACGAGTTCGCCACACTGGAAACGCTGGTTCGCGATCACGCGCGCTTCGTGTTCAAGGTTGCCTACGGAGTGCTGCGAAACTCCCACGATGCCGAGGATGTTGTGCAGGAAGTCTATCTGCGAGTGCACCGCTCGGGAATCAAGGGGGTGGAGGACATCCGGGCATGGCTGGCGAGGGTTGCATTTCGGCTTGCGATCGATCGTGTGCGAAGACCACAAGCACTTGAGCTCACTGAGTTAGACATGGCCAGCGCCGAGCCTGATGCCGAGCACTTGGCGATTGATCGCCAGCGGGTAGAACAGGTGCACAGGCTGATCGCCGCATTACCGGAAGAGCTGCGTTACCCGCTGGTGTTAGCGGCGATTGAAGACCTGAACTCGCGGCAAATCGCTGAAGCGCTGGGCATTCCCGAATCTTCGGTGCGAGGACGAGTGTTTCGCGCCCGGCAGATGTTGAAAGAAAAACTCTCCGCGGTAACGGAGAAGAAACGATGACATTCAACGACGAACTCGACCAGATGCTCGACGAAGCTCTTGCGGAATATCGCAAGGCCGAACCGCTCGCAGGGCTGGAAGGACGCGTGCTGCAGCGGGTGAAGTTGCAATCTGAGCACCGGCAAAGGCTCTGGTGGCAGTGGAGCGCCACAGCTACGGCAGCGGCGATGCTCGCGTTTGCGGCCTGGATCGGACTGAGCGGCCGCGCGCGGTACGAAGCTGTGCCTTCGCCGGTGGTGCAGAAGCAAGCCTTACCCGCGGAGCCAAATCCGCGAACTGCCGACATAACGACTGCCCACGCGGCCAAGCCGATGGCAAAGAAGGTTCGTCCTCTGAGCGCTCGTGTGTCGGCGCCGGGACAGCTCGCAAGCGCCAAAGGTGCACCGATGCAGGAGCAGTTCCCTACGCCGGCGCCCTTGAAATCGGAGGAACGTGTGCTGCTGGCCCTGACACAAACTCATCCTGAGGCTTTGCAGGAGTTGTCGCGGACGCAGGACGATCAGGAAATTTCGATATCCCCTATCAACATCAAGCCGCTGGCTGGACAGACCAGCGCCAGCCAAGGAGAGAACTGATGCGCAACCGAATGGTTCGTTTCTCAGCAGTGGCGCTGCTGTTGACGGCAGCTTCGAGGCCAGCAATCCCGCAGGACAGCCCTGCGAAACAAGCCGACGACGTCCATGCGAAGGTCTCACAACTCGCCGCTCCGGTGCCGAAGCATTACTACAAATTGAATTTCGTGCTGCGTGAGACCGATGACGGCAAGGTCCTTAACCAGCGCACCTTCACCGTGAACATCAGCGCGGAGCCGCCGCATGTTGGCGGCGTCCCTCCCGAGTGGTGGAACGTGCGTTCCGGCACGCGTGTTCCGGCCTCCGGATCCAAGGACGTCAACTACCTTGACGTAGGAGTGAACCTGGACGTGCGGGCGGAGGAGGTCGCGGAGGGACTCCAGATGCAGATTACTTCCGAGATTTCGTCGGTGGCAACCGAGGGTGGCATCGGTGTTACTGCCCCGGCCATTCGACAGGTGAAGGTACGCGCTGCCGTGCTGGCGCCGATCGGTAAGACTACAGGCGTCTTTACCGCCGACGACCCCGCCAGCAAGCATCGGTTTGAGCTGGAGGTGACGCCGATGAGGGAACGGTGAACTCCGAGATCAATTTCGATATAGGGATCCTTCAACTCTTCAGCGCCTTCAAATGCGGGGGCTGCCTCCTTCCGGATAATCCGTGAACAATCACACCAACACCAGCGCTTCTTTAGCCGCCGCAATCGTTTCGTCGATATCGCCTGGTGTATGCGCGACGCTGAGGAATGCGGCTTCGAACTGCGAGGGCGGCAGCCACACACCCGCATCCAGCAGGGCGCCGTGGAAGCGGCCAAACTTCGCGGTATCGCAGGTGGACGCGCTCTCCCAATCTGTAACCTGCTTGCCGGTGAAGAAGAACGTGAACATCGATCCCACGCGGTTGGCGGTCATCGCCACGCCCGCTTCGTTGGCGGCCGCCGTCACGCCTGCCACCAACCTGTCGGCGTTGTCATCGAGCTGCTGGTAGTACTTCTCGCGGTTCGCCTTCAACTGGCAGAGAGTAGCGATGCCCGCGGCCATCGCCAGCGGATTGCCGCTCAGCGTCCCTGCCTGGTACACCGGGCCGAGCGGGGCGATCAAGTCCATGATCTTCGCTGGCCCGCCGTAGGCACCAACGGGCAGACCCCCGCCGATAATCTTGCCCAAGGTGGCGAGGTCGGGCTTAATGTTGTAAAGCTCCGATGCGCCGCCAAAGGCCAGACGGAATCCCGTCATCACCTCGTCGAAAATGAGCAGCGCACCTTCGCGGGCTGTGATCTCGCGGAGCGCTTCGAGGTAGCCGGGCTGAGGCGGCACGCATCCCATGTTGCCCACGACCGGCTCGACGATGACACAAGCGATCTGGCCCTTGAACTTGGCGAAGGCCGCCTCGACAGCGCTGACATCGTTGTAGGGTAGCGCCAGCGTGAACTCGACAAACTCTTCCGGCACACCCGCCGAGCCAGGAATGCCGAGGGTCGCGACGCCCGAGCCCGCCTTCACCAGCAGCGCATCGCTGTGGCCGTGGTAACAGCCCTCGAACTTCACGATGACCTTGCGCTTGGTTGCGGCCCGCGCCAGGCGGATCGCCGACATGGTCGCTTCGGTCCCCGAGCTGACGAAGCGCACCCTCTCGATGGCCGGAAAGGCTTCGGTCACCAACGCTGCCAGATCGGCTTCGCTTGGAGTGGACGCGCCAAAGCTGGTGCCGTTGCGCGCGGCCTGGATGATGGCCTCGAGGACCTCGGGGTTGGAATGGCCGAGGATGAGCGGGCCCCATGAGCCGACGTAGTCGATGTAGCGGTTGCCATCGGCGTCCCAGACATGCGCTCCCTGGCCACGGACCAGGAATGGCGGATCGCTGCCGACCGAACGGAAGGCGCGGACCGGCGAATTCACTCCGCCGGGAATAAGCTGCTCAGCTCGCTTTTGCAGGGCAAGGGACTCTTTGAGACTGCGGACCATGGTTCCTCGCGGTTGAAACAGAGGAGTTTATCAGGAGGAGTGCACTCGGAAATGTAAGCGAGGTCACTTTCCCCGCGGGGTAAAGCAAATAAGACAAAGCAGTGTGGCAATAGTCTTCCTATTCCAGGTCCAGAAATCCTTTGAGGGCCTGATTGACAGCGCGCAAAGTGCTCGGCTCTACCGAACCAATACGCTGGCCAATCTTGGTCCTGGGAATGGTGGTGATTTTGTCCACCATAACCTGAGAAATCCTTTGAAGCCCGGTCTCTTTCCCCGGATGAATGGTGACGCGGAACAATGGCGCCTGGTAAATCTCGCTGGTAAGGGGCGCCACCGTCACGGAACCAAGGGAATCGAAGGCATCCGATTGAAGAATCAAGGCCGGGCGAGGCTTGCCATAATCTCCGGATACAGCGATGGTTGCCAGATCACCGCGCTTTACGTTTTGCACTTGTTACCCGCTTACGTCCCGAATCCAGTTCATGACTTCCGACTCGTCGGCTGAGTTGGACACACACTGGGACTGCCTGCGGGCCTCGGCAACAAACCTCCTGCGCCTGGCGCGTTTGACGTAGCTGCGCATGAAGTCGCGGAGGACTTCAGCCACTGGTTTGTTCTCTGCCTCGGTGGCAGCCATAAACTCGGCCTTCAAAGCAGGATCGACCCGCAGGTTGAGGGTATCTCCCTTCCGTCGCGGAACTGTTTGCATTGGGAACTCCGCGAATACATTATATATCACTAAAATGTAAGTACACGATGGCGTTACCGAGTCTGGGATCGTCCTGTATCCAGCCCCCACTACCCTTCTCGCTCGTCACTCGTCCAAGTACCAGCGCAAGTGCGGCGGGTGGCCAACTGTCTGTTTTTCCTGCCACCTTCCAACTTACGGGGCATCGAAGTGAGATAGAATGGGAGTGATCCTGCGGGACTTTCCTCCCATCAGCGAATTACACATGTCAAAGATCACCAAGCTTACGGTTCTCGGTCTGTCCGTTCTGCTCGCCTCCTTTATCGTGGCGGGTGGACTGGGCGTCAAAGCCAATACTAACGACGACGGTTCCTATCGCCAGCTCGGCGTGTACAGCGAGGTGCTGTCGCGCATCCGCACGGAGTACGTTGAGGAGCCGAACATCCCGGCTGTGACCGACGGCGCGCTGCACGGGCTGCTGGAGTCGCTCGATGCCAACTCCAGCTATCTCGATCCCACCGAATACAAAGACTACAAGCAGCGCAAGGAAGGCAAAGCCGGTATCGGCGCTGCGGTGTCGAAGCGTTACGGCTACGCGGCGGTGATCTCGGTGATTCCGGGCGGCCCGGCCGATAAGGCGGACATCGCCAGCGGCGACATCATCGAGGCTATCGAGGGCAAGTCCACGCGGGAGATGTCGCTGGCGGAGATTGACGGCCGACTGGCTGGAACTCCTGGCTCAGTGATCAACTTTTCCGTGGTGCGTCCGAGGCGGGTGCAGCCGTTGAAGGCAGCGGTCACGCGCGCCATGGTCAGCGAACCGCCGGTCAGCGACAAGATGATGGAAGAGGGCATCGGCTACATCAAGGTGGATGACTTCCCCAAGGGCCGCTCGCAGGAGATCGCCAGCAAGCTGAAGGCGCTGCAGAAGGAAGGCGCCAAGAAGATCATCCTCGACCTGCGTAATTCTGGCAACGGCGAGGAAGACGAGGGCGTGACCACCGCGAACCTCTTCCTGAACCACGGCACCATCACCTATTTACAGGGACAGAAGTATCCCAAGCAGACCTTCAACGCTGACCCGCAGAAGGCAGTGACCAGCCTGCCGCTCGTGGTGCTGGTGAACCGCGGCACGGCAGGCCCAGCGGAGATCGTTGCCGCTTCCATCATGGAAAACGCACGCGGTGACGTGGTTGGCGACAAGACCTTCGGCTCCGGCTCAATCCAGAAAGTCATTGACATGCCCGATGGCGCAGCCCTGATCCTTTCGGTGGCGAAGTACTACTCGCCATCGGGCAAGGCGATCCAGGACACGGCCATCACGCCCAACATCCTGGTGGCTGACGCGATCGACGACTTCGTCGGCCCTGATGACGACGAGAACCCGCCCGACGATGCGCAGCACGAGAAGCAGAAGACCAACCAGCCTGACGACCAGCTCAATCGCGCGATCCAGGTGCTGAAGGGACCGGCGACGAAGGCGTAAGCCCCCACTCAATCAGGCAGCCCACGGATTGATAACCGGAACCGCAAGGTCCTCAAAGTGGGCAGTGTTGCGAGTTGCCAGCGTGGCATGATGGGCAAGCACGATGCCAGCGATCATGGTGTCGCGCAGGTCCCCCGGACGGCCTTTTTTATACCGGGAGGCCATCAGTCCCGCCGCTTGCTGTGCGCTTGCAACATCGAAAGCAACTACCCGCTGGCCGATTTTCTCGAGCAGGGCCTCAAACCCCTGTAACAGCAGAGCACGCCTCTTCCCCGCAGCCATAATCTGCAATCCGTATTGCACTTCGAGGACCGTTACCGAGGTTATCCAGATGGATGTCCTGGGCTGGGTGTCCAACCAATCGACGACCCGTTCCTCTGGCGTTTGGTGCATAAGAGCAGAAAGCACATTGGTATCCAGAATGACCATTAGTGCACATCCTTGTACTTGCTTGTTGGACGTGGCCAATGGGACTGCTTTCGACGCGGGCGCGCGTGGGTTACGTTCTCCTCAAATTCGACGGGCTCGATCCCGTGTCCCTTCAGTTCCGGGATATCTGTACCAAGGCCAACCTTGGAAAACAGAGCAGCGATCTCCGTCCCTACTCCGCCGGATGGAACGCTCTCCTCGTTTATGGCGTTGCGCAGGATCTCCCGCACCTCCTCCTCCATGCTGCGGCCATTGCGCGTGGCGCGGCGTTGCAGCCGCAACTTGACTCCATCTTCAATATTGCGAACCACAAACTGTGCCATGGACATCCCTCGATCTTGGTGTCGATATCATGATATCATAGCGCAGGCAAGCTCGATGAAAGGCGATGGGCGTCGTCATCGCGAAAGACCCCAAAGCGCTATACGAGTGGTATCGCGAGCATCCTGGCATCGAGCGTGCGCCTACGGTTCTGAGGAAATGTGGGCCCGCCGCAGCGGGCCGAAGAGTTTCCGTTACGGCGTAATCTCCCAGACGACGCCATAGCCGTACTTGCCCCACCCATAGGCTGTGCCGTAGATATTGCCGTTGGCGTCCAGTACCACACTGCCGTACGGCCCCGTCCCGTCGTCGTTGCCACCTAGGAAGGCGTGCAGGTTGTTGTAATTCCAACAACCTTCACCGCAAGGTGTCAGCTCGAAAACGTCACCGTAGGTGCTACAGCCGGGACAGTCGTTCTCGGCGGTTAGGCCGTAGAGATTACCCGCCGCGTCCATAGTCAGGCTGCCATCCGGACCGGCGGTTCCAGTAAAGCTGTAAAGCAGGTTAAACGCCCAACTGCCGTCTGGATTAGGCGTCAGCTCGAAAACCGTGCCGCCGTTGCTGGTGCCGCCGACGAAAGTTGTGCCATAGAGGTTGCCTTTTTCAAAGATCAAGCCACCGTAAGGCGCTGCTCCGTCACTTCCCCCTGTAAAAGAGTAGATAGGCTTCTCTGTCCAGCCCGATCCTGAGGGCGTCATCTTGTAAACCGTTCCGCAGCCGCCAACGCAGGCCTCATTGCCGCCCGCGGTGGTCGTGCCGTACAGGTTGCCGGATCCGTCGAAGATCACGCCACTCCAAGGATAAGAACCGTCCTGCTGTCCCCCGGTGAAGCTCCAAAGAACGCTTTCCGTCCCTGAAGGCGTCAGCTCGTAAACAGCACCCACGCCAGCGGAACCACCTAGGATCGTCGTGCCGTAGAGGTTGCCCGCTTGATCGAAAACGACATCGCCAGATCCGGGGCGACCTGCATCACCATGGTATTCCGGGAAGTTATAAAGCACCGTCTCCGTCCAGGGGCAGAGCGCGGATCTGCAGGCTGCGGCTGAGGGTTTCAGATTGAAGACCACGCCACCCCCATGGATTCCTCCGCCCTCGGTCGTGCCATAGAGAGTGCCATTGGGGCCGAAGATTACTCTGGCTTGGGGGTTTGCCCCGCCACTTTCGTCTGCAGGAAAGCTGTAGAGCGGGCTGAATGTCCAACCGGAGCCCTTGTAGGTTAGCTTGAAGACTGTGCCTTGGCCGAGGCCCCCGTAAAAGGCTGTTCCATAGAGATTTCCTGCCTTGTCCATTGTCAAGCCGGCCTCGGGATGTGCCCCATCCTGTCCGTTGGTGAAGCTGTGAAGGACTGTGAACGTCTGGGCGTGAGCCGCTGGGGTCGCGACGACCGTCAGCACAAGCGCCATTGCCAGCGCAGCCGTTACCGCGTGTCTGTTGGTTCCGAAAATCCAAGTCCGATGTTGTCTTGAGCTCGTCATAATGATTCTCCTTTTGAACTGACTGTAGTGTGAAGCCGCCGCCCTAATCCCCAGGGCGGAAGAAAACGAGTTAATGTGCGCGGGGAGCCTGATGCTCGCCGTTGCCGCGGATCTGCCGGTGGCGCCGTTTGGTTTGGCTGCTGTGGTCGTTGTATTTGCACGGGGCTCGCCAAATGCCAGTCAATCGTAGTTGCCTTTGGTCAATCCCCGCGAAGTCCTGCATTTGCAGCGGGAAGCCCGGCCGCGGGGTCTTCTTTGACGAAGATTGTTTCTTGCCGTGGAGCGGGTTGGACTATCCGAAGGGAGAGTACCGACTATCCGAATGTGTATCCGAGCAGTAGAATGCGGATGCTGTTACGGAGGGCGCATGAAGCGAGTGATCGGACTGGGCGGGATTTTCTTCAAGGCGAAAGACCCCAAAGCGTTGTACGAGTGGTATCGTGAGCATCTTGGCATCGAGAGCGCCGCCGACGGCTCCGGCGCAATGTGGCGCGACGCTGACCATCCCGAGGTTCCGGGCTGCAACGTGTTCGCGATCTTTCCGGCGGACACCAAGTATTTCGAGCCGAGCCGGTCCAGTTTCATGATCAACTTCCGTGTCGAAAATCTGGATGAACTGCTGAAGACACTGCGCGAGGAAGGCGTGGAGGTGGCTGAGAAAGTCGAGGATTATGATTATGGCAAGTTCGGCTGGGTGATGGATCCAGAGGGAAATCAGGTTGAGTTGTGGGAGCCGAAGACAGTGGCTAGTGCAAGCGAGACAAAACCAACCGTTTTGGGTTGAGCAACGGCATGGGTAATAATGGAACCGGCTCCCCACTGGCCGCTGAGTTGACGAACCACGTCCCTGATTCTCCAGGACCTGTGACCGCGCGGGAGCGAATCGCTTCGCTTGACGTGCTTCGTGGTGTCGCAATCCTCGGCATCCTGCCGATGAATATCCAGGCCTTCTCCATGATCGGGTCTGCGTACTTCAATCCGACCTCCTATGGAGACTTGCACCGGAGCAATTATTGGGTGTGGTTTTTGTGCCACCTGCTGGCCGACCAGAAGTTCATGACCATCTTCTCGATGTTGTTCGGGGCGGGAATTTTTCTCATGACCAGCCGCATCGAGGCAGCAGGCAGGCGGCCCGCAGCCATACATTACCGCCGCATGGCTTGGCTGATTCTTTTCGGTTTGCTGCATGGCTACCTGCTCTGGTATGGAGACATCCTGCTGAACTACGGACTATGCGGTTTGCTGGCCTACGTATTTCGCAAGATGGCGCCGCGCCGGCTGATCCTCATCGGGGTGGCACTGATTGCGGTCACGACGCTGTTGGCCTTCTTCACCGCTTGGTCGATGCCGCTATGGCCGCCCGAGAACAGAGAGACGTTTACGCACGAGATGTGGCGGCCGACTCCCGCCATGGTGGACCGTGAGCTGGCCGCGTATCGAAGCGGATGGCTGGGAGAAATGCCGCGACGCTTCCGCGACAATACAGTTGACCAGTTCCAGGGGTTTGTTTTCCTGGCGTTCTGGCGAATTGAAGGCCTGATGCTTATCGGGATGGCCCTGTTCAAGCTCGGCATCTTCAGTGCGAAATGTGCGGCGAGGCTGTACTGGGTCTTCATCGCGGCAGCGGTCCTGGTCGGCCTTCCGGTCATCGCTTACGGAACCCATCGCGACTTCGCCACTGGCTGGCAAGTCCGGCAGTCCTTCTTCTTGAACTTCCAATACAACTACTGGGGCAGCCTCCTGGTGAGCCTGGGATGGGTGGGCGCGGTGATGCTGGCATGTCAATCGTCGCGCTTGCAGCGGCTCACACAGCCGTTCGCCGCCGTCGGCCGAATGGCCTTCACCAACTATATTCTCGACACCTTGATCTGCACCTCGATCTTCTATGGATTCGGGCTTGGATTGTTCGGGAAGGTGGACCGGGTGCAGCAAATCGAGACGGTACTGGCGATATGGGTCTTACAGCTTGTCATCTCGCCGCTGTGGCTGCGCTATTTCAGGTTCGGGCCATTTGAGTGGTTGTGGCGCTCACTCACGTATTGGCAACGGCAACCCTTTCGACGAATGCGGCCGTCGCGAATTGCGGTTTCTGACATCTCCGTGGCCTGAATGGCCCGTATAATCAGCGCGGGTTGTCAGTCCGTGCCCAGCAGTTTCCATCTCAAATCCGAAATCAGGCGTCTCGCCTCCGAGGCCGGCTTCGATCTTGCGGGCGTCGCCGGGGCTGCCGACACCGCGGAGCACCGCTTCTTTCCCGGCTGGATCGCTGCAGGCTACGCGGGTGAGATGAACTACCTGGAGAAGCGCACCGAGGCCGCCGAATTGAAACGCGCGTCTCTGGCCAACGTTGCGCCCTGGGCGCGGTCCGTCGTGGTCTGCGCGCTGAACTACAACAGCGACCATCCCTACTCCACGCATGCGGGAACGACCTCGCAGGGCTGGATCTCGCGTTACGCCTGGTCGCAGCGTGACTACCACAATGTGGTACTCGAAAGGTTGCGGACGTTGGAAGCGAGGCTGCTCGAACTTTGCGCCCAGCAGAACATTCCGGCGCCGCAGACCTGGTGTTACGTGGACACCGGTCCGGTAATCGAGCGCATCTTTGCCAAGTACGCCGGAATTGGCTGGATCGGCAAGAACACCTGCATCCTGAACCAGCAATTGGGATCGTGGCTCTTCCTCGGTGTCATGCTAACGTCGCTGGAGCTCACGCCCGACTTCCCTGCTCCGGATCGCTGCGGCTCGTGCACGCGCTGTCTCGATGCTTGTCCGACGAACGCATTTCCCGCGCCCTATCAGCTTGACGCCACAAGATGCATCTCGTATCTAACCATCGAGAAGCGCCGCTCAATCCCGGAAGAACTGCGCGAAGGTATCGGACGTCAGGTCTTCGGCTGCGACATCTGCCAGGATGTTTGCCCGTGGAACCGTGAAGCTCCGCTCAGTCGAACGCCGGAATTCGAGGCGCGACCGCATTTGGTCAATCCCGAGCTCGAATGGCTGGCGCGGCTCAGCGTCGAGGAGTTTCGCGAAATGTTTCGCGGCTCGCCGGTGAAGCGCGCACGATTCAACGGGTTTCGCCGCAACGTCGCAATCGCCATGGGCAACAGCGGCGATGAGCGCTTCCTTCCAGTCCTGCAGGAACTCAGCCGCGACGAGGACGCGATGGTCGCCGAGCACGCGCGCTGGGCCTTGCAGCGCTTGCAGCAACCATAAAAAAACCCTCCCTTGCGGGAGGGTTTAGTGGTTTTGGCCGCGGAAGCCGTGGTCGCAAGTGACGCTCGCGAGACCCAGGCTTCCGCGTGGCGCAGACGTCTTATACGCGCTGGACGTTGGCGGCCTGGAAGCCTTTGGGGCCCTTGGTGAGGTCGAACTCCACTGTTTCGCCCTCATTCAGGCTCCGGTATCCGTTCTCCTGAATCGCTGAAAAATGCACGAACACATCCTCGCCCGTGGACCGCTGGATGAATCCGTACCCCTTGGCTCCGTTAAACCACTTGACTGTACCTTTCTCTCTCACGACCTACTCCTTTCACCTGGCTTGCTTGGAATAACCCCTGCTTCGCGGACGTTCCGAGCTCAACCCTGAGGAGCGGAGGCTTGGAAGACGTCTCAACGTCGCCGGGAAACAAGGGTTGCGGCTCAGCTCGCAGCTTGCGCAAAGGAAAAAGGCCCACGAATGCGCTCTGACAGACTAATGCGAGTGCGTCAGAGCAGATCCCTGGAACCCATGCAATGCGTGAAATTCAACTGCTGACAGAAACATCAACCCAAATCCGCGTTTCGGTTTGACCGAAAGCTCCTTCTTCGCCCAATCGAAGGGGAGCAGATGATAATTGCAGGAACTCGACATTCTGGCAAGTGTTTTCATCACAAGAGGTTCCGGTTCCCAAAATGGGAGCGCGGGGTGAGCCGCGCAAGACGCAACCCCGAAAGACACCTGTGTATTGGGTGCTCTGTTACGATTGAGGCCATGAGCAGCAACCCTGAGTCCAGCGGCGAAGAGCAGAGATTAGGCGCGAACGGGTTGTTGCAGGCTTCCACGCTGGTCGCCGCCGCGCCACTTAAACCTAGCGGAACCAATGATTTGCCAGCTGCGCAGCTCGGTCCCGGCGAGGCTGCCCGTCGCCTGCTGGCAGAAGACGAAAGGGGCGAACTGTTCCGCCATCTGCCGGAAACCTACAGCCTGTCTCATCGGCTACGCCGTCATGGTTGGTCTACGCTGCGCTACCTGATGCAAACAGAGGTACATACTTATGCTTTCTCGGTGGCAGCCAATTCCATCCTGTCGCTTTTTCCGTTTATTGTCCTGCTGCTGACCGTGATTCGCCGCGTCTTCCACTCCACGGCAATGTACAACGTGGTACTGGACCTGCTGCGCGACTACCTGCCGAGCAACAAAGACTTCGTTATTCGCAACCTGCAGTTTCTGGCCAGCGTACGAGGACGAGGGCAGGCGCTCTCGGTGGTTATGCTGCTGATCACTTGCACGGGAATCTTCCTTCCGCTGGAAGTGGCGCTGAACAGTATCTGGGGCTTCAAGAAGAATCGTTCCTACCTGATGAACCTCGTCGTCTCGCTAGGCCTGGCGCTGGGATGTGGCTGCCTGGCGATGCTTTCGATCGCACTGACTGCGCAGAACCTGAAGATGCTGGGACTGGTTATCGGCGATCACAACATCGTCTTCCGCGCTTTGGGATTCCTCGTGATGAAAGCTTCGGCCATGCTGGCGACCATCGCCATCTACTTCCTGATCTATTGGCTACTACCGCATGGCAAAGTTCCGGTACGCGCGGTGCTGCCGGCGGCGATCATCACCGGCCTGGTATCTGAGGCGGCGAAATACCTCTACATCATGGCGCTGCCCTGGCTCAACTTTCAGGAAGTGTACGGACCGTTCGCGGTGTCGGTGACGCTGATTTTCTGGTCGTTCTGGAGCGGCATGCTGCTGCTGGGCGGAGCCTATTTGTCGGCCGCGGAACACAGCGACCGGGTGCTGGCGCGACGCGAAACCGCTGCCGCCAATCGCTGACGCATTGAGCTTCGGTCAGTCTACGACCGTTGCGCCGATGACCGCGCGCGACGCCTGCTCAGGTTCACGACGGGCGAAGCGTATTGCGGAAGACATGTCCTGCGAGGGCTTCTCAATCACCTGATACATGATCCACGCCGCCAGCCCGGAAGCTGCCACACCGACAACATCCAGCACGATCATGTAACTGCCGGAATAGGGCAGCCAGTGCGAGAGGCAGCCAATCAGGCTGACGCCAATCGGCAAGTGCAGCAGGTACAGCGAGTAGCTCACGTCCCCGACGCGGTCTGCCGCGGGGCTGTGGAAGGTGGAAAACGCAATCAGCATCGCGGTGGTCACGGACACGCCGGCGACGATCCAGCCAATCGGCTCGATCATGGCGAGCACCATCACGGCGATCAGCCCCAGCATGGCGCGCAAGCCGATGAGGCCCACGCGGTACTGAAACACGAAGACGCCCACCAGAAAAATCGGGATGCTGTGGAAGATCAGCCGGTCGTGACCTACCATGAAGTAGGCCATCATCATCCCTGCCAAGCCGGCAAACCGCGCCAGTTTGCTGCGAGTCACCAACAGGGGAAACATCAGCCCAACCAGCAAATACCACTGAAATTCAATAGCGAGCGTCCAGTAAACCACGTTGATCCAGGGAACATGGGCGAGGTCGTTCAGGTAAACGAAGTGGAGAAGCAGGCTCTCGCCGGTAATGTTCAGCCGTGGGAGGTGGAGCATCGGCACCATGATGAAGTTTGTCGCCAGAACGGTGACCGCAATCGATGCCAGATAGGGCGGATACAGACGCACATTGCGCTTTAGCAGAAACCGGGGAAAATCGCGCAGAACGTAATGCGAGCGATACAGACTCCAGGGAATCACGAATCCGGAGATAACGAAAAAGATGTGCACTCCGAGGTAGCCATATTTTCCCGACAGGCTAAGATATTTCCCCTGCCCGGCGACGAAGTGACCCCAGGCGACAAAAATCGCGGCAAAAGCCCGTAGCGCATTGATGACGCCAATGCGTTGGTTTGGAGCTTGTATGTGCACGTAAAGATAAGTCTAAATGAGGCCCTCTACCGCGCGTCAATCACCGAGGGGTGTGATGGCCCTCCCGGGAAGGTTTGGCTGGCGGCCGAGCGCAGTAGCGCCAGCGTCCAAGGCTGCATCTTCCCTTTCGCTGCGGCGCAGCCGTCTAGGCGACGGATGCTCGTAGTAGTCGAAGTCAGTCAAGCCGGCAATCGCGGTGTTCGCCAGCGCTTCGATCTCGAAGAACCGCGCTTCCCGCTCGTCTCCGAACCTCATGAGGCGCGGCACGACAGCAGTGACGCCCGCAAGTCCTTTGTCGATGTGACCATGCATCTTGTAGCTAAGAACTTACGTGTGCCGCCAGGATAGTCGGTGAGCAGGATGTTCGCCGCGGCCGCTCCGCCGCAGAACAGCGAGCCGATAGCGGCGCGTTTGCTGCGCTTCCAGAAGAGGACTCCCATGAGCAGAAAGGAGCCGGCGACGGCGTAGTCGAGAACAGCATGAGTTGTGGGATCGATGACCTTGGGCATTTTGCCCACGGCCGCACGGAAGCCTTTGTGCCACAGTGCCATGTTGGACCTCGACTTTCCTGAGAATCGCCCAGCGCAATGCCTAACCGGGCGATTGTACGCTGCCTTTTGTCAACTCAAAAGCTTCGTCGGCGACCTGATTATGTTCTAATGCTCATGGGCGGGATGGCGCCACCGGGCGAGTGGCAAAAGGAGAACGTGATGGACGAGCGCGACTTCTTCGACGAACGGCAAGAGACCCGCAAGGCCACCCTCAACTGCCCGCATTGCCATCAAGCTGCCGAGTACGATCTTGGCTGGTTTGTTCGCACCAAGAAACGCCAGTTGCCGGGCCGTGCCGACGAACGCGATCGCGCCAAATTCGCCAAAGCCCGCTCTTATATGGTCCGCCGCGACGACCTTGTTGCCTGCAAGAACATTCGTTGCCGCAAGCGCTTTGAAGTCTCCGGAGTCCAGTCGGTCGCGTTTCTCGATGAGCAGGTGCCGTCGGAACGCCGTCAATAATGCTTTTTTTCACGCGGTTGGTGGCTCAAATCTTCATGGTTCCGGCTCCTGGGTCGCCTATAATCCTGCTACGCCGCCATGAGTTCCAACGCCCAACGTGCCAGCCCCTTGCCGCCGCCGCGCGATAAATACACGGCGCGCGTTGAACCCGTCATGACCCGGATCGAGAAGTTCTGGCACCGCGTCACCGACGGCATGAGGCTCAACGAGCTGTGGAAGCAGTTCCAAGCCGATGCTCGCTCCAGTTACCAGTTGTACTCCAAAGAGGTGGATTCCACCTGGACACCTGGAGTGGGCAGAGGCAAACACTTCTTCAATGTTGCCGGCCAGTTCTTCTGGGCCATCCTTCTGAAGCTGACGCCCGCGCGCCGCGTCCTGCTGCTGATTGCGCTGGTCTTCCTGTTTACCAACGTTCAAAGTTCCTGGCAGGGCAGCAATGGCGAGGTGAGAGCCCTCTGGTTCGGTGGTTCCTTCTGGGGCGGCGTGCTCCTGCTTGCACTGCTGACCCTTGAAGTCGCCGACCGCGTGGTCATGAAGCGTGACCTGCAGATCGCGAAGGAAATCCAGACGTGGCTGCTGCCGGCCAACCCGCCGCAAGTGCCGGGCTTGGAGATCGCGTTTGCCACTCGTGCCGCCAACACTGTCGCAGGCGATTACTACGATGTTTTTTCTCGGCCATCTTCGAGCTCGCCGGGCGGAACCTTCCTGATCGCCATCGCCGACGTAGCCGGCAAGAGCGTTCCCGCCGCCATGCTGATGGCGACCTTCCAGGCCAGCCTGAAGACGCTCGCCAATACGGCGGGATCGCTGACTGACCTGGTCGGCCGCATGAACACCTACGCATGCACCAACAGCCAGAATGGCCGCCGATTCACCACCACATTTCTCGCCGAGTACGATCCCGCATCCCGCAGCTTGACGTACGTCAACGCCGGGCACAACGCTCCGATCCTGCGCCGCCAAACCGGGGCTATCGAGCGATTGCAGGCGGGCGGCATTCCGCTTGGCATTGAGCAGAACGTTCCCTACGAATCGGGAACGGTCACGCTGCAAAGTGGCGACTGGCTCGTCATCTTTACCGACGGCGTCATCGAGGCCGAGAATGTCCGCGCCGAGGAGTACGGTGAAGTGCGGCTGCTGACCATGCTGCACGCCAACGTGGCGGTTGCGCCGCAGATGTTGTTGAACACGATCATGCTCGACCTCGACCGCTTCGTCGGCAACGCTCCGCAACACGATGACGTCACCCTCATGCTGCTGAAGGCCAGCTAAAGCGGTGGAGCAGGCCTTCAGGGTCTGTGTGAGAACCTGTGTCGCCCCTACGACGGGGCTCGAGGCAGTTCCCCACTTTACCCAGCACTCCGCCTGCGGCTGCGTGCTGGGCTAGACTGAGCCGCCCTGCCGGGGCTTTTTCTTGGCCACTTCATTCCACTGCGGCAAACAAAACGCAGTTCTCACCCAGACTCTGAAGGCCTGCTCCACCGGACTACAGCAACTGGAAGCCGTATTGGCTTCACTTGCATCACTCGACTGCCTTGCCAAACAGCGCATTCATGGCCGCGATGTTGGGCAGCAACTCCGCGGGAAAATTGTGGCGCTGCTGCAAATATGCCGGGGCGTTATACGTCAGCCACACTTTGCCGTCTGCGTCTTCCCAGAACAATGCTTTCAATGGAAGATCGATGGCCACCGTGGGAGCAGCCTGCATCAACGGAGTTCCGCCCTTCGGACTGCCAAAGATGAGCAGCTTGGTCGGCCGCATCGCGAGTCTGACTTTCGCGGCTTCGCCGCTGTGATCCACGCGCGCGAAGATGGTGACGCCACGCTCGCTAAGCAGCGCTTCCAGACGCTGCATGATTTCCTCGACCGAGTGCTGGCTCGCCAGGTGGACGAGTCCGTTTTGTGGATCGACAGTCATAGTGACTCCCGCGATTTGGATGCGCTTGCTTGCAGCGGCGGAAACATTATGAAGGCCCGAAATCGTTGTCAGCAAACTTCGCTGCGAATCAATCTCCCGCATGTAAGAATGGACTCGATGCCATCGAGCCGCTGGGATGCTGTCATCTTCGACTATGGGCGGGTACTGAGCCTCGCGCCTTCGCACGCCGAGTTGCAGAAATTTGCGGAGCTGGTCGGCATAACCGAGCCGCCGTTCTTCGAGATCTACTCCGCCACTCGCCATGACTATGACCGCGGCCTCACCGACTTCCGGCAGCACTGGCAGGCTTTCGCCGATGCCGCGGGTGTGGAGCTTCGGCCCGAGCAGGTGGAGCGCATCGCCGAGATGGAAACGCTCATGTGGTTGCGCGTCAATCCCGAGGCGCTTGCCCTGGCACGCGAGATCAAAACGCACGGAGTCCGAATCGCCATCCTCTCCAACATGCCTCACGACCTCCTGGCCTTCGTTCGCCGCGAGTACAAATGGCTCGACGAGTTCGAGGTCAAGGTCTGGTCGTGCGAGCTTGGCATTCTGAAGCCCGATCCGGCCATCTATCGCCATTGTCTTCAGGCGCTGGGTTGCGAGCCTGGACGAACGCTCTTCTTCGACGACCGTCCCAACAACGTAGAAGCGGCGCGGGAGCTTGGGATGGAGGCGCACATCTTCGAATCCGCGGAACAGGCACGAGCGATTGTGCATGCAGGATTCAGCCTCAGTTACCGGTAGTCCGTTTCGCTCTTCGCGCTTTTCGCTTTTCGCCTTTCGCTGCTCGCTCTTCGCGCTGTCACTCTGAGCAACGGTGCGCCGCCTCTGCGAACCAGCCCTCGATTGTTAACTCCCAGGTAACAACCAGGCACGGTCTTCTGACATTTCCATTTTCAGCACGGCTATTGCCAAGTTGATAACACCCCCTCCCCCGGTATACTCGTAAAATATTCAAAACAAAGAGCCGCAAAAAACTTTTCTTCGCAAAATCTTCCATCGAAAGGAGTTAGAGGTCAAAATCTTCTATTCAAAGGACTTACGCGTTAGAATGCGTCGCACGGTGGGGCCCAGCGAGGAGCGGCATTAACCAAGAGATAAATAGACGTGCACACCGGTCTGAAACTCACGATCGGGAAATGACATCTGAATTTTCAAAGATCAAGAGGCCCCAGCCGACGGCTTTCGTCGTCGCGCCGAGGCAGAGACACTAAGCCTCTTGGCGCCAGTGTAACTCTGCGTTCGCTATTGTCAAGTTACGAAAGTACATGTACCACCACCGAGGTGGGGTGCGGGGTCGTCCACGCCGCGATGTGGAAAGGGGCTTCGGCTGATCGCTTCCCTCGCCATTTTCATCCTCGGTGGTGCGCCGAAGCTGCATGCGATCTGTCATCAAAATAGAGGGACCGCGAACGTGAAATCAACAACTTACACGAGCCAGGCTATTTTCATGCTCGGTGGTGCGCCGAAGGCGCATGTGATCTGTTGACATCCGCATACTGGCTGCAAGGCTCCACTGTGGCAATCCTGCCGCGGCGTCATGTCCACCCCGCTCCTTCCGGGGCTGAGGGCAATTTTTTGCCTTTCCCAGCACTCCGCCTCCGGCTTCGTGCTGGGCTCAACTGAGTCGCCCTTGCGGGCTCAACCCCATACGTTCTGTGGACATTCCCTTCAAGAGAGGATGTCAGCACAGCCAACCGGTCTCATAAGTAAGTCGCCTTGTATCAGGGCACGGCTTTCAGCCGTGCCGCACCGGTCAGCAATGGACCCGGGCGCTGTTGCTCTACCGCTTGTCGTCTTGGTCGCCGATGGCTTGTCTTTCGGGCAGCATGCGCTGGTGCAAGATGCGGACAATGAGGATGCCGCCGGGATTCCTGCAGGCGGTAAAACACGACATGCTTGCCGTGCTCCATGCGCCGCAGACCAGGGCGAATGTCATCACAGGATCGGCCTAACGCCGGGTTGCCAGCCAGCCTGTGGCAACAGGTTTCAAGCTCGCCAATATAAAGGGCGGTCTGAGCTTCGCCCCAAGTGCGAAGGGTGTAATCGCCGATGCTTAGCAAGTCGGCCTGGGCGCGGCGCGAGAAACGAAACGCAGCCATGGGCTAGCGCGACGTCACGGGCAGCTTGAGCGTCTTCCGAATCCGGGCAAATACGTTGCCCTTGGCAATCCCGCTGGCGTCACCCTCGTCTATGGCCGCCCGCAGCGCGGCCAGCTTCGCCTCATACTGCTGTTCCTCACGCTCCAAAATGCGGAGCGCGGCGCGCACGACCTCGCTGGCGTTTTCGTAGCGGCCGCTCTCAACTTTTGTGAGCACGAAGCGGTCAAGCTCCTTGGTCAAATTGACGTTGCGGGTAGGCACGACGGCCCTCCTCCTCCACTACACTCAGGCGTATCGTAACAAAATTAGCAAAGATTGCCAATAGCCAAGAAGCGCCGCCAACTCGTTCGCAAAATTAATGTTGCAAGATCCGACACGGCGTGCGTTCCTTTGATATGAGGTCGAATCGGAGCAGTAGTATTTCTCCGTCTTTCACCGCGTTAGTCACCCGAGATTCGCGCAAAGGAGGCACCGCACATGCGACGCGCCCGTCTACTCCCACTGAGCTTCCTGTTGGCCCTTTCACTGACTCTTCCCGTTTTGGCGCAGGCCCCGTCGGACAATGTGCTGACCAATGCGGACATCGCCAGGATGACGAAAGCGGGCATCCCGGACAGCATCATCGAGCGGGAAATCCAGATCTCGAAAACCGATTTCGGCACCAGCCCGGCTGACCTGATCGAACTGAAAAACCAGGGCGCGTCGGAGAGGGTTTTGGGTGCGGTCCTCGATAGTCGATTTGGCACAGGCCAGTCTCCGTCGGAGCCAGCGCAGGCGCCCCATGTTCCTGCGCAATCCGGGGCGTCGGTGCCTCACGGTTTGCCCACCTTTGAAGCCAAGATGAAGTTCAATGCAACAACAAACGGCAAGCTTTCCATGAGCCACAATCAGATCAAGGTCGAGCGGTCGGGAGTGCCTTTGTTCAGCCTGAAATGGAAAGAAACCAAGTGAGTAAGCGAGACCTGCTCGACAGCCTAAGCTGACACTTGCGGGCAGCTATCATGCGCACGCCGCCGACTAAGATTTCTTGCCAAACACCTCTTTGAGCAGAGCCGTGGTTTGCGCTGCGGGATCGGTGCGAATCTGCTTCTCCTCCTGGCCCAGCATGTAGAACAGGCCATCCAGGGCCTTGCCGACCACATAGCTATCAAGGTTGAAACTCTGGCTTCCCAGCAACGGGCCTGCCATGGAATTCTGCGCCACTGATTGAACTGCGTAATGACGCCCACGTTCTCCATCGACTGGTGAACGATGGGCGTGAACGCCTGCGTCAATTCGGTTGAACTCGTCTTCTTGAAGTAGTCCGTGGCGGCGGTGTTGCCGCCGGACAGGATCTTCCGGGCGTCGTCAAAGGTCATCTTGGTGATGGCGTTGATGAAGATCTGCTTGGCCGCGGGAGCCGCCTGCTCGGCGGCGCGGTTCATGGACAATTCGAGTTCATCCAGCTGCGTGCCCATGCCCATCATGCGCATTCCCTTGCCGACGGTCTGCAACTGGCTGGGTAGCAGGATCTTGATGGCCTGGTTCTTGAAGTAGCCGTCGACCCGTCCGGTGGAGGCCACCGCCGTTCCGGTGCTCTTGGTCAGCGCCTCTTTCAGTCCGCCCGCGATCTTGTCATTGCTCAACGCCATGCCTGGCAGGCTATTGGATTGCGAAGTGGTTTGAGCTTTCTTCCAAAGGTCCTCCAGCTGCGCCGCGGCAGCGCAGCAGGCTAACAGGACTCCGCACGTCAGCGTAATCGTGAATCTCCATCGTTTCATGGCTGAACTCCGGGAAATCTAAGTAGGGGGAAACTTCAGGTGAGGCGGCTTAGCTCTGGATCACCTGAATGGGGGAAAGAACCAACTCCGCTGTAATTTTACGCCCGCTACACGTTCCGAAGCTATGGCCTCTATCATGCATTGCTATGCTGCGGCGCACTGCGATACCGTTGGTACGCCCTCAGGATACTAAGCTGCGATTTCCTTCGGCATGGGGCTATTTTCCCCATTGTTCGAGACCCTCGGAAACCAATCCTATGCTGATTCCGTATCATTGTCGGTAGAAACTTGTGCTTACGGGAGTACCTTCTGACACCTGCGGCTCCTAGCTTCTCACCCTCGACCGATCGCAAGAATCCGGTTCGCTGGTACAGCTCCGGGTTTGCGGTGGTCGCGCTGATTGTTGCGGCGCGCCTGCTGCTGCACCTGCTGACCGCCAACCGTTACGGCATCTTTCGCGACGAGATGTATTACATCGCCTGCAGCCGGCATTTGGACTGGGGCTACGTAGACATGCCGCCGTTCATCCCGGCGGTGACCTGGCTGTTTACCACTCTGTTCGGGCCTTCGCTGTTTGTCATCCGGCTTATCCCCGCAATCGCGGGATGCGGGGCCATCGCGCTTACCGGGTATCAGGCGTACCAGTTCGGCGGACGGCGCTTCGCGATGGCGCTAGCGGCCTTGGCGATGGCGGTGTCTGCGGTGTTCGTGATTAACGGACACCTGCTCGGGACCAACGACTTCGAGGCGCTGTTCTGGATGGGCTGCGCGTCGGTCGTCATCCGCATCATCCAGACCGGCAATCAGAAGCTTTGGCTGTGGTTTGGCGTGCTGGCAGGCATCGGTCTGCTGAACAAGTATTCGATGGCCGTGTTCGGGCTGGGTATCGTCGTCGGGCTTGCTGTTGACGCCGGAGCGCAAGGCTTTCGCGCACAAGTGGATCTGGATTGCCGGTGGGCTGGCGTTTCTGATTTGCCTGCCGAACCTGCTGTGGAATGTGCACCGCGATTGGCCGTTCGTGCAGTTGATGCACAACATCCGTGCCAGCGGCCGCGACGTTGCGCTGAATCCCGTCCAATTCACCCTGCAGCAGATCTTGATGGTGAACCCCTTCGCCTTCCCGCTGTGGCTGGCGGGACTGGGCTGGCTGTTCTTTGGCCGCGAGGGGCGACGCTATCGCGTGCTTGGCTGGGCGTACGTGGTTACGTTCGGCTTCTTCATGGCTCAGCACGGCAAGGATTACTACGTCGCTCCGGCGTATCCCATGCTGCTCGCGGCGGGAGGCGTGGTTTGCGAAGCGTGGATCGAGCGCACCCGGCGGGCGTGGCTGAAACCAGTGTTTGTTCTGGTGCTGGTGGTCCCGGCAGCTGGTGTTCCTGCCCCTGATTGCGCCGGTCATCAGCCCTGACCAATTTGTTGCTTTCATACGAGCGATTCACTTCACGCCGCCGGTCAGCGAGCACAGCCACGCGCGGTCGCCGCTGCCGCAGTATTATTCCGACGAACTGGGCTGGGAGGCGATGGTGGCCGAGGTGGCGCGCGTGTATCACAGCCTTCCGCCTGACGTTCAGGCCAGGACCGCGATCAAGGCAAGCAATTTCGGCGAGGCTGGGGCAATCGACTATTTCGGGCCGAAGTACGGGTTGCCGCCGGCGATCTGCTTTCATCAGAACTACTGGTACTGGGGAACTCACGGCTACACCGGCGAGAGCATCATCGTGGTGAACGAGGGAAACGAGGGGAAGCACCTCAAGCAGATCAGCGAGCATGCCGAAAAGGTTGGACACTTCGAATATCCGTATGCGCTGGAGAATTTCGATATCTGGTACGCGCAGGGGCTCAAGGTGAACCTGCACGATATCTGGGAGCATGAGAAAGACTGGGATTAGTACTGTATCAGGGCACGACTTTCAGTCGTGCCGAAACATCGAGTGAGAAACCGGGCTTCAGCCCCTGTGGCAGTCGCAGTGGTTTCGGGGCTTAAAAGCCGTTCAATTCTTAATCGCTTGTGGCACGACTAATAAAGTCGTGCCCTGATACAAACCAGCGCTGCGTACGGTTATTTTTTGAACGCAAGGGCCGGATAGCACCGCCAGGGCGAAGGGGCTACCGTCTGAACATGCAAACCGAACTTCAGAACAAATGGCAACAAGTGCTGGCGCGCGACGCCCGGCAGGACGGCCGCTTTGTCTTTGCCGTGCGCACCACGGGAGTTTTCTGCCGGCCGTCATGTCCAAGCCGCCGGCCGCGCCGCGATTCGGTGGAATTCTTTGCCGGTCCGCATGAGGCCGAGCGCGCCGGTTATCGTGCGTGTCTGCGCTGCAAGCCGACCCAGGTTTCCGAGCAGGCGCAGTACGTGCTGCGGGCGCGGCAACTGCTCGACAATGCCGAGGGAGTCGTCACGCTGGCGCAGCTCAGCAAGCGAGTTGGACTCAGCCCGTTTCACTTGCAGCGGCTGTTCAAGCGCGCCACTGGCCTCAGCCCGCGCGAGTATCAGTCCGCTCGCCGCATGCAGCACGTCAAAGCCGGACTACGCAAAGGAGAAGATGTGACCACCGCACTGTACGACGCAGGCTTCAGCTCGCCCAGCCGGCTCTATGAAAACGCCAACCAGCAGCTTGGCATGACACCCGGTACGTATCGCCGCGGAGGCGCGGGCGCGACGATCACTTTTGCAATTGCGCCAACTCCGCTGGGGCGAATGCTGGTTGCGGCCACCGAACGCGGCCTGTGTGCCGTGCGCTTCGGCGAGAGCGCGACTGAGCTGGAGCGCGACTTGCGCGAGGAATTTCATGCCGCTGAATTGCATCGCGACGATGCTGCCATGGGCCGGTACATCGAGCCGCTGCTGGCCAGCCTTCGCGGCGAGAGCACCATCATTGATCTGCCGCTCGACGTGCGCGCCACCGCTTTCCAGAAGAAAGTCTGGGAGACGCTGCGCCAGATTCCACGCGGTGAGACTCGCAGCTATACCGAAGTCGCGCGCGAGATCGGCGATCCCAATGCGGTGCGCGCCGTGGCCCGCGCTTGCGCGTCAAATCCAGTCGCGATCGCAGTGCCGTGTCATCGCGTGGTGCGCAGCGACGGAGACCTGGCCGGATATCGCTGGGGAGTGGAGCGCAAGAAGAAGCTGCTGGAAGCGGAGCAGGCAGAACGCGTGATCTTGATCTCAGTTTCGAGCAGATGCTGCATTATCACGCACCCCTTCCTTCACAGTCATCTGCAATTCCCATTTTGAAACTCGCATCGCTCGTCAGTTTCCCATCTTCGCGCCGCTCATTTATACTCGCCTGTTTGCCGACACGCGCTAAGCGCATCGTGTAACGGAAGGAGTACTGGGTGAAGATCCTGGTCTGCATGAAGCAGGTTCCGCAGAAGGACGCGCCGCTCAAGTTGAATGAGGGCGGCACGTGGATTCGCGAAGATGTTTCCTACGAAGTGAACGAGCCTGACGCCTACGCGCTGGAAGAGGCCTTGCGCCAGAAGGAGAAGCACGGCGGCGAGGTGGTGGTGATCACCAGCGGTCCGGCGCGCGCGCAGCAGGTGTTGCGCGAAGCGCTGGCCAAGGGCGCCGATCGCGCCATTCATCTCGAAGGCGATAGCTTCGTCACGCTCGACGCCTTCAACACGGCGAAGGCGTTCGCTGCGGCGGTCAAGGACGAAAATTTCGATCTCGTCTTTACCGGGCTGCAATCGGACGACTACGGCTTTGCCCAGACCGGCGTGATACTTGCCGAGTTGCTGGGCTGGCCGCACGCCACCATCATCATGCAGATCGAGAAGAGCGACAGCGGAATCCGGGTGAAGCGCGAACTCGAGGCCGGCTTCTTCCAGTTTGTTGACATGCCGCTGCCCGCGGTGCTGACCATTCAGTCGGGCATCAACAAACTGCGCTACGCCACGCTCATCGGCATCAAGCAGGCGAAGAACAAACCGCTGAAGAAAGTGAGCTTCGACGAAGTCAAATCGGCGCTCGGCGAAAACCTGCAGAAGATCGAGAAGCTGTACATCCCGCAGAAGACGAAGAAGACCGAGGTGCTGGAAGGGCCTCCGGGAGAGATTGCGAAGAAGTTGGTGGACAAGCTGCGCAACGAAATGCGCGTGATCTAAGAACGAAGTGCGAGCGGCTATGCCATCATCAGAAGAGAAACGTGAAATCGGCTCAGCCCTCATGGTCATTGGCTGGGTCCTGGTGTTGTTTGCATTCCTGGTCATGTTCTTTCAACCAGCAGCGGTCAAGCTGGGAGAATCGCGGTTCCAGATTATTGCAGCAGCCCTGGTCGTAATGGGCCTGGTGCTGAATATAATTGGCGCTCGCGTGCGAGCGAAGAATCGCTGAGCCGCGACATGCAAGCTGTGCAAACCCACGATAACGCGCGCAGGTCTGCGTCATAACGTAGTACTAACCGCTGTACGGAGGTTGCGCCCTGGCGGCGCGCTCAGTACGACAAAAAAGAAGAACGGGTCCAATGGCAGACACAATCCTGGTGGTAGTGGAGCAACGCGAAGGCAAGCTGAACCGCGTTTCCTGGGAGACGCTGACTGGCGCGCAGGCAATTGCCGCCGAAACCGGCTGGACATTGGAAGCAGCCGTTGTGGGAAGCGGAGTCGGCGAAATCGCGACCGAAATCGCGGGCAAGAAGGTTTCCAAGGTGTATGACCTGGAATCGGCGAAGCTGGAACCTTACACGCCCGACGCATTCGTCGCTGCGCTGAAGCCCTTCCTGGAGCAGAAACAGCCGCGACTGGTGCTGATGCCTCACACCTACCAGGTGCGAGATTTCGCTCCCAAGCTGGCAACCGCATTGAACCGCTCGCTCATCAGCGACGCGATCGGCTACAAGTACGAAGGCGGCAGACTGCGGTTCACCCGCCAGATGTTCCAGGGCAAATTCGCGGCGGACGTATCGTTCGTAGGCGAGCCGCCGTATTTCGCCACCTTCCAGAACGGCGCCTTCCGCGGCGACAAGGTCGAGGAAGGCAGCGCTGCCGCGCCGGTCGAGACTGTGAATCTCGACGTGGCAGACGGCGTAGTGCGCAACAAACCCGAGGCTCCTTTCAAAGAAGCGAAGCAGGCTGTCGATCTGACGCAGGCAGAGGTCATCGTCGCCGTCGGCCGCGGCATCAAGGAGGAGAAGAACATCGAGATTGCCAGGCAGTTGGCGGACGCGCTCGGCGGTGAGATCGCGGCCTCGCGTCCCATCTGCGACTCGGGTTGGCTACCGATGGACCGTCAGGTCGGCTCTTCCGGTCAGACCGTCGCTCCCAAGCTTTACCTGGCGCTCGGCATCAGCGGCGCCATTCAGCATGTCGTCGGCATGAAGGGCGCACGGACCATCATCGCCGTGAACAAGGACTCGGAGGCGCCCATCTTTGAGATTGCCGACGTCGCCGTGGTGGGGAACTTGTTCGACATCGTGCCGCCGCTCATCGAAGAAGTAAAGAAGGCGAAAGGCGCATAACCAATATCGATGCCCGCCTGAGGTTTCGCACCAAATACAGCGGACGCATGAATTGCGCCCTTCTTTTTGCGTAATACCAATCACCGAATTTGAAATTAGGTTGTCGGAATTAATTAATATTGAAGTGTGACAATGTCACGCTCAAAAGTGTGACAATGGCAAGGCCGATTTTTCCCCGGTAGGTCTAATGATCGTTTTTCGGAAACCGCTTCCCGGCATCGAGCGCCCGGTGATGGAAGCAGATGTCGTCATCGTCGGCGGAGGCCCGGCCGGCATGGCCTGCGCCTTGCGCCTGTCGCAACTCATCGACGAACACAATTCCAAGCACCCTGAAGCGCCGCTCACCAAGGAAAACATCTACGTGCTGGAAAAGGCGCGGGAAGCCGGCGCGCATTGCCTCTCGGGCGCGCTGCTCGATCCCCGTTCCATGCGCGAGCTGCTGCCCGGCTTCGAAAAGGAAGCTCCGCTCGATGCTGCTGTCACGAAGGAATCCGTCTATTACCTGACCCGCAGCGGCAAGTTTAAGTTCCCCATCACACCGCCTCCCATGCGCGATCACGGCAACTATGTCATCTCGATCAATAAGTTCGTGAAGTGGCTGGGCAGCAAGGTGGAAGAAGCGGGAATTACCCTGTTCACCGGATTCGCCGGCTCCGAGTTGCTATTTGAGACTGGGCGCGTGGTGGGCGTTCGCACCGACGACAAAGGTGTGGACAAGAACGGTGAGCAGAAATCCAATTTCGAACCGGGCTACGACCTGAAAGCCAAAGTTGTGGTCCTCGCCGAAGGCACGCGTGGCTCGCTGACCAAGCAACTGATCGACCGCTTCCAGCTCGACCGTGAACGCAACCCGCAGACCTACGGCGTCGGCGTCAAGGAACTGTGGGAGTTGCCAGCCGGTCGGTTTGCGCCCGGTGAAGTGATCTACACCATGGGCTACCCGCTCACCTTCAACGAATATGGTGGCGCGTGGATTTACGGCTCCAAGGACAACCTTGTCTCCCTCGGCTTTGTGACCGGGCTCGACTACCGTGACCCACGGCTCGACCCGCAACGCGTGTTGCAGGAGTTCAAGAAGCACCCATTCATCGCCAAGCTGCTGGAGGGCGGAAAGATGGTGCGCTACGGCGCGAAGTCCCTGCCGTACGGGGGTTGGTGGTGCATTCCGCCGCTCGCGGGGGACGGCTGGATGGTGCTCGGCGACTCCGCCGGATTCTTGAATTCGCAGCGGCTGAAGGGCATCCATCTAGCCATCAAGAGCGGAATGCTAGCAGCGGAGACCGCCTTCGACGGCATGGTGAAAAACGATTTCTCGCTCGCGATGCTGGAGACCTTCCAGGACCGCGTGGAGAAAAGCTGGATCAAGACCGAGCTGTGGCCGGTGCGCAACTTCCATCAGGGATTCGAGCACGGCTTCCTCTCCGGCATGTTCCACGCCGGCATTCAGCAGGTCACCGGGGGGCGCGGTTTGCGTGCGCACTATGTCAACGAAGCCGGACATCGGCGCATGGAGCCGCTCGATCGGCTTCCGGCTGACGGCGGGCCTGAAGGCGCACATTATCGGTCCCGCAAAGGGCGACGGCAAACTCACCTTCGATAAGCTCACCGACGTCTACCACTCGGGCACAAAGCACGAAGAAGACCAGCCGGCGCATCTGGTCATTCACGATACCGACATCTGCAATGAACGCTGCGTGAAGGAATTCGGCAACCCGTGCAAGAACTTCTGCCCGGCCAGTGTGTACGAGATGGTCGAAGCCACCGACACGCCGAGCGGTCTGCAAATCCACCTGAACCCGTCCAATTGCGTACACTGCAAGACCTGCGACATCATGGATCCTTACGAAATCATCACCTGGGTGCCACCCGAGGGCGGCGGCGGGCCGAACTACGAAGGCATGTGAAGAAAACCGCTGTTCGCTATTCGCTGTTCGCTGAGAGACCTGCTTTCCTGGAATCGTTCCCCGGCACGTGTAATGTGGTTTTCTCTTCTGAATGCTGCCTTCATTGGCCTGTAGCATCTATAATGACGGTACTGTTTCCGACCTCCGTGGCCTAACGGCATACCCAGGGCTGCGGCGGCGGTGTTCCGCGATTTCGCGGGACCGAGGGTGTGGAGGGAAACGTCCACGCCTCCCGTGCTTGGAAAGGAAACGATCAGTGGCGCTGTTTCTACCTTCGCGTCGCTTTCCCGTCTTCTTTCCCCGTACAAAACAGTTTTTACCTTGCATGTGATGAACTGAAACGTTGTCTATCGCGGTTATAGGAATCCTTCGACTCCGGCAGCCAAAAGCGGGCCGCCTCCGCTCAGGATGACCAAGGAATGGATTGCTAAGGTTAAGGGCTCAGGGCTAAGAGCGAAAAGCGAAAGGCGAATCGCGAAAAGCGACCAGCGTGCTTCTTCACGACAAATTCGAACGCCGCATCAGCGACCTGCGAATCTCGATCACCGACCGCTGCAACTACAAGTGCGTCTATTGCCGCTCGGGCAACAACGGAGCGCAATTCGCCGAAATGCCCATTGCCGACTACCTGCGCATGGCGCGCATCTTTGTCGGGCTGGGGATAACGAAGGTGCGGCTTACTGGCGGCGAGCCGCTGCTGCGTAGGGGCATCGTGGAAATGGTGGCTGAACTGGGTCGTATGCGGACGCCGGAAGGCGACGGCCTCGATATTGCTATCACCACCAACGGCCACCTCCTGGCCGATATGGCGCAGCCCCTGGCCGATGCCGGGTTGAGCCGCGTCACGGTTTCGATGGATGCCGTCGATCCCGAAGAGTTCGCACGCATCACGCGGGTGCCCAACGGCTACGAGCGCGTGCTGGCTGGAATCCGCGCCGCGCAGAGCGCCGGGCTGAGTCCTGTGAAGGTCAACTGCGTGCTTCTGCGCGGCTTCAACGATGACCAGATCATCGCCTTCGGCCGCTTCGCGCGCGAGGAAGGCGTCGCCGTTCGCTTCATCGAATTCATGCCGCTGGAAGAGGACCGCGTCTGGTCGCCCGAGATCGTCGTCACGCTGGACGAGATCGTGCGCCGCATGGCCGAATTCATGCCGCTGCGCGAAGTCGAGCACTTGCGCAGCGAGACCGCGCGCCGCTATGTTTTTGAGGACGGTGTCGGCGAGATCGGCATCATCGCCCCGGTGTCGCACCCCTTCTGCGGGCATTGCAGCCGGGTGCGCGTCACCTCCGATGGCAAGATTCGCACCTGCCTGTTCTCGGTCCGGGAGCACGACCTGGCCGGGTTGATGACCAATGGTGCGAGTGACGAAGAGTTGGTCGAATTTATTCTTCGTGCCGTAGATCACAAGGAGGAGCGCCACCACATCGGCGAGCCAGGCTTCATTCCGGCGTCAAGGACGATGGTGCATATTGGGGGATGAGCAGCATACTCTGCTCTTGCGTAATCCTCCCCAACGCGCCACAATAGCATTGTTCGATGTAGCCAACGTCCGCGTCGGGTGAGGCGCGGTTCTCGATTTTGTAACTCACGAGCTGTATTGGTCATCGAACAAGTGAGTGTTAAAGAAGCGTCAACTTGCAGCTTCAACAACCCCGTAGGTCGGGCGCGAAACGCGTAGTGGATCTACTGGAGCCGCAGGTCAGCTTTCAACATCCCCGTTCCAGGACGCGGCCTGTGCAGTCAATGCACACGCGTAGCTGGAGCTGAAGGCAGAGACAAACAGTGGCTACGGCACCGATTACAGAAGCGGCATCCTGCTCGCTTGAAAACTATCTCGTACTCCCAGATCGCTCCATGGACGGCCGCATCGCGGCTGCGAAGCGAACGTTGGGCAGCGAGTGCGTCATCCTGGGACATCACTATCAACGCGACGAAGTTGTGAAGTTTGCCGATTATCGCGGCGATTCCTACCGCCTCTCGCAGAAGGCGGCGCAGGCCAAAGGCCAGTACATCGTCTTCTGTGGCGTGCATTTCATGGCGGAAAGCGCCGATATCCTGGCGCGGCCGGGGCAGGCGGTCGTATTGCCTGACCTGAACGCCGGCTGCTCCATGGCCGACATGGCCGACATCACGCAGGTGGAAGACGCCTGGGAGCAGTTCGTAAATCTCGGCCTCACCGACGAGGAAGGCAACGGCATCACGCCCATCACCTATATGAACGCCACGGCGGCGATTAAGGCGTTCTGCGGCGAACGAGACGGTCTGGTCTGCACCTCATCGAACGCCAAGAGTGCGTTCGACTGGGCGTTCCGCCGCAACAAAAAGATTTTTTTCCTGCCCGACCAGCACCTGGGCCGCAACACCGGATATGCTCGCGGCATTCCGCTGGACGAAATGGTGGTGTGGGATCCCTACATGCTGCAGGGCGGGCAGAGCGCCGAGCGACTGCGCAAAGCGAGGGTCATCTTGTGGAAGGGCCACTGCTCGGTACACCAGCGCTTCCTGCCGGAGCATGTGGACAAGGTCAGGGCGAGCCATCCCGGCATCCAGGTGATCGTGCATCCGGAGTGCCGCTGGGAGGTCTGCCAGAAGGCGGACGATATCGGCTCGACCGACCACCTCATCAAAGTAGTACAGCAGGCGCCCGCTGGAACATCGTTCGCCATCGGCACCGAGATTCACCTGGTAAACCGTCTGGCGAACGAAAATCCGGACAAGCAGGTCATGACGCTTGACGATTCCGGCTGCCTGTGTACGACGATGTTCCGCATTTCGCCCCAGCACCTGTGCTGGGCGCTGGAGAACCTGCTGGATGGCAACATCGTCAATCCGATCAAAGTAAAAGATGATGTAAAGCGGTGGGCGCGCGTGGCTCTTGATAGGATGTTAGAGATCCAATGATTGTTCGCAAGCGTCCTCGGGAAAAATATCTTCGGCGGGTTCCCCGGTCCTTCTCGGACCTACGGGAATATCGTCGCCGCATTCTGAATCGCCGCAAGGCACAAGCAAAGCTGGAAAGTATCGATATGGCGCGCACGTTCACAGTATCCGAAGCCCAAACTCTGTTGCCCGTTCTGGAGTCGCTGTTGCGCTCAGCCATGGAGGCCAAGGCGCTGATCGAAGAAGTTGACGGCGAGATGCAATCGCTGGCCAACCGCATTTTCATCAATGGCGGCACGCTGGTTGACATCGTGCCGATCGCGCGGCGCAAGGCCGAGCGCGAGAAAGCCGTGCAGCGCGCCAAGGACGCCGTCGCTGAGATTGACGCCACCGGCGTGCAGGTCAAGGACCTCGATATTGGCTTGCTCGATTTTCCCTGCATCGTGGGGGATGAGGTCATCCTGTTGTGCTGGAAGCTCGGCGAAAAGAAGATTGCTCACTGGCACGGAACGCAGGAAGGTTTTGCCGGTCGCAAGCCGATTGACGAGCGCATCCTGCGAGGGCAGAAGAAGAGCAACTAACGCTTCAACATGATTCAGCTTTCCTCTGCCGGCAAACGCTTCGGCCCCAAACTCCTCTTCGACAACCTGGATTGGCTGATCACGCCGCGCGAACGCGTTGGCCTGGTCGGCGCCAATGGCACGGGAAAATCGACGCTGCTGAAGATTCTCGGCGGCATGGAGTCGCTCGACTACGGCAGCATCACGCCGGCGAAGAACACGACCTACGGCTACCTGCCGCAAGATGGCTTGCAGCTCTCCGGTCGCACCGTCTTCGACGAGTGTATGTCGGTTTTCAGCAACCTGAGCGCGCTGGAGCAGGAGATGGAAGATCTCGCTCACAAGATGGGCGAACTCGATCACACCTCGAGTGAATACGCGCAGGTGGCAGACCGCTACCAGCGCATCTCGGGCGAATTTCGCGTGAAGGATGGCTACGCCCTCGATTCGCAGGTTGGCACCGTCCTCGATGGCTTGGGCTTTGTCAAGGAAGACTGGACCCGCTACACGGAAGAGTTCTCCGGCGGCTGGCAGATGCGCATTGCGCTGGCCAAGCTGCTGCTGGCGAAGCCGGACCTGCTGCTGCTCGACGAGCCGACGAACCACCTCGATCTCGAAACCCGCAATTGGCTTGAGCAGTATCTGCTGGGGTATCCGTACGCCTATGTGCTCATCTCGCACGACCGCTATTTTCTGGACGTGACGGTCGATCGCATCGCCGAGATCTGGAACAAGCGCGTGCAGTTCTACAGCGGAAACTACGAAAAGTATTTGCAACAGAAGCAGGAGCGGCGGGATTCGCTGGTCGCAGCGTACAAGAACCAGCGCGAACGCATCGAGCAGCTCGAGGCCTTCATTAATCGCTTTCGCTACCAGGCGACGAAGGCGAAGCAGGTGCAAAGCCGCGTCAAAGAGCTGGAGAAGATCGAGCGCATCGAGATTCCTCCGGAAGAAAAGACCATCCACTTTACATTTCCGCAGCCGAAGCCCAGCGGACGATTGGTGGTGGAGTGCTCCGGGCTGGCGAAAAGTTACGGAACGAATGAGGTCTTTCGCGATGTCAGCTTCACCATTCAGCGCGGAGACCGCATCGCGCTGGTCGGCGTAAACGGCGCGGGCAAGTCGACACTCATTAAGCTGCTAACCGGCATCGAGCCGCTTACCGCTGGCACGCTACAGCACGGGCACAACGTGGAGCCCGATTATTTTGCGCAGGACCAGTACAAGGAACTCGACCCCGCGCGACGGATGCTCGACGATCTCTCCGACGTCGCCGCGCAAAAGACCACAACCGAATTGCGCGGCCTATTGGGCTGCTTCCTGTTCTCCGAAGATGACGTCTTCAAGCCCATCGGCGTGCTCTCCGGCGGAGAGCGCAATCGCTATGCGCTGGCGCGCATGCTGCTGCATCCTTCCAACTTCCTGCTGCTGGACGAGCCAACCAACCACCTCGACATGCGCGCCAAAGACGTGTTGCTTGAGTCGCTGGAGAAGTACAACGGGACGGTTGTCTTCGTCTCGCACGATCGCTACTTCATCGACAAGCTGGCCACGCGCGTCTTCGAGATCGGCGGCGGGCGCGTGGAGGTCTTCCCGGGGAATTACGAGGATTACCTCTGGCGCAAGCAGCGAGAGACTTCGGCGGGCGATGCCCAGGGGACTACGGATGGAAACGGCAAAGGTAACTGGGCTCCCACGTTGTCAGATGTGCCTGGTTATGTGGAGCAGAAGGCGCAATCGAAGAAACGTATCAATCCTATTAAACTCAAGCAACTGCAGGAGCGCCATCACCGGGTCGAGGAACACATCGCGCGGCTGGAAGACGGCATCGCGGAATGCGAGCGCGAACTGCAGTCGTTTGTCAGTGTGGAAGAGACGGCACGCTGGACTGATCTGCTGGCCCAGCGCCGGGGCGAGCTTGAGCCGCTGATGGCGGAGTGGGAAGAGCTCTCACAGGCGCTGGAAGTAAGTGGCTGAATCCTCTTAAGGCTTGCTTCCTTCCGTCCACCTCGGCACAAAGTCGCTGTTGGCCAGCCACGTCACAGGTCGAATCATGGAGGCGATGGCCCGGTCGAGATGCTGCCAGTCAATGGACGGCAGTGTGTCGCCAGGCTGGTGGTAATCCTTGTGCAACCCGAAGCTTGAGACGGTCTGAGCAACAATCCCATCCTTCGCCAGAGCGTAGTTGTCAGACCGCGTGAAGAAGTTCTCCTGGGGATGCGGGTCACCAACCAGCTTGGCTCCGTGCACAGCCAACTTCGGACCGAGATTGCTGCGCTCCCATCCCGTCAACCACAATTGATCGCGTTCCACCTTCGGGTCGGCACGACCAATCATTTCGAACTCGAGGTTGACAACAACCTTTGAGAGATTGAACGTGGGGTGGGCCAGGAAATAGCGAGCGCCGAGCAATCCGGCTTCTTCGCTGCCCCACAGAGCAAACACTATGGTGCGCCGCGGCTTTGGCTCGTTAGCCAGCACCCGCGCCAACTCCATCACGGCAACCGTGCCGGAAGCGTCATCATCCGCTCCGGGATAAGTTTTCCCATTCTTCACGCCGAGGTGGTCGAGATGCGCGCTGAGCAGAATGATTTGGTCTTTCTCGCGTGTACCCTTGATTTTGGCCAGCACATTCCATGTATGCGACGTTTCCCACGGCGTCACGTCAGCGTGCAGGGTAATGATCGCGCCTTCCGGTGTGGCCCAGAGGCGTTCCGCGGCCTCCGGTTTGGCGACCACGCGCACCGGACCGTCCGGCTCATCGCGCATCTTTCTGGACATTCCCGGCATACGCTTCGAGCGCTGTTCGAACATTGCCTGACCGCCCGGAAGCTCGAAAAGGACTAACATGGCCGCTTTGCTTTGCAGGTAAGGGGCGATTACGCTTCCAACCGCAGCGTCCGGCTTGAGCTTCAGCAGAACCACGGCTCCGTCCTTCACCACGGCAGGCGAGGTCTCTTCGTCACTGAGGTCCAGTTTCTGTAGGGGCCCGGCAATGTCCGGTTCGGATAGGGTGAAGACGACCATCTCCTTACCATGTGTCCACACAATCGAACGCTGATTCGCAGAGTCTCCACCATCGAAGGACAGTGTCGGCGCGCTCGTCACAGTGCGTGAACGCACGGTTGCTGTTTGGATGTAATGCCCGTCCTCGGCCGCGGGAGCCAACCCGTATTGCTCTAGTTTGCGGGCGATAAACTGGGCCGCGTGGTGCTCGTCCTCGGTTCCGCTGCCGCGTCCGTGCAGAGCCGGTCCAGCGAGGTGCTCGAGGTTGTGTCGCACGCAGGTCGCGCAAAACAAGGGCAGGGCAGTTGAATGAGGTTTGGCATTTGGCGATGGCTTTTCTTGCGAGGGAGTTGTTGGGACAGCCTGGCCCGCCGCCGAGATGGCGAGCGAAATCCAGCAAACAAGACCCAGTGCTACAGCGACACTCTGTCGAGTGTGCTTCCGGACGCTCAGTCTGAGTCGCCCTGCAAGAACCTGGTTCATAAGTGTGCGACCCAGCGAAAAGCAGAGGCTTAGATGCTGATCCACCCCGCGCGAATTGCCAACAGGCTCGCCACCGCGACCACGATCCACAACAATACCCCTTGCAGCAGCGGACGCGGACCCACCTTGCGCAACGCAGTTGGCGAAAGACTCGCGCCGATCAAGAAAAGCGTGATGACCAGCATCACCTTTCCGGCGTTACTCAGGAACCTGTAGGCCGCAGCCCCGGGGAAAAAGTAGGTGTTCGCCACGGCGGCCAGACAGAAGAACAGGATGAACCACGGCCATTGAATGCGCGTCTTGCTGCCTTTGACCGCGGCGGTTCCGACCGACATGGGCACAATCCACAGCGCACGCGCCAGCTTCACGGTAGTCCCCACGGCCAGCGCCACCGCACCGTACTTCGCCGAAGCACCCACGACAGAGCTGGTATCGTGAATCGCCAATGCCGCCCACAGCCCGAATTGGTTTTGCGAAAGCTTCAGCATCAGGCCAATTGCTGGGAAGGTCAGCAGCGCGATGGAGTTGAGCAGGAAAACCGTTCCCAGCGAAACCGACATCTCGTCTTCATTCGCCCCCACGATTGGCCCCACAGCCGCAATCGCACTGCCGCCGCAGATCGCGGTGCCAGTTGAGATGAGGAAGGCGGGGCGAGCATGGACCGATAGCAGCTTCCCCAGCAGGGTTCCCACAAGCATCGCGAAGGCGATGCCCAAGGCGGTATAGAGGAACCCGGTACGCCCGGCGCGCACGACCTCTTGCAGATTCATCCCGAAGCCCAGCCCCACAACAGCCGACTGGAGCAGTACCCTTGACAGCGTCCTCGATTCCGCCTTGTACGGGTGAATGGAGATTGCGCCGAAGATGAGACCGGCAAGTAGCGCCAGCGGCGGCGAGGCCCACGGCGTGAGACAGAAGAAGAGCCCTAATGCAAACAGAATTTTGGGATTCATGAACTGGCAAGTAATCCTTTATTGTACCTGCTCTGCTCTGCCGGGCGCCTCCCCCGTGCACCGTCCATAATTAAAATGGGCCCGTTGCCAAGGAGCGGTGACATTTCCTTGGCCTCGAGCCCATTCGATCCTGAAGCGGATCGGAGGTGATGCTATTATCCTACGCCCGCTTGTGGAAATGTCAAGGAAAAAAGGTAGTGGTGCCGTTTCACATCCACAGGGTGTAACGGGGCCAGCGTCTCCGGGTCAATGCTTCCCTCCAACTGGCTCCCGTGGAAATGGGCCGCTAGCGCGCCACCTTTCCATGATAGGTTTGCTCTTCGGAATCGGGGCCGCCCTCTTTTCCTTCGCCCATTCTGGCGTTTGTGTGAAATACGGGCTTGGCTTAAATCCAACCCGTATCCTGAGCTCATTGGGCTTTAGGTCGCCGCGCTTCGTGATACCGCCCATAGCCACCCAACCATTATCATTCAGGAACTCTTCGAGAATCCGTGCCACTTCAGCGCCCAGTTTGCTGGCGGACACCGAGGGCATCTCGTCACCTATCTCCAGTGGCGATAAATCACTGCTGTCCGGTTAAAAGTCGAACAGAATCAGTTGGTTGGCGTTTTCGGTGAAATTGGCATCCTCTTCGATGCTCTGAAGGGCGCATAAAATGGGCGTTTTCTCGAAGAGCGTGAGGCTGAGAATCTGTAGGATCTGGTACAGGCTGGCTTCCAGACCCAAGCGCTTGCGCACGATCGCCACCAGCACATACACGGACACGGCAATCCAGATTTGGGTCTTCACCGCGTTCTCGCTGGTGCCGTAGAAAGCCTTGATCCGCAGGTGCTGTTTGATCCATTTGAAGAACAGTTCCACCTGCCAGCGCTGCTTGTAGATTTGGGCGATGGTCAGTGCCGGAAGCGTGAAGTTGTTGGTCAGAAACTTCAGACGCTTGTTGGTTTCAGCATCGCAGTAGCTCACCCTCCGGAGCGCATCTGGGTACACCGACGCCGACTCGAAGGAAGACAGAATCACGGTCTGGTCCGAGCAGACGCCCGTGCTCTTGTCCACGGGATGCGAGTAGCGCCGCTGCAGCAACACGTTCGACTTGGTGCGCACCACGAAGAAGGCCGAGCTGAGCGTCAGCAGGAACAACCGCTCGAAATCGACGTAGCCGCGATCCATGACATAGAAGGCTCCGGCTTCCGGCATGATCTCGTCCAGCATATTGACGTCATGCACCTTGCCATCGGTAACGCGAATAAACGTGGGAATGTTGCCGCGCAGGTCCAGTAGAGTGTGCATCTTGACGGCGGCCTTGCGTCGCCGAAACCGGGCCCACGGAAACAGCGCCAGGCACAGATCGATGGTTGTCGAATCCAGGGCATACAGGCTCTGCTCCAGATCGACGCCCATGGGCTCTCGGACATACAGTCCGCGTGCGGTTGCTATCAGCCTCTGCGCGAAGTCGGCGAAGATGCGCCAGTCCCGCGATTCGTTCGCATCCGCCAGCGTCGAGCGAGCCACCTTGCCACGAAATCCCAGGTGATACAGTTTGCCTTGCAACGAACCCAAACAAGCTTCGATGTCGCGCAGACTTTCCCGATAGGTCAACTGGGCGAAGGCCATCGCCAGATACTGATCCCAACAGCTGAAGCCTCGCAGCCGGAGGTCGCCCTGATAACGCTCGACGCAACGACGGAACTCCCGGTCGGGAAGAAAGCTGATTAACTGCGAGAAGACGGTGCGGCCCTGGTTCATGAGCCATTGTCAGCTCTCCGCGAATTCAAATCGCGGCAAGCCAGAAATGGCTTCAACCTATTGCGCAGCTATTACTTGCAGCGAGCACCCTGTAACTTAACCGGACAGTAGTGGCGATAAATATTGGACGGTCACGCCATCCGATACAAATTGTTCCGTGATACCCGTGCGGATTACCTTCAATTTGGCGGCTTCAAGAATAAACACAATGTCAGAGGCGGCCTTTCTGGCTTCAAAGTCGGGAATCGCCTCGACTATAAATTCAATTCCTTTTAGCCCTTTGAGATTGTCAACATTGCTGGTTCCATCCCAATACCTAATGGCATACAACTCTCTGGGTTCCAGTGACTTCTCTAGTTCCATTCGTTTGTTGTGTTCATCTGAAAGTTCCTGTTCGATGGCTCGGGTTTGTTGGCGGAGCTTGGCCGATTCGTTTCTAACGTCATCAACTTCTTGCCGAGCACCGTGTGCTAGAACCGAAGCATCCGATGCTGCTGCTTGGCTCTTGTCAGCCGCATCGGTCGCCGCTTTAGATTTACCGAGTGCATCCTTAGCCACAGTACTCGCAGCATCCGCAGATGCCTTGGCGCGCCCTGCCGCACTTGCTGCGCCCTCGGCAGAGGTTTTCGCATCGCCAGCCTCTTTGGAAATGACCGCTACGAGGAGATCGGTGGTATTCCTCATGTCGGATTCGATTCTGCCAGCTTTGATGTGTAGGCCCAATTCTCCCGCGACACCGATCGCCACCAAGCCTGCACCAAGTAACCCAACGACAAACAGTCCGACACTTGGCTTATCCGGAGGACGGATTATGCCCCTGTTGAATGCTGCCTTTTCGTGGCGGTATTCAATCCAGACGACAATCAGTTCCATTGCGACGCCGACGACAACCAGGACAATCCAGAATCGCAACCAGTTGTCGAGCGATCCCCAAGTTGATTCGAGAGTCTTTAGATGGCTTAAAAGGGCAGATTCGTCCATGGCTAAGTTTTACGAAGACGCAGACAAATGGATGACGTTCCAGATCATCGCCATCGCCTGCCTGTTTCTTGGTGCAATCGGAATCATAGCCATTCCTGAATGGATTAGCCAGTATAAAATGCATAAACTGGCAAATAAACGGCACAATACTGCTTGACGTTTGCTGTTATAGTGCTACTATAAAGGCAGTTTAGAGGACAGCATGAACTGCCTAAGCACGGCGAAACGGATACAGGTGATAGCAGCTTTGGTCGAAGGAAACTCCATCAACGCGACGTGCCGGATGTCCGGAGTAGGAAAGCATACCGTGCTTCGGCTCTTGGTAGATGCCGGATGCGCCTGCGCTGCCTATCATCACCGCAACGTGCGCGGGCTGCGCGTTCGCCGCTTGCAGTGCGATGAAATCTGGTCATTCGTGGGCGCAAAGCGGAAGAACGTCACGCCCCGAAAAAGAAGCCGAGGGATGGGGCGACGCTTGGACATGGACGGCAATTGACGCTGATACCAAACTGATCGTCACCTACTACATCGGAGATCGCGGTAAGCGGGCCGCTTACGAATTTATGCAGGACTGCGCGGAGCGCATCGTTGGACGCCCACAAATCACCACGGATGCGCTGCGCCACTACGTCAACGCTGTTGAGGACGCCTTTGGTGCAGAAGTCGATTACGCGATGCTGCATAAGCTCTATGGTGCGCCGACGCCCGATGAATCACGGTACAGCCCAGCGACGTGTATCGGCTGCGACATGAAGGTTGTGACCGGCGATCCTGATCCCAAACATGTCAGCACCAGCTATGTCGAGCGCCAGAACCTGACTATGCGCATGTCGATGCGACGCTTCACGCGACTGACAAACGGATTCAGCAAGAAGTTTGAAAACCACGTGCATCAGGTTGCACTTTACTTCTTCCACTACAATTTCTGCCGTGTCCACAAGACGCTGCGAGTGACGCCCGCAATGGAAGCGGGTCTAACCGATCATGTGTGGACGTCTTGAGGAACTGGTCAGCCTGCTGCCAGAGCGCAAGCCGAATGCGCGCATCGACAAGGAGATTATTCAGAAGGCGCTGCAACGCAGCGCGTAGAGGGATTTATGGCAAAAGCAAACCCGATTTCCATCCCGTATGTTGACCCAACCGTCCAGCACGTAGGAATCAGCCGACTGCGGGCGCTAAATGTTACTCAGCTACGGGAACTCGACAAAACTCTGGTCATTCAGGACAATGACGAGCCGCTAGCTGTGCTGTTAAAGTACGAGCATTTCTTGGCGATGCAGGAGAAGATTGGCGATGAAGAATAGGCTTACTTATTCTCCGTGGCTTCACGCACGACTCGGAGAGCAGCTTGGCTTGAGTCCTCGGTCGTCTGGCCGGGTTGGTGGGCTTTCAGCAGGTGCTCAGCGAACGCGACGCTCATCGAAGGGTGTACGTCTGCCGGGAAGGGGTAGCCGCAAACGGAGCAACGCTCCAAGTTGCCGTCGCGAATCAGGCGCGGCTTGGATTGTTGGCGTTTCACCATGCCGCTATCCTGTCACATTTCGCACCTGTTCCGCTACGCCTGTGGAAATCAAACGGCACCACAACCGGAAAAAACCGCCTTAACCTACTGAATTTCTTAGAGTTGATGACGTTCGGGACTGGCAGCTTCAACTGCCTGAAAACAAGAGAGATGAAGAGAGCCGTTTTTCACCCAGGGGCGACTGCTCCTGACTACGTTTCCATCCGCCGCACAAATGATGTTAAACTTCGCCTCTTTCCGGCTCATAAGGGGCCTTCATGTATAGCAAGTTTTGGACATTTTTTCTGCTCACTTTGATGGTGATCGTCTGTACGACCATACATGCCGGGCACGTTGTCGCCCAGCAGAATTCACAAACGGCGGATAACTCAGCCAACTCGCGTCCGCTGCTGCAGTACACGTTGCGCCCCGACAAGCTGCAGAAAGCTTATGCTCTCTACCTGCTGACCGGAACGTTGTACTTTGTTACGACGGGGTGGTCGTTCCTGGTTCTCTACCTGATGCTGCGGACGCGCTTCGGCGCACGCCTGCGCGACTGGGCCGAGTGCGCCTCGCGCTTCCGTGTGATTCAAGCCATCATCGTGATGTCGTTGTTCGTTCTCGTGCTGGAGCTGGCGCAGCTTCCCTTCGACAGTTATCAGCACCACATCAGCTTGCAATACGGACTCTCAGTCCAGCATTGGGGCTCGTGGTTCTGGGACTGGGGAAAGGGCCTGCTGCTCGCATTCTTGTTTGTCAGCGTCCTCGGCTGGATTCTCTATGCAGTGCTGCGCCGCAGCCCACGCCGCTCGTGGTTCTACTTCTGGCTGGCCACGATTCCGATCGTAGTCTTCGTCATCTTCATCCAGCCGGTCCTGATCGAACCCCTCTTCAACAACTTCGAACCGCTCACCGATCACCACGCCGATCTGGTCGCGCAGATCGAGCGCGTCGTGCAAAGGGCGGGCATGGAGATCCCGCCGCAACGAATGTTCGAGATGAAAGCCAGCGAGAAGACCACCGAATTGAACGCTTACGTCACGGGGTTTGGCGCCACCAAGCGCGTTGTGGTGTGGGACACCACGATGGAACATATGACCACACCGCAGACGCTGTTTGTCTTCGGGCACGAGATGGGGCATTACGTCCTCGGCCACATTCCCAAGCAATTGACGATCATCCTGCTACAGTTGCTGGTGTTGTACTACCTGGGCTATCGGCTGGCGAACTGGATGGTAGCGCGCTACGGGGCGCGATGGGGCATACGCGACTTGAGCGATTGGGCTTCCCTTCCGCTGCTGGCCCTCATTATTTCAGTGCTCACGTTCCTGGCCACGCCGGCGTTCAATGCCGTGTCGCGCCATTACGAGCACCAGGCTGACCAATACGGGCTCGAGGTCGTCCACGGATTGGTACCCAACACGCCGCTTGCCGCCGCGCAGGCATTTCAGATTCTGGGCGAGCGCTCACTCGATTACCCGTACGTCGGCAAGCTGGCCGAGTTCTGGGCCTGGGACCATCCGACCATCCGAGACCGCATGATCTTTGTGCAGACTTACAACCCCTGGGGCAAAGGCCAGCAGCCCGAATTCGTCAGGGACGCACCATAAGTCCATGCACCTCGTACAATAGTTCGGGAATCCAATCGTTGGCGTTCCGGCCACGCATCGCCTGGAAATAAGCAAGGAGATACGCATGTCTGCTTCGATTCCTGAGAATTTTCTCGACCTCTTTCAGAAACCCGCATTCGGCAGCTTTACCACGCTGCTGCCCGACGGCAGCCCTCACACCACGCCAGTTTGGGTGGACTTCCAGAACGGCGAGGTTTGGGTGAACTCGGCGGTTGGGCGGCAGAAAGACCGCCACGTAAAGCGCGATCCTCGCGTGGCCGTCGCTGTCATCGATCCCGACAACCCTTATCGCTATCTCGGAATTCGCGGGCGCGTGCACGAGATCACCGAGGAGGGCGCGACTCAGCACATCGACAAGATGGCAAAGAAGTATCTGGGGAAGGACAAATATCCGTTCGCGCAACCCGGCGAACAGCGCGTGCTCTACAAGATCAAGCCCGAGCACGTGCACACCATGGGGTAGAAAAACCTTGAGATCTTACGACAGAGCGGGCTATTCGCCCGCTTTTTCCTTTGGGCTTGAATCGGAGCTGCGATCCACTTGTTCGGCGTGCTTGCGCACGAAACCGTAGGGGCAATGGCGGCATCCTGACTCGCAACAGTAGCCTCGGTTGCGCAGATAATGCGCAGTGAAGACCACGAATCCGTTTTCGATGTAGTAGTCGATTCCTTCGACCAATTGCTCCGGCATCATTGCGCAGCAGCCTCGCGCAGCGCGGGTGCGCGCTCCTCCGGTTCGTAAGGAATTCCGTCGCGGAAGCTGACATACTTGCCCGAGATGGCCGGCACGCGCTCGCCGGGAACGATGAAGCCCACCAGGTTCAGGGGATCGGCGGCGGAGATAGTCACGGTTTCACCGCTCACGGGCAGGTTGCGCATGGCGCGCAGTGACTCGACCGCTTCCGGTAAAGCGAACTGCTCGCCCAGAAATCCGTTGACGAACCGCCCGCCGCGAACTTCGCCGCGATCTTCAAGACGCCGGAAGGCGATCAGCAACTCGCGCCACTTCGGCAGGTTCGACTCGCGCGCCAGCACTTCTCGGAAGACCACGCCGTAGCGCCGCAACAGCATCCAGCAGGTGGCTTCGACCATTTTGTTGCGGTCCGATCCTTCGCTGGGATAGAGCAATGACCAGCGTCCCGCCGTGTGGCGCGGCCGGGCGAGCTTCGGGGCGCCCACAGCGTTCCGCCGCCTCGGGTTGATGAGCGAACGCAGGTTGTCGAAACCGTCGGCTGTGACCATGCCAGCGGCAACCAGTTCCCACAGCGCGGTTTCGATCTCGGCTTTCAGCTTGCCTGTGCCGCGCACGATGTCGGCAAAGAACGACGCACCACGCCGCCGCAGGAACTCGAGCACAGTTCGCGCGCCTTCACTCAGCACGCGTTCGTAGCTCTGCTCCTCTTCAGCCAGGCGCGGCTGCATCCAATCCGAATCTTCGCGAACGAAGAACGTGATCGGCGCAACGCTGGTGGGCACCACGCGGCGCCGGCCTTCGCCCGAATCCTCCAGGGTGGCCGGATGCGGCGACAGACGGCCCCAACCGACGGCGCCTGTCAGACAAAGTTGATCGAGGTCTGCTGGATCGTATTGGTTCATGCGCGAAGAGAAAACTTGTTTCTCCCACGCGTTCGCCGGAATTTCGAAACCTTGCAACTGTCGCACGGCTTCCAGCAGCCCGCGCTCGCCGCTCAACTGCGATTGCGGAGCCACGTGCTGCCAGCGCAGCAGCCAGCGCATGAACTGCGCAGCCGTAACCGGCTCGACCTGCTTGCGGAGCGTGGCGACGGTCAGGTGATGAATGCGCGCCAGCAGCCGGCGATCGCACCACTCAGCGGTATCCGGCTCGTTGCCCTTCGCCAGCTCCAGTGAAGTTGCCGCGCAGAACGGAGCCCGCAGCTTCCATGCGCAGCAAAGCTTTCTCCACATCAGCCGCCGGAATCCCGAGCCAGTATGCCAGCGCTTCCGATGTAACCGGTCCGCAGTGCATCATCCAGCCGGTCACCATGGCGAGCAGGGCGTCATCGCGCGAGGCCGCGATTGGCGGCAGTTCCGGAGGCACAACCTCGAACTTGGCTTCCGGAAAGATCAGTGCGAAGTCTTTCGCCCGCTCCGACGCGACGATGTAGCGCCGCTCGTTGACCTGCGCGCGCACGACACGCCAACCTTCCATCAGCTCGGGCAGGAATGGCATCCAGCTCCCAATGGCTTCCTGCCATTCGGGATCGCCAATTTCTTCCGGAGCAGCGACCAGCGTTTGCAGCGTGTCGTGCAGTTCGTCGCCGTCGCGAACATCGGGGCGCGCCTCCTCGCGTACGCGCGCAATCGCGCTCTGGTCGAGCTTGCCCACCTCCTGCAACACGGCTTCCGGCAGGACGCGGCGCATCTGCACCGCACGCGCACGGCGCTCTTCCAGCGGAGCATCGTCGAGGTACGCATACGGATTGGCGTTCAGGATCTCGTGCGAGAACTGTGACGGCACCGGCGTATCCACGGCGAGGCAACGAATCGCCCCATCGCGAATTCCGCCCAGCACGCGTCGCAAACCTTCGATGTCCATGGCCTCCGTCAGCACGTCCTTCATGACCTCGTGGACAAGCGGATGATCGGGAATCTGGATGTCGCCGACGATGTTCTCCTGGCAGGCGGCAACATCGGGAAAGACCGAGGCGAGAAGATCGTCGCTGCGGATGCGCTGAATTTGTGGTGGGACCTTCTTGCCGCCCTGGAAGCGCAGCAGCGCCAGCGAGCGGTTCGCATCCCATCGCCAGCGCGTGCCGAAAATCGGCGAAGCCAGCGCAGCCTGCTCCAGGATTTCCTGCACGGTTTCGGTTTGCAGATAGTGGAAGACGTCGCTGAGCGGGAAGCTGTGTTGCTCGGCCAGCGCGATGTTCAGCCCGTTGTCGGTCGCGGCGGCTTGCAACTCAAAATTGAACGAGCGGCAGAAACGCTTGCGCAGCGCCAATCCCCAGGCCTTGTTCACGCGGCCACCGAACGGGGCGTGGATGATGAGCTGCATCCCGCCACCCTCATCGAAGAAGCGTTCGGCAATGATCGTCTGCTGCGTCGGCACCTCGCCCAGCACCGCACGGCCGGTGACGATGTACTCAACCAACTGCTCCGCACCCGCATTGTCGAGTCCGCACTCGTCCTTCAGCCACGCGACTGCGCTCTGCACCTCGGGACTGGACTCGATTCCACGCAGCCGGGCCCTTGGTTGCGCCTCTTCACCGGCGGCGAGTTCAGGATTGGCCGGCACCGGCAGCGGAGCTGTGTTCGGCAGCAGCGCACTGATGCGCTCGCGCAATTCGGCCACATGATGCGACAGTTCGTCGGTGCGCGCTGGAGCTTCGCCGCGCCAGAATGGAATCGTGGGCGGCAGCGCCGTGCGCGTCTTCCACCAGCACGCGCCCGGAGTTGGACTCGACGCGGTGAATGCGCCACGAGGTATTGCCGAGCAGCATGATGTCGCCGGCATTGCTCTCCACCGCGAAGTCTTCGTCGAGCGTGCCAATGACGATCTCCTCCGGCTGTACCACCACCGTGAAGAGCGCGGTCTCCGGAATGGCTCCGCCGCTGGTGATCGCCGCCAGCCGCGCTCCACGCCTCCCGCGCAGACGCCGGTTCACCATGTCGCGATAGAGATACGCGCCATAGCGTCCGCGCCTGGCCGCGATTCCTTGCGACAGCATTTCGAGGATGCGGTCGTACTCTTCACGCCGCAGTTCGCGATAGGGATACGCGCCGCGTACGCGATCGAAGAGCGCGTCTTCGTCCCAGTCCTCGCAACTGCACATGGCGACAATCTGCTGCGCCAGGATGTCGAGCGGCGCAGCCGGAATCTGAATGCGATCAAGATCGCCATGCTTGATGGCGCGCACGGCGGCGGCGCATTCCACCAGGTCGTCGCGCGTGGTGGCGAACAGCCGTCCCTTGGGGACCGCGCCGCGCCAGTGCCCTGAGCGGCCCACGCGCTGCAAGGTGACCGCAATCGAACGCGGCGAATTGATCTGGCAGACGAGATCGACGGTCCCAATGTCGATTCCCAGCTCCAGCGATGCCGTCGCCACCAGCAGACGGATTTCGCCGTTCTTCAGTTTGCGCTCGGCGGTCAGCCTCAATTTGCGCGCCAGGCTGCCGTGGTGCGCCGCAACCAGTTCTTCGCCGATGCGTTCGCCCAGATGCAGCGCAACGCGCTCGGCCAGCCGCCGCGTGTTGACGAAGACCAGCGTGGAGCGATGCTGCAATGCCAACTCTGCAATGCGGTCGTAGATCTCGCCCCACATCTCGTTGCTCGCGATGGGGCCAAGTTCCGACGGAGGAACCTCAACCGCGAGATCGAGCTTCCGCCGATGGCCGATGTTCACGACCGCCGGAGCAGGCCGGCCCGCGCCGGTGAGAAAATGGGCAATCTCCTCGATCGGTTTCTGCGTCGCCGAGAGCCCAATGCGTGTCGGCTGATTCGCGAGCAGATCCAGTCGCTCGAGCGAAAGCGTCAGGTGCGCGCCGCGCTTGTCGTCGGCGACTGCATGGATTTCGTCCACGATCACCGTCTCAACATCGCGCAGGATCGCACGGCTGCTGTTCGCCGTCAGCAGGATGTAAAGCGACTCCGGCGTCGTCACCAGGATGTGCGGCGGCCGCTTCAGCATCTGGCGGCGTTCTTTCATCAGCGTGTCGCCGGTGCGAACGGCGGTGCGAATCTCGGGCATCAGCAGGCCGCGTTCGGCGGCGAGCGCGAGGATCTCGCCGAGGGGCACTTCGAGGTTCTTCTGGATGTCGTTGCCCAGCGCCTTCAGCGGCGAAACGTACAGAACTTCGGTGCGATCGCGCAGCTCGCCTTGCAGCGCCTTGCGCACCAGCCGGTCAATGCAGATGAGGAAAGCCGCCAGCGTCTTTCCGGAACCGGTGGGAGCGGAGATCAGCGTCGTGCGGCCGGCTAGAATCTCGGGCCAGCCTTGCTCCTGCGGCTCGGTCGGCGTGCCGAAGCGCGCCACGAACCACTCCGCCACCAGCGGATGTGCCCACGCCAGCGCGACCGGAATCTCCCCCACAGCCATCAGAAGATTGTAGAGGATTCTTGGACTTTCGCCAATCCTTCGCCTCTGAAATTCTGAGCTCTGGGACAAACCGGAACTACTTTGTCGCGAAGTAGCAGGCTGTTGGCGGATTGCCGCGCAAGATGGCATAAAGCTGCACGGGAGCAGACTCGCGCCACGCTCCTGGCGTATACGTCGAATCCGATGAAGCTGGTATTCATCCACGGCCTGGTTGCTCTAATGGTAGGACGCCAGTCTCCCATCGGCCCCAAGCCAGTGATGACTCCATCGCTTGTTGCGACGACCTCAGCAGGAGGACGCCGGTGTTCATAGTCCCATGCCCAACCGGTAATTCGAAGACCTTGCGATTCCCCCGCGCCCGCCGTGGTAACGGACTGCACAGCCCCCGTACATGAGTCTGACGAAACCACACGAAATAGGGAATCCAAAGGCTTGCCTAGTTGAGACGCAAGAGGCCCCGAAAAAACGGAGAGTCGCTGCTCTCGCATGTAGGGCAGAACGTCAAGAATGTAATCGGGGTGGGGAAATGCGAACTCAAGCTGCGTGTTATCGTTCACCCCTGTCAGCAGGGTGGCTGCTGCCGCGTTGAGCTGGAAACCATGCCACCGTGCCTGCCTGATCGGAAGACGCGCCAGAGTTGCTCCTCGCACCAATACGGCAAACAGAAATAGCTGGACGACCATGGCTAGGACAGGCCTCTTCTCGGACGCGGCCAATAACAGCAAACCCAGGCAGCACCAGAAAAGGAGAGCGACAGTTTGGTATCGGGAGGAGAACGCCTGCATGAGGCCGAGATTTACCCGGCCCAGCGCCGTTATGAGAGCCGTTCCGAGGCAGAACACCAGGGTGAGAACCAGTTGAACCGAGAGAGCGCTGCGGCTTTGGACGTAGGACCGGAAACGCAGGACCAGGCACAACGCGACCACCAGACCGGCTGTTCCGAAGAATGTTGCCGAGCGATCGTACTGGCGTACCCACGGACTCCCGAGATAAATGGCAAGATACTCGAAAACTTTGGCTGGTACCTGGACCGACGAAATCGGGCTGGCATGTTGCAGCGGGCGAAAGTAGCCATGAAAGTAGAGTGCCGTGCTGACTGTTCCAGCAATAGCGAAGCTCCACACTGCCGGGGGACGAAGTCGCAGCAACAGCGCGGCAAACACCAGTAAAGGCCAAAGAATACTTCCGTTGGCAAGTGAATAGGTGGCGCCCAAGGCCGCCAGGATAGAAAGCACTAGGAACTTCCACCTGCGCCGCGTCCCAGATGCGGTCTGCGGTGCAATCCAATAGAGCAACAACCCAACAAACGAGAGAGTAGCAAACAAGCCGGGGAGCACGAAGCAGGTTTGAAATCCCCAAACCAGGTTCTCCCATTGCGAGGGGCAAAAGAGGCAGAATGCCGCCAACCCGGTGCCCGTGCGCCACAGTGCGCCGCGCCAGCCGCCGAGGACCCGCATACTCCAGCTCAGCAACAACAAATGCAAAAGCTGTACTGCAAAAATACTCGTAAGCAAGAAAACTTGTTTGGCGTGAAACAAACGAAGGTCCGCAATCAGGAATAGTTTCGGGATGAGAAGCCGGTGTTCGTTGTGCTGCTGCCAAAGCCAAGTGAAGGAAAGCTGTTTCACGCCTGCGGCCGCCGGGAAAATCTCGGTCCATCCATCCGAATAAGGAAGACCGGAGTAGCTTATGACCACCACATAAGCAGCCACTCCAATGGTAAGAACTCCGCCGAACAAGATTGCGTAGGAGAGTGCGGAGACGAAGTTCGGCCAATAGCTTGTCCAGCTGTTTTTCCGCGAGACATCCGATGCTGTCGAAGGCACAGTCACACGGTTATCATCCGGGCCTTGACCGTCACCGCGCCTACGCACCACAACAGGGCGTCCTCCACGTGCTCGCGCAGGGCACTACTGGTAAAGATGTTTCGCAACTGTTCGCCTTCCGTCAGGCGCGCCGCCAATTCGGTCAGAATCCCCTGATAACGGTCGGGCATGTGCAGCTTGGTCGCGCGCACCAGGTCATCGAAAACCAGCAGGCAATCGAGGATGACTCCATCGGGATCGGCGGCCTGCGAGTTCACCCGGTACAGCGCTTCGGCCACATCGCAAAAGGTTTCGATCTCTTCCGGCGCAGGGCCGAGCCGCGTCAGGCTGGCATCGAGCGCCAGGGCCTTGGCCGCCAACTGCGGATGGGTAAAGAAAATGATCCGCCCATCGGCCGTCAGCGGACGCTCGCTCTCGCCGCCGACTGCAAGCAAGGTGTAGAACTGCGGACCGTCGTGGCCGGCATCTACACGAAAAGCGACGAGTACCAGATCTTCGGGAGGATGCGGGTGGTGCGGGCGAACAATCGGGAGCTCAGGCATGGAGACATGGTACAGAATCGGATGGGCCTGCCGCACGATGTAACTCCCATTCGCGCAATCGGTTCCAATTCCCCGCAACCTAAGGTCCTGGTTATCATCTACTCAAGTAGATATGGGAAACACATTCAAGACAGCGCTACTACTGACGGCACTGACTCTATTTCTGTTGTTCATGGGACAAGTCTTCGGCGGCCAACGTGGCATGGAGATGGCCCTTGGGCTGGCCGTCGTCATGAATTTCGCCTCGTATTTCTTCAGCGATAAAATCGCGCTGGCGATGTACCGCGCAAAGCCGGTCACGCGCGAGGAACTGCCGCGTGCCTACGAGGTGGTCGAACGGCTGACACAGAAGATGGGCATTCCGCTGCCCAAGATCTACGTCATCCCGACCGACTCGCCCAACGCCTTTGCCACCGGGCGCAATCCGCAGCACGCCTCGGTTGCGGTGACGCAAGGCATCCTGAACCTGCTCACCGACGAGGAACTGGAAGGCGTTTTGGCGCACGAACTCGGACACGTGAGGAACCGCGACATTCTAATCAGCTCGGTTGCCGCCACCCTGGCGGGCGCCATCACGCTGCTGGCGCGCATGGGATTTTGGTTCGGCGGCATGGGCGGAAGCGACGACCGCGACCGTGGCGGCGGCCTCAGCGGGCTACTCATGCTGATTCTCGCGCCCATCGCGGCTACCCTGATCCAGCTTGCCGTCTCGCGCTCGCGCGAATACCAGGCTGACGCCACTGGCGCCCAGCTTACGGGGAATCCTTACGCTCTGGCCAGTGCGCTAAAGAAGCTGGACGCATACTCGAAACGCATCCCCATGCAGGCTTCGCCCTCGACCGCACACCTGTTCATCGTGGCGCCGCTGCTTAGCGGAGCGAGCTTCGCCAACCTGTTCTCGACCCATCCTCCGATCGCCAAGCGCATCGAGCGGCTAACCGGGCGTCCGGCGGATCTGGATTACTAAGCTGCCGACGCTTCATTCGGAGCAGAAGTCGACCGGTTTCTGAAACGGGTTGGCACATCCCACAACGTGGTACATTAGCCTTTGTCATATCCGCAATGCCATTCGGACCTTTTATGCCAGCCGCCACGCTTTTCCATTTTCCACAGGGGACCAGCGCCAACGCATGAAAATGAAATTCGGAATTGCGCGGAGGAGGCTGCGTCCAAAAGTTCCGCCCCTGTACTTTCTTGCACTTACGTATTTTGGAAATCTCGATTGCACCGTTTTGGGAGTGCGGTTGCGCCAGGCACAACACCGGTGGTTTACAAACCGCCTCCGGAGGTTGATAATATTAATGTATTGCTCATTGAATTCCAGGCCCCTAAACTCTCCAAAACTTCATGTCTGACGTTGTGGGAGGAGCTGCAAGATATGGAATCCGTAGCTGACCATCTGGCAGAAGTCAACCATCGCGAACGTATTTGGTTTTTCCCCAATAAGTTCTGGCAAGCGACCAAGAATATGCCTCCCGACCAGGCATCGGCACTGATGCAGGAAGTCGAGGCTTATGCCGCAGCCGGGGACGTTCAGGCGCTCAAGAAATATCCTTTTGTCTTTGTCGGAGATCCCTACAAGAAGGGTAAACGCACACCCGCAGCCTAGTCTGAGCAGCCTTTGTTGGCTCAGTAGCTGACGGCCACCCGTCTTGTGCCTCGATCGACGCGAGATGACGTGGCCGCTTTGGCGAGCAACGGGCGAATTCTGATCGTCAGTCCGCCGGTTGTTTCCAGCAGGTATCGAGCCCGGGCCAGCCGCTCTGCCGTCGGACTGATTTCCTCCAGGCCTTGCCCGTAGATGCTCAGGGTTCCATCGCGCTGCTCCAGCGTAATTCGCATCACCTTCTGGTCATGCGCAAAATCGAACGCGTCGGCCAGCCGTAAAATTCCCATAATCGGCAACAGCTCGGAACGGCGCTTTGCGCTAAGTCCCACAAAGTAAGAGTCTCCAGTTTTGGGCAGAGCGCCGCGATGATAGCGCGCAACCGCGCCAACACAGCGCAACTCTTCTTCACTCCAGCCAATCGGCGGCCTCAGTTTGCTGATCATGCGATAGCCGCGCTTGAGATGCCCATCGGCGCCTTTGCCTCGCCCCACGTCGTGCACGATTGCCGCAGCTTCCAGAATGCGGCGGTAAACAGACCCGCCGGAGAGCATCTGGTGTTGCGATAAGGCGTCGTAGAGTTGCAACGCGATGCGCGCGACATGCGCCGAATGTTGCACATCGGGATCCAGGAACGATGCCCACGTCCGCAACTTCTCCAGCGCCGCTTGTTCGAGCGGCTGTCCAGACGGAAGCCCGGCACGCCACAACCTGCCAGAGCGAATTCTTCCCCAACATTCTTCCGCGGTACAGCTCCAGCCGTTTCTGGCGTTCTTCCGAAATCCTCTGTTGCCAGCGGTCGCGGTCTTCGGCTTTGATCTCAGGATGCGCCCGGAGTAAGGAGCGTAGAACATCGAGGTCGTGCACTTCCCCAAGAGCGTCCTGCAGATCGCGCAGGTCCGGCGCCCATTCTTCATGGCGCTGGGGGAGGAAATTCTCCACCGTGTAGCGGAACCGCTTGATGCCGATGCGGAGCTGATGGTAGCCAACCTGGGTGCGGTTCCTCAAGGCCTGCCGGTGCAGAGCGTGCGCCTCCATCCAGCGCTCCAGCGCGAGATGCTGAAAGACCAATCCTTCCAGCGGCACTGCCCCAGTCCGTTTTGCCAGCTTCGCGTTCAGCGCAGACCACCGTTTGCGGTCAAAGTTTCGCAGCCCTTCCTGCGCGGCGGCTTTTTGCGCACTTTCTTTATGCGACAGCGAATGCAAAAGTACGTGGCGCACGGAATCGTGATCTTCGGAAAGCCGCGTCACCCATTCCGACATGACTTGGGTGTCGCGCAGCTCGCCCAGACTGCTGAAAAGCGGTTTGCCTAATTTCTTCATCTGCTTCCATTCCGGATCGGGATCGACGGAGAGGAAGCCATCCGCCATCGAGCGGCAACGCCGAATGGCCACACGAAGGTCGTGCACTGGATCGGGAGCAAACTCCTGGCTGGCCTTGTCACACTCTTCCAGTACGCGCTGCGCCCAGTAGGCAAGTCCGGCCTTCTTGTCGTGTGTGTGGGATCCCGGCAGCATGGAAGTAAGATTCAGCTGGTTCCTTTATACAGCGATTCGGGACTGAAGTAACAGAAGGGCTTTCCGGGTCTTCGCGATGGCTACCGGCTACAAATACACTCGCTCCGCGCTACGCAGGCTTTTGTAGCGCTCGAAAACTTTCCGATCGCTCTCCAGGCCCAGCATGGACCTGATCGTGCTGCCGCGGAAGGTGTGCCACAACATCTTCCACCAGTTACGGAAGCACGAACAGCGGGTCGTGCGCCATCACCGCGGGTATGTGCCGCGTCTTCATCCAGCGTTCGGCGCGCCACCGCTCATACTCGATCTCTTCGGGAGGCAGGTGTTGCGTGGCGACCACTGCTGTGGTTCCGTCGTACTCTTCCATGCGTTCAATTGCGATCAGATTGCGCGCTTTAAAGTCCTTCGTCATCGGTGTGCCGGGATACGGCGTCGGATGCTGAATGTAGGGCCAGTCCACGTATTTTCTGGCAAATTCCAGGTTGGTCTGGATGGATTCGCGTGTGTCGTCGGGATTGCCGACAATCAGCCCACCCACCACGTACATCCTGTTCTTGTGAAGGAAATCAATGGCGCGCAGCGTAGCGTTGCCAGAGCGATGGCCATCTTCGCGGTACTCGTTCTTGGCTGCCGCCTTCAGGAACACGAGGTCATCTTCCAGAATGTTCTCGATGCCGAGAAAGACATAGCGGAACCCAGCCTGACGCATTAGCGGCGCCAGCGTTTCGCCATGCATGGCGATGGGCGAGGTCATCGCCTGCACGATGTAATCGATGTCGTTCAAGCCGGCATCGATGATCGCCCGGCACAACCCCTCAAAGCGGCGAATGTTGAGCGTGATGTTGTCGTCGACGATAAAAATGGTGCGCGCTCCGTGGTCACGGGCGTCGCGAATGTCGGCCAGCACGCGGTCAAACGAGTAGGTGTGAAAGTTGCGGCCGCGCATCTCGATGATCGAGCAGAAGCCGCAATCGAAGGTGCAACCGCGCGAGGTCTCCACCACGTCCACTGGCCGACCCATCATTGTGTAACCGTTCAGCACGCGCGCACTGCGCTTTGGCAGGCGGATTTCGTCGCCTTCGAGGCTGTGCACAGGACGGGCTGGATTTTGATGCCAGCCGTCACTCGTGCGATAGGACAGTCCTTGAGTTCTGTCGAACCCTTCACCGCTCTCGATGGCGTGCAGCAGTTCACGAAATGTCACTTCGCCTTCGCCGCGCACGATGTAATCCACGCCGCAGCCGTCTTGCATGTAAGCATCAGGCGCAAGGCTGGGATCGTAGCCGCCAACCACGACTTGCACGCTGGGACACAGTGATCGCAACAACTGAATGACCTTCAGCGCCGTCTTGCGCTGGAAGGTCATCACCGAGAGACCGACCACATGCGGCTTGATCTGGCCAGCCAGTCGCTCAATCGTTGCACGGACGTTTTGCTGCACCAGGATTAAGTCGGCGACTGCAACGTTGTGATGCGGATCAACATTTCCTGCCAGTGAGCACAGCGCTCCGTTGGGCATGCGCACCGCGACGGTGGGCATGTGCTCGAAGGAGTCGGGCATGGACAGAAGGAGAATGTTCACGACACTGCTCTAGTGGTCCCCACGGGTCTGGCACATTTTGTTGGCCTACATGCTACACCGAAATCGGCAGGCAGGATGTCGTCATATCAAATTCCTAGTTGTATTCGTCTGGAGGAAACAGCGTTGGTTCGCCGATCCACAGTTTGTTGTTTAGCCGCACCGGCAAGCCCGGCCGTGACCTTCCGAGCAGCTTTGCCTGGACCTCAAGATACGGCCCAACGAAACGGACGCTCGCAGGAAGCCGACGATAGACCCTCGGCAGCCATCTCAGCGCGCGCTCGGCGGAGCGCTGTTCCCGCTCGCCATACCTGAATTGAAATTCTTCGCGCAGCCGCTCGGGCAGCAACTGCGCCGTCAACGACCGGTACCAGAACGGCGGTCGCAACCACGAACCCGCGCCGCTCTGAAGCTCGTGGGCCATTTCACGCGCTTGCTTGCCCGCTGCCAACGCGTTCGACTGCAACATGAATTCGATATAGCCGCCGAAGTCCTGCCAATTTCCTGGCAACTCTTCCCGCGGAATGCCAAACAATGCCGCAGTCGTGCAACTCTCAGCGTAATACCGGTCCCGTTCACGTCGGTTTTAGAGGAGGCAGCACAAGCTCGTAGGCGAGCAGCGCGCTGTCCACCAGAGTCGCGAACACCCAGCGCAGTGCGGCGACATCGTTAGCTTCGTACGCGGAGCCTTCGGCAAACGGGCCCACCGTTTCCTTCATCTGGCCGCGAATGCCGACATGACGACGGTGCAAATGACGCGCCGCCCCCAAGGCTTGTTCGAGCGAGCCGAACACCATCGTGAACATGACTCGGAAGGTCCGATGGAAGCGGCCGACGGGATCGTGCAGTGTTGTGGAATGTTCGGCAATCGCTGCTGCAACCCAGGGATGCGCCAACTGCAGCAACGCTGCGCGCCCTGCCGCAAGGAACAGCGCCGACTCGCGGTTAATCTTCCAACTAACCGAATCCGGCCCGAAAAGCCCCTCCGCACCACCCGCTGCCGAGCGCTTCACCTCGTCGAGAAGCCGTTCCAGATCAGCAGCGGAAACCAAGTCCGAATCGCGAGTCGCCATGTCGTTCATACTATCTTCAAGTGAGCCGATCCCCTTGGCATGACCGCCGATTCGCTCGACTTGCCGGGGACATGAGTGCACTTCTGTGTTCGTCCCCGGCTATTTTCTCCCTTGCCACCCGCCGGAGGGGTTACCATAGCCCGGAAGCCTGAGGTTCGTCACCCTTTTGGGTGACCGTAATCACAGCCAGAATGCCCGTCCGGGACTCAAATAGTAACGGAAATCAATCCAGTATGTTCGCCTCCTTTCCATCTGCGAACGGTTTCGCCGCAGTACATTCCGAAAACATATTTATAAGGTTCGAGGAGGACCTCCATGCCAGTAACAACCACAGCGCCCGCCATTAAGGCTCCGGGCAACTACATCAACGATGTCATGACCCTGGTGAAGGCCAAGAACCCAGCCGAGCCAGAATTTCACCAGGCAGTACAGGAAGTGTTCGACTCTCTGCGCCTCGTGCTGGAGAGACATCCGGAATACATCTCGGCCAGGATCCTTGAGCGGGTCGTGGAACCCGAGCGTGTACTGATGTTCCGTGTTCCGTGGTTTGATGACCAGGGCAACGTCCAGATCAATCGCGGCTTCCGCATCGAGATGAACAGCGCCATTGGCCCCTACAAGGGCGGCCTGCGCTTCCATCCTTCCGTCAATCTCGGCATCCTGAAGTTCCTCGCTTTCGAGCAGGTCTTCAAGAATTCGCTGACCACCCTGCCCATGGGCGGCGGCAAGGGCGGATCGGATTTCGATCCCAAGGGCAAGAGCGACAACGAGGTCATGCGCTTCTGCCAGAGCTTCATGACCGAACTGTGCCGCCACATTGGCCCCGACACCGACGTTCCGGCCGGCGATATCGGCGTGGGCGGACGCGAGATCGGATTCCTGTTCGGCCAGTACAAGCGCATCCGGAACGAATTCACCGGCGTGCTCACCGGCAAGGGCCTGAACTGGGGCGGCTCGCTCATTCGTCCGGAAGCCACGGGCTACGGATGTGTGTATTTCGCAAAGGAGATGCTGAAGACGCGCAAGGAGACCTTTGACGGCAAGATCTGCCTAGTTTCCGGCAGCGGCAATGTCTCGCAGTACACCATCGAGAAGCTGCTCGACCTGGGCGCGAAGCCGGTGACGGTTTCCGATTCCGATGGCGTGATCTACGATCCCGACGGCATCGATCGCGAGAAGCTGGCCTGGGTCATGGAGCTGAAGAACGTGAAGCGCGGCCGCATTCGCGACTATGCCGACCAGTACAAGAAAGCCATCTTCATGCCCACCGACATGAAGCTGGGCTACAACCCGCTGTGGAACATCAAGGCGGATTGCGCGTTCCCCAGCGCCACGCAGAACGAAATCAACGCCAAGGACGCGACCAATCTCATCAACAATGGGATCAAGGTCGTTGCCGAAGGCGCCAACATGCCGAGCACGCTCGAAGCCACCAAGCTGTTCCTCGAGGCGAAGATCCTCTATGGGCCAGCCAAGGCGGCAAACGCTGGTGGTGTGGCCGACCTCCGGCCTCGAGATGTCGCAGAACAGCGCCCGGCTGAGCTGGACCCGCGAGGAAGTGGACGATCGGCTGCACAAGATCATGACCGCCATCCACAAGACCTGCTTCGAGACCGCCGAGACCTACGGGACCCCCGGCAATCTCGTAAACGGCGCCAACATCGGCGGCTTCCTGAAAGTCGCCAATGCCATGCTGGACCAGGGACTCGTGTAGTCTCAGTTTCCAGCGTTTGAACATTATGCGGGGTGGAGCAATCCACTCCGCATTTTTTGAGCATGATTCTTCGGGGAGGCTCATGGAAAGGGCGTGCTTGCGATCATGCATCCTAAATGACCAAGTGGGACGCCTTCGTGCCATACCGATTCGACTCGTCACGGTGAGCTGTGACGGCAGCCCTTGACTCTGCTACGCGTTGGAACGACTCTGAAGATGAGAAAGTGTACCTAAAGCACGTGGAAGCGTGCATATGGCGCCAAACGCGAAGGGTAGCGCGTTTGCTCCACGCTTTGCCAGTCACCTCATCGCAACGGCTAAGAGCAGCAGGCGCGGAGAGACCCTACCTTTCACTGTCAACTAAGAGTCAACCCCTGGCACCGGGCGTCCGGTGAATCTTGTTCCGGCGAGGCGCGCACGCACCCACGCCCAGGTCTCGACTGGCGTCGCATCCCACAGTTGCTCATGCCGTTGCAGGAGGAAAATATGAAACCCTCACTGTCCCTTCAACAGCATGTCCTTAACAGCCTCGCGCAATGCATCAAGCGTTCACTGGTAGCTGCGCTGCTTCTGTTTTGCGCCGTGGCAACGGGAAAGATGTACGCGCAAGAGGTCCCCGTGGACACTTGGTACTGCGGCATAAAGCTCACCATTCCTGGTACCTATAACATGACGGACGACATAACATGTCCAGCCGGCGCGGTAGGGATTGTAGTAGCAGCCCCTCGCGTCACACTGTATCTGCAAGGGCATTGGATCACCGGAGCTTATTCTTCGAAGGATGACGGCAGTTGGGGACTCGTTGTCGGTCAACCCTATGTATCCATCAAAGGGCCGGGACTGATCCAAGGTTTCGCACGAGGCATCAAACTAACCACCTCTAACGACGTCTCCCACGTCCAGATTGAGCGTTGTATTTTCCAAGGAATATCTGCGGGATACTCAAATAAAATTACCTACAACACGTTGCGCCAAGCGGGCACCGCAATCAGCGCTAATTCAATGAACACCGTGATCCAGGGGAACACGGTAACCGGAAGCTCGTTGGCCCTTCAACTTGCCGCAGGAAGTGCTGACTTGGTCGCAGGCAACGTTTTTGTTGCCAATAATTCTGGCATGACTTCCGTGATGTCCCCGGGTATCTCTAAGATAACGGTCACGGGAAACGACATATCCAGCAACAAATACGGTACGAGCCTGGGCGGGCCGGGGACGATTACCGGGAACCACTTCAACGCAAACCAAGGGGCGGGGCTTTACGTGCTCAATGGGACCTTTGATATTGAGAACAACACAGCTGACGGCAACGGACAGTATGGTTTCTCTCTGGCAGGGAGCAATAACATAATCAAGTCCAACACAGCTTTAGGAAACGGCGTACTGGATCTTAACTGGGACGGCAACGGAAAAGGTAACACCTGGGCTAACAATAACTGCGACACGTGGAGTCTGAACATGGGTGCCACTCCTTGCCAGGCTCCGTAGGTGCAATTCCAAGATTGGCAAACCGGACCAACATCGGCGGCTTCCTGAAAGTCGCCAATGCCATGCTGGACCAGGGACTCGTGTAGTCTCAGTTTCCAGCGTTTGAACATTATGCGGGGTGGAGCAATCCACTCCGCATTTCTTGCTCGGGATGTTCCTGCTCACATTGGAAAACCTCTACGGGCCGGGGGCCCAGGTCGTTGCCAATTTCGCATGTTACGATGGGGCTAACCAGCCCCATGACTTCACCCCCCGAAGTTGCAAACTGGACCGCAAGAGACTCATCGGCAGCGGGTGGTTCGTCTCTCGAACGGCGCTTGTTCTTTGTCCTGGCTTGCATTGCCCTGCTCTACGCGTTTCTGGCAGGGCTGCGAACCGCCCAGGATTTCGACCTGGGCTGGCAAATGGCGACGGGACGTTGGGTGGCCCAGCATCATCACGTTCCGTCGGTTGATGTCCTCTCTTACACCGCGTACGGAGAACCCTGGATCTATCCAGTCGGCGCGGGACTTATTTTTTATGCGGCCTATCTGCTCGGAGGTTATGCGCTCATCTCCTGGATTGGGGCGGCGGCTTGCGTCGCAACCGTGGCGCTGATTCTTCGGCGGAACTCTGTTTTCGGCGCTGCCATCGCCATCCTGTCCGTACCCTTGATAGCGTTTCGCACCACCCCGCGCGCTGACATGTTTACCGTGGTGCTGTTCGCTGCATTTCTTTCCCTCCTGTGGGAGAACTATCGAACCGGCCACGCTCGTCTCTGGTTGTTGCCGCTGCTGATGGTGGCCTGGGTCAATTTGCACTTTGGCTTTGCTGCGGGGCTCGGGCTGGTTCTGGCCTACGTGGTCACGGAGCTATTAGAGACAATCATCAACGCTGCGCGTCGCCGTGCCGCCTTGCAGAGACTTCGGAACGCGTCAAAATGGTTGGTGTGCACGGCGCTGGCCACGCTAGTCGATCCCTGGGGCTGGGGGATCTATCGAGCGCTGCTCCGCCAGGAGCGGGCCAACGGGCAGCAGCACTACTGGATCGGGGAATGGCTCGGCGTCCCGCTGAATTGGACTGTCATCAGCAGCTCTCTTTCGTTGCGGCAGACTAAAGGCGCCATTTATGCACTGCTGGCGATCGCGGTCGTCGCCGCCCTGCTGGCTTTGTTGCGCGCTCAACTGGGAGCGGCGATCCTGCTGCTGGGAGCGACCTACCCGGCCGCGCATTACGTCCGCATGGGGGCGGTATTTTCATGCGTGGTGGTCGTGGTCGGCGGACCAGTCCTGTCTGCGGCGACGGACCGCCTGGCCTCGTGGATCCAGCCTCCACGAATACGTTCACTCATCGCCAGCGCGGCGGTTGTGTTGCTGGCAGTGATCGCCCTGCTCCGCTCCTACGACTTGGTGACCAATCGTTACTATTTTCGCGGCACGGATGAAGCCATATTCGGCCCAGGACTTGGCTGGTGGTTCCCGCAACGCGCCGCCGAATTCATCGAGCGCGAGAAGCTTCCGGGAGAAATCTTCAACACCTATAACGAGGGCGGCTACCTTACCTGGAAGCTCGGCCCTCAGCGCCGCGTTTATATCGACGGCCGGGACACGCTGTACGGAGTGCCCCGGATACAACGGCACGGTGAATTGCTCGTGATGCCACCGGATTCCCTCCTCTGGGAGCAGGAAGCAAGCCGCTACAACATCAACACCGTCATCCTCCCGCTCGCACGCTACTGACGGAATTCAAATGGTCCGGCTGCAGAGACTTTTGCAACAGCAAGGCGTGGCGTCCGGTTTACATGGATGAGATTTCTGCCGTCTTCGTGCGCCGCACGCCGCAGACGGAAGAATTGATCCAACGCTTCCCGGTGGATTGCGCAACCGCGCCGTTGCCGGCGCAACCGCCAGGCAGCAACCGTGCTGATGCGTTCAATGCCTGGGCAAATGCAGGCATGGTTCTAGCCAATCTTGGCCGAAATTCGGAGGCGCTCACCGCCATCGGCAACGCACTCTCCATCTTTCCTGACAATGCTTTCCTGCGCTGGAACCGCGCTGACGTGCTCTTTGCGATGGGTCGTCTGAGCGAGTCGGAGCAAGAATACCTTGCGGCCGTCGCTCTTGAGCCGAGCGCGGCCACGTGGACTGCGCTGGCAGAGTCGTACCAGAAACGCGGTCGAATCCCCGCCTCCCTCGACGCAAGGAGACACGCGGTCCCGTTTTCTCTTAGACCGTACTTAACCCTGCTAAACCTGGGATATATCTATCTTGGCGTTGGACAGCCGGACAATGCGCTAAAGACATTCGATGAGGCGGCCCGGAGCGCTCCCGGAAACATCCGGGCGGCAGATGACGGGTCGTTCAACTTTTCGGTGGCACAGGGCCGTTCGGGCGCCTATGAGGCGCTCGGCAATCTTGAAAAGGCCATTGCTTTCCAGGAGGAGGCTGTCCGATTTGCACCGGGCACACCGGAGCCGTTGGTTAGGCTGGCACAGCTATATCGCCGTCAAGGACGAATTGCGGATGCGAATCGTGCCAGTGAACATGCTGCAGCGTTGGCTTCAAAGCAACCTCGCTAAGCACGCCTTGAGGGTGCTGGATCGATTCCAACCGGCGAATAAGGCCAGCCTTCGGCAGCGGGAGAGAATCCACGATAAACAGTCAGGACCCGAGTATCGCGCCCCAACTCGCTCTGTCCGCTTCTGAACACGACTTCCGCAGACGAACACTTACGCCGAACCGCGGGAACCTCGCCTGCGTATATCTCCTGTAGTTGCTGTTGACTGCCGAATCGGACTTGTGGCCGTCGAAACGCAAGCTATCGGTTGGGTTTTGGAGGTTCTATGCAGACCTTGCTGCAGGATCTTCGCTACGCGCTTCGCCAGCTCAAGAAGAGCCCGGGATTCACCGCGACGGCGATCCTGTCACTGGCGCTGGGAATCGGCGCGACCACGGCGGTTTTCAGTGTCGTCTATGCGGTTCTGCTCGATCCCTACCCCTATGCAGACTCCGGCCGCATGGTCCATCTCGTCTGCAAGACCAAGACCAGCGAGGACCACTGGCTTTACCTGACTGCCACCCAATACCAACAGTACCGCAACGCCAAGTCTGTTGACGTCGCCATCGCCGAGGACCACTGGGACCTGACCACCACGGGGGAACTTCCCGAGAACGTGCAGGTGGACTACCTCACAGGGGATGGCTTCAATTACTTCGGCGTGCCTGCTCTGCTAGGGCGAGGACTTATCCCCAGTGATGCTCCCGAACGGCAGGATCCCCAGCCCGTGGCAGTACTGGGGTACACGTTCTGGCAACGTCACTATAACGGTGAGCGCGACGTTCTGGGCAAGACAATTCAACTGGACCACAAGAACTACACCATCGTCGGCGTGGCCCAGCCGCGCTTCACCTGGGGGGATGCCGACCTCTATCTGCCGTTAAAACTCTCGACTGATCCTAGTCACACGTATCAGGTCGATACCAAGCTGAAGCCCGGCGTGAGCCACGCCGCAGCGAACGCGGAGTTCCAGTCGCTGTTTGAGCAGTTCGCCAGGGAGACACCGAAGCACTTTCCCCCGGACGGTTTTCGAATGACAGTACAAGGGCTCAATGACCACTTCGTGGAGCGGCTGGGGAATACGCTGGTGCTGCTGCTAGCTGCGGTGGGATTGCTGCTGGCGATTGGGTGCGGCAACGTTTCCATTCTGCTGCTGGCCCGCGGAACGGCGCGGGAGCACGAATTTGCGGTGAGATCGGCAGTGGGCGCCAGCCGGGTGCGCATCGTGCGGCAATTGCTGACGGAGGCGCTTGTCTTATCGCTGAGCGGCGCTGCACTCGGCGTGCTGCTGGCGTATCGACGGTGGCGGCGATTGTTACTCTGCTGCCGCAGTTCTCCTTCCCGCATGAAGCGGCCATCCGGATTAACCTGCCGGTGCTGGTCTTCAGTGTCGCCCTGGCGATATTTACCGGCGTGTTCTTTGGGCTTTCGCCGGCCATGCAACTGAGCCGCCCTGAAGTTTCGCAGGTGATGCAAGCCAGCATGAAGAAAGTGACTGGCGGCGTGCGCGGCAAGCGCGTCCACAACGCGCTGATCGCCGGACAAATCGCCCTGACGCTTCTGCTGCTGGCCAGTGCCGGCGCGGCGATTCAGGGATTCATCAGGTTGAGTCGCAGTCATTATGGCTACAACCCGCACAATGTGATGGCAGTCGGCATTCCGGTGCACGACAACACCTACACCACATGGGAGAAGCGGGCGGCTTACTTTGACCAGTTGTTGCAAAAAGTTTCGGCCATGCCGGAGGTGGCGTCGGCCGGGCTGGGCACGAATGCGACTCCGCCTGACAACGGCTGGAACATCAAGTTCGAGATTCTGGGCAAACCAGCGGGGGCGGAGCAGCAGGCGCGGGTGAACTTCGTCAGCCCGGAATATTTTCCCGTCCTCCAGATACCGCTGCTGGCGGGCAGAATCTGGGACCAGTCGGAAACTAAGCGCGGGGCAAAACTGGCAGTCATCAACCAGACCCTGGCAAAGCAGTATTTCCCGGGCGGCGATGCGGTGGGTCACCAAATTCGCGGGCCCGAACTCAAGGGCGAGCCACCGATGATCTTGACGATTCCGGACAGCGACGGTTGGTTCGAGGTCATTGGAGTTGTGGGGGACGCGTTCAACGATGGCCTGGGAAAGCCGGTGAAGCCGGCCTTTTACGTCCCTTACACCGTTGGAATGCCCATGTGGACGCAGATTCTGGTGCGGACGCAGGTGCCACCTCTCTCCATTCTGCGCGAAGTGCGGCAGCAGATTCACTCCGTGGATGCCAACCAGCAAGTCGAAGGGCACACGCGCAGCCTGGAAGATTGGATCACCACACAGCAGGAGTGGGCGCAGGAACACATGATCGCGCTGCTGTTCGGCGCTTTTGCGGGCCTGGCGCTGCTGCTGGCGGCAGTAGGCTTGTACAGCGTCGTGTCCTACAGTGTGGCACGGCGCACCAATGAGTTCGGCATCCGCATGGCGCTGGGCGCACAGCGCGGCCACGTGTTGCGGATCGTCATGCTCTCCACCGCGTTCAGCGTGGGCAGTGGGATTCTGGCCGGCGTCGTATTGGCCCTGGCGTTTAACCGGGTCATCACGCAATGGGTGCAAGGCGATTCCATCCATCCAGCGGTCCTGGTGGGAGTGACCTTCCTGCTTGTGGCTGTCGCCGCCATGGCGTGCCTCTTACCGGCGCATCGTGCCTCTACCGTGGATCCCATGAAGGCGCTGAGGTACGAATAACGCGGGCCACCTTCGGTGGGTGCAGCCGCGCTACCTTCTCAACGCTCCCCTGTGACGTATTCACCTTCGACAGTGACAAATTCCCTCGGAAGTAGGCCACGGCGCAATTAGAATCGTCCCAGACCGGCGCTTCCAACCCGGTTGAGAGAATGGTTTGACCACCACACAATCAGCGCACGACTCGCCCCAGGCCGAGCGCCTGTTCGACGCTTTCGAGAACCTGATGCCGTTCCGGGTGAACGATATCCTGCTGGTCTCGAGCCTCTACGACTCATTCATCCTGCGCGAGGACGGCCGCCTCAACGAACTGCTGATTGGCGAGTCGCTGGAGCTGGACCTGCACCAGGCCCCAGGTGTGACCCACGTCTCGACCGGAAGCGAAGCGCTGGCCCTGGCGCGCTCGCAGCCGCACTTCAACCTGATCGTCACCAACCTTGAGATCGCGGACATGGACGCCGCGCAGCTGGCCCGCGAGGTCAAGTCTGCTGGTCTCGATGTGCCTGTCGTGGTGCTGGCCTATGACTACCGCGAGATCAAGAACTTCATCGCCCGCAATCCGCAAACTGACGTCGAGCGCATCTTCCTCTGGCAAGGCAATGCCCGCATCCTGATCTCGATCGTGAAGTACATCGAGGACAAACGCAACGTCCTTCACGACACCACAACCATGGACGTGCCGGTGATCCTCGTGGTGGAAGATGACATTCGCTACTACTCCTTGTTCCTGCCGGTCATTTACACCGAGCTCATCAGCCAGTCTCGCCGCCTGCTGAGCGAAGGAATCAACGTCGCCCATAAGCTGGTGCGAATGCGCGCGCGGCCCAAGATATTGCTGTCGTCCGATTATGAGGACGCGGAGCGCGAGGTGAGGAAATACCGCGACCACCTGCTCGCCCTCGTGTCTGATGTGGAGTTTCCGCGGGCGGGTGTTATGACGCCGGAAGCCGGATTCGAACTTGCCCGTACCGTGCGCGGCCTCGTGCCCGACGTGCCCATCGTGCTGCAATCCAGCCGGACCGAGTTTATGAAGCGCGCCCATGAGGAAGAGTTCAGCTTTCTTCAGAAGCGCTCCCCCACGTTGCTGGGAGACTTGCGGGACATCCTGACCGAGCAGGTTGGTTTTGGCGACTTCGTCTTTCGCCTCGCGGACAAGACCGAAGTTGCCCGTGCCACCGACTTGAATGAACTGGAGACGCAACTGGCGACGGTGCCGGCAGAGAGTATCGCGTTTCACGGCGAGCGAAACCATTTCTCACACTGGCTGATGGCCCGCACCGAATTTGCGCTGGCACAGAAGCTTCGGCCCCGTAAAGTTTTCGACTTCCCTGATATCGAGCACCTGCGTCGTGACCTGATTGAATCCATTGCCGAGTATCGCCGCGAGCAGAGCCAGGTCCTGATCGGCGAATTCAATCCGGCAACGTTTCAGCCCGCCGGCGCCTTCTTCCTCCAGATTGGCGGCGGTTCGCTCGGCGGCAAGGCGCGGGGGCTGGCTTTTATACGCCACCTGTTGCATCAGCGCCGCATCGGGCGCCGCTATCCGGGCGTCCGCATCGGTGTGCCAGCTACGTTGGTCTTGACTACCGAAATCTTTGACAGCTTCCTCCGCGACAATCAACTCCTCGATCTTGCGCTGCACGGCACCGATGATAGCGAAATTGTGCGCCGTTTTCTGGAGGCGACATTTCCCATCGGCCTGATCGATAAGCTGCTCGGGTTCCTGCAGGAGGTGCGTTACCCGCTGGCCGTGCGCTCGTCGAGCTTATTGGAAGACTCGCAGTACCAGCCGTTCTCGGGCGTGTACGAGACGTTTATGCTGGCCAACCAGAACCCTGACATCCAATTGCGTCTGGAGCAGCTTCTGGAGGCCATCAAGCTGGTGTATGCCTCCACCTTCAGCCAACATGCCAAGGCTTACGTCCGGGCCACGCCGTATCGCCTGGAAGAAGAGAAGATGGCTGTGCTTCTCCAGCAGATTGTGGGTACGACGCACGGCAATCGCTTCTATCCCGATTTTTCCGGTGTGGTGCGCTCACGCAATTTCTATCCTCATCCGCCGATGAGAGTGGAAGACGGTTTTGCCGCCGTGGCGCTGGGACTCGGCCGCGCCGTCGTCGGGGGGGGGAAATGCCTGACCTTCAGCCCGCGTTATCCGCAGAACCTCGTACAGTTTTCCTCAGTGGATGACATTCTGGCGAACTCGCAGACGGAGTTCTGGGCACTCGAACTGGAGCACGCCGCCCGCGATGGAGACCCTTCGGCTGACCTGCGGGAAGTTCCATTCAGTCTCGATATAGCCGAAGCTGACGGAACGTTGCAGATGCTCGGGTCAACGTATTCCGTCGATAACAACGCTGTCTATGACGGGCTCAGCCGCTGCGGGCCACGCATTGTGAGCTTTGCACCCATCCTCAAGCATGGCCGGTTTCCGCTGCCCGGAGTTCTCGACCAGCTCATGCGCATCGGGGAGGACGCTCTCGGCCGTCCGGTGGAGATCGAGTTCGCCGTTCGGCTACCCAAGACTCCTGCTGAACCTGCTGATTTCGGGTTCCTCCAGTTGCGTCCGCTGGTTATGTCGCGGGAAGGTGAAGATGTTCGGCTTGAGATAGTTGAACCGGCCCGTCTTGTCTGCCAAAGCTCGCAAGTGCTGGGACACGGTCGCGTCCAGGACCTGCGTGACGTGGTGGTGGTTGACTTCCACCGCTTCGAACGGGGACAGAGCTTCGAGGTGGCGCAAAGCGTCGCCCACTTCAATGCCAAGCTCAGCGACAGCGGCACGTCGTATCTGCTGATCGGCGTTGGCCGCTGGGGCTCGACAGATTCATGGCTTGGTATTCCAGTGGCGTGGGACCAGATCTCCGGCGCGCGCGTGATTGTCGAGTCAGGCTTCCGCGATTTTCGCGTGGTGCCTTCGCAGGGCAGCCACTTTTTCCAGAACCTGACCGCCTTCCAGATCGGCTACTTCACCGTCAATCCCGACGCCGGCGAAGGGTTCGTGGATTGGCCCTGGCTCGCCGCCCAACCCGCCATCGAGGAGCACGGCTGCGTCCGCCACTTGCAATTCCAGTCACCTTTGGTTGTGCTGATGAACGGCAAGACCAGCGAAGGGGTCATCTTCAAGCCGGAAGGTGTGCAATGAAGGAAGAATCTTACCGGCCGTTGACCGCCGGTTACTGAGTCGCGCTGGAGGCCACGCTCCGCTTCTCCGGCGGTGTCTCCGCAATGCTTTTTGTAACGACCTCAGCAACCAGAGCATTTCCCGCGGAGTTGTAGTGGATGTCGCCAAAGATGAAGTAATCCAGATACCAGCAGCCCGGCTCCAGGCGTGGGCATTGTGCTTTCACCGCGAGGAAAGCCGGAAACAAGGAGACGAAGCGCTTGCATTTCCCTTCACACCACTCGCGCCAGATGCGGACCTGCCGCGAATCTTCGCTATCGTGCGCGATTTGTGTCGGCCACGGATAGACCACGACGCTGATGGGAATGTTGCGCTTGGCGAGTTCCTGCCAAAGGAGGTCCATCTTGGCCTTCTCCTTGGCGATGCCGCCCTCGAGTCCGAGTGGCGCGTAGCCGGTTTCGAAGGGCTGCGTGTCCGAAACTTTGCGATAGGTCCATGCGCCTCGCTCCTGGTCGAATTCGTTGCCCCCATCGCCGCGATCAAGATGGTAGTAGCCGAGGCGGACCAGGTTTTTCTCGAAGAATTCGACGATGTCGTCGGTGATCAGGAGATGCTTGTTGACCCATTGGCGCAGGGTGGAGTAACGAGTGTTGGCGATATATTTCCGGTCAGGGATGGTGACTGCGCCGGATGAGTCTTTGTCGCGGTAGAGAGCGGCCTCGTCCTGCGCGTCCGAGATATCGATAAAGACGATCACGTCGTCAATCTCAATTCCCTTCTGAAAAACAATGCGCGCCGTGTTGAGATAGTTCGATGGCGAGTAGGCTCCCATGCTTCCATTCAAGAAATCGTATTGCGGAAGGTTGGCGGCTATCCGGCCGACAAAGGTATCTTCCCAAGCCGTCATTCCTTCGGCATGCGAGTCGCCCAGAATGAGCACCCGCGGCTTCTCATCCGTCAAGGGAACGTCACGGACCCTGTCATCCCGGAAACCGAGATTGTTGGTGAACATGGGATACGACGATTTACCCCAAAGACGAATGCACGAACAGTTGGGCGACAAAGCGAAGAAGCGCACGGGATCACGAGGAGCGAAGCAATACCCTTGCGCGCCGCCCGAGACAACCGACCCCTGAAGCGCCGAGGTGTAGAAGTAGTCGAAAGCGAGGAATGCAGCCGCGCTGAGAGCAGCGGACAGCAGAAACAGAACGAGCTTGACCTCGCGGGTCCGGCTTTGGGAGCACGCCAGAGGATCAACTCTTCCCGGATTCGTCGGAACTGTGCTCACGAGTCGATTGTCCCTCAGCAATCCCTATTTCTCGCGCGAGATATGGACGTCATCCCAGTAAATGGTTCCGGAACCCGGACCCCGCGTTAGGTGAAGGCGGACAGTTCCTTCCCGCCCCGCCGTGAAAGAGTGAGAAATGTTCTGCCAATCCTGTCCGACATTAACAAACGGCGAAGAGCTGGATACGTTGTCGGTCGGGTCATAAATTGTAAGCTGCACCGGGGCGGTTGCATTGGGCGAAGCCGATACCCAGGCCGAAACGGTATAGGTCGCGCCCGGCTCCAAAGAGGTCACATCCTGGTAAACACTGCCTAGTCCGTTTTCCGCCAGGCTGTGTGTCCCGCTGTGAGCACGGGCAGTACTGACGCTGGCACTCACTTCCCAGACTGGCGACCATGGCGAGAGGTCGCCATCTTCGAAGCCGGGATTCGCAATGGCACTCTCCAGTCGGGCCTCGGGAGTCATCAGGACAGGGCTAAGCCCGAAATCCGTTTTGATAGAACACAGGATGACGCGATCGAGGTCGTGGCACTTGCCCGGCCCGGTTGGACCTTGCGCAATGCGGTCGGCGAGCTCAGGGGTTACTACGTAGGCGGAATCCGGCGAGAGTGGCTGCTCCGAAAGAGCTGCGATGGCTTGACGGCAATGCCAGTCGCGCGCGACCTCGGTGTAACGGGCGGACTGATAGCTGTTGATCCGCATCTTCTGCTTGACGGCCAGGAAACCGAAGATCCTGTAACTCTCAGGGCCCAGCGGCGCGGCGCTGCCGCCGCACTGCCAGGCCGGAAGGACAATCAAGTTCTGGTGAACGGAACCCAGTTGGGACCAGATGGGCGACTTCAAAGGAGATGGATGCTCCTCACTAATGGTTGTGCGCACCCAATGACGGAGCGATTGCGTATCGGCGATTTGCAGCAGCAGCGCGCACCCGAGCAGTGCGTTGGCCCAGACCCGGCGGAAGAACAGAAATGGCGCGGCGAGCACGACCACAAGGATCAAGTAGTAGGGAGTCCAGAACAAGCGCCCGCTCGCCCGCAGTGACGCGAGATAAGGAGACAACTTTTCGCCTGGATCCAGGTCCACCAAGGTTCTCGATCCCAGCGTGATTCTGGTCGAAAGGGCCAGAAGTGTCAGCACCAGGCAACAAAGCAGGAGCGGCACAAGCCAGCGCAGGTTCAGCGGCGGCAGCTTGCGTCTTTGCAGAATAGCCATGCCTAGCGCTATCACCGCTACAACTAGAACGCCGACGCCCAGGTAGTTGTAGCCTTCGTACTGGCCGGTGGTTGCTCCCCCCAGCCGGGGGAGCAGGATGGACGTCCAGCCGCGAGGATCCCCCAGCGCAAGCAGGTTCATGGAAAAGACGCGGTAACCGCCCGTCGTATAGCCGCGTCCTCCTTCAATCACCAGGCCCAGCGAATAGGCCACCGCGAATCCGCTCGCACAAAGCAAGACCATGATGCCGGCAGCCCGCGGAAGCGTCAGCCTCCGCTGCCACAGCAGGCTGACAACGCCCGCAGTCAGCACCAATAGCACCTGGAACGCGAGGTACGGATTGATGCCAACCGAGATCGCAGTCAACGCGGTCCCGGCAATTACGAACCGCCGGATTGATGGCTGTCCCATGCCAACCTGGGTGCCCCACCCAACCTTCCTTTGGTTGGGTGGGAGAGTTCGACTCCCTTTGTAGTCGAAAAAACACCAGCAATGCCGCCAGCAGCAGCCAATGATTGGTCAGCGAGTAATGCCCCATGAAGCGGTAGTTCAGCGGCGGCGCAAGCAAAAAGAACAGGCTGCACAGCGCGATTCCCAGCAGGTTCGTACCCAGGATCAGACGGAAGATCCTGAACGCGAAGAAAAACTGCAAAGCACACGAGAGCACCACCTCGAGGCCGAAATACTGAAATGGCTCCGGCAGCAGCGGTGACAGCGGCTTGAGCGCTACCGCCAGCAGAGGATTCAGGTCCAACAGGGCGACCGACTCTCCCTGTGGATAACCCAGCCTGTCGGTGTACGTGAGCGGCCAGTGAATATGCGGGTCCTGGCGGAACAGCTCCCATCCAATGTAGTGATACGCCGGATCGACCGTCACCCAATCCACATGGCGCGGATTCAGCGGGCCGGGTCCCATCACGATCAGGGCGTACAGCAAACCGGCAACGAATGCGATCGCCAGATCGAACCATAGCGAATCGATTCCAAGAACGACGGGACAGGCGTCTCGCCCTGCTTCGACGGAAACCGATTGCGGTTTCGGCGAATCAGCGGCTGGCGGTGTCGTCTGGGTTCCCATGCAAGACGAGGGGCTAGAGGAACGAGAGTACCATAGGTCCCGCTTTACATCCGACCCTCGTATCTTGATCCGAGCTATGACAAAGACTCCACAGGCGGCGTACCCATCACCAGCAACTGAATTCGCCTGCGAGAATCTGAATCCTTTGATAGGCTTTATCATCTAACAATCATGCGCCGGGAAACTTACAACGAGTTTCGCCACTTGTGCCGTGAGCACAACCTGGCGGCGACACACCAGAGGCAAAAAATCTACGAGGCGCTGGTGTCACGACCCGGGCATTATTCGCCGGAGGAGATCTACGAGCAGGTAAAACAAGACTTGCCGTCGATCTCACTCGCGACGGTTTACAAGAACCTCAAGACCTTCGTGCACGCCGGCATGCTGCATGAAGTCAGCCCTCATCACGGCTCTTGGCGCATCGATGCCAACCGCCATCCTCATCATCATCTGGTCTGCACGCGCTGCCGTTCCATTACCGACATGCCGGTTGATTCCCTCGCTCCTGTAAAGCTGCGAGGCTCCATCCCTTCCGGCTTCAGGGTGGAAAAGTTTAGTATTGAGTTGCAGGGCATCTGCAAGGCATGCGCAGCAACGGAATTCAAACCGTCTTAACTTACATACGAAACGGAGATAGACATGCTAGGCATAGGAGAGAAATTTCCTGATTTCAGTCTCACTGCGACCGTCACCACCAATAAAGACAACGCATTCAAAACCATTACTAACGAAGACTACAAGGGCAAGTGGAGAATTTTCTTTTTCTGGCCAAAGGACTTCACCTTCGTCTGCCCGACCGAGATCGCCGCATTCGGCAAGCTGAACAAGGAATTCCACGACCGCGACGCTCAGATACTGGGCGGCAGCATCGACTCAGAGTTCGTCCATCTGGCTTGGCGCAACAATCATCCCGACCTGAAGGACCTGCCCTTCCCGATGCTTTCCGACATCAAGCGCGACTTGTGTTCGATGCTCGGCATCCTCGATGAGAAGGAAGGCGTGGCCCAGCGCGCCACGTACATCGTCGATCCGGACAACGTGATTCGCTTTGTATATGTGACCGACCTCTCTGTCGGCCGCAACCCCCAGGAAGTTCTGCGCGTGCTCGACGCACTCCAGACCGATGAGCTCTGCCCCTGCAATTGGCAGAAGGGCCAGGAAACGATCCACGTCTAACTCACATTCGAGCCGGCCCCGCTCGCAGGGGCGGGGCCGTTTTTTCTTCCCGCGCCACAGCTGCTTCTCTGTAATCCCCGGCTAGACTTTGAGGAAGCCTGCGTGTTGTTGTGACGCACATTGGCAAAGCAGTTTTGTAAGGAGAGTCCTGTGAATCTTGATGAAGTCATCGAAAGTCTGCCTTCCTATGCGAAAGACCTGAAGCTGAATTTCTCCAGCGTGGTGCGGCAGCAGACCGAGTTAAACGAGCAACAGCTCTGGGGGACCGTGGTGGTGTCGGCCATCGCCTCGCGCAATAAGCAGCTTGTTGCGGCGGTGCTGGAGGAAGCGGCAACCCATCTGACGTCCGAGGCCCTGGATGCGGCCAAGGCAGCCGCGGCCATCATGGGAATGAACAACGTCTACTACCGGTTCCTGCACCTTATCTCGAATGAGAAGTACAAGACCATGCGAGCCGGGTTGCGGATGAACGTGATCCGAACGCATGGCATCGATCCGCTTGATTTTGAACTGTGGTGCACGACGGTGTCGGCGGTCAACAACTGCGGGGCCTGCGTTGACTCTCACGAAAAAGTGTTGCGTGAGAAAGGCTTCAGCGAGGAAAAAATCCTGGCTGCCGTGCGAATCGCGTCGGTGATGCATGCCATTGCCGTAGTGCTCGATACCGAGAAGGTCGCGACGGCACAACCGGTTGGCGCCTGACAACGGCTCCCCTGCCGGACTGGGTCCGGCCGTTACAGCACAACCGTTGAGGAAAGCCTCGAAAAACGCGGATTGACGGCCCCCGGAGGTCACGGATCACACCCCTTTGTGACGTATGTACTTGTTGCGTGTGCGGTAGGAGTGTTCCGCTGGAATGTATCCGGAGTAAGGTCTCGCATGCCGCAACCCGGCCAAAATACACGTAAGCCGCTATTTACGGGACTTTCCGTAAGGTGTCGCAGCAATGCGACAGGTGACGGCGGGCATGTAGCAAGCTACACCAAGCACCTGCCAGGTCGGTTTGAGGGCTCTTGGCCCCGGTGGCGCGTCGCACACACGCTCCGGCCGTAAGACGCGGGGATACGATGAAGGTACAGGGGGTCGTCGTGCTTACACCTTATGGTCTGGACATCATAGAAAGCTGCCTGGCTTGCAAAATGCGGGCAGAGCATATTTTTTGCGATCTTCCACCCGCTGCATTACAGACGTTCGAAACCATCAAGTACGCTACCGCATACCCGAAAAACGCGGTCTTGTTTGTCGAGGGGCAGACGCCGCGGGGCATCTTTGTCCTGTGCAAAGGCCGGGTCAAGCTCTCCATCTGTTCCACCGATGGGAAGACACTGATCCTGAAAATCGCCGAACCGGGTGAGGTACTGGGGCTTAGCGCCACGGTGAGCGGCAAGCCCTACGAGTTGACGGCCGAGACCGTCGACCCATGCCAGGTGAACTTCGTCAAACGCGAGGATTTCCTGCGTTTTCTCAAGGAGCACAGTGACGCTTGCCTGCGGGTGGCCGAGCAGCTCAGCGACAAGTACAACAGCGCCTGCCGCGAAATCCGCGCCTTGGGACTTTCCCACTCCGCGGGAGAGAAGCTGGCGAAGCTGCTTCTGGAGTGGAGTACCAAAAACAGCGAGACCGCCAAGAGCGAACCGCGCTTGAAGCTGGCGCTCACTCACGAGGAGATCGCACAAATGATCGGCACCTCACGGGAGACCGTCACCCGGCTGTTTGCCGATCTGAAGCGGCGGCAGATCGTGCAGTCCAAAGGCTCAACCCTGCTCATCCGCAACAAGGCGGCGTTAAGGGCGATGGCCATCGTGCCCTAGCAGTACCGGCGTTGCGCCCAATCGGGCCTCAACTATCTCCCTAAGGACGCCTATGCCCATTTTGGGCATGCCCTTTAATCGGCAGTGTTTACGCGGGCCCCCGTGGCGCCCCTGTGAACAGGGTCACCAAAATCGGTGACTGCAATCACAGCATTCCGAGGCCAACAGCGGTATTACCACAGTATGGACACCACGGTGCAGTCGAGTTGCGTGACTTGCGATTTCCGTCCCGACCGGTTTTTCTGCGACATGCCCGCGGAGTCGCTGAAAGCCTTCGACAAAATAAAATCGCCCGCGTTGTGCCGTCGAAATACGGTGCTGTTCGCCGAGGGAAGGCCGGTCCGTGGCATTTATATTCTGTGCGATGGCCGCGCGCGGCTCTCCATCTGTTCTGAAACGGGGAGACGCCTGACCCTGCGTGTCGCAGGCCCGGGGGAAGTTCTGGGACTGGGGGCTGCCCTGTCCAATACGCCTTACGAGATCACGGCTGAACTACTGGACAATTCCCAGGTGGTCTTCGTCCGCAGAAAAGACTTGATGAAGTTCCTGCGCGAGCACACCGAGGTCTGCATTCAGATCGTGCACATGCTAAGCCAGGACCTGCACGGCGCGTACGAACGCGTGCGTAGCATCGGTAGCATACGCGCCCACCAGCCGCGCATTGTTTTCCATCGGCGCGCCATGGTGGTCTGAAAATCTGTCGTCCTTGCGGCTACGCAACGCACAGGAAATTCTTGCTGATTCGTATTCACTGGCACATGCGTGGTGTTCACCTCACGCCTGACTTGGTGTATGGTACGAAGATCATCGAGCGACCGGACCGTGCTTTGCCGCTGTTGACAAGAGCTGGTCCAGATTCTGGACTATCGCGCAGAGAGTTGTTCAGGAGCCAGGATGATGCTCAACCGCCGAAGAGTGGTCGCGCCATTGGTGTTGGCGCTCCTCGTGGCTTGCTGCCTGATGATCACGGTTCAAGCACAGGAGCACGCCAGCAGCCCAACTCCCCAGACTTCCGCCGCGCTCCCCGGCTTGACCGGCGGCCAGTACGCCGAAGCCGAAATTTGCAAGACGTGCCATCAGGAGGTGTGGGAGAAGCACTTTGCCGGCACTCCGCACGCTGCCCTGCTGAAGGGCGGTCAGCACGGATGCCAAAGCTGCCACGGTCCGGCGCAGGCCCACGTTGAGGGCGGTGGCGATCCCACCAAGATCATCCGCTTCGAAAAGTTGAGTCCGGCTGAAACCGCGAAGATCTGCACCAGATGTCACCAGTCCAGCCCGGAAACGCAGAACTTTGCCAACTCCACCCATCTTGCGAACGGCGTGAGTTGCACTTCCTGTCACAGCCCGCACGGCTCCAAGGACGTCAACTTCCTGCTGGTGAAGCCGCAGACTGACCTGTGCTACGGGTGCCACGCCGCGCAAAGAGCCCAGTTCGCCCGGCCCTATCGTCATCGCGTCGATGTTGGGCTTATACAGTGCAGCGACTGTCACAATCCTCACGGCACAGAGGTGGGTCACCAGGTGCGCGCCGCGGCGGGTCAATTCGCGGTCTGCACCAAGTGCCACACGGACACGATGGGTCCGTTTGTCTTCGAACACGCTCCCGTGAAGACCGACGAACGTTGCCTCTCGTGCCATACGCCGCATGGCTCGACCAATCCGCGGCTGCTGCAGGTCAACAACGTCAATTTCCTTTGCCTCCGTTGCCATACGCCCAACATGAACGGAGCTGCGGGTCGGCCTATCGGACCGAATCACGACCAGTCCACCAAGTATCAGGCGTGCACGATGTGTCACACGCAAATCCATGGTTCCAACTTCGATCCCTTCTTCTTCCGATAGATAGGAGGTATGGCAATGGGCGGTCAACGGAGTCTCGGCGCTTATTCCTTCGGGCTGGCTCTACTCGCGGTTTGCCTGTTCTTGCCGGGCAGCGCCTTGGCACAGACTTCGGGGCAAACGCCGCCTCCCGCCAGCTCGCAGCCAGCGTCGGAAGAGGGCAAGGACATTGGCGGCTTTCATGTGACGCAGTCGATTGAAATCGGCGGGCGCATCACTGAGGTCAACGGCAGCCAGCCGATGTACGACACCCTGGTCAATTACCAGACGGGGGCGCGCCTTCTCGAGCAGTCGCTTACCATGCGGTCGCTCACCAACGAGGACATCTTCGATACCCTAACGCTCAACAGCTTCGGATGGGGTGGCGATCCCGAGCAGGCGGCTCGCCTGCGCGTGGCCAAACACCGCTGGTACAACTTGAACTTCAGTTACCAGCACATGCAGAACTACTTTAATTACGACCTGTTTGCCAACCCGCTGAATCCGCCGACTGGTTCACCCTTTATCCCCATCCTGAACTCGCCCCACGGTTACTACGACCGGCAGAACCTGTACAACTTCGACATGGTCCTTTTTCCCATGCGGCGCCTTTCGTTCCGCGTGGATTACAACCGCAACCGCATCATTGGGCCGTCGTTCAGCAGCGTCCACCAGGGCACCGACGCCCTCACCAATCAGAACTGGGACAACACCCTGAACGGCTACCGCTTCGGCGCCGACTTCCGCGTGAATAAAAAGACCACGCTCAGCTACACCCAAATGCTGCAGTACTATTTCGGCGGCGCGACCTACGGCCTGAACAACTTCAACTCCTGGCCGCTGTCCAACGGAACGCCCGTGACCCTCGGACTTCCCTGGTTCAACGGCGGCAGCCCGTGCACCACGCCCCTGAAGAACGGGATCGCCAATCCCTCGTGCAACGGCTACTTCGGGTACGGCCTGGACCAGCACGTCAACACGTTCATTCCGACCGAGCAGATCAACCTGAGGTCGTCATCGCTGAAGTGGCTGGACTTCAACGGTCAGTATCAGTACAGCCATGCGCACTCCACCACGCCCCTGACAGAAACCTTCAGCGGGCTTTCGAGCCGGACCGCCAACCTGGGCTACACCACGGCTGGCAGCAGCTCGAACTCCAGATGGAATTCGTCTTCCGCTGATGTCTCGGCGACCTTTCACATCAACGACGAGATTCGGCTGGTAGAGACTTTTCGCTTCCGCAATTTCAGTGTGGCAGGACAGTTTTTGGATCTCACGTCCAGTTACTTCACGGCTGCCAGCGCGGGTTCAGCCACCTTGCTCTCTCCTATAGCCATGTTCCCATTCACGAACCTGCTGCACAGCTCCAGTTCGCCGGCCGACATCACGAACGAAATCAACGTCAACATGATCGGCCAGGACATGAAGCAGAACGACTTCCAGTTCCAGTACGACATCACGCATTGGTTTGGTGTGCGCGTGGCCTTCGACTGGACGCGCTACATCATTCAGCCGGGAAACACCTATCAGGCGGCCCTGGGCGATATCTACTACCCCAACCTTCCTAATCGCGGAAATTGCGTGGGACTCCCGCTGAACCCTGACGGCAGTTGTACCTTCAGCGGAGTGCTCGCGCCATGGGGCAGCCCGACCACCGAGATCAACCGCTATTCCGAAGTTCTGGGCGCCTGGTTTCGCAAGGGAAGCACCTTGCATGCCAATATCAACGCGGAAGTTGGCGGGGCTGACAACTGGATTTATCGCATCGATCCCACAACCTTCTTCAACATCACCGGTAACGTCTCCTACGCTCCGCGGCCGTGGCTGACCGTGGGCGCCAACCTGATTTTCCAGCAAAGCAAGAACAACAACGCCGACATCTCTTACAACCAGCACAACTACAGCGCCGTGTTCAACGCTACGATTATGCCCAACACTCGCTGGGGACTCGATATGGCCTACAACTTCGACGCCCTACAGCAGAACACCTTTCTCTGCTTTCAAGATTCGACGCCTCCGTCGGGCTCTGTCGCCTGTCTCGGCGATAGCACCCTCCTGCAAACCTACGGCGTGTACCAGACGCACACCCAGTATGGCTATTTAGCCCTCACCTTCACGCCCCTGGAGCGTGTCACCATGCGCCTGGGCTACAACATAGTGGACAACCAGGGCAATACGACATCGTTCAATTCGCTGCTGCCCTTGGGGCCGCTTTCGTCCATTTATCAGTCACCCCTGGCTACGGTGGATGTCAACGTCCACAAGAATGTGACGTTCAAAGCCGGCTGGAATTATTACCAATACGGCGAGGGTTCGTTCGTGGGACCCACCGCTTCGCGCTACTTCCACGCCAACAATACGACGCTGGCGCTGCGTTACGCTTTCTGATCCACGCCGGCGTGACCACCCGCACTCGATGGCGTAAGAAGCACATGGCGGCGTGACCTCTGTCACACCCGCCTGTGAGCACACTCATTGCCTCTTTACACCCTCCTCAGCCATCGTTGAGTGTTACCCGGCGCAGCGGTTGCGCCGCGGAAAGCGAGGAGTTTCTTGAAGCGTTGCGGTCTGGTTCTCTTTGTTGCCTTGCTGCTCTCGACCGGGGCTGCGGCGAAGAACGCCCCCAAAATGAGCAACCAGGACTGCCTGGCTTGCCATAACGATCCCAGTCTCACGAAAGACGAGAACGGCAAGCAGGTCAGCCTGCAGGTTGATGAGGCAAAGTTTAAGGCGTCGATACACAGCGCCTTCGGTTGCACCGATTGCCACACCGATATCAAGGCCGTTCCGCACGAGCCCACGCCCGCCAAGCCAGCCTGCGCCACCTGCCACGCCGACCAGCAAACGGCTTACGATCACGGCGTCCATGCCAAGGCCGCAGCGGCGGGCAATGGCAACGTTGCGAAGTGCCAGGATTGCCACGGCAACGTTCACCAGATACTCTCCTTTAGCGATCCCAAGTCGAAGGTCGCTCGCACCAATATTCCGCAAACCTGCGGCGCCTGCCACGGCCAGAAATTCGTCATGGCGTCGAGTGGGGTCAGTTCGGCACCCTTCACCTCCTATCAAGAGAGCGTGCACGGCAAGGCAGTAGCAGCAGGTTCGGGCACGGCCGCGGTCTGCACGGACTGCCACGGCGAGCACGACATCCTCGGCGCGGGCGATCCCAAGTCGCCGATCGCCAAGCTCAACGTGCCGGCCACGTGCGCCAAGTGTCACGACAGCGTCAAGCAGGAATTCGTACAGAGTATCCACGGACAGGCGATTGCGCGCGGCAACTGGGCTGCGCCTGTTTGCACCGACTGTCACGGCATTCACAGCATCAAGGCGCCCAACGATCCCAAGTCTGCGGTCGCTTCCGGCAATGTGGGGAATACCTGCGCGGCCTGTCACGCCAGCGTGAAACTGTCAGCGGAATTCGGCGTCCCCGGCGGACGTGTGAGCTCCTACTTGTCCAGCTATCACGGGATGGCATCGCGAGTGGGTTCGAGCACGGTGGCCAATTGCGCCAGTTGTCACGGTGTACACAACATCCTGCCCTCGAGCGATCCGCGCTCGACTATCAACCATGCCAACCTGGCGAAGACCTGCGGCCAATGCCATCCCGGCGCCAACGACAAGTTCATCAGCTTCAAGGTGCATTCTCAGGGCCCGGCCAAAGCTGATGTGGGCAGCAGGGTCATCGCCTACATCAGCAAGTTTTATATCTGGATGATCGTGGCGGTCATCGGCGGCATGGTGCTGCACAACCTGATCGTCTTCCGCAAGAAGCTGATCCTGCATCGCATTGGGCAGCCGCGGATCCTCTTCCGCATGACGTTGGAGCAGCGCATCCAGCACCTTCTTCTGCTCATCAGCTTCTTCACTCTGGTACTCACGGGCTTCGCACTGCATTATCCGTCATCCTGGCTGGCGATGGTCTTTGTCAACGAGGCGGTGCGCCGCGTCGTGCACCGTACCGCTGGTGTTGTGATGATCGCGGTTGGCCTCTACCACGTCTGGTACCTAATCACCACATCCGACGGTCGCCAACTGTTCAAGGACATGCTGCCCGACTGGAAGGACGTCACCGACGTACGTGACGCATTCCGCTACTACCTGGGTCACAGTGAGCAGCGTCCCTTGTTCCGCCGCTTCACCTACGCGGAGAAGGCCGAATACTGGGCGCTGGTTTGGGGCATCTTCGTGATGGCCGCCACCGGGTTGATGGCCTGGTTCAAGGTCGGTGTAGGCAACCGCGTACCCGGCTGGTGGGTGGACGTTGCTCTCACCATCCACTGGTACGAAGCCATTTTGGCCACACTCGCCATCATCGTGTGGCACCTGTACAGTGTAATCTTCGATCCCGATACCTATCCCATGAATTGGGCTTGGCTCGACGGCAAAATGTCCATCGAACATTACGAGCATGAGCACCCGCTGGATCTGATCGCGATCGAAAAGGCCGGCGGCTCCGAAGAAAAGACGGAAAAGGTCGAGGCGGCCACGGAAGAGCAAGCCGAAACTGTGGGCAGTCGGAAGTAGGGGATAGACCCGGCTGAGAAGCTTCTTACAACTTTGGGGTGAGGTGAGCGCGAGCCCGGTTGTCTTTTTTCCGCTACGATTCTATTGTTGTGATTTGCAACACATGTCCGTGATTGCCCTGGGGTGAAATCAAAGAAGGGAAAACTGATAAATGACCGAGGACACCCAGACAAAGGATCCTCTACGCGATCATCCGCCAGTTTCGCAAAATCTCATTAGAAATCCCATCAGCCTGATCGGTTTGGCGCTGGCCGGCGTGGCCTTCGCCAACATCGTTTTGCTGGTTATCCTTGACCTCCTCGCCAGCCACCCATCACCCTACGTCGGGATCCTCGCCTACATGGTGGCGCCCGGGATTCTTGGTTTTCGGGCTCATTCTGATGCCCCTTGGAATGGTGATCGAGCGGCGGCGGCGGCTTCGCGCGGTAGGCGTGCCATTCCATTTCGCGAGGCTCGACCTGAACAATCCCGCGCAACGCAGCACGGTCGCTTTTGTTCTGAGCTTCGTGGTGATCTTCTCGCTGATAAGCGCCGTCGGCAGCTACCAGGCCTACGAATTCACTGACTCGGTGGATTTTTGTGGCCAGTTGTGCCACACGGTCATGCATCCCGAGTTCACGGCCTATGAGGCCTCGCCGCACGCGCGTGTGGCTTGCGTCGAATGCCACGTGGGATCGGGTGCGAGCTGGTACGTAAAGTCCAAACTTTCGGGCATGCGCCAGGTTTATTACACCTTGCGCGGCACTTATCCCCGTCCCATCCCCACCCCGGTGCAAAACCTTCGCCCCGCACAGCAGACCTGCGAGCAGTGTCACTGGCCGAAGAAGTTCTGGGGCGCACAGCTCAAGACCTTCACCCACTATGGCACTGATGAGCAGAACACGCCGCGCGTGCTCCGCATGCTGATCAAGACCGGGGGCGGCGACCCTAGCCTCGGCCAAGCCGGTGAGGGCATCCACTGGCACATGAACATCAACAACAAGGTCACCTACTTCGCCACCGATGAGCAGCGGCAGGTGATTCCCTGGGTGCGCATAGAAGACAAGACCGGCAGGGTGGCTGAATATGTGGTGAAGGACGGCGCTCCTACCCAGGCACAGATTGACAAGGCCGAGAAACGCCGCATGGACTGCATCGACTGCCACAACCGCCCGACCCACATTTATGTGCCACCGGATGTATCGGTCGATCGGGCGATTACGGGGCGCGCCATTGATGCTACGCTGCCCTTCATCAAACAGCAGGGCGTCGAGGTGCTGACGGCTGACTACAAGTCCGGCGACGAAGCCCGCCAGGCCATCGCCGAAAAGATTCCGAAGTTCTACCAGGACAAGTATCCGCAGCTTGTGTCCACCAAGGGAGACAGCATTAAGGGTGCTGTCGCAGAACTGCAGCGCATCTATAGCACCACGTTCTTTCCCTACATGAAAGTGAATTGGAAGACCCATCCCAATAACATCGGGCATCTGTACTTTTCGGGTTGCTTCCGCTGCCACGATGGCAACCACGTGAGCAAGGAAGGCAAAGTCATCAGCAAGGACTGCAACTCGTGCCACACGGTGATCGAGCAGCAGGAGAGCGGCACAGAGATTGCCTCGCTGCCAACCCAACCCTTCAAGCACCCGGTGGACATCGGTGACCTGACCGCGGTGAACTGCTCCGATTGCCACAGTGGAGGAGTGGGACCGTAGAGCAGTGGTTAGTGGATAGTGGATAGAAAACCCCAGCGAAGCAAAGGAAGATTGGAGCCTGCCCTGAGAGCAGTCGAAGGGTGGGGCAGCCGGCTGAAGGCATCCCGCCGGCACCCGTCCGTGGCGTATAACTAGAAGCAGGCGGTGGGAAGGAGGTCCGGGCACCATGAGCCTGGGCGAAGACCGGGGGCAGCCAGACCAACTCCTCAGCAATCCGAAGGCGAGCTATGGAGAGAGCTTTCAGGCGCATCTTTTGGAGCAGTACAAGCTTTACGTGGAGTCGTCCCAGAAGGTCACTGACCGCCGGATCACGACCGGCAATTATCTGCTGACGGTCAATTCATTCCTGCTCACCGTCTTCGGCGTTGCCTCCTCGCAGCACCTGGGCGGCTTCTGGCTCGCCATTGTTCCGGTTGCGGGTCTTCTGGTCTCCTTCACCTGGTACACTCTCGTGGTTTTCTACAGAAACCTGGGCGCCGGCAAGTACAAGGTCGTTCACCAACTGGAGAGCTTTCTTCCCGTGGCTCCGTTCCGCTGTGAGTGGCAATCCGCTCATGACCAAAAGGCAAGACGCCATACGGGGGTTACGCATCTGGAGCGGGTGATCCCGCTGACCTTTGCGGCCATTTACCTCGTGCTGCTGGGATACAGTCTGTCACGCTCCTTCGGCAAGTGAGTCCTGGTGGGTAGCGTGGAAATAGCCGGGGGCTCTACACATTTGCGCTTTTCTTGCGAATCTGTGGGAAGAATCGAGACCGTACGAACGGACGGTCAGGAACTGAAAACTGCGGAAGTAACCTCTCCCACCCAACCAAACGTAGGTTGGAGCCTGCCCTGAGCGCAATCGAAGGGTGGGGCTCCCGGCACCATGCGAACCGCTGCCATCCGATCACTTACTGGTCAGGGTTGGAGTCCAACGACGGATTGTAGGAGGCCGACCATACCAGACCGCCGCCCAAGGAACAATTGGCGTTTGCGCCCGAGCTTCCCGTGAGTTGGTACCTGCCGTTGAACACGGGACATTTGCAGGTAGCGGTGGAACCGTCGGAGTTAAGCTCGCAGGGCGCGGTCATACAGCCGGCGTAAGGCCCTTTCGGACAGGTGGCAACCCCCACCGGACCTTTCTCGATGGCCTTCAAGGTCGCCAAGCGCGCTTCGGGTGCGAAGGTGGAGATTACGTTCGAACCAGGGATGAGGGCTCCACCAGGCAGATAAGTACAAACCGGTGCGACGGTGTTGCCAGTTGGCATGCAGTTGGAACCGTCCGGACCACAAGCCTGAACGGTCGCTTGGTAGACCGGATAATTCAGAATTGCGGTCATCAGCGTGTAATTGGTCTTGGTCTGAACCGGGCATTGGCAGTTGGCTGAGCGGCCGTCGGGCGAAAGCACACAGGGGAATGGCTCGGGACCGGAATTAAAACAGTAGGCAAACTGCGTCGAGCACGCCAAAAATTGCGAGCCGTTAATGGTCGTGTCGCGGTAGGCCGGTCCGTAATTGGTAGTCCAATTCTTGGAATCGTTCCAAAAGGCCCACGAGTCCGGTACAAACTGCTGCTTCCAATTCACCGGGTCATCCCAATAGGACGGAGGGTCCTGTAGAAACTGCTGCCGGGAATTGAGCGATTGTGCCGCCATCGGAATCGCCAGGCTACAGACCAGGAGCACGGGGAAGACGCACGCCAGTACCCATTTCAGTTGTCGCATAACACGCTCCTTCGGCATCCGGCTGGACTATGCCGCGTTAGCCGGGATTTCCGTTCTAGCCGCCGGCCCGGCACTATATACCATTTCCAGATATCCCGCCAAGCACAATATTTCTCTTAAGCCGGGCGCCCAGCACATCTTCTTATAACCGCGACTCTAAGAATGAGTGAGGCGTGACAATTTGGATGCCTCGAAAGGGATTGAGGACTAGAAGGTCGGAGTCGCCTGTAATGATGTGTGTCGCATTACCACTCACCGCAAGTTCGAGGAATTTGTCGTCTTTCGAATCACGGCAAGCCGCGATCTTTACGTCCACCTCGATCCATTGGGCCTCACGCGTCAGGGCCGCCAGAAAATTACGGACGTCTTCCTCCTCCACGTAGCCACGGAACTGCTTTCTGTTTAGAACGTCGTAGAGTTCTGCGAGCACCGCAAAGGAGAGCAGGATTTCGCCTGTTCGCGAAGCCAGATCAACGGCCCGACGAGGCTTCGAGCCGGGCAGGAGCAACGCACTCACGAAAACGTTGCTGTCGAAGACGCAGCGCAATTACGCGCCCTTCAGCAGCGAATCCAATATTTCCGGCGTGAGTCCCCTCGCCTTCGCCTTTTTCCCGACTTCGTCGAGAACCTGCTGGAGGGAAGGAGATCCACCCGTGGCCAGTTCGCGCAGCCAAAGACTTAGCAGCGCCTGAATCTTCTTCTTGTCCTCTGGGGCAGCGGCCTCATAGGCGAGCGCCGTTTGCCGTTCGACTGGGATCGTAATAGTGGGATTCGCCATGGCTCTAGCCTCTGGACATTTTACGGCAAACAGCGCGCAGCAATACAGACCTGCACCCTCTCTCGAACCATTCCAGTTCCCGTTTCGGGAAACGGGCACGTTTATCTAGCCTCATTAGCACTTTCCTGTTGACATGCCACGTAGCGAATGACTACCGTCGATCTAGCGCGCCACGGCTGCGCCACACTCGCTAACCGCGGTCCCAGGCGTCGGAGTTGAGGGCCGTCCCGCCCAGCGGGATTGCGGACTGCGGATGCGAATCGTGACGGGTCGCCCCTCGACCCGTTTCCGGCGTCCGGCCGTCGCGTGGCCCATCGTGCATCCCGCGCAGCGCGATCCGCTGCCTGATTCCCAACAATACGTGTGTCTCTGGTTGGCCAAGAGCTAGCCCCGAGTTGTCATTACGAACGGCCTTCAGGCCGTGAGGAATCTGCTTCCCCACTCATCGCAACACGGCAGAAGAAAAGCAGATTCCTCGCTTCGCTCGTAATGACAATCCCCGGGAGAGCCAGCCAATGCGATTGCACGCACACATTCTTACCAAGGAGCATTTATGTCTGAACCTTGTTATGAGGAGCTGCGAGTTCAGCTCAAGGAAGCAAAAGAAAAACTAGTCTCCCGCGAAGCAAGGCTGCGGGAGTTGGGCGTGACCGATTGGGAACCCAAGCCCGTCAAGGAAGAGAAGGTCGTCATCCCGATCTGCCATCACATCAAGGAAAATGGAAGACGCTGCGGCTCGGCGGCGGTGACCGACCGCACCTACTGTCACTTTCACCTGGGCATACGAGGACGCCGCCTGAAGATGGCGCGGGCCCGCGCGCGCAGCGAGCGCTGGCGCCTGGAACTACCGCCGCTGGAAGATCTGTACGCCGTACAGGTAGGCATCCAGCAGGTGCTGGACGCGCTGGCCAGCGGGCAACTCGACCGGCGCCTCGGCGGCGTCATGCTCTATGGCTTGCAACAGGCTGGCGCCAACGTGCGCTTGCCGCAGGAGGTCTGGGAAGAGTCTCGCCCATTCAACAATGTCGGGAAGACCACGTGGCCCGGCTTTGAAAAAGAGCACGGCCTGCCTGAGGGATTCGACGTGGACACTGCGCCGGAGGAGGCCTTTCCGCCACCGGTAACTTCGCCCGTCACGATTTCGCTCGAGGGCGAGGAGCTGGTGACCGAGGACGACGTTGACCTAGAAGATCTGCTGGCGCGTGACCCGGAAGCCTGTCAGCGTCGGGCCCTCCAGTTGGCGGGCAAAATCCAGCGGCGGCTGCGCCGCGAAGAAGAAAAGCTGGCGCGGGCCCGCCGCATCCTGGAGGCCGCGCGGCGCAATGTCCAGGCGCAGAAAAAGGAACCATCCCCGGTCAGCACGGCGGCATCGCTGCACAGCAGCGCGGAGTCCGTTAACGCCGGTCGGGAGGCCACGGCGAGCGGTGGTGTTGCGCTCGCGGGAGTGGAGGAGGCTGTGGCGCTCGGCGAAGGCGCAAAGAAGGCTCCGCAAGGTGAGCCTATCCAGCAGGAGGAAGGGGCGGAAGACGCGTCGTAGGAGTCTGGGTGAGTACTCGATTTGTGAATGTGCGGTCGGCGATGAGGGCCGAAACGTGTCGCAAATCCAGCCCCGCAGGGGGCGGCCATCATGTTAGCCCCGGGCGGATTGCGGGATCCCCAGCACGTGCCATCTTTGAGCAAGCCCGGGCGTAGAGTGCGGGAGGTTGAGCCGAGCCCCGTTAGAGTGTGCGGGAGAACTAACCTTGGGTTGCGATGGTGGTACAAAGCACCAAGGAAAAGCCCCGCAGGGGCGACTCAGTTTAGCCCAGCGCGCAAGCGCTGGGAAGGCAAGGCTTTATTCTCTGAGCCCCTGCAAGGGGCGGCACAGTTCTCACGCAGACTCGTAGGTCTAACGCGCTCTATATTTTGTCTATAACTAGCTGTAGAATCAATATTTTGCATCACATTTGTGCGTCAAGATATTGAAAGCACGTAGAGCGGAGCAGGGGAGGACAAGAGAGACAGCGAAGGGAATTACAATTCGAAAAGGCGCTGATTCCGTCGCACCGGCGGAAGCAAGGTTCGGCGACGAGCGTGACCCGTGTTGCCGCTCGACTCGGTTAGACTCGCGGAGAGTTTTATGGAAACCCAAAACTCCGTGTCCTCGGTGTCTCCGTGGTGAATGATTTTCCACGGAGCGTTTCGCGGTGGATTCGTGGCGAAGTGACTAACATCACAAGCCGTGGTGATGCCACTCACGGCCTCTTGGGTTGTGAAAATCCTATCGTGGAGGCATAGGAATGGGCCGCAGTCCGCAAGAGCGGGGAGAGGAAACGACAATGACACAAGGCAAGGGCAGTTCACAGTCACCCCAACAAGTCCAAACCCGGGACTCGTTGGGGACCCCGAATCCGGCGAAAAAGGAATACACGCCGCGGCTGATTTTCTGGGAGGTCACCAAGGGCTGCAACCTGCGATGCATCCATTGCCGTGCCACCGCGACGGAGTTAATGTCGCCGAACGATCTGCCGACCAAGAAGGCGCTCGACATCATTTCCCAGATTGCCGACTTCGGAAATCCCATCCTTGTGCTCAGCGGCGGCGAACCGCTTTACCGCGCCGACATCTTCGAGCTCGCCGAATATGCGACCAGCCGCGGCCTGCGGACCGCGCTGGCAACCAACGGCACGCTGGTGACCAAAGAAGTCGCGGCGAAGATCAAGAAAGCGGGCATTAAGCGCGTCTCCATCTCGCTCGATGGCTCCGATGCTACAACCCACGATACGTTCCGCGGAATCCCCGGCGCGTTTGATGCGGCCATTTACGGCATGAAGAACCTGCAAGCGATCGGCGTTTCCGTGCAGATCAACACGACGATTGCGCGCCACAATGCGCATCAATTGCCCGCTGTGCTCGAGCTCGCACGCGAGCTTGGCGCAGACGCGCTGCATACGTTTCTTCTGGTGCCTGTTGGATGCGGCGTGGATATTGCCGCCGAGCAGATGGTGCCGCCGGAAGAATACGAACAGATGCTGAACTGGTTCTACGATCAATCGCTCGAGGGCGGCATCGAGTTGAAGGCCACGTGCGCGCCGCACTACTTCCGCGTTGTGCGCCAGCGCCGCGCCGCCGACCGCCTTGCAGGGCGCGAGCAGCCTGCGCCCAAGCCGTCAAGTTCCAACGAGATTGGCCCGACAGAGATGACCATGCCGGGCTCGACTGGAATCTCCCTGAAGCCGGGCGGCGGGCCGCCGGTCGGACACACTGGACATCCCGGATCACCCCAACGAGTGCAAAACCGGCACTCGTCGGGGGCCCCGACTGGCGGCCATCCCGGCGACATGAACGCTATGACCAAAGGTTGCCTGGCGGGAACCGGTGTCTGTTTCCTCTCGCACGAAGGAGAGGTTTTCCCCTGCGGATATTTGCCCGCGCTGGCCGGCGATCTGCGCAAACAAAGCTTCGCTGAAATCTGGAACAACTCCACTGTGTTCGAAGCACTGCGCGATGACGACAACCTAAAAGGCAAGTGCGGATGCTGTGAGTTCCGCCACGTCTGCATGGGATGCCGCGCCCGCGCCTTCGCCGCCACCGGAGATTTCCTGGCCGAAGAGCCCTTCTGCGTTTACGAGCCGGGAACCTCGAACAAAATGATTCGCGAAGCAGCCATCGGCAAACCACAGGTATGACTTCGGTCATAGCCAATCGCTCCGGCGCGAGCTACGATCACGGCATGTCAGCAAACGCCGCCCCGTTTTCGAGTTCACGTCTGCGGACCATGGTCCTGCCGCGCGAGCATGGAGCGTGGGGCATGATGCTGGTTCCGCTTGCGACGGGTGCCGTGGTGGCACTGCATACCGCTATCAACAGCGGCTCGCTCACGCTCTTCATTCTTGCCGCAATGTCCCTGTTCTGGCTGCGCACGCCGGTCGAGGCCTGGCTCGGAACTTCGGCCATCAAGGCGCACACGCAAACGGAACGCGCTTTCGTACTCAGAATGATTGCCGGCATCGCGACGCTGGCCATAGCCAGCATTGCAGCCCTGTTGTGGAACGGCCGCAATCGCGGACTGCTGCTGATCGGTGCGGTTGCGGCCCTCGCCTTCGCGATGCAGGCTGTTGTGAAGAGGCTTGGACGCAAGGGCCGAATGCCGGCGCAAGTCATCGGCGCGATCGGACTCACATCCACGGCGGCGGGCGCGTACTACGTCGCTACCGGCAAACTCGACCAGGTTGCTCTCGCGCTCTGGCTCGCAAACTGGTTGTTTGCTGGCGACCAGATTCATTTCGTGCAGGTTCGCATTCGTTCCAGCCGCGCAGCCACGATGGATGAAAAGCTGCAACAAGGAATCGCCTTCTTCGTTGGACAGGTTGTCCTGATCGGCGCCATTCTTGCCGCGTGCCGCTTCAGTTTCTTTCCAACTCCGGTCGCGCTCGCATTTGTTCCGGTACTGTTTCGTGGAACGCTGTGGTTCGTACGTGGCCGCCAGACGCTGGATGTGCACAAGCTCGGCTTCAGCGAACTCGCACAAGCGCTGATCTTCGGCGCGCTGCTCTGCGCCGCATTCCTGGTGTAATCGCGCCGTAAGCCAATCACCGGTATCTCAGCTTGTTCTCCTCCAGCCATTCCCGGGCGACACGTTCCATGGCTTTGTCCCGATATTGGTGCCACACTTCTTCCATGCCCAGTTGTGCGATGGTTCGCCGGAAGAGGCGAAAAGCACCGGCGCCGTGGACGGCGTCCACTAGCTTGGCGCGAACATTGCAGTCGCACTGTTGGTCGGCGAAGTCTTGCATCATCCGCCACTCGTCGATGTGCACCCGGTCCGGCAGAGGCAATATGCGATCGTCTTCCAGCGCCCGTTTGATCTTCGGCAGCGACGCGCGCATCCAATCGGGCGCGTTATCCCAATTGCTACCTTGAGCGATACTGGCTTCCTCTTCGTTGAAGGTGATGATTTCGCCGGAATCGGGATCGAGATACGAACTCAATTCGTCGCTCTGGAGATCAAGCGCTTCGATGACATCGCGCAGGGAAATCACAACCGGCATGAGAAGTCTCCGTTGGTTTCACTGGACTACACGCCGATATTAGCGGCAACTTGCTACCCGCGCCAGCGCTTCGCACCTTCCCTTACAATAATGGCGATGCCCCTGCCGAACGACGCCTCGGCAGCCTCAATGCTGAAGAGCGTTACCAGCACATGCAAACGGGCAGGCGCACGTTGGGATCGCCACTTTGAGGAAGCTGGAAGCCCAAACCCGGCATGTCGCAGCAGCGCGACTCAGGTGCGCAACAATAGGAAGAGGGACGCAGGCATCTTTAGCGGTCTTCTTGATGTTGGCCATCGGTCTTATTTTTGCGCACGAGGTAAACGGATTTGCAGGAGGTATTCCTGTGGCATTCACCGTAAAGAACTCAGGGTTCGGACCGGGTGCTGAAATCCCGAAGAAATTCACCTGCGAAGGACCCGATGCCTCGCCGGCTCTGGAGTGGAGTGGAACTCCGCCGAAGACGGCCAGCCTTGCTCTCATCATGGATGACCAGGATGCTCCCGCCGGAACCTGGGTGCATTGGGTGTTATGGAACCTGCCTGCGGGCGCGCATTCGCTTCCTGAAGGTGTGGCGAAGCGCGAACAACTGGATGATGGCTCTCGTCAGGGCCGGAACGATTTCAGAAAGATCGGCTACAACGGGCCATGTCCGCCACCGGGAAAGACGCACCGCTACTTTTTTCGCCTCTACGCGCTCGATGCAAAGCTCGATCTCGCGCCCGGCGCAACGCGACAGGAACTTGACGCCGCGATGAAGGGCCATGTCCTGGGAGAAGCCGAATATATGGGCACGTTCCGGCGATGATCGCCATATCGTGCTTTGCGTCCGGGCGCGCCCTTCAGAGTAAGGCCTCAGCACGCTGCGAGGAGAGATCGAATTGCTGGACCAGCATGTCGACGATTTCCTTGCCGATCTCGAGCGAAGCGGTCGCCGCCGGAGAAGGTACATTGCAGACGTGAATCATGCGTTTGCTGTGCACAAAATGAAAGTCGTCGAGCAGGTTTCCGTTCCTGTCTACCGCCTGGGCGCGAACTCCCGAGCCGCCTGGCGCCAGGTCAGATTCTTGCAGCTCTGGCACCATCTTCTGTAGCGACTTAACGAACGCAGTTTTGACCCAGGAGCGGTACTGCTCCGCCAAACCCATCCGCCAGTATTTGCGCGCCATCTTCCAGAAGCCCGGAAATCTCAAGGTCTCCACAGCTTCGCTAAGATCGACACCAGTGCCGGTGTATCCCTCCCGTCGCAACGCAAGCAAGGCGTTCGGGCCCGCTTCCACACTGCCGTTCACGCGCCGCGTGAAGTGGACACCAAGAAATGGGAATCGAGGATCAGGAACCGGATAGATCAGCGCCTTCACTAAGTGGCGACGTTCCGGCTTCACCTCGTAGTACTCGCCGCGGAAGGGCACAATCTCCAACTCGGTTTGTACGCCAGCCATGCGCGCGACCGTGTCGCTGTAGAGTCCGGCACAGTTGATCACGTAACGCGCCCGGAAATTGCCGGCCTTGGTCTCGACGATGTTGCCTTGTCCCTCTTCGCGCAGGCCTATCACTTTCGCGTCGAGAACGATTTCGCCTCCGGCCTGCGCGATCAGTTCGGCATATTTCCACGCGACCGCGGTGTAGTCCACAATGCCGGTTGTGGGAACCTGCAACGCCCGGATTCCACCGCAGTGTGGCTCAATCTCGCGGAACTGGTCGCGGTCGAGCATGCGCAGTCCTGGCACTCCGTTCGCAATCCCGCGCTGATGGAGTTGCTCCAACCGGGGAACTTCCTCGGGATTGGTGGCAACCACCAGCTTGCCGCACTCTTCGAATGGAACTCCCTGCTCCTGGCAAAAGCGCTTCATGGAAGCGGCGCCGGCCACACAATTGCGCGCTTTCAGCGAGCCGGTCTTGTAATAGAGACCGGAGTGGATGACTCCGCTGTTGTGCCCCGTCTGATGGGCGGCGACGTGATCTTCCTTCTCCACGACGAGAATGCGCATGCCTGGAAGCCGTCGCGTGGCTTCGAGAGCGGTTGCTAATCCAACAATCCCTGCACCAATAATTAAGAGGTCTGCTTCACGGTCGGCCATGATGTCCTGCGGTGTCCAATTGACACGCGATTATACGAGGCGCTGCTGGCAGCCGCTATGACCGGCGTCACAGAGCTTGCGGCGGCGCTTAGTGCACAGTAGTCTGGGACTTCGTCCTTGCATCATTGGAGCTGAACTATGCGTGTACTTGTAACAGGCGGAGCGGGCTTCATCGGATCGCATTTGTGCGATGCGCTGCTGGGCGAAGGCCACTCGGTGGTTTGCGCCGACAATCTGCTGACGGGACGGATGGAGAACCTGACCCATCTCCGCAACGAACCGCGCTTCGAATTCCTCCAACAGGACGTTTGCCAGCCTTTCGATTGCGGCAAGATAGATTACGTCTTCCATTTCGCGTCGCCCGCCAGTCCGGTTGACTACTTAAAGCACGGAATCGAAACGCTGCAAGTCGGTTCGCTCGGTTCGATGAACTGTCTCGAGCTGGCAAGGAAATACAATGCGAAATTCCTGCTGGCGTCTACATCGGAATGTTATGGCGACCCGCTGGAGCATCCGCAAAAGGAAAGTTACTGGGGAAACGTGAACCCCATCGGCCCGCGTTCGGTGTACGACGAATCGAAGCGCTTCGCCGAGGCGGTTACAATGGCCTATCGACGGTACCACGACGTCGATACGCGTATCGTTCGGATCTTCAATACCTACGGTCCGCGATTGCAGATCAACGATGGGCGTGTGATCTCGAATTTCATGCGGCAAGCGCTGACAGGTGAGGACCTGACCGTCTATGGCGACGGTTCCCAGACCCGCAGCTTTTGCTATGTGAGCGACGAGGTCGCTGGAATTCTCGCGCTGTCGAAGATTGACGAGCCTGGGCCTACGAACATCGGCAATCCCGGCGAGTTCACCATCCTGGAGTGCGCGCAAGTGGTGCTCGAAGTTACAGGATCGAGCAGCAAGATCCGCTACGAGCCACTGCCGCACGACGATCCCAGACAGCGCTGCCCTGACATCAGCAAAGCAAAGCGTCTGCTGGGCTGGACACCGGTTATCGATTTGCGCACCGGCCTAAGTACGTCGCTGGATTACTTTAAGTCAGCCGTGCGCGGGTTCAGCGCCGGCGCGTAGCTGATCAACAATCATGGCGAGCAAATCTCGTACAATAAGTCATACGAAGTCGAAGAGGTCCGCTTGATGGACGCTCAACTCGAGTTCGAGGCGCTGCGCCGCGAAGGCTCTTCGTGGTGGTACCTCGCGCGGCGCAAACTGCTGCGTGATGCAGTAGCTCAAGCCGTGCGCGGCAAGCGCGAAGCGCGGATTCTCGATTTCGGCTGCAGCGCGCAACTGGAGTTTTCGGATTCTACCTTCATCCGCGTTCTTAATGCCCACAGTTCCCTGCCCGTGCTCGCGTTCCGGCAAATAGAAGGCTGCCGGGAGCTGATCTGCACCCGCTCCGAAGAACTTGCACTGGCGTCGAACTCGTTCGACGCCGTTGTCGCAGGTGACATTCTGCAATCTCTTCCGGACGATCTCATCGCCCTCCGCGAGCTGCGCCGCGTGCTGAAAGACGGCGGATCGTTGTGCCTCACAGTTCCGGCGTATCCATCTCTTTGGGGCGAGGACGACGAAGCGCGCGGTCATCAGCGGCGTTACACTGCCAGCGAGCTGCGGCGCAAGCTCAACAACTGCGGCTTCGAGATCTCCCGCGTGTCGTACCTGGTGGCAATAGGGTTTCTGCCTTCGATCCTCGAACGGGTCGGCAAGAACATTTTCAAGAAGTCCATAGCACTGCACCGGACGTCTGCTGTAACGCCAGCCTGGGCAAATGCAGGCATGGTCATGCTGCTTGATTGCGAGCGGCAACTGATCCGCTACATAAACCTGCCTTTCGGTACGCGCCTCGTTTGCTGGGCGCGAAAACCCGCGCTCGTGGCCGAGCGCGTTACGGTCCCAGCCTGGGAGCGACAGTGGTCGCGGCGTCCCTTGCCGCAGGGTATGGGTTAACCGTTTACCTGCCGCACAAAGCAATGTCCCATCGCGAACCCGGAATTGTCATTACGAACGGCCTTCAGGCCGTGAGGAATCCGCTTTCCCACTCATCGTCACACGGAGAAGAAAAGCAGATTCCTCGGTCGCCTCGGCGACCTCGTAATGACAAGCCTCGAGATAGACAGCAAATGCGATCAAGCGCACATAGCCCGCAGAAGGACATTACTTTCGCAGACCTCCTTAGTCGCTCTCCCGAACCCTCTTCCCAAACGTTAGAATGGCTTCGTGGCCATCCTTCGCAGCATTGGAACCACGCTTGAGATGATCAAGTGGGAGCACTCGGTCCTGACGCTCCCCTTTGGATTGACGGGCGCAGTGCTGGCGGCGCGCGGCATTCCCAACCTGCACACCTCCATTTGGATCATCGTCGCGCTGGTGGCCGCGCGCTCGGCGGCGATGGCCTTCAACCGGCTGGCGGATGCCACGATTGACGCCGCCAATCCTCGCACCCGGGTTCGCGCCCTTCCCGCGGGCAAGCTGAGTAAGTCATTCGTGGCCTGGTTTGTGGTGGTGTCGTCCGCGATTTTGATCTTCGCAGCCTATGAGCTAAATCCTCTGGCGTTTTATTTGTCGCCGGTGGCGCTAGCCGTCGTGTTTCTTTATTCGTTCACCAAGCGCTTTACGCGCTGGACGCACGTGGTGCTGGGCATCGCGATGGGAACCGCGCCGGCTGCGGCATGGATCGCGGTCCGGGGTTCGCTCGATTCACGGATTCTGATACTGACCGCGGCAGTCGTTTTCTGGGGAGCAGGATTCGACATCCTGTATAGCTGCCAGGATTATGAATTCGACCGCACAACCGATATCTACTCTGTACCTAAGGCTTTCGGCATTCGTAAGGCGTTGGTAACCGCCCGCCTGTTTCACGTGATCACAGTGCTTCTGCTGGCATGGATGGTGGCAGCCTTTGGTCTGGGCAAGATTGCCATTGCGGGCGTGGTCTTCACCGCGCTGCTGCTGATTTACGAGCACTCGCTGGTGAAACACGACGACCTCAGTCGGATAAACGCCGCATTCTTCACCATGAACGGCCTGGTTTCCATGGCGTTCCTGTTCTTCATCGCGGGAGACCTACTGCTGGGGCGGTGAGAACCGTTTGAACCGCAGTTTGCGCGGACCAACGCAGATTTGAGTTAATAAGTACGCTATGATGTACGGGATGTCCACCGCTTCGCAAACGGCCACCGCCAAGCATATCCATCCCTTCCAGACCGATGATTCGCGGCTGAGGCCCATTTACCACAAGGTGATGGCGCAGGAACGTCTGTCGGCTGACGATGCGGTTGCGCTCTATCGCTCAGGCGACATTCTGGCGATCGGATGGCTGGCCAACCATGTTCGCGAGCGCATGCACGGCGATACTGCCTACTTCAACGTCAATCGGCACATCAACTACACCAACGTCTGTGTGGCTGCCTGCCGCCTGTGCGCCTTCGGTCGCAAGAAGGATGTGCCCGGCGCGTACACCATGGCGTTGGAAGAGGTCTGGAACACGGCCGCTTCTGGCTACACCGAGGCGATCACCGAGTTCCACATCGTCGGCGGGCTGCATCCCGATCTGCCGTTCCAGTACTACCCTGACCTCATCGCCGGCTTGAAGGAGCGCTTCCCGCAGGTGCACCTCAAGGCGTTCACCATGGTCGAGATCGCCTTCTTCGCCAAGATCGGCAAGATGACGCCGCGCGAGGTGCTGGTCAAGTTGAAAGATGCCGGGCTCGACTCCATGCCCGGCGGGGGCGCGGAGATCTTCTCCGATCGGGTGCGGCACATCATCTGCGATCACAAGATTGATGGCGACCAGTGGCTCGAGCTCGCGCGCACGGCGCATGAAGTCGGCTTGAAGTCGAACGCGACCATGTTGTACGGCCACATCGAGAACGACGAAGACCGTGTTGACCACCTGCTCAAGCTGCGGGCGCTACAAGACGACACGCACGGATTCCAGACATTCATCCCGCTGGCGTTTCATCCCGACAACACACCGCTGCAGCATCTTCCCAAAACGACTGGCATGTTGGACCTCAAGCAGATCGCGGTCTCGCGGCTGGTGCTCGACAACTTCCCGCACATCAAGTCGTATTGGCAGATGGTGACACCAAAGATGGCGCAGATCACGCTGCGCTTCGGTGCTGACGACATTGACGGCACCGTCGTGGAGGAGAAGATTTACCACGACGCCGGAGCGACGACCCCCCAAATGCTGCGCCGCCAGGACTTGATCCGGCTGATCACCGAGGCCGGTCGTATTCCCTTCGAACGGGACACACTTTACCGGCCAGTCACGCGCACCGAGACGACTGTCACAGTAGCGGTTTAGAAGGGCAATGTCTTTGCGGCGCCCCCAACTAGGTGGCTAGTGCATCGACATACTCGGCACGCTGCGACCAGAATGCAGCGGTAACATCGTAAGCGCTGAGAGCTTCTATAACGTCGCCCCCAACAGCCTGCTCCTGATCGTTCAAGAATGCGTAAGCCTCCGCTTCCGAATCGGATTCCCCTGCACGGGCGGCTCGGGTATCACTCAGAGTCCACAGATAGCCGAAAATATTGTCTTTCTTTGGGGTGGCGATGGCCTGCAAAATTCTCTCCGGTCGTTTCCGTGATTTGGGAATCAAGAAGTCCACACCATGATCGTAGCCGCTCTTTCCGGCGAGTTTTACCCTAGCTGTATAGCGAATGTCATGGCTGTCCAGAAAATTGCGTACGTCCTCAAAGAAGAAACTGGCGACCCGGGGCTGGGCCATCACGAACATATCGTTGACAGCGAGCATGGCCTGCACAAGGGAATGTAGCCTCTGTCCAAGATTGCTTGCTGATGCCTCTACCATCAATTGGTTATTTTCCGCGCGGACCCCCAAACCTTTGAGCACGCTGTCAAGAACCATTTTCCGCTTCGGAGTGTCCACTTCAAGCCCACTTGTTCTCAGATCGGAAAGGATGTACCCGTCGTCGGACAGAATAATGTTTCCATTGCGCCTCGTGGCATACACCTGAAGGTGATCATTGTGGCGGTCGAGAAACGGAGTGGTTAGCTCGCAGGCCTCACCCACCTCTTCCACCGAGAGTCCCTGACGCAGCCAACTCACGTAGCCGTCAATTAGCTTCTGGCACTCGTTCCGATTCATGCGATCACTCCCTGCACTGGAGGCGGCGACTCAATGTTACAGAATGTGCAGAAGTCCTGGAATGTCATTCCTGGATCACTTAGCAGGCTGAACTTGCCGGGATCCACTGGAAATGCCCATCTGTCGTCGTAGCCTTCTCTGAACAAGTGCAGATGTGTGCCCGAAAGCTGTTCTCCATCTGGATTCGTATGAGGTGCTCCGTCCACATCGAGCCGCACCAGAACGACGACGGTTCGCACTCTGTTCTGGAATCTCAGCTTCGAAAGGCGGAACGTCCCTCGCCAAACGTCCAGTAAGAACTTTTCTCTGTCATTAGGACCTGCGAGTTCGTATGTGTGTCATCCGCGCCTGGAGGAATGGCAATAGCCGCCGGAGGGCGCAGGAAGCACTTTTCCATGGCCATGAACTGGTCAGCCTCGGTTTGTGTCAGCATTGTTTAGAACCCTTTCTGCTCCGGGCTTAGTCTCTTCTTTCCCGGCATTGGCGGCCAGCCCAGTGATTGTCCCTGAAACAACGCGACCGCGTTCTCATAGCGCTTGCCGTCGCCGTCGTGCACGGCGAAGCGCCGCGGATGCTCGGCGGAACCGCTCCACAGCGACACGCCTGCGTACGCGCCGTCTTTCCGCAGGATGTAATAACTCATGTCAACATACGCCAGCTTCTCCATGTTGCCGTTGTAGTTGCGGACGATGCGCTTCAGCGTATCGAGTCCGGCTTCCTGCGGAGACATGCCCCGCCGCATGTTCTCCACGATGGTATGGCCGCCGACGACCTTGATGTTCTCTTCGCCATTACCGGTCGCGCCCGCCGAACCGACGTCCTGATCGGTATAATTCCCAGCGCCGATGATGGGCGAATCGCCCGCGCGACCAGAGATCTTCCATGCCAAACCGCTGGTCGTCGTCGCGCCCGACATCTCGCCCTTCTCGTTCACCGAGGAGCAGTGAATGGTTCCGGTCGGCGGTTTCAGCACGCACTCAATCGCCGCCATACGAAACTCCGGCTCGATGCCGAGCCTGGCTGCGAGTTCCTCGATCTTGTGCATGCGCTCTTCCTGGAGTTCTGACTGGTCGTTTCCGCCGTTCTGGGGGAACTTGAACTTCGGGCTGGCCAGTCCCGGTCCCCACCAATCGTCGTTGGACATGGTTTCGCGCCACAACTGCCAGATCTTCCGCGAGTCTTCGGTGAGCAGGTTTTCGCGCGGAAAGCCCATCTTGAAGCCGAACTTTTGCGCGCCCTCACCCACCAGCATCACGTGTCCGGTGTGCTCCATCACGGCTTTCGCCAGCAGCGAAACGTTCTTGATCGCTTCCACGCCGGCCACCGCGCCCGCCATCCGAGTCGGCCCGTGCATGCAGCAGGCGTCGAGCTGGACCACGCAGTCTTCGTTCGGCAGCCCGCCCAGGCCCACGCTCGTATCGTTGGGATCGTCTTCCGGTCCAGTGATGACCTGCATAACGGCGTCCAGCGTGTCACCGCCGCTGGTGAGCACGGCGTAACCGCGATCCAGGTAGTTGTAGCCGTTGTGGGCGCAAATGATGACCGGCTTCTTCGGCAGAGCGGATGTCGATGAGGCGCCGTTATCGGGCTTCTTCTGCTGCGCGTCCAAGTCGAGCGCGAGGGACGCAGAACCGACGGCGGTTGTGGCAATGAAGTCGCGACGGGTGAATTTCATGATCCTCTCCCGGACGAATCAGTAACGGCCAAGCAGGATAGCACGGAGCGATTCGCCGGGGGCGTCTCGACAAAAAGGCACAGCGCATAGCTGTGCCTTCGTCGTGATTGCTTCCTTTGGTTAGCTGGCTGCCTTCACCGCCGTGTTCTGGTCGGCGCGGAAGCGCAGCAATGCCGCAATCCGGCCAACGCGGTCGAACTCCTCGTCGTCGGCAATGTAAACAATCTCAATGCCACTGCGAATCGAGTGACCAACGATGGCATCGCCGATGTCTTCGAGTTCCGTGTTCTCCTTCCCGCAAACCACGCACGTTGGGGCAACATGCATGTCCATGTGGCCGCAGTTGAAACACTTCACACCCGGGGCCAGGAAATTGGAGCCGAGAAGCAGGGTCTGCACTTCGCCGGTTTCCAGCGAGCGCAAGACCCGCCGCAGGCCGATTGCGCCACGCCCGTTGCGATGGGCTTCGCCAACCACCTCGCGGATCAAACCCTGCTTTACTCCGGCGTCGTATTCCGCAAGCCGCTGCAGCGCCATCTCCTTCACCTGCTCCGGCGTGGCCGCCTTGGGATCGATGCGGAAATGTCCCACCAGGCGCTGCCGGGCATTGGAGTGCAGTTGAGGATGGAACTCGGACCAGATGTCGTCATGGCAACCGATCACCAGCCGGTCGCATTGGCCGTGCTCGAAATACTGTTCAATGTAGTCGGCGATGACCTTGAAATGCTGCATGGTCTCGTTCATCTGCCTGCGCTCGGCGTGCCCGCCATCATAGCCGCCCCATCCGGCGCTCTTGCCGCGCCGCGTAAGTTCGTTGACGAAGTCCAGCTTCTCGACCACGTCCTCGTTTACGATTTCGAAGATGCGCGCCTTGGCCCGGTCGACCAGCACTACGCATACGTGGTGCACGCCATCGAGCACTGCGGCCAGCGGCTTAAGATGAAAGCGCTGATTAAGCAGGACGTTCGTCTTGGGTAACTGCGCAGGAACATCGAACTCCCGCCAGAATCCCCGCTTGCTGCAGGCGAATATCGCTTTGGCCTTTCCCCCGTTACCGCGCAGCATCTCAACCATTCCGTTGATGCGGTCGAGGTCGGCGCGCGCACCGCCATTTCTTCCCTTTCTTTGTGCCTCGCGAAGCGCATTGCGCACCAGGTCCTTAAGCAGGATCGTATCTTCGCGGTGCGACTTGTTCAGCGGCGTCGTGGGCTGATAGTAAAACGTAACTGCGCAAGCCTCCGGCGAGTGAAAGTTTGCCAACTCCCGGATGTCGTCACGCGTAATCATTCCGCCCTCCTCATTTCTGATTTGCTATTCATTAGACGTACAAAACTGCGCCTTCGGTCAGGCGCTGCTGGAATACTCCACGAGCTTTTCCTTCAGAGGGTCTGTGATAGGCAAGGCTCGTTGCAGATGCTCGCGCGCCCTGCGAATGGACGCTCGCACCTCCTCTCCCCTGCGGTTGGTAATGTCGGCGATCTCTTCCAGCGTGAAACCTTCGATGGTGTACAGGATGAAGGCTTCCCGCTCATGATGGCCCGCATCGCGCAAAGTCGTCTCCACCAGGCTGATCAATTCGCGACGTGCCGCCAGCTCCTCAGGAGTATCGGCGCTAGAATCGGGAACCGCATCTCCCGCTGAGATGTACTGGTCTCCCCGGTTCTCGACATTGATCCTCTCGATTGCCTGCTTCGCCAGCCGGTAGAGCCAGGGCTCCAGCTTCATGCGCTCTGGCTTGTCGTACTGTTCGCTGAGGGCCTCGGCGATCGCTTCGCCGACTACCTCGTCCACCGCGATCTGGCCAGGCGGAATCTGTCCCTCGCGTTCGCGAAAATCGAGCTCGCGTTGGATGAACAGCTTCAGCCGCGGCAGGTCGACATCGACGTAGTCGGAAATGTCGCTCACGGAAACGGTCTCAGCCTTGACCGCGGCAATCGTCTGCTCAAACGGTACCGTGCCGGGCCCAACCCCTTCCGGCCCTTGCCTGCGGGGCCATTTGTGATGGTTGCGTAGCAGTTCCTTGTGCTTCTTGACCTGCTCGCTCAACGCCTCGAACGCAGCTTTGATCGCGCTCGTTGCCGTCGCGCTGCTCTCACGGTCCGTCATCTGCCCCGAGGGCAACCGCAGGTTCAGCGACACCACGATTCCCTCGCGCGCCGAGTTTTCTTCGACACTTCCCTTTAAGTGCACGAGATCCGGGCGAAACACCTGAAGGTATCGGCCCAGCTTTTCCACTTGTTGATTGATTAGTTTTTCGAGGTCGGGAGTCTTGGAAATCCTGTAGCTGATATGGACGTTCATGCAAAGGCCTCTCCGGATGGAAGATTCCATCCGCAGCTACATTCCTTGCTAACCTAATTTTACTCCTCTTCTAACAGAAGCAAGCAGAAAATGACGGGTTGCCTGGCTTTGGGAACAACAATGGAACTGCCCGCCAAAGCCCCTATCGGGCAGCTATGGCACGTAACGTGCTTACGCTTCTGTCGTGGGATTCGGCAACAAAAGAACAGGCCTCCCCGTTTGGAAGGCCTGCCGACCAGCGTAACCCTAGCGCTCCGGAATCCGGACCTTCACGTCGGGCCGCTTGTCCACGTGCACGGTCTCGATAAACCGGACCTTGCTCTTGTTGAGCTTCATCACCAGCGACGAGGTGCGAACCCCATCTCCAAAGAAGCGCACGCCCTTGAGCAGCGGACCGTCGGTGACTCCGGTTGCCGCGAAGACGATGTTCGTCCCCGGCGCCAGCTCGTTGGCGGTATAAATACGCTTGGGATCGCTGATGCCCATGTCTTTCATGCGTTCGGCCTGCTCGGGTGTGTAGCCCACCAAGCGACCGACCATGTAGCCATTCAGACAACGGACGGCAGCCGAAGTAATTACTCCCTCGGGAGCTCCACCTGTGCCCATGACCGCGTGTACACCTGAGCCCAACATGGAAGCGGCGACGCCCGGCGACAGATCGCCATCGGAGATCAACCGGATGCGCGCACCCGCCTTGCGAATCTCGGCAATCAGCTTCTCATGGCGCGGGCGGTCGAGGATGATGATCACCAGGTCTTCCACGCGGCGGCTCAGCACCTTGGCAATCACGTTGAGGTTGTGCGACACCGGGGCCTCAAGATCGACCACTCCCTTGCACGATGGCCCCACCACAATCTTCTCCATGTAGCAGTCAGGCGCGTGCAGCAGTCCGCCCTTCTCCGAGGCCGCCAGCACCGTAATGGCGCCCGGAGAGCCGGTGGCGCACAGATTTGTTCCCTCCAGCGGATCGACGGCGATGTCCACCGCCGGGTAGTTGCCGCCATCGCGCTTGCCAACCTTCTCGCCGATGTAGAGCATGGGCGCTTCGTCGCGCTCGCCCTCGCCGATCACGATGGTGCCATCCATCGGCACGGAATCCATCACGCCACGCATCGCTTCAGTGGCGACTTGATCGGCGTGCTTGCGGTCGCCCTGACCCATGGTCTTGGCTGAGGCGATGGCCGCTTCTTCGACCACGCGCAGGAACTCCAGCGCGAGATCGGTTTCCAGGTTGGCGGTTTCCGTATGGATGAGGATCGGTTCTTCCGTAACTTTGGTTGCCATGTGGCCTCCGTGGAGAGCGCGGCCTGCGATACGAACTATGAGCTACGAGTGCGGATTGCGCAAGCCGATCGCCGTGACAGCAATATGCGTGCAGGAGAGGGCCAACGCCCTGGCGCAGACCTCCCAGCACAAACGCAAAGGATACACCTCTCGCGGAACGGGTTCGAGGACTTTCGTCACAGAACCGTGTTTTAGCGAGACTCCTTCCGACCCCGACGGCGAAAGCTACGAGATCATCGAGTGTATGGAGTGTAGGTGAAGTTGCTCACGACGATCTCAACCTCCTGGCCGCTCATGGGTGGGTTTCCTCCCACCAACCAAAGGTTCAGCCGTGCTTGTTGCGGGCTTGGAAACAACCCGGCCCATCCACCATTGTCCGCGGGAGGCGGTACGGGGCCTGGGTACGTGTAACTTGCGAGGACCACCCCATTCTGGTCCTGTACCTTGAAACTTATGCCGTCGGGAAACCAATAGATAATCGCAGTTGAGTTGTTGTATCCCGGCGGCATAATGAACGGATCGCCCGCGCCATTGTTGGTGAGTGGTTGCACGGAAAATTGGGCGTTATTGCGGTTGCCGGCCTGGCCAAACTTAGAGAACTCCACGTCGAGTTCGCTGTGGCTGGGACAGACTCCGCTGGTACCCATGCAGCTGGCCCCATTCGGATCGTTCGTCCAAGGTGATGTCGATAGGCTTAGATCGGCATACGCTGGATCGTCCGACCAGGTAAAAAGCCCCAATACAACGTTCGGATCCAAGTTATCAACCGCGCTTGCCAGGCTGAAGGTATAGGTCCCGTAGCCGTAGGTGGGCGGAGGGTATTGCAGATCGTGGAACTCGGGAATGATCTGGGCACAAAACCAATCGCTACCTACTTTGGTGATCTTTAGATGCAGATTGTTATTGCCGTCCAAGAAAGCATTGTCTTGGGAAAAATAACAGCCTCCGGGCTGGACCTTTACGCCTTGACTATCTGTACGCTCCCATCGCAGACCGCCAAAGGTGAGATCCATGCGACCAGGATTTGGGCGATCATAGTATGCGCGCGCCACGGCTTGCGATTCCAGGTCCAGAGGCAGACCGTCTATGGGGCCATGACAAGTGCCGTTGGCGGTCTGCGGCAGCAGGTAGGCAACATATCTGGTTGCGGTGTAATCGCTATGACCCCCAATCCCAACCCAGGCACTCCATGTACCGTCGGAGCCAATAGGGACGAAAAGCTGAGCGCAACTGGGCTTAGACCACCAACCAAGTCCGGGAACGAAAAGCAGCACTCCCACCATGTATTTGTTGTAGTCATTAACATTCGAAACGTTGCCATTCAGGTTGCCGTTCTGTCCAAACAGCGGCGCCGATGTGATCTGGATCGCTGGGTTCTTGGAAGGGCACGAGGTCAGCGAGAACGAGCTGATCCTGGTATTCCAATTGGGGCTTCCGTCACTGCGCTGGTACTCGCCGGCTGACCAGAAGGTGCAGTCGTCCACTGGGTCGACGCTGAGACTGGTGGAATTACCCCAAAAGGCGCCTGAGGTCTGTGACCCGGTTCCCGCCATTACGAGGGTTTCCCCCCTAAGCTGTCCCAGAGGATCGGCCGCTAATCGATCCGTGAAGCTGAGGGAAGGATGCAGCGTCTTGCTGGAAAAATTGTAGGCGGCCACCATGTCCCCCATGCTATCCATGGCCACATTGCCCATCCAGCGATGGATGAAGGTCGGGGCATAGGTTCCCAGCTGGTAGACACTGGGCGACGTACTCACGTTACGCAACTCGTACCAGCGGACGGCGGCATAACGCAGCGCGAAGATAATGGTGTGGTTAAGCGTGACCGATTCATGATCACCAAAGTTGCGGTAGGCAGCGCGGTACATGAGCCGGTCGCTTAAGGCAGTCAGGTGTTGAGGGGTCCCTTCCTGATCAATGCAGTTGATAATGCTGCAAGCGGGACTGAAGGACTGTACCGGGATCGGCGTGGGCCCGTTCAGCTGCGAGGTGCCCTGCGAAAAATCGACGTGGAAAGTCCAGAAGTTTAGTTCGTTTGGACCCAGGCTGAACAGGAAGTTAGGGGAGCCAGACGGCGGGGGCGTGGTCCCATCAATGTCCGCAGGGAGGAGGCTGCTGTTTTGAGATGGGGCCTCTTGGCACAGCGGGGCCCGGGGAGATTGACCGTTCAGCATCGAAGAACGATCGAGGGCACATACATCAGCGAACTGAAAAGTCCCTCCGCTATACATATTGAAGGTGACGTAATAGGCATCGGGCCAGGTTCCAAGCCTCGGCGAATCAGGCACATCATTGAATTGAATAGAGTACAGATAGTAATTGCCCGGCGTGCCGTCGTCTGTCTTGGAAACAGCGACGCAGAAGTAGTACGGGGGACCGTGAAGGACGAGCTGCCCGATCACCCAGCGGTTTGCCAGCTTATCAAACTGCACCGCCGGCTGTCCGTCGTTATAGGAAGCACACGGACCTCCCATGGAAGTCCAGATCTCATTTCCGGGGATTGGACCGTATACGATTTCTCCTGTGCCTTTGTTGAAGACTGCCAGTGAAGTGTTCACCCACTCGATATATTGAGTTGTTCCTACGGCGGCAGCCGGGTCAGGCGGAATGAACGGATCAGCGAAGCCGAATGAATTTTGGCCGATCCCATCGAAGTTTTGGCCGCCAACGACAATGGTGGCCGGACTTAGCGAAGGTGCAAGGTGTAGCAAGGTCTCGTCCAAAGACGAAACATCCTGAGCGGTACAGATCATCTGCGCCACCAGGATTAACACGGTGGTGAGGAAGCAGGCACGAATGGCTTGCGTTGCTTTCATGAGTTCTCCCCCTGTTGGTTGGCGGCTCGATGTTTGAGAACCCATAGGTTCCGGGCTATGAGAAGGCGTTCATCGGGTCAACCTGCAATGGTCGATGCATCGGCGAGGTGGGGAAAGTCGGTGAATCGACCGGGACTGTCGCACCGGGGAAAGCCAGCAAGAAGGAGCTGCTGATCTCCGAGGCGACAAGACCTAGTAACGCCTCGCTGTCGGAACGTACAACCTTGTATCAGTCTTTGCCGAAAGTCAATTACACGAAAGCGCCGGTCTCTAAAAAGTTTTGCGCCGGCCAACGATCTTGCGGAGCCAGCCGACTCAGGTCAAGCGGCCTAATTTTCCCGTCCCTAGAACGCCGCGTGCCCGGTGATGTGCTCGCCGATGATCAGGGCGTGGATGTCGTGCGTGCCTTCGTAGGTTTTCACCGACTCCAGGTTGGCCATGTGGCGGAAAATGGGATACTCGTCGGCGATGCCGTTGGCGCCCAGGATGTCGCGTCCCATGCGCGCGCACTCCAGCGCCATCCAGACGTTGTTGCGCTTGGCCATGGAGATGTGCCACGGCTTCACCTTGCCCGCGTCCTTCAGCCGGCCGACTTGCAAGCGCGAGCAGTTGCGCCTTGGTGATCTCGCTGATCATCCACACCAGCTTCTCCTGCACAAGTTGGTGCGAGGCGATGGGCTGGTCGTGGAACTGTTTGCGAAACTGCGCATATTGCAGCGAGCAGTCGTAGCAAGCCATGGCCGCACCAATTGCGCCCCAGGCGATGCCGTACCGCGCCTGGTTCAGGCAGCTCAGCGGCGACTTCAGCCCACCCGACTGCGGCAGCAGGTTCTCCGCCGGAATGCGGACATCCTGCAAAGCAAGGCTCGAAGTCACCGACGCTCGCAGCGACCACTTGCCGTGAACGTCGGCCGCCTTGAATCCGGGCCGGTCCGTCTCCACGATGAAGCCGCGAATGCGATTGTCCTCGTCCTCAACTTTCGCCCAGATGATGGCGATGTCGGCGATGGAGCCGGAGGTGATCCACATCTTCTCGCCGTTCAACACGTAGCTGTCGCCGTCCTTACGCGCGCGCGTCCGCATGGCGCCGGGATTGGAACCTGCGTCCGGTTCGGTCAGTCCGAAGCAGCCAAGAACCTCGCCCAGCGCCATCCTGGGCAGGTACTTCTGCTTCTGCTCCTCGCTGCCAAAGGCGTAAATGGGATACATGCACAATCCCGATTGCACGCTGACGAACGAGCGCACGCCGCTGTCGCCGCGCTCCAGTTCCTGCGTCATCAGGCCGTATTCCACCGCCGACATGCCGGCGCACCCGTAGCCCTTCAGGCTGGCGCCGTAGAAGCCCAGCTCGCCCATGGGCTTGATCAGCTCTTTGGGAAAGCGGCCTTCACGGTTGCACAGCTCGATGATGGGAATGAGGTTCTCTTCGATGAACTTGCGGGTGTTATCGCGGACCAGCCGCTCGTCGTCGCTGAGCAGCGTGTCGTATTCGATGAAATCCACGCCCTTGAACTTGATGGCCATGCCGTCTCTCGCCGGTGGAAGATTTGTAGGTGGGACGAACTCATGAAGGTATCAGGCGGTGAACAGCGGGGTCAAACGCGCGCTGGGGAGGAGACAGCCAACAGCCAAACACCTCGGATGATGAGTCCTAACACCCCGGCTACACGTTCTTCAGTTGCTCCTCGGTCATTCCGAAGTAGTGGCCGAATTCGTGGATGACCGTCCGCCGGATTTGCTCACGCACCTCGGCCTCGCTGGAGCAGACCGCCTCGATGTTTTTCTGGTAGAGCACGATGTAGTCGGGTCCCGTCGGCAAATGAAACACACTCTTTTGGGTGAGCGGCACGCCGTGGAACATCCCTAATAGGAACGTCCTGGGCTTGCCAGGCCTGGATGGTTTCTGGTCTGGCGGACGGTCCTCGACCAAAACAGCGACGTTCCGGATGCGGCGACGGAACTGTCTCGGCAGAGCGTCCATCACTTCCGCTACGACCTTCTTGAAATCCTCGCGCGTCATGTTCTGACCTGCTGCACAGTCGAGGTTATGGCAGTGGAAGCCGCCATCTTATCAGCAGGCCAAACGTCAAATGTCGAGTTTGGTCCGGGTCTTCCGCGGAAAGCGCACGTAGTTAGGATCGAGAAAATCCAATAGCTCGATCAACGAATGCTGTACGGCCGTGAGCCGCGGAAGGGCTCGCGGAAGACTCGTGTCCAGCAACGCGACATCGGCTTCCAGCGCGCAAAGCAGAGGGTCCGGGTGTTCCTTATAAGAGTCCAGGAAGGAAGCGTACCCCATGCATTCCGGCCCGCGTGGTCCCTCGCGAATCAGGCGCTCGCCGATGGCTCTTTGCTCGCCCGCGAAAATGCGGAACATCGGATGATGGGCGCTGCTTTGCCAAATCGCGTAGATGTTGTCTTGCAGCTCGGTCAGCTTGCGCGTCGGCTCATCGGCTCCCAGGTCGATGAACTGAATCTCCCGGCGAACCAGTTCCGTCCAGGCAAAATACTGGGCGATGACAAAGAGCGTGTTCTTGATGGCGTACAAACGGGTGCGTTCGTCGCCATTCTTAAGATACGCGTTGAGAAACTCGCTCTTTGCGATGTTGAAGATCCGGCTTTGCAAATCGTAGGCAGCACGTCCCAAAGGTTCGCGAAATCGCCGTGCAGTCCGCTCAGTCTCGGCCCTCCGGTCAGCTTCCGCCTTTTGCAGCGCAAGGTCCGCTTCCACTCGCTTCACTCGGACCTGGCCCCAGATCGCGATAACCGCAGCGCCCACTGCCACGATGGCGGAGATGATACTAGGGATCAGCGACTTGTCCATTCAGATACCCACCGTTGGATCGCGTGCGGCCGAGCGGCATAACTATCCGCGATGGACTGCAGCTTGTCAAATCGCACATCCAAACCATTCCCGCGCTTGTTAACCACCGAAGCCCATTATTGCTTGGTGCAAAGTCCGCGGCTCTGTGAAACAATCCGCTCATGAAGCGACCATTCGCTGCGACTGTTTGGCGTGAAGGAAACTGGTATGTCTCACAGTGCCTCGAAATCGATATCGCCAGCCAGGGCGAGACCGAAGAAGAAGCATTGGAGAATCTGAAAGAGGCGCTGGAGCTGCACTTCGAAGCCCCGGTAGCAACTCGGCCGCCCAAGCTTCGCCTAATCGAGGTCGAGGTTGGGGCGGCTTAAACCCCAACGCTACCGAGAGGTCAAGCGGCGGGCTTGAAGCGGCTGGATTCGTCGAGTCAAGCCAGAGGGGTAGTCACGTCAAGTTTGTACGTCGATCGGGCGACACAGTCGACACCGTAATCGTGCCCAAGAAGTCCGATATTCCTGTTGGCACTTTGCGCAGCATTTTGAACCAAGCCCACATTGAGCCCGACGAGTGGTACCGACTCGCCTGACTATTACAGTCTCTATGTCGGACTCCTGGTTGAGTATGCAAGGTTCGTTGGCTGAGTACTGCTCGGCGTCAGTGACCTCCATCACATTTCCGCAACTCTTTTCCCCGCGATTTTCGCGGCTGCGCGTTACTCCCGCGGTGCTAGAATTTGCTGTTATGACATTCCCAACCGATCGTCCCCGCCGCCTGCGCCGCACTGATGCCCTGCGCTCCTTCGTCCGCGAAACCCGACTGAGCCCAGAAGGTTTTGTCTATCCGCTGTTCATCTGTCCGGGCGAAGGAGTGCGCAAGGAAGTGCGTTCCATGCCCGGCGTCTTCAACCTGTCGGTGGACGAAGCGGTGAAGGAGTGCGCCGAGGTCAAGTCGCTGGGCATACCCAGCGTCATCCTGTTCGGCCTGCCGGAGTCGAAGGACGAAGTCGCCACCGGGGCGTGGGCCGATAACGGCATCGTGCAGAAAGCGGCGCGAGCGATCAAGCGCGAAGTGCCGGGCTTGCTGCTGATGGGCGACGTCTGCCTGTGCGAGTACATGTCTCATGGCCACTGCGGCATCGTCGCCGGCCAGGATACGGACATGAGCAAGGAAGTGGCCGAGTTCATTCACGAGCTGGAGGCGCAAGGCAAGAGACTCATCGCGATTCCCTCGCCGAAGTCTGGGGGCGCCACTTCAGCCACCGCGGTCGCCACTGCTCCGGCCGTCGCTGCCATGGCTGCCGAGAATTACGAGATCCTCAACGATCCGACGCTTGAGCTGCTGGCCAAGACTGCGGTTTCGCAGGTGCGCGCGGGCATGGACATCATTGCTCCCTCCGACATGATGGATGGCCGCGTCGACGCCATTCGCACTGCGCTCGACGACGCGGGCTTCCAGAACATCCCCATTCTTTCCTATGCCGCGAAGTTCGCCAGCGGCTTTTACGGCCCGTTCCGCGAAGCCGCCGACTCGGCGCCGCATTTCGGCGATCGCCGCTCCTACCAGATGGACCCGGCCAATCTTCGCGAGGCCATGCGCGAGATCGAGCTCGACCTCGAAGAAGGCGCTGACATGATCATGGTGAAGCCGGCCATGCCGTATCTTGACGTGCTGCATGAAGCGCGCCTGCGCTTCGACGTACCGCTGGCCGCCTACCAGGTCAGCGGCGAATACGCCATGATCAAGGCCGCCGCCCTGAATGGCTGGATTGACTACGAGCGCGTCATGATGGAATCGCTGTTGTGCATCCAGCGCGCCGGCGCGTCGGTCGTGCTCACCTACTTCGCGAAGGAAGCGGCCCGGCTGCTGGGCTAGTGTCCAGCCTTGAGGGATTCAGTAGATCGTCGCGCAGCGTCTCAACGTCGATGGCATTCGCGTCCGCACCCAAGTGTTGACGCAGCCCGGCCTGCGCGTAGAAAATCCCGGCACTGATCTCATGGCACTTGGCCAGCAAACTTGCGACGCAGATAAGCCACCAACCGCAGCAACACCGAGTACCACTGCGTTTCCACCCTGGCAGGCGCTCTGTCGGGATGTAAGTTGAGACCAAAGTTGCTGCACACTTCGGTATTCCTGCATCGCTATCGTATACCCAATCCTGCCCCAGGGGGAGATCCGCCGCGATTCCGGGCACCGATCCAAATCCAATATGGTGTGGCATGGAAAAGGAAGCCGGAGCTTTGCGCTCCGGCTTCTGGGTCTGTTCGCGATTGTGGGAGAGGGTGTTGATTGGTTTAGAACAGCTTGCGCCGCAGTACACCAGCCAGGCCAAGGATGCCAGAACCGAACAGCATGATGCTGCTGGGCTCAGGCGTGCTCCCGTTGACGGGGCTGGCGTTAATCGTGAAAGCTTCTCCAGGAATCGTGCCTACGGCACTCTCGGAGGCACTCGACGGACAGCCGCCGGACTTGCAGCCAGCGCCGCTGTTCTCATCCCAGTAAACCGGGTCACCGCTGGCAACGGTTGCATTGAACAGGTTGAGCCAGTAGGTTCCGGCATTCAACTGCCCAACAGGAGTGTTGAAGTGAATTTTGTCGACGTTGTAGCCGTACTGGTTGGTGGAAATGAACGTATCGGTCACATTGGCGGTTCCACCTACGCCAGTGCCGTTCTCGGTTTGGGTGATTGACCAGTCGACGGTCAGCACCGTGTCGCCCGGGAATTCCCAGACGCCGGCGTCGACACTAAATGTTTGGTAGCTCTGGCTTAAAGTAAATGTGTCACTAACGACGTAGCCGAAGTTGATGGTCCAGGCATCGGTTGTGCCGTTGATCGGGCCATTTTCATAGGCTGTGTCGGCGACCGCTGGAATAACCGCTAATGCCAGACACAGAATTGTGAGCGAAGCGATACGCATTTTCAAGGGTCGAACCCTCCTTTAGGTTCAATTCAGACAAACGTTTGTGACGGGTATGCCGGCATTGGAATTGACCCCCCGCCCCTGTTTGACAACCCTCTGCTTAACCACAGACCCTGCGATCAGGGCCTCGACCAAGCAGAGATGCAGCTCCAGCTCAGGACAGAGTTGCACTACTGTCTTATGCAATTGAACTGCCACTGTATCCTGCTGAAACTACAGTCGCGTTGCTAATCCTTGCGCAATAAACTGCGACAGTAGTCTAACCACTTTCCACTGTTCCCATCATTTAGGCTTGGCTACCCCGGCCTTTCTCGGCTACGGAGTCCCGCAGCTTGCAAGCGTGCTCCATATTGACTCTGCCTAAGCCGAGGTGCCGCGTGTCAGTGACTTAGAGCATTTTCAATCAAGGTGTATAGTTAATGCCGCAATGACGGAACCAGGATCGGGCGTTGTCTGGGGTGATGCAAGGAAGAGCCTGTGTAACCGCCTGTTCCAGCGCATCGGCGCTTCTGGCCTTGAGCGAACGTAAGACCTGTTTCAGTTTGGCCCAGGCTTGTTCGATGGGATTCAGATCGGGAGAATACGGCGGCAAGTACAGCAGTTCGGCTCCGGCGGTTTCGATCAACTCCCGCACCCCGCTCACCTTGTGGGCGCTGAGGTTGTCCATGACCACCACGTCGCCGGGGTGCAGCGCCGGGCACAGCACTTGCTCCACATAGGCCAGGAAGATGTCGCCATCGGTGGCTTCCTCGATGGTCATGGTTGCCAGCAGACCGCGCAGGCTCAGGGCGCTGAGGATGGTCAGGATCTTCCAATGGCCCTGGGGAGCGCCTTCCGCCACCCTTTGCCCGCCGCAGGCGCGGGCATAGGCGCGCGTCATTTGCGTGGTCACTCCGCTCTCATCCAGAAAAATCAGCCGCTCCGGCGCGATCGTGCGGATCGTCTCCTGGAAGGCTTGACGCCGCTGCTGGTTGGCTTCCGTGTCACGTTCGCTGGCGTGGAGTGACTTTTTTTCAGCCGCAGACCCATCTGACGCAGCACCTGCCACAGCCGTCCGATGCTGACCTGCAGATGGTGGGCCTTCTCCAGCTTCTGCTGTAACTCGGCCAGCGTCAGATCGGGCTGGGCCTGCACCCACTCGCGCAACTGCTGCTCCACCGCGGCGGTGACCTTGCGGACCGTGCCCCGGCGCTGCTCGACCCGCTCCATCTGCCCGCTGCGCTTACGTTGGGCGGAGATTTTCCACGCCCACGGCGTGCTCACCGAGAAGCGCTCGGCTAGTTGCTCCAACGTCCCTTCCCCACGGTCGTGGGCCTGCAGCAGCTTGCGCCGCAGATCGTCCCCATACCATTTCGCCATTGCCAGTTTGCCGCAGAGTCTCGCCGCATTCCACTATACACCTACGATGAAAATGCTCTAGGTGTATCGCCGTGCTGAATCTGCTTCCCGTTCAGGAGGCAAAAAAAAAGAAAACCGGAGCTTGCGCTCCGGCTTTCCCTGTGTTCGCGAATAAAAGGGGAGGGTAGTCGATTGTTCTAGAACAGCTTGCGACGCAGTACGCCAGCCAAGCCGAGGATGCCAGAACCGAACAGCATGATGCTGCTGGGCTCAGGTGTCGACCCGTTGTTGGGGCCGCCGCCGATGGTGAAAGCTTCTCCGGGAATCGTGCCTACGGCACTCTCGGAAGCGCTCGACGGGCAGCCGCTGCCACCGCAGCCGACGCCGCTGTTCTCATCCCAATAGACCGGATCGCCGCTGGGGACGGTCGCGTTCTGCAGGTTGAGCCAGTAGCTGCCGCTAGAGGTAGCTACATTCAGACCCGTTACTGCGATCAAGTCAATGTTGTAGCCATACTGGTTGCTGGAAACAAACGTGTCCGACAGGCTGCTACCGCTGGCCGTACCGGAGCCGATTGTGGTTCCACCGTTCTCCGCAGTGGTAATGGACCAGTCCACCGAGCTCAGTACGTCGCCGGGGAATTCCCAAACGCCGAAGGAGAAACCAGTGGTTGCTCCACCCGCGGTAAAGGTGTCGCTGACGATGTAGCCAAAGTTAATGGTCCAGGCATCGGTTGTGCCGTTGATCGGACCGTTGTCGTAAGACCACTGCGCCATAGCTGGAACTGCAGCCAGCGCCAGGCACAGAATGGTTAGAGCAGCGATACGCATTTTCAAGATCAAACCCTCCTTTAGGGTCAATTCAAGTACAACGTTGGGTTGGCGGGTATGCCGGCATTCGAATTTGAGCCCCCGCCGGTTCGCCTTGGCTCCCAAAAAAGCAAAGTACAACAGCGCCGCAAAGCCAAGGACTACGAGAACGGCGCTGACATCAGTTGTAAGTGCCCCCTTGGCACGCCGTCCTCTCCCGCTCACTCGCTAACCATCAGCGAATCGAGTTCGAGAGCATCCGGATGAGTTTCTTGCCGAATCCGCGGGTAAAACCGTGCGCCCGCTAATCGGCCAGACACACTGTACCGAGTGGCACCAATGTACTATGCAATTGGAGTGCCTTCTCAAGTCTATGAAAATAAAAGGTGTTCCCTACTGCTGGAGTGCAAGAAGTTGCGACATAGTTCCAGACACTTCGCCACACACCACCACCTTTCCCCGTGGCGCTGGCGAGGCCTCGCGAGTGCGAGTTGTACTACCAGCACTGCAATTCGTGCGCCACGGCAACTCACTGAAAAGATGTAGCGTCGCTACTGCTGTATGCAACAACTTGCAACATTGTTCCAAGGACTTTCCAGTAACGAGAATTACAGTACCTATTCGGGGGGTAACCTGAGGTAAAGAACTGCGCTGGCGTATGTCGAACTCGCGACGAGTCGCCTTGGGAGCGTCTTACGGCCCCGCCGACACTCCCGCTCAAGAGACTGTATCGCAACCTGCAATGTAAGTTTGCGGTGAAGCCAAGAACGCCGAAAATCATACGCGGCAGCCGCGCAGCGGCGGCAGCGCATTGAGCCCGGGGCGCAAGCCCCGGGTCAAGTGGGAAATTGTGATAAGCCGCGTAGCGGCGGCACCGGTTGCGACACTCCCGCTCAAGCCCCCGGAGGTATGGCCTCTTTATCCTTGCAATGGGGGCTGCTTGGCGACGGGTCTGCTAAACCTTGCTTGGCAGGGACTATTGCGAGCAGCTATCGCTGACCATTTTCAGGTTTGCGACATGCAGATCGGCGTAGGGCTTGCTGCCCGCCTCGGCTTTTTCATTCGGCGCCATCTTCGATTCGTCCGACTTGGGCATCATTTTTTCCTGGCCAGCAACGATCACGGTGTGGTTTACATGCGCCGAGAAGTCGGTCTTGCCGCTGAGTTCATACACCTTGCCGTCCTTGGTCGTGAGGTAGTACCCGCCGTTCTCATTGCCCCGTTTTAGGCAACCGGTGACGGTCATGCCTTGATGGCTGGCGCCCATGGTGTTTTGGCTCATGGACTGATCATTCTGCATTCCGCCGCTCTGCCCGTAAAGAAACGGACCAAGGCTGAATAGCAGCAGCGAAACCAGCAACAACGCAAATCTCATTCGAGGTGTCATTAGCAATGCTCCTTTCATCTCCACAATGATGCACCGAAGTCCCATGAGGCAGCACGAAACCAGTCGAGCTATGCTCTGGAGGGGGCGCCGCTTCAGCGCGCCCAGTGTCCCCCGCCTCAAATGTTTGCGGATTATCGCGTGCAACTATTTCTTACCATCTCCAACTCGGTCACGTCCAGAGCGAACTGCTGTTCGCTCCTCCCTTGCTGCGTCTTCGGTCCGCTCGACGGATGCCCTGACACGCTTACCACGTGGAACAAGTGCTTGCCCAGGTCTACCTTCTTGCTGGTGAGTTCCCACGGCCGTCCATTCTGGTCGGCGACATAGTAGCCGCCCGTCGTGCTGTCCCTCTTCAGGCAGCCAGTCACGTTCACCAGCAGTGGATTAGTGACTGTCCGGTTCTGGTTGGGCTGGCTGTTTTGCGTGTTGTCCTGCCCAAAGAGCACCAGCGGGCAAAGAATCAGAAGTACGATCGCGCCCCAACGCGAGGTGAGGCTACTTAGATGCGACATTAGTGCGACTCCTTCTACATATGATAGACGCATGGGAGTGGCGGGGGAGAGTCGCACCGCACCAGGCAACTTTAACCGCGCAGCTATTTTTTCCTTGGCACGTTCCCGGCAATCGGTTCACACCCGATCTACGGCGTGATCGCAAAGGCGACACCACAGCCGAAGCAGGGGTGGTGGGGTCCCCGGGGCAATTTCAGCTACGGGGTGATCTCCCAGACGACACCACAACCAGTTACGCCACAATTAAGATCGCCGCCGTTGGACGCGGTGCCGTACAGATTACCGTTCGAGTCAAATACCACGTTGCAATACGGATATTCGCCGTCGCTGCCGCCAGTAAAGTCGTGCAGTGAGTCATACGTCCAACTGTTGCCCGAGGGCGTCAGCTTGAACACGCTCCCTAACCCATTCGCGCCGTCGCAGTAGGTACTGCCGTAGAGATTACCCGCCCCGTCCATGACGAGACTGCCATGCGGCCCACAATAGCCATATGGGTTTCCGGTAAAGCTGTAAACCGGGGAATACGTCCAACTGTTGCCCGAGGGCGTCAGCTTGAACACTGTACCGCCGCCGCCCGACCCGCCGGTAACGCTGGCACCGTAAAGGTTGCCCGAGTGGTCGAAGATCAGGCCGGCCTCGGGATAAGATCCGTCGTTTCCATTCTGGAAATTGTAGAGAAGATTCTCTGTCCAGCCTGTTGATTGCATCAATTCGAAGACCGTGCCGTTTGGGGGACTGCCGCCCGCATCAGTCGTGCCGTAGAGGTTGCCGGCGTTGTCGGAGATCACGCCGGCAGAAGGAAATGCTCCGTCACCGAATGAGAAGGAGTGAAGAACGCTCTCCTGCCAGACGCTCCCTGAGGGCGTCAGCTCGTAAACAGCGCCCCAGTTATCAGCGCCCCCGGTATACGTAGTGCCGTAGATGTTACCCGCCTGGTCGAAAAGGAGGTCACCATTTCCGGGATTAGCTCCGTCATTTGGAGATCCCTCGAAGGCGTAGAGCACGGTTTCCATCCAGGGGCAGAGTGCACTCCTACAGGCTGACGGGAAGGGTCTCAGATTGAAAACCGTGCCGTTGCCACCGGAGTGCGTCGTGCCGTAAAGAGTGCCGTTCGGGCCAAAGATCACTCTGGCATCCGGATTAGCCCCGTCGCTCCCATTAAAGGTGTAGAGGACGTTAAGCGTCCAACCGGAGCCTTTATGCGTTAGCTTGTAAACCGTGCCATAACCGGAATATCCGCCATCAGTTGTTCCGTAGACATTTCCTGCTTGATCCAACGTCACACCGGCGAAAGGATTTGCTCCGTCCCCTCCGCCGGTGAAGGTGTGTATTACGTTAAAGGTTTGCGCCTGCGCCGTTTGGGTTGCGACAACGCTGAGCATGAACGTGATCGCCAGGGCGACCGCGATCCTCAACCAGCCCCGATGTTGCGGCTGTTGGGCTGGCATTGCGGTGGTTGCTGGCAGGTTGGTGCCGAAAATCCGAATGTGTGGTTGTGTTGGGCTTGCCATAACGATTCTCCTTTCGAGAGCGCGGGTTGTTTGTAGGATGGGTCTGCCATCCCATCGAAAGGTGGGCCGGCGCCGACTGTGAAGTCTAAGCCGACACCGCACACGCAAGGTCTGCGCACAATGGACTCCCTCTATGGCCAGTACTCTCCTCCCGAACGTGCAACTTCTATTTCCTGGTATTCATCATCACCTTTTCTCGGTCATGGTTGTGGTAGCGAAGTGATGACCAAAGCAAAAGGGCAACTGCGCCGAGGAGTTGCCCCTTGCCGGAAGCGCTTGGTCTTTTTTCGGCCAGAACCTAACGCGCTTCCTAACCACGGCGCGCATGCGCTTTGACACTCCATGCATGCGCGCAACTTGAACTTGCTGTGTGCACTACAAATTTCGCCGGTACAAACGTAGTTGCAATGCTCCTGCCATCGCGCAATATGCCAACTCAGGCACTACACCGTTGCCAAGATCCTGTTGTTTTTCATCATCTTGGGCGCTCGAAACGATTGTGTTTGGCAGTCCGCCCAAGTCGGAGTATGCTGTCTCAACATCACCCAATCGGATAGAGATTATCCGAAAGGATAGGCACTAAAGTTTGTAATCGCCTCGTTCTTTTGGTTCTCCACTATCTGAAACGTTAGGTGCAATGTGGGGCCCCCGATTCTTGTAAGCCGAGCTTCCCTGGAGCTCCGCCATGGATCCGAGACTCGAAGCCGTTACCGGTCCACTCAAGGGCGTAGTCTTCCCCATCACTGCCGAACGTGTCTCCATTGGCAGCGATCCCTCTAATGAATTAAGCATTTACGACGTTTCCATTGCCGGGGCGCACTGCCTCATTACGCGCCATGGTGACGCCATTGCCATCACTGACCTCGAAAGCGGGCAGGGTACCTTCGTCAACGGCGTGCCGGTAAGAGAGCGCATTCTGGAGAACAACGACATCATCACGATTGGAGAATGCGAGCTTGTCTTTCGAAGTGGTAACGAAATTGCACATGTTGAGGGCGAGAACGCTCGGAGGAATGAAGTGTTTGATCACCTTCCCGCTCCCATCCTCCGCCAGGCGACGCCACTTTTGCCGCCACTGGTGACTGACGTTGGCCGCATGGCCCGCGATCTGAACGCGCTATTCAAGATCGCCAACGCCATCAATTCCCAGCGCGACCTGGAGTCGCTGCAGAAGGGATTGTTGCAACTCGTCTTCGAGGTTGTGCCCGCCGATGCCGGCGCCATCCAGCTCATCGACAACGCCGAGGGTAAGCCCAACTCCACCGTGACCTGGAAGCGCGAAGACCGCAATGTGCCGGAGGTCAATATCCGGCGTGACGTCGTCTTGCGAACATTGTGGGAGCGCTCCGAGGTTGTCGCCGACCTCTCGGTGACAACCATGGACAACGAGCGCATACTTTGCGTGCCGTTGGTCGCGCTGCAAAAGACAATCGGCGTCGTCTACCTGGTCAGCTACACCCCTACCCGCACCTTCGAACGAGACCACGTAAATTTTGTTAGTTCCGTAGCTGCCATCGCGGCGGTGACGCTGGAGAGCGTCCTCACCATGGAGTCGTTGCGGGCGGAGAACCGGCAGCTCCGCGAGCAACTGGCGGCCGACGAACCCATGATCGGCGAAAGTCTGTCAATGCGCCAGTTGGCCGAAACGGTGGAGAAGTGGCCAAGGGCGATGCTGCGGTACTGATTCGCGGCGAAAGCGGCGTGGGCAAGGAGATCGTCGCTCGCGCCATTCACTCCAAGAGTTCCCGCTCCGCCGCAGCCCTTCATTGCCATCAACTGCGCCGCCATTCCCGATACCCTGATCGAAAGCGAACTGTTCGGCTACGAGAAGGGCGCCTTCACGGGTGCGGTAGTCAGCAAGCGCGGCAAGATGGAACTGGCGGCCGGCGGCACGCTCTTCCTGGATGAGATCGGAGAGCTCGATCCCAAACTACAAGCCAAACTACTCCGCATTCTCCAGGAAAAGGAGTTCGAGCGAGTCGGAGGCACAACCACTATCCGTTTCCATGCCCGTGTGCTGGCGGCAACCAACAAAGACCTGGAGAAAGCTATCCTCGCTCGCGAATTTCGCCAGGACTTGTTCTATCGCCTGAATGTGGTTTCCGTTTCCGTGCCGCCTTTGCGCGAGCATCGGCAGGACATTCCGCTGCTTGCCATCCACTTTGCGCGAAAGTATTCCCAGCGGCTGGCGCGGCCATTCAAAGGTATCTCGCCTGAGGCGCGTGCCTTGCTGGTGAACTATAGCTGGCCCGGCAATGTTCGCGAACTGGAGAACGCCATCGAGCACGCTTTGATCATGGGCTCTTCGGATTCCATCCTTCCCGCCGACTTGCCTGTCACTTTGCAGAATGAAGACGACGTCAAGCACGGCGCCAGCGACTACCACGACGCCGTTTCAGACTTCAAGAAGCGAATCATTCAGGAGGCCATGCGCAAGTCAGGAGACAATTGCGCCGAAGCGGCCCACATGTGGGCGTCCATCCCAACTATCTGCATCGGCTGATCAAGAAACTGGGGGCGAAGTCGGAAGCGGACTAAGCTCTGACTACCTGTAAAGGAGGCGCAGGATGGAAAAACAATCTGCGACATCGGTGGACGAGATCGAGGCCCGGGCCCAAGCGGGAACACATGCCACGGCTAGGCGGGCAGTACTCTTGCTTGACATGGAAAACTTCTATCATTCGCGGAAAGATGTAGCTAGGGAGACTAATCCAGGCAAGGGCTATCACCTGGAGGACCTCAATGGTGATCTAAAGGTCCTGAAAGACTGGGTTGGATTGACCCTCGGGGGAACACGGCTGACGATCGCGCGGGGGTATGCTGACTATCGCGCCTTATCGAGAGTCTGTGTCCAGCGTGCCGACGAGCCTAATGACGCTCGGGGATCGAGCCCGTACAGGTTTATGCACTGGCTGGCCAGAAGAACGCCGTTGACCTCCGCATAGCAATGGATGCCGCTTACGCTGTCAGATCTCCTCTTGCCCCGGCGGGAATGCGTTATCTTGGTAGCCGGGGACTCCGGCTATGTGCCAGTTGTACCTTCGACTTCGGACGCTGGGAGCTGACGCGCTGGTGGTCGGTTGCGATGACAGCAGTAGCCGAAAAAACGACCCGGGACCTACTTTCGTCATTTCGCCAGCAGGTTTTGGTATTTCGATGAAATGGAAGAAGATTCACAAGGATTTCGGTCAAAGAGGAAGTCGAGCGAGACGACGGACAAGGTACAGACCCAGTTCCAAGTATTACGAGATGATCCTCGGAGGCCGAACCCGCTTTAGCTCGTTCCGAAGGAAGACTCGATACGCTCACAAGAAGTTTTACGACCACATGCTTGACTCTAAGCAGAAACTGCCGAGTTTCTCGGAGCAGACTTCATTCGCACGGATTCAGGGGTTGAACGGATGCGAAAGGGCAGTCATTGGCCAGCTGTTGTGGCGGAGTGCCTTCGAATTCGAACCACTGCAGAAGACGGAACTGCCTCATTTTCGAACGGAGCGGACGAATGGGACAGCCAGTTCGTCTGGCTCCCGGCATCAAGTCCCCCTGAGACATGCGGATTCATACCCCGAGGGAATCGTAAGGGTCTGAAACAGCGGCTTAAAGCTTGCGAGACTCTCGTCCCTTGCGGGCAGAGGTAATTGCTGAAATGTTTTTTGTCCCGATCCGTCCCCAAGCGACGTAAAGGCGGCGGAAAAACTGGTCAAGGGTAGGAATGACGGAAGTGCAGCTCCAAAATCGTTGCGTTTGACAGCCGCTGAATCAGCGGAGATCGCCCGCGAGAGTCTGACTGATATAAAATCACTGATACCACTTAAGCGGCGTACACGATTGGCACTGTCAGGCATAGAATCCCTCCTGCCCCAGCTCAGCCATCGAGAGGGGACGATCCAGGAGGGACATAGGTTATGCGGAGTCAGTTTGCATCATCTTCATCGCGCACGACTTTTCGGACGGGTGCGCGCGGTGATCGTTCTGTTCGCATGCGCCACGCTGCTCAGCGGCCAGGTCCGCGTCGGCGACGGCGTCCTCCAGCGTCGAGCCTCAGCGACCCCGAGGACGTTGGGGTGCGCATGCACACCGACTACATCATTGTACGCACCCACGGGATCCATCGTCCCGCAGCCCAGCCGCGGGAGAACTTCCCCACTTCGCTAGGATGCGTCTATGACGTAGTTTCCGATCCTGTCTCGGGCTGTCCTATTAACGGCCACCATTACAGGTCCCCACCGGCGGTAGCGGCGTCCTTGTGATCGTCGATGCCTACGACTATCCCTCGGCTGCCGCCGACCTCGCGACTTTCTCCACTACTTTTGGCCTGCCGCAGGCGAACTTCTCCGTGCGGTATGCCAGTGGCAGGACGTCGTCCAACGGCTGCCGTTCCACTGGCAGAGTGAAGAAGCTGGACATCGAGTGGGCTCATGCCATGCGCGCCCGATGCCCAGATGTTTTGATGGAAGCTCTTCCGCCAGCGACAGCACGCTGTACGCCGCCGTGACCGCCGCCGATTCCTATATCACGGCCCACGGCGGCAAGGGCAGAGTCTCCATGAGCTCGGGCGGAAGCGAGCCAGCGGTGAGACGAGTTTCGGACCACTACTTCACGCGATCCGGAGTCGTCTATTTCGCCTCCTCGGGCGATCCTCCAGGCGTCGTTTATGCCAGCTCTTCGCCGAACGTGGTGTCGGCGCCGACACGCAGGTGAATCGCAACAGCGGCGGCACTTCCGCCGACCAGACCCACCTGGAGCTCGGGTGGTCGCGGAGCCAGCGCCTATGAGTCGCGACCGTCGTTCCAGAATGCGATCAAAAGCATCGTGGGCAGAAACGTGGCACGCCCGATCTGTCATTTGACTCCAGTGGCGGCTCCCCGGTTGCGGTGTACAACTCGAATTGCTACGGCGGCTGGCTTGAAGTCTATGGAACCAGTGTAGCTTCACCTTCGCTGGCCGGAATCATCAGCAGCGCCGGGAAGCTTTAACACCAGCAGCAATGCGGAGAACACCGTGATCTACAGCAACATGGGGTACAGCTCATACTTCACCGATATCACCTCGGGCAGTTGCGGCACGCACAGTGCGGCGACGGGTGCGGATTTCTGCACCGGCGTGGGAGTTGGACCACAGCTTGGTTCGGAGGTATCGACCTCGACCACCTTGTGGCCCACTTCGCCAGAAGCGGGCTTGTTTTTGCACCTGAAACCATTCCGGTTATACGATCCGCAGCGACTCCCTGGTCCCACGTGTGCCACCTGTACCATTCACTACAAATGACCCGTCATAATGATCCTTCATAATGAGCAGCCATACCGTTCATCACAGAGCACACGCAATTCCCATCTCTCTCGAAGAGCCTGCGCAACACGCCAACCAAGGCCAGATTCCTGACCCAGACAGCGGAGCTGCCAGGCTCAGGAGTGCTGCCGCCGCTGGGGCCGGTCACGTGAAGGTTCGGAAGGAATCGTCCCTGAGAAGTTACCGGAAGGCTCGACGGCACCCGCCTCCCTTCCCATTGTCGCCTCCGCAGCCGATGCCACTGTTCTCATCCCAGAACACTGGGTCGCCGCTGGGAACCACCGCGTTCTGCAGGTTGAGCCAGTAAGTCTTGGCACTCAGGCCGACGTTGAGGCCGGTCACGTGAATCTCGTCAATGTCGTAGCCATATTGGTTGGTGGAAATGAACTGGTCGGTCAAGTTCTTCCCGCTGGCAGTACCGGAGGCCAGCAGTGTTCCCCCGTTCTCCATGGAGGTAATGGACCAGTCCACGGAGGTCAGCACGTCACCAGGAACTCCCAGACGCCGAAGTCGAAGCCGCCCACCTTGGAGTTGTTCAGCAGCGTGAATGTGTCGCTGATGACGTAGCCGAAGTTGATGGTCCAGGCATCGGTGGTGCCGTTGATCGGGCCGTTGTCGTAGAGCACCTGCGCCGATGCCGGGATCGCCGCCAGCGCCAGACAAAGAATAATGAGCGAAGCCATACGCACTTTCATGGATCGAGCCCTCCTTCAGGTCCAGTTTTGCAAAGGTGTCAAAAGAGCTTACTGCGCAGCACGCCGGCAAGGCCAAGGACTCCGGAGGCGAGCAGGATCATACTGCTGGGCTCGGGAGTGCTTCCGCCGCCCGGGCCGTTGATGTCGAACGCCTCGGCGGGATCGGACCCAACGCTGCCGCTCGAAGCCTGGGACGGGCAACCGCCGCCATTCCCGTCGTCACCCTTGCAGCCCATTCCACTATTCTCGTCCCAGTACACCGGGTTTCCGCTGGGCGACGCCGCGTTCTGAAGGTTCAGCCAGTAGGTCTTGCCGGACAGACAAGGGGACGTTCGGACCGGTCACGGCGATCATGTCGATGTCGTATCCGTATTGGTTGACGGAGATGAACTGGTCAGTCAAGTTCGTGCCGCTGGCCGTACCAGACCGTACACGGTCCCGCCTACCGGCTTGAGGTGATCAACCAATCCACCGAGGTGACCTGTCATCGAGGTATTCCCACACGCCCATATCAAAACCACCGACGGTGGAGGTGGGCCAGGGTAATCGTGTCGGCCACGACATACCCGAAGTTGATCGTCCACGCATCGGTGGTGCCGTTGATCGGGCCGTCGTCGTAGAGCACCTGCGCCGTAGCTGGGCGGCACCCAACGCCAGGCATAGAATGGTGAGCGAAGCGATATGAGCTTTCATCGCCGACCCTCCTCCAGGTCCAATTCCCGAGACGCTAGAACAGCTTTCGCCGCAGTATGCCGGCGAGGCCGAGAATTCTCCGAACCGAACAACATGACGCTGCTGGCTCAGGCGTGCTCCGCCGCCCGCCGGTGCCGATGATGGTGAACGATTCCGAAGGAATCGTACCTATGCAAACTCGGAGGCCTTCGACGGGCAGCCATTCGACTTGCAGCCGACGCCGCTGTTCTCATCCCAGTAGACCGGGTCGCCGCTGGGCACCACCGCGTTCTGCAGGTTGAGCCAGTAGGTTCCGCCACTCAGGCCGACGTTCAGGCCCGTCGCTGTGATCAGATCAATGTCGTAGCCGTACTGGTTGACGAAATAAAGCTGGTCAGTGAGGTTCTTGCCGCTGACCGTACCGGAGCCAAACACCGTTCCGCCGTTCTCCGCGGAGGTGATGGACCAGTCCACCGAGCTCAGTACGTCGCCGGGGAATTCCCAGGTGCCTAACTCAAAACCGCCGACCGTGGAGTTGGACGACAGCGTGAATGTGTCACTGACGACATAGGGGGAGCTGAAGGGCCACGCATCGATGTCGCCGTAGATCGGGCCGTTGTCATAGAGCATCTGCGCCGACGCTGGAATTGCAGCCAGCGCCAGACAGAGAATAGTGAGCGAAGCGATACGCAGTTTCATCAGTCGGCTCCTGTTAATGAATGCAGTTGGCGAAGCGTCGGGATGGGCCGACGGAGCCGGGAAAATTGCGGGTATTCTACACCCATTCACCCCGCAGGCTGTGTTTCTATCAGGAGAATTTTTGCTGGGCGGAAAA
>CAWHWY010000014.1:0-130313 GCA_963833155.1 uncultured Acidobacteriaceae bacterium
ACCATCAGAATTATTCGGAGGATTCTTGGATAGGCACGGAGCGCCATCCACTGTGACGGTATAAGGGTAGTAACATTGCTGATTTGGACATTGGTTCGCATATGGGTTAACAAGGGTATATGGTCCCTGAGATGCGTCCTTGGTGATACCAGGGGTGATGCTAACGGGATTCCCGCCGGCGTTAAGAGGAGGATTATCTTGAGGAAACTGGACAACGAAGGTATGCCCGGCCATCTGTGTTGTGAAGGTCACCATGTTGCCATAAGCATAGAGCGCCCATGGTGCCGAGGCCGAGCATATTGGTGGATTAGCCGTCGCCAGCTCGAAATCGATCGTTGGCGGACTGATAAACCTCTTGAGAGAGAGGACTTCTTCAAGAGAGTCTTTTTTGATGTTCGTGAGTTCCTGTGTGATCTTTCCTGTGCGAGAGATACCAACGGCGCCCAAGACGGCGCCAGCGCCACGCCGGCATATAGAACTGCTCGATCTACCATATTCATGGAGCGATCTCCCTCAAGTCGATAAGAACGTTGTCCCAAAGTAGCACAACGAGGGCCGCTGTCAAGCAAATAGCTTACTGAAGCTCCTCGGTGTCTATATGATGGCCACCTTTTGGCTACGGCGATCTGGGCGATCCGACCGGCCCGCATCGGGCTGGCCCGCAGGTTACCTTGCCCCCAAAACTTACGAAAGTACAGTTACCTTCCATGTACCTTCGTAAGTTGACACTGGCGAGCAAGGCGATACACTGGCGGCGTGAGGCCTAGTGTCTTCATGCCCCGGCGGGTCCGAAAGGGCTTCTCCCAGGCCGGTGATCTTTGACAAGTCAGTGGATAGTGGTCAATGGCTAGACTCTAGTTGTTGGTTAGTTAAGCCAACCTCGTGACCGAAGAGCGCCTTCTTCGTCGTAACTCGTTGCGAATCAATATTTTACTATAAACTCATTAATAATCAATACGTTACAGACAAATTCTGTTCAACTTGTTGATTTTAAATGATGTCATGGGAGGGGGGTACCCTCGGGTACAAGCAGTCCTGTCCCAGGAACGGGAAAGCAGCCCACACGTTGGGGTGTTCGTTGAACAGTTGACCCCCCCCGCAACAAGCTCAAGGCAGGCTCTCCACCCTGGACTAAAGTCTTCCGCTGAGATGACAAATCGCTTGGGTGAAGCAAGCAACGGCTGCTGGCGGTGCAGAAAGTTTGGCCACACCTGGAGCCGAGCGCGCTTGCTGCCCAGTGTCTGTTGCTCCCGACCCACGTCACAACCGCTGGTGATATGGCTCACAGACCCAATGTTCTCTCCCGCTTAGCCTTAATTACCGGGGTCCCACAAATCGCGGGTTTTGAAGTACTGCTTCGCAGGGCAAAAGCGGTTGTCCGTCGAAGCAAGTCTGGGGCGCGCGTGCCATGGCAGATGCTACGTCTCGCCCGCACAAAGGATTCGTTCATGCCGATCGTCAACTCTTTTTCCCAAGCTGTGGTCCGCGAATTTTCGCTCGAAGAACTTGACCAGGCCGCCCGATTGATGCGCGGCTATGACATGGTTGCGCTATGCGCCGCCGGCTCCGGCCACTCCGGAGGCACGCTGTCCATGATGGAGATCGTGGCGACGCTGTACCTCAAAGTCGCCAGGCACGATCCCAACAATCCCGATTGGAAGGAGCGCGACCGCATCATCTGGTCGGGCGGACACAAAGCGCCCGCGCTCTATCTGGGGCTCGGATTCGCCGGCTATTTCCCCATCGAAGACATCGTTACCCTGCGCAAACTCTATTCGCCGTTCCAGGGCCATCCGCACCGGCTGAAGCTGCCGGGCGTCGAGGTTTCCAGCGGCTCGCTGGGACAGGGACTCAGCGTCGCGGTCGGCATGGCGATCGCCGGCAAGATCGACAACGGCGGCCACACGGTCTTCTGCATCATGGGCGACGGCGAGCAGCAGGAAGGCAACATCTGGGAAGCCGTGATGGAAGCGTCGCACTACAAGCTTGACAATCTGGTGGGCATCATCGATCGCAACCGTTTGCAGATCGACGGCTGGGTGAAGGACGTGATGAACGTCGAGCCTCTGGAGGAGCGCTATCGCAGCTTTGGCTGGGAAGTGATCGAGATCGACGGCCACGACATTCCTCAGGTCGTCGCCGCTCTACAGAAGGCGAAGGGCATTCCGGTTGCCGGCAAGCCCACGGTGATCATCGCCAATACAGTGAAGGGCAAGGGCGTCAGCTTCATGGAAAACGTCGCCGGATGGCACGGCAAAGCTCCGAGCTACGACGAGATGGTGAAGGCGCTGGAGGAGCTGGGGCTGAAGAACGTGATCGCCTACGACGCCCTGCTGAAGAAGGCGAAGGAGTACCAGAAGGAAGTGGAGGTCACACTTGCGGCCAAGACGCCCGAGCTTCTCGCGCGATTACTGGTGGAACAGCAATAGCCAGATGAAAGTGAAGATGGAGCCCACGCGCAAAGGCTTTGGCCAATCGCTGCAGAACAATGGCGATGATGAACGCGTGGTGTGCCTCGGTCTCGATATTTCCGGCTCGATCACGATCAGCGATTTCTACTCCGGCAAGCCCGAACGCAAGAACCGCTGGATTAGCATGGGTATTGCCGAACAGTCCGCTACCGCTGCCGCCGTTGGTCTGGCACGGGAAGGGAAGCTGCCGGTCTTTGGCACCTACGGAACGTTCGCGGCAGCGCGCAACCTGGACCAGATTCGCGTGTCCGTCTGCTACGGCAACTTCAACGTCCTGATAGCGGGCGCGCACGGCGGGGTTTCCGTTGGTCCGGACGGCGCGACCCACCAGGCGCTGGAAGATCTGTTCGCGATGTGCGGGCTGCCGAACATGTCAGTCGTGGTGCCATGTGACGCTGTCGAAACCCGCAAAGCGACAGACTACCTGCTGCTTCAGCATGTTGGGCCGAAATACATTCGCTTTGCACGCGAAGCCACGCCCATCGTCACGCGGGAAGAGACGCCGTTTGTATTCGGAATGGCGAACATCAGCCGGCTTCGCCGCGAAGCGCCAGAGATGATTGATGCGTTCGAGACTGTGCTTGCGCCCAACTACGTCAACGAGCACGAAGACCTGAGCATCATCGCCTGTGGGCCGATGGTGCCGGAAGCCATGCGTGCGGCGTGGATTCTGAAGCAGGAGCATGGCTACGAAACGCGCGTCCTCAACATGCACACCATGAAGCCAATCGACGAGACGGCGATTATTCGCGCCGCCAAAGAGACGGGAGTGGTGGTCACGGCGGAAGAGCACCAGATTGGCGCGCTGGCTTGGCGCGTCAGTGGCATTCTGACCGAAAGTGCCGAGCTTTATGAAGTGCCCTTGATCACCGGCGCAATCGGCGTGAAGGACCGCTTCGGCGATTCGGGAGCGCCGTGGGAGCTGATTAAGGAGTTCGAGGTCAGCGCCGAGCACATCGCGCAGAAAGCGGTGGAATTGATCGCCATCGCGAAAATGAAGGCGAAGAAGGAAGAAGAGCGGTTCGAGCTCACGCACTGAAGTTAGCAGCTTGGTCGATCCAGGGCTTCTCCAGTCCGCGGACTTTTCTTGCGGACGACGATTATGCCGGTTCGATAATCGGCGCAACTTCTGGCGGCAACATCGGCTCATCCGGCCGTGCCTCTTGCGGCGCTTCAAGCGGATGCGAATCGTCTTCTGCGAGCGAAACGTAGGCTCCCAGGCGAGCGAGATACAGCAAGTCGGCTCCCGCGAAGTACATCAGCGCGACGATCGCCATGATCAACGCGATCCAACCGGGAGCGATGTGGTGCGCCAGCCTCAAAGGAGCCAGCACGACAAGAAACATTGTTCCCGCCCAAACCACGCGAAGGGCGACGAAGCCAATCGCTACTCCGCACAATCGGCCAGACTGGCGGGAACTGAAATCCACGGCTTGCGCCAGTGCTTCTGCTGGTCCGGCACCGTTGCGAATGCAGAAGAGCGGAGCCAACCCGAAGAACCAGTTGAGAACGACACCGAACGCCCACGACAAGCCAATCCCAAACGCAAGAAAAAACGCTGCTCTCACCGCGCGATGGTTGTTGGCCATGACGATGCCCGCCCCCAGCGAGACGATCACGGCCGTGAGCGCGATCAGCGACCACATCGCGCGAAGTAGATTGAGGGCAAAGATGGGCTGGAATTCCCAGCTCATGGCTTGCGGTTCTTCCTCGGTGCTGAACATTGCGACGAGGCGGCGAAGTGTCGCTGCGCGGCCCGCCGTCGCCGCAAAAGCCCACAGCAGTAGCAAGCCAAGAATGAGCACGGCCTGCGCCCACAAGAAACGGTTGAGACTGCCTCGGAAGATGTGCCGCATTGCCCCGTGCAGCAACTGCGGCTGGAGAGTCCCGAACAGGAGTTCGTCGCCGGGAGAGATTTTCAGGCTGTCGAGAAACAGAATGGCGGAAGTAATTGCGAGGCCCCAGCCCGCGAGACCGAAGCACCAGCGCCACATCAACTCGGCCGCGAACAAAGAGGGTTCGTGGCAGAGAGCAGCGAAACCGTCATGAAACGGCGAATGTGCGGAGGGTTGGGCCACGCGATAAGGATACCAGCGCGGGCTACTTCTTCCGCACCCCTTCCGGGTGCAGCGCGTGACTCATCGTCAACGCGCTGGCCAGTTCTGCGGGGCTGTCCACCAGGACGTCGGGAGGCACCTGTTCCAGAGTCTGGGGAGCGAATCCGTAAGTCACGCCGACGCTCCACAGTCCGGCATTGCGAGCGGTCAGAATGTCCACCTGCGAGTCGCCCACCATTACGGTCTCGTCAGCAGTCACGCCTGCTTCGCGCATCAGAGTGTTAGCGCCGAACGGATCGGGCTTTTTGGTTTCGAAGCTGTTGCCACCATAAATCTGGAAAAAATGTTCAGCCAGGCCCAATCCCGCGATTATCGCCTGCGATGCTCTTACGGGCTTGTTGGTGAGCACCGCCAGCTTGCGCGGGAAGCGCTCGCCGTGGCCGATTTGCTCCAGCGCCTTGCTGATCCCATCATAAGGGTAGGTGTTGTCGAGCTTGTGATTGCGGTAGTAGGCAAGGAAGTAGTTCAAAGCGTCCTGCAGAAACTCGCGGTCGGCTGGGTCACCGAGCGCCCGCCGGATCAGCGTCGGTGCGCCGTCGCCAATGTAGGTCCCGATCACCTGGATGGGCAGTTCCTTGCGGCCATAGTGCCGGAGCATGGCGTTGACCGAAGCGGCGAGGTCAAGTTCTGAATCGATGAGCGTTCCATCGAGATCAAAGATGACGAGCTTGATTTTCTTCGGCGGAATGGGACGGAGAATGCGTATCATTGCTTCCCAGTATAGCCATCCGACGCGATGAACAGAGAAGTTTGGACGGCGGACGGGCGGAAGAGAACAGCTCCCAACATTTACAATAGAAAAAGTTTTAGGCCGTAATCGGGTTCCGTACTTTCACCCCTGAGGACATGGATGGCGACCACTAAAGTACAGCCTACGGTTGCAACTACAAAGGCTGCTTCCAGCGAAAAATACGAAGGGCTCACCAGGCAGCAGTTGATCCAGATCTACCGCGTTATGTATCTCTCGCGCCGGATCGACGATCGCGAGATCCTGCTCAAGCGCCAGCAGAAGATCTTCTTCCAGATCTCGGGCGCTGGCCACGAGGCACTACTGGTTGCTGCGGGCCTGGTGCTGCGGCCTGGTTACGATTGGTTTTATCCCTACTATCGCGATCGCGCGCTCTGCCTGACGCTGGGCATGACGCCTTACGAGCAGTTGCTGGAAGCCGTTGGAGCTGCCGACGATCCCAACTCCGGCGGCCGCCAGATGCCGTCGCATTGGGGACACAAGAAATTGAATATTGTAACTACGTCGTCACCGACGGGCACGCAGTTCTTGCAGGCGGTGGGCTGTGCCGAAGCGGGGCGCTACTTCACCCGCCATCCGGACGCCGCGGAGAAGGTCAACGGCGACTATCGCCAGTTCAAGGATGTGACCTTCCACGGAGACGAAGTGATTTACGTTTCTTCGGGCGACGGCACCACTAGCGAGGGCGAATTCTGGGAGTCGTTGAACACCGCGTCGAACCTCAAGCTGCCGTTGCTTTACCTTATCGAGGACAACGAGTATGCCATCTCGGTTCCGGTGGAAGTGGGTACTGCGGGCGGCAACATCAGCAACCTGGTGAGGGGCTTTCCGAATTTCCATTTCGCAGAAGTGGATGGCACCGACCCGGTGGCCAGCTATGCCGCGCTCAAGACTGCCGTCGAGTATATTCGCGGCGGCAACGGCCCGGCGTTCGTGCATGGGCACGTGATCCGGCCGTATTCGCATTCGCTCTCCGATGACGAGAAGCTCTATCGGCCCGACTCCGAACGTAACCAGGAAGTCGAGCGCGATCCTATAACCAGCTTCCAGTTGTTCCTGGTACGCGAAGGCATCCTGGACGAAAAGGGAATTGACGAACTGGAAAAGGACGTAAACGCAGAAATTCAGGAAGCCAGTGACCGCGCGGTTGCGGCGGCCTTGCCTGCGTCCGACTCGTACAAGCTGTTCGTATACTCACCCGATCTCGACCCCGGATCGTCGGTCTTCCAGACCGAAGCGGTGCATCCCAAGCCATCGCAGACGGGGACGGCGAGTCCTGAGAAGACGATGGCCGATCTCATCAACGCTTGCTTGAAAGATGAGATGGCGCGCGATCCGCGGATCGTCATGTTTGGCGAGGACGTCGCCGATTGCAGTCGTGAGGAATATCTCAAAGGGAAACAGGTGAAGGGCAAAGGCGGAGTCTTCAAGCTGACAGCCGGACTGCAATACGAGTACGGTTCTGAACGTGTGTTCAACTCTCCGCTGGCAGAAGCGAACATTGTGGGCCGCGCAGTGGGGATGGCAACCCGCGGCCTGAAGCCGGTGGTGGAGATCCAGTTCTTCGACTACATCTGGCCGGCGATGCACCAGCTCCGCAATGAGCTGCCGTTGATACGCTGGCGCTCGAATGACGCATTCTCGTCGCCCGCTGTAGTGCGTGTCGCCATCGGTGGCTATCTTACAGGCGGATCCATCTACCACTCCCAGTCTGGGGAGAGCATCTTCACGCATACGCCGGGCATGAGGGTGGTGTTCCCATCGAATGCACTGGATGCTAATGGCCTGCTCAGGACTGCGATTCGCTGCGACGATCCCGTGATGTTTCTGGAGCACAAACGGCTGTACCGCGAGACCTTCGGCCGCGCGCCATACCCGGGACCTGATTACATGGTTCCGTTCGGCAAGGCCAAGATTGTGCGGCCCGGCCATGACATGACCGTGGTGACCTATGGTGCGGTCGTCCCGCGGGCTCTACAAGCGGCTCAGCGAATCGAGCGCGAAAACGGCGTCAGCGTGGAGTTGATTGACCTGCGAACGCTTAGCCCCTACGACTGGGAGGCGATTGCGACATCGGTGTCAAAAACAAGCCGGGTCCTCGTGGCACATGAGGACATGCTAAGTTGGGGCTACGGCGCGGAGATCGCCGCGCGCATCGCTGACGAACTGTTCGACCAGCTGGATGCTCCGGTGAAGCGTGTGGCGGCGAAAGACACGTTCGTTGCGTATCAGCCGATCTTGGAAGATGAAATCCTCCCACAGGCGGAGCACCTGTACCAGGCCATGGCGGAACTGGCCAACTATTAAGGCAGTGGATAAGAAAGCAGTTTGGGCTTCAAGTTTCAAATGCAAAGGAAAGATCGCCGGAGGGGCATGATCCTCGCCGGCGATCTTCTTTGCTGAAGACGATTACTTTCCTTTGCTCCCCCACAACCAATCAATGGCGATCGGTCCGGCGCCGCTGAAGATCAGCGCGAATGCGATGACTGCGCAAGTCAAGGGAAACTCATAACCACCATTGCTGGAGAACAGCCCGTGGGGTAGATGCACCTTCATGATCGCTACCAGCATGTCAATAAAGATGGCGAGAGCGGCCAATCGCGTGAGGAATCCAATCACGATCAAGATGCCGCCGCCGAACTCCGCGGCAACAACCAGGTAGGCCATGAACGGCGATAGTCCAAGCTGATGCATCATGCCGGTGATGCCGTGCATGTGATCAGCGATCTTCTGCCAGCCGTGAGCGGTCATAATCACGCCCAGAGCAAGGCGCAGTACGAGCAGGCCGAGTGGTTGCAAACGGTTTAGGAAGTTCAATCGGTCCTCCTGTGCGGCGGTCGGAGCTCCCCTCAGGACTCGGGCAGGCTCATTGGATAGATTAAGGAACAGTGGGAATACTTGCCTCAGTCAAATCCGCCGGAACCAAGAGGATAAATCAGGATAGAGTTTCCCCCGAAATTTTTAAGCGCGCGGAGATTACGAGAATCAGCCTGGTACAACTCGGCCAGTGTCAATGATAGAAACGAGGATCGACAAGTCGCAGTGAGACAACTTCAACCCCCCAAATGTCAGTCAGCCAACGGTGCGTGCATTTCAAGGTTCGTACACCGTGCCCGGCCCACAACCGCGAACCGTCCCATTCAAACAAGGCGTCGCCCTCGCCCTCGAACGGAGTGTCCCGCGGCATCTCGCGAACGGCGAAGCCTGAATCGCCGAACCACTTGCTGAAATGAGGTTGATCCGCTGGCCCTTCAGCAATCCACGATCCGCAAGCAAACTCAACACCCAGCCAAATACCCCGCGATGCGTATCGACATCGATCAGCCGCCGCGTGCGCGAAATCGTCGAGTGGTTCGGCGTGTACTCGTCCAGCCCGATCCCCACAAACCGTCGCAGCGCCAGTGAGTCCGCCAACCGCCAGGCAATCCCGCGTTCACTGTCGATGCCCTCGAAATACCCGATCAGTAGTGACCGGAAGTAGATCCCCGGCGTCAGCGACGGCCTGCCGTACTTCGCCGCATAGAACTTCGCACACCGGCCCTCGACAAACTCGTCGAAGCTCTCTGCCTCCAGTAACTCATTCAGTCGCTGATAGAACGGATGTCCAGGCGCCGACGCCAACTCAGTATGCGCGATCCAGATGTCTTCTTGCTTCTCCCGCTGCTTGCGCGTGCCCATTGCCATGCGCGCATTGTAGAAACAAAGGCTGTGGATCGTTCAAATTTTTATCGTACAGGTATCCAGACTTTCACCACGGGCTGCTAGGCAGTGTGGCGGCGATCCGGCCGAGTTTTCTCCAGAAAAAAAGAACACATCGCAACAGCGTGGGGCACATCCATCTCGCTTAACTGCAATAACAGGCACTTGGCTGCGCCTCCGGCCTTCAAGAATTCGGCGTCGTATAATGAAAAGATGCCCACTCGACGAAATTGCTTTCTGTGAGGGCCCGAACCAGTTGGCAGAGGGAAACAGAGCTGTAATGGAATTCAAGCTAGTCAGCTCGTACAAGCCGCAAGGAGACCAGGGAAAGGCCATTGAGGGTCTGACGAAAGGCGTTTTCGATGGTGAAAAGCACCAGGTACTGCTCGGCGTAACCGGGTCAGGCAAGACGTACTCGATGGCCAAGGTCATCGAGGAGGTGAACCGCCCAGCGCTTGTGCTTGCACACAACAAGACCCTCGCAGCGCAGCTTTATCACGAGTTCAAGTCGTTTTTCCCGCATAACGCGGTCGAATACTTTGTTTCCTACTACGACTACTACCAGCCAGAAGCCTACATTCCCGCAGCGGACGTTTATATCGAGAAGGAAGCCACAATCAACGATGAATTGGACAAGCTGCGCCTCTCGGCCACGAAGTCGCTATTCGAGCGCCGCGACTGCATCATCATTGCGTCGGTGAGCTGCATCTACGGCCTGGGATCTCCGGAAGCCTATTACGGGATGCTGCTGTTCCTGGAGAAGGGACAGAAGATCAAGCGCGACGAAATCGTTCGCAAGCTGGTCGAGATCCTGTACGAGCGCACCGAAGGAGACTTCCGCCGCGGGACCTTTCGCGTGCGCGGCGACATCATCGAGATTTTTCCCACCTACGACGACAACGCCTACCGTGTCGAGTTGTGGGGCGATGAAGTGGAGTCGCTGGCGCAGATCGATCCGCTCTTTGGGACAGTCAAGCAGAAGTACGCCCGGCTGCCGATCTACCCCAAGACACACTACGTTATGAAGCCGGAGCGCAAGCAGGCGGCTACCCAGTCCATTCTGGAAGAACTGGCATGGTGGGAAGCGGAACTGGAGAAGCAGGGACGGATGGTGGAGGCACAGCGCATTCATCAGCGGACGCGCTTCGACCTCGAGATGATTCGAGAGATGGGCTACTGCCACGGCATCGAAAATTATTCCCGACACTTCACCGGCCGGTTGCCGGGCGAGCCTCCGCCAACCCTGCTTGATTACGTGTCGCGAGACTACATGCTGTTCATTGACGAATCGCACCAGACGATTCCGCAGTTGCACGGCATGTGGCACGGCGACCGCTCGCGCAAGCAGAACCTCATTGAGTACGGCTTCCGGCTGCCGAGTGCGTTAGATAATCGCCCGCTCACCTTTGAAGAATTCGAGCACCGTGTAAACCAGGCGGTGTACGTTTCGGCCACTCCGGGGCCTTACGAGCTGACAAAATCGGCTGGCGTCGTAGTCGAGCAGATCATCCGCCCCACGGGACTTGTCGATCCTGAGGTGGAAGTTCGTCCGGTGAAGGGGCAGATTGACGATCTGCTATATGAGATTCGCCAGCGTGCGGAAAAGCACGAGCGGGTGTTGGTCACGACTCTGACGAAGCGCATGGCCGAGGACCTCGCCGAATATTACAGCGAGGTGGGGGTCCGCTGCCGCTACATGCACTCGGAGATCGAGACGCTGGAGCGCATCAAAATCCTGCGCGACCTGCGCAAGGGGGACTTCGATGTGCTGATCGGTATCAATTTGCTGCGCGAAGGACTGGATCTCCCTGAGGTCTCGCTGGTGGCGATCCTCGACGCCGACAAGGAAGGCTTCTTGCGTTCGGCGGGGTCCTTGATCCAGACCATCGGCCGCTGTGCTCGGCACCTGAATGGCCGTGCGATCTTATACGCAGACAACATGACCGAATCGATGCAGAAGGCAATCGACGAAACCAATCGTAGGCGTGCCATTCAGGGCGCCTATAACGAGGAGCACGGCATCACCCCGGAGACGATTGTGCGGCCGCTCGATATGACGCTGGTCGCAATCGCAGAAGCGGATTATGCAGACCTCACGAACGAGGTAGAAGGGTTGCCGGAATTCCGCTCGCAGGAAGAACTGGATGGCTACATCGCCAAATTGGAGACCGACATGCGCGAGGCTGCGAAACGCTTCGAGTTCGAACGTGCCGCCAAGTTGCGCGATACCATTCGCGATCTGCGGACAAAGGAATTCATGTTCACCTGAGCATCCGGTTGAGCTGCTGTGCTTATTCAGTTGGTAATGATCATCACCGGCTGCTGCAGCGCGCATGAACTGGCGCAGTTGGGGTTCTGCGCAGGAGCCGGAACACTGACAGCCACCGCATCGTTGACCGTCTGGATGATTGAGGTGGATGCCTGGTTCGCCACGTAAACCTTGCTCGACGTCGGTTCCGATGCAATCCATGACCGGATTGGACCCGGCAGGGAGAGCTATGTTGTTCAGCACGGCGAAACTGGTCGCGCTGATGTCGGTCACGTTATTGGAGCCGGAATTTGCCACATAGAAACGCGTGCCGTTGGGCAAAGCCGTGACCGACACCGGCGCCGTGCCGACCGTCGACGTGGCCAGCAGCGGAATGGCGGGGGACCCGGCAAGGTTAATGTTCGACGCGTCAAACACGCTGACCGTGTTGCTGCCGCTGTTGGTCACGTATAACCGGACGAGGCCAGGATCAAAGTAAGCGAACGTCGGCTTTACACCGAGCGATACCGACGGGACCCGAGAGTAGTCACCAGTGTCAATGATGCTCAGCGATCCGGGATTCACACCATCACCCTCACACACGATGAAGATATACGCACCGCCAGCGCTCGTGGTCAAGAACACAGGATTGAGGCCGATGCCATGCGACATGGTAAAAATCGCGACAATCGACTGCGAGTTCGGAGCGTATACCCAGATGCTGTTATCTCCTTGACTGATGACGTAGAGATTGCCATCGCTGGCCTGCACCATGGCAATCGGGTTCACGCCCGCGCAAACGGTGCCGCTAACGGCAAGCGTTGCAGTGTTAATCGTGCTGATGGAACCGTTACTTGGGCAGGCTGAGTTCGGTCCGGAATTGAGCACATACATGACGCCAGCTTGGGTGGAAGTCACAGCCACGGGGTGAGATCCCGGAAGCAGGTTGATCGTAGTGACCACCCCGGTCTGGCTGACGGCAAACTCGCTGACGGTATCGTCGCCGCCATTAGTCACAAACAGGGCGGCAGCAGAAGTACTCAGGAACGATTCATAATTGGAGCCCAAGCCGGTGGTCTGAACCTGGGTGACGCTGTCGCCGGAAACGTCGATCTGCGTGGTCGAACCGTCGCCACCGGGATTGTAGTTGACTACGTAGGCGTAATGCGTGGCTTGCGGCTGCCCGCCAGGACCCACGACGGGATTAGCAACCGGACGGTATTGGTCCCCACAACCTAATTCCGACAACAGGATAAACACGGCAAACAGTGCAAGTCCGGTTGTATGCGAAAATCTCATCCACACTCCCGACGCTGAATCGTCAATCGCTTACGAATGGCAAGCAGGAAGTTATATTGTATAGGCTCTCAACGTCGAGGCATAGACGTCGACCGCCGTTGTGTGCCCTCCCTCAGGCCGTGATCGTTGGTGAGACGCCTCAAAGAAACGACCAGGCGCTGACTCGGCGAACCCCGCAAAAGAGAAGCCCTGCCGCTTCGGGCAGGGCTCCTCAGACCTATAGAACCGCTCTTAAACGCTGAACGATGATCCACAGCCGCACGTGCTCTTCACGTTCGGGTTGTCGAACTTGAATCCGGCTCCCTCGAGAGTTTCAATGTAATCGACGTTTACGCCTTTCAAGTACATCAGAGAGGTCGCGTCCACATAGACCTTCAAGCCATCGAAATCGAAGGTTTTATCCATCATGCCAGCGCCGTTCTCGAACGACATGGAGTAGGAGAACCCGGAGCAACCTCCGCCGACCACGCCCACGCGCAGTCCTGCAGGTACGGGGTTCTGCTGTGCCATGATCTCTTTCACCTTGGCGATTGCAGTGCCGGTGAGATTCAGCGGTTTAGCGTCAATAGTGGGTGTCGTGGTGGTCGGTGTAGTGGTTGTGGTTGCCATTCCTCTCTCCTCAGAAAACCAGTTGATTATAACAAAAGCTTCAACCCTGCCCCAAGCATCGGAACCTCCAGGTGTTCAGGTCAAGGCCTCACAATCATTGGATGCCAGGCAGACGCCATGCGCTGCAGGGGGAGGTGCCAAGTTCGTCTCTCGCAAATATTTGCCCACTGAGGAAATGTCGGGTCTATAATGGTGGCCACTTGAGGGCCCCAAACCCGTCGGGCGTTGCAAGCCCCGATCGGGGGCGGGACCGGTTCATTCGAACCGAGGTGGCTAATGTCAATGATCATGATGTTGCTGATCGTCTGGGGTGTACTGACCGCAGTGCTGATCCTGTTGCTGATTTACCGCAGCACCTTGACTCTGCACGAGGACGACCAACTTTTCCTGGATGACGCCAGTGCCACTCTCCGCGCCGAACAGGAACAGCTTCAGGTCCGGATGAAAAGGGTGACTCCTTACGTTCGTATTCTGGGAGCTGCGTCCGGTGTGCTGATCCTTCTTATCGCCGGCATGGCAGTGTGGCAACAGATCAACAAGACATACTGATGCCGAGCTGTAAGGAACATGAACTGGTTTGAAGCGATATCCGGTTGAGAAAACGCGCAGCTGGGCCGCGCGTTTTGCACCCAAACTGGGAGCGTTGAAGCGAGCCTGCGGTTGCGAACACACCCCTGAAGTCGGTTCCTGCGCAATTCCCACCCTCTGCTAAAATTGGCGCATCATCATGGGGTTGGCGACTGGATGGCGAAGAGTTCTCTGGCCGTGCTTGCCCCTCTCCCAACGTGCTCTAATCGCGCATTCCGCGTTAGGGCGTGGATGGGGGGAATAGTCGCGATCAAGGAATGCAGTGGCTTGGACGTGCGGCGGCCCGAAGCTCCCACCGTGGAAGAACTGCAAAAGAAGAAGCGATTCGGTATCGTGCGCATCTTTTAAATGAACTGGAAGTGCAGAGTCTGGAATGACTGCTGATGCGCTCGTGCTCCGCCCCCGCGACGGTTCCTGATATCGTGCACATCGGTGAGGTAAGAATGGCAACCTACGAGATTAATAACCGTATATTGGAATTTCCTGCGAAAACGGAGATGGATTCCGAAGAAGAAGTCGCCGAGTGGATTGAAGCGTTCAACCAGGTCCTGGAAGACGAGGGCACCAACCGCGGATGTGAGCTGATCCAGGCCTTGATCGAACATGCTCAGGCTTCCGGTGTGGAAGTTCCCATCCAGCTGAACACGCCCTATATCAACACCATTCCAGTTGAAGAGGAGGTCCCTTATCCCGGCGACCGCCAGTTGGAACGACGCCTCAAGAGCTTGACTCGCTGGAATGCGATGGCCATGGTGCATCGTCAGAACAAGAAAGACGCTGGGATCGGCGGCCATATCTCGACGTACTCCTCTCTGGCGACGTTGCTCGAGGTTGGCTTCAATCATTTCTTTCACGCCCGTTACGGAGATCAACCGGGCGACTTCGTTTATTTCCAGGGTCATGCCTCGCCGGGAGTCTACGCGCGAGCTTACCTGCTGGGTCGAATCACCGAAGAGCACGTCCGGAATTTCCGCCATGAACTGCGTGGCCTTCCCGCCCTGTCGTCGTACCCACACCCCTGGCTAATGCCAGACTTCTGGCGGTTCCCTACGGTTTCGATGGGGCTTGGGCCCCTGAACTCCATTTATCAGGCGCGATTCATGCGCTACCTGGAGAACCGAAACCTCATCCCTAGGACGCCCCGCAAGGTGTGGGCATTCGTAGGCGATGGAGAAACCGATGAGCCGGAGTCGATGGGCTCGCTCACTTTGGCTTCGCGCGAGAAGCTTGACAACTTGATCTTCGTGGTCAATTGCAACCTCCAACGTCTCGACGGTCCAGTGCGCGGTAATGGCAAAATCATCCAGGAATTGGAAGCTGCTTTCCGGGGCGCAGGCTGGAATGTCATTAAGGTGATATGGGGCTCTGATTGGGACCGCCTGTTCGCGCGCGACAAGTCCGGCCTGCTGGTAAAGCGCCTGGGCGAGGTTGTGGATGGTGAGTACCAGACCTACAAAGTGAAAGGTGGTGAATACATTCGCCGCGAGTTCTTCGGGAAATATCCTGAGCTGCTGGAGATGGTCTCCGACATGAGCGACGAAGAGCTGCACCGTCTCACCCGTGGGGGGCATGATCCGCAGAAGGTCTACAACGCCTACAAGCGCGCGGTTGAGCATGAGGGCGCACCCAGCGTGATTCTGGCACACACGGTGAAGGGCTATGGCCTCGGTTCAGCGGAGGCGCGCAACGCGACACACCAGGAGAAGAAGCTCGCCGACCAAGCGTTGACCGCATTCCGTTCTCGTTTTGCGATCCCAATTCCTGAACTGGCGGCGAAAGAAGGGCGCTTGTACCGTCCGCCCGACGACAGTCCCGAGATCGTCTACGCGAAAAAGCGCCGCGAGGAGCTCGGTGGATTTTTGCTGATACGGGAAACTCCTGCGCCAAGCTTCCAGGCTCCGCCGCTCACCGAATTTGCAGACTCGCTGGCGGGGTCCAAGGGCCGCGCCGTCTCCACCACCATGGGCTTCGTCAGCATGTTACGGCAGGTCATGAAAGATCCAAAGATCGGCAAACTGATTGTCCCGATCATTCCCGACGAGGGCCGTACCTTCGGCATGGAATCCATTATTCGGCAAGTGGGTATCTACGCCAGCCAAGGACAGTTGTACAAGCCGCACGATCAGGACATGCTGCTCTATTACCGCGAAGAAAAGAACGGGCAGATCCTGGAAGAAGGAATTACCGAAGCCGGTTCCATGGCTTCCTTTACAGCGGCTGGAACGGCGTATGCAAACTACAAAGTATCCACAATTCCGTTTTTTACCTATTACTCGATGTTCGGGTTCCAGCGCATCGGAGACATGGTGTGGGCATTCGCTGATTCCCGCGGCAAGGGATTCATGATGGGTGGCACTGCCGGAAGGACTACGCTTTCCGGAGAAGGCTTGCAGCATCAGGACGGCCACAGCCTGGTACTCTCCAGCACCATCCCCACCTGCCGCAGCTACGATCCCGCTTACGTGTACGAGATCGCCGTGATCGTTCAGGACGGCATACGCCGCATGTATCAGGAGCTCGAAGACCGCTTCTACTACATCACGATCTACAACGAAGATTATCCGATGCCGGAAATGCCGCAGGGCTGTGAGGAAGGAATTCTGCACGGCCTTTACAAGTACAGGGCCGCAGCTGGCGGCAATCCAAAGGTCCAACTGTTCGGCAGCGGTTCCATCCTAAATGAAGTGCTGCGAGCGCAAAACATTCTCGCCGAAAAGTATGCTGTGCCGGGCGATGTTTGGAGCGTAACCAGTTACAACGAACTGCGGCGCGATGCCCTGGCTGTTGAGCGCTGGAACCGCCTCCATCCGGCCGAGCCGGAGAAGCGGCCGTACATCCTGACGGTGCTTGACGGAGTTGAGGGACCGATCGTTGCCGCCACCGATTTTATGAAGGTCGTTCCCGACCAGTTGTCGCCCTGGCTGGGCCGGCGGCTGGTCACGCTGGGCACTGATGGCTTCGGGCGCAGTGACAATCGCGAGCATCTGCGGCGGCACTTCGAAGTGAACGCGGAATCGATCGCGGCGGCAGCCCTGTCGCGGCTGGCTCGCGAAGGCGAGTTTGACGTTCAGCGCGCACAGAAGGCGTTTGAGGAACTCGGCGTAGACAGCGAGAAAGTCGATCCGGCTATCGCATAATTCAGGAAATCAGAACGTGAACGCCAGCCCACCCCGGACGCTGCGAGCTGATTGCATCAGGTAAACCGTTTTGCCATCAGGCCCAATCACCGGCACGTAGCCCTGTGCCAGCAGGTTCCGAAGATCAATTAAGGCTTCCATGTTGAGCGGCATGCCGTGTATATGCGGCAGGGGCTGCCGCACAAACAGATTAAAGTAGGGGTCGGCCTGTCCAGCCGACGCATTAAAGAGATCAACCTGGGTCAGGGTGTTATCGCCACTGGTCCAGCGGTAGGAGGCGATCCAACGGGTTCCGCAGCGGGGGATGCCGCCGTTCAGCTTCAGCGCCGCAGTGTGTCGCCAGCCGTGCTGAAGGCTGCCACGAACCATGTCCCAGTTCACATTCGGCTGCTCCAGGTCGAGCACCCCGCCATAGGCGTAATCTGCGGTTGCAGTGATCCCGTTGGAGAATCGCCGCTGCACCACCAACCGCACCCCTTGAGCTTCGAGCAGACCGCCGTTGAAGTTGAACGTTCCGGAATAGACATCCGGCAAGATGTCACCGGGTTGGGTGTCAATATAGCCCTCCCCAAGCAAAGCCGGATCTTTGATGCGATCGTTGAAGTAAGCGACCTGAACCTTGTTATTGCCCACCCGCTGCGACAGCGAAACTTCATGGTGATGCGCATTCTCCAGCAACGCCTGGCCATCGACCATGGTCATGCGGGGGCCGCTCTCGCTCAGGTCGGCAGGAGCCGTATCGAAGCCCTTGCTGGCACGGGTGTTGGGCTCCTCGGTAGTGTACCGGTATTCGAGTATTAGATCGGAAGTAAGGTGCAGGTCGGCGGTCCCAGCAGGACGAAACGCATTCACCTGCCGCCCGAGGAACTGAATAGCCTGAGCATCGCCACCAAACTGGAAATCGATCAAATCGCCAACCGAGAAGCCGTCCGAGTACGACATAGCCAGGGCCTGTAAAGCCCCGCCATGAGGTACCGAGTCGGGCGTGGAGAAACGCCGAACCGTAAATGCGACTGTTGGTGTCCAGCCGTCTTCGTTCTGCCGTCTGTAGGAGGCTCGGATAACGCCATCCGGTATGCCACCGCCGGGATACCCAAGGTCCCCCGCCAAACCAATGACCCCGGTATGAAAGATTGAGTGCTCAACGTTGAAAGCGGTTCCCAAATCCGAAGCGCTACCGTAGCCTTCGTTCGTGCCGCCGGCCAAGAATGCCATTGTCCCCTTGGTCGAATGGTCTTGCTGCGCCGACTCGACGACTACTGGATCGCCTGCCTCAAAACGCAGAATGGGGCGGTTGGCCGTAGACCGCAGAGTCCACTTCCAGCTATCGTCCTCGTCAGCGCTGCGCTTCAGCTCCGGCATCATGCGGATCGCTTCGAACAACGTGCTCAGCGTGATGTTGAGTACTTTGCTGGCGCCTGCGCCGAGAGCCACATCCTCGCGCAAAGCCGGCAGAAAAGAGGGAGCGGAGACCCGCAGATCGTAACTACCCGCGTGCAAACCGCTGACCCGAAAGAACCCTTTCGCATCTGTCAACGCAACTTGATGTTGTCCCGAATTGCCAGCCACTTCGACGGTAGCGCCCATTTGCGCCACCCCAGCGGAGTCCCTGACGTATCCCGATATCGTGCCAGGCGCCACCCCAGCCGAAGCAGCCAGACAGAGCGAAATCGCGATCGCTAAAGATGCCAGTAATCGGGTCATCATCTCACCTCCCTACAGAGGCTCCCGGAGCCAAAACCCTGCGGCCCGAGCCTGCTTCCGCGGTCGGAAATGTGCCAGACCTACTCAACAGCAAACCTTATGGAAGGTGTTATCTGCTGCTTGGATACGTTGTCAGCCACCTTCACCGTTAGCTTGTAGATGCCGGGCGGAAAACCCGCAAGGGCCAGGCTCTTTTCTAGCGTAATCTGGTCGCCCACATTGCCCATCGTATCGGTGGACTCTGAAGAGTGCAGCACCGGCTGGTTGTTGGCGACGTTCACGATTTCGTATTCGATATTGGCCGACGCCTTCTTCGTTTTGTCGTCTGCCTGAAGATTATAGACCTGCATCCACAAGTTCATGCGTTGTTCGCGCTTGAAACTTGCAGGCTGTCCGTTGGCCCCATCCAGGTGCGGATAGGCAAACTTGGTCTCCCCGATAACGAAGCTTCCTGAACCGACGTTCTTGGTTGCCACCTTCTCCATGTGGTCCGCCAGGATCATCGAAGAAGATGCCAGCTTGTCTTCGTTGAACTCTGGCACTAGGACACCGTGGCTCCAGGTCCCTACGCGATCGCCGTTAACGTCCTTCACCACCACATCGAAGCGGTAACGCCCCGGTCGCAGCGGAATGGCCTTCCAGTAGAGTGAGGAACGCTCAATCGTTTTTTCCAGCAGATCGTTGGGAACGTCTACCTGCACGGTGTCTTCAAAGGTCTGCGCGACTTTTCCCGTGAGTCCTGTCACGCGGCCGAAGATGTTGATGGTGCCGCGCTGAATGCCGTCTTTGCTGGCGAAGGTGATGTCCTTGTTTTTCACCTGAATCGTCACCGGGACAAGGACTGTGTCACCCGTCACTTTTACGAAGTCCGTCATCACTTCAAACGGCATCAGGTTGACGTTGATCTTATGGCTGACGACTTCCTCGAGGTCTTTGAACTTCACTTTCGGCGGCGTATTAATCTTAGCCAGCAGTTCCAGCTTGGTGAACTCATTGTTGCTCATCAAGCCAGCCTCCGGACCAGCGTTGGGGGCACCCGAACCGCTATTGGTAATGCGGTCGGTCTTACTGGCCATGCCCATCTGCTCGTACAGAGTCAGACCGGCGTTCGGCGTATGCAATAAGGCGTCCTTCTCGTTGGGATCGATCGTCAGATGATAGTCGCCGCACATGCAGGTATCGACGAATTCGAGATTGACCTCCTGGCCAACTCCCTCGATGTAACGGTAGCGCCAATCTTCGAAGGGAAAGGTCGAAGTTTCGCCGCCGCCTTCTTCAATCGGGCGCTCGTAGCTGCCTCCCGAAGGATGCGAATCGATCTGGTCCGGCGGGCCGTAAGCAATGTAAATGCGGCCTCGGTCCGTCCTCCACCCCGGAATGCCGGCAGCGAAGTGTTCATTGGCGTAGGCAATGCGCCGGTAATGCTCCTCTTTGTACTCGTTCTCCGGCGTGTCGGGAGTTGGATCGCGGCGCAGCCAGAACTGCTCGATGAACGCATCGCGCTCTTCGTCGTTCGACAACTGCTTGAATGCGGAGAGTTCTTCCGGAGTAATAATCCAGCGGACGTCCTCATTGAGCCACTTCTTGTAGGTGGAGCTCAACTCTTGCTTCAGGGCCTTAGAATTGGCCTTCTTCTGCTTCGACGTCAGCGGCCTCTTCAAGGGATCGCCCTGTTCGGCAGCCTGCCCAGGCGTGGAAGTGTCAGCCACCTTGCCGGGCTGGCTCGCCGTACTCGGAGACTTATCATTTGCCGCCGGAGTGGAACTGGCGGGGGTCGAGGGAGCCGGGGCCGCCGCTGGCGCGGAATCTTGGTTCGCTGGCTGAGGGGAACTTTGGCCCGCTGCCAAGGCGCTGGCCACGAGAACGGTCAGCAGCAGCGAGTAAAACAGGCGAAAACTGCGTAACTTCATGAGCAAAAAAACACTCCTGCACCAACACTCAGACCAACGTAATTGTAAGTTTTCGCTAACTTGAAAGCAAGGCGGCTGGCCCAGATTCGGCAACCACAATTGCAACATGGTTTCACCACCCGAGACGTATCCAGACGCCGGGAGCCCAGCAGACGGCTGACAGGCAAACTCCCTAACAACGCCTTAACCCTACCAAACCCGTCCGTCCGGAAAAGTCTCGACGAACCATTCGGGTGCAGGCGGTTTTCGACCCAGTCGGCTCTCTTATGAGGCTGTTCCCGGCCAGGTTTCCGCCTTACTGAAGTTGCTGTCCCAAACACCACAGGTTAGCATCTATAATCGGGTATCGGGGAGAGTTCCGGAAACTGCCGCAACGCGCACCGTGCTTTAGCTACATCCGGTGCCTCGTTTGACTGGTTGCGCCAGAAACATCGAAGTTGTCGCTCTCCAAAGGAACCTTGGGGCGTCTCATTTCGTACCATGTGGCGTGGGATACGTGCGTCCCCGTGTAGTTCCTGATTGAGGACCGATGAAGAACTGGAAAAAGATCGCACTGATAGCCGGCGGCGTTGTGGTCTTGCTGGCCATCGTCGGCTTTACCGTCGAACAGAGCCGCAAGGGAGTGGTGACCGTGCAGACCGGCAAGGTGGTCCGCGAAGACATCACGTCGGTGGTCACCGCTTCGGGAGAGATTAAGCCAAAGGTACAGGTAAACATCGGCTCCCAAACGATGGCCAAGATCACCCACCTGTATGTCAAGGAAGGCGACCGGGTCAAAAAGGGGCAAATGCTCGCCGTACTGGACAACGTTCAGCCCGCGGCTGACGTTTCCGCTAATGACTCGGCCCTGAACGCCGCTCGCACGGACGCGGTTGCGGCACAGGCAGCGGTCAAAACTGCAGGAGCCGACTTGAACTCGGCCGAAGCCGAGTTTGAGAAGGCCCAACTGGATTATGAACGTGCTAAGAACCTATACGACGCGCAATTAATCGCTAAGGCGGACTACGACATCAAGAAAGCTGCGATGGGCACCTCCACAGCGCAGTTGGGAATGGCCAAGGCTAAACTCGCTCAGGCCATAGCCAGCCAGGATTCCGCGCAGGGCCGCGTCAAGCAAAACGTCGCCAACCTCCGCCGGGTCACCGATGTGCTCAGCAAGACGGAATATGCGGCGCCATTCGACGGGGTCATCACCAACGTTCCCGTGCGCGAAGGCGAAACCGTCGTCCCTGGTATCCAGAACGCACCGGGCAGCACGTTGATGACGATTGCTGACATGTCGGTAATTACCGCCGAGGTGAAAGTGGACGAGACCGACATTGTCAACGTGCAGCTCGGGCAGCCTGCCGAGGTCTCCATCGATGCCATTCCCAAGCAGAAATTCAAGGGCACGGTGACCGAGATCGGAAGAAACGCAGTCCTCCGTTCCACGGGCGTTTCGACCGCGCAAACCACCTCTAGTGGTCAGGAAGCCAAAGACTTTAAAGTAGTGGTGGCTTTGCAGGACCCCCCGCCTAACCTGCTTCCGGGATTGTCGGCGACGGCCCGTATCACGACCGCGACCCGCACCACTGCCTTGGCAATTCCGATTCAGGCCTTAACCATCCGCCAGCGCAGCGAGCTTGAGACGGACAAAAAAGGCAAGGCCAAGGCCGCTGTGGCAGCTCCAGTAGATGCAAAAGCGAAAGAGGAGTTACAAGGGGTATTCGTTATTTCGAACAAAAAGGAAGCTGTCTTCGTACCTGTGACCACGGGTATCAGCGGGACGACGGACATTGAAGTGACCCAGGGTCTGAAGGAAGGCGACGAGATCGTCACCGGCAGTTACAAGGTTCTGCGCACCCTCCGGAACGGCGCCAGCGTCAAGATTGACAACGCGGCCACTCCGAAGAAGGAAGAGTCAGAATCGTAGCCAACGATCGCGCAGCCAGTCGTACGGCACGGCAGGAGTCCGCACTCATGACGAACCCGGACCAGCTACCACCTGAGGAGAAGAAAATGGCGACACAATTGGCGAGCTTACCCGAGATACAATCCGTGGTTGCTCCCGACGATTGCATGATCTGCACCGAAGATCTGTGGAAGACCTACGACATGGGCTCGGAGCAGCAGGTCCATGCGCTACGCGGTGTGAATGTTCGCATCCAGCGCGGCGAGTATGTCGCCATCATGGGACCGTCCGGTTCCGGCAAGTCGACGTTGATGAACCTGATTGGCTGCCTCGACACGCCCAGCAAAGGGAACTACTGGCTGAACGGGCAGTTGGTCAGTGAACTCGATGACGACGAACTGGCGCGTATTCGCAACAAGGAGATCGGATTCGTTTTCCAGACCTTCAACCTGCTGGCTCGCGCAACGTCGCTCCACAACGTGGAGCTGCCGCTCATCTACGCGGGCATCCCGGCGGAGGAGCGTATCGAGCGCGCCAAGCAGTCTCTTACTGCGGTGGGAATGGGCGACCGCATGAACCACAAACCGAACGAGCTTTCGGGCGGCCAGCGCCAGCGCGTCGCTATCGCTCGTGCGCTGGTGAATAGTCCGTCGATTATTCTCGCCGACGAGCCCACCGGCAACCTCGATTCCCAGACCGGCGTGGAGATCATGGCACTGTTCGACAAACTCCACGAGCAGGGCAACAACATCGTTCTCGTCACCCACGAGCATGACATCGCCGAATATGCTCACCGAGTCATCCACATCCGCGACGGGCAGGTATTCAGCGACCAGAAGACCGTACGAGCGTAGTCGTTTGTCAGATCATGCGCCCGGTTCTTCGCCGGGTGCTTTTCTTTTCCTGCGAGTGGTGTAATCTGCGATTGGGTTTATTCTTTCGAGGACGTAATCCCTGTGCCCGTGCTACGCCGTTCTCTGCTGATCCTTATGTTCGTCACTGGCGCGGTCTGTTGGGCCGCTGCACAGTTCGACATGTCGCTAAACCATGCCCAGCAGGATACCAAGTCGGCAGACGTGCGCGAACTGGTTTCCAAGTATTGCCGTCTGGATTACGAGGGAGCGCGTCTGGACGACCAGGGCTGGCCGAGATTTGAGCCGCTGGTCTCCTGGAAGGACAATCCTGAGTATGCCGAGATCAACGTAATCGCGCGCTACACGGTCGAGACCGAGCCTGACGAAAATCACGGGAAGTATACCGTCACCGTCCATTATCGCCTGCTGGGCAGTTATAACCTGGTTACCGGATACGTGCGCGAGGCGCCCAATTCAGTCCAGGAAGTCAACTACATCGTAACCGGGACGAATGGCGACTGGCGAATTTCGGATTCCGACAACACTTTGCCACATCCCTCGCGTGCTGCCCTGCTCAAATGGCTGAACGACAAGCTAAACGCGGCCCAGGACGAGCCGGCAAAGATCCGCTATCGCGACGCGCTGCGCCAGTTGCAGGCACAGCCGGCATCGCCGTTTGCTAAGTAGGCCCCGTAGACCGCAGTGGTTCCTTCGCAGTCCATGCGAAGACGGCGCACATACCGCTCCAAGTGCTCATCTGAGCTGCCTGCCTGAATCGCAAGGGAGGAGCGGGTTGGAGTGCGCCGTATTGCCGGGTAAGTCGTCTTTATCCCTGAGCTCCACCGTTACTGCGGCGCGCCGACCGCAGTGGCCGCAGTGCGAACTGGCACGATCGGCGGTTTTACGGCGAAGAAGTCGTGGTCATACAGGTTGCGATACATGCGACCGGCAAGCTCAGCGGCCTTGGGGCCGAAGGTCGGCCGCCCGCCCTCGAGGAACACCACGGTTACGATGCGCCCGTACTCCGTGTTGGCGTACGACCCGAACCAGCCGAAGCGGGTGCCGTTCTTGGAACAGGTACCGGTCTTGCCCAGGATAGGCTCTTCGATAAAGTTGGTCCGCAGAAGCCGCGCAGTTCCGTACTCCACCGCACCCGACATGCCGTCAGAGATTTCCGGAATGAGCGGGCCGATGTCCAGCTTGCGCTTCACCTTGGGGGTGAAGTTCGCGATTTCCTCAGGCGTGGTGGGATGTTGCAGGTAATACAGGGTGCCGCCGTTTGCGATGGAGCCCATGAGCGCAGCCAGTTGCAGCGGAGTGAGGGAAATACTCTCGCCGAAGGAACACATCTTGCCGACCCCTCCGAGCTTGGCATCCAGCTCGGTGGAAGGAAAGACGCCTAGGTGCTCGCCATCGATGTTCCAGCCGGCGAGCTCGCCCAGCCCAAACTGGTGCGCGTAATAGCTCACCTTCTCAAAACCAAGCTTGCGGCCCACCGCTTCGAAATAAGCGTTGTTCGAGTGTGCCAGCGCCGTGGTCAAATCCACACGCCAGTACTTGCCAAGCGCCACCTGCGTGTCTTTGGTGATGACGTTCTCGCTCAACGCGGCCAGCGCCACGGCGACCTTGATGGTCGAACACGGCTGCGCACCGGCCGAAAGCGCCAGCTTCTGGTTCACCATGGCCAGAATGCGGCCGTTGTCAGGATCCATCGCGACAATGGTGCCGTTCATGTTGCCCAGCGCCTCCACAGCGGCAGCCCGGACGATCGGGTCTTCACCGGCGGTAATGTCGCCCTCCACCTGACTGTCGGCGAACGAGCTGGCGTGGAAGCGCTCGTAGGATCCGTGCCGCTTCGCAACCCGGTGGCCGGAGCTCGCATGGGTTGCAGACCCCTGATAGCCGGAGCCGTTGCGGGTCGCGGCCGTCTTGCTGCTGTGTTTCAGCCGCGCCATCTTCTTCTGCGCTGTGGTGGACTCCGTGATTTTGTGCGGCTTGGGGTGCGTCTTATGGGTGGCGATGGTCGCGGCAGAGGCGTCCGGGCAAGGAAACAGCGCCAGGATGGTCAGCAACGAGGTTATGGCGGAACGCTTTAACATCGAAACCCTTAACTTAGAATTGACGTCCCAAGAACCCTGGCTAAGGGCTCCTTCCCGCTGTTGTTCCGTCGCGAAGACCTACATCCTAGGGACTTTCCAGTTCAAATTCAACCAGAAAAATCGCCTCCGGCCAGCCGCCTGCGCCCCGAGCCAGCTGCTGGCTGCGTTCAAGCGTCAGCTGTGCATCCCTTCCAGCCAGCAAACATGCGGGTCTGGCTCAGGTCTCCATCAAATTAGTTATCACATCCTGACCGCGTCCGGTGCCGGTAACCATGCTGATTCTGCTCCCGCATGTCCCACTTTGGAACCTCGTGATCCCTTTTCCATTTTTGCCTTCGTGCACTCTGGGAGACTGCCGCCGGGCAGCCTCCCGCGTGGTCGCATGCGGGCCCTATCGAATTTCAAAAGCATTTTTAAGCAGCACGCAACTTCCTGAAGCCGGTTGTGTTTAGTCGTGTAACAACCCTGAGAATGGTCGTGTAAAAACGGCTACCCCTCCGATGTGCAACTCGCCCCTGTCCGTCGGAGGGGATCTTTAATTTTGGGTCAGTCAGGGCTTGTGAGAACTCGGAAGCGAGTCTGACGAAAGCTGAACGCTCGCCGCCCGAAGCCCCCTGGTGCTCCCAGGACAACGTCGCCGACCCGGCCGCGACGTTCTATTCGCCTCTGATGAAGTTCTACCCCCAGCTTTTCTTAGCCGTCTTTCAGGTACGATTGCCCACACATGTAAGCTAGACGCGGAGTTCGATAGCCCTGGGGCGTCTGTGACGATAGACCGGAAGCGTGTGACAAAAATCACCTATTGCCCGTCGCCAACAGTGCCAACATGGGTGGAAAGTCCGAACGCAATCGCGGTAGAAACATGGACCGCCATCCGAAAGCCAATCCGAGGAATTTGGAATCGATCTCGTTCGTGTAGGGTGCCCAGGTTTCTGAATCGCGCCTTACTGGCGGAACGTAGCACCACGGGCTCGAGGAAACACAAGGGCCGTGAAGGAACGTCCTATGGCTATGGCACGTACCGTTGAAGTTACCGAATTGCTGCTCAGAGAAGCGCAACAGAGCCTGCTGCAAACCAGCATGGCCCTCGAAGATGTAATTCCAGTGTTTGAAGACCTGGACAACGCGGGCTATTGGTCTGTGGAGTGTTGGGGTGGAGCAACCTTCAATGGGTGCATTCGCTTTCTGAATGAAGACCCGTGGGAGCGGTTGCGGACGTACCGGAGGCTGCTGCCGAAAACACGGCTGCAAATGTTGCTGCGCGGTCAGAACCTGGTCGCTCATCAAAACTTTGACGACTCCATTGTCAGTCGATTTATCGAGAAGGCAGCCCTGAATGGCATTGATGTTTTCAGGATCTACGACGCGGTGAATGACGTCCGGAACCTGAAGACAAGCGTTGAGGCCGTCAGAAATGCGGGCAAGCACGCACAGGGCGCAATCTGTTACGCGCCGAGCCCGATGCAAACCACCGCAGCCTTCGTGGAGCTCGCCCGGCAGATAAAGGAAATAGGATGCGATTCGGTCTGCATCCAGGATGTTGACGGTCTCCTGAAACCACAGGCGGCTTACGATCTGGTTAAGGGGATCAAGGAAAAGTGTGGCCAGGAGACGCTGGTCAACGTGCACACACATGCGACGACAGGCGTAACTCTGGTTTCGCTAATGAAAGCTGTCGAGGCGGGATGCGACATCGTGGATACGGCGATCAGTTCGCTCGCTCTGGGACGCGGACACAATCCCACCGAGAGCTTTGTGGCGATGCTGGAAGGAAGCGGTTACGAGTCACGTCTGGACGTCCAGCGGCTGCATCGCGTGAAGCAGCACATCGCCAACGCACGTCCACGGTACCGCGAATTCTCCAACCAGTGTGCGGGGGTAGAGACGGAGTTGTTGCAGAGCCAAATGCCGGCAGTGGTGATCTCGAACATGGAATATCAATTGAGGGGCCAAGGCAATCCAAATTTGCTGGAGGAGGCCTCAGCCGAGATCCAGAACGTCCGTCGGGACGCTGGCTATCCCGCTCTCGCCATACCGGCGAGCGAGATCCTGGGCACTCAGGCAGTCCTTAATGTTCTGCGAGGCAGATACAAAGCAATGACCAGTGAGTTTGCCGACCTGATGCTCGGTTATTACGGCACAGCGCTGAGTGAAAAGAATGCGGAGGTAGTGGCAATGGCGGTCGCGAGGGCGAACAAACCGGTCATCACGTGCCGTCCCGCCGATTTACTTTCACCAGAGTGGGAAGGGCGGCGCTTGGAGGCCTTGGCGCTGTCCGGCTGCAACGGTTCCGACGAAGATGTTTTGACCTACGCCATGTCCCCCAAGGCGGCAACGCAGTTTTTCCAGGTCCGAAAGGCGGGCCCTAACGACATCCATAAGCAGTCGGCAGCAACACAGGACAGCGCGGCTGCAACACAGCCTGCCAGTGCCGGCGGCGCTAGGGCTTCGTCGCAGACCTACATCGTGAGAATCAATGGCGAAGAACACAAAGTCACGGTAACACCGGCGCAGTCGTAACAATCCTTTTTGAGTTTCTAACCGAGTAGGGAGGATCAACATGGCGACACCAACACTCAAACCGGCGAGTGCGACCATGGAAGAGCGAATCGCCGAACTTCGGCAGAAGCGAGCGAAAACCAAGGAAGGCGGCGGCAAGCAACGGCTCCAGAAGCAGCGCGAAGCCGGTAAGCTCACCGCCCGCGAGCGCATCGACAAACTCGTGGATCGCGATAGCTTCCAGGAAATCGGTCTCTTCGCCAAACATCGTGCCACCTACTTCGGTATGGCCGACAAAGATCTGCCGGCCGACGGTGTGGTCACTGGCTGCGCGACGGTTGATGGCCGCCTGGTGCACCTTGCCTGCCAGGATTTCACCGTAGCGGGAGGGGCCGCCGGGGAAGTGCATTGCGCCAAGATCGTCGAGATGATGAAGCTTTCCATGAAGACCGGCAGCCCGTTTATCTTCGTAAACGATTCCGGCGGCGCGCGGGTGCAGGAAGGCATCGACAGCCTGGCAGGTTATGCCAGCGTGTTCTACAACAACGTGATGCTCTCCGGCACGGTGCCGCAGATTTCCATTATCTGCGGGCCCTGCGCCGGCGGCGCGGCTTATAGTCCCGCATTGACCGACTTCATCATTCAGACCAAGCGAGCCCAGATGTTCATCACCGGTCCCCAAGTCATCAAGCAAGTGACGGGGGAGACGGTAACGGCGGACCAACTGGGTGGGCCCGCAGCCCAAATGAACCGGTCCGGAGTGGTTCATCTGATTGCCGAAGACGACGATGGAGCGCTGGCTCTCGCTCAGCGCCTGCTGAGTTTCCTGCCGTCGAACAACCTGGAGGACCCTCCCCGCTTGGCTCACGACTTGACCTTGGAAGACGATCCCGCATTGAATGGCGTGATACCGACAGAAGCCAAGGTGGCCTACGATATTCGCACCATACTCGCGCGCTTGCTGGACCATCAGGATTTCTTTGAAATCCAGCCGGGGTTTGCCCAGAATGTGGTGATTGGGTTTGGACGAATCCAGGGACGCACAGTCGGGATCGTTGCCAACCAACCCTCGGCACTGGCGGGCGCGCTCGACATCGACGCATCCGACAAGGTGGCTCGGTTCGTTCGATTTTGCAATGCCTTTAATGTTCCTTTGTTGACGTTTGTCGATGTACCCGGATTTCTGCCCGGCGTCGACCAGGAGTACGGAGGCATTATTCGGCATGGAGCAAAGATTCTTTTCGCCTACTCGGCGGCAACCGTTCCGAAGATAACGGTGGTGCTCCGCAAAGCGTACGGTGGGGCTTACATTGGGATGTGCTGCAAAGACCTGGGGGCGGACCGGGTGGTGGCCTGGCCGACGGCGGAAATTGCCGTCATGGGCGCCGAGGGCGCAGCGGAAATTGTTTTCCGCCGCGAAATCGACGCTGCGGAAGACAAGGTGCAACGCCGGGATGAACTGATTGAACTCTATCGCAAGACGTTCGCAAATCCGTACGTATCGGCCGGGCGCAGACTTGTCGATGACGTGATCGAACCTTCCGAGACCAGGCGGTACCTGGCCCAGGCCCTGGAGGCTCTGCACACCAAACGGGAACTCCGCCCGGCAAAGAAGCACGGGCTGATCCCGCTATGAAAATTGTTGGAGACAAGTACAACATGCCTGCAACTGAATCGACCCGCCCAACCCAGGACATCACGCCCGAAACTTTGTCGGTAATCGCCGCCGCTGTCACGGCATTCCTCGGCAAGAAGGTTAAGATTCGCTCCGCGAAGATGTTGCAGACGCCTGAAGCAATCGATCGTTGGACGCGGCAAGGGCGTGTGATGATCCAAACTTCGCACAACCTTGCACAGCGAGGACGGTAAACATGGCGGTGCCTCGATCAATGGATGCCCCAGCCGTTATGCTCCCGGGGAGGAGCGCGCCATGAAGTTACAAATCCTGATTGACGGCCGGATGTATGAAGTTGAGGTCGAGGTCGCAGAGGAGGATTATCCTCCACAAACGCAGGACAACCGTCCGTTGCCTGCGACAGCTACCATTCAATCGACGGTATTGCGTACCCCGCCCAAACCGGGTTCTTCCCTGGATTCCGGCTTTGATGAAGCCAAACTGTGCCGTAGCCCTCTGGCGGGAATTGTGGTGCGTGTTCCGGTGGTTCCAGGACAGGAACTGCAGGCAAATGAGTTGATGGTCATGCTGGAAGCGATGAAGATGGAAACGGCGGTCACGGCGCCTGTGGCGGGTAAGCTGAAGTCGGTCAACGTGGCGCCCGGAGATTCCGTAAAGGCGAATCAGGTCCTGGTCGAGTTTGCCTGACCTCATGTGCGGGCGTGAGGTCCTGGTTTTGTGGAGCTCGCGGCGGGAATCGTCCGCCACGTGCCATACTTACCAGAGCGCTTCAACCAAGTGTACGATGGGTCTGTGATGTGGGTCCCACCTCGGAACACCCCTCGTCACAGTTTCATGTTCGGCTTGCGAAACAATCTTCCCTTGGCTCTTGAGGTGAGGGGGAGTCAGGGCCTCGTGCCAATGAAGTGCTAACCGATCGAGCAGTTCTCCATCATCGCGTGTGATGTTGGTTGGGCCACAGATCACGCTTTGGCGACTGCGCGGTTCGCACCGCAAAGGGAAAAGGAAGATGTAGCCAATGTTGCTGAAACCTTTCGTGATCAACTCTCACGGCCACATTGTCTTTCCCGGTAACTTTTTCCCCGAGTTGGATTTCAGGGTATTCAAGACCCTTAAACAATTTGCCGCCGTGATCCGGCGCGACTTCGGTGAGAAAGCCCCGACCGACGTGGAGATTGTCGGGCGGTTGCAGGCGGGAGAATACAAGAGCCGGTATGAGCTTTGCCGTGACCTGGTGTTGAACCGCTTCTGGGTGAATCGCTACACCTTGACGATGTACGAGAAACGTCCCACCCGCTGGGGCGATCTCCCGCGGCAGCGCGACGATGTCTTTTTGCCCGTGTACAAGCCACGCGATGCGTCGGCAATTACGACCGCGATCGAGGCCGGCTACCGCGCGTTGCCTCCGTCGTGGGACGAAGAATTGGAAGACCGCAGTTTCGCGATTCTGCTCAATGTTTACAAGAACGCGCTAAGCTCCGGAGGCGAGCTTCGACCTATCCGTCCGACGGTGGCCGAGGCGCTCGCCGATCCCGCGAACCGGACTCGCCAGTTGCTGGCGTACGACCCCGATTATCTGCGCTATACCTTCGAGGATGTTGTCGACTGCCTGCATCCGGTGCCCGAGCTGGAAGCCCTGATGCGGCAATGCATGATCCTGCACAACCAGTATCCCTGGGACCCATCCACAAGCACGCAAACGGAGATCCGCGAGCTCAAGGATGACGATTACGTGGTGGCGTTTCATCCGCGTAACGAATATGTCCTCCGTTTCATCCAGCGGGTAAAGCAGGACGAGAATTGGGGCCCCCGCATCCGACCGAACCGGATGATACGGCCCGACACTCTGGCCCTGAGTCAGCCCATCAAGCCCTATCCGGCGGTGGAGGTAAACAAGAAATTCAAAGTTCTACCGCGGTTTGAGGCGATCGCCGTTTACGAAGGCGAGATCACCTGCACGAATGCAGATCTCATCCGCAACCATGCCTACTGCTGGTCGCGTATGAGCGCCGCAGAGATCAGCGAGAAAACCGGCATCGAGCAGCGGCGTTACACCCAGTTGCCGCTGGAGGACATGGCCCTACTGGCGGCCAAGAAGGCCCTGGCCAAGTCCGGACGGAAGCCGGCGGAAATTGGCGCCGTGCTGTTTTGCACCTGCACCAGCACCAAGCTCATCCCCTCGGTTGCCACCTGGCTTTCGGGCGAGCTGGGGCTTCTGCAGACCCATGCTTCGTGCGACATCGTCGCCGCCTGCGCGGGCATGCCCTACGGCCTCGCCGAAGCGGTTCGCCTCTTGCAGGAGATAGACCGGCCGGTGTTGCTGGTCTGTGCGGAGAAATTCTCCGACAAGATCGGGACGGTGCGGACCTCCCGCATGATCTTCGGAGATGGCGCGGCGGCTGTGGTAGTGGCGCCCGCGCCGGAAGGAACTCCCTCCGACATCGAGATCTTCCAAACCTATGCCAGCGGGCCGTGGTCGGAGGTGAACTCCATCATCTGGCCCAACCCGGAGTTTGACAACAACATCACCGTGTATGGGCCAGAGGTGAAGGCCCTGGTCACTCGCTATCTAAAGGAGATGATGGGTGAGCTGACGCAGCTTCCGAACCCCAACGGTGGTGACGGAAAGCTCATCGACTCGATCGAGCTGGTGGTGCCGCACCAGGCCAACAAGAACATGGTGCTGACTCTGGCTGAGGCGGCTGGCATTCCGGGTGACCGGATCTTTTTCAACATCGAGCGGGTCGGCAACACCTCGTCTGCGAGTATCCTCATGGCCGTCCACGACGCCGTGCGCGAAGGCAGGATTGACCGTCCCATGCGGATTTTTGCGCCCGGCTTCGGCGCCGGCGCGGTTGGGGGCTACGTGGTTATGCGGGTCGATCCCGCCATTGTGAGCGTCAATACTGAAGATAGGAGTCTCGAAATGGCAAACATTGCAGCTGGAGATGGAAACTACCAACCGACTTCGCTCGCTGGTAAGGTCGCACTGGTGACCGGGGCCTCGCGCGGCATTGGACGCGCCATTGCTCTGGAACTCGCACGCCGTGGGGCGAACGTGGCGCTGAACTTCCGGGCGGATGCCAAGCAGGCTGAAAGCGCGGCCGATGAAATCCGCGAACTGGGTGGCGAGTGCCTGCTGGTCCAGGGAGACGTGGCCAAGAAAGGCGAGGCCGCGCGCATCGTCAAAGAAGTGCTCGACAAATGGCAGCGCCTCGACATCCTGGTCAACAACGCAGGTATCACCCGCGATCGCTCGATGCGCAAGATGACCGACGACGACTGGGCGGCGGTGATCAACGTCAACCTGAACGGCACGTTTTACTGCACCAGTGCGGCGGTGCCGGCCATGATCAATCAGAGGTTTGGGCGCATCATCAATATCAGCTCGGTGGTCGGGCAGATGGGCGCATTTGGCCAGGCCAACTACGCGGCCAGCAAGGGTGGCATCATCGCCTTCACCAAAACCCTCGCGCTGGAAATGGCCCGATTCAACATCACTGCCAATGCCATCGCGCCCGGCTTCACTTCTACGGAAATGGTGGATGCCATTCCCGAAGAAATTGCCGCCCAGATCAAGGCCAAGATTCCTTTGGGGCGTTTCGCCTCGCCTGAGGAAATAGCCAAGGCGGCCAGCTTCCTTGCTGCGGATGGGGACTATATTACCGGGCAGGAACTGAACGTTAACGGCGGATACCACATGTAGGGAGCAGCCAGTGTGGTCCACCAGCGCGGCATGCAGCAACTGAGAAAACGATCTTTAAAACCTCTGACAAGACCTTCCATCAACAGAAAAGCCGCCCCACTTCGGGCGGCTTAGCCTTTCTTCAGCGTTGTCGTTCGGGCAGAACATTGTCGCAGAGTTCCAAAGCTCAGCGGCCCTTGCAGCGACCCGCCCTAAACGGCGGAAGGAGCATCCCCGGAACGCCAACATCGACCTTGACTTAGTTCTCGTTCAATCTTTCGTTCGAGTTAACTTGCACGCGTAGACCGTGCCCGCGTCCGTCACCAGTCCGTCGATGGTGTCGCCGTTCTGGGAAACGAAAAACGTGATATCCAGCGGCGGCCCCGGCTGGCCATTAATCCACGTCTGGTAGGTGATGGTTCCGGTGCAGTCCGGATTAATCTGTTCTGTCCCTGCTACGGTCTGCTGGAGGATGGTTCCGCCAAGGCTGATCGTTCCGGTACCCGTGAAGTTCCCGTAGCGGTCACCTGTCGTTACAGCCAGACTTTTGGCAGGAACCAGAGGAGCACCGGGGGCCGGCGTCAGAAATCCGTCGCAAACCGTGGCATATTTGCCGGCGGTGGTACGGGTTGAACACTGTTGACCCTGCTCCGCGAATGCAAGTCCAACCAGGAGCACGAGCAAAGCAAAAAGTACGAATTGCGGTGGACCCCTGGGCTGAGACAACCAGAACAGTCACAAAATACCATTCGATGAAGTTGCGTTGACATTGAGGCGGGTGCAGCCGCAGAGTGGCGTCGGCTGGTGAAGCGGACGCGGGCTCTGCTGGAGAGCAACCCGCCAGGAATAACCGGCTGGAAACTCATCCATGGTGATGGGCGGGGGCACGGTCGCGAGGCCGTGCCCTTAGTACATGGATAGATTTCCCCATGCCTCAGAAAACTCATGCCCGCACCTCCACGAGCGTCGGCGACGACAGCAGCGACTGCTCGAAGGCAGCCGGCGAGCGGTAATCCAGCGCTGAGTGCAGCCGTTTCTGGTTGTAGATCACCTCCAGAAACTCTGCAATGCGCGCATACGCGTCAGCCAGGTCGCGGTACTCGCGGCGATACACTTCCTCGTACTTCAGCGTCTTCATGAAAGACTCGCAGGCGGCGTTGTCCCAGGGGTTGCCGGTACGCGACATGCTGATGCGGATTCCGTGTTCCTGCAAGATCCGAGTGTAAGCGTGGCTGGCGTACTGCACTCCGCGATCGGAGTGGTGCACCAAGCCGGGCCGGGCCCCGCGCTGCGCCAGCGCCATTTCCAATGCCATGAGAGTAAGGCTGTCTTCCAGCGTGCGGTCCAGCGCCCAGCCGATCACCCGCCGAGAATAAGCGTCCAGAATCACCGCCAGATAGACGAACTCCTCGGCCAGGCGAAGGTAGGTGATATCGGCACGCCAGAGCTGATGGATGCCGGTCAGCACCATGGATTCCGCCAGATTGGCATACACCGGCAGGTCATGGTTCGAGTCGGTGGTCACGATGAACTTGCGGTGACGCAAGCACAGCAGGTTGTCCTCACGCATGATGCGCTGTACCCGCTTGCGATTCACCGTCCAGCCGCGCTGCTGCAGTTCGTGGGTGATCCGCCGGCTGCCGTAAGCCGGCCATTCCAGCGCCACCCGCTGTACGGCATCGCGCAGCACCAACTCCTCGGGCGGTACTGCGGCTGGCCGCCGACGCCGATAAAACCCGGCGCGACTGACTTCCGCCAAATTGCACATCCGCTGCACCGTCAGACCTCGTCCCGCTGCGATTTCCCGTTGGATTTGTTCGTAGACCGCGCCCCGCCAGCCAGCGCCCGCAGCTGGCGCTGTTCTTCCACACGCTGCAAGGCTCGCTTCAAAAAATCAATCTCCAGCGCCTGCTGCCCGATCTTGCGCTCCAGCTCCGCCATCCGATCCGCCTCGGCCCGCTTGTGTCCCGAGCCCATAAAGGCGCCTGTCCCCAACTTCTCCTGTTCGTGATACCAGCGGTAAAGCTCGCCTGGACCTACCTCCAACTCCCGTGCCAGCCGCGCCACCGGCTCCCCGATTTGCATGCGGCGCACCGCCGATAACTTGAACTCTCGGTTAAACTTCCGTTTTGATGACATGCCAGTCCCCTTTCGCTGAATTTTATGGGTGTTCTGGTTGTCTCAAAATTGGGGTCCACTCCAAATGTCTTTTTCATGTTGCTTTCCTTTCTGTATCAATTTGTCTGGTTTGAGTGTGGTGTTTTAGCGAGTCGAGCCGTTCGCCCGAGCGGTGACTTGAAAAAGGGCGCAACGGTTCTTCAGGAAGGCGAGACAACTTAAGAAATGGACAAGGCTGCCCTCCTCAGCAGCCTGGTTCCGTTAAGGTGACACCGTAGCGGAGCGGACTGATCCGTTCACTCTGCGCCATCCGCGCTCGCCCCGGCCACCAGCCTCTCGGCAGGGTTACTTCTCCAGAATTAACTGGCAGTTCACGGCGTAACCCGCATCGGCCGAGAAGCCCTTAACTTCTCTGCCTTTGTCCACAATCACGTATTCGAAATGGGCATCGGGAACCGGCTGTCCACCGACGGTCACCTCATACGTCACGGCCCCGGTGCAATCCGGGTTCACCGTGGCCGGGTCGCCCTGCCTCGTGTTATGGGTCCAGGGGGCGATGGCGCCATTGAAGCTGACTTTTCCGTACCCGTTCCACTGGCCCTTTCCGTCGCCAAATACATAACCGTAAGCGGAAAAGGGCTCGATCGCGAAGTTGTTGAAGGGATTCGGCGCCACCCCAGAACAGCTATAGCCATAGGGTCCCATCGCCGACCGGAGATTGCAGGCCGGATTTGGGGTCTGGCCTAAGGCTGCTGTTGCAAGCACGAGCAAAGCAAAAAGTACGAATGTCTTTTTCATGGAGTGGACCCCAATTTTGAGACAACCAGAACACCCATAAAATTCAGCGAAAGGGGACTGGCATGTCATCAAAACGGAAGTTTAACCGAGAGTTCAAGTTATCGGCGGTGCGCCGCATGCAAATCGGGGAGCCGGTGGCGCGGCTGGCACGGGAGTTGGAGGTAGGTCCAGGCGAGCTTTACCGCTGGTATCACGAACAGGAGAAGTTGGGGACAGGCGCCTTTATGGGCTCGGGACACAAGCGGGCCGAGGCGGATCGGATGGCGGAGCTGGAGCGCAAGATCGGGCAGCAGGCGCTGGAGATTGATTTTTTGAAGCGAGCCTTGCAGCGTGTGGAAGAACAGCGCCAGCTGCGGGCGCTGGCTGGCGGGGCGCGGTCTACGAACAAATCCAACGGGAAATCGCAGCGGGACGAGGTCTGACGGTGCAGCGGATGTGCAATTTGGCGGAAGTCAGTCGCGCCGGGTTTTATCGGCGTCGGCGGCCAGCCGCAGTACCGCCCGAGGAGTTGGTGCTGCGCGATGCCGTACAGCGGGTGGCGCTGGAATGGCCGGCTTACGGCAGCCGGCGGATCACCCACGAACTGCAGCAGCGCGGCTGGACGGTGAATCGCAAGCGGGTACAGCGCATCATGCGTGAGGACAACCTGCTGTGCTTGCGTCACCGCAAGTTCATCGTGACCACCGACTCGAACCATGACCTGCCGGTGTATGCCAATCTGGCGGAATCCATGGTGCTGACCGGCATCCATCAGCTCTGGCGTGCCGATATCACCTACCTTCGCCTGGCCGAGGAGTTCGTCTATCTGGCGGTGATTCTGGACGCTTATTCTCGGCGGGTGATCGGCTGGGCGCTGGACCGCACGCTGGAAGACAGCCTTACTCTCATGGCATTGGAAATGGCGCTGGCGCAGCGCGGGGCCCGGCCCGGCTTGGTGCACCACTCCGATCGCGGAGTGCAGTACGCCAGCCACGCTTACACTCGGATCTTGCAGGAACACGGAATCCGCATCAGCATGTCGCGTACCGGCAACCCCTGGGACAACGCCGCCTGCGAGTCTTTCATGAAGACGCTGAAGTACGAGGAAGTGTATCGCCGCGAGTACCGCGACCTGGCTGACGCGTATGCGCGCATTGCAGAGTTTCTGGAGGTGATCTACAACCAGAAACGGCTGCACTCAGCGCTGGATTACCGCTCGCCGGCTGCCTTCGAGCAGTCGCTGCTGTCGTCGCCGACGCTCGTGGAGGTGCGGGCATGAGTTTTCTGAGGCATGGGGAAATCTATCCATGTACTAAGGGCACGGCCTCGCGACCGTGCCCCCGCCCATCACCATGGATGAGTTTCCAGCCGGTTATTCCTGGCGGGTTGCTCTCCAGCAGAGCCCGCGTCCGCTTCACCAGCCGACGCCACTCTGCGGCTGCACCCGCCTCAATGTCAACGCAACTTCATCGAATGGTATTTTGTGACTGTTCTGGTTGTCTCAGCCCAGGGGTCCACCGCATCATGTTGCTTTCCTTTCTGTATCAATTTGTTTGGTTTGAGTGTGTTTCTTTTGATTCGAGCCGCACGCCTCAAGCGGTGACTTGATAAGCGTGTAATGGTTCTTCAGGAAGGCGAGACCTAAGCAGCTAACAAAGCAGAGTGCAGAGTAGTTTCAATGAGGCTCGTGCCTCGGTGGACCGATTGGCATCGGTGTCGTGGACGTGTGCACCGGCAAACGGGTGTGGAGCACCTGGGTCAAGGGGTAGGGAACTCAACCCCTCCTGAGTTGTTCGCGCAGCGACTGTCGGCGCCACGATCGAGAACAGAGAAGTACCTTCGAAAGGCACGGCCTCCGATTCATCGCAGGTGGTTTCCAGGATGTCCTCCGCCGGCAAGCCCATAGACAGACCCAAGGCGACGAACATCAGGAAGACGACTGCAAAGCTCGGCCTGGCTGCTGGGCGCATCCGCATCGTTTACTACGAAGGGTAAAACGAAGTCTGTGCGCTGCGTCACAGCATCGTGTGCGGAGCGCAAAGTGTCGCGGGAAACCTCGGTCTACGGGAGTCCGGGGGGCTCCGGACTGGAAGAGTGGAGGGGGTTGTTGGCGCTCACGTTCCGATCACCATGCCGCCGTCCACGGAAATCACCGTACCGTTGATGAAGCTGGCCTGGTCCGACGCCAGCCAGACATAGGCATTGGCCACGTCTTCCGGCGTTCCCATGCGTCCCAGGGGCGTGCGGGCAATCATCGCGTGCAAGACCTTTTCGGGCATGGCCCTGACCATGTCGGTGGCAATGAATCCCGGAGCGACGGCATTCACGCGAATCTTGTACTTTCCCAGTTCCCGCGCCCAAGTGCGGGTCATTCCAATGACACCAGCTTTGGAAGCCACGTAATTGGTTTGGCCGAAGTTTCCCAGCAGGCCCACAACCGAGGCGGCGCACAGAATGACTCCGCCGCCGTTCTTGATCATGTGGGGAACGACGGCGCGAGTACAGAGAAAAACGCCTTTTAGATTTACCTTGATCACCGAGTCCCACACGTCCTCCGACATGATGGACGCTGGGCTGCCGCCGTTCCACTTCACCAACTGCGCGTCGCGCACGATGCCCGCGTTGTTGATGAGAACGTCGATGCGGTTCCACTGCTCGACAACCGCCTCTGCAGCGGATTCGACGGCGCTCGCATTGGTGACGTCTACGGCTTGGAACTGGGCTTCTCCCCCTGCCCACTTGACCGCGGATTCAAGTTGGGCCGCGGCCTTGTCGGAGACGTCCCAGGCGGCAATTCTTGCGCCTTCCTCGGCGAACCGGAGCGCGGTGGCGCGGCCGATCCCGGCGCCGGCCCCGGTGATCACGACCACCTTCCCACGCAACCCGCTTTCTGCGGCAGGCTGCCGTTTTTCGCGAGCGAAGGGAATGTCCATGGTTGTATCTTCCGTGGGCTGGGAAATATTGGAAGCGGTTACTGCTTCGAAGGGTTCTGGACTGCTGGTAATCGTGGAATCGTGCTCAGAGGGAGGCATCGATGCTCCTGGTCATTACAGCTTGCTGGGGAAAGCGCCTTGGTTCAGAGAGGGTCAAGTGAATGGCCGATGGCTGGGCGCCACAAAACAGCTTAGCCTAGTCCTTTTGCCGCACTGCGTCAAGACTTGCGGCGAGATTTCGCTTTTGCAGCATTCTTCTTTCGAGCCGTTTTCTTGGCTGCGCGTCTCGAGAGCATGGATTCCAGCTCACCGATGCGCCTCTTGAGTTCGTCGACATCAGCGGCCTGGGCGCTGATTTCGGACGGCGCCGCCGGTCCATGCTGCTGCTTCGAAGTTCCCGTTGATCCGTTGACGGAGTGGGAAGGTCCCGCTTCAACCGCAGGCTGGGCCCAGCGCGCCTGCATCAACTCGAAAGGGTTCAGCGGCGCCGGCAAAACGCGCAGGGCGTTCTGGTACATGTCCATCATCGCTTTCATATAGCGCAGAGTGTTCTCCTGAGTGGCCCTGCCGGAGGCGACAATCATCTGGCGCAACACATCGAGGGGAAAAACGGAATCCGGGGTCTTGGCGTCCTCCAGCACGATCTGCGCCAGGATCAGCCGGGTCAGGTCTTCGCCGGTGGCGGCGTCCACCACCCGGACGTCGTGTCCTTCCCGCACCAACTGCGCTACCTGGTCCTGGTTGATGTACTGGCTGGTCAAAGTGTTGTAAAGACGCCGGTTCTCGTACTTTTTTATGATGAGCGTCTGGGGATTATTTTTTTTCATTTTGCTCTTGACACGGCGCAGAAGAGGAGTAAGATTGACTCATGTTGCAGCGCAGCATAAAGTGCAACATAAAACTTCAAACCGTTCTCTAAAGGAGCAGACCATGCCTACTACCTCCAAGTCAAGCAAGAAGGCTACGCCGGCCGCCGCCGCAGCCGTGAACCCTGAATTCGTGGACGCCATTTCCCCACTCGTTCTCAACAGCGTCGAGCGTGTCGCCGACCTGCAAAAGAAGACCCTGGACATCGCCGCCGAACAGACCGCCGAATGGATCGGGGCCTGGAAGAAGGCCTTCAGCTATTTCCCGGTAACCCCGCCCGCGTTCATCTTTGATGTCGCCGGCCAGGCCGTCAAGACTGCCATCGAGACCCAGAAGAGCGCCATCGACCTGGTGCTCGAGCAGACCCAGTCTGTCGCCGATATCACCAAGGTGCGCACCGCGGCGTACGCGAAGATCGTGGATGGCGTGACTAGCACCGTCCAGAAGTCGGTTGAGCGCTCGGTGGAAGCCCAGAAGAAGGTCCTGGACTTTGCCAGCGAGCAGAACAAGGCCGTTTTTGAGAGCACCAAGAAGCAGCTCGGCGCGGCCGCCGGGCCGGCGACGGTGATCGTCGATACCTTCCAGCGCGGAGCCGACGCCGTGATCGAAGCGCAGAAGTCGATTCTGAACATCGCTTCCCAGCCGTTTACCACCGCAGCCAAGAACTAACGATTGCCGGAGTGCAAGTAAGCCAGTCGCGAAGGATGCCGTCCGGGTGTGACAAGAAAACACCCGGCGGAGTATCCTCGTGTCTGTCTCTCGGTATATCGCCGGCTGAAAGGAGTCGCAAATGGGTGACGAACCGACTCAGGATGGCAAGCGCTTCGATCCCATGGAGCCCTGGCGCGGAATGCGCGACGTCTACATGGACGCCTGGGCCAAGACCATGGTAGACATGGTCAACACTGAGGCCTATGCGCAGGCCAGCGGCGCGATGCTTGACAGCTATCTCACCGTCTCCGCTCCATTTCGCGAAGCTATTGAAAAAGCGATGCTTAAAACGCTCGAGCAATTGGCCATGCCTTCCCGCGCCGATTTTATTTCGATTGCCGAGCGCATGACCAACATTGAAATGAAGCTCGACGACCTCGATGCCAAGCTGGACGCTATGCGCGCCTTGCTGGCCAAGCCAGCCTCCGCGCCGCGCACAGAACCGAGACGAGCGCAGCCCGCCATCAAGAAAATGGCCAAGGCAAAACAAACCAGGAGCAAGCGAGGGAAGAAGTAGGATGGCGGAAGCTCAGGTTATCACCGACCCCTATACCGATGCAGCCAACCGGCTGAAGACGCTCAACAAGGTGATGACCACCAAAGCCGCTATCGCTCAGACCCCGAAGGAACTGGTCTGGACGCTCAACAAGGCCAAGCTCTATCGCTATATTCCCGTTGTGCCCAAAGAGAAGCGCCATCCCGTTCCGCTGTTGCTGGTTTTCGCTTTGATGAACCGGCCGTACATTCTCGATCTTCGTCCCGGCCACAGCTTTGTCGAGTACATGGTCAAGCAGGGCTACGATCTCTACCTGCTCGATTGGGGAGCGCCCGGCCCGGAGGACAAGAACCTGAAGTTTGACGACTACACCCTGGAGTACATGCCGCGCGCCATCCGCAAGCTCAAAGCCATCTCCGGATCGGAGGAATTCAGTCTCCTGGGCTGGTGCATCGGCGCGATCCTCACCACGATTTACGCGGCCTTGCGTGGCGATGAAGGCTTGCGCAACCTGATTCTGCTGACCGCTCCGCTGGACTTTTCCAACAAGCAGGGGCTGACCTTCGCACGCTGGGTGGACGAGAAGTACTTCGACATCGACAAGGTGCTGGCGGCCTTCGGCAACATGCCAGGAGAGATGATCGATTACGGCGCCAAGGCGCTCAAGCCGGTGGAAAACTACGTCGGCAACTATGTCAAGTTATGGGACAACCTTGAACGATCCTCGCATGGTGGAAGCCTGGCACGCGATGAATACCTGGGTGACCGATAATGTGCCGCTGGCCGGGGGCGCTTTCCGCCAGCTCATCGTTGATCTGTATCGCAACGACAAGCTCATGCGCGGCGAGCTCGTGATTCGCGGCGAGCGCGTAGACCTAAGCCGCATCCACGCCAATCTGTTGACCGTGATCGCCGGCGACGACCACATTACGCCCTCCTGCCAGTCCGAGCCCATCATGGGAAAAGTGAGCAGCAAGGACAAGGAACTCTTTCATGTCAAAGGCGGTCATATCGGCATCATGGCCGGCAGCGGAGCCGCCAGAACTACCTGGCCGCATATCAACGCTTGGCTGGCCCCGCGCTCACAGTAGTTCACAGAACGCTACAGCTGTGCTTGGCCTCGCGGGTTTACCTTCTTAGCCCGATTGGAGCTTGCATACCCTCTCGGGCTGGATAGCGGTGTGTTAGACACCCCACCCTAAATTCATAACCCCAGGGTTGCCCGTCAGCCGCTCATCGGCGCCGACTCGCCACACATCACATCGACCTCGTACAGGAAGCCGTGTCGGGTTCGTCCACTTAGTTAGGACAAGTCAATCTCGACACAAAAGACAAGAATTTAATATCGTGCACGCTGCTAACCAAGCCTTTGTTAGCCTCTTCTACTTAGGTGGCAAGGTTTTGAGCCGTTTGACCTCGACCTCCGCTGCGTCCGTCGCGCCCTTTAGGCGTTCTTCCTGCCCTTGAATTTCAGCGCTCGCTTTGCTGGCCTCAAGTCGAGCCGCCGATATTTCCTTATAGGCGCCCGCAAGGTCCTTTTGAAAATCGACACCCGCCTTAGCGACCTGCGTTTGAGCGGTCTGATAAATCGCTCCAATAGCGACTAACCCGATAACGATCACGGCCCCAGCAAGCCCCATTAAGCCCCTTCGTATCGATGACTCCAATTTTTCTTGTTGCGCTTGAACTGCGGTTCGCAGCCGTTCTAACGCAGCAGAACTCTCTTGTTCGAACTTGGTGGTAAACTGTGATTCGATGGTTGAGATACGCGACTCTGCATCACCGATTTGTGTTTTGGCATTTTCCAGCAAGTTCTCAAGCTTGGTAGGCGATACTCGCTTTTCTATTGGGGCTAAAAGCGCCTGATAGGGGCTGACTTCGGTCTTTCCTCGCATCCTCGTTTTCCTGTGGCATCGTCGCTCCTCATTGCCGTCCGCTTAAGTCTAATACACGCTTGCAATAGGACCATCCAAAGGCCCGTTGCGTGCCGAGGGCGCAATACAAAGCCGTCCCCTTCACCTGAATGACTTCGTATAACTGTCGGGTTGAAGTGGATACTCCCGATATGTCGCCTTCACGTCAAGTTGACGATAACGCCCTACCTGTAGAAGTGGCCGACAGGGAAGGAGAATGGGTTGTCGGCCAATCGGACAGTTAGGGAGTCCGGCTTGGATCTCCGCTCTCAGCAACTGAGAGACCCGCCTGGACCAATCCTCTGACATCGCACTATCGAGTTTCAAGAGAAACCCAAATCAGTACTGATAGAACCCGCGTCCCGACTTGCGGCCGAGCCATCCGGCATCCACCATCTTGATCAGCAGCGGGCACGGCCGGTACTTGGGATCGCCGAGGCCGGACTGCATGACGCGCATGATGTCGAGGCAGACGTCGAGCCCGATGAAGTCCGCCAGCGTGAGCGGACCCATAGGATGCGCCATGCCCAGCTTGAAAACTTCGTCCACCGCTTCCGGACGTGGCCACGCCTTCCATCACCGCATACATGGCTTCATTCAGCAGCGGCATCAGCACGCGATTGGAGACGAATCCCGGCGCGTCGTTCACCTCGACCGGAGTCTTCTCCAGCTTCTCAGCCAGCGCTTTTACGGTTGCGTAGGTCTCGTCCGAGGTCGCCAGTCCGCGGATCACCTCGACCAGCTTCATCACCGGCACCGGATTGAAGAAGTGCATCCCAATGACTTTGTCGGGCCGCTTGGTGACCGCGGCCAGCTTGGTGATCGAAATGGACGAGGTGTTGGACGAGAGGATGACTTCAGGCCGGCACATGGCATCGAGGTCGCGGAAGAGTTCGGCCTTGATGTCAAAGCGCTCGCTGGCCGCTTCCACGACGAAATCGCAGTCGGCGACTCGCTTTCGATCCGTGGCGCCAGCGATGAGCGCCAGCGCCTGCTCGCGCTGCTCCGCGGTCAATTTGTTCTTCGCAACCTCGCGTTCCAGGTTCTTGCTGATGGTTTGCAGACCGCGGTCAACGAAGCGCTGCTCTACGTCCACCAGCACGACCTTGTATCCGCCTTTGGCAAAGACATGAGCGATGCCATTGCCCATAGTCCCCGCGCCGATGACTCCTACAGTCTTAATGTCCATGAGTGCCTCGAATAGGATTACCTGATGGGATTCAAACACCTAAGCAAAACATTTGAGTGTAGCAGAGCCGCCGGAGAGCGGCGCGACAAGGCAGCGTGGTATAAAATTCACGCCGCTCCGCAACTCAGCCAAGAAACTCGACTGGAAAGACGCCCATGAAAATTCGGTGCATCTCGGTGGTCGCAATTGTTGTGTGGCTTTGTCTTATCGCAGCAGGGCAACCAGGGTCTGCAACTCGGCCGCACAACCCCAGCCAGAAACTCCGCCAGCAGCCCAGCCGGCGGAAAAGCCTGCGAAGGAAAATGCGTCCGGCCGGAATGGACCTCATCTGGGCATTCAAAATTCCGATGCGCGATGGCGTCCGCCTCAACGGCACTGTCTTCAAGCCGACTGGGCAGAAGGAACCTTTGCCGGTCATCTTCACGCTTACGCCGTACATCTCCGACAGCTACCAGAATCGCGCCTCTTACTTTTCGCAGCACGGATACGTCTTCGTGCTGGTGGATGTGCGCGGGCGCGGCAACTCCGAGGGCGTCTTCGAGCCCTTCGCCCAGGAGCCGCACGATGGCCACGACATTGTGGAATTCCTTGCCCAGCAGCCGTGGTGCAACGGCAAGGTCACCATGTGGGGAGGTTCCTACGCGGGCTACGATCAATGGGCCACGTTGAAAGAACTGCCGCCGCATCTGGCGACGGTCGTCCCCGTAGCCGCCGCACATGCGGGCGTCGATTTCCCGTTCTATAAAGGGATTTGGACCAGCTACGACATGCAGTGGCTCACCTTCACCAGCGGCAAGGCAAGCAACGCCAATCTGTTCGGCGAGAGCTCGTTCTGGATCCAGAAATTCCGCGAGATGTATCTCGGTCAGCGTCCTTTCAACACGCTGGACCAGATTGTCGGCAACATGACCACGGTCTTCCAGAAGTGGTTGCAGCATCCTACCTACGACAGCTACTGGCAGGCGATGGCGCCCACGCCCGAGCAATACGCCAGGATGAATGTTCCCATCCTCACCATCACCGGCGATTACGACGGAGATCAGCCCGGAGCCATGTCCTACTATCGCGAGCACATGAAGTACGGCAACGCCGAAACCAAAGCCAAGCATTACCTCATCATCGGGCCCTGGGACCATCCCGGAACGCGGACGCCCAAGAAAGAGGTCGGAGGACTGACCTTTGGCGACGCCAGCCTGCTCGACATGAACGATCTTCATCGGCAGTGGTACGACTGGACGCTGAAGAATGGACCCAAGCCGGAGTTTCTGAAGAAGCGTGTGGCCTACTACGTCGTTGGGCCGGGAGCAGAGAACTGGAAGTATGCCGACGACCTGGACGCGATTGCCACTGAGCACCGCAAGCTGTACCTGACATCGCAGGCCAGCACCGCGAATGACGTGTTCCACTCGGGGCAAATGGTGGACCAGCCTCCGTCCTCGGCGCCGGACAAGTTCGTGTACGATCCGAGCGACCTGCGTCCAGCCGAACTGGAGAAAGAAGAGATCACCAAGCCTATTACCGACGAGCGTTACGCTCTGAACCTCTTTGGGAACGGCGTGGTGTATCACAGCGCACCGTTTCCCGAGGCGACGGAAATTTCCGGCAACGTCAAGCTTACGGTGTGGATGGCAATGGACGTGCCCGACACCGACTTCTCGGTTACGCTCTACGAGATCCTGCCTGACGGCACCAGCGTGCAATTGAGCAGCGACGCTTTACGAGCGCGCTACCGCGAGTCGCTGCGTGAAGCCAAGCTCGTCACTCTGGGCCAGATTACGCAGTACGACTTCGATGGCTTCACCTGGTTTTCGCGGCGCGTGTCGAAGGGCAGCCGGCTGCGCCTGGTGCTGAACTGCATCAACAGCATCAACAACGAAAAGAATTACAACTCAGGAGGCAATGTAGAAAGCGAATCGGGCAAGGACGCGCGCGTGGCGCACGTGACCGTTTACCACGACACCGAACATCCCAGCGTGCTGGAAATTCCCGTCGTGAAATAGGAATCGTTGTGCCGGCGAAAACACCCCTAAGACCGCTGGACGATGGCGGAGCGCCCCTTTCTGCCGCCAACGAGGTAATGGCGGAGCCTGTGGCTTTTGGCGAGATCGTAACCGAAATCCTACAGAATTGTGACATTTTGTTGACAACTTGGCTGAACCCGCAACGGTATCTTGCGATCAAAGCGCTATGCGGATAGGGGCGCAGCGAACTCGTCTGTCGGAGCAATTCAGACGAGTTCGCTCCTGTCCGCCAATACCACACAGTGGGTCTGGGCTTGATCTTAGCCTTGACAGCGCTACCCGCTACATGGACTGCAAAGTCTTGGTCGGAGGTGAGAAACGGCCGATCGCGCAAGCAGTCGGCCGTTTTGTGCAAGAGCGGCACCGCAGAGTTGAGTTGAATCCGGGAGCACGGGCATCGCATCTAGGTCGGACGGTGGTGTAAACTGGCCCGCCAGAAAGGCCGTGGATGACGTCGCCAGAACAGTATCCCGTCGTTCCAGGCGGTGAGGAGATTCTCCCTGCATTGCCGCTGGAGAGCTGGAAGGACACACTCTCGACATTGCACATGTGGGCCCAGGTTGTCGGCAAGGTCCGCCTGAAGCTCTGTCCGCTGGTGAACCACTGGTGGAATGTACCGTTCTACGTCACTGCCCGCGGCATGACAACCTCCGCCATGCCTTATGACGGGGGCGTCGTGGAAGTCCGGTTCGACTTCATCGATCACAAGCTGATCATCGAGACCAGCGATGGCTCCACGAGAGCGCTGGCATTGAAGCCCCAGAGTGTCGCCGATTTCTACCAGAGCTTCATGGCAGCGCTTGGTGAGCTTGGCGTGAATGTCAAAATCTGGACCACGCCGTGCGAGCTTCCGGATCCGATTCCCTTCGAGAAGGACCAGATACACGCATCATACGACGCGCAGGCCGTACATCGATTCTGGCGCATCCTGGTGTGGGTTGACGCGGTGTTGAAGGAGTTCCGGACAAGTTTCATCGGCAAGGTCAGTCCAGTCCACTTTTTCTGGGGAAGCTTCGATCACGCGGTGACGCGCTTCTCCGGACGGCCCGCTCCCGAGCGCCCGGGCGCCGACTCGATAACCCGCGAAGCCTACTCTCACGAAGTCAGCAGCGCAGGGTTCTGGCCCGGTGGAGGCGACATCACGAGTCCAGCCTTTTACTCCTACGCTGCGCCCGAGCCGCCCGGTTTTGCGGAACAGCGAGTCGGTCCAAAGGCAGCTTTCTACCACCCGCAGATGAAAGAATTCCTGCTGATGTATGACGACGTGCGTACGGCCGATTCTCCCAAAGCCGCGCTGATGGAATTCTTGCAGAGCACTTACGAAGCCGCCGCGGTCTGCGCCAATTGGGACCGCAAGTCCCTGGAGCGCTGACCGAAGCGCAAGCTAAAGGAACAGGCTGTGATGTATGAATTGTCAGTACGAGCGCCCTGATTTTGGGCGCGAGGAATCTGCTTTTCGATGACCGTGCGAAAAAGCAGATCCCTCGCGAACTGAAGTCCGCTCGTGATGACAACTTGAAATGAATGTCATAAAGAGGACTTATGGCTGCCACCTGCACTCATCTCGACGAAATCAAAATCACCCACCCCAAGGTCCACGTCTGCGAGGACTGCGTCAAAATCGGCGACACCTGGGTACATCTGCGACTCTGCATGGAATGCGGCAACGTGGGCTGTTGCGATTCGTCCAAGAACAAACACGCCACCAAACACTTTCATCACACGACGCATCCCGTTATGCGCTCCATCGAGCCCGGCGAGACCTGGACGTGGTGTTACGTGGACGAGATATCTCCCGGCGATTTGCCGGAGTGAACGTGCCTCTGCGGCGCTGAGACCCAAATAGTCCGGTAGACGATGTCGACGACAACATGAAAAACGACAATAGGAAGATCGACCAGCAAGACTAGATGAAGCATTAATTCCGTAGAAGGTGGCCGCCTATTCGGGCCCTATGGTCAACTACTACGACGTGCTGGCTTCGCCGGACTAAGTTCTACCGCTACCCCACCGTTGGGACCCGGCGTTTGATAAGCAAAATCACTGCTGTCCGGTTAAAAGTCGAACAGAATCAGTTGGTTGGCGTTTTCGGTGAAATTGGCATCCTCTTCGATGCTCTGAAGGGCGCATAAAATGGGCGTTTTCTCGAAGAGCGTGAGGCTGAGAATCTGTAGGATCTGGTACAGGCTGGCTTCCAGACCCAAGCGCTTGCGCACGATCGCCACCAGCACATACACGGACACGGCAATCCAGATTTGGGTCTTCACCGCGTTCTCGCTGGTGCCGTAGAAAGCCTTGATCCGCAGGTGCTGTTTGATCCATTTGAAGAACAGTTCCACCTGCCAGCGCTGCTTGTAGATTTGGGCGATGGTCAGTGCCGGAAGCGTGAAGTTGTTGGTCAGAAACTTCAGACGCTTGTTGGTTTCAGCATCGCAGTAGCTCACCCTCCGGAGCGCATCTGGGTACACCGACGCCGACTCGAAGGAAGACAGAATCACGGTCTGGTCCGAGCAGACGCCCGTGCTCTTGTCCACGGGATGCGAGTAGCGCCGCTGCAGCAACACGTTCGACTTGGTGCGCACCACGAAGAAGGCCGAGCTGAGCGTCAGCAGGAACAACCGCTCGAAATCGACGTAGCCGCGATCCATGACATAGAAGGCTCCGGCTTCCGGCATGATCTCGTCCAGCATATTGACGTCATGCACCTTGCCATCGGTAACGCGAATAAACGTGGGAATGTTGCCGCGCAGGTCCAGTAGAGTGTGCATCTTGACGGCGGCCTTGCGTCGCCGAAACCGGGCCCACGGAAACAGCGCCAGGCACAGATCGATGGTTGTCGAATCCAGGGCATACAGGCTCTGCTCCAGATCGACGCCCATGGGCTCTCGGACATACAGTCCGCGTGCGGTTGCTATCAGCCTCTGCGCGAAGTCGGCGAAGATGCGCCAGTCCCGCGATTCGTTCGCATCCGCCAGCGTCGAGCGAGCCACCTTGCCACGAAATCCCAGGTGATACAGTTTGCCTTGCAACGAACCCAAACAAGCTTCGATGTCGCGCAGACTTTCCCGATAGGTCAACTGGGCGAAGGCCATCGCCAGATACTGATCCCAACAGCTGAAGCCTCGCAGCCGGAGGTCGCCCTGATAACGCTCGACGCAACGACGGAACTCCCGGTCGGGAAGAAAGCTGATTAACTGCGAGAAGACGGTGCGGCCCTGGTTCATGAGCCATTGTCAGCTCTCCGCGAATTCAAATCGCGGCAAGCCAGAAATGGCTTCAACCTATTGCGCAGCTATTACTTGCAGCGAGCACCCTGTAACTTAACCGGACAGTAGTGAAGCAAAATCCCCACCCAAGCAAGAGGAGCTTGGGTGGAGTGCCTGTGGACGGGAGCCTCCAGTCACCCACCCCGCGCCAGAGAGTTCATTTGATCTCGAAGACGACGCCGCAGCCTCCGGAACAAGATCCTCCGCTACCGCCCATGCTCGCCGTACCGTAGAGATTTCCCTTACTGTCTAATAGCAAGGCGCCGTAGGGCTCGCCGCCGTCGCTGCCGCCAGTGAAATCATGGAGAGAGGTATACGTCCAGTATGGGCTGGACGGTGTTAGCTCGAAAACGGAACCGTATCCATAAGCGCCTCCAAAAACGGACGTGCCGTAGAGGTTGCCGGCGCTATCCATGATGAGGTTGCCGGTGGGATAGGAACCGACGTAGGGGTTCAGTACGTCTTCAAAAAAGGCCCCGTTCTTCTTCATCTCGACCGCGGCGCTGTCGGAAGCGGTATAGAGATTGCCCGAGTTGTCGATGGCGATGCCAGTAGGATTGATTCCGTCCAGACAGCTATAGGGATTGCAAAAGCCCATCAGAATGTTCTCCGTCCATCCTGACCCAGAGGGAGTCATCTGATAGATGATGCCGCAGCCGTAAGCGCAACCAATGCCGTATCCTCCAGAGGTCGTAGCGCCATAAACGTTCCCCTGCGCATCCAAGACAACCCCGCCGTACGGATTGGCGCCGTCGCTGGGAGGATAGTTGTTGCTGAAGCCTCCAGCGAAGGCGTGCAGCACGCTCACCGTCCAGTTCCCCTTGGAATTGGTCAGCTTAAACACCACGCCGCAGGCACCTAAGGGACTGTTACAGGAACTATTGCCGCCATATAGCGTGGTGCCATAGAGGTTGCCGGCCGCATCGAAGGCCAGAGATCCCCCAAGCATGTCCGGGAAGCCGCCGTCACCTCCGCCTGTGAAGCTGTAAAGGCTTTTCTCGGTCCAGGGCGCGACGACCGAGGTGCTCGCCTTGGCGGGCGGCGCCAGTTCAAACACAGCGCCGGCGCCGTAGGCCCCGCCACCGAAGGTTGTGCCATACAGTACACCGTTGCTGTCGCGAATTACTCCCGCCGTGGGGGTACCACCATCCTCCCCGCCGGTGAAGGTATATAACGTGCCCAACAACCAGGTGCCGGTCTTGAAGTGCATCTTATAGACCGTACCGGAGCCTCCGAATCCTCCAGCGGAAGTCGTTCCGTAGAGGTTCCCGCTGGCATCCGTCGTAAGACCACTGTATGGAGCTGCCCCATCGCCTCCGGCGCTGAAATCATGGATGACGCTGAACTGCGCCTGTGCTGCCGGGATGGCTAGCATTGCCAGCCCAAGCATGATTGTGACCGCCAGTACACGGGAGACTGTCAGGGACGGGCAACGATGCTGAATAAGCGATGCGAGATCATTTCGCGATTTCATAGCGACCTCCTCTTGGTCATAGGTTGTGCGGCGGCCTGAGCTCGGCCGTCGCCGGTTGTGCTGCGGGAAGACGCTCACCGCCGGGGAACCGTCGAAGAAACCAGTTCAAAGTCGTGCTGAGTTTGCGTCAGGTAGGTTCGGGAAACAATGCACCAGCGGTGATTTGCGAGTCATCTGCGAGTCATTTGCGGGTAATCTGAGGTGGTGACGAGCCGTTCGCTCAACCGCGCTGGTAAAAAGGCGGTACTCACGCACCGCCTAGGAAGAAGTATCGCTTGACAACGCCTTCGCTCTTGTCGAGGGGCACCCGGGTGCCAGTTCGACCTTCCGAGGAGCAGAACATTCGTTCTACTCCGTAGCGAGCGCGGCACCACGACAGCGCTATTCACGTTCCCGCGCAACAGTCTGCACTTGACCTCTAAGAAGCCCCTCCAGACGCGACAATCGTTGCTGAACATCCTCGTTTTGTTCTTGTAGCGACTGGATCTGCTGCTGCTGGGCCTTGATCACGTCCTGCTGCGCCTCAACTACTGTGTGCTCCTTCTGCAGCTCGTTCAGCAGCATGGGGGCGAGCAGCTGATACCTAACCGTGTATGGCTGGCCGTCTTTGTCGGACGCAACCATCTCGGGATATACCTTGGCCACTTCCTCGGCGATGAGGCCGTACTGCTGCAGGTGAGATCCATCGTCATACTGCGGCTTGTAGAAGAAGGTCACCGGACGCAACTGGAACAGTTTGCTGCTGGAGTCGCCCATGTCGAGGATGTTTTCCTTGAAGCGGCGGGAAGAGCTGCTAGTCCCGAGTTGGCCGTTGGAGTTGATGTAAACCGGCGCCCCACCGTTATTCACGCCATAAATCCCGGCAATAAACGCAGCATTTTGATTGGTATCGCCGATCCGAATGGTGTTACTTTCTGCGCCGATTCCCTGGTTGGAGACATAGATGTTGTAGTTCCCGGTCGTGTTGTTATAACCGGCGTATGCGCCGAGAAACAGATCGTACGACCCAGTGGTGTTGCTGTAGCCAGCGAGGTTGCCAACGAAGGTGTTCACGATACCGTGAGTATTTCCTACACCTGCCCAGTGGCCGAGGAAAGTATCATAGGATCCATCGATGTTGTCCAAACCGGCGTCGCGACCGAAGAAAGCATTGTATGTTCCAGTCGTATTGTTCAAGCCAGCTTCGTCACCGACGAAGGCGTTACAGCAGCTAATGTTACTGCTACCAGAAGCGGTACCCACAAAAACATTTTCGCTCGCCGTGGTGTTGTTTAAACCCGCTTTCCAACCCACGAATACATTGGGAGTTCCGGTGGTATTCGCCTGTCCCGCTTCAAAGCCGACGAAGGTATTGTTGGACGCTGTGGTGTTGTTAACTCCAGCCAAAGCGCCGTAAAAGCTGTTCTGGGAGCCAGTGGTGTTGCTGAAAGCAGTATCTGCACCGTAAAAGGTGTTGTAACTTGCGTTAGTGTTGCTGTAACCGGCCTGCAGACCGTAAAAAGTGTTTGCCAAGCCCGTAGTGTTGGAATAGCCAGCCTGGTAGCCAGAGAAGAGGTTGTACCGGCCAGATCCGGCCACGTTGGCGGCGCCGGCACTCACTCCGAGAAAAAGGTTGTCGTCAGATGGACTGGCAATGCTCACCACAGTGCTGCCGCCGATCTCGTAATACAAACTCGTGTTGATAGCGCCGCTTTTGACGTCCAGGCTGGTGACAGGTGTTGTGGTGCCAATTCCAATGTTGTTGCCGGCCTGATAAATCACGGAGTTGCAGATGGTGATGTTGGGTGGGGCCGACGACGTAAAGACAGGTATGTAGTTGTTCTTGGCGCTCGCGCAGTTCACAACAGTGTCGACTCCTAGACCTGACTTAGTCGTGTTGCCGGTGCTGCCAGTGGCGGCTGCGGTTTGCGTAGTACTGCCGGATGCGTCGCCGACGCCGTCCGCTGGGGTAGCTCTGACGAAAGCCGACGCCGGCAATCCACCCAACGTCTCCGCTTCATGGGATTTAAAGGCGTAGGGCACGCTGACCAATAGCGAACGCGGCTGCTCCGGCTCCCCCTCAGCTTGGACGCCCAGCCAGCGGGCCTCGCCGCTGGTAAACAAGTCCGCCGGCAAACCCTCCGTCTTGGTGGATCCAGCCATGGCGGTGTAATGGCCGGAAGCGTCCGCTTGGACATTCTGGGTTTCCAGCCAGAGCGGCGCACCGCCCTCCTGGTCCTTGTACAAAGCGAAAGTCACACCCAAGGTGCCAGACTGCGGCTTGCCTTCGGTGTCGGTAATGGTTCCGGAATATTTCATCAAGCGCGGAACCACGGTAGTCTCGGATGCCAGTTGAGACTGAGCTGAGAGCCATGGAACGGCGACGCTCAAGGCAATGACAAGACACCCAATAAGACAAAGTAACGTGCGGATCCGGGGGTAACCGACGTTTCCAATTGAACTTGTGCTTTTCACAGTGACCTCCTTTAGTCATTGGTTGTGGCGGCGGCCTGAGCCGGGGTCGTCGCAGGTTGTGCTGCGGGGAGAACGCTCACCGCCGGGGGAACCAAGTCAAGAAACGGTTCAAAATCGTGCCGAGTTTGCTTCAAGCGACTGGCGAAAGCCATGCACCAGCGGTCATTTGCGAGTCATCTGCGAGTCATTCGAAGGTAATCTGCGCTGGCGACTATCCCTTCAGTTAGCTATTTCTTGTCGACTATCCGCTCAGTTGGCCGTCTGCGCCCGCTCAACCTTCCCGCCTTGTCTTGCAGTCTGCTAGGAGTACCGTCAAAGGAGCAGGGCCCCACCAAAGCTTTTCTTGCCGGGGAGGAGCCTTGTCGGTGCCGCCTCATCACACGGAAGCGTGACCGGCGCACTTGTCCATGGGCGCCTCGGCGCTGTATCCGTGGAAGTGAAGGCACGCGGTGGTGCTGTGTCTACGGCGGTCGCACCCACTGTGCGTGCCGGAGAGTCAAGTGGATAGGGGATAGTGGTCAGTGGATAGAACCAACGTTGAGTACCAGTTGGTAACAATAGCCCTCTTTGAAGAGGCAATTCGGGACGCGTAAGTTAACGCGGATAAAGCAGTTGCTTATAAACCTTTAAGGTTCAAGTGTTTGCCGTGAAAAAGTTCGTAATCGCATGATTCTAAATAACATGGCATGGGGAGGGGAAGTAGCTGAACAGTTATTAGTTGGTCCCGAATCGGGAATGCAGCGATTCGTAGGTAGCAAGTATTGAAGAGTTAACAGCCAGCCAGTAGCGGGCAGGTGAGAAAAAGGTAAGTGAAAATAAACCTGTCAGGGGAATGATAATTTATTAGCGGCCGTTTCCGAGGACGCGTCGCAAGGAGAAATCATGAGCAAGCCGGTTTATATCGCAGCCTACAACCAGTCGAAGTTTGGAAAACTGATGGACATGACGGTCCCGCAGATCCTGTCGAACGCCGTAACCGGAGTGTGTGAGCAGATTAAAGTTCCGCCCTCCAGCATTGACGTGGGCGCAATCGGCTCAGCCTGTAACTTCACCTTGAACAAACAAGGCCTGCTGTCGGGTTTGGTAGCGACTGTGCCCGGAATGGCAGCCAAACCGATCGAGTCCGTCGAGAACGCCTGCGCGTCCGGAGGTCAGGCGGTGTTGTCGGTCATCTACAAACTTCTGAGCGGAGTGGGCGATGTCGGAGTTGCGATCGGCTACGAGAAGATGCGCGACAACGAAGGCAAGATGGACGGCAAGTTGATCGGCGAAGTCCTCGGATACTATTCGCACCCCGATGAGCGTACTGGCAAAGTCTTCATCTTCCCGCACCTGTTCGCCGAGATCATGCAGTGCTACATGCAGGTGTACGGGGTCAGCGAGAGCGACCTGGCGCAGATTGCGGTGAATGAATACCAGAATGCGAAGTACAACCCATGGGCACAGATGAATAAGGTCCAGATCACGCTTGGAGCAGGCGATGAAGATCGAAGGCATCAATCGCTACGTGGTCGATGGCCTGCCGCTGAAGACCTACGATTGCTCGCAGATTACCGATGGCTACGCTGCGCTGATCCTGGCAACCGAAGAGGGCTTGCAGAAGCTGGGCGTCGCGAAGGCAGACTGCGTCGAGGTGGCGGGTTATGCCCAGGCTACCGATCCTCTGGAGAAGGAGGGACGGAACACGTTGTTCCCGACGGGCGCGTACACGGCGATGAAGAAAGCGTACGCGATGGCGGGCGCTGCGCCTACCGATGTGAATGTCGCGGAAATTCACGACTGCTTCACGGTTGCCGCTGCCATTGGAACCGAGGTTATCGGCAAAGCTGCTCCGGGCAAGGGCGCGCGCTACTGGGTTGATGGTAAGGCCGCCGTGGATGGAGAGTGCGCTATCAATATGTCCGGTGGATTGATTGCGAAAGGCCATCCTGTCGGTGCGACTGGGGTCGCCATGCTGGGAAATTGCTTCTGGCAACTGAAAGGCAAAGCGCCGAAAGAAATTCAGCGGAAAGATCCAAAGCTTACCGCTACTTTCAATATTGGCGGAGCGCTGTGCGCCTCGGTTTGCACCGTGCTGCGGAACCCGGCGTAGTTCGGGGGTTCGGCTACTTGGGCTGCTAACGCCGCAAGGCGGGAAAAAATCGGAACTGTAAAGGGTCGGCGTTTTCCGTTTGCAGGGAACGACTGTCGGGTTGGCGGGCATAACCATGCCGGATGATTTGCGGCCCGATATTTGCCCCCTTGCGTTATACTTCCGGTTCGGCAGGTGCGCCCAAAATGGCCTCGTCATCCGCGAAGGCACTTCGCTTATCCTATGCATCGACGACGACGATATCGCGCTGCGAGTTCGCAGGCTGCTGCTGTCGGTCGCTGGATACAATGTCCTCACGGCTTCGTCTGGTGAAGCGGGCCTCGAAGTTCTCAAGCAGGATCCGGTTGATCTGGTGATAGCTGACCACTTTCTGAGCGCCAAGACAGGAACAGAGATCGCGCGCGAGATGAAGGCGCTCAAACCCGAGGTGCCAATTCTCATCGTCTCCGCAACCGCTGAAAAGCCCGACGGCCTTGAATTCGCCGATGGCTTTCTGCCGAAAGGCGAACCGCCAGACGTCCTTGCTCGATACCATCGATCGTATGTTGAAAAGCTAGGCCGAACGCGACCGAGAGAAGGGAAAAGATGTACTCGGAAAACGCTCTCTGAACTTGAGAGCCTCGCCCACATTTAGGCGAGGCCCTCGTCGGACTACCGGCGATTGTTCCTCCTCTCAGGCTCGTGCCGGCAGCCCGCCATTCGACATCCAGCGCGTGAACGACTTCGGACTTGCCTTGGGAAGCTTGGGAAGGATGTCAAGGTAGATCACGGCGTAACGGAATGCGATGACGCCGGCCGCAATCACCAGCACGCTCGATGCCAGCTCCGTCCACTTCGGCACGTAGTGCGTTCCCATAGCCGATTGCAGGGAGTTGATGGACACGTTGAGCCGGTTCGCCATGAACCCCGCCACCACAATCGCGGAGCTCCAATAGAGGCGTTCAGGATTCGAGCGCACGCTATCGTCGCTCAACAGGAAGATGGGAATCGCCAGGAACAGCACCATCTCAAGCCAGAAATATCCCGCTTCACTGGTGCGCTGGAAAGCGTAGCCCCAAGCCTGATTGGCCGCCAGATCGAGCACCTTGAAGAAGGCACATACGATGAGGAGCAGTTGGATCATTCGGCCGCAATCGCTGAGGATGCTGAAGTCGACGCGCACATTCAGCGAACGCATGCTGAGATAGATGGCCATCACCACCAGCGCCAGCCCGGCGGGAATCGCTGAGAGGTAAAACATCGCGTGCATGTATTGCGAGTACCACAGAGGATGCACCTTGCCGCGCGCGATCAGGTACAGACCGCCAAGATAGGACTGGTGCATCGAAGACAGCAGCACGCCAGCCAGGACAACACCAATGAGGATCTTGTGGTGGAAGTGCAGGATGGTTTCGCGGAAGCGCTTCCACGGTAGCTTCTCAATCACCGCCGGCGCGAACTCGAAGGTGAGCACCGTGGTGTAGGTCATGATGCAAACGCACACGTCGAACAGTACCGAGTTATGGTTCCACATTACGATCGGATGCCAGAAGCGCCACGGCAGACCGATCTCGTACAGGTACCCGACACACACGGTCATGTAGCCGAGGAAGGAAATCAGGATCGACGTACGCAGGATTGGCCGGTAACGCTCCATGCCCAGCAGATAAACGGCGGCGCTGATGCCGAAGCCCGCAGCCGATAACCCGATTCCGCAGAGAGTGCCCAGCCCAACCCACAAGCCCCAAGGCATCTGGTCGCTCAGGTTCGTGCTGGCCCTGAATCCTACCAGGAAACGCACATACGTCGCGTAAATGCCGGTGACAAATATGATTGCTACCATGACGCGCCATAGAGTGATTTCTGACTTGATTCGCGCAACCATAGCTAGCTCCTTTCGCCTTTGATCTTGGTGATGGCCGCTTTCTCTTCGGCTTCAGCGAGCGCTACTTCGCGGCGGCGCTGCGTCACCCAATACAGCGCAGAGAGAATGGTGCCGCCCATGATGACCACTTTGGGCGAGTCGCCGAGCGCGCTGGCCGTGAGGGTCGGCATCGGCTGATTTCCTGCCGGCGCTGGCTTGAGTCCGAGTTGTTCGAACGGGACATCGGAGACGAACAACACACTGGCTCCGCCCGCTTCGTCCACGCCGTAGATCCGCGGCACGTACGACGAGTCACCGCGAATGCGGTTCCAGGCCTCGGCGATCAACTCATCGCGATTGCCGAATACGCTGGCCTTTACGGGACAAGCTTCTGTGCAGGCAGGCTGTCCGCCCGCCTTGATGCGCTCCGAGCACAGGTCGCACTTCTTGACGAAGGGCGCGAGCTTGGTCCACTGGTAGCGCGGCACCGAATACGGGCAGGCCAACATGCAGTAGCGGCAGCCAATACATTTGTCGGCGTTGTATACGACCGGGCCAAGCGCAGATTTGCTGAGCGCGCCCACCGGGCACGCCGAAGCGCAGGCTGGGTCTTCGCAGTGCATGCAGATTTTGCGCACGGACTTGTCACCACGGGTCTCGACTACTGTGAAGGCAGTGTCGGAGAGTGTAGGTTCAGGGTCGGTGCTGAATCCGTGGAGCTGCTTGCAGGCGGTCTCGCAGCTCAGGCACCCGATGCAGCGCTTGATATCGATCAGCATTGCTTTCTTGGTTGGCATGGCATCCTCGCTTGGTCTTGGTCTGATCTTCGCTACATCAGGAAGAATTCCTTCGCCAGTTGCTGCTGCACGCTGGCATCAACTTGGAAGAACAGGCCCTTGATCGGCAAGCCGCCATCCTGTGCCAGAGCGGGAGTGAGTTCCTGCAGCTTGGCGCCGAGGCGCGTGATGCTGTTCTGCATCCACGCTGCAACGATGCTGCCTTGTAGAAGATTCTTGGCATTGATAGCCAGCTCGGGAGCCTTAATTACGCATAGCCAGCCGCTCCTGTAGGGGTCTTCGACAATGAGGTTGGGGTCCTTCAACACTTGGTGGTTTACCGAGACGATCACGCCTTCCACTGGCGACAACAGTTCAGTGCTTCGTCCTTCGCGCTTTAGCGTGCAGAGCTTTTGTCCCTGGCGGACCCATCGGTTCAGGTCCGCGAGTTCGAGGCCGTCAATCTCTGCCGAAGAGGTTTCCGGCGAAGGCGTCGATTCCTACGCGAGCGTTCTGGCGGCCTTCGTCCAACACCCAGGTGTGTCCGGGATGGAAGCAGTAGCCTGGCGGAACTTCGAAGCCAGCGTTCTGCATCATGATTGGGGTTCCGAGCGTCTTGGAGGGCGCCACTGCGACCGCGTCGGATGCCTGCTGTGGACGGCGAAAGTACATGACGGTAAGAATCAGAAGAAATGTGAGCAGGACGAATAAGATTGACATGGGGGTCGCTCCTTACTTTGTCCGCGATCTATTCATCAGACCATCGCGGTCGTGCTCCACTGTTGCTAGTGCACGTGGAGTGCAAATCGCTTCCCGAAAAGGGCTTTGCTGATAAAGGAGTTAGCTGCCCAGTGCAAATTGAGGAGGGCTGCATTGCTGCGTTTTGCAAGGTAAGCGATCGCAGTTTGCAGTACTGCGTAATGCGCTAAACCAGTTCGTGGGTCTTCTTCAAGCGCCGCAATAATGAGGTGGGATGAATGCCAAGAATGCGCGCCGCGTGAGTTTTGTTCTGGCCAGTCGCGTTCAGCACGTCCTGGATGTACCGCTCTTCCAGTTCTCGCAAGCTGACGAACTGATCGCCGGTGGGGGAGACATCGTAGGATGACAATACCTCTACGTGCGCCGGTTCCTCGTGGTAGTCGCGAAGTTCTTCCGGCAGGTCCTCTTCGCCGACCTCGCTCTCTTTCGAAAGGATCATCGTTCGTTCGATTACGTTGCGCAGTTCGCGAATGTTGCCCGGCCAGGGATACTTCTGCAGCAATTCGGCGGCGGCTGGGGTGAATCCCGCAAAGTGCTTCTTCAGTTCTTTGTTGAAGTGCTGCATGATGTCGAGTGCCAACGGCAGAATGTCTTCCTTTCGTTCCCGCAGCGGTGGAATGAACAGTGGCAGCACGTTCAGCCGATAATAGAGGTCTTCGCGAAACTCGCCCTTGGTGACCGCTTCCTTCAGGACTTTGTTGGTTGCGGTGATGATGCGGACGTCCGCATGGATTGCTTTGGTCCCGCCAAGGCGCATGAAATTTCCTTCTTCCAGAACACGCAAAAGCTTGGCCTGCAAGCTGAAGGAAGTATTGCCGATTTCGTCGAGGAATAGTGCGCCGCCCGAGGCTTTCTCGATGAGTCCTTCCTTACGGCGCCGCGCGTCAGTAAAGGCGCCGGGCTCGTAGCCGAACAGTTCGCTCTCCAGCAGCGTGTCAGGCAGCGCCGCGCAGTTCAGACTGATCAGCGGGGCCTGCGCTCGCGGACTGTTGTAGTGGATGGCCTTCGCCAGGACTTCCTTGCCAGTGCCGCTCTCTCCCTGGATCAAGATTGTGGTGCGATCGCTCCCCGCCGCGCTGCGCGCCATCTCCAGGATTTCGCGCATGGCAGGACTTTGCGTCACCACGCGTCCGAAGTCGTAACGGCCCTTGGCACTTTGCACGGTGTCGTGCACGCGCACGCGAAACGCCAGCATCTCGGTGGCGCGCCGGATGGTATTTACCATGTCCGAGATGTGGAATGGCTTGATCAGGTAGTCGTAGGCGCCCAGCTTCATCGCTTCCACGGCGCGGTCGACCACGTGATAGGCGCTCATCATGACAACGATCGTTGAGGGAGAAACTTTCTTCGCCTGCCGCAGGACTTCGATCCCGTTGATGCCGGGCAGTATGACATCGAGCAGTGCCAGGTCCGGTTGTTGCTCGGAGATCGTTTTCAGCGCTTCTTCTCCGCTGTTGGCAAGGAACACTTCGAACCCTTCGCTGTCCAGCGCGCGGCCAATGGTGCGCAGCGTCAGCGCTTCGTCGTCCACGATAAGGATGGAGTACGCCATTTCTAGACGATGACCTCCTCGTTAACCGGTACGGGCTTGCCCGCCTGTTGAATCGGCAAAGTGACGCGGATGGTGGTGCCCGAATCCTGAATACTTTCCACCTGAATTTCACCGCCATGGCTGCGCACGTAATTCTGCGTGATGCTCAGCCCCAGTCCAGTGCCTTTGCCGCGCTTGGTGGTGAAGAACGGCTCAAAGACGTGGGGCAGGATGTCCGCCGGTATGCCGCATCCCGTGTCGCGCACCCGCAGCTCGATCATTTCTGCGAACTTCACCTTTTCGGCAAGAACGGCGATGGTGCCGCCGGGCGGCGTTGCCTGCGCGGCGTTGAGCAGCAGGTTCATCAGGATCTGTGAGAGCTGGTTGGCATCAGCGCTGATGCTGGGCAGGTCAAGCGGAACGCAGTTGTGCAATTCAATCTGCCTGAACATCGGCTGATGCTCGAGGAACTTCAGGGTCTCGCTGGTCACCCGTGGCAGATTAACCTGGCTCAGCTTCAGCGGCCCGGGGCGCGCATAGTCCAGCAAGCCACGCACTGCCGATGAAATACGTTTCGCTCCTTCGATGCATTGTTCGATCTCCGCCCGGCGTTCTTCGTCAGCATCCTTCCATTCCAGTTCGAGGTGCGACAGGATCCCCAGTAGCGGGTTATTGATCTCGTGGGCGGCGCCCAGGGCGAGTTGCGCCAGCGAGGCGTACTTTTCATAATCGGAGAGTTGCGACTCAAACTGCATCTTCTCTTTGGCCAGCTCGCGCTCTTCCTCCAGCCGTCGCAGCAACTCCTCTTGCGCCATGTTGCGTTCGTACTCGCGGTGTTCGGCAAGCTCGCGGGCACCCGCGGACTCACGTTGGGCCGCCTTGATCCGCGAGCGCGAAACAGCAACCACGATACTAAGCAACAGGAAACCAATGATGATAGTGGTCCCAAAGCCCCCACTTGCAGGAGCAGATGTCGCCGTTGCGGCGCAGGCGCTCCCTGAAAAGTCGAGCTGCACGATAAGAAGCGGAAGGAGTGCGGCGAGGCTACGGGTGCGTCGTACGCGGCATTGCGCCGTAACAGGGCGCTCAGAAGAAGGAGACACGAGGAGCATGTAGCTCTCCTCTATGACCTTCGCGCACAATGGCCATCTCAGCAGTGACGGCAGTCACCCCCGCGGGTGATGCGTGAAGCATCCGGCTGTAAGCTCGGAGGGGTGATGCGTGAAACATCGGGCCGTCACGTAGGGCATCGTCGGGCTGGAGCCCTGATCTCCGACGGACTCTCTCAGGATAAATTCATCTCTACAGGCCTTCTCAACCCACATGCGATAATGAATTGCATCGCATCGGCCCTGTGGCTCAGATGGATAGAGCAGCGGTTTCCTAAAGCAAGTCTCCTGTGGGGCCGCTCGTCGTATCAATCATTTACAAGCGGATTAGGTCACCACAGTCGGAGCGAATCGTGCTCAATCGGCAGTTATTGGGCAACAGATTGGGTTGGGCAACAGTTTTCCGACCCCTCCTCGCCCTGATCTTGTCACGCAGGCGTGCGTCAGCGGTCACTGACAAGCCGCTGCGAGCGTGAAATTCTGACGGGTAGGCACCAAGCGAGAAAAAGTTTCCTTAGCCTTTTTTCTGTGAGACAGCACGGCGCTCTAAGTTCAGAGAGGGGCGTGTATGAGGAAATTTAGATTGTTGAAAATGGTCTGTATCGCGGTGGTGTTTTGTGCCGCCACGGCGATTGCCTCACCTGCACAAATTCTGACGACGCTGCACAGCTTCGGAGGCGGTGACGGTGCCTACCCCTACGCCGGGCTAGTACAGGCCAGCGACAGGAACTTCTACGGAACGACCCGCGATGGCGGGGCCAGCGGCAACTGTATCGATAAGTGTGGCACGGTCTTCAAAATCACCCCAAACGGAACCTTGACGACGCTGCACAGCTTCGGAGGCGGTGATGGCGCCTACCCTGAGGCCGGGCTGGTCCAGGCCAGCGACGGGAACTTCTACGGGACGACCGAGTTTGGCGGCGTCAACAACTATGGCACGGTCTTCAAAATCACCCCAAACGGAACCCTGACTACGCTGCACAGCTTCGGAGGCGGTGATGGCGCCTACCCTGAGGCCGGGCTGGTCCAGGCCAGTGACGGGAACTTCTACGGAACAACGACCCGCGGCGGGGCCAACTACTATGGCACGGTCTTTAGAATCACCCCAGACGGAACCCTGACCACGCTGCACAACTTCGGATACGGTGACGGCGCCTACCCCTATGCCGGGCTGGTCCAGGCCAGCGACGGGAACTTCTACGGGACAACCCTGAACGGCGGGGCCTACGGCGATGGCACCGTGTTCCGTCTAATGTCGGTGCGCCCATGTTTCTCTTGCCCACTCGAGTGGAGATGAATACCTAGTCTCCGAGCAAGCCGCGCCTGCTCGCCAAGAGTAGCCTAGCTCCGGTACCACAACTGAGCGTGCCGAAGCTGGCGCGTAGAGGGGATCGTCGCCTGCACCCCTGCACCAGCCTGGCAAGCGGGCAGCGAGTGCCCGTCACCACTAGCTGTGCGATGAGAAGGTGAATATCGGTTAGCGTAACCGCTGCTTAGATGCGAGCATCATATTTCTCAGTTAGTTGCCAGCCTTGTTAGCCAGTTGTTGCCCGACAATAGCCCGAACCTGTACGCCGGGTGGGATTACTCTCCACGGGATCGGACGGCTTCCGACACAGCCCCGAACCGCAACGATGGCGGGAGCTGCGATACAAGGCGCCACGCCAGGGGATTCTCCGTCACGCGAACGTCAGCACAACGAGCACGTATTAGATCAAAACCGCACCAGCCGATGCGACAGCGGCAATGGCGAAGCTTGAAAGCGCTGTTCCGCAATTAGGCAACGATTGGGCAACAAAAACGAGCGATTCGCAACTCTCCGTTGCGGTAAACTAAGGTAGTCCAACCTGTTACGACGAGTGGCCCTGTAGCTCAGATGGATAGAGCAGCGGTTTCCTAAACCGTTGGTCGGCAGTTCGACTCTGCCCAGGGCCTCCACCTCGCATCACCCGCGTTTTGCAGGTTGTGGTGTTTCGCGGGCCGGCCACTAACACCTATAGCACTCCAGGAAGCCGGGTTCGCTCCGTGTTATCGGCGCTCCGGGAATGGGTTGCGAACACGAAGAGGACAAGCTTGTCGGCAAGACGCAAATCTGCCCATCACACCGAATTGACGTCAGACATGGGGTTCCAGGCGGCCCATCCCAGACCTTCGACGACCAGCAGCCGTCCGCTCAAGCCGATATATTGCCAAAGGTGGTCTCGAATTTGCGCTGCGGTTGAGTTGCTGCGCAGGATCCAAACCGACTCCTGAATCCGCTTGGCTCCGAGTGCTGTCAGGACATCCCACAGGGTCTTGCCGTTTTGGCCTGGCTTGGCGAGATTGTAAGCGATGAAGTAGATCGCCATGGATGCCCTCCTCCTCGCAACGCGGACTAGCGCTGAGGCCCGAAGGAAGCAGGACTGGGGAAAGCTGAAACCGTCGGGTTCGTATCGACAGAATGTAAAGCGCTCCGGCCCGCCGCTGCGGACTTCCCCTTAATCAATCGGCAAACGGCGGGAATTCATGAGGCGATTATGGCGTGCGAGGGGATTCGGAAGTGCGAACCGCCCGCTCGACCCCGAACAACAGGTTGCTCCGCTCGGACTAAGAGACTGTGTCGCGACTGGAAAAGCGATTCGCTGGTGGAACAATAGACCGAGAAAGCTCCAGAATGAGCCGCGCAGCGGCGGCTGGCAATACTCCCGCTGACGATTGCCAACCAGCGGGAGTTTCCCAACTCAGGCGCACCATGGTTCCTAGATGTCGTAGTACATCTGGAACTCGTACGGGTGCGGACGCAAACGCATGGCGTTTACTTCCTTCTCACGCTTGTAGTCGATGTAGGTGTTCAGCATCTCCTCGGTGAAGACGTCGCCCTTGAGCAGGAACTGATAGTCACGAGCGAGCGCGTCAAGAGCGCTTTCCAGCGAACCCGGCATGGACGGAACCTTCGCCAACTCCTCCGGCCCGAGATCGTAGATGTCCTTGTCGAGCGGCTGACCGGGATCGATCTTGTTCTCGATGCCGTCGAGTCCGGCCATCAGCATGGCGGAGAACGCCAGATACGGATTGCAGCTCGGATCGGGCGGACGGAACTCCACGCGCTTGGCCTTGGGCGAGGCCGAGTACATGGGAATGCGGCACGCCGCCGAACGGTTGCGCCGCGAGTACGCCAGGTTGACCGGAGCTTCGAAGCCCGGAACCAGGCGTTTGTAGGAGTTGGTCGTAGGCGCGATGATGGCCGACAGCGCTGGACCGTGCTTGATCAGGCCGCCGATGTACCACAGCGCGAGCTGCGACAGTCCGGCGTAGCCATCGCCGGCGAACAGCGGTTTGCCGTCCTTCCACAGCGACTGGTGGGTGTGCATGCCGCTGCCGTTGTCCTGGAAGAGCGGCTTGGGCATGAAGGTCACCGTCTTGCCGTACTGGTTGGCGACGTTCTTGGCGATGTACTTGTAGAGCAGCATGGCGTCAGCGGACTTGATAAGCGAGTCGAATTTCAGGTCGATCTCGGTCTGCCCTCCGGTCGCGACCTCGTGGTGGTGACACTCGACCTCGAGCCCGCAGTTCTGCATGGTGAGCGCCATTTCGGTGCGCAGGTCCTGATAATGGTCGGTCGGCGGAACCGGAAAATAGCCTTCCTTGTAGCGCGGACGATAGCCGAGGTTGTTCTCCACGCGTCCCGAGTTCCAGCGGCCTTCTTCGGCATCGATGAAGTAATAGCCCTCGTGCTCGTTCTGGTCGAAGCGCACGTTGTCGAAGATGAAGAACTCGGCTTCGGCGCCGAAATAGGCAGTGTCGGCCAGGCCGGTGGATGCGAGATACATCTCGGCCTTCTTGGCGATGTAACGCGGATCGCGGTCGTAGCGCTGCTTGGTCACAGGATCGATCACGTCGCATACCATCACCAGCGTCGGAGCCTCCGTAAAAGGGTCGAGTATGTACTTCGCCGGATCGGGAACGAGCAACATGTCGCTCTCGTGAATGGCCGCCCAGCCGCGAATGGACGAGCCATCCATCCCGAAGCCCTCTTCGAAGGACGATTCGCTGAGCTGCCCGATGGGATAAGAAACGTGGTGCCACAGCCCGGGAATATCGGTGAAACGCAGGTCGAGTATTTGGACGTTGTGCTCCTTGACGAACGCCATGACTGCCTTGGGATCGGGCTTGGTATCAGCCATTCTGGTTCTCCTTATTGCCGCGCGCGTGCACTCTGTCAGCCGCGAGGACATGGGTTGAATTGCCGTTTGTTTCTTGATGGAACGTCGTGCCAGCGCTTCCACCAGCTTCAGCCGTGGAGCGGCACAATCTTCCGGAGTAGGAATTCCGAACTGCGAACTGCATTGTTGGGGAAAAGGTCGTGGCCGCAGGCACTGGCCCGAAGGTCACACTCAAGAATACGTGTCGCCGAAAGAGGTGACTAATACAATGTTTTTATGGCCGCGATAAGGCCGGTTTATGAAGTGCAGGCGCGTCTTTGTGCTGACGAAAGGCAGCGCCGACCCGTAGAATCGAGCAAGTTGTTGATTTCGGCGGCTTTTGTTGACGACTAGCCGGCAGGTATTGGTTCCCATGGACTTCGATCAGCTCGAGACATTTCTGGAGGTGGCGCGCCTCAGCAGCTTCTCGCGGGCTGCCGAGCGGCGCTTCCGCACCCAGCCGGCGATCTCTTCGCAAATTCGCGCGCTGGAGGAGGAAGTCGGAGCCAAACTGCTGGACCGCAGCGGAGGCAAGGTAGCGATGACGGCCCCGGGCAAAGTCTTCCAGAAGTATGCCGAAGAAACCCTGGAGCAGCGCCGTGTCATGCTGGTGACGCTGGCGGAAATGCATCGCGTTCCCCGCGGCGAAATCGTGGTTTCGGCGAACGAAGGTACCTGCCTGCACATTCTGCCGGAGGTTTTTGCCGAATTTAAACGTCAGTATCCCAGTGTCGCGGTCAACGTCAAACGCATGGAGCACAACAAGATCTTCGAAGCGATCATCGACAACTCCTGTGATTTCGGCGTCGTTTCCATGCCGGTGCCGGACAAGCGGCTGACCGTGGTGCCCATCCATCGCGATGAACTGATTGTGATCACGCCTCCACATCATCCCTTGGCCGGGCTGAAGAACGCGACGGTAGCGGAAGTGGTGGAGTATCCGCTGCTGCTGCCCAAGGTCGGTCGCACGCGCGACGCCCTGGAAGCGCTGTTTCACGAACGCCGGCTGAAACCAATCGTCTCCATGGAACTGGATTCGAGCGAATTGCTGAAACGATTCGTCGCTGCCGACGTTGGGGTCGGATTCATCCCGCGCTCTCATGTAGCCGAGGATTTGCAGGCGAAGGCGCTGGCCGCAATTATGCTGGCCGACGCCAGCATTCAACGCGATCTGGCGCTGGTCTTCCGCAAAGACAAGGCGCTCAGCCGTGCCGCGCTGGCATTCATTGAGATTGCGGTGAAGCTGAAGGCGGTGGCACCGGCGGCGACCACGGCCCGATGAGGGGCCGGCGCATTCTTCTCAACTCGTGGTCTTTCATGTTCTTTTCACACTATCATCGTGCTCTCGTATGTTATTTTTGACGATTCGGTTACAACGAATCTCTTCTCTGGAGAATGTACATTGGCGAAAGACATGGTCCCTAAGCGGATCTTCCTCACCAAGGGCGTGGGGAAACACAGGGAACGGCTGACCTCATTTGAATTGGCGCTGCGCGATGCGGGCATCGCCGCCCAGAACCTGGTGCGCGTGTCGTCCATCTTCCCCCCCAACTGCAAGCTCATCCCGCGCAAGGATGGGCTGGCGTACTTGTCGCCGGGAGAGGTAACGTTCGCGGTGGTGGCGGAGAATTCCACGCGCGAGCCGCACCGCCTGACGGCCTCCTCGATCGGAGTGGCCATCCCTGCCGACCGCAGCACCTATGGTTATTTGAGTGAGCATCATTCCTTCGGCGAGACCGACGACGTGGCCGGAGACTACGCCGAAGAGCTTGCCGCCGAGATGCTTGCCACCACTTTGGACGTCGAGTTTGACGCTGACAAGTCGTGGGACGAGAAGAAGGAGGTCTATCGGCTATCGAACAAGATCGTACGTACGGCCAATATCACGCAGAGCGCCGTCGGCGACAAGCGCGGCCGGTGGACAACGGTGATCGCGGCGGCGATCCTGATCTTCGAATAATTCCACGGTGCAGGTTCCTTCCGCGCCACGCTGTTTTACTTGTGATAAGATGTAAGGCATGAAGGCGACGGTAAGCCAGATGAGCACGAAGGGCCAGATTGTTATTCCTGCTCAACTGCGTGAGGAACTTGGCTTGGTTCCAGGTACGCCGGTATCCATCGAGCGCGAGGGGGATGTACTCATTCTGCGCCCGATTACTCCAGCATTCGTCCGCAGCTTGCGAGGCTACTTCCGGAACTCTGCGCTCGGTGAACTCCGCGAACGCGAGCACCGCAACCATAAACGATGAAGACCTATGTATTCGATGCGAGCTCTCTTTTGCGCTTCATCGAGGACGAGCCAGGAGCGGCTCGGGTTGAAGAGTTGTTCAATCAGGCGCAGGACGGACGCGTGCGCATCATGCTATCCGCCGTGAACTGGGGCGAGGTCTATTACGTTATGGCTCGCGTCAAAGGTGAGGACCAGGCCGCCTCCTACTCGGCGCGTTTTCGCAGCCTTCCTGTAGAAATTGCTCCGGCTGACTGGCCCCGCGCCGAGAGCGCAGGTCTGTTTCGCGAGAAGTTCCTCCTGCCCTACGCGGACTCCTTTGCCGGTTCCCTGGCCGCGGAACAGAATGCGGTGCTGGTCACCGCCGATTATGACTTCAAGAATGCTGCAGACGCGATAACCGTCGAATTTCTACCGGTTAAACCAAAACGCTGAGGACATGACTGGTCCCAACAGTTTCCCCGCCGGTAGTTCAAGGCGCGATTGCTCGCGCCTTGAACTTTGTTCTGTTCCACAACGTAGGAGTAGCTTACTTCTTCGGTTCCAAAATGATTTCGCGCGCCAGGCGATTCCCAATGATCTCGCGCCAGGTCGCTCGTTCCTGATACCCGGCGATCATCTTCTGGTCATTGCTGTTTAACGCCTGGTTGGCCACCGCCTCAGCCTTGTCCTGGTTGGCTTCCATCGTCGCCAGGTCCTTGAATTCTGTCATCAACATGATGTCGAAGTCATTAGGGCTGTGCGACTCCGTCTCAATCACCATGTAGTTGAGGATCAGCCCGGCTTTCTTTAGCGCCTCATGCTCGGTCTTCCATTCAGTCGCCAGCCAATTCATGTAGTTCAGCCCCAGTCCGGGCTTGGCTTTGATGAAAGCGATGTCCCACACCGGACCGTCGTGAAACGGACGCACGGGTGCAGCTTGAGCGAGTGATAGGTTAGGCAGCAACATCGCGGCAAACACCAGCACCGCGATGACACGGATCATGTTCTTCATCAGTTGGCTCCTTATTGTCATTGGTTAGGTATCCGAAGTGACGTCTGCAGCACCGCGTCAGCCGCCACTTCTACGGCCTGGCAGTTCTTCCTTCAGCGCAGTCAAAAGTCAAAGGCGCGCTATGAAAGCGGTGAATCGCGTAGCAGGGCCCGAACAGATTAAGAAAGCATCCCAAGAGGAGCCCAATCGGTAAGAATGTGTTCACGGTACTATGAAACGGCTTGCAGTTACAAACTCGGCGTGATGAAGTAGGGGATTTTTGGGAACGCCGTACCCGGTTGCGCCGACCTGCTGCCTACACTTATTTTCGGTACACATTCGGCTGGGGGCCCTTCTCCAGCGTTTCCCGGTTCCAGATCAGCCCTTCGCGGCTGTAGTTGGCCATCTCGAAGTCCTGGGTTAATTCCAGCGCGTCCACCGGGCAGGCGTCCTCGCAAAGCCCGCAGAACATACATCGGCTGAGGTCGTAGGTGAATTCCGTCAGCTCCTTGCGGCGCGTGTTCGGGTTGCGTTCGCTGCTTACCACGATCAAGTTCTCGGGACAGGCCAACGCGCACAGGTCGCATGAGATGCACAGCGTCTCGTTAGTCTCGGGATTGTTGTTCAGGCGAGGCGCACCGCGGAACCGTTCGGCGATCTGCGGCCGCTGCAGCGGATACTGCTCGGTGATGGCTTCCTTTGGGTCCTGATTGCGAAAGGTGACCTTCAGCCCCTTGATCAGGTCCACGAACAGCATCTTGCGTATGACGTCTTTCATCCTCAGCCCTCGGGGTGAGAGAAGTTTAGCACAATACAAATATGAACTTAGCGGCGACTGGCGTAACCAAAGCGAATCGAGAACTGGTCGCTGTTCAGTATTTTCTTTACCGAATCCCTATGGCCGCGTAGAATTCGCACTCATCCCGGAAATGCAGCTTGACTGGAGCGACTATGGGGCCGTCGGTATTGTTGTTCTTGGCAAGTCTTCTCACGCCCGCGCCGCCTGTCTGCACCAATCTTCCGCCTGCTACGGCGCCAAATTTCTTGAACCAGCTCACCACGTACATGAACAACTGGTGTTATCGAAATGGTTGGGAACACGACGCCAACGTCCGGACCAGCGACGGCGTCCATCCCTTCGTCAAGATTTACTACTCGCCGAAAATGTGGAAATGGCTGGTGGACGGCGATCGTACTGCCGCAGTGCCGGACGGCGCAATGATGGTCAAGGAACAATATCAGAAGATTGACCAGAAGCAGCCCGACGAGTGGACCATCATGGTCAAGGACAGCAAGGGCTCATGGGACGGATGGTATTGGGCCGATCTTGCCGCGCCCAGCCCGACGCCGAAACCCGCCGCTCCATCGGCTGCGCTGCCCCGAACCGCAGGTGCCGTACAACAGCTTCGGGCAGTACTGCATCAATTGTCATTCCTCGGCAGCGGATGGACAGTTGACGTACGGAACGACGAAATACGTGAATCACCCCGCGCCGCTGCCCGCCACAACTCTCACACTATCGAACGATCTGAGTCACGAGCACGCGCTTAAGGAAAAGGCGCTCGCGCAGCAGCTCCCGTCGAAATTGCGCGCTAATCTCGCCGCCAAGGGTGTGCGCGCGTTGCCGCCAGTCCCGTGTATGGTTCCCGAATCCAACGATCACGTTGTATCCGGCCCCAAGCCGGTCGGCCCGGAGCAATTCATCACTTCCGACCAATGCCAGGGATGTCACGACGCCACCGGGACGCTCAGCGGCGCGAATCGCGGAGACATTCCCACCATGCTTTACCCGAACGCGCATGCCAACCCGATGGTAAATGTCTCGCCCTACGGCGAGTGGCGCTACTCAATGATGGGTCTCTCCGGCCGCGATCCCATCTTCTTCGCGCAACTCGCATCGGAGCGCAATATCCACCGTAAGATTGAGCATCAGGCCACTCCGGGATTGTTTATCGACGATCTGTGCACGCGATGTCACGGAGTTATGGGCGAGCGTCAGTTCAAGCTCGACACTGGGAAGCTGTTTTCGCGCGCGCAACTCAACGATCCGAATTCGAAATACGGAGCGCTAGGCCGCGATGGCGTATCGTGCACCGTCTGCCACCATATCGCCGCCGACGGTCTCGGCAAGCCGGAAACCTTCACAGGACGAATTCAAGACCGGTCCGCCCAACGAGGTCTACGGACCGTTCAAGGACGCGATTCCGCTGCCGATGAAAAACGGTCTGGGCATCGAGCCGAAGGACACGCCGCAGGACCAGATCGAATCGTCAGCGCTGTGCGGATCGTGCCACACCATTCTTCTTCCCGTCTACACCAAGGACGGCGTCCCGGTGCAGGAACATGGCACGCCCAAATTGTTCTACGAGCAAGCCACCTATATCGAATGGCTGAACAGCGATTTCCAGAACGAGATCAAGCCGCTCGGTGCTGATCCGCAGACCTGTCAACACTGCCACATGCCCACCGACTATAAAGGCAACAAGCTCAGCTACAAGATCGCGAATATCGAGGACAACACCTTTCCACCGATCGCTTTCCGGGCCCCCGATAAGGACATCACGATGGAGCTGCGCGATCCCTTTTACCGGCACACGCTTCTGGGCATCAATCTTTTCGCTCTCGAAATGTTCGGGCAGTTTCGAACCGATCTCGGGCTCTACCAGACCGATCCGATGCTTCCGAATCCCGACCAAACCACTTCCAGTCACGACACGGCCGTCGCGTCGAGTCTCGATCTGGCGGCGAAATCCGCGAAAGTGAATATCCTGTCCGCGAAGAAGGCCAATGGTTCGCTCCAGGCCGATGTCGAGGTGGTGAACCTCGCAGGCCACAGCTTGCCGTCGGGGGTTGGATTTCGCCGCGCGTTCTTGAGCTTCAGAGTTCTGGATTCACGCGGAAGGACCTTGTGGGTATCGGGCAACACATCTGCCGATGGCGTCATCGTGGATGGAGCCGGGAAACCGCTCGTCACCGAGTTCTTTGGCCCGGCGCAGCAGAAGTTCCAGGTTCACCACTGGAAGGACAATCCGATCACCTCCGAAGATCAGGTGGAAATTTACGAAGAGCTGGTCGTCAACCCGGAAGGTCGGCTGACCACCAGTTTCCTCAGCCTCGATCAGCGGGTGAAGGACAATCGCCTGCAACCGAAAGGATGGAAGCCCAACGGTCCCTATGCCGGCGAGACGAAAGCGGTCGGCACGGGAGCGGATCCGTCCTACACCAATGGGAGCGGATCGAGCATCGTGCGATATGCAATTCCGTTAAACGCCAGGACCAGCCAGGCCGCGCAGGTGCAGGCGACGTTGTACTACCAGACCATCCCGCCGTATTACTTGCGTCAGAGAAAAGAAACCGGCGAAGGCTCCGACACCCAGCGCCTGCTTCAGTTCACCCAACAGTTGAAGGTGGAAAAGACGCCCGTGGCCAACTGGCGTCTCTGCTTTATCGAGCGCGACGGCCGGGGTCCAATGAGGGCCAAGAGAGCGGTCCCAAGCCGAAGTGGCGTCGTTTGGGTAGGACGCAATGAAAGCCGCTTTTGGCCGCGCCTGCCTGCGCCGGATTGGGCCGCAGTGGCGATGCCTTTGACGGAGGCTTCGGTTCTGCGCACTGCTTTCGATCCGCAATACGGGCATCTTCGCCGGCTCACAAAGAGCGCCGCGCTCGCATGTACCTCGCGCCTGGCCCAGCGCGTCGCGCTCGTGGGCACCGGTTTCAATCCGCGCTGGCAGCCTTACCAATGGCAACCCGGAGTCGTCAAAGCGCCGGTGAGCGTCGAAAACAACGGTGTTGGATACCTGCGCGCCAACTGGTATACGCGAAATCTGATGCGCTACGCCCCTGAATTGGCGAAGATGGGCGTGGTCGAGGAATGGATCGAAGGGGAAGCTTGGGAGCTCGACGGCTACATCGTAAATGGGCAGTTCGGTTGGTTCTGGCCGTTGCGACAATATTGGACGCAGAACAAGACAAGGATTCGAAAGTATCGACGCGCGCGGTCATTCACGGGTCCCGGCCGGGTTGCACGACGCTACCGCCGAAGTGGTGCGGGTGTTAGGTCTCTCGGACTCGTGCTTCTGCAGCGAATGGCGGCTGACGAAGTCGGGATGGAAATTGATCGAGATTCAAGCGCGGCTTGGCCAAGACGAGGGTCTGGCAGGGCTCATGACGGATTGCGGGGATCCGCTGCGCGTCGTAGAGCAGGCAGTCTGCGACGCTTACGGGAAGCCCCGCATGGAGCAGCTTGGATCTCGCGAATCCGCGCTTCGCGGTGAACCCTATAGCGAAACGCTATACCATGTAGATGAAAGCCGGTCGCGTTCGCCAGCCGAAAGCATCGAGAAGCGTTCTCAATAATTGCTCGCGGAACCGCTTTAAATCCAGACATCGAGAGGCTCTGTTGACATCCCGCTTTGAAGGGGCGCGGCTTCAGCCGCGCCGATCAGGGCCCATCTTGAAGGTGGGCTTCAGCCCCTGAGGGAACTCGAATTTTGGAGGCCGAGAAGCGATTTCCCTCGGTGGCTAAAGCCAGCGAGGTGTGCCGGCTACGGCGCGCCTAAAGGCGCGCCCCTTCAAAGCGACGGGCAAGAGAGTTTCTTAGCAGCGTTGACTCCCGCAAAGTGGGATGTCAACAGAGCCACATTGAGTCGAATCTGCGGCATGCACCGCATGTAACTTATTTCAACGTCGGTAATCTCCTCTTAGATGTCGGCCCTCGCTTTGCGCTATTTGCTCTCCGCTTCCTTGCGCTCCCTCAGCTCTTCCATGACCGATGAAATCAATTCTTTTGCATCTGTAATGCCCTTCATGACGATTTGGACGTCCATGGCGGGCTTGCCCGGCTGGCGCGCACTTTGGCAATAGACGCCGTGCTGTCCCACCAGCGTGAGTGCGTCGGTCAGGACGTCGAGAGCCACCGCGAGGCGTCCTCGCGGCACACCCATCATGAACTCGTATTGCTCTAGCTCCCTACGCTTTTCGTCCAAAATGCTCATAGCGGTCCCTCGCTGTGCTCGGGATTTCGTCTGCGGGCTCGGACGCCCGCAAAGCGTCTCAAGATTGTAACGTTCTGCACGGACGTGAATAATAGAGCCGCAATATCAACAAGCCAAAGCTCGCGTACAACAGGAGAACGCAATGCAAAAAAGCCGTCTATGGATTCTCGTCGTAATAACGGTTGCCATATTTACCACGATCATGGCAGCACAAGGAAACAAACCGGCGAGCCCTCCAGGTGAAGCGACGCTGAAGTTCGACGACGGGCACACCGTTACCATCCAGTACAGTCGTCCTTCGATGCGCGGGCGCAAGATCTTCGGCGGGCTGGTGCCCTACGACGAGGTCTGGCGCACCGGCGCCAACGCCGCCACCAGCCTGAAGACCGATGTGGACCTCAACATCGGCGGCGCCAACGTCCCGGCAGGCAGCTACACGCTTTACTCGCTGCCTGGGATGACTAGCTGGAAGCTGATCATCAACAAGCAGACCGGGCAGTGGGGCACGGAATACAGTCAAAGCCAGGACCTTGCGCGGGTGGACATGAAGGTCAGTCAGCTCCCGTCCGCCACTGGAGCAGTTCACCATCTCCTTCGACAAGACGGGCGGTAACGCCGCGACTCTCAAGCTGGAATGGGCGAACACCATCGCCAGCGTGGACGTGAAAGAGAAGAAGTAGGTTTGCTTGCACAGGGACGGAAGAGGCACGGAACCTGACCCGGATAACTACGACCAACAATCTCTGTCAACATTTGCGAGCGGCCGGTTTGCCGCGAGTCGAAGCGCCTGCCCTGAGCTTGCCGAAGGGGCCTCTATTCGAAGCATGATTTCTAGGCCTGTCAAAACCGGGGCAAGCTCCGCTAAGCATGGCAAACGGCTGCGGAAGCTTCCCGCTGAGCCACTCCGATCGCCCCGGCCTCGGCGTGCTCTAGATTCTGCTTGACATCTTCTATATTTCTATTATTATGGAAACATAGAAGAATGCCGATGCCCAAGAAAAGATCCGGAGCAGATCACGCGCTATGCCGACATGTTCTCGGCGATGGGGACCGAGCCGCGGTTGCGCATCATGCAACTGCTGCTCTCGGCACATCCCGAGGGCATGGTGGTCGGCGACATTGGCGCCGAGCTGGACATTCCCAGCTCGACGCTCTCCCACCATCTCGACAAGCTCAAGAACGAAGACCTGGTGAAGGTCCGCCGCGACGGCACGTTCCTCTGGTATACGGCCAACACCGAGGCGCTGGAGGAGCTGCTCGGCTTCCTCTATGCCGAGTGCTGCACCCGCAACAAAGCAGTCCAACCCGAAAAGATCATTACGCTGTGCAAATAGGAGAACGCCATGAGCACCGATATCAAGGAAGTGGTAAAGGAAAAATACGGACAGGCTGCCCTTCGCGTGCATACCGGCGGCAGTTCCTGCTGTGGCGCTGCCACCGCGACGGAGAGCTGTTGCGATCCCATCACGACCAATCTCTACGACGCGACGCAGGCCAGCCAAATTCCCGAAGACGCGCTGAAGGCCTCGCTGGGATGCGGCAATCCCACGGCGCTGGCGCAACTCAACCCGGGCGAGACGGTGCTCGATCTCGGCTCCGGCGGCGGCATCGATGTGCTGCTCTCGGCCCGGCGCGTGGGGCCGACAGGCAAAGCCTACGGGCTCGACATGACCGACGAGATGCTTGCCCTGGCGCGCGAAAACCAGCGCAAAGCCGGGATGGAGAATGTCGAGTTCCTCAAGGGCGAGATCGAGAACATTCCGCTGCCTGACAATTCCGTGGATGTGATCATCTCCAACTGCGTCATCAACCTCTCCGCCGACAAGGACCGCGTGCTGCGCGAGGCCTTTCGCGTGCTGAAGCCGGGCGGCCGCTTCGCTGTGTCCGACGTTGTGGTACATGGCGAGGTGCCGCAACAAGTGCGCGATAGCGTGCTGCTGTGGGTCGGCTGCATCGCGGGCGCGCTACAGGACACGGATTACACCGCGAAGCTGGCTGATGCCGGATTCGAGGCCATCGAGGTCGAACCTACGCGGATCTACTACGTCGAAGATGCGCGCACTTTCCTGACTGACCAGGGGGTTGACGTAGATGCGATCGCGCCCCAGGTAGACGGCAAGTTCATGAGCGCGTTTGTCAGAGCAAGAAAGCCCGAAGTGGTCAACTAAAGAGGAAACCTATGAAAATCAAGATTCTGTTGTGCAACTGCAAAGGATTGTGCGATTCGTTCCGAAATACGGACATGAACACCCTGCCTTTTGAGATCGAGAGCGAACTGGAAGTGCAATATACCATCCTTCATCCTCAGCTTTGCGGGCAGGGCGGGAATGAGGTCCTCACGGAGATCCTGCAACAATCGGCCGCTGAGCCGGAGACCTATATCCTTTCCGGCGCCTGTGCGCCTGAAGCACAGACGAAACTTTTCAAGAAGCTGCTGCGGAACTCAGGCTTCGACGAGAAGCGTTTTGTTGCGGTGGACATCCGTGGGACCGACAACGACGGCATTTTGTCCCGAATCCAAAGCAAAGTGCAAGAGTTGATCGCTTCCAAGGAAACGATTTCAGTTCAAGGGTGAAGACCTGCGGCGCTGAGCATTTCCAAGGATTGCTCAGGAGGAGCAATGAATCGAATGAGATCGCGGGACCAGATATCCTGGCGTCCAATCATCGATTACGGGGCCTGTCTGGGAGATCGGATCTGTTATGAGTTCTGTAAGAACGCTGTCTTTTCATGGGACGAGGAAAACCAGCATCCCGTAGTCAGTAATGCTTTAAATTGCGTGATTGGCTGCGATAGCTGCGCACAGCTTTGTCCTTCGGAAGCGATCACATTCCCCAGCAAAGAGGATTTGCGGGCCACCTTGCGGCGCCTGCGAACCGAAACCGCGACAGAATAGGAACAATAACCATGCAGGGACGTTACAACGTTCTCTTCCTGTGCACAGGGAACTCGGCACGCTCCATCATGGCCGAGGCGATCCTGAACTACAAAGGCCGTCCGAACTTTACCGCCTACAGCGCAGGCAGCCATCCGGCAGGCGAAGTGCGGCCGGAGGCACTGCGGCAAATCGAACTGGCCCGCCTGTCCACCAATGGATTGCGTAGCAAGAGTTGGGAAGAATTTGCCCAGCCCGGCGCTCCAGAGATGAACTTCGTCTTCACGGTGTGCGACAACGCTGCGAAAGAGGTTTGCCCTGTCTGGCCCGGCCAGCCGATGACCGCCCATTGGGGCATTCCTGATCCCGCCGCGGTCACAGGCACGCCGGACGAAATCGAGCGCGCTTTTCGCGAAGCTTTCTTCATGCTTGACCGCAGGATCAGCCTGCTGTTGTGCCTGCCGATCGCCAGCCTCGACCGGCTGGCAATTCAGAAGGAGATCGACAAAATCGGCCGACAATGACCGCTCGGCTCCGTCACGAGGAAACGCTGTGCAGAACAAAGTGACCTCTCGTCTAAGCTTTCTTGATCGCTATCTGACGCTGTGGATCTTCACCGCGATGGTCCTCGGCGTGCTTTCTGGCTGGGCGCTTCCCGGCATCGTTCCGTTCCTCAACCGCTTCAGCGTCGGCACCACATCGATGCCAATCGCCGTCGGTCTCATCCTCATGATGTATCCGCCGCTGGCCAAGGTGCGCTACGAGGAACTGGGCGAGGTCTTCCGTAACAAGAAGATTCTCGGCCTCTCGCTGCTGCAGAACTGGGTGATCGGGCCGGTGCTGATGTTTGTTCTGGCCATCGTCTTCCTGCGCGGCTATCCCGAATACATGGCGGGCCTGATCCTCATCGGCCTGGCGCGCTGCATCGCGATGGTGATCGTGTGGAACGAACTCGCCAAGGGCGACACGCAATATGCTGCGGGCCTGGTGGCGTTCAACTCCGTCTTCCAGGTCCTCTTCTACTCGGTGTACGCATGGATTTTCGTCACCAAGCTGCCGGCGTGGTTCGGCTTGCGAGGTTCGGTCGTCAATGTGTCCATCCGCGATATCGCGGTGAGCGTGTTTATCTATCTCGGCATCCCCTTCCTCGCCGGTATCGTCACGCGCTTCGCGCTGGTGAAAGCCAGGGGACGGACGTGGTATGAGAAGACCTTCATCCCGCGCATCAGCCCACTCACGCTGATTGCACTGCTGTTCACCATCGTGGTGATGTTTTCGCTGAAAGGCGATTACATCCTGCGCCTGCCTCTGGACGTGGTGCGCATCGCGGTTCCTCTGCTGATCTACTTTGTGGTGATGTTCCTGGTTTCGTTCTATCTGGGATACAAGCTCAAGGCCGACTACTCCAAGTCCGCGACGCTGTCTTTCACCGCGGCCAGCAATAACTTTGAACTTGCGATTGCGGTGGCTGTGGCTGTCTTCGGAATCAATTCAGGCGAGGCATTCGCGGCAGTGATCGGTCCGCTGGTGGAAGTGCCGGCGATGATCGGCCTGGTGAACGTCGCCCTCTTTTTCCAGCGCAGATATTACAAGGAACCTGCAACCGGAAGCCTATCGGCTCCGATCTACGATTCCGCCCGCCAATAACGCTGTCGTCCCGAACGGAGCCGCCCCTCCCGCTACTGTCATCCCGAGCGAGGGCTTCAGCCCGAGTCGAGGGACCTGCTGTTGTGTGCCGTCCCTGAAGGGACTCGGGTTGTTTTTCCCGCTTTACCCCGGGCTTGCGCCCGGGGCTCACTTCAATGCCGCCGCGCAACTGACAAGGACTTGCGCGTGATTTTCGACAGAGCGTAGTCGAACAGGCATCCGGTACTAACCGAACGGATAGCCTCTATCCTTTCAGATAGCCTCATCAGACTCTATCCGGCATTCCATCTGACAATTCGGTAAAAAAGCCCTCCTCGGAATCGTCCCTCTAATCAAGTTACCTGCAAATGACTCGCCGATGACTCGCAAATGACCGCCAGTGCATTGTTTCCGGAAGCCACGTGATGCAAACTCGGCACGATTTTGAACTGGTTTCGTGAACTAGTTCCCGGCGGTGAGCGACTTGACCGCGCAATGAAACAGGAGACGATCTCAACTCAGACCGTTGCCACAACCAAATGACCAAAAGGAGGTCACAATGAAAACGACAAACGAAAACACGCAGTTCAACCACAATCTAAAACCGGCACGGCTTGCATTCCTGGCCGTGCTCATGCTCATGACCTTCGTTGCGGCGGTAGTTCCAGCAGCAGCCCAGTCGAGTCCACGGTTGGACCCGAAATCGGTACCGACGGCGAAGGTGGAGGCAGTCCCGGTCGGGGAAGCTCCCGACGGCGGCGTCAAGTCCGCTGCAACCAATAACGCTTATTGCTTGTATAAAATCCACGGGTGGTACCGTCTCTATTGCAACTGGGGCGCGATCAACAACAACTCCACCGTTCTCGAGGCAATCAGTGAATACTACTTGGTTCCCACGGACCGGTTCATCGGCTCGGCCGGAATGCAGATTTTCAACATTGCCCCATATAACGGGGGTGTTGAAGCGGTGGTCTACGTTAATTGGGGAAGTGACCTCGATGTTCGTCTAGACGTGTTGTCCACCAACTAGTCTGATTTGCTGTCGCAGCGCACGCTTCCCGGACTGCCGGTTTCCCCACCCAAGCTTCCCTTGCTTGGGTGGGATTTTGCAAACGCTGCTTTTCAAACCTACGAAGCGACTACGCCCGCCGTCGTTTTGCCGCCGACTTTGCCGCCTGGGTACTGCGCATAGCGTGCCTTAGAAGCATGTTCGCCTTGGTCTGATAACCGGGTCCGTAACTCTTGAGCCATTCGACCACATCGGCGTCCAGGCCGGACCATGCAAGATTCCGCAGCCCGAAGGGCGTCACACTCGTAGCCCAGGACGGGAGTCCTGGGTAAACAGCATAATGAAATCTGAGTCCCCCGGGGACGGCACAGAATTGCGGCTGTCGAGGTGGCTGCCTAAAGGCGTATTGCTGCCGCTCGACCGCTGGCCGGAATTCTTCCTGCCGTCGCCTCCTCGACAATCCGCCGTTCTTTGTCGGTGATGCCATAAAGCTCATAGACCAGATCGTCAATCTTGGCATCGGTGCTGGCGATATCGCGTTCCACGCGGTCCAGCTCCAACGGCGCGAGCCTGCCAGAGCGCTTTTTCTTATTCAACTCTTGCATGTGCACGACTAAGATCACCAGCCTGTCGTGCCACGATTTCTCGGTCGGATTCGAAAAGTCTATTCGGCGGATAGGAAGCTGCTTAAGGTACGGCGCGCTGAACTTATAGTATCCTCCAGAGAAAATCGGGCTGTGGCTGACGGCATAGGAGCTCATTAAGCTCGAATTCAAAACACCGAGAAGGTACGAGATGCTTTCCTCGATATCCTCGATATCCTTGTTGGGAACAATCGACGTAACTCCCGCGGTGCCTGTCGCAAAGAGATCCCCAGTTCCCATAGCGAAGTTGGAACGATCGCTGAGGGAGGGCGTGAGGATATGAGGGGCAGCGAAGGATTCGTAAGAATCGAGATACATCATGCCATACCACTTGCCCGAGAGCTGTTCCGCATTCTTGCTGAACCAGATTCTCTTGGAGAGCTTGCTTTTGTCAGCCAACAATCGTTGGTAAATCCGAGGATACCGTCGCAGCTGTGCCTCTGGCATAATCTTGAATTCGCCATCCTCAGACGTATACGGGAAGATCAGAAACTTTGGTGCGCTGGCCGCCGAGTAGCGGCGGACGTCTCGTCCCCTGAGGACGGGGCGCAGGAGTGATTTCTCAAGACCTTCCTCGCCGACACTAGCGAGGTCCAACATCAGTAAGCGGTCTGCACCGCTCTGGACGCCAGTCCCAAAACGCTGGGTGATTTTCTCAAGAGGAGTTCCGAGCCGCTCTAGCCTATTGAAAATCTGGCCGATACCGTGCTTTGAGAAATGCCATGGGCTGGCTGATAACGACGGCCAGGCGAGCCTAAATTCGTCCGTGACTGTGAGGCCAGCCTTCGCCTTCACATAAGTCGGGCCTCGGCCTGGGTACTTTCTCAGGAGGAGAATGCATGAATAGTTCGTCGCACCCTGGAATAGGTGCTCGTCGCCAAAGTCCACAATAGCGCGAAGCCATCTGTCCTCCGAGACCATTTTGCGGAGGTTAGCTGCAGCCCTTGTATAAAAAAATTTGTTCGGCACGATCATCCCGAAGTAGCCATTGCGCGACAGCAAGCGACAGCCCTGCTCGATGAACACGTAGTACAAATCGAACTTTCCTACTGCGCAGCTAAACTTCCGATGCAGATAGTCAACGGTCTCAGGAACGTAGTAACCGGCCATCAGCCAAGGCGGGTTGCCGATGACAGCATCGAAGCCGCCTTCCTTCAGGATCTCAGCGAAGGCGTCCTGCCAATCGAAGGCGTTGATCCGGTCAATTTCTCTATCTCCAAACAGAGTTCCCTGCTCGAAGACATCCGGCCCGATGAGAGAGTTGCCGCACACGACGTTGTACTTTAATTCCGGCAGCAGGTGCTGCTTCGACGGCAGTTGGGACTTCTCGCCCTCCAGTGCCTTCAGATACAGGCTCATCATGGTGATTTCGACCGCCTGCGGGTCGATATCCACACCATATAGGTTGTTGTGCAGAATCCTCGCTTTGCGAATGACCGAAAGGCGCGGCTCGCCGTTTTCGTCGCGGATGAGATCAGGGTAGAGCGGATGGACGTGGGCTTCTTTAGGGTGGGCGGAAAGATAGCGCACGTGATAGTCAATGAGATACTGGAAGGCGCCAATCAAGAAAGACCCGGAGCCGCAAGCGGGGTCCAAGATGCGGATTTTCTCGATTTGTCTCGGCGTCTTGCCCTCGATGAGCTTACCCACGGTCTCCTTGACGATGTAATCTACGATGTACTTCGGCGTGTAATAGACGCCGCCCGCCTTGCGGACTTCCGGTTTTTCCTCCACCCGCACCTGGTGGTCAGTGGTGCGGATGGTGTTGCCGAGGTAGCGCTCGTAGATGGCGCCCAGAAGCTCGACTCCGATCACGTCAAAGCGGTAGGGGCTCTTGGGCGGATACAAGCGTTCGATGATGCGCGCCAAAACTTCAGAACTGACCTTCACTTCTTCCAGGAGCCGGTTGGGCTTGAAGATTTCGCCGTTGAAATCGTCGTTGATCTTCTCGAAGAGCGGACGAAGCCACGCGGAGATGTCGTACTTTCCGCCCCGCGACTTCCACTCATCTACCGCGTCGGCGAGTTGGCGCTTTTCGATGATGCGGCGATCTTCTGCTATGCGGATGAAGACGATCCGGTCCAACAGACGTGGACCACTTCGTTCAACTGCCTTGCTTTGAATCCGGGATTGTTCTTGTAGATGTCTCTCGCAAGATCGGCCCGCCAGCCCGTCATCTCATCTAGGAAGACCTGGTCCACCGGAATACGCAGTCGTTGCGTACGAAGATCGCGGGGAAGCATTGCATCCAGGGAACCCGCGGTGACACGATCCTTTGAGAATTCCCAAAGCTTCTCTGCGCTGTTGAAGTAATCCGGGTAGGCAATCTTGAGGAGCAGACCTTCCTCTGGCTTCTTTTCGTCAGGCCGGATCGACGCATCGTAGAAACGGAATTCGGCGAAATCGGTCAGCGCCACGAAGAACACTTGGCGAGTGTTCCAGGCGTATTGCTTGGCCTGCATGATGTGCTTCGGATGGTCCAACCCTTCCGACGGGGCCTTCGCCTCCACAAAGAACTTGGTTTGCCCTGCGACCCGGAAGCTGTAGTCGGGCCGCCCGGTCATGTCACTCTCGCCTTTCTCGACCATGACCTCGCGGTCTTGAAACGTGAGCCCAGCCTGGTTGCGCACGTCCCAGCCCAACGCTTCAAAAAACGGCGTGATGAAGTCAACCCGAGCTTGGGCTTCGAGGTAGCCCTTTGACAGGTGGTGAGCCTTGTCCGCCTCGAAGTTCTTGATCAGGTCGCGGACGCTCTACATGAAGCTGTCGATTGAAATGGGCAATGCCTTGTTCCTGACTATGTCTCTCGTTGGCGCAGCGGAAGCCGCGGATTTATTGTGCCGTCCCTACGGGACTCGTGGTGATTCTCTCACACCAACCCAGCACTCACGTGCTGGGCTATGATTGTGACGCCCTTCGGGCTAAATGACTGCTTGTTCACCATGGGCGGCGGGTTGGCCCACCCTACCCTTTTGTGGGTGCCCCACCCTTCGACTGCGCTCAGGGCAGGCTCCAAGCCGCTTTTGCTTGGGTGGGGATTTCTCTTGCTGCCGTGCTGTTGGTCACTCTAATTCCTCCAATTCTCTTTCCCAAATCGGGAAATTCCGTGGTTACTTTCGTAAGTTGACCCCGCCCTTTTTTCGTGACTTCTCTCCTGACCTGTGTCTAGCCTGAAGTGTAGTGAATGGTTGCGAGGAGAAGTGCTTTTATGAGTCATGCAGCTGGTTCGCAATTGAATTCTTACCGGGGAGCGGAGAAGGACGCGCAACCCGTGGCCGCCGAGCCTCGCCGTCTGATCATCCGCACCTGTAAGCACATCCTGGAGAGCGGCAAATTCTGCCAGGCACCGGCGGCGGGAAAGTGCGCGTATTGCCGGGTCCATCAGCAGCTCCGTGTTCGCCTTGCGAGGATGGCGCAGGCGCGCCGCAAGGCTGAGGTGTTGAAGCTGCCGCCACCGATGGACCTCCAAGCCGTGAAGGTCGGCCTCACGCGGGTACGGGTCGCGCTGGCGGCGGGCCGCGTCGATCCCGCCGAGGCCGGGCTCCTGCGTTGGGCCATGCGCCTGGCTGCCTCGAATCTTCGCTTCATCGAGCAGCAAAAGCTGTTAGCGGCTGGGGGAAATTTGCTCCAGGCCGAGCGCCCGGTCACGACAGGGACTGGCGCCGCACCTAGGTCCGGGCGGGTTATAAATCCGAGCCATGAGCAGCCGTAGCTATGCTCGTAAACCTAGGCAGCTCTATTGGATACGGATAAGTCATTGTAGCTCAATTAGTTATGCATGAGAATACCACGTAAGCTGCTGAAAATAATGATGCAGGGAGGGGGTATCAAGCGTATAGTTTGACGTTCTCTGGCGGACAGGAACAAGGTACCAATTACCGCCTAACGGAGCGGCAAAACCGGGCATGAATGAGGTTTGCCGCTTTCACGAAGCGATTAGCTTCGCCAGGTCCGTTGATTCGGGAAACTCGATTCCCAAGCGCTGGCTCAGGCATGAGCGCACCTGAGCTTCCGTGGTAAGCACGGTCTCTTCGCGATCAACACCGCGAGTGATGATGAGGCGCTTGTTGGTCAGGGTTATGCGGCCGTCCGGTGTTGCCTTGCTGCAGATCCAGCGTTGCGTGAAGCCCGACTCTGGCGAGGTCTGGTGGAACTGGCACATCGGCGCGTAGTCGCTGAGCTGGCGCGGAACATCGCGAAAGCGATACAGCGGAACTTGTCCTTTTTCATCTTCGCGAAGAAGCTGCCATTCATCGCCGGAGCGAATCACGCTGTAGCGATGCCCGTTGAGCTGATCGGCGCCTCCGTCGCGAAAGACGATGGGATCGACAAATGAATCGCCGAAGCCAACGTCCACCAGCCACGGTTCTTCGAGTTCCACCTTTAGCAGCATGTGATCGAATTCGGGGCCGAAGCCGCCATCGTCGCGCCGCACGCGCGCGGAGAACATTTGGACCTGGAAGCCCATCGTGGTAAGGAGTTCACAAAACAGGCCATTCAGTTCGTAGCAGAATCCGCCGCGACGGCGCGTGACGATCTTGTCGTAGAGCAGCGGCAACTCCAGACGGATCGGCGTCGCGAGCTGCACATCGAGATTCTCGAACGGAACGGTGAACAGATGCTGACGATGCAGCGCGCGCAGGGAAGAGACGGAAGGCTGTCGCGCTCCGTCGTATTCAATTCGGCGCAGGTAAGCGTCAAAGTCCACAATCGCTCCCCGAGTAAAGCCTCAGATATTCCTGACCCCGCTTTCTGGGCCTGAAGTCTTCAGCGCGCGGAAATCAGCGCCACCGAGAGCAGAGCGCCCACGATGCCTGCGTTCTGCGTGGTGGAAAGGCGCTCCTTCAGCAGCACGCGCGCCAGGATCACGGTGCTGGCAGGATACAACGACGACAACACCGCTGCGACGTCGAGACGTCCGTGACGCGTGGCCGCGATGAACATGGCGTTGGCCGCGGAGTCGAGCAATCCGGAGAGCAGGATTGGAACCAGAGCTGCGCGCAGCGGACGCGTGTCGCGCGGCGAGAACGCAACGATGGTCAGCATGAGCAGCGTTGAGGCGCTGCGCGCCGCGACCAGCGGCCAGAAAACTCCGTGATGTCCCGCCTGCTTTCCTGACACCAGGAACAGCCCAAACATGACGCCCGCCAGAACGGCAAGGCCAAGACCGCGATGTGAGTCGATTGCGCCGTCAGGCCGCGCCACCAGCCAGATGCTTACCAGCGCCAACGCGAATCCTGCCAACTGAATGTGGTCAGGCATTCCTTCGGTTCGGATGCCAACCAAAACGGGCAGAATTGCGGTGATGACCGACGCGACGGGCGCGACGATTCCCATGCGTCCGATGGCGAGCGCTTTGTAGAGCGCGGCGATTCCGAAAGCGCCCGAAACCCCTGCAACCACGCCCCACTCCAGCGACGAGCGGGGCGGAAATGGCTCGCGCGTGAGCCATGCCAACAGGAGCATGAGCAACAGTCCGCAAGCGTGTGCTCCCGCGACGACGCGAAACACATTGGCGCGCTTGGCGGCGATGCCGCCGGCGAAATCGCCGCCTCCCCAAACGGCAGCTGCGCCGAGGCTGAAGGCCGCGCCTGTAAGTGTTCCGAGGTTCATGGAGCGTCGTCAGTTGCACTGGCCAACGTTTCGAGCCACAGCCAGACCTCATCATCTCATCCTCCCAGGAAAGTGAAGGATCGGCTGATGCCTGCAGGACCGAAAGCTGGAACCCAGGAATACCAAGTTCCGGAACCTATGATGAACGGGAAGTCCTGAGTCTCTGCGGTGATGGCACGAAAGTACTGGTACCTCGATGATCAGTATTTGGAATTTCAGAACAAAATCCCAAAAATAATAACTCTTGCAGTGTTACTGATCTATAATCTTGGAAGCTATTCATAAGTCGGGGTTTACTAAGTCGCAGATGGCTTTTGTCGTGGCATCTAAGTTGCACTGGGATGAGGGGCACGTCGGTGCAGACGCACCCTTGCGCCGAGTCCATCAGCCACCTGCTCCGATGGCTAAAGATCTGCAAACTCGCTTTTTCGCGGTCTTCCTGGCGCTGCTAAGCGTAGCTGCCATTGTCTTCGCGTGGATTAACTTTCAAAAGGAGCGGGAATTTGTCGCCCCGTACGACGGTGTCTGGTGGGTGGAAGAGGCTGGTCATCTGCGGGCCGAGCGGGTGGACGTAGATGGCCCAGGCCAGAAGGCGGGCATAAAGAAGGGCGACCGCCTGGTTGCCGTAGATGGGCACAACGTAGGCAACGTCGGTAGCTTGGAACGCCAGCTCTATCGCGTAGGAGTTTGGTCTAAGGCGAACTACTCGCTGGTGCGCCAGGGTGTGCCCCTGGACGCGCCCCTGATTCCGGCTCCATCCGATCGCAGCTTGTACGGCGGCTTGCGGCTCATCGCGCTGGTGTACCTTGGCATCGGCCTTTACGTTCTGCTCCGGCGCTGGACTGCTCCGCGGAGCACTCACTTCTACATTTTCTGTCTAGTTTCGTTCATTTTTTACTCCTTCCATTACACCGGGAAGCTCAACGACTTCGACTGGATTGTGTACTGGACGAATGTTGTGGCGTGGCTGTTGCAGCCGGCGCTGTTCCTGCATTTTGCGCTGGTGTTCCCGGAGCGCAAACGGCTAGTAAACCGGCGTCCTTGGCTGATTCCGGTGGTCTATGTGCCCGGCATGCTGCTGCTGGGGGCGCAAATCTGTGCGGTGGCGCTGTTCCAGCCCAGCGAACAGCTGCGCTGGAGCCTTGACCGGGTATCGATGTCGTATCTCGCTGCCTACTTTGTGCTGGCGGCGTACGTCCTGTGGCACAGCTACCGGCATGCGGAGACGGCCATCCTGCGCCAGCAGATGAAATGGGTGACCCGCGGAACCATTCTCGCAGTGGCGCCGTTCACCGTGTTCTACGTCATACCTTACCTGTCTTGGAGCATTCCCACGCTGGCAATGAAGGTTTCGGTGCTGTCGTTGGTGTTTCTGCCGCTTACCTTCGGCTACGCGATCTTCCGCTATCGCCTGATGGACGTGGACCTGATCTTTAAGCGTGGTATGGCCTACACCATCGCAGCGGGCGCGATTACAGCGGCCTACTTCGCAGCGGTTGGCGTGGCGTCGGAACTGTTCCACCAGAACTTCCCCAGTGCTGGGCCCGTGGGGCTGATCCTGGCCATTGCGGTTACCGCGTTGCTGTTCAATCCGTTCAAGAACTGGGTACAGGATTATCTCGACAAGTTCTTCTATCGCAAACGCTACGACTACCGGAGGACGCTCATCGAATTTGGCCGCGACCTGAACTCGGAAACCGACCTCGACAAGATGTTGACCTCGATTGTGGATCGCCTGTCGCGCACCCTGCTGGTGGACCGGTTGGCGATTTTCGTCTCGAACCCCGAGGATCCGGAACAGTTCTCGCTGGCCAAATCGTACGGCATTGCGAATACCGGTGGGCTGAATCTCGACTTCCTGAACGTGGAGCGGCCGGAGTGGCAGGCCGGCCACTTGTTCTTCGACAATACGCACCACGCGGTGCGTGAGGCGCCGCCGGCACGGGAGGCGATCCGCCGGCTGGACCTGAATTACTACATCCCCTGCACCGTGATGAACCGCATGATCGCCGTGTTGGGCCTGGGCAAGACGAATGAAGGTGACTTCCTTTCCAGCGATGATGTGCAACTCCTCGAAACCCTGGCTGGATACATCGGCATTGCAGTGCAGAACGCGCGCCTGTACAAATCGCTAGAGCAGAAGGCTGGCCAGTACGAGCGCTTGAAGGAGTTCAACGAGAACATCGTCGAATCCATTAGTGTGGGCGTCCTGGCGGTCGACCTCGAAGACCGCATCGAGTCCTGGAACTCGCAGATGGAAGTGATGTTCGCCTTGCCGCGTGTGGAAGCTCTAGGCCGTTCACTGCCTGACGTGCTGCCTTCGGCGTTCCTGGAAGAGTACTACCGTGTGCGCCAGACCCCGGGCATTCATAACCTGTACAAGTTCCGGCTGGGAACGACTGCGGGTGACACGCGCGTGACTAACATCGCCATCGCGCCGCTGGTTAGCAAGGACTTCAGCGTCATCGGCCGGCTCATCATCGTGGACGACATCACCGAGCGCATCGAGTTGGAGTCGCAGCTTTCGCAGGCGGAGAAACTTTCATCGGTTGGACTGCTGGCCGCCGGTGTCGCTCACGAGGTGAACACGCCGCTGGCTGTCATCTCGAGCTATGCTCAGATGCTGGCCAAGCAGGTGCACGGCGATGAGAAGCAATCGGCGCTGCTGGAGAAGATTACCCGCCAGACCTTCCGCGCCTCGGAGATCGTCAACAGCTTACTGAACTTCTCGCGCACTTCGAGCGGCGAATTTGCCAACGTCGATTTGAACCGCGTCATCCAGGACACGCTGACGCTGCTCGACCACCAGTTCAGGACCGCACGGATCACGGTACAGCAAGAGCTGCAAACGGAGCTGCCACCGATCTATGGCAACACTGGCAAGCTGCAGCAGGTCTTCCTCAACTTGTTTCTCAATGCGAAGGACGCCATGCCCTCTGGCGGTACCCTGATGATCAGCACCAACAACGGCCATAAGGTGCAAGTGGTCGTTTCCGATACGGGGACAGGCATTGCCCAGGAACACATTCATCGTATTTATGATCCGTTTTTCACCACCAAGAACAAGCCGCAGACTAAGACTGGGCACAGCAGCGGCACCGGGCTGGGACTTTCCGTGACCTACGGCATCATTCAGGAGCATGCCGGGAAGATCCGCGTGGATAGCAAGCCCGGTCGAGGTACGACATTCACGATGGAATTTCCCATGGCGAGAAGGGCAGTCAATGTCTGAAACTGCCATCAGCCGAGTCGGTCCCACGCGGGAAGAATTCTCCTCGCTGGGCTCGGTTCTGATCATTGACGACGAGGCCGCCATCCGTGAGTCGTTGCAGACTTTGCTGGATATGGAAGGCTATGAAGTGGAGACGGCAAACGACGGGAACGAAGGTCTGACCCGGCTGGCCGACCGTCCTTTCGACCTGGTGCTACTGGATTTTGCGCTGCCGGAGCGCGACGGCATCGAGGTCCTGCGCGACATTCGTGAGCGCGACTCCGAACTACCCGTCATCATGATCACTGCCTACGGCACGGTGGAGAACGCCGTAAATGCGATGAAGGGCGGGGCAACCAACTTCATCAAGAAGCCCTGGGACAACGAAAAGCTACTGGCCGACGTGCGCGCTGCGGTGGGCCGTCGCCGCGCCGAAGAGGAAGTCATCCAACTGAAGCGGGCGCTCAAGCAGCGCTACAACTTCGAGCACATCATTGGCAAGAGCGAACCTATGCTGCGCATCTTTGACCTGGTGGCGCAGGTCGCCCCCAGCCGCTCGACGGTGCTGCTGCAGGGCGAGAGCGGTACGGGCAAGGAGTTGATCGCCAAAGCGATCCACATGAACTCGACGCGCAAGGACCGCGGGTTCGTCCCCGTGAACACCGGTTCAACACCCGCAGATTTGCTGGAGTCTACGCTCTTCGGACACGTGAAGGGTGCCTTCACCAGTGCCGTCGCCAGTAAGAAAGGCTTATTCGAGGTTGCCGATCGCGGAACTTTGTTCCTAGACGAGATCGGCACCATGAACCTGGAGACTCAAGCAAAAATCCTGCGTGTGTTGCAAGACCGCAAGTTTATGCACCTGGGCGGGGTGAGCGAAATCCAGGTGGATGTTCGCATAATCGCTGCAACCAACGTCGATCTGCGGCAGCAGGTTAAAGAAGGGAAATTCCGCGAAGACCTGTTCTATCGGCTGAACGTCATCACCATTGAGTTGCCTCCTCTGCGCCAGCGCAAGAACGACATTCCACTGCTGGTGGAACACTTCATTGCCAAATTTGCCGAGCAGAACGAGCGCTTTCCGCTGCGCGTGACTCCGGAAGCGCTTCGACCGCTGCTGGACTACGACTGGCCCGGAAACGTGCGCGAACTGGAGAACGTCATTGAGCGTGCCGTCGTACTGGCAACCGGGCCGAACCTGACAGTCGATCTTCTGCCCGAAATTCTGATTGGCCGCGGCGGCAAGTTCGCGATGATGGACCATCCTGCTGACGCGTCGCTGTTCGAGATCATTGAAGACTGCGAACGCCGCATCATCAGCGACATGCTGGAAAAGTGCGGTTGGAACCAGACCGAAACCGCGGACCGCTTCCGCATTCCACTCTCGACCCTCAACCAGAAGATCAAGCGGCTGAATGTAGAGATCAAGAAGAACCACAAGCGGGAGTAGGCAGCAGCCACCTTTCAGCAGTTAGCGCTGCCGTTGCGTCGCAGCATGATTGCCGCCTTGGCAGGGCCTGCGCGAATGGGAAGTAAGGCATCCTCTCGGCTTACGCTTATTGATACTGCTGCGCCGAGATCAAAGCGTACAACCCCGACCCGATGTGCTGCTGAAAGATGATGGGCCAGGCCGCGCCTGTAGGGTCAGTCCAGTTAACCAGATTCGACATTGCGAAGCCCGACGAGTCGCTCAACTGGTCATGAATCAATACTAGGAACACTGGCTGGCCGGGGAATTGCGCCACAATGCCGGTTTGCGGATCAGTCATGGCTGAGTTATAGGCAGCGACGGTCTGGCGCGGGTCAGTATACGGCCCATTGTTGCCGTTGACATCGGTTGCGGCTATGTTCATCGGATTCACATCCGTCCAATAGACCGCACAGGAGCACCGCCCAAGAATCTGTTGCGTCAATTGGATCGCGCAGGCCATGAACTCATCGACGGGGGTTGATGGTCTAGTGCCGTCTGCGCGATTTTCTACGTCCACGATCCCTACGCCCTGAACGAACACAATCGTTGTGCTGGGCGGGATGAATCGGGTGAACTGCAAGATGTCGTTGCAGCGCTTCGAGGGAAACGACAGAGGCACTTCCCAGGTTGCACTGCTGACATTCACAAGCACAGCCGGAGCACCATAGCTCGGGTTGCAGGCATAAAACGCCGTACTGGAACCGATGCAAACGAGTTTCTGAACAGAAGCATTGGGGATTTGATATGGCGACTGTTGGGCGCTCAGTGTCGGCAGGGCGAGAATAGCGATCAGAACTGCAAGCGATGGCTTCATCACAGTCGGATCCTCCTCAATTCTCAAAGAACTTTAGGTGCATGAACCGCAGAGTCATAATAGTACAACGACTGTCCATATAGTACAACGACTGTCCATGTTTTGCGCAACTTTTCCGAATGAAAACTCGGGTTATTCGTGGGCAAGGAGTGACTGGTCTAGCACTAATTCGCTGCCCGCGAATGTCGATTTTCATTCGTCACACCCACGCGTGAGCTACGTCACAGCCGGTTTGTGCGCCCTCGGCACACAATCGCAACAGGATGGAAGGCGTCGAGTAACGGCCTTTGCCGTTGGAGGGGTTATGTCGGAAGACAAACGCGACGTGCTCGAGGTATTGCGCTACGAACTTAGCTTCCTAGAGCAGGGAGGCTATGGAAATTGGTACAGCACGCCCTGGGGTCCGGCATCGATCTTCCAGGACTCCCTGACGTGTCCTAACCACGGCGATCCTACGCGTCCGCATGCCTGCCACGAATGCCTGCTGTATGACTTCGTTCCCGAGGAGTACCGTACGGAAGACGTGCCCTGTCACCACATTCCTCTCAATCGACAAGGGGTTACCGTCGCCACGCCGAACCAAACCGAAGAGGAACTGCGGGAGAACGTAAAGCACTGGCTGAAGCGGACCATCGCGCGCATCGAAGCTGATAGAGCCAAGCAGGCGGCCCAGCAGGTCAAACAGGCCGTGGGATAGGCGAGAGCAGGAACGAAGCCGCGCCGCTCGTGTTCCCAATATGGGAAGTCAGCCACGAAACTTCTGTCTTTCTGTGCTGCATCTCGTGTATTAGCCGATACAATTTCCCCACGGACAAGTAATCTCCCGGAGCGCCTATGAAACGGAGTTTTGCTTCCCTGACTCCTCAGGAAGCTCTGCACGTCGCCATCTTCATCGAGGAACGCAACGCTGAGCTCTACCACCAGTTCGCGGAGATGTTTGTCGAGTTCCGCGACAGCGAGTCGCTGGAGATAGCCAGTGTTTTTTGGGAAATGGCGGCCGAAGAAAAAAACCACAGCTCGAAGCTGCAAGGCCGCTACATGGAGCGATTCGGAACTTCGAGTTGCGCCTTGACGGAAGAAGATCTGGTGGAGCTGATTGAAGTCCCACGGCTGGAGCAAGTGGATTTGTTCCCTGATCCGGCGAGGAACAAAGTCAGCGCCCGCGACCGAGCTCTGCAGGTGGCCCTCAATGCGGAACGTAGCGCCCAGACCTACTACGCAAGTCTGGTGGAAAAAACCGAGCCAGGGCCACTGCGGCAGCTCTATCGCGAGCTGGCCGAAATGGAAGAGGGGCACGTAGCGTCCATCGAGCAGAAGATATCCGCTCGCCCTGCGACCAACGCTGGTGATAAGTAGCTTCAGCGACCAGCGCTGGCCTTTACCGGTAGAGTTGTGATCCCGAGGGAAAACTGGTCGGGATATAATCGCCGCCTAACGGGGAGGACGGGTGACCTCGGTCGGCGCGAAGGGCAAGAAAAAGAAGAACACTCGGCGACAGCACGACGCCCGCCAGAGCGTTTCGGTACGAGGACAGCGGTTGCTCCTCGGTCTTCTGCTCGTGGTGGCGAGCCTCGCGCTTTATTACCCAGTTAACAACCATCCCTTCCTCAACTATGACGACGATCTGTATGTCGTGTACAACCCTCACGTGCACGACGGGTTGCAGTGGGCGACGGTGGAGTGGGCGTTCACCAGCTTCGATGCCTCCAATTGGCATCCTGTAACGTGGCTATCTCACGCTCTGGATTACCAGCTGTTCCAGCAGAATGCCGCGGGACACCACGACGTAAACCTGCTTTTGCATGTGCTGAACGTGCTGCTGCTGTTTTGGGTGTTGCAGCAAGCGACAGGTTTTGTTGGTCGCAGCGCGATGGCGGCGGCGCTGTTTGCGGTCCACCCCATCAACGTAGAGTCCGTGGCATGGATCGCGGAGCGTAAGAACCTGCTCAGCATGATGTTCTTCCTGCTCGCGCTCGGCGCCTACCGGCGCTATACCAGCAATCCGCGATTTGGCCGCTACCTGATCGTCGCGCTTCTGTTCGCACTCGGGCTAATGGCCAAGCCTCAAGTGATCACGCTGCCGTTGGTTCTGCTGCTCTGGGATTACTGGCCCTTAGGCAGAATGTTTGCCGCGGATCGGCCGGCTGCGGTTGAGACGGCTTTGCCAGCACGGCGTTTTTCCTGGTTAGTGCTGGAGAAGCTCCCGTTGCTGGCACTGTCCGCGGCCAGCGCCGTCGTCACCGTAAAAGCGCAACATGAAGCCGGGGCGATGAGTGGTCCTCAATGGCAACCTTTCCCAATTCGCATCGAGAACGCGATAGTCTCCTATGCACGCTACATCGGGAAAGCTCTCTGGCCCTCACGGTTGTCGCTGCTCTATCCCCATCCAGGAAGTTCCCTGCGCGTCTGGCAGGTAATTATGGCGCTTCTGTTATTGCTGGCGATCACCGCTCTGGCCGTCGCGGCACGGCATCGACGCCGCTACTTGCTGGTTGGCTGGTTGTGGTTTCTGGGAACTTTGGTTCCCATGATCGGTCTCGTGCAAGTTGGAGTGCAGGCGATGGCCGATCGCTATGCGTATCTGCCGTTTGTGGGGCTATTCATCATGATCTGTTGGACGGTAGCGGACTGGGCCAGCCAGTGGCGAGTTCCTATTGCGTGGCAGGCTTGTGCAAGTGTCGCAGCTTTGTTGGCGTTGATAGTGGTGGCCCATCGGCAACTCAGCTACTGGGGCGACAATGTTACGTTGTGGTCGCACGTGGTGACTTTGGAGTCAGAAGCGTTGCAGACCAGCCCTGACAATTGGGTGGCCGAAAACAATCTGGGCCATGCCTGGCTCAATATTGGAAAGGAGGAACAGGCCATACAGCATTTCCGTGCCGCAGTGGCAATCAATCCTTCGGATCCCGACAGCAACCTGAACATCGGCGCCTACGAACAAGGTCACAAGGACGTGATCGGGGCCATCGAGCAATACAAGAAAGTAATAGCAATGACGCAGAACACGGTTAAGCTGAACGCTCCTACCCGTGAGCAAGCGTTCCGCAATATGGGCCTCGCGTATCGCGAACTTGGGGACTACGGAGAGCGCGGAGAAAAGCTTCCGGGAAGCGGTCAATCTTAATCCCCACGATGGTGAGGCCTGGCTTGGATTGGGGATCACGGCGCAGAAGTCGGGAGATCTTGGCACCGCCATCGAGGCGTACTCGAATGCGCTAAAGGTGGAGTCCCTGGACTGGGTTTATGTGCTGCTGGCGCAGGCGTTGGACCAGAGTGGCCGCAAAGACGAGGCTCGAGCCGCGATGCAAAAAGCCAGCCTGTTGTCGCAAAACTTCGAGCAGACGCAGCGCGTGGCGGAAAAGTTGTTAGCACATTAGTCTATGGCGCGAAAGTACCTGGAATTGTCACGGCAGCCTACACTGACAACTAAAACTATGGTTTGCTCAGGTCCTGAGGAAACGATTTGAACTCCACCTCGCGCTTTCGGGGTCTGTCGGCGTTATTTGCGTCGATCAGGTGTTGGACCAGAGTGCCTTTGATGACCCGATAGCCTTCCTGGGCCGGCTGCTTGCCCGGCGTTTTCGCGATTACACCAGTGAATCCGTACCACGTTCCGTGGACCGTCTTTGTGGTAAAGGACAGGCGATCGCCGTCAAGCGAGGCCTTATCGAAGAACTGGTCGATAAACGTTCCTTTGTCGCTGTCGGTATCACCAAACCGCGAGATGTAGCCCGAGAGTTTGCCATCGTCAATGGTAAGCTGCACAAACTCGCCATCGCGCAAGAAGGAATACATTCCGGAAGGATCGTCTGCGGAGTCTTTGGCTTGGGCGGTGTCCTGCGCGGCTGGTGAGGGCGGCGGCTGTTGCCTGGCAGCCGCCAACGTCAAAAGCGAGACCACGATCAATGTCGAAAGCAGATCCCTGCCCACCATGCGCGCTCCTGTAATTACCATCATTGCATGTCGCTGCTGCATTACCAAAGGGATACTTTAGAGCAAGGCCTCCCGCCACGGGAGCCACGGATTCCACTATAATCCGAGTACTTACCCAGCGGCAGAGGATGATGTCGGACAGTACAGTAGTCCAGGCCCAGCGCGATGTTTCGGCGCACGAAGCTCCGGTGCTGCTGTGCGAACTGGAGCCGTGGACCCTGGTTTTCCTGCGTAATCTTGGTGACTTCCTGCTCCGCCGCGAACCGGCTCCGATGGAAACCACGGCCCAGCCGGTACCGGTGCGGCCCGACTATTTTATCCGTACCGGCATCGATCCTGAGCGCTTTTTCGAATCCTACGCCGGGCACATCGCTTTCCTGACCTTGGTGTACCTGTTTTGCACAGTGGCGCTTCGGCATGCTCCACAACTGCAGTCGCCGTTCGAAAACGCCAAAGTCGAATACTATCCGGTGAGCGAATACCTGCCGCCCATCCAAACCGGCAACAGAGCTGAGATGAAGCCGCGTAAAGGCGCGCCCAAGCTTGCGAAGCAGGAGATACTCTCGGTCCCGCCGGAACCGGATAACAACCACCAAACCATCGTCACGCCGCCCCAGGTCAAGCTGAAGCAGGATGTGCGATTGCCCAACATCGTAGCGTGGAACTCAGTACCTGCTGCCCAGCCGATTGCAGCCTCGGCGCGCTCGGCTTCCCAACTGAAGGTGCCGCAGCTTGAGCCGCAGGTGGTGGGACCTTCAGCCGACGTTTCGCAGGTAAAGCCGAAACTGCAACTGCCTCCCGAACTGCAGCCATCGGTGGTCGAGCCCGCCTTGACGCCCGACCAGTTAAAGCTGAAGACGGGGCAGCTGAACATGGCGCAACTTGAGCCACAGGTGGCGGCTCCCAAGTTGCCCGTTCCGGCGCAACACTCTAGCGGAGTCAGCGACAGTCCAGCTAAGAACACGGCGGCATCCGCAGCTCCTGGACCTTCTCCGAATGTGCAGGGAGTTACCTCGACCAAAGGTCAGGGTCAACTGATTGCGCTGGGGCTGAATCCCGCTGACGTCCGGGGGCCCATTACCGTGCCCAACGGCAACCGCAGCGGAGAATTTCACGCGTCCCCTGGTGGCAAGGCTGACGCGCCGGGTACGCCCAACGTCGCGGGTACCGGCAGCGGTAGTGGCCCAGGTCCGGGAGCTGGAAATGGCCTGCCTCCGGGCATTAGTGTCGGGGCTGCTCCGCCGGGCGCGGCCACCTCCGCGGTCGCTGGAACGCCGACCAAGTCTGCCGGTAGTCCAGATGCCGCCGCGCGCAAGGCGATGATTGCGGCCGCGATGAAAACTCCCGTTCCCAGCGTTCGGGACCGCCCTGCGCCGCCTCCTCCTCCCACATTGTCAGATGATCCCGACCGTTCGATCGAGCAGCGAGTATTTGGCGCCAAACGCTCCTACAAGCTGATTATGAACATGCCGAACCTTACGTCATCGACGGGAAGCTGGATCATTCACTTCGCGGAGCTGAAGCCGAGTGACGACAAAGTTGCACTCGCCGCGCCTGTGGCCACAATGAAGGTCGACCCAGCGTATCCGCCGGAGGTGTTGCGTGACAAGGTGGAAGGCACGGTTACGCTCTATGCCGTGATTCGCGCCGACGGTACCGTGGATGCTATTAAGGTGCTCGACAGCCTGGATTCACGGCTCGACGAAACTGCGATACGTGCACTGTCTCGCTGGCACTTCCGCCCGGGTACCAAGAACGGCGAGCCGGTTGCGCTCGAAGCCGTCGTCGAAGTCCCTTTCCGCATGAAGCACCTGCAATAGAAGACGCGCGTTTCAGGGTTTGGCGCTTTTGTGGATCTCCACTGTGCTCCACGTTTTGTCGGCCGCATGGCACAGGTTTTCCAGCGGGCAATCGGCGCACTTGGGCTTGCGGGCGATGCACAGCGCGCGTCCGTGCAGTATGATCTGGTGCGCGAAGACGATCCACTTGTCGTGTGGAATCACCTTCATCAGGTCCTGCTCGATCTTCTGGGGATCATCGTTCTTCGTCAACTCGAGGCGTCGCGAGATGCGTTGCACGTGCGTGTCCACGACGACGCCGTCGGCGATCTTAAACCAGGTGCCCAGGACTACATTGGCGGTTTTGCGCGCCACCCCAGGTATTTGCAGCAGCTCGTCCATGGTGCGTGGAACCTGGCCGCCGAAGTCGCTCATCAGTTTGCGTGCAGCACCGACTACCGACTTCGACTTGTTGCGGAAGAACCCGGTTGAGCGAATGTCGGGTTCGAGTTCCTCGGGCTTGAGGGCCGCGAACGCCTCGACCGTGGGATATTTCGCGAAGATAATCGGTGTGACCATGTTGACGCGAGCATCGGTGCATTGCGCAGAGAGGATCGTCGCGACGAGTAGCTCCCAGGCGCTCTTGTGGTGCAGCGCACAGGTTGCGAGAGGATAACGTTCGTCAAGCCGCTTCAGGATCTCACTAACACGCTCGTGCGCGAGAGCGTTGTAACCTTTGATGGTGTTCGCGGCAGTTTTGCCGGCGGGCTTCTTCGTCGCGTCCCTCTTTCCCGCAATGGGCGCAGCGACCTTGGCCACGGTTTTCAGAACTGATCCCACTCTCTTGGCCGTGACTTCGCCGCGCAGTGGCCTGCTCGTAACTTTGTCTTGTCGTCCTGATCGTGAAGGTTGCCGAGGGGTGACGCCGCGTGGCATGGGTTATTCTCCTGCGGGCAGATTACAATGAGTTAAGCATCAGCATCAATTGAGCGCGGGGTTTTGTAATGGCGTCGAGCAATGCCGGGGTACAAGCTGTATCCACCGAACTGCCAACTGTGCCGCTAACCCTCGAGGGCTTGAGCGTGCTGCATCAGATGTTTCGTTTCCGCTGGCCAGACTGGCGCAAGCTGAGCCCCTTGCGCCAGCAGGAGATTGCAAGTGAAGCCGCTGCAGTATTGTCGGCCAACGAGGAAGCGGGGCAGAGTGCGGTGTACTCCATGCTGGGCCATAAGGGCGACCTGATGCTGGTGCACTTCCGGGATTCGTTTGACGAGCTCAATGCTGCCGAATTGCAACTGAACCGTACCGCACTGCAGGAATATCTGGAGCCGACACACTCCTATCTGTCGGTCATCGAGTTGGGTCTGTACGACTCCAGTGTGAAGCTCTTCCGGCAGCTCACCGAGCGCGGCATTGCCCCGCTGTCGGAGGAGTGGAACCGGGAAGTGCAGGGGACGATGGAGCGTCAGCGGCAGGCGATGCATCCCCGGCTTTACCCCAAGATTCCCGAGAGCCGGTATTTGTGTTTCTATCCCATGGACCGCAAGCGCGGCGAGGACAAGAATTGGTACACCCTGCCCATCGAAGAGCGCCAGCGGCAGATGGAGGAGCACGGCATGGTCGGCCGCCGCTACGCCGGCAAGGTGCAGCAGATCATCACCGGGTCCATTGGCTTCGACGATTGGGAGTGGGGTGTGGATTTGTTCGCGCCCGAGCCGCTGGTGTTCAAGAAGCTGATTTACGAAATGCGCTTCGATCAGGTCAGCGCCGAGTATGCCGCCTTCGGGCAGTTCTTCGTCGGCCTGCGCGTTCCGGTGGCGAAGCTGGGAGAATGGTTGGAGGGAAAGCTGCCGAAATAGCGGTCGGCACTCAGCACTCAGCATCCAGTGCAGTAGTGCACGGTCACCTTTTGGATCAGGGTGCGAACCACAGGTCCCTCGGCTCGGGTTGAAGCCCTTAGTCGGGATGTCAGTAAGAAGAGTAGTGCCTCAGTTTGAAATTGGTTTGGTGCCGCCAATATCTTGCAGGGACATGTTGCCGCGCTTCAAGCTTGGCGCTTGGGCTTCTTCATGCGCGCGAGTGTCCCTCGCGAAGCTTGAACGGTCAAGCATGCTATGAATAGATGGAATATTCCTGATTGGCTAGAAAAGGAAGTAATTGAGCGAGATAAATCCTGCATTTATTGCGGGGTTGTTTTTGGCTCAGCTGAACGCTTTGGCGCTCGGCCAAGCTGGGAGCACATCGTTAACGATGCCAGGATCATCACTAGAGAAAACATAGCGTTATGCTGTAGGGGTTGCAATTCCAGCAAGGGTGCTAAGCTGCTGGGAGTCTGGCTAGATTCTGCCTATTGCAGGCGCAAGAATGTCAGTAGAGATACGGTCGCTCAGGTTGCTAAAAACGCCGTTATTAACCCGCCGTCAATCGGTTCCTGATTTCAAACTGAGACACTACAGTAAAAAGGGCTGAAACCTGAATGCTGAATGCTATTCTTATCTCACGCAGGAAATTTCCAACCACAACATGATTGCTCACATTCTTGAAATCGTCGGAGCATGGATTGTCAGCGTTATCTCGGCGGGCGGATACGGCGGCGTGATGCTGCTGATGGCCATCGAGTCGGCCTGCATTCCGCTACCGTCGGAAATCATCATGCCTTTCTCCGGGTATCTGGTGTACACCGGGCGATTCTCGCTGCTCGCTGTTGCTACATGGGGAGCGATCGGATGCAACCTGGGCTCAGTGCTGGCGTATGAAGTCGGCTACTTCGGCGGGCGGCCCTTGGTCGAGCGTTTTGGCCGCTACATATTTCTGAGCCAGCGCGAACTCGACATCGCCGATCGCTTCTTCGAGCGCCGCGGTTCGCTGGCTGTCTTGATCGCGCGACTGCTGCCCGTCATCCGCACCTTTATTGCCCTGCCTGCCGGCATCGCACGCATGCCGCGGCTCAAGTTCCACATCTATACATTTATTGGCTCGTGGCCGTGGTGCTTCGCTCTGGCCTACATCGGGATGCGGCTGGGCGAGCAGTGGGACAAGGACCCGCGCCTGAAGATGTGGTTCCATCGCCTCGATGCCGTGATCCTGGCGGTGATTCTTGTCGCGGCGGTCTACTTCGTTTGGTCCCACGTGCAGCATCGGGTGGGCAGGGAAGCGGAAGAGGCGGCGGATTAGGAAAAGCATTCAGCAGTCAGCACGCAAGAGATCGAGCGAGCATGACTGATCGCTGACTGCTTCTTCAATCGATCTTCACCGCCTTCGCCACCATGCGTTCGTACTTGCGCCAGGGCACGATCCTCTTCAGCCAGATTTGCAGCTTCGCGTCACCGCCGATCAGGTAGCGAAGCTTCGGATTGGGATCTCGCGCAATGCGAGCGATCAACTTTGCCACCTCGCGAGCGTCGCGCCGGTGTTTGGCGCTGCTCTTGACGAATTCCGCGAAGCGCTGGCTGCGCTCCTTGTTTGGCGACGCGGGATCGAGCGAGCCTTTCGCGATCACCACGTTGCGCTCCCAGATATCGGTATCGAACGCACCGGGTTCAACTAGCGACACGCGAATACCGAGCGAATGAGTCTCGATGCGCAGCGACTCGCTCCAGCCTTCCAGCGCATATTTCGACGCGCTGTAGGCGCTCAGCATGGGCTGCCCCAGGCGTCCGGCAACCGATGTAACCGTGATGATGTGTCCTGACTTCTGCGCCCGCATCACCGGCAGCGCCGCTTTGGTCATCGCGACGTTGCCGAAGAAGTTGGTTTCCAGTTGATGGCGCAGTTCGGCCAGAGTCATGTCCTCGGCGAAGCCCGCCACGCTGAATCCGGCGTTATTCACCAGTATGTCAATGCGGTCATGACTGCGGACGATCTCTTCGACCGCGTCCGGCAGAGACTCGAATTCGGTGATGTCGAGCCTAAGCACGCAAATGCGGTCATGAACGCACGCCTTCTGGGCCGCCTCTTCCAGCCGGCCGCTGTTGGCGAGATTGCGCATGGTGGCAACCACCCGGTAGCCGTTCAGCGCCAACTCGATAGTGGTAAGCAGTCCTATGCCGCTGGAGCTTCCGGTCACAACTGCGATTCTTTCTTTGGCCATGCCTCTCCACCAAATCCTGCAAATTGCCGCACAGGGCGCAAACGCGTCCGTTCGCACACGTTCCATTGCAATGCCTGCGCGGGTACGAGAAGATAACAGGTTTGTACATTCTTTCACGAAACGGACTGATAGCATGCCGACAAGCAAGCAGCAGGGAAATACGAATACCGCCCAAGGCGAGATCGCCCCGGCCAAAGGCAAGCTCGGGATCATGATTCCGGGCATGGGCGCTGTCGCCACCACATTTGTCGCGGGCGTCGAAGCGGTGCGCAAGGGAATTTCCAGGCCCATCGGCTCCCTGACCCAGATGGGCACTATCCGACTCGGCAAACGCACCGAGGGCCGCTCACCGAAGATCCAGGACTTCGTTCCGCTGGCCCGGCTGAACGATCTGGTCTTCACCGGCTGGGACATCTTCGAAGACGACATGTACTCGGCGGCGCGCAATGCAGGCGTGCTCGAGGTCTCGCTGCTCGACCAGGTCAAACCTTTCCTGTCGAAGATCAAGCCGCGCAAGGCGGTGTTCGATAAGAACTACGTTAAGAAGCTCGATGGCCCCAACGTGAAGAAGGGCAAGAGCAAGATGGAGCTGGCCGAGCAACTGCGCGACGACATCCGCGATTTCAAAAAGTCCAGTGGCGCCGACCGGCTGGTGATGATCTGGTGCGGCTCGACCGAAACCTTCATCAAGCCCGGGAAAGTGCACAAATCAGTCGAAGCGTTCGAAAAGGGGTTGCGTGCGAGTGACGCGAGCATCGCGCCCTCGATGACCTACGCCTATGCCGCGCTGAAGGAAGGCGTGCCCTTCGCCAACGGCGCGCCCAATCTCACGGTGGACATCGGGGCCATGCTTGAGCTGTCGAAGCAGATGGAAGCGCCCATCTGTGGCAAGGACTACAAGACCGGGCAGACGCTCATCAAGACCATCCTGGCGCCCGGCTTCAAGGCCCGCATGATCGGGTTGAACGGCTGGTTCTCCACCAACATCCTCGGCAACCGCGACGGCGAAGTGCTCGACGATCCGGGCTCGTTCAAGACCAAGGAGGAGTCAAAGTTGTCGGTGCTGGAGCACATTCTTCAGCCCGAGTTGTACCCCGAGCTTTACGGCAACATATGTCACAAGGTACGCATTAATTATTATCCGCCACGCGGTGATAACAAAGAGGGTTGGGACAACATTGATATATTCGGCTGGCTCGGCTATCCGATGCAGATCAAGGTGGACTTTCTCTGCCGCGACTCCATTCTGGCGGCGCCCATCGTGCTCGATCTCGTTCTCCTTCTCGATCTGGCGAAGCGCTCGTCGGAGCTGCGCGGCATCGGTATCCAGGAGTGGCTGAGCTTTTATTTCAAGTCGCCGATGACGCCGCCCGGGCTGTATCCCGAGCACGATCTGTTCATCCAGTTGATGAAGCTGAAAAACACTCTGCGCCACCTCAAGGGCGAGGAGCTGATCACGCACCTGGGGCTGGAGTATTACGATTAGAAATCGCTGTTGCCACGGCTTCAAGCTCTAGCGCCCTGATACTTGAGTCAGTGGTGTAACGGGCTGTTATCGTCAGCTATCTCGCGTCAACATCGTGCGGTGGGAGCGAAACATGGACCGGCCCCGGGTGTTTGCTGTCGTTTTTCTTGCGGCAGCTCTCTTGAACGCGCAACAGTCGTTGTTATTCGTTCCGGCAAATGACGCCTCCTTCACCATTACTCCCAAGCGAAAGAGCTACAAAATCGGAGAGAAGATCGATTTTACCTACCGAGTAAGAAACATCAGCCACGCTGATATCTTCTTCCCGCGAACGGTATGGGAGGTGAAGTGCGGCAACCCACCGCATGTTTGGGTGCGGCTTGAGGACAGTACCGGCAAACACTTCATGCCGGGGTACGGAGGTTCCTGTCTGGGTCCTGATCCGATCGACAAGTTGAGCGCCGCTCAGCGAATGGAGAGGGAGGCAGTTTTAGTCAAACCAAAGGCGTACATCGAGGGCTCGTTCGATCTCGACACAAACATCTTCATCAAAGAGTTAAAGCCGGGTCGGTATCGCCTTGAGGCAGTGCTCTATGGGTGGAAGTCAGAACGATTCGACGAAGCAGAAAGCTCGAGCTTGGAAACGATGAAGCATCCGTTTCTGAGCGGCGAACTCGCGGCGTCGCAATCCATTGAACTAAACACAGCGTCTTAAGTAATTGCGCATAATCGCCGCAGGGTAATGTTGCCACTTGCCCACTGTGCGAATTGCGCCTCGACGGAATCGGTGACCTCGCTGAGGAATGGGAAGTATCGGTTGTGTAAGCATTGCCGCCGGGTGAGCTTCCAAACCCGTTCGATCGGGTTGAGATCTGGGCTGTAAGGCGGCAGATAGTCGAGGACGAATCGGTTCGCATGTTCCTCCCGCCAGGTTCGATGTAGCCGGGCATGGTGATAGCGGGCATTGTCGGTGATCACGACCACCCGTCGCGATCCCGTGGTGCTGGCCCGGTAGAGGGCTTTTAGGAAGACAAAGAAGGTAGCACCGTTGAACTTGTCGGTCTCGCGATGAAAGACGAACTTGCCGTCGCGAAGCCGAACCGCACCAAAGTAGCCTACGCTGCGGCGAGTGGGATGATGGAGCAAAATCGGGTCCTTGGTCTCCGGCGGAATCCACATCTGGCAGCGCGAACCATGTTGCTGAAAATGCACCTCGTCGGTTGCCCACAGATCCACCTGCGGTATCTGCCATCAGGGCCTGGAGTTTTTTTTATGCGCCTTCTGGCGTTGCGGGTCCGCCTGCGCCACCATGGGGCGCGGCTTGCGTAAACGGAATCCCAATTGTCGAAATACTCTCTGACACTGGCGTACCCCCAAGGGGGCTCCATACTGTCGTTCGATCCATGCGGCCAAGGTCTTGCCGTCCCATAGATTGCCGGCCAGGCCGACCTCTCTCGGCGCCTTGCGAAGAACGGCATCTACCTCTCCCAGTTGCTTGCGGCTCAGCCGAGGGGGCCGACCAGGGCGTTCGCCTTCCTGCAAACCCGCCAACCCCGCCTCCTCGAAACGCCGCACCCAGTATTCGACCGAGCGGGAGGCATCGCCCAACAAGGCAGCGACTTCCGGGCAGGTCAAACCCTGCGCCACTAACAGCACGCCATGCAAGCGGTGATCATAGCGCGATTCTTCGGATCGTCGAATCTCATCCTGCAGCCCAAGAACCACCGTTGCGGAGTCAGCGATGCGAAGTGCTTTCATGTCCTCATGAAAGCACAATTACTCATTATGCGCAATTACTTATGTCGTTGTGTTTAACACGTTAGAAATCGCGCTTAGCTGGTCACTATCGATCATTGGTGTCGCGAAATCGCCTTGTCACTACTGATCGGCGATTGTCGATTGAGCATGTCCTTCTTTCGACATCGCCGGCGAGCGGCAGGCGCCCTTGCGTATAATTCACCTCGCCATGCGTGAATCTCGAATTGCTTTCCTCGTCTCTGCTCTGCTGCTGGCCGGCGTTGTGTCCAGCCTTGCGCAGTCCAACGACCGCATTATGCAGGAGGCCCTCAAATCGTCTACTGCACTGCAGGAGAACCTGCGCGTGCTGACCGACGAGATTGGCGGGCGTGTTCCCGGCACGCCCGCGATGCAGAAGGCAATCCAGTGGGGAGTAGATGCATTCAAGGCAGCCGGCGCGGATTCCGTGCACACAGAAGAGTTCACCATCGCGCAGTCGTGGGCGGAGGGCAACACCGAGGTGAATGTCGTCGCTCCGGTGAAGTTTCATGTGCGGGCGCAGTCCATCGCGTGGGGACCGCCGCTGAAAGCGACGATGGCGCGCGTGGTGGATGTCGGCATGGGCACGGCAGCGGAATTCGCCAACGCCGGTGATATCGCGGGCGCGATCGTGTTGGCGCACAGCGACGTCCTGAAGACCTGGGAAGACCTGTTCAACGAGTATTACCGCGCGCCGGGGATCATCGCCAACGCGGTGAAGGGTCGTGCGCTGGCGATTGCTTTTACCTCCAGTCGCGAGCACGATGTGCTCTACCGGCACATCAACACCAGCACTGGGAAAATCGACGTGATTCCTCAGGTGCTGCTGGCACGCGAGGATGCTGAACGCATCGCGCGGCTGCTGGCCCACGGTGACAGAGTGCAGATGTCGATTTCGCTGCCGAACCAAATCGGCCCGCCGATCACGAGCAGCAATGTTGTCGCTGAGCTGAAGGGAAGCGAGCTGCCGAACGAAATCGTCATTCTGGGCGCGCACCTGGATTCGTGGGAGCTGGGCACGGGAGCGCTTGATAACGGCTGCAATGCGGCGCTGGTCATCGACTCGCTTCGGGCGATCAAGGCGGGGGGCGTCCGTCCTCGGCGGACCATTCGCTTCATACTCTTTTCCGGTGAGGAACAAGGTCTGCTGGGCTCGCTGGCATACGTGCGCGCTCATCGGAATGAGCTCGACAACATCGTTGCCGAGGTAGTGCTGGACGAAGGCACCGGGGCCATCGCCAGCTTCTCGACCGGCGGGCGCAAGGACGTAGATGCCGCGCTGGCGCCCATGCTGCAACCCTTCGCGCAATGGAAGTCCAGCGAGGTAACGAACGATGCGACCGTGGGCACCGATAACTTTGACTTCATGATGGAGGGCATTCCCACTCTGTTGCCCAACCAGGTGGAGGCGAATTACCTGGGCAACTACCACGCCACCTCCGACACCTTCGACAAGGTTGATTTTGCGCAGTTAAAGAAGAACGAGGCCATGGCCGCCGAGCTGGTCTTCGAGCTGGCCAACGCGCCGCAGCGCATCGGACCTCGCTACACACGCGCCCAAATCGAAGCCACCTTCCCCGAGACCCATCTCGACGAACAAATGAAAGGCTTCGGGATGTGGGAGGAGTGGGCAAATGGAACGCGAGGAAGGAAACAGTAAGTCATGCCAAAGCGTAGGAAACCGCCGGAAATCGCTCAGGAAGATTGGAACGACGTAGACTCGCCGCCATTGACGGATGAAGAACTGGCGAGCATGAGACCTTTGCGGGAGATATTCCCCGACTTAACGGAATACGCGGAAGAGCGCAAACGGGGACAGCGCGGGCCGCAAAAGGCGCCGACCAAGTAGCTGCTCCGAAACTCGAAACTGGAAACTCCTCTTGTGCGCCGCGCACTAGCCGCTGCCGCGCTCCGTCCTATACAATCACCAGTTTCGTAAGATTTGTGCAATCTTCCAAGGAGCAGACAATCCGGCGCGCTCAGCCGGAGCAGCGGGCGATGGTTCTCCCGCAGTCATCATAAAAAATGAAAATTCACGAGTACCAGGCGAAAACCATCCTCTCGAAGTACGGAGTGGCGGTGCCGCGCGGGCACATGGTCGAAAGCCGCGAAGAAGCAGAAACTGCGGCCAAGGCCCTGTTGCACGAAGGCGCCACCGGCATCGTCGTCAAAGCGCAGATTCACGCTGGAGGCCGTGGCAAAGGCGGCGGCGTCAAGCTGGCCAAGTCGGCGGAAGAAGCCAGCGAGCTGGCGGGCAAGATCCTCGGGATGCAACTGGTCACGCACCAGACCGGGCCCGAGGGCAAGAAAGTGCAGCGCCTGCTGATTGAAGAGACGCTGCCCATTGCGCGCGAGCTGTATCTCGGCATTGTGCTCGACCGCGGACCTGGCCGATTGGTGTTCATGGCGTCGGCGGCGGGCGGCATGGAGATTGAAGAAGTCGCGGCGAAGGATCCCAACGCCATCATCAAGGAGCACATCGTTCCCGGCTTCGGGCTGAGCGCCTTCCAGGCACGGAAGATCGCATTCCGGCTTGGACTCGATCCGAAGTTCATCAGCGGCGCGGTAAAGTTCATGACCGGGCTAGCGCGCGCAGCGGAGGAGACGGACGCTTCGCTGGTCGAAATCAATCCGTTCATCACCACCACCGACGGCCGTCTGTTCGCGCTGGACGCCAAGATGAACTTCGACGACAACGCCCTCTATCGCCATCCCGACATCAAGGAGCTACGCGACCTGAGCGAAGAGGATCCACTCGAAGTCGAGGCCAGTAAGTACAACCTGAACTACATCAAACTTGACGGCAATGTGGGCTGTATGGTGAACGGCGCCGGCCTGGCAATGGCCACCATGGACATCATCCAGTATGCCGGCGGCATGCCCGCGAACTTCCTCGACGTCGGCGGCGGCGCCAACGAAGAACAGGTCACGCACGCCTTCGAGATCCTGCTGAGCGACAAGAACGTAAAGGCGGTGCTCATCAACATTTTTGGCGGCATTTTGCGCGTGGACACGCTGGCCAACGGTATCGTCAGCGCCGCGCGCAAGACCAACATCCAGTTGCCGATCGTGCTGCGGTTGGAGGGAACCAACGTGGAACAGGGCCGCCAGACGTTGGAAGAGAGCGGGCTGAAATTCATCGTGGCTGAAACCATGAAGGACGCGGCTGAGAAAGTTGTCGCTGCCGCCAAGGGGGTTCGATGAGCATCCTCGTTGATAAGTCAACACGATTGATTGTGCAGGGACTGACTGGCCGCGAAGGAACGTTTCATGCCAAGAACGCAGCTTTGTACGGGACGCAGGTGGTGGGCGGTGTTACTCCCGGCAAGGGCGGCACTGTGCACGAAAATTGGCCGATCTTCAACACGGTGAGTGATGCCGTCGCCAAGACCGGCGCCAACGCGACCGTGATTTTTGTTCCTCCGCCGGCCGCGGCCGACGCCATCATGGAAGCCGCCGATGCCGGTGTGCCGCTGATCGTCTGTATCACCGAAGGTATCCCAGCCATGGACATGGTCAAGGTCTGGGAGTTTCTGAAGACGAAGAAGTCGCGACTGATCGGGCCGAACTGTCCGGGTATCATCTCGCCGGGCAAATGCAAGATCGGCATCATGCCAGCGCACATTCATAAGGAAGGGAGTGTCGGCATTGTGTCGCGCTCGGGCACGTTGACCTACGAGGCGGTATATCAGTTGACGACGCGCGGCATCGGGCAATCGACAGCGATCGGGATTGGTGGCGATCCGATTATCGGTACCAACTTTGTAGACGCGATTGACCTGTTCAACAAGGATTCGGAGACCGAGGCCATCATCATGATCGGCGAGATTGGCGGCAACGCGGAGGAGACGGCGGCCGAGTTCATCAAGCAGAATGTGCGCAAGCCGGTCATCGGGTTCATCGCCGGGCAGACCGCGCCGCCGGGGCGCCGCATGGGGCACGCTGGAGCGATCATCTCCGGCGGGAAGGGAACTGCGGCAGAAAAGATTAAGGCCATGGAGGCCGCGGGAATTCACGTTGCGAAGTCACCGGCCGAGATCGGTGAGACGCTGGTGCAGGCGACGCCGAGGTTGGCGAAGAAGTAATTCACCACACAGGCAAGGAGAGACAGAGGACGTTCGTCTTTATGCAGAAGGCCAAGTCAGATACGGCTTCCGACAAAGCGCATAAGACATGGAAATGGGCAATTACTGAGACGAAGGTGCGCATCCGCCAAGCAGTGGCGGGAAAGCGTGCTCCGGTCTGGCACTTTGTGGCCTTTACCGGGCCGAAGGGTCGCGAAGCGCGCGGTGTGGTGGACCTGATTGCGATTCGCAAAGATCACAGCGCGCAGCATAATGGGCTTAACCGTGGCGACGCTTTCCAGATAATCCTCATTCAAGTCAAAGGAGGCTCCGCGGCATGGCCAACGCCCGGGGATTGCAGACGTCTAAGGGCGGTCCGCCGCAAGTATCATGCTCACGAAGTGCTGCTGTCGTCATGGAAAAAGGGAAAGGCTCCTCAATTCCTCTGCCTTCGGCAAAAGCCAGTTAAGGGCAAGGCGGATTGGGAGGTAGTGGAAGACCTGCGAGCGATTTTTCATTAGGTGGAGCGGTAGCCGATGAATTGGTCTGATTTCAAATTTTCAGAGTGAGGACGAGCAATTACACATGAAGACATTGCAACGCACTCTTTCCATCATTAAGCCCGATGCGGTTGAAAAAGGCGCGGCGGGCGACATCATTCACACCCTGCTGCAAAACAACTTTCGTATCATCGGCATGAGGATGCTGCACATCACCAAGGCGCAGGCCGAAGGCTTCTACGCAGTGCATGTAAACCGGCCATTCTTTGAGTCGCTGACCAACTTCATGTCGAGTGGGCCGATTGTCGTCATGGCGCTGGAAAAAGAAAACGCCATCGCCGACTATCGCTCTTTGATGGGCGCCACCGATCCGGCCAAGGCCGACGAGGGCACGATTCGTAAGAAGTGGGCGGCGAACATTGAGAAGAACGCAGTCCATGGTTCGGATGCCGAAGACACGGCTCGCTTTGAGCTGAGCTATTTCTTTGCCGGATACGAACTGGCTAAGTGAGCGAGTCTCGGCGGAAGTTCGCCCGAAATGACGTCCGCGCGGATACAGAGCTTAAAGGCGTGCGTAAACGCGACCATGAACGCATCCCGCTTGAAAACTTCCCCAGACGTGGTAACGTTTTCACGTTCAGGACTCAATTGGAGGAGAGGTCACATGGCGCATGTGCAGATTACGATGCTCACGGGGCGCACGATCGAGCAAAAACGGCGCACGGTCAAGCGTATCAGCGATGTTATGCACGAAGAACTGGGCGTCAAGATCGAGAAGTTGACCATCGCCTTCGTTGAGGTGCCGCGTGACAGCTACGCGCGCAACGGTATCCTCTTGTCCGATCGAACCGACCTCAAGTAGTTAGATAAAGTGGTGCCTTGCTGCGATAGGGAGGAAATTCCCCATCGAGAAAAGGGCCCGTGGAGAGTGGCTCGCATGAGGAAGCCGTCCCTCGGCTTTCCTGAAGCAGGTGATCGCTGCGATGATCAAAGTCAGGAGGATGAGTGAGGGCTGCGAGTTCGAGGCCTAAAAGGAGAACTCACAAGAGTAGCCAATCTCCGCCCAAGCCGGGATGGTTGGCCTCACTCAAGAAGGAGAGTCTTCTTCTCGGTCTCCTTATTGCGCTTGCGACGGTCGCAGTGTACCTCCCGGTGAACCACCATCCATTCCTCAATTACGACGACCTCGCCTACGTCGTTGACAACCCCCACATCAAGTCCGGTTTGGACTGGGACACAGTCTCTTGGGCATTTACTACCTTCTATCAATTTAACTGGCACCCGCTGACCTGGCTTTCCCATGCCTTCGACGTCCAGATGTTTCAGCTGGACCCCGGAGGGCATCACGACACAAATCTGCTACTGCATATAGTGAATGTGCTGTTGCTGTTCTGGGTACTGCAGCGAGCCACTGGCTATGTGGGCCGCAGCGCAATGGTGGCTGCGTTATTTGCCCTGCATCCCATCAACGTCGAGTCGGTGGCCTGGGTCGCCGAACGCAAGAACCTGCTCAGCATGTTGTTTTTCCTGCTGGCGCTGGGAGCTTACCGCCGGTATGTCCTCGATCCGCGAGTGGGACGCTACGTCGTAGTTGCTTTGTTGTTCGTGATGGGGCTGATGGCCAAGCCTCAGGTGATTACTTTCCCTGTCGTTCTGTTGCTGTGGGACTTTTGGCCTTTGCGACGGATGGCGGCGATTGGTCCCGACGGTTCCTTCGGAACGGCAACACCGCCGCTATTGCCGACAAGGAGTTTTTTCTGGCTGGTGAAGGAGAAGCTCCCGCTTTTCGCGATTTGCGCGGCCAGCGCCATCGTTACCATAGTAGCGCAAAAGAAGGGCGGCGCGGTGGGCTCCCTGGAGTATTTCCCGTTGTCTATTCGGGTGGAAAATGCAATTGTCTCTTACGCGCGATACGTGGGTAAGGCTTTCTGGCCTACGCGCCTTGCACCCATGTACCCGCATCCGTTGGCTGGCTTACCCTTGTGGCAGGTCATCACAGCGTTGCTCTTCTTGATGGCGGTTAGCGGTCTGGTTATCGCAGGCCGGAAACGTCGCCCCTATTTGCTAGTGGGTTGGCTCTGGTTCCTGGGAACCTTGGCGCCGATGATCGGCTTGGTGCAAGTAGGCATCCAGGCCATGGCCGATCGATACGCCTATCTGTCCTTCTTGGGCCTGTTCATCATGGTGTGTTGGGGAGTGGCGGACTTCCAACCCAACGCTCGCCAAACCAGCGCGTCCGGGCCGCTTCAGGGTGGCGCCCGCCCGAAGCTTCTTACTCCCTTCGTACTTCGCGGCGTTAGCGTCGTTGTGTTATTGGTGCTGGCCGTGCTCACGTATCATCAGCTCGGCTACTGGAACGAAAACACGGCTTTATGGTTACGCACTTTGCAGGTCACCACCAGCAATTTCCTCGCGGAAGACAACCTGGCGATGGCACTGATGGAGCAAGGACAACGCGAAGAAGCCATGAAGCACTTCCAGATTGCTTTGTCAATTTACTCCTCCGATCCTATCAGCAACCTGCAGATCGCCGCCTACGACCACCAGCATGGGAAACTTCGGGAAGCCATTGAGCGATATACCCAAATGATGAGCGTTGCGCGGGACAATGTGAGCAAGTCCGAGCTGTTCAGCAACCGGGCCTTCGTCTATCTCGATCTCCGGGATTACGCGCACGCCCAGGAAGGCTTCGGGAAGGCCGTTGCTCTGAACCCACGGAATTCCCGGGCCTGGCTTGGCCTGGGAGTCCTGGCGCAAAAGTCCGGCGACCTCAAGCCTCGCGATCCAGGACTACGGCCATGCCAACGAGATCAAACCATCGGACATCACGTATCTGCTGCTGGCACGGGCCTTGGAACAAAGCGGCCGTAAAGACGAAGCCCAAGCAGCCGTTGAGCACGCCAAGCTTTTCACCCACAACTTGGACGCCTCCTGGATCATCTCCGACGGTCTTCTCGCTCATTAGCACCGCGCGGCAAACAGTTGTTGCTGGCCGGCTCTCCTTGACGGCTGCTCTTCCGGACAATAGAGTCAAGTACTTGGGAGTTGTCAGCTTTGGAAACCCTGGTCGGGAAGAGTCTTCTTCACTATACGATCGTAGGAAAACTGGGCTCTGGTGGCATGGGTGTGGTGTATGCAGCCGAGGACACCAAGCTCGGCCGTCAGGTGGCCCTTAAGTTTCTTTCCCGGGATTTCGAACAGGACCCGTACGCCCTGGAGCGCTTCCAGCAGGAGGCGCGCGCCGCCTCTGCACTCAACCATTCCAACATATGCACAATTTACGCCATCGAGGAATGCGACGGCCAGCACTTCATCGCTATGGAATTGCTGGAAGGCGAGAGTCTGAACGACAAGATAAAAGGGAACCCGTTGGCACTCGACAGGATCATTGACATCGGCATCCAGATCAATGATGCGCTCGACGTAGCGCACGGCAAAGGCATCGTGCACCGAGACTTGAAGCCGGCCAACATCTTTATCACTTCGCGCGGACAAGCGAAGATCCTCGATTTCGGACTGGCAAAACTGACCTACGATCGCCGCGCTGCTCTGGAGACCGTCGTCGGAGATGCTGCTACATTTGCGCCCCTGCAATTGACCTCGCCGGGCACGGCGGTAGGCACCATCGCTTACATGTCTCCGGAGCAGGCGCGTGGGGAAGATTTGGACGCGCGCAGTGACCTGTTCTCAGTCGGGGCCATTCTTTACGAGATGGCCACGGGCAAGCTCCCATTCGAGGGCAACACCTCTGCGGTGATCTTTCAGGGCATTCTCGACCGTAATCCCAGGCCGCCGACGGAATTGAATCCGTCTCTTCCTTTCAAGTTGCAAGAGATCATCGACAAAGCGCTGGAAAAGGATCCAGATCTGCGCTACCAGAGCGCGGCGGAAGTTCGCAGCGACCTAAGGCGACTCAAGCGTGACGTAACCGGCCACGGGTCGCAAACTGGAGTCCCGGCAGCTTCGTCGTCCTCCATCCCCGCGGCGCGCGTCGGCAGTTCCGTGATAAGTCCCGGCAGCGGCGCGGTCATTCTGGAAACCGCCAGGAAGCACAAACGCGGTGCTGGGCTGATTACCGTCCTAAGCGTTGCTATGATCGTTGCTGGAATCTACGGCTTCTACAAATGGGTGTCGCAGTGGCTCGGCGACTCGGGTCCGGTGCCGTTCCAGACCATGAGCATGCAGAAGCTCACCAACTCCGGAAAGGTCATGCTGGCCACCATTTCTCCCGACGGGAAATATGTGGTGGATGTAGTGGACGAGGGACGCGGACAGCAGAGTCTCTGGATGCGGCACATCGCCACCGGCAGCAACGCGCAGATCATGGCCCCGACCGAGGTACGCTATACCGGTCTGACTTTTACCCCCAATGGCGATTTTCTCTATTTCGTCCGCATCGAGCCGGAGAATCCGGGGTTAGGATTCCTGTACCAGATCCCAGTGCTGGGGGGAACTCCGCGTAAACTGATCACCGATGTGGACAGCCCGGTGAGTTTTTCGCCTGACGGCCAGCAGATCGTCTTTCTGCGCCAGAGTTCGTCGGACGGGAGTTCGAAAATTATCATCTGCGCGCCCCGACGGCACCGGTGAGCATGCTCTCGCGTCTCTTCCTCTTCCCGGATACTCCAGTCCCGCCTGGTCTCCGGACGGCAAGTGGATCGCGGCGACGGTGCTCGATCCGGGCAGTCAAAACATGGGCAGGCTGGTGGTTCTCAATCCTGCGAACGGGAAAGAGAAGACAATCTACGCGGGTATAGCCAGCCTGCAAAAGCCGACTTGGATGCCCGATGGGCGACACCTGCTTCTCATCTTCCACGACATCACCAGCGACTGGAACGGCCAGGTCGGTGAGGTGTCCCTCTCCGGAGAAAAACTTCATCGCATTACCAACGACCTCAGCTCGTATAGCAATCTCACGCTCGGTGTCACCAAGGATGGAAAGCAGCTCATCGCAGTTCAAAACACGCCCGACAGCGGTGTGTACACCATGAGCTTGGACGCCGGTGGCAACTCTACGCCCAAGCAGGTGGACAACCATGGTGACATTAATGTCGGCTGGCTGCCGGATGGTCGGCTGATCACATTGGATTACAACGGTCACATCTCCACCATGAACGCCGACGGCAGCAGCCGTAACGTAATCTACCAGCAGAATCTTCCGATGCAAGGGTTGTCGATTTGTCCGGATGGGGCGTATGCCTTTTTCAGCATGCCGAACCAGAGCACCCACACCATCAATATTTTCCGCCTTGATCTTCAAAGCGGCACGGCGACGCCGCTGACCAATGGCAAAGTGGACCAGTTCCCGGTTTGTTCGCCCGACGGCAAGTTCGTTCTCTACTCCGGGCTTGAGAATGGCAGGCAGTTGCTGATGGAGGTGCCAGTTGGCGGCGGAGAATCCAGACAACTCAGCCCAAAGACGATCAACTTTGCCGCCGTCTCACCTGACGGCAAACAGATTGCCGCCCTGGGTGTGGAGGGGCAGGGCGCCAACGCCAAGCCGATGGTCGAAATTCTTCCGTCGCAGGGTGGCTTGCCGGTGCAGAGCTTCCCGCCGAGCCACTTCATCTCCGGCCTGTTTCAATATTCCGCCGACGGACAAGGTCTCTATTACCCGATTACGGAGAAGGGCGTTTCTAATATCCTGATGCAGCCAATAGCGGGGGGCCCTCCCAGTCTGATGACCAACTTCGACGACCTGTTTGTGTACGGGTACGACTACGATTGGAAAAACAAGAAGCTGGCAGTTGCTCGCGGACGGACTAACTCCGACGTGGTGCTCATTACCCAGCAGGAAAAACAATAGCTCGCAGATAACGGACGCACAACTTCACATTTGTATGCAATTGAATTACCCTGCTCCTATACAAGCAATTTTTCGTCGTCGTTCGACCCGGGCGGTCTCGCGGGATCGTTGGGCGCCCTGCCAGGGTGTGCTTCACGCCAAGTCGGCCGTCGGGAGTGGCGTCCATAAGACCAGGCTTCAGATTCCTATAAGGAGATGCATGACGGGGTTCAAACCTTTTCCGTTGGTCGGATTGGGAATCATTCTCTACGCACTGCTGATGAGCGGGTGCGGAGGAGGCACGCCAAAAAACGGTCCAAGTCCGTTGAACATCGCGACCCGGAGTCCCCTGCCTACCGGGGCCGAAGGCGATTCCTACAGTCAAACGCTGTCAGCCTACGGAGGACTGACTCCGTATACGTGGACTCTAGATTCGGGAGCGCTACCGCCCGGATTTAGCTTCAACAGCAGCGGAGTGCTGAGCGGAACACCGCCTACAGGATCTGCTGGAACGTACAGCTTTACCGTGCGCGTAACGGATTCGCAATCGCCAGTGAAGGCTTACCAGACTGGCAGCTTCTCCCTCACCATCAATCCGCCTCTTTCATTTCCGTCCGCGCCTTTAACGAATGCCGTCATTTCGGTCGCCTACTCCAATTCAGTTGTGGCGACTGGCGGACTGAAGCCTTATGTTTATTCTGTTGCGCCCGGCAGTGCACCGTTGCCGGCTGGCTTGACTCTCAACGCCGACGGCACCATTACCGGCACGCCCACCGGACCGGTCGGGACGTTCCCCTTTACCGTGCAGGTAACCGACAACTTCCCCACTACCGCTACTGCGAACTTCAGCATCACAGTCACGGGCAAGGTCCAGGGAGGCTACGCTTTTTCCTTCAACGGCTACAACCAGCAGGGACAGGCCTTCTACATGGTGGGAAGCTTTGTGGCTGATGGTGGGGGCAACATCACCAGTGGGGTTTTCGATCGCAACGGGAATGATTCCATCGGCCCCATGACCAACGTAACGATGATGCCCGGCACAGGCGCGAACGGTATCTGCCCCCTCCCTGGCGGCGCCACGGGTTCGGTCTATTGCGTGGGTCGCTCGGGTGTCACGAACGGAAGCAATCTGGGAACCGTCGTCATTGCCTCTGCGCTTGGCAGCTATTCGTTCAGCGTTTCCGTGTCGCTAATCGGCGATTCCAGGCTTATCTTGGCCGATCCTAACAATCCAGGTGTATGGGGTTCCGGCGTCCTGAAGTCCCAGGGGCAGAGCCTCTCGGGGATATCGCTGGCCTCGGGCAATTTCGCCTTCGGCTTGTCCGGGGTGGATGCCGGCGGCAGTCCCTACGCAGGCGCGGGCTACTTCATAACCGATGCCAGCGGCAACATTACTACTGGAAATGGGCTGGCAGACATCAATGACAATAGCAAGGTGCAGAGTCAAGTGTCTTTGACCGGGACCATCTCGTCGTTCAGTACTACCACCGGCAGAGGAACTGCGACCTTCACCATCGGCTCCAACACTGCGGATTATGCCTTCTACGTCGTAGGGCCTCCGACGGGCAAATTGTTCCCCAGTTTGTTGGCCGTGCAGACCGACCCAGTCTCCGGTGGCGCCCCATTAACGTTGGCGTCGATCGCTGAACGAGGGCCGGCCGGCGGCGGCACTACTCTTTTCAGTAATCTATTTCTGAACGCTACCCAGGGCAACGCTACCAACGGCGCCGTGTTTGAATTGAATGCCATTTCCAGCTCCGGTGGAACGCCGGTACCGGATGTTTCCCTGGGACTTGGTAATTTCGATGGCAACGGCAACATTACCTCCTACATCCTTGACGAAAACAACGGCGGCACTTTGAGCCAGCCCTCTTACACCAACGCTACTTACAACGTCGATAAGAACAGCGGTCGCGTCACTGTGAGCGGTCTCGGCACTTACCCGCCGGTTTGGTACTTGGTGAGTTTCAACACGGGATTTGTGGTGGGAACCGATCCCTCCGTCACGTCCGGGGCGTTCGAGCCCCAGGTCGTGACGCAGCCGATCTTTATTACTGCCTTGTCCGGTAACTTCTACGGCGGTACCAGCAATCCAGTGTTACCGAGCGTGATCAACGAAGTGGAAGCGGTGGTAGCATCGCCTCCGCCACCACCGGGTGCTGGCAACGGCACCTTCACTGCCACCTACGACACCAGCGGGACCACTGGCGTAATGATGAACCAGATGTTCAACGGTGCCTTCTGCATCGCAGACAGCAACTCCTGCCCTTCCCCCCAGCAGGGACAAAGTGCGACAGGCAGAATGCTCATACTGGACAGCAACGGAAACCCCGCGGACATCCTCTACCTGGTGTCGGCGAGTTCGGCTGGGGTCACAGGCGCTATTACCAAGAGCGTGACCCTGAACGCCGGTGCGATTCCGAGCTTGAGTGTTATTGTTCACTGATTTCCTTAGCTCTGTTGGATGGCCGGCGTTTCTAGACGCCGGCCCATCTTCGCCCCGTTCCCGGTTGATCATCTTGTGCGCCATGATAAAGCAAGAAATCAAGGTATACTCTGTAATAAACCAGCTTTGGGCGGGGGTATGAGTCCACGTGCACACGTGGGCCCGGCCCAGGGGAAGTGTCAGAGATGGCTGGGGATCCAGAAAGTGCAGCGCGAAAAGCGCAGGATGGAATAGCGGTTTCCAGCGGTGACAGTTCAGCCGCTACGCCCAAGCCGGCCCTCGGATCCGAGGGAATGACCGATCCCGGAGTCAACTCAGCTAATGTTACTTCACCGGGTTTGGCGAGCCCCAGCACTTCGAAAACTGATTCTTCCGACGCTATGACGATCACTGAGCCCCGCGGCTCAGGAAGTGGCAGCACGCCGCACCCGATCTTTTCCTCCATTGGCGCAACCGTATTCCACGAAGGTGACGTCCTCGGGGGCCGCTACGAGATCCAGAAGCTGCTCGGAATGGGCGGCATGGGGGCCGTTTACAAAGCCCGCGACATGGAGGTCGAGCGTGTGGTCGGGTTGAAGGTGATTCGTCCCGACCTGGCAGGAGACCCCGCCATTCTGGCGCGCTTCAAGCAGGAGCTGGTCCTCGCCCGGCAAGTCACACACAAGAACATCATTCGCATTTACGACCTGAACGAAGCTGACGGCGTCAAGTTCATCACCATGGAGTTCATCGAAGGTGAGGACTTGCGCTCCATTCTTCTGCGCGATGGGAAGCTCTTACCGGAGGCAGCGGTCAACATCATGGTCCAGGTGTGTGCCGGCTTGCAGGCGGCCCACAGTGAAGGCGTCATTCACCGCGATCTGAAACCCAGCAACGTTATGTGCGATGCCGCTGGCCGGGTCGTCGTCATGGACTTCGGCCTGGCGCGGACGGTCCAGGGCGACGGCATGACGCGCACCGGCATGATGGTCGGGACCATGGAATACATGTCACCCGAGCAGGCCATGGGAAAGGAACTGGATGCGCGCTCTGACCAGTTCGCTGTCGGCCTGATTTTCTATGAACTGCTGAGCGGGTTCATGCCCTACCATGCGGAAAGCGCCATCGCCAGCCTGGTCAAACGAACCCAGGAACCGGCAGTGCCGCTGACCCAGGTAGACGCCACGCTACCCGTGCCGCTCAGCGACATTGTTGGCAAGTGTCTGGAGCGCGACCCCGCTGCGCGCTTCGCCTCGATGCAGGAGCTGATCGACGAGCTCGAGATCTGGCAGGGCAAGAAGCGGCGCGTCGGAGAATCGGTCATCGCACCGCCGGTCACCAAGCCGGTTTCTCCGAAGCGCTTTCCTTTGAAATGGGCTGCGGTGGTAGCCGCGTCGGCCGTTCTGGCCGTGGGAACGTATCTGGCGGTTCACAACCGGTCGCAATCGGGAACAGCAGAAACGGCAGCGCCGCAGGCAGTTAAGGGACCGGTGATGTCAGTAGCCGTTCTTCCGTTTTACAACGGCTCAGGCGATCCCGGCTTGGCCTCGTATGGCTCGACTATCTCGGAAACCTTGATCTCTGACATCGGCCAATCAGCCCACTTGCATTTGGTTTCTGCCGGCCGCGTACAGGGTGCGCTGCGCGATCTACATATTGCGCCGGAGCCTCAGCTGGGTGCTTCGACCCTCAGCAGCATCAGGGACGCTGCCGGTGCGGAGACCGTAATCTCCGGACAATTCGTGAAAGTCGGCGACCAGTTTCGCATCGACGCCACAATTCACGATCTGAAAAACGATCGCGACATACAGCTTGCGACTGACGCCTTCAACATGAAGGACCTGCTTGGAGTCCTGGACAAGCTGGCGGGGCAAATCCGCGAAAAACTGGCAGCGACGCCCGACATCTTGAAAGAGTTGCAGGCCAGCTCGGGCCATGTCTTGACCAGTTCTGTCCCGGCGTTGCAGGCCTACGAGGAAGGCGTACAGCTCGCCCGAGCTGGTGACAGCACCCAGGCAGTCACCAAATTCTTAAAGGCCACTGAGGAGGACCCCAACTTCGCCATGGCCTTCTCGCAGCTGGCGCTGACCTATGCGGCTCTCGGTAACGACGATAAAGCGCAGCAAGCGTCGCGAAGCGCGGTTGCGCTGAGCCACAATCTTCCGCTCCGGGACCAATATCCTATTGAGGCAAACGACGCCACCATCAAGAACGATTATCAGAAAGCCATTGACGAATATGAAAACCTGGCCAAGTTGAGTCCGAACGATATCGATACGCAGTTCACTCTGGCAAATCTTTACGAAAGGGTGAACAAGTTCGAACAAGCTAAACAGCATCTTGCTAATGTGCTGGCTGCCGATCCTAAGAACGCGAGCGCGTGGCGCGCCAGCGGCCGGCTGGAGATCCAAACGGGCAATCTGCGCGCCGCGCTTGAGCCCCTCAACAGAGCCTTGAGCCTGGCATCGCTATCCGGCAACCAGGAAGAAAAGGGCTCCGTCCTTCACACCATGGGGATTGCGTATTACAACCTGGATCAGCCGGCCGAAGCACTGAGCAACTTTCAGCAGGCGCTGGAGATCAGGACAAAAATTGGCAACAAGAGCGACATCGCCGGCACCCTGGCGCAGATGGCCCGTGCGCAGGACAGAATGGGCCAATCCAGCGCCGCGCTGGCCAACTTCCAAGTCGCGCTGAAAATTAACCGTGAGATTGACAACAAGAAGGGATCGCTCAGCACCTTAATCAACCTGGCGAAATTCTACGACGACCACGGAAAATACGACGACGCCCTCAAGACCAATAAAGAGGCGCTGCAGCTTGCACGCGACTTGCGCGCCGAAAAGAGCCAGGCTACGTGCCTCAACAATATTGGCAGCGCTTATAACAACAAGGGTGACTACCAGGCTGCTGTGACCTATTTCCAGCAGGCCTATGAAATCCGTGCCCGCCTGAACCAGCCGGAAGCGACCGAGTCCCAGCGCAATTGGGCGGAAATGAATTTCAAGCTCGGGCAATACGATTTGGCTCAGACGCAGTTTGTGCAGGCCTTGAACGCGAGCCGCGCCGCAGGCGACAAACAAATGTTGGCGCTGGAGTCGAAAACCCTGGGCGTCCTCTTTGCTGTCCAGGGAAAGTACGATGCGGCTTTGAGTTCCCTTCAGGATGCGGTGCAGGGCTTCAAGCTAAGCAATGATGATCATACCTGGTATTCGGCGGAGGCCCTGGCGCGGTATGGCGACGTTCTTTCTATCGTGGGGGCCGGAGAGGAAGGCCAGAAGTACATCGAGGATGGGTTGAAACTGGCTACAGAGCTCAAAGAACAGGCAACCATCGCCGAGGCGTTGAACTCTCTAGGTGACAGCTATTTCTATCGCGGCCAATATTTGCCTGCCCATCAGCAGTACATGCGTGCGCTGCAGGCCGCCGGCAAAACGCTCCCCGACCAGAACCTACGCGCCCGGCTCGGCCTCGCCAGAGTGGATTTGGAACAGGGACGGGCGTCAACGGCCCTGCCTGAACTTAAGAAAATCAAACAAGCCGCGGACTCAATGGGCTTGAAAGCGCTTTCCGTTCAGGCCTCGATCTTCTACGCTCAAGCGCTGCTGGCCACCAATCAAGCTGAAGCCGCCCGGCCGGAACTGGAAAGTGCGCTGGGACAGGCGGACACCTTGGGCATGCTACTGGAAAAGGCGCGTGCCCACTACCTGCTGGGCAATGCGTTGACGCGTGCCGGCAAACCGAAGCAGGCGCCACTCCATTATCGCGAGGCCGTGCGAATCCTGGACTCCATCGTCCAAGGACAAAAAACCGCGGCCCACATCCTGGATCGCCCCGACCTCAAAGTCATCTACGGCGAAGCTAAATCTTCCCAAGGCGGCGCCGCGTAGCGGAGACTAAATCCGGTCCGGAAGCTCTGTTTCTCACGGCGCGGTGTTTGCTCCATCCGTTACCCGTAGGTTACCTCTTCACCCCAGGTTACTAAAGTGCAATTACCTTAGTAAGTTGACAGATCGCGTCTCTCGTCTATGCTGACTCTAAGGGTCGCGCTGCCGCAGCGTGCCAACGCACCCGCCTCAGGGCGAGGTGAAGGGCTCTTTGACAAATAGTTTCCGGGGAGACCCAGGTTCAGCAGCTCGATGGAATCCAGATTGTTTCTGAGTTGGGGATGCTGCCTCCGAAAAATGTATACGGTAACTCCTTTGAGCAGAATTACTTATCTATAAGTCTAATGAACAGAGGCATTTACAACCGAAATAAAGTGTAAAGTACTGATTCCAATGGAGAGCATGAGGGGCGGAGCCCGTTCCCGGAGATAGATTTTGCACCACTTGGGAGACGGGTGCTCCTGAGATTTGCGCTGGCAAGGAGTCGGAGCGTTAGAAGGATCCTGATGGGAGAACAAAAGGGCACTTCTGAACTGGCTTGTGCCAATTCGAGAACTGCCCTGATAGAAACTCTGCTCAGGCCGTCATCGTTTGCCTGATTGGCCCGGTCGGAATGTGGCCACAATGTCCGCATTCATATACCCTTGACCGGACGTGCAGCTGTTGCCAGACGGAGAATTGCCGAAGCCGTTCGAGCCGCCCGACGTCGTTTGGCCGTCGTTGTAAAAGGCCTGGAAGATGCTGAACCAATTGTTGGAGCCGGTCGGACAGGTCTCCAGGAAGTCGGCGTTGTTCGCAGTAATCGGATCCAGGCTGTTATACATGGTGACAATTCCAATATCGGAATTACCCGATGCCGTAGGACAACTCACCGGGCTCCCGGATTGCTGACAGGACACCGTGTAAACAATGCAGTTGCCATTCGCGATGAATCCATTCCCCGTGCCTTCATAGACGATGCACTGCTCGTTGGCAAAACCAGTTCCGAGCAGCCGCGTCTGGTAGAACGTGGCGCGGTCCACAGGTGTGGCCTTCACGGTCATCGTGATCCCATTGGGATTCGAGAATCCGATGGGATAGGTGATCGTCGTCTGATGGGACCCGAAGGCATAAACCGCGGGTACCCCGCCGGGCGGGATCAACTGCGTTACCGAGGTCGGCACATGGGGAGTGAATTCCCAGGCGAGGATGTCCTGCTTCTCGCCGGTCTCGGAGTCGTTGGGCTGAGATGCAGTGAAGCCAACCCACGCCGAACCACCGTTCAGTGGGTCGAGGGAGAGTCCGTAGCTGGGGTCATTGATGTTGTACGGGACGATCATTGTAGGCGCGTTGGTAGGCGTGTGTGTATTGTCAAAATAAGTCGGATCCAGCCATATCTGCAGCGTTCCGGTCGGTTGACCTGGCGTGTACTGGATGACCACATCATGCGGAGTGCCATCTGTACAAGAGCCATCGCTGCACGAGCCGCCCAGCGTTTTAATGCTGGAGTCAATCGATGCCTGGCTTTGATAGAGGAGGCAACTGGTTACGTTGTTGTTGTTCCCGATAGTGTAAGTTCCGGAGTCATGTACAGGCGTGTTGGCATTGTTCGGTCCGCACGTCTGGACGGCGATGTGGTTGGAAGTCGGGTCCCAGGCATCTTCATGGACGTCGAACTCGATCGCCAAACTGTTCTTGATCCCGGCATAGCCCATTGCCCCATCCTGGTTCCCATAGCCGGTGTTGCCGCCCGCACCTAGGGCCGTGAGACCCTGACCGGTGGCACCCATGGTGGAATCGACGCTGCTGGAATTCTGGACAATGAACGCGAACCCGTCGCCGGGATTGCAACACACCAGGTCGTGGATTTGGAATCGAAACCAGGTTGTGAAGCCGCCCGCAACTGGTTGCTTTCCGCCGCTCGAGGACGCCGGACTGGCATCAAAGTAGACCGTCGTCGCTTCCATGTTGGGCGCTCCATCCGTCAAGCGAAGCACCGGTGGCACAGTAACCTGCCGGTTCGGGGTGCTGTTGCTGACGTTGACCTTAATACCAGCGGCAGAGGAGAAATCCTCAAACCGAATTTGTTGTGCTGAGGAGGACGCGCCGAAACACAGCAGCAGAGCCGAGACCAGCGCGAAACTTGAATATCGGATTCCACATCGCATGGTGTTTGCTTCTTTCCTACGCCGAAACACCGGCGTACCTGCATTTCTGCCTGTTTGCGGGCGGCGATACTCGATGGGGGAAGTCTCGCGCAATGGCCACAGTCGCGCAATACAACTGGGTAGATGCAGGCATTTTGCGGCTGTTTGGGCTGGAAGTCAAGCAAATCCGGGCTACAGCGGCGAAATTAAGCGCCAGGCGCTGGGGCTCTAATGTGCTGATTCAGTTAGCCTTAAAGTGGATAATGAGCCAGCGTCTCGGCGGCGCACTACAATGGCTCTTGGAGCAAGGAGAGGCCACATGCAGACGGCAGAAGTCGTGATCATCGGCGGCGGGATCGTGGGCTCGAGCATTGCCTGGCATCTGACCGAAGCTGGCTGCCGCGGCGTGCTGATGGTGGAGCGCGAATCCCATCAGGGCAAGGGCTCGACCGGCAAGAGCATGGGAGGCGTCCGCGCGCAATTTGCCACGCCGGTGAACATTCAGATGTCGCTCTACTCCATTCCGTTCTACGCCAGCTTCGAGGAGCGGCTTGGCCTTCCCTCCGACTACCGCCCGCAAGGCTACCTGTTCGTGGCCACCAAGCCATCGCATCTCGACTACCTGCGGACCAATCAGGAGCTGCAAAAGTCGCTGGGGCTGAAGCAAGTGCGCATGCTGACACGCGACGAGATTGTGGACATGGTTCCGCAACTGCGCTCGGATGATGTGCTCGGCGGCAGCTTCTGTCCCACGGACGGTTTCGTCGATCCTTACAGCGTCATGGTCGGTTTCACCACGCGTGCTTGCGAACAAGGCGCGGCGCTCTGGCGATCGACAGAAGTCACTGGCGTGACTCGTGACAACGGAAGAATCACCGGCGTGGAAACAACTCGTGGCCCCGTCAGCAGTCCTGTAGTAGTCAATGCTGCTGGTCCGTGGGCGGCGCAGACGGCAGCACTTGCGGGTGTCGATCTTCCGGTCGAGCCGCTGCGGAGAATGCTGGTTCCAACGGAACCCTTCGATGGCGTATCGCACGCGGTCCCCATGGTGGTTGACATGACCAATGGCTTCCACTTCCGGCCCGAGAGCCTGGGGTTTCTGCTGGCGTGGAACGACCCGGAAGAAACGCCGGGATACAAGATCGACTTCGAGCCTTCATTTATTGAGAAGGTCCTTTTGCGCGCCGCCGACCGTGTGCCCTGTTTCGAAAATCTGGCCGTCAATCCGAAGCGCGCGTGGGCCGGACTCTACGAGATGTCACCCGACCATCACGCCATCATTGGATCGGTACCTGAGATGTCCGGCTTCTTCTGCGCCAACGGCTTTAGCGGCCATGGGGTAATGCACGCTCCAGCGACTGGGAGAATCGTTTCCGACCTCATTCTCCATGGCGCGACCAGCATCGTGGACAATGCGGAGGTGCTCAGTCCGGAACGCTTTGCCAAGGGTGCGTTGCTGCACGAGACGGCAGTTCTCTGAGGCTTATTACGATTCGTCAATCCTGGATTTTTGGAGGGATGCTGGGCAAGCGAACCTGAAATCGGGTATCGCCGGCAGTAGAGTTCACGTTGATTGTGCCATGATGTTTTTGTACAATCCGCAGCGTCGTATCCAGCCCGAGCCCAGTTCCTTCTCCTACTCCCTTGGTAGTGAAGAAAGGCTCGAAGATGCGCGACTGAATCTCCCGCGGGATGCCCGGTCCCGAATCACCGATCTCAACTACGATGCAATCGCCCTCTGGGAAGGTCTTGATCCGCAGTTCGCCCTGGCCGAGCATGGCATCGATCGCGTTGTCGATGATGTTGGTCCACACCTGGTTGAGTTCGCTGCCGTAGGAGTTAACCAGTAGCGGCGTAGCGTGGTAATCACGCTTGATGGTCACACCCTTCTTCAGCTTGTGGGCCATGATGGTTAGCGTATTTTCCAGGCCCTTGGTGACGTCGACATCCTGCACCGGAGCCTGATCCATGTAGGAGTATTCCTTGATGGCACGCACCAGGTCAGAAATTTTCGAGGTGCTATCCGTCAGCTCGTTCAGAAGGTCATCGATTTCTACCAGCGCTGCAACGCGCTTCAACGCTGGCTCCGCCACGATGCGTCGCACAGCGTCGAGCATGATGTTGAGCGGTCCGGGTTGGGCGCCAGATTCCACGAGCGACGATGCATACTGCCAGCCATCCTCGATCCCGTGCTGCAGCAGAATGGCTTCGACTTCATCCTCAAGGCGGCTCGCCGTCAGCACGTCTGTCTCCGGCGCTTGCGCGCAGCAAGACGTTTCGAACTGCTCGATGGCGGCTATTTCACTTTCGGTCAAGTGGATTGCCTGCAGCTGGCCGACCGAACCGCGAAACTCGGCAATGACCGTACGCAAGCGCTCAGCGCTTCGACGTGCCGCGGCCGCGGGATTGTTCAACTCGTGAGCAAGACCGGCGGAAAGCTTGCCCAGTGCAGCCAAGCGATCGCGTTGTTGTTCGGCCCGCGTGACCTCGCGAGTGCGATCGACCATGGTTGCCACCAGCCGCCGGCCCAGGTCCGGCATCCGGCTTAAGAGGTCGTTAAACAGCGATGCAGGGAATACCAGAATCCGCGACGGCAAGACTGCCCTGCTGGTCGCAGGAAAAGTTATCATCCGCGAGTACGGCAGCACCCCGGTTACGGTTCCAGCGTTGGTGGTGAACACCGTTTCGTTACGCCCGTCGAATCGAGCTTGGAGTTCGCCTTCGACGAGCACCACCATCTTGTCGGCCGGGTCACCTGCGCGCACGGAAACCTCGCCGGGCGCCAGCCGAACTTCGCTGGAATGTTCGAGAAACCAGTCCAGCTGCTCGTCGGGCAGGTCTCGGAATACGGAGACGGTGCGAAGCTCATCTCTGGATACGCCAGGCATCGGTTAGACCTTCGCCATATAACGGTGAATGAATTGCACGGCAATCGCTCCCTCACCGACTGCCGAAGCGACGCGCTTAATCGAGCCGTGCCGAACGTCGCCCACTACGAAGACGCCGGGAACACTGCTTTCCAGTAAGAATGGATCGCGATCAAGGTTCCAACCGGCCGGTTTCTTACCGTCCTTAAGCAGATCTGGTCCGGCGAGAATGAATCCTCGATCATCGCGTGCGACCATCCCGCCTAGCCAGTCGGTTCGGGGCAGAGCACCGATGTAGATGAACATTGCGCTAGCTGGTACCTGTTCCACTGTGCTGGTGTCCGAGCATTGCACAGAGATTTCCTCCAGGTGCGTTTCTCCGTGGACTTCGATCACCTCAGCATGCGTCCACAACTGAACGATGGGCGTTTTCTCGATCTGGTCGATGAGGTAGCGCGACATCGTTGCCGAGAGCGAGTCTCCTCTCACCAGCATCACGACTTTCTCTGCATATTGGGCAAAGTGCAGCGCGGCCTGGCCCGCCGAATTAGCGCCGCCGACGACGTAAACGGTTTCGCCCTTGTACGACATCGCTTCCTGGCTGCCGCCGCCGTAATATACGCCCGCTCCCTGCAATCGATCCACCCCGGGCACCTCCAGCCTTCGCCATTGCACTCCGGTAGCGATGAGCACCGCGTGGCAGGAAATCTCGTTGCTATCGGCCAGCTTCAGTATGCGGTAGGGTCCTTCGCGGCGGAGTTTCACCACCTCCTGCGGGGCGATGATCTCCACGCCGAACCTCTGTGCCTGTGTCACGGCCCTGCGTGCAAGGTCGTTGCCACTCAACCCCGAAGGAAAACCAAGGTAATTTTCAATGCGCGAGCTCAGGCCAGCCTGTCCACCGGGAGCTTCCCGGTCGATCAGCAGCGTCTTCAGTCCCTCAGACGCGCCATACACCGCCGCCGCCAAACCGCCGGGACCACCGCCTACGATGGCCAAGTCATAGAACTGGGTTTCCGCCCTCGTCTTCAGGCCAACCTTTCTCCGCAAGCTCCGCCGGACTCGACTGAAATAGACGCGTGCCGTCGGGCAAGAGTGTCAGCGGTAATTTGGCTGCGTCATCGCCGATGGAAGCAATGAGCTGCTTTACCTCTGGATCTTCCGAGGCGAGCTCGACGTCGATCCACTGGTACGGTACGTGATTTCGCGCCAGGAAATCGCGCACCTCGTAGGCCCGCGAGGACCATCGCGTACCCAGCACGCGGATTCCCTCGTAGAGCGGCCGGTACGACGCCGTCCAATCGTCCAATAGATCGTCGAGGACCGGGTACAGGTGCTGACTTGGCGGGTCCCAGGGCTTCAGAAAGAAGTAGTGCACATTGACTTCATTGATGGCGTTGATGGCAGCCCCTGTATCGGCGTACGCGGTCAACAGTGCGCGCTTCGCCTCGGGATAGATCTTCTTGGCTTCGGTCAGGAAGCCAATGCCGTCCATTTGCGGCATGCGCTGATCCGCCAGCAGAAGCGCCACCGCGTCATTTCGCACTCTGAGTTCGCGGAGAAGTCCAAGTCCCGCATCCCCTGAGTTCGCTCGCAGCACCCGATAGTTCTCTCCATACCGGGACCGGAGGTCCCGCTCAATCGCCTTCAAAACGTTGGGATCGTCATCTACAGTCAGCAGCGTCGGTTTGGCCACGTGGGATACGCCTTTCGTTTCCAGTAGAATCTTGCATTCGTGTCAGACAAGAAAATTGGGGCACTCAGTTTTGTTAGAGAGCCGCTTGCGATGAAATGCGCATTCCGTAAGGACAGCCGCAGCGCGCTTATGAAACATCCGCAAGGCGACCCCGGCGCTTGCAACACTTCTATGCGGGACCGCGAGGTCGGGATTCGCGAACCGATTCTGGCCCTCGTCGTAATGGCGTTTCATCTGAGTTTGGATGTGTGTTGCGGGCGATCGGGTTCTTCCGGGGACTATTTTCGCTAACCGCCATCCATATTGCCTTGCCGCAACCGCACTCAGAGACGCGGCGAGGGTAAAGTTGAATTTGGCACCCGAAATTGGACTCTTGAAATCACCCACTACTCACGATTCACCCTCCCTGCCTTCCACGCCGGGACTCTTGCGCCAAGTTGGCCTGTTCGACGCCACCATGATTGTCATGGGCGGGATTATTGGCTCCGGTATTTTCATCAATCCTTATGTAGTCGCACAACAATTGCATACCCCGATGCTGATCCTCGGCGTCTGGATCGCCGGCGGAGTCGTGGCCATCCTCGGGGCGTTCATCTACGCGGAGTTGGCATCGCGCATGCCACAGGTCGGCGGCCAATATGCCTATCTGCGCGAGGCTTTCCATCCTGCGGTGGGATTTCTCTACGGATGGGTCTTGCTGCTGGTTATTGAAGCTGGTGGCATGGCGGCGGTCACCGTGACCTTTGCGCGGTATCTGCTGGAGTTGACGGGATGGCGGCTTGCAGAGCGCACGGTTGTGGTTCTCACGCTGGCAGCTCTGACGTTGATCAACTGTCTCGGTGTGCGTCTGGGCAGCCGGGTGCAGAGCATCCTGATGGTAATGAAAATTGGCGCCATCGCAACATTAATTGCAGCAGGTTTGTTTTTGGTGAAGACGCCGCATCCGCTCTGGCCTCCCGTGCTGGATCGCAAACCGTCGCTCGACCTGGTTTCCGCTATTGGTGCGGCCATGGTTCCAGTGCTGTTTGCCTTCGGCGGGTGGCAGACGGCGAACTTCATCGCAGCGGAGGTGAAGGATCCGGCGAGAAACTTGTCGCGGGCACTGGTGATGGGGGTGGCTGGCGTGATCGTGCTCTACGTGGGCGTTAACCTTGTCTGCGTACGCACGCTGGGGCCGCAGGGGTTGGCGGAGACAACGGTTCCTGCGACTTCCGTCATGCGTATCGCGATGGGTGATGCCGGCGCTCGGCTGATCGCAATGGGCATTGCAGTTTCGACCCTCGGCTTCCTGAGCCAGTCGATTCTGACCGCGCCGCGCGTGTATTTCGCGATGGCGCGCGATAAGCTCTTTTTTCAGAGTGTTGCCAGAGTGACCGAGCGGACGCATGTTCCCGTGGTCGCCATTGTCCTGCAAAGCGTGTGGACGCTGGTGGTCGCGCTTTCCGGCCGTTACGAGCAGATCCTGAATTACGTGGTGTCCATGGATTTCATCTTCTTCGGACTGACAGGAGCGAGTTTGTTTGTGTTTCGCAGACGGGAAGGGCCGGCTGTTGCCGAAGGCTACCGCGTCCCGTGGCACCCGTTTACTACGGGCTTGTTCGTCCTAGTCTGCTGGCTGGTGGTAGCAAATACGATTTACAAATATCCCATGAATAGTCTGCTCGGTATGTCAATTTTGTTGCTTGGTATACCGGCGTATGCCCTATGGGCTGCGAAGCAGAAAACACAGGATGGGAGACGCTGATGCCATCGCGGGTGCAAAGCGGTTCGCCATACATGCAATTTGCCAAACTCCGCTCCGGCGCCAAGTTCAACCTGGCGGCCAGCGGCATCATGAGCTACCCCTTGGCGGAGCTGCCGGTACGGCTTGAAGACCTGGAGATCAACGGCCCGGACTTTTATGGCTATTTGCCGTTGCTGGAACGGCTGGCGCGGCTGAACGGCGTACCACCGGAGTGCGTGGTGACGGCTGCTGGTACGTCGATGGCCAACCATTTGGCGATGGCGGCGACCGTTGAGCCCGCCGACGAGGTGCTGGTTGAGCATCCGACGTACGAGCTGCTGGTGAGCGTTTTGCAATACCTGGGTGCGAGCGTTCGCCATTTCGAGCGCAGGATGGAGAATGGATTTCGCATTGATCCCGAAGAGGTGGAACGGCAAATCACGACGCGCACGAAGCTGATTGTCATTACCAACTTACACAATCCAAGCGGGGCACTGGTAGACGAAGGAACGCTTCGCGCAGTTGGGGACATTGCGAAACACCACAATGCGCTGGTGCTGGTTGATGAAGTGTATCTGGAGGCAACGTTCGACCGACGGCCGCCACCGGCGCTGCATCTTGGGGAACAGTTCCTCGTTACCAGCAGCTTGACCAAGGCATACGGGCTGAGCGGCTTGCGATGCGGCTGGGTGCTGGCCGCTCCCGAGCTGGCGAAGCGGATGTGGCATATCAACGATCTTTACGGCGTAAACGCAGCGCATCCGGCGGAGTTGCTGAGCGTGATCGCACTCGACAATCTCGACCGAGTGGCTGCGCGCGCGCAGCGACTTCTGGACACGAACCGGCGGACCCTGGATACATTTCTGGAATCTCGGAGCGATCTCGAATACTGCCGGCCAGAATTCGGCACTATCATTTTTCCGAAACCGTCCTGCGGCAGCGTGGATGAGCTTGTTCGTCTGCTGACAGAAGAGTATGAAACCAGCGTGGTGCCGGGAAGTTATTTCGACATGCCACAGCATTTCCGGGTCGGGATT
>CAWHWY010000015.1:0-163462 GCA_963833155.1 uncultured Acidobacteriaceae bacterium
GAGTTTCATCTTGCGACGGAACGCACCGATTACGCCCAACAGTCCGCTGCCGAACAGGAGCAGAGAAGTTGGCTCCGGCGTGGAACGCCACCGCCGCCAAGAATCTGGAATGCCCCTTGGGCAGTGACGCCGTTGGTAAGCCAGCTCTTGCCACCGTCTGTCGAGTAGTCCTCAAGACCCGTCGCACTGTTGCTCCAGTTGAACGCGTCGTACGTATTGTCGCTGCTGCTGGTCGGGCCCAGCACCAACCAATAATTGGTTCCGGTGCTGAGGTTGAGTCCCGAAATGCCGGTGATGCTGACTAGGCCGCAGCACGTACCGAATTGTGTGCTGCTGGACAGGTCGGTAAACGAGGCCAGCACCGTTCCTGGCGTGCCCGCTGTTATCGGCGTCGATGTTCAGATAGAAACTGTTCCCGAAGCCGGCCACATACCCAACGGCGAAGTCAATCTCCGAAACGCTGCCACCCGTTGTGACCTGGAACTCGTTGGCGGTGGTGAAGCTGGTGCCGATGCTGCCGGTGCCGGTGATGGCCCAGCCTGTGCAGCAATTGTACACGCTGCTTCCTGTTCCTAAGTTGCTGTACAAGGTTTGTGCCATTGCTGGCATAGTGCACAGCGCCAGCAAGCAGAGAGTACCATCCTAACTTTCTATTCAAGTTGTTACCTCCGTGGTTGAGAGTCCTGACTCGCGAGGTTTGAGACTCGAACACCTAGCGGTGTTCAGCGAAGGGCCCGTTACTGCGCAAGGAGCAACTCGCCATAAAAGGTCGCTCCTCAACAAGCTCTCCCACACAATTGCGAAGGGACGCACACGTGCGGTGGGAAACTGTTGGCTTCCCAGCATGCAATTTTGTGTCCGCAGTAAGTCATTGAGATATATCGGACAGGAATATCGGCAGTGCACGAACTTGCAGCCAGGTTCCCGGCGTTTTCCCTGCTAGACGTCCGACTTCTAAGCACCGATATCCGCCGATCGCAATCCAGGACCTCTGAGTGAGGAGAACATAGCTAGAAACTGCTGCTACAACCGAACAGTTGGCGAGGCCGCTCTGCGCCACGCTGGCGACGTCAAGGTACTCGCCCGAAAAGAAAAAAGCCGAAGCTGGTTAGCTCCGGCTTTCGAGTTTTTGAAGCAAGGGGGTTAGAGCTTCATCTTGCGACGGAACGCGCCGATCACGCCCAACAGTCCGCTGCCGAACAGGAGCAGAGAGGTTGGCTCCGGCGTGCTGCCGACGGGGCTGCCCAGGACATCGAATGCGCCTTGGTTGGTGTTGCCACCATTGTTCCAAGTCTGGCCACCGTCGGTGGAGTAGTCAAGGTTACCGGTTGCACTGTTGCTGAAGTTCCACGCTCCCCAAGTGGTGGAGCTGGAGCTCTCGGGACCCACCACCAACCAGTAGTTGGTGCCAGTGCTCAGGTTGATTCCCGAAATGCCGGTGATTGTCGTCAAAAGGCAGCAGTTTCCGAAAGTCTCGGGGCTTGACAAGTTATCCCACCTGCCCAGCTGCGATCCAGGAATGCCACTACCGTTGTCGGCGTAGAGGCCTACGTAGAATGAATTGTCACCTTCTACGTAGCCAAGACCAACGTCAATCGTGCCGACGCTGCCATTTTGTCCGACTTGGAATTCTTCGGCAACGGTTTGGCTGAAGCCGACGCTGCCCGTTCCAGAGATCGTCCATCCTTCGCAGCAGTAATAAACGTTCGTTCCTGTACCCAAGTTGCTGTACAGGGTTTGTGCCGTTGCCGGCATGGCGCACAGTGCCAGCGCCAGCAAGCAGAGAGACCATCCTAACTTTCTGTTCAAGTTGTAACCTCCGTGGTTGAGAGTCCTGACTCGCGAGTGAAACTACCAATCGAACACCTATACGGTGTTCACCAAAGGGCATACTGCGCAAGGAGCAGGTCGCGACCAAGAGATCGCTCCTTGCCGAGTTCTCCCTAACCACTGCAAAGTGGTGCACACAAACCCTGGGAGACCTCTGGGGCACAATGTTGCAATTTTGTCTCCGCTGTAAGTCATTGAAATATATAGGCTATGAATGTCAAGGGTGCAAGAACTTGCACCGAAGTTCCCGCCACTTTCCCCATTCAGAGAATATCTACCACCACCAAGATGCCTCTCGCTGGCTTGCGACCAGGACGATGGCAGCCCGCCAGGAGGGTTTCCCGGCCCTCAGTCCGGGCCGCGACGCCCAGCCAGCCGTTCGTGCAGCGCGTCGCGCCAGCCAGAGGGAAGCGTGGCAAGCGTCAGAGCGCGCTCCAGCAGGGCCTGATCGTGACTGTCGCCGGTAAACAGCCTGGTCACATCCGCCACGCTGACCGCGTTGGGGTCCCAACTTACAACTGTAACGGCGTCTCCGGCCTGGAGCTTACCTTCGCGCAGTACGCGAAGATAGAAGCCGAAGCGCCGGCTCTCGTAGAACCGCTTGGTCATGTCTTCGCGGTCGAAGCGGACGCCCAGCTTGTAGCATGGGCTCCTAGGCTGGGTTACGGTGAACCGGGCACTGCCGATCTGTAGCTGATCGCCGATGTGGATGGCTTCTTCGGAGACTCCAGCAAGAGTGAGGTTCTCGCCGAAGTTGCCCAGTGCAAGCGCGTAGCCGGGAAGTTGCGATTGCCAGTAGGCATAGTGCTCATGGGGGTAGGCGTAGACGGCTTTGTCGGGGCCTCCATGGACCGTCAGGTCTCCCTGTTCGTCGCCGTCGAGGTTCAGTTTCCCGACCGCAATGGGGCCTTCCACGGGGCTCTTGAAAATGGCGGTCCTCACCCGCAGGCCTCGCCATTCATGCTCCTGCGGCTTGCCTACGTTGACCGAGATGACTTTCATGCCACAACTTTCTGATGACTATTCAGTAATCACATTCCAGCATTTGCTGTTTTCCTATTTTGGAACCAAATCACCATTCCGTTAGTACCCCTCCCCCTCCCCGGTCCCCCTGCAAAATATTGAAAATAAACAGACGGGAAAACTTTTTCCTCGCAAAATATTCCATTCAAAGGAGTTAGAGGTCAAAATCTTCATTCCTAAGGATTTACGGGAGGAAATTCGTCCCATTCCGCAAGGTCGCAGGAACCTGGAGTAATTAACTGGTAACGTGCCACGATCCTCGCTGCGGCAGGAATCGGCCCCTGACGGCTGTCTTTGCAGGAGCTGGAACCGATGTCCGGCGGTAGAGACACTACACCTCATGCAGGCAGTCTACCGCTTGGCTGGCCATTGTCAACTTACGAAGGTAACCCCACCTTAGTAATCCGCGGGGGCAGAGTAACCTGCGCGGAGGACGGCTAAGGGGGTTAAAGAATCTGTGGCTGTGTTGACATGCGGGTTAATGGCCGCACGGCCAACCTTTTTTGGTAGTCTTGCAGGGGCGTCAAGGCCGTGCCGCCACCACCGGGGCGGAGGGCACTTTCTCGTCTTTCCCAGCACTCCGCCTCCGGCTCCGGCGGGGCTGAACAGAGCTGCTCTTGCGGGCTCGATCCCGTAAGTTCTGTGGACGTTCCTTTCAAGAGAGGAGGTCAACAGAGAGTCTGTGTGAGAGTGGGAGCATTAAGGAATTGTGCTCACGGTGGCCACAGGCCGAATCAGCGACACACCGCATTGACAGGGGGCTTATTCTTAAAGCACTCGGATCAGGGGCAGATGACTCACGTATTGGGGGACACTAGAAATGGAAATTCGTATCGCTTCCCTGGTGCTGCTTTGTCTGGCGTTCATGCCTTTGTCGTCGGCGCAAGTCCTCTACGACGATGGCCCCATCAACGGCACTACCAACGCTTAGACGATTAACTTCGGGTACGTCGTGACGGACACGATCACCCTGGCCCAAACTGCCACCGTCGGTGGCTTTGATCTGGGAGTCTGGGAGTACGCTGGCGACCAGGCCCTGACGGTAGATTGGTCGATCACCTCGGGTCCGTTCGGCGGGACTGTGTACGGCACGGGGACGGCCTCAGTCACCGATACGTTCATCTCGGTCAATCAATACGGATATGACATCGACAAGCTGAGCGCTTCCATCTCCGGCCCGACTCTCAATGCCGGCACGTACTGGTTGAACCTCCAGAACGCGGTCACGAAGCAGGGCAATCCGCTGTACTGGGACGAAAATAGCGGAGTGGGATGCAAAGGTGACGACGGTATGGGAGGCGGTTGCCCATCCCAGGCATGTGATAACACATGCCTCGCCGCCGGGGCGAGTATTCCACCAGAATCGTTTGACATCACCGGCACCAGCGGCGGTCAGACCCCTGAGCCGACAAGCTTTTTGTTGTTCGGATCGGGCATCCTCGGGATGGCGGGCATAGTGCGACACACGCTGTGGAAGTGATGACCCACTACCACTCTGTCACCCAGCACTCCGCCTGCGGCTCCGCGGCGGGCTGGAGTTAAATCCTGAGTTGGTGTATCTGGGTGGAGCACCGCTTCAGCGGTGCAATTGAGAGTTGCCTGTGGAGGTCGGCTTTAGCCGCTGAGGTAACGCCAACACCCTTACCTCAGGCGCTAGAGCATTTTCAGCGTAGGTGTATAGTGGATTGCGGCGAGACTCTGCGGCAAGCGGCAATGGCGAAATCGTATGGGGACGATCTGCGGCGCAAGCTGCTGCAGGCGCATGACCGGGGGGAAGGAACCCTGGAGCAACTGGCGGTGCGCTTCTCGGTGAGCGCGCCTTGGGCGTGGAAGATCTCGGCCCAAGGTAAGCGTAGCGGGCAGATGGAGCGGGTGGAGCAGCGCCGTGGTGGAAACCGCAAAGTCACCGCCGCGGTGGAGCAGCGGTTGCGCGGCTGGGTGCAGGCCCAGCCCGATCTGACGCTGGCGGAGTTACAGCAGAAGCTGGAGAAGGCCCACCATCTGCATGTCAGCATCGGACGGCTGTGGCAGGTGCTGCGTCAGATGGGTCTGCGGCTGAAAAAAAGTCGCTCCACGCCAGCGAACGCGACACGGAAGCGAACCAGCAGCGGCGCCAAGCCTTCCAGCAAACTATCGGCAAGATCGCAGCGGAGCGGCTGATTTTTCTGGATGAGAGCGGAGTGACCACGCAAATGACGCGCGGCTATGCCCGCGCCTGGGGCGGGCAACGGGTGGCCGAAGCCGCTCCCCAAGGCCATTGGAAGATCCTGACCATCCTCAGCGCCCTGAGCCTGCGCGGCCTGCTAGCAACCATGACCATCGAAGAAGCCACGGATGGGGACATCTTCCTGGCCTACGTGGAACAAGTGTTGTGTCCGGCTCTGCACCCCGGCGACGTGGTGGTGATGGACAACCTCAGCGCCCACAAGGTGAGTGGGGTGCGGGAGTTGATTCAGGCTGCGGGAGCCGAACTACTGTACCTGCCGCCGTATTCTCCCGACCTGAATCCCATCGAACTGGCCTGGGCCAAACTCAAACAGTTCTTACGTTCGCTGAAAGCCAGAACTGCCGAAGCGCTGGAACAGGCGGTTACGCAGGCTCTCCCTTGGATCACCCCGGACAACGCTCGAGCCTGGTTCCGCCATTGCGGAATTAACTATATACCTTGAGTGAAAATGCTCTAAAGCGCGTTCAATTCGAGGTACTCCACTGCACGCCTGAAAGGCGTGCTCCACCCATTGCAGATACAGCAACTCTGGAACTGCTCTAGCTTTGAGGTAGGTTGACGAACTGGAGGTACAGCACTCTTCCAAGGCTGACAAACGAAGGGAGGCGCCCGATGTTCGTGGGCGCCTCGGGATGTTGTGACCAGACCATCGCCCAGGCCGATTACTGGCCAAGGATCGACAGGGCTGGATTGGGGTCGGTCGTTGGCAGCAGAACGAACTTGGTAGCCGAGATCACATAGGCGATACCTATGGTGGTTCCGTTCTGTTGCACAACTGTCCTGCCAGTGTTATCCACGGCGTAGGTGTAGGTGAAGTTCTGCGTTCCCGGACCACCGGTGCCGCTGGTGTTGGAAGTGCCATTGATGTTGCCGCTACCATCGGCGAGCAGCCAGGTCACCGCGTTGGTTACGTCCTGGGTGACGGGTGTGACCGTGCCTCCAGCGTAGGACCCGCCAATCGAGCTATTGGAGAAGGAGGAGCCCGTCTGCTGCTCGAAATATCCCGAGGTGACGGCAGGATCGGTGCCGACTACGAACGCCTGGTCTCGCCCTTAACCAGGTAGAACACCGGCGGAAACGTGGCAAATTGTCCGGTGAAGCCGGTCAGCGTGACCCGGCCCGTGGTCTTGTCCACGCAGTAGGTGCCGGTCGAGGACTGCTGGAGGTTGGAAGTTCCGCCCTGGTTTTCGTCGTAGTTGAAGGTGGCGGGATCGTACTTGTTGCCTTGGCAGTTATTGCCGCCACGCCCTTGCCCACGAACAGGCCGGCGGTGACATCCACTGCGCCATTGGTGTCAAGCGCGTTCAGTTCGGCCACGGCGGTGCCGCTTGAGCATCGTGAATTGTCGAACCGGACAGGGTGGCGCGGGTAGCTGCTGGAGTCCGGACCAGAGGGTCAGGGCGGCAGGCTGCGAGAGCGGTTCCGTGGACACCAGATCAGCTCATTATTCTTGTGATCGATGCTCGATACCAGGTAGAATGCATAGAAGTGACGCCCCTTAGGCTGTAAGGTCATTCCGGCGACACCGCGGCCGGTAGTGGAATTTAGCCGATTAAAGGCGCCGGTGAAGGTGGGGCTGGACGCGGTGCCGCCGTCGTCGACGTCAGGCATCCGCCCTTTTCGGCATCGACCGCCGTGTTGGGGTCAAATTGAAAATCGCCGGCGGCGGCGTAGCGGGTGATCAGGGCACTGTCAACTCCAAATAATCCCACGCGCGAAATTGCCGCCGCTGGAATGCGTCGGCTGGCATTGACGTGTTTTGCCCTTGATTGCGCCCGAACCATAGCCTGCGGTTTGCCGGAGTCGCTCTGGATCAGCCTTCCGCTGCCGTCGCCTCTGATAGACACGCTGAAGCTGTAGGGCGACGGCGGGTCAGGTTGGTAACCAGCGTCATCGTGCCCAAACCATTGGGATTAATGGAGTAGACCGAGCCGGCGCCGGAACTGGTGTCTGCGGAGTTGGGTTATTGTTCGGGCACGTCGCCGGCCTGCAGCTCCGCGTGGTAGTCGAGCACGCCGCTGGTGATGTTGCCGTTTCCATCGGCGACGAAAGCTGCCCGCCATCATCACCGGGCGTCCCGGTGCTGAAGCCGCTGAAGGTGAACACGTAGTTGCCATTCAGGTTACCATTGCCAAGGGGAGGGTTGATGACGATCGCGAGTTGCCCGGAGGTGGCCATCTGCGGCGGCGAACTGGAATCCACGACCTGAACGGTGAAGCTGGACGTGCTCGCGGCGGTGGGAGTTCCGGAGATGACACCGCTGTTGGGGTCGAGGCTTAGACCCGAGGGCAAGGTGCCGGTGGCAAGGCTCCAGGTGTACGGCGGAGTACCACCGGAAGCCGCCAAGGTTGTGCTGTACGGAATGCCCACGATGCCTGCGGGTAACGTCGTGGTCGTGACCATCAGCGGCGGAGCGTTGTAGATGGTCAGGTTCAGGGTCGCCGTCGCCGTCGGGACGGATTTAGATTCTTCCCCGTCCTTCACCTGCACCATGACCGCGAAGGTACCACTGGCGGTGGGCGTTCCCTTGACCGAGCAGGTGGGAAGCTTGTTGCCCGTGCAAGAGGACGGGATCCAGACACAATCCCGTCGGCAGGTTGCTGGCAGTCCAGGTATAGGGAGGTTTCCGCCCGCCACGGTCAGCGTGGCGGTGTAGGCAACGTTGATGTAGCCGGCCGGCAGCGAGCGGTCACGATGGACATGACGGTGATGGTGAAGGTCGAGGTGCCGACGGCAGGTTTGCCGGGCGACGTCTCGCTGTCCGTCACTTGCACGGTGAAGGTGGTCGGTGTGCCGTCGGTGGTGGGAGTACCCGAGATCACGCCGGAGCTGCTCAGGGACAGGCCGGGGGGTAGGGCGCCAGCGGTTCCGTTGTCGCAGGTTCCACTGCTTTCCACCACACACCACGTGTAGGGGGTGAGGCCTCCTGTCGCTATCAATTGAACCGGCGACCCGTCCGGGTTGGTGTAGGGTACGCCCGGAGCACCCGTGGGCAAGGCTGAGGGCGTGATGGAGACCACGCCCTCGATGTAGATGCTCAAAGTCTGGGTGCAGGAGAGGCCCTTAGCGTCGGTCACCTGCACCGTAAAGGGATAGTTGCCAAGCGTAGTGGGGGTCCCGGAAATCAGACCTTGCGTGGCGTTCAAAGTCAGGCCCGGAGGTAGACTGCCGGATGTAATGCTCCACGTGTAGGCTCCGGTCCCGCCCAGTTGCCGACAAAATAGCGCCATTGCCATTGAAGTACGGCGTATTGACCGCACCCTGGGGTAACAAGACTGTCTGGATGGTCGGCGGACCCGCTGGGGGTTTCGGCGTGGAACCGCCGCCGCAAGCCGTCAGAATAACGCTGAAAATCAGTATGAATCCCAGTGATGCGACGATCTTGGGCGAATTCATCGGGTTCCCTTGGGAAGCTGAAGTTGCGTGCTTGGCAAAATTCCCATCATCGGATCGTGGTCGATGCTCTGGCCGCGGGGAAAAAGGAACAGGAAGCCCCACGCGCGATGGCCTGTCCGGACACACAACGCTGTCCACGAACGTGGCTGGTAACCTGCGTTCGCCTTGCATGATCAGAGTTATGGACATCGTAACGCGAAAAGCGATTTTGCGGTAGAGGGAGGCGACTGGGATCAGCACATGATAGTCGGTTGAATAGCCAGAAGGGCCGCTGAGCAGCGGCAAGCAGAGAGCACGGAGGACATACCACAGGAGGCACAGGAGCCAGAAAGGAAACAGTTATCCCTTTAGAGCATTTTCAGCGTAGGTGTATAGTGGATTGCGGCGAGACTCTGCGGCAAGCGGCAATGGCGAAATCGTATGGGGACGATCTGCGGCGCAAGCTGCTGCAGGCGCATGACCGGGGGGAAGGAACCCTGGAGCAACTGGCGGTGCGCTTCTCGGTGAGCGCGCCTTGGGCGTGGAAGATCTCGGCCCAAGGTAAGCGTAGCGGGCAGATGGAGCGGGTGGAGCAGCGCCGTGGTGGAAACCGCAAAGTCACCGCCGCGGTGGAGCAGCGGTTGCGCGGCTGGGTGCAGGCCCAGCCCGATCTGACGCTGGCGGAGTTACAGCAGAAGCTGGAGAAGGCCCACCATCTGCATGTCAGCATCGGACGGCTGTGGCAGGTGCTGCGTCAGATGGGTCTGCGGCTGAAAAAAAGTCGCTCCACGCCAGCGAACGCGACACGGAAGCGAACCAGCAGCGGCGCCAAGCCTTCCAGCAAACTATCGGCAAGATCGCAGCGGAGCGGCTGATTTTTCTGGATGAGAGCGGAGTGACCACGCAAATGACGCGCGGCTATGCCCGCGCCTGGGGCGGGCAACGGGTGGCCGAAGCCGCTCCCCAAGGCCATTGGAAGATCCTGACCATCCTCAGCGCCCTGAGCCTGCGCGGCCTGCTAGCAACCATGACCATCGAAGAAGCCACGGATGGGGACATCTTCCTGGCCTACGTGGAACAAGTGTTGTGTCCGGCTCTGCACCCCGGCGACGTGGTGGTGATGGACAACCTCAGCGCCCACAAGGTGAGTGGGGTGCGGGAGTTGATTCAGGCTGCGGGAGCCGAACTACTGTACCTGCCGCCGTATTCTCCCGACCTGAATCCCATCGAACTGGCCTGGGCCAAACTCAAACAGTTCTTACGTTCGCTGAAAGCCAGAACTGCCGAAGCGCTGGAACAGGCGGTTACGCAGGCTCTCCCTTGGATCACCCCGGACAACGCTCGAGCCTGGTTCCGCCATTGCGGAATTAACTATATACCTTGAGTGAAAATGCTCTAGCCCTTAGATTCCATTGTTGCAAGAGTGTGTCACCACGAGCGAAGCAAGGGATCTGCTTGTTGCCGTTTCCGCCGGGCCGCAGATTCTTCGCGCCCAAACGACCCAACCAGCGCAAAGGCGGCGCTGGTTGGGGCCCCTACAGCGGACGCTCGTAACGACAATTCTCAAGTGACGGCCGGATGCTTCTCATTGACGACGTGTCGCTAGAGCCCGCAATTATTCAGTGATTGGTTCTTTTCTTTTCTGTGTCTCTGTGCCTCTGTGGTGGCAGCCGTTACAGCGTCAACCCTTTTTGCCAGTAACCAGACGCACGATCCAAGTCAGTATCACCGCGCCGATTACGGCGACGATGATGGTGTAGATCATGCCGCCCTCCCCGGCAAACCCGAGCAGTCGCATGAGAAAGCCGCCGACAATGGCACCGACGATGCCGACGACAATGTCCATCAGGGCCCCGTAACCTGAGCCCTTCATGATCTTTCCGGTGATCCAGCCGGCGATTAAACCTACGATGATCCACCAAAGAATAAACATGGTTTCCTCCGCTAGTTGAAGTTTCCCGAGAGTGGTGAACGGCGTTCAGCAATAAACCAGAGTGGTCTGGTCGACAGGGCCCGGCAAAACAAAAGCGTTAGGAGATTAACTCTTAACCGCCAAATTTACAAAGCCTCTGCTCGATGCCGGTTACAGTGCGGTGAATTTACCGCATAGCGTCTTCCACTTCGCTCAGCCAGTCAGGACGCTTGAGCACTTCGCGGGGCTTGGGGCCATCGGCAGCGCCCACGATGCCGTCGCGCTCCATCAGATCGATGAGATGGGCAGCGCGGCCGTAGCCGATCCGCAGGCGCCGTTGCAGCAGCGAGGTGGAAGCCTTGCCGTATTCCAGCACGATGCGCACAGCGTCCTGGTAGAGCTCGTCGTGACCATCGTCGCCCTCGCCGCCGTCGCCGGAGGCGCCGCCGTCGTCGTTGTCCTCGCGCGGGGCCTGCAGGAAGTTCTCCTCGTACTGCGCCTGTCCCTGCGAGCGCCAGAACTCGACGACCGCCGCGATTTCCTTCTCGGTGACGAACGGAGCATGCACGCGATGCACGCGCGCCGAACCGTTGGGCAGGTAGAGCATGTCGCCGCGGCCGAGCAGCGCTTCGGCGCCGTTGGCGTCGAGAATGGTGCGGGAGTCGATCTTGGTCGCGACCCGGAACGACATGCGCGCCGGGAAGTTCGCCTTGATCAGACCGGTGATGACATCCACCGACGGACGCTGCGTCGCCAGGATGAGGTGGATGCCGACGGCGCGCGCCATCTGCGCCAGCCGCGTGATGGAGGCTTCGACGTTCTGGCCGTCGAGCATCATGAGGTCGGCCAGCTCATCGATGATGATGACGATGTAGGGCAGCGGCCGCGCTTCGCTGCCCTCTTCGAACAGGCTGGGCGTGCTGCTGTCGAAGAGGCGATTGTACTGATCGATGTTGCGTACACCTTTTTCGGCCAGCACTTTGAGGCGGCGCTCCATTTCGCGCACCGCGTTGCGCAGCGCGTTCGACGCCAGCTTGGGCTCGGTGATGATCGGCGTGTGCAGGTGCGGAACGCCTTCGTAGTTGCCCAGCTCCAGCCGCTTCGGGTCGACCAGGATCAGGCGGACCTGGTCGGGCGTGGCCTTGTAAAGGATGGACATGATGAAGGCGTTGATGGCCACACTCTTGCCTGAGCCGGTGGAACCGGCGATCAGCAAGTGCGGCATGGTGTTCAGGTCGGCGGTAACGATGCGGCCGTTGATGTCCTTGCCCATGGCCAGGGTGATCTTCGATTTCGAGCCGAGAAATTCCTGCGACTCGACGACCTCGCGCAGCCAGATGGTTTCGCGCTCGTGGTTCGGCACCTGGATGCCGACGGTGGACTTGCCCGCCATGCGCTCGATGAGGATGCTCTCGGCGCGCAGCGCCAGGCAGAGGTCGTCACACAGGCTGGTGACGCGGCTGTACTTGATGCCGGCTTCGGGCTTGAACTCGAAGGTCGTGACCACGGGGCCGGGGTTGATCTGCACCACCTGGCCGCGGACATCGAACTCGCCGCACTTTTCCGCCAGCACCTGTGCGAGGTTCTTCAATTCGAGTTCGTTGATGGCGCTGTGCTCGTCGGCGCGGTGCAGCAGCGCGGTGGAAGGAAGCTTGTAGCTGCCCGCCAGGCGGGGCATCGTGGTCTTGCCGCGAGGCGTACTGTCGGCGCGCGCGCCGACGGCGATGTCTTCGCTGGCATGGATCGGGTCAGGTTCACTCGGGTGGTTCGTGGCGGGCTGCGCGGCGGGGCTTTCCGCTTCGCCGTTGAACATGCGCTCGATGCCGGTCTTCGCTCCGCTATGCGCGGTTTGCGGCAGGGGAGCAGGCACGGCAGATGGTTGCGGGCCTGCGGTTGTCTCCTGCGGCGCGCGTCGCGGCACCAGTTGCGCGGTAACGACCGGCTTGGTAGCAGCTGCACGCTTCTTCTCCAACTCTTTGGCCGCCCGCTTGCGAGCACGCTCAGCACGCCAGTCCGCAAAGCGATCGAGCGCAGCGTAGACAAACGACAAGCGCGTTTGCGACCAGATCTGGATGGCGCCGAAGGAAAACGCCGTCGAAAGATAGAGCGCGACGGCAATTACAGCCAGACAAATCAAATAGGCGCCGACGAGATTGAAGTAGTGGATCAGGCCGTCAGCGACAATGCGGCCCAACAGGCCTTCGGCCGGGATAACACCCCTCCAGCGAAGAGTCCAAGGCAGCAGTCCCACCAGTCCGGAGACGAATGTCAGCAGCGCAATCGCGCCCAGCGTCTTGGCGTAAGGCGAACTGATGGGACGCGAGCGGAACCAGCGCAGCGCGTAAAGCAGCAGAAAAACTGGTATCAGGAAAACCGCAACGCCGCAGAATTGCAGCGCAAGGTCGCTGACCATGGCTCCGAACACGCCAATCCAGTTGTGCGCCGGCCGTCCGACTGGAGGATTCGACGCGGTATTCAGCGAAGGATCGAGCGGCGAGTACGACACCAGCGCGAGGACAAGGAGGACCGCGGAGACGAACACCAGGAAGCCGATCAGCTCGTTGAGCCGCCGGTTCGCCGTCGGAGTGAATGCGCGCGAGACGTTCATTTTGGCGTACGGACTTACCGCAGAACCACGCTTGCGAGGACCCATGCTGCCTGCTCCATCCGGCGCAGGCAGAAACTGGGACGCAGATGTGTCACTCTAGGTGTGAAGCGATGGTAAGGGCACGCCTTTCAGGCGTGCATGTTCGCCCGGTCGACCCTTATCGTGCGCTTTAGCGCCTGAGGTAGATGTTCTCGTGCCTCAGCGGCTAAAGCCGATTCATTCCTGAATCTTTGCGGCACCGCTAAAGCGGTGCTCCACCTGTACACGAACCGTGAAACTGCTCTACTGCCTGACGGCAGCCAATTCGGACACATCGTCCCACAACATCCCCGACCTGGGGCTGCTAGTACGCCAGAGCCAAGTAATTATCCCAAAAACCAGGGCCGCGGCGACGGAAATCAGAGGCGTAGGTGTTGCCGATCTAGCCTCTCCCCCAAGCGCACCTGCAACGAGGATCGATTCGGTGGTGATCACGCCGTTTGGGGACGAATCGAGAGGATTGCTGACGACCCGGGCTGTGCGCACCAGCGATCGTACAAACGCCAAAACGTCACGGCGTGATCTTCCACACGACGCCGCAACCGGTGCCGCCGCAAGTTCCGCCATAGCACGCTGTCCCGTAGAGATTCCCATTGGCACCGATGGCAACCGTGCTGGAGGGAGCGTCACCGTCGCTGCCACCGGTGAAATCGTGCAAGGAAGTAAACGTCCAGCCATTGTTGCCGCGCGTTAACTTGAAAACGGCGCCCGGAAATTCGAATCCCTAGGAAATTGCCAATGGTGCCATAGAGATTTCCCGCGGCGTCCATCGTCAGCGGGGCTGTCGGTCCCAATCCATACTGTGGGGGTATCTGGGCGAGCACGGTGTACATCCAGCCGCCGTTCGACGGCGAAAATTCGAAGATGGTGCCGCTATAAGTGGGACTCGGAGTTTCGAGTCGGTACTTCCATAGAGGTTCCCGGAAGCATCGGAGATCAAGGCCAGCCTCGGGCGTACATAGCCGCCATTTCCCTGGTTATCGAAGTTGTACAGGACGCTCTCGATCCAGCTGTTGCCGGACGGCGTGAGCTGAAAGATCACTCCCTCGCCGTAGGCTCCTCCCTGCGAGGCCGTACCGATCAGGTTACCCGTGGAGTCAAAGGTCACACCGGTGGGATACGCGCCATCGGTCCCTCCCTTGAAGATGTACAGCGTCGTCTCCAGCCAGCCACCACCGCCCGAGGGAGTTAGCTCGTAAACCGTGCCACAGCCCTGATTATTGAAGCAACCGTCACCGCCTCCTGTAATCGTTACGCCATAGATATTGCCCGCGCTGTCGAACACTACGTCACCGACGGGGGCGTCCTTGTGTAGCGGGAAGCTGTAAAGGAAGTCGATCGTCCACGGGGAAGCAAACGACGGCGGAATGGTCGGCGCTGGTCTCAACGTGAAAACCGTGCCGCCGTTACTGGTTGTGCCGTAGAGCAGCCCATCGGGGCCAAACAGGACCCCCGCTGCGGGATCACCGCCGTCACTCTCGAGATTAAAGGTGTAAATAGGAGACAACACCCCGCCCGAGCCGTGGGGCGACATCTTGAATACCACTCCGAACCCCCCGTCATACTGGATTCCACCGGCGTAGGTCGGCGCCATAGAGGTGTCCTCCACCGTCAATGCTGAGGCGGCCCAACGGATTGGATCCGTCCGATCCGCCGGTGAAATTGTGAATGACCTGAAAGGTTTGCGCCTGCGCTGTCGGGATCGCCATAACCAACAACATGAGAAGGCCGGCCATTCCTGCCAGACGAGCGATTGCTGAACTCCGATGGTGCTCTGAGCGTGCCATGACAGTTCTCCTTTGCGAACGAGTAATTCCGCACTAAATGCCTTGATCCTTTACATCCGACGTTGTGGGACAATCGCTTCTCACTGACAACTGCCAATTGACAACTGTCCTTACGGCTTGATCTCAAAGACCACGCCGTTGTCCCCATCGCTGCCGCCATTGGCAGCGGTGCCATAGATATTTCCGCTGCCGTCCAGAATCACGCCGCCGACCGGAGCAGCGCCGTCGTAACCATTGAAGGAGTGGAGGGTGACAGAGTTCCATCCGCCGTTTGATGGTGTCAGCTTCACCACGCTGCCGTTACCGCCGGTGAAGGTCGAGGTGACATAGACATTCCCTGCGGCATCCAGAGTTGGGGTGTCAACCGGTCCTGCAATTCCGGAGAAGGCTTGCATCAGGGTATACTTCCACCCGCCGCCGGAAGGCGACAACTGGTAAGCCGTCCCGGCCCCTCCTGTGCCCCCAAAACGCGCGGTGCTGTAAAGGTAGCCTCTCTGGTCCATGGCCACACCGCCCAGAATTTCGTAACCCTCATATCCGCCATTCAGGCTATACAGGGTCTTTTCCGTCCATCCCGATGCTGAAGGGGACAATTCGTATATGTTGCCAGCCCGATTCGCCCCGCCAAGAACAGTCGTGCCGTAAAGGTTGCCGGTGCTGTCGAAGATCACGCCGCTAAGGGGCTGATTGCCATCGTTTCCACCTGTGAAACTCCACAGCACGCTTTCGGTCCAGCCTCCGTTGGAGGGGGTCAGCTCATAGACTGTGCCAAGGTCATAGGTGCCACCCCCTACGGTTGTGCCATACAGGTTGCCAGCCTGGTCGAAGGCCAGGTTTCCGTAAAGTGGCTCGTCTCCATCGGGACCTGTGAATTTGTACAGCACGGTTTTTGTCCACGGACAAGATGCCGCCTTGCAGGCTGTGGCCGGAGGCCTGAGCTTGTACACCGTACCGCAACCGACTCCCTGGCACCCCGCTCCTCCAAACTCGGTCGTCCCATAGAGACTGCCGTCGGGGCCGATGGTTAGGCCCGAATACGGGAACTCTCCATCACTGCCGCCTTGAAATGTATAGAGCGTGGACAGAACCTAGCCCGATCCTTTGCCCGCCAGCCTGAATACCACGCCACAGCCGCCGTCACAATTTGCTAAGTTGCCGCCGGCGATGGTGGTGCCATAGAGATTGCCCGCCCCATCCATGGTCAAGCCGGCATAGGGGGTAGCTCCGTCCCCGTGGCCGGAAAAGTTGTGCAGCACCTGAAAGGTTTGCGCCTGCGCCGCTTGAGCAGCCATGATACTTGCCGCGAACATGACCGCCAGCACGAGTGCAACTGTTCCCGTTCGCAAGTTGATGTAGAAAACCGAAGCTGCGCTTTGCTCTTGACCTGCCATTGTGATTTCTCCTTGGTCGCCGTCCCATCATGGCCGTGATCCCACAGGGAAAGTTGTCCTCGGGCCTGCCAGCCGGAGGTCGGCCCTTCCCGCGCCAAATGCTTTACGGGCCCGGGCTTCTATGATTGAATCCTCGAACAACAGTGGCGTGGGGCAGTATTAGCGCTGTCTCGGAGGCAGGTCAACTTAATTTCAGATTACGGCCCAATAGCTTGATAGCAGACGGTTTAGCCGGCTATGTTTCGAGTTGTCTTCGCGTGGTGATGGAGGGGTTAGCCCGGCAACCGCGCCACCCACCACAGCACGAACGCGCCCAGGATGATGCGGTAGATGGCGAACACGGTGAATCCGCGGGTGCGGACCCAGTTCATGAACCACGCCACCACCCCGTAGGCGACGATGAACGACACCACGAAGCCGACGGCCAGCACGATCCAGGAATGTGCATCGCTGGGCATCTCCCCAATCGCGCTCGGTTGACCGTGATGCGGGCGCAAGGACTTGAAGAGGTCATAGCAGGTCGCAACCACCATTGTCGGGATGGAGAGGAAGAAGGAAAACTCCAGCGCCGCCGGACGGCTCATGCCGGCCAGTTCTCCCGCGGTGATGGTAGACATGGAGCGCGAGGTGCCCGGGAAGACCGCCGAAAATATCTGGCAGAAGCCGATCCAGACGGCCTGCCCGACCGACATCTCCTCCATGTCGTCGGTGAGCTTGCCGCGCGCGAAGGCTTTGTGCTGCGAGCGCTCGTAAATCGCGTCAACGACCCACATGATCACGCCGCCGATGATGAGCGCCCACGACATGATGGTGAGGCTTTCCAGATGCTTGCCGATGACCTTGGTCAGCAGGAAAGCCGGGATCGCGGTGCAAACAAATGCCATTGCTACAAGCTGGACTGGCCCTTTCTGGAAGACCGCAACTAGTGTTTTCCACAATCTCAGAAAATTGGCCATGAGGAAGTTGTGCTCGCCCGTTCCAATCCCAAGCAGTTTATCGATCCTGTGAGCGAAATAAACCGGCAGGCACAAAATCGCGCCCAACTGAATGACGATGGAGAACATCTTCCAGTAGCCATTGCCTAAATCAATGCCGAGAAAAGACTCTGCGATGCGCAGGTGGGCCGTCGAGCTGACGGGAAGAAATTCGGTTAGACCTTCAATGACACCCAGCAGGACAGACAACAGGTAATCGTTCAAATCGCCTCCGCGACCAAAGCGTTGTAGCAGGATGTTGGGTTGGGTGAGCGCGCCTTCCGTTCATCGTTCATCACGACAACAAACCTTCGGGCTGTCATCCCGAGCGGAGGACGTTAGTCCGGAGCCGAGGGATCTGCGGTTCTCCGGTCGCCCGATGGACACCTACCAAGAACCGCAGATTCTTCGACTGCGCGCCTGCCCGACCCGCAAAATCAGCGGGTCGGAAAACTGCGCAGGCGCTTCGCTCAGAATGACAGTTGCCACGTGAATCACCAGGATAATCGTGCTCCACCCGGACTTGGTACGGCCGACCTTACTCAAGACTGGGCCCCCACGTGGGAATGTTGTTCTGAATCATATATACCAGACGCTCGGCCCGGCTGGACCAATCGGTGTCGTTGGGGTATTGCGACATCAGTCGCTTGGCGACGCTGAGGGCGCGGCCGGTGGAATCGTCCGCCTTCTTCTGCTGGTTCTCCGTCTTGTAGATCACGATGAGCGCCGAATAGCGCCAGGCCGCCTTATACAGGGCTTCGGGCGCCTTGGGCGATTGCAGATGGTCTTCAACGTACTTCATGTAAAGTTGCGCTTCCATTTCGGGGCACTTCGCGGTGGCTTCCCAGTCTCCACAGAGTTTGTTATCGATCAGGCGGTAGGCAGCCAGGTCTGCCCACTTAGTGCCAGGATACTTCTTGGTCACCTTCTTCATGTACTGTTCGTCAATCTGATAGCGCAGCGCCGGGTCGCGCATTTTCGCCGAGGGTCGAGTGGCCGCATCTTCGGCTTCGATTTGCCAGCGGATATCGGCTGAGCGATACAGCGATTGCGCCGCCAGCGGCGAAGCCGGGAAGTACTCAGCAATGCGGGCATAAATCCTCATGGCGTCCTGTGCGGCGCCGCGCCGGCCCCCGCGCCGGCTGGCTTCCATCTCGGAATCGAAGGCTTCGCCGAACAGGATCTTGTCGCCGTCGGGCGTTGTGGTCGTGATGACGCCCTTGTCGAGGATCCAGCCGGTGATATTGCGGTCGTTTTGTTCCTCATCGCCGAATTCGATGCTAGTGGTGACGTCGACCGTGCCTACGACGTGGACCCAGCCGGGCGTGCGCTCGATGACCGCGACTTCGCGGCCGCGCCCGATGTTCGACAGCTTTGCCGAGGATGTGTCGGGAGAGATGTAAATGACTCCTTCGCGCAGCATGATGCCGCGCTCGGTGGCCAAGGCGGACAGCGAGAAGAAGATAACGAGAAGCGTTATTGAACAATAATACGGCCGAGATTTATGCATGTTATTCAGTGTTCCTGCTTGATGTCGTCATCCCGAGCAAGGACTTGAGTCCGAGTCGAGGGATCTGCTTTTGTGCCGTCCCTACGCTACGGGACTCAAGTCAATTCTCCGCAATACCCAGGGCCAAGCTGTTTCGCCCCTGCGGGGCTGGTTTTATTCCTATGTACCACCATCGCAAACCAAGGCTAGTTCTCACGCACACCTTGCGGGGCTGGATCTGCGGAGCGTTTTTGCTTCCTATCCACACTGCAAACCTACACGCCAGTCGCACCCATACTCGAAAGCGGCGGACCCCCTTGGGCCCGACTACTGGTCTGCTTTCTGCGCATCGGCCTCGCCCAGCACTTGCGCCAGCAACTGCGGCTCGACGTTGCCTCCGCTGACGACCACCACCGCTTTCTTCGACGCGGGCAATTCGTTGGCGTGAAACAGCCAGGCCGCGAAGGTTACAGCGCCGCTAGGCTCGGCCACGATGCGCGCATGGCTAATGATCCGGCGCATCGCGGTGCGAATCTCATCTTCGGTCACGGTGATCACGTCATCCACGAACCGCCGTATGTGCTCGAAATTCAGCGGCCCGACCGATTGCGTGCGCAAGCCGTCCGCGAGTGTGCTGGACACCCGCTCGGCGGGTAGCTGCACGATCTCGCCTTTTCGGTAGCTCTGCTGCGCATCGTTCGCCAACTCCGGCTCAACCCCGATCACCTTGGCTTTGGAGCCGCTCAGCTTGATCGCCGCAGAGACACCGCTGACCAGCCCTCCACCGCCGACCGGCACCAGCACGAGATCGACATCCGGACAGTCCTTCAGGATTTCGAGCCCGACCGTGCCTTGGCCAGCAATGATCTGCTCGTCGTTGTAGGGAGGCACGATGGCGTAGCCATGCTCACGAGCAAGCTCTTCGGCTCTCTTCAGGCGCTGGGAACTTGCAGGACCAACGGTGACGATCTCCGCCCCTAGCGCAGCGGTGCTGTCAACCTTGATTTTCGGCGCGTTGCGGGGCATCACGATGACCGCCTTCACGCCCAGGGCGCGCGCCGCGTAAGCAACCCCCTGCGCATGATTACCGCTGGAATAGGAGATAACTCCACGCTGCCGTTCTTGTTCGGTAAACGACGCGATCTTGTTATAGGCGCCGCGCAACTTGAATGAGCCGATCGGCTGCAGGCTTTCCGGCTTGAGCCAGAGCTGACCTTGTGTTTCGTGCACCTGCCCATCGTGGGTAGCGGGCGGCGGGAAGTAGGCAACGAGCGGCGTCCACGCGGCGATTCCGCGCAATCTCTGCTGCGCCAGTCTGATCTGTTCGAGTGTCACCATGGCTGGATTAATGCGTTGTTGCCTCGGCGAGAGCAAGCCAGGATCCAGCAGGTAAGTGCAAGGTGCCTTTACTTTCCGCAGCTCTCGCTTCGTGGATTATCAATGCCATCCAGTGTACAAGCGCCAGCCGTTCGCGCAAGCCGACCTTGCTTCCCACTTCCACGTGCGTGACCGCGGAACTGATCAGCGCGTCGCGCAGCTGGTCTTTGGGCATGTCGCGCTCCAGCCAGAGCAGCTCGGTCGGCGGGATCACCGTGTCGTCGGAGCCGTGCAGCAACAGAACCGGCATGGGAAGAGACTTGAGGTGCCCCGCGGGAGAAGCGGCCGCCAGTTGTTCCCGCTGCCGGTCTACTTCGGCGAGGAGCGCGGGCGCGAACTGTTCGCGCTGCTTGTGATAAATGCGCTGCATGGTTTCCTGGCCGGCGGGGGTCAGCGTCTTCGCCAACTCCTCTGAGGCTTTGTTGTTGCCGGAGAGGAGCAGCCTGATGGCTTCATGCGCGGACTTCGCATCTAGGGGTGCGAAGAAATCTTGTGGCTCGTCGTACACGACGATGAGCGGCCCATACTCATGCGGCGGGAGATGCTCGACCGATCCGTCCGGGCGAACTGCCTCACCAGTAGCGAAGAAGCGCAGAACGTGCGCCAGATCATAGTAGGCCCCGACCGTTGCTACCCACGCGATGGAGTCCGAATATCGCGGATCGCTGGCTGCCAGAAGCGCCAGTCCTCCAGAAAAACTGAGCGCCAGCACACCCACTTTCGGCACTTGGAGTTGTTGCGCGAAGCTCTGCGCCGCCGTGCCAATGAGATCGGCGGACTCGGCCTGAACGCGGTAATCGGCAATCCCTGGCACCTGCGGCGTCATGACAAAAAAGCCGCTGGCCGCCAGGGAGCGGGCGAAGCTCACCAGCCGCGGCTCATTGATGCCAAGCTCGTGCATGCCGTGGACCACGACAATCCCTGGCGCCGAGCTGACGCCGCGCGGCAGATAAATGCGGGCCGCAATCGCTGCGCCTCTGAAGTCAAAGCTCGTATCGTGCACGTCAACGGGATGCACATCGTAGTTGGCGATCCATCCCGTGGCATGAGGGTCGGCGATGCGCTGCAGGAGGGAGGCGGCGCGCAGGTAGTCTTGTACAGTCGGGTACAGAGCGACCGCCAGCAGCGGCAACAACAGGAGCAGCCATGCGACCCAGCGTGCTTTGTGCGACGGATCGCGACCTTGCCAGGGAACGGTGGTCATTGGAAACGGGAAGAAGTATGCACGCTACTGCCAGGCTTTATGGCAGTCACTGGTTTGAAAGCGCACAGCCTTAGCTGTGCCGTGACGGTACCGCAGAATCGGGCTTAGCCCCTGAGGTATTTTCGGGTTCACCAAACGGCTCTATCCCTCGGCGGCTAAAGCCGGCTCGTTTTGTGCTTCCGTGTGGCACGGCTGAAGCCGTGCCCTTTCAAGACCTAGATTTCCAAAATTACCGGCATGATCAGCGGCCGCCGCGAGGTGTTCTTCACGATAAAACGTTTCAGGTCCTGACGGATTTTCTCCTTGATCATGCCGTAGTCGCCCTTTTCTTCGTCGCTCGACGATTCGAGCGTGTTCATCACCGTTTGGCGCGCCTGGTCGAGGAAGCCGTCTTCGCCCGCGCTGGGGGCGAACCCGCGCATCACGATCTCCGGCGAACTCTCCACTTTGCCGGTCAGCTTGTTGATGGCGATGATGGGCAGCACAATGCCGTCTTCGCTCAGGTGACGGCGGTCGCGAATGACGAGGTCTTCGACCACGTCGCCCATAGAGTTGGAATCGATGCAGACGCGGCCTACGGCAATGCGGCCTGTCTTGCGCGCGCCCTGTTCATCGAACTCCAGGATGTCGCCGCTCTCGATCATGATGACTTTGCCTACGGACCCGTGCATGCCGCCCGCCATTTCGGCGTGCAGCTTGAGTTGCCGGTATTCGCCGTGGATGGGAATGAAGTACTTCGGCTTGACCAGATTGATGATGAGCTTCAACTCTTCCTGGCTGGCGTGCCCGCTGACGTGCACTGGCGGCGATGAGCCATCGTCGTAGATGACGTGGGCATCGCGGCGAAAGAGGTGGTCCACGACGCGATAGATCGCTTTCTCGTTGCCCGGAATGATGCGCGACGAGAGCACGACCGTGTCACCCGGCTGGATGCGCGCATGCTTGTGGTTATCGACGGCGGCGCGCGACATCGCAGACATGGGCTCGCCCTGGGTGCCGCTGATGAGCACACAAACTTTCTCCGGCGGCAGATCGCGAATCTGCGCGGGATGGATGAGCAGCCCTTCCGGCACGTCAATGTAGCCCAGGTCCTGCGCGATTTCCGTGGACTCCATCATGGAGCGCCCCACGAGGGAAACCTTGCGCCCGCTTTCGAAGGCCATCTCGAGCGCCAGCTTGATGCGGTGGATCGATGAGGAGAAGCACGTGATGAACAAGCGCCGTTCGGCGCGGGAGAAGATCTCCTGAAAGCGCGCGCGCACGGCACGTTCGCTCGGCGTATAGCCGCGGCGTTCGACGTTGGTCGAATCCTGGAAGAGCGCGAGCACGCCTTCCTTGCCGTATTCCGCGAACGTGTGCAGGTCGAAGAGACGGTTGTCGGTGGGCGTGGGATCGACCTTGAAGTCGCCGGTGTGAATCACAATGCCGATGGGCGTGTGAATGGCCAGCGCGACGCAGTCCACCAGGCTGTGCGTCACCTGGATGGGATTGATGGTGAACGGGCCGACCTTGAAGCGCTCGCCGGGTGTGATCTCGTTGAGCACCGCGTCATCGAGCAGGGCATGCTCTTCCAGCTTGCCTTCCACATAGGCCAGCGTGAATTCAGTTCCATAAACCGGAACGTTGAGTTCGGAGAGTATCCACGGCAGAGCGCCAATGTGGTCCTCGTGTCCGTGGGTCAGAACGATGGCGCGCACATGCTGGCGGTTTTCCAGCAGGTAGGTGATATCGGGGACAACGATGTCCACGCCAAGCAATTCGGCTTCGGGAAACATGAGTCCGGCGTCGATGACGATAATGTCGTCTCCCCAGCGAATGGCCATGCAATTCATGCCGAATTCGCCGAGTCCGCCGAGGGGTACAACCTGGAGTTTTGTGGTGGGCATCTGTAAGTTCCGATGCTAGCACAGGAGCGGCGCAGGTTCCGCACGCTGAAGTCGCCCGGGAAGCGCAGAACGCGCCTATACTGGAAAGAGCATGGCACGCATCGAGAGGAAGGGCTGGGTGAGGCGTCGGCTGGAAGATGCTATCCGCCGCGCCTTCATGAAGGCCTACCAGACCATCAAGGTCGATCCCGGCAAGTATCTCGAACATTTGCGGATGGCGTACGACCTTCCCGCACTCACCTACAACGGCGTGTACTCTGTGGACCCCGAGCTACTCGATCACATCGCGGGGCAGACCATCCGCGCTAGTATGCGAATCGCCGCCGCAGAAGGCGCCGGTCTCGGCATGGGCGGCATGTTCACCATGCTGCCCGATCTTGGCATCCTGGCTGCCATCACCTTGCGGATGCTGCAAAAGCTCAGCCTGATTTACGGGTTCCCCTATAACACCGAAGAAGAAGAGGCGGAGCTGTGGATCGCAGCCGCCAGCGCGGCCGGCGTGGACATCGGCCGTGAACTGGCGGAGAAACAGTTCGTCTCGAAGTTTGTGCCACGGGTGATTCAACGAATCGCGGCGCGCGCCAGTACCGAGATCGTGGAGAAGTGGACCGCGCGGCTCATTCCTGTCATCAGCTCGGTGATTGGCGCCGGATTGAATTACTACTTCGTAAAAATCTGGGGCGAGCGAGCCGTTCGACACTTTCGGCAGAAACATCTGCAAATTCGACAGCAGCAGGCCAGCAGCAGAATCACCAACGCCGCTGTGCCAGCGAGGTAGCCTCGAAGCCGTTCCTACTGCGCCACTGCTTCCTTGATTACGGGCGATGGCGTCTCTACACCAAACTCACCTTCCCACTTCGCCATCACAACCGTCGCGAGGCAGTTGCCCAGCACATTTACGGCAGTGCGTGCCATGTCGAGCAGTTGGTCCACACCCAGAAGCAGGAACACTGGCTCGGGGGGAAGTCCGACGGAGGCAGCCGTGGCCAGCAGGATCACCAGCGCGGCGCGGGAAACGCCGGCCACCCCTTTGCTGGTGAGCATCAGGGTCAGCACGATCATCAGTTGTTGGCCCAAGGAAAGGTGAATGCCCGCGACCTGCGCCACGAAAATTGCCGCTACGGAGAGGTATAGCGAGCTGCCGTCAAGATTGAAGCTGTAGCCTGTGGGAATGACGAAGGCGACAATCTGCCGCGGAACGCCGATGGCTTCCATCGCTTCCATGGCACGCGGCAGAGCGGCCTCAGAGCTCGAAGTGGCGAAAGCGATAGTGACCGGCTCGATTGCGGCCCCGATGAACCGGCGCAGCGGAACCCCGAATAGCAGGGCAATGGGCAGTAGAACGCCGAGCACGAAAACGGCGAGGGCGGCATACAGCGTGAGCAGGAGCTTCAGCAGGCTGCCCAGTATGCCGATTCCGGTGTGTCCCACAGTGTAGGCCACCGCAGCGCCGACACCAATGGGCGCCATATACATGACGATGTTGGTGAACTTGAACATCGTCTCCGCCAGGCTCTCGCAGAAAACCAGCATGGGGCGGCGCTTCGGTTCGCTGATCATGGCCAGGGCCGCGGCAAAAATCAGGCTGAAGACCACGACCTCCAGCACCGCGCCGTCGGCGACCGACTTTGCGATGTTCTCAGGGAAGATGTGCAGGATAGTGTCCTGCGCGCTGAGCTTGGTGGCTGGGATGGTCTCGGCGCTTGGCGCAGCGGGTAGTTGCACCCCCACTCCCGCCTTGGTCAGGTTAATGGCGCCGAGTCCGAGGAAGAGCGCAATCGTAGTGACGATCTCGAAGTAGATAATGGAACGGAGGCCGAGCCGGCCGACTTGCCGCAAATTGGAGTGGCCGGCGACACCCACCACCAGCGTCGCGAACAGCAGCGGCGCAATGATGGTCTTGATCAGCCGCAGAAAGATCAGCGCGAGCACGCGCAGGTTGGTCGCGACGTTGGGGAAGTCGTGTCCGATCTCCGCTCCCAGCAGCATGGCGATGAAGATCCATGCTGTCAGGGTGCGGCGGAAGCAGCCGTAGACCACGAGCGCGGCCAGCGTGGTCCAGCGCAGAGCGGGGAAGAGCAGGCCCGATTCTCCTGCCAAGCGCCAGCACAACAGCGCCGCCGCGGCAGCAACGGCGGCAACCAAAAGTGCGGTGTTCTGTCGTTGTTTGTTGTGCTTGACCATGGTGAGATCGGCGTTTGAAAGGGCATGGCTTTAGCCATGCCGCAGAGCATGCATTGACGTACCGGCTTTAGCCGCTGAGGGAACTCGCTTTCCCGCTCGGCAATAATCCTTCGCGGATGAACTAAACAGCTTCGACTTCCGGCTCCTTGCGGGCCAAGGCCCACTCGACAGATCAAAAATAGCGAGCTGAACGGCACTGCTAAACAGTTTGCTGAAAAACTCAAAAAAGCAGATCCCTCACCGACTAAAGTCGGTTCGGGAGGATAAAGATAAAGGACTTGTAAACGGCGCACCTAAAGGTGCGCCCCTTCAAAACGCTCCCAATCCTAGTTTTTCAGCAGCCTGTAAAGCCGTCCCCCTTCAAAACATGGGAGTCGTCACCAGACGACAAACTGCTCTACCGCAGAATGTCTTCGAGTTCCACTCCGCGATCGGTGCGCTCGTCGCGATACTTCACGATGACCGGCGTGTACAACGACAGGCCCCACTCCACGGCCTTCCCCTTGGAGATCGCGCGCGAACCCGGCACGACCACCGCTCCCTCGGGAACGCGAAGCGGCTCGCTTGCCGTAGCGCGATAGATCTCGCCTTTCACGGTATCGAAGAGCGGCGTCGACCGCGTCAGGATGACGCCCGCTCCCAGAACAGCGCGCGTGCCGACCTGAGTGCCTTCGTACACTCCGCAGTTCCCACCGATCAGGACGTCGTCTTCGATGATGACTGGTGACGCATTGATCGGTTCCAGCACTCCTCCGATTTGCGCCGCAGCGCTGATGTGTACGCGTTTCCCGACCTGCGCGCACGAGCCGACCAGCGCGTGCGAATCGACCATCGTGCCTTCGTCAACGTACGCGCCTACATTGATATACATCGGCGGCATACATACCACCAACGGCGCGACATAGGCTCCACAACGCACCGACGAGCCTCCGGGGACCACCCGCACATTGTCAGCCGTGGAGAAGTGGCGAGCCGGGTAGGTATCTTTGTCAACGAAGGAGAGCACGCGCGGGTCACCGCTCTCGGCCAGCCTGCCAATGCGAAAGCCCAGCAGGATGCCTTGCTTCACCCAGGCGTTGGTTTGCCAGCGGCCATCGCGCTTCTCGGCCGCGCGAATCGCCCCGGCGCTGAGGGCATCGCGGAATTGCGAGAAGACATTACCAGACCCGGGAAACGTGGCTGCGTCGACGCCCATAGCGTAGAGCGACTCGACTTGCCGCTGAAGTTCGCGCATGGCGGGAAGTATAAACGTTGGCTGCCGCCCGCTCCAGCATCTCAACGCAGGGATGACACGTTCGGTTCCAGGATTACAGGATGCAGCGGTCAGCGCGCGGCCGGCTGCGTCTGCAGCAATCCAACTTCGGCCGCGACCTTCTCCAGCTTGGCCCGGGTGTCTTTCTTCATGGGAACGAGCGGCAGGCGATAAACCTCTTCGATGCGCCCCATCATGGCCAGCACGGCTTTTGCAGGGCCGGGATTGGACTCGATAAAGTTTGCCTGCATCAGCGGCAGGTATTTGCGGAAAAGCAGGCGTGCGGTGTCCCACTTGTTGGACAGCGCGGCTTGCGTCATGCGCGTCATCTCCGCTGGAATTTCGTTCGACACAACGGAGACGATGCCGACGCCGCCGAGTCCGATGACCGCCAGCGTGACCGCGTCGTCACCCGAGAAGACGAGGAAGTCCTCGGGCACGTTAGCGCACACTTCCGCAATCTGCGCGATATTGCCGCTGGCCTCTTTCACTGCGATGATGTTGGGAATCTCGGCCAGACGCAGCAGCGTGGGGGTTTCGATGTTGGTGCCCGTTCGTCCCGCGATGTTGTACAGCATCAGCGGCTTTGCCGAGGCCTCGGCGATTGCCCGGAAGTGCTGGTAGATGCCTTCCTGCGTGGGCTTGTTGTAGTACGGCGTGGCCGTCAGAACATAGTCGACGCCCGGGCGCGACGAGATTTCCTTTGCCTTGGCGACGGCTTCGCGCGTGTTGTTCGAGGTGGCGCCGGCCATGATGGGCACCCGGCCCTCGGCGGTCTCGATGGTCAGGTCAACTACGCGCAACCACTCATCGTGCGAGAGAGTCGGTGTTTCGCCGGTAGTGCCGCACGGAACCAGGAAGTCGATGCCGGACTCGACCTGCCAGCGCACCAGGTCGCGCAAGGCAGGCTCATCAAGGCTTCCATCCTGCTTAAAGGGAGTGACGAGGGCAGTACCGCATCCACGCAGTTTCATGACAACAGGATAATCCTCCACAGCTCGAAATGTATCGCCGGCCAGATTTCAACCGCGGAAATCCGCGGTCGGTCACCTTCAAAGCTGCGAGAAAATATTCTTGAAGTCGTAGAAGCCGGTTTTGCCAACGATCCACTCGGCCGCAAGCACCGCGCCTTCAGCAAAGGTGCGGCGCGACTTGGCTTCGTGGGTGAGCACAATGCGATCGCCCGCCGCAGCAAGCTCCAGGGTGTGGATTCCGGTCACCTCGCCTTCGCGTTCGGAGGTGATCTCCACGTGAACGCCCGACGCACTCTCCACGACCTTCTGTATCGCGATTGCGGTGCCGGAAGGTGCGTCTTTCTTGTGGATGTGATGGCGCTCGGTGATATGCCCGGTGTAACCATGTGCCAGCGCCGGAGCCGCTGCCTGCACAATCTGGAAGAACAGATTCACGCCATAAGAAAAGTTTGCGCCCCAGACAAATCCCGTCCCCGACGTCTCGACCGTGCGCCGGACCCGCTCCATCTCGCCATACCAGCCGGTAGTTCCGACGACCATCGCTTTTTTCGCTCGTAGGCAAGCCTCGATGTTCGCCAGCACTGCGCCTGGCTCGGTGAAGTCGATGACGGCATCGAAATCGCGCAGATTCGCTGGCGTAAGCCAGCCGGCATTGGGATTGTCCTCCGCTTCAAGGCTCCGCACGCGGTGGCCGCGTTCGCTTGCCACTTCGGAGACGAGCGATCCAGTCTTGCCGCGTCCCAGCACCAATAAATTTAGGCCACTCAATCGAACACCTCGGGATCGACCTCAGCGAAGAACTTGGCGTGCAGCCGGCGCACGGCCTCAGGCACATCGGCTTCGTCAATCACGAAGGTCAGGTTAATCTCGGAAGCCCCTTGTGAAATCATGCGCACGTTAATGTCACGAATGGCGTCGAAGACCTGCGCCGCAACTCCCGCGGTCTCGCGGATATTTTCGCCGACCAGGCAGACGATGGCTTGGCGGCCCGAATACTTTACGAAGGCGAGCTCCTCCAGGTCCGCCGCAATCTGCGGGATGGCCTCGTTGGAGTCGACCGTGAGCGAGATACTGACCTCCGACGTGGACACAACATCCACGGCGCAGCGATGGCGCGCGAAGATGTCGAACACCTTGGCGAGGAAGCCATGCGCCATGAGCATCCGCGCGGCGACGATCTCAATGATGGTGATGCGGTTCTTGGCGGCGATGGCCTTGAACAGAGAACACGAACGCGGCGCGCGCGACAAAATACGCGTGCCCTCGTTCGAAGGGTTGCGCGAATTCAGCACCAGCACCGGAATGTTCTTCTCGACCGCAGGAAGCACTGTCGCCGGATGCAAAACCTTGGCGCCGAAGTAGGCCAGCTCGGCAGCCTCTTCGAAGCTGATGACCTTGATGCGGCGGGCGTCGGCGCAAATGCGCGGGTCGGTAGTTTTCATACCGTCCACGTCGGTCCAGATCTCGATGCGGTCGGCATTGAGGCCGGCGCCCACCAGCGCGGCCGAAAAGTCGGAACCGCCGCGACCTATGGTCGTCTGGACACCTTCGCGTGTCGCGCCGATGAAACCGCCCATGATCGGCACGCGACCCTGCTCAAGTAGCGGCTGGACGCGGTCCTGCAAGCGGTCGTTGATTTCGTCAACTTGAGGCACCGCGCGGCCGTGCTGCGCGTCGGTGATGATGATCTGCCGCGCGTCGACCAGCGTTGCAGGAATATTGCGCGCGAGAAATGCAGGCGTGGCGATCATGCTGGACAATCGCTCGCCGAAGGAAACAACGTAATCGGAAGTACGGGGCGTCAGCTCGCCCACGGCGGCGATGCCGCGCAACAGTTCATCGAGCGAGTCGAACTCCGCGCCCAGCTCGGTGTGCAGGTCGGTGTGCAGGCCCGTACCCAGCAGCTCACCGGCGGTGGTGTAATGGCGCTCGCGAAGATTACGGCACATGTCGAGAGCCTGCTCGCGTTCGCCCCGTCCAGCAGCCGCCGCCATGGCGAGCAACTGGTCCGTCACTTTCGCCATGGCGCTGATCACCACGAAGGGACGGTCGCGCAGTCGCCCCTTTACGATGCTGGCAACGCGGTCGATCGCGGCGGCATCCTCGACCGAGGTGCCGCCGAACTTCATGACGATCAAGGCTGCACCTTGGGGTGGAGGACCACCATCGCAGAATGTGGCAGGTCGGCGCTCACGAGAGGTAGCCTTGCGCCTTGAGGAGTTCGGCGTTGAGCAGCGCCGCGCCTGCCGCGCCGCGGATCGTGTTATGCGAGAGCACGGTGAACTTGTAATCCAGAACGCCGCAGGGACGCAGGCGTCCAACCGTAACCGTCATCCCGTTGCCGCGGTCTACATCGAAGCGCGGCTGCGGACGGTCAGGCGCATCGTCATAGACGAGTGGTTGGGCCGGCGCCAGCGGCAATTGGAGTTCCTGAGGTGTCGCACGAAAATCGTTGAACGCTGCGATGATCTCGGCGGGGTCGCCTTTCTGCCGTAACTTGACCGAAACCGACTCGGTATGTCCGTCCTCGACCGCAACTCGATTGCAGTGCGCGGTCATGCTGAATGAGGCCGGCTCGACATGGTCGCTGTTCAACCGCCCGAGCAGCTTGCGCGTCTCCTCTTCCATCTTTTCTTCTTCTTTGGCGATGTAAGGGATGACGTTGCCCAAGATGTCGAGCGAAGCGACACCCGGATATCCCGCGCCGCTGACCGCCTGCATGGTGGTGACGAAGATCGATTCGATGCCGAACTTCTGATGCAACGGCGCGAGCGCAACCACCAATCCGATGGCTGAACAGTTGGGATTGGTGACAATATAGCCGCCCGACTGCTGGCGCCAGCATTGCTTTTCGATCAGCGGGAGATGGTCGGCGTTGACCTCCGGAATGATCAGCGGCACAGTATCGTGCATGCGAAAGGCGCTGGAGTTGCTCACCACCGCGCAACCGGCGGCGGCAAACTGCGGCTCGAGTTCACGCGCGATGCCTGCGTCCAAGGCGGCGAAGATCACGCGCGGCGCGCCCTCCGGCGAGGCGTTGGATACCGGCATCGCACGCACGCGCGATGGGATGGGCGTCTTCAGCCGCCAGCGTACGGCTTCGCTGTAGGTTTGCCCGGCCGAGCGGTCGGAAGCAGCCAGCCACGCCACCTCGAACCAGGGATGGGCTTCGAGCATCTGGATGAAGCGCTGGCCGACAACTCCGGTAGCGCCAAGAATTCCGACGGGAATTTTCTGTTGGGACATCGCCGTTCGAGAAAACCAGTTTACATCACGTTTCGCGGGCCCGCAGCGACAGCCAGCAAAAGGCCGATGTTTACGAAATGGCGTCTTGTGGCTGCTAGAATCAACTTTTTCCTTATGCCATCGCAATCTTCACCATCTACCGCCGTGCAACACGAAGCCGTCCCCATGCTTGATCTCAAGCGTCAGTACGAGAGCATCGCGGAGGAAGTAAAGGCCGCCATCGAGTCCGTATTGACGTCGCAGCATTTCATCGGCGGGGCAGAGTTGGATCGTTTCGAGCGTGAGTCAGCGGAATATCTGGGAGTACGCGACAGCGTAGGCTGCGCCTCCGGCACAGACGCTTTGTGGCTTGCGTTGTTCGCATCCGGAGCTGGACCGGGGAGCAGCGTCATTACCACGCCGTTCAGTTTCTTCGCCTCCGTCAGTGCCATTGTGCGCTGCGGCGGTACTCCGGTGCTGGCCGACATCGATCCTGCCACCCTGAACCTCGATCCCGATGCCGTTGAAGGCGCACTGAAGCGATCGCGGTCCTGCAAAGTTCGTGCGGTGATGCCTGTTCATCTGTATGGGCAGTGCGCCAACATGGACGCGTTCGACAGGATTGCCGAGGAGCACAAGGTTGACATCATTGAGGATGCGGCCCAGGCCTTCGGCGCAAAGTGGCGCGGCAAGAAAGCAGGAACGCTGGGTACAGCCGCGGGATTCAGCTTCTATCCCACCAAGAACTTGAGCGCGTATGGCGACGGCGGTTGCGTCACCACCAACAAGGAAGAATTGGCGGCGCATGTCCGAAGGCTGCGCAATCATGGCAGCCGGCAGCGCTATTACCACGAGGAGATCGGCTGGAACAGCCGCCTTGACGCGTTGCAGGCGGCGGTGCTCCGTGTCAAGCTGAAGCACATTGACGGCTGGAACCAGCAGCGACGCATGCTGGCCTGCCGCTACCACGGCCTGCTGGTGAGTTCAGGATTGGTGCAACCGGAAGCACAATGTGTAACTCCTCAGGCGCCAATCGCGCTGCTGGCATCGGTTTCCGAGGCCTATCACATCTACCATCAGTATGTGGTACACGCGTGGCGGCGCGATGAGTTGCGAAGTTTCTTGACGCAACAAGGCATCGGCACCGAAATCTACTACCCAGTTCCGCTGCATCTCCAGGAGTGCTTTGCCTATCTGGGATATAGGGCGGGAGATCTGCCCCAGTCGGAGCGCGCGGCGAACGAAGTGCTCGCGCTGCCTATGTTTCCTGAATTGCGCGAAGACGAGCAGCAACGCGTCGTAACGGCCATTGCTGAGTTCTACAGCCGGTAATCGCATCAGTGGTGCTTGCGTTTCCCGTGCGCGGGCGCCTGCTTTGCGGCGTGCGAGGCAGGGTGCGCGGCTGCATGTTTCGCTCTTTCTGCAGCCTCTTCTTCCGGTGTGAGCACGCGGCGCACAATGGGGCCATTTAACTTGTAAGTAACATCCAGCATCTGGCCGTCTTCGGTCTCTTTCCGGATGGTGAAAGTCGGCAGATCGCCTTCCTTCCCGAACATCTGATGTCCCGTCTTCACCGGGAAATGGCCTTCGAGATTGCGCTCGCGATAAGCAGTTTCATAACGGTGGCGAATTCGGCCCCAGGTAAAAATGCGGATCTGGTTATAGTCCCATGGCAACCCGTCTTTAGGCTCGTTCAGCAATACAAGATATTGCGCCACCTGCTTGTCCCCGTCTTGCACGGTGTTTAGCACAAAGTAGCCCATGATGCGCTGGCCTTCGGCGTATTGTGCGACCTCAAGCGGGATGTCGAGATCAACCATGCGCAGCAGCACCCAGCCGACGCGTCCGGCGGAATTACGCACCAGGTACCAGTCTTCCATCACCGGCTTGGGAGGCTCGGCTTCTTTGCCCTTGGCCGCCGCTGGAGGATTCTGCCCGGGCTTGGCCTTGGAAAGCGGTGGCGTCCCTGTCGGCTTCACTGCTGAAGCTGGCGGGGTCGGATTGGAACCCGGAGCCGCCTGCTGCCTGGGTTGTGGTCCGCTGCTCTTCCCGGTTTGCGCGGCAGCGGCGGTTGCCGCTTTTGGCGGGTTCTTCGGCGCGGTGGCGTGCTTCAGGATGTCAACTTTCTCGCCGTCCTTGAGCTGGTAGAGATGGTCACCCTCGCGGGAAGGAGTGTCGTGCATGTTAAGTTCGGCGCGCGTCGTACCGTGTGCCTGCACGGGCTGGCTGGCGTTGTCTTGCACAAGTTTCTGGAAGGCGTCGTAAACATCCTGCGGTACCAGGCTTCGCTCCTCGATCCAGCCTTCCTGCCCACCGTCGGTGCGCACCCGGAGGAACCGCCGCTGCTTCTCCAGGACCTCGACGCGGTCTCCGTTGTGCACCGTCCCAATCTTGTTATACATAGTGGCAACGCGGTCGCGGAGGCTGGTCTCAGGCACCGAGACATACATGTATTGGTGCTGCACCAGCGTGGCTCGTTTGCAGGCTGAAAATACCACAAGGAGAACCAATGCGGCCACCAGCAACAGGATTCGATTGGGATGAGAACGGAAAGAATTCACCGGCGACACAGATCACTATAAACCAGGGGATAGCGGCCCGTGATAAGTGGATAGTGGCAAAGCAGGTGCGTACAACCTTAATCACCACAGAGACACAGCGGCACCGAGAAAAAGAACTCTTTCACCACGGAGAACACTGAGACGACAGAATGAGACAGAATTAAGTCCGCGAGCTCTGTCCTGCGGGGCGAAAGCCCCCGCTTCTTCTCTGTGTCTCAGTGCCTCTGTGGTGAAGCGCTTCGTCTCCTACCAGACCCGGCACGCGGGCTCGCGTACCATGGGCTGGCCCGCTTTGCAGCCAAATGCCTCCTGGAACGCAGCCGAGTTCTGCACCGCGCCGTTGACGCGCCACCGTCCGGGCGAGTGCGGATCCGTGATCGCCAGCACCCGCGCCTGCTGATCGGTGACGTTCTGACACCAGATCTGGCCGTACGCCAGGAAGAAGCGTTGCTGCGGCGTGTAGCCGTCGATGGGCTTCACCGGCGTGTTGCCAACGATATTCGTCAGCGCCATGTAAGCCAGTTTGAGGCCCCCGTTGTCAGCCGTGTTCTCGCCTAATGTGAGCTTGCCATTGAGGTGCACTTCGCCTTTCTCGTCCTTCACAGCGACGAAACTGGAATACTCTTCGGCGGTGCAGTTGGCACGCTCTTCGAAGGCCTTGCCGTCCTCCGGAGTCCACCAGTCCTTCAGATTGCCTTCCGCGTCGTACTTGCGGCCCTGGTCGTCGAAGCCGTGGGTGAGCTCATGTCCAATTACCACGCCGATAGCGCCGTAGTTCACTGCATCGTCCATGTTGTTGCCGTAGAACGGCGGTTGCAGGATGCCGGCGGGGAAGTTGATATCGTTCATCGGCGCGCGGTAGTAGGCGTTCACGGTGGGCGGAGTCATGCCCCAGTCTTTGCGGTCGGTCGGCTTCTGGATTTTGTTGTATTGGCGCTTCACTTCAAAGGACGCTGCGCGTGTGGCGTTGCCGGCGTAATCGTCGCGAGCCACTACCACAGTGCTGTAGTCGCGCCACTGGTCGGGATACCCGATGTTGTTGACGATGGCCTGCAGCTTCGTATACGCCTGTTGCTTGGTCGTGTCTGACATCCAGGTCAATTGCCCGATGTCGGTGTGCATGGCCTGCTCGATGGCTTGCACCATCTTGAGCGTGCGTGCCTTGTTGTCGGGCCCGAAGACCTTGTCGACGTAGAGTTCGCCCAGGGCCATCCCTAGGTTGCGGTCTGTCGAACGTACACAGCGTTTCCAGCGGGGTTCGATCTCCTTCTGTCCAGCCATATACTTGCGGCCGAATGCGAAGTCTTCGTCGACAAAGGCCTTCGACAGCGTTGCAGCATAGGTGTCGAGAGTGCGCCAGCGCAAATAGGTCTTCCAGTCGTCGAGCGACACCGCGTTGAGCTGCTGGTTCACCGTCTTGAAGAAGTCGGGATTGCCCACGTTCAGGCTAGTAAATTTCGGTGAGCCGTTGCTGGCGAAATACTGGATCAGCTCGAAATTGGGCGCGGCACTAGCGATCTCTGTGGCCTGCATCATGTGATCGCGCTTCCTGGGATCGCGGCGTTCGGTGCGGTCCATGGCGGCCTTCGCCAGTCCGGTTTCGACGGCGAGCACAGTTTTCGCTTCCGCGGCGGCGACGTCGGGTTTGTCACCCGCGAGCTCGAACATCTTCTGCACGTGCTCCAAGTATTTCTGGCGGGTCTCCACCGACTTCGCATCGTCCTTGAGGTAGTAATCGCGGTCCGGCAGAGAGATGCCGCCCTGGTCGAGATTCGCGATGGTCAGGGTCGAATCGTGCATGTCAGGCATTTGGTAGAAGGCGAACAGCGTTGCGATGCCGTTCCGGTGCATGTTTGCGACCTGCTGGATAAGCTCCTGCTTGGATTTGACGGCCGCTATGCGCTCCATTTCAGGCTGTAGCGGCGCTGCGCCCTTCTTCTCGATGGTCGCTTCGTCCATGCATGAGGCGTAATAATCGCCGACCTTCTGCTCAATCGCGCTGTGCTGACCCGGAGCAGAGGCCTTGTCCAGGATGTCGCGAAGGATGTAAAGATTGTTGTCGAATAATTCATTGAAACGGCCCCACCGCGACTGGTCGGCCGGAATGGGATTGGTCTTCATCCAGTTGCCACAGGAGTATTGATAGAAATCCACACAGGGATCGGCGGTTTTATCCATGGCGGTTACGTCGAAACCCGGGATTTGTTTGGGAAACTCTGAAGCCGGAGAGCCAGAAGGTGCTGTCTGCGCCGCACAGAGAATGGCCGCAAGCAGGGTTAAGAGAGCGAAGAGAATTCGGATCCGCATTTTTTTGCCTCGCAAGAATTATTGTCACGCTGCCGCAAACTGTTGCCGAGCGTAGCAACTATAGGTAGGACCGCGTTCGTCCCGTGGAGAGAGGAGACCGCAAACGCTCCACCAGAAACACTACTACAAGCGCACTGAGACTGAGAAATGCCGGCAGGTGAGCAGGACGGTCCGTAGTTGCTCAAAACAGCTTCAGATGGATGGTCAGATATTTCTTGGGGTCCTTACGGACGGCCGCGATCAGGTTACGCGTCTCCACCAGCAACTGGTCAGCATTGTTGTACAACGAAGGATCCACCAGGAACTTGCCGGCGCTGCCTTCGCCCTTATCGAGCCGGTCGGCGATGTTGTTCAGGCGGGTGACCGTGTTGTCGATTTTCTTGGCCAGCTCTTCATCCTTCGCGAGCCTGCCCAGCGTACCCTTGCCGGCATTGACGTCACCAATGAGTTGGTGGGCCTCAGCCACGGTCTTGTTGGCGTTGTCGTATAGCGAGGGGTCTTTCAGGAACTTTCCGACCGTCCCTTTACCGCTGTTGATCTCGTCGATGATTTTGTTGAGGTTATCGATGGAGGCGTTCGCCTTGTCATACAGCTCGTTGCTGTTGAGGAGCTTGCCGATGGTGCCATTCGGGGAGTTGATCTGCCCCACCACCTCCTGCAGTTGGGTCAGCATGTCGTTGGCACGATTGAAAAGCGAAGCATCGTAAATCACCTTGCCAATGGAGCCTTGTCCGCTCTGGATGTACGAAAGAATGCTGTCCAGACGTTTCACCAGGGTGTCAACGTTTTGCAGCGTGCCCTGGCTGGCGCGCACCACGTCCTGCAATTGCGGCACGTCCTTGGTGGGTAGCTCGTCGCCGTTCTCCATAGGGCCGCCCTTGGCTTCCCGGCAATCAATGTCCACGAAAACCTCACCCAGAACGCCGGCCGTAGTCAGCAGCACCTGGCAGCGCTTGTTCATTGTGTCGGCGTATCTGGTGGTGATCTTCATGACCACTTCCACCGGCACCAGGGCGCGTTTGGGATCGGAGACCACGCGAATCCGGACGACGTTGCCAATGTCAACACCCTCCAGACGCACCGGCGCGCCAACCCGCAAGCCTCCCGCGTTGTCCAGATAAGCGCGAACGAGGATTTTCTTAGTGAACAGACCGGTGGTCCCGGTCATGACGAAGATGAGGACGGCAAGCGTAGCCAGCGAGAACAGTACCGTCAGCCCCACCCTGAGCTGCGACCACCTTATCTGTTTTTCGCTAGGCACGCTCTGTCAATCGCCCCTTGGACGCGAATGCCACAACCACCCCGGCAAGCGCAAGACGGCGCTTATCGGGGACCACGGTCATCGCGGCAACCGCTGCCGATTACACTCCTGCAAGCTCCGAATCATAACATGGAGGCTCTTGATTTCTTTGGGTCCCGGTACCTCGGCGGTCGAGCTCTTCCTACAAATCCAGCTCCGCCCGGATCAGGTTGTCCTCGAGGTTCGAGTACATCTTGAACCCAGTCTTGACGCAGACAGCCCGCATCTCCCGGTTCTCGGGCAGCATGTTGGAGACCACCCGCTTCAGTTTCTCGTCGCGAGCAATCTGAATCAGTCTGCGATACAGTTCCGTTCCCAGGCCCTTGTGCTGAGCGGCATCGATGGCGACGGCCGCCATCTCGGCCTCGTCCCGGCCATGCAGCTTGCTGAGGCGGCCAACGGCAAGAATCTCGGTTTCGCCGCTCTCGGTCTTGCGTTCCGCCACCAGTGCCATCTCACGGTTGTAGTCGATAAAGCACGTTCGGGTCAGCCGGTCGTGGGCGGTGCGTTGGGTCAGTTTCAACGGCTGGAAGTACCGCAGGTACACGCTTCTCTCCGACAGCTTCTTGTGGAATTCGATCATCGCCGGTTCGTCCTCCGGCCGGATGGGCCGGATGGTCACCGGCTTCCCGTCCTTCATCGTCCATTCGGTGACCAGGTGAATCGGATACGGCCGGATGGCGGTTTCGGGCAGTTGCTCCTCCGTCATCTCTGGGCCGTGCACGACCACGCGCGCATCCAGCACCAACAGCCGCTCCGGTGACGCCAGCAGCGGGTTGATGTCAATCTCCTTGATCCAACGCTGCTCCACCACCAACTGGCTGAAGCGCACCAGCAACTCTCCCAGCGCGGCAACATCCACAGGCTTACGCCCGCGTACCCCTTTCAGGGCCTGCAGGATCTTGGTTTGCTCCATCAGGCGCAGGGCCAGCGTCGAGTTCAGCGGCGGCAGGGCCAGCGCGCTGTCTTTGAAAACCTCCACCAGTTGCCCGCCGGTGCCGAACAGGATGACGGGGCCGAACTGCGAATCGAGACTGCTGCCGAGGATCAACTCATAGCCGTCCAGTTTCACCATGGGCTGCACGGTCACGCCCTGGAAGTGTTCAGCGCCCACCTTCTCGGTAACAGACTGCTTGATCGCCTGGAATGCCGTCTTCACTGCATTCGCATCGCGCAGGTTCAACTGCACGCCGCCCACGTCGGTTTTGTGCGTAACGGTGAGCGAATACAGCTTGAGTACGATGGGGTAGCCGATCTCTTCCGCAGCTTGCAGGGCTTCCTGCTCGGTGACGGCAATCCGCGTCTCCACCGTGGGAATGTCGTACGCCTTCAGCAACTGCTTCGACTCATACTCGGTGAGAATCGTGCGCCCGGACTGGTGAGCGTCGCGAATGATGCGCTCAGCCTTTTCCCGCTGCAACAGCGCATCGGCGTGCTGCGGCATGGTGGGCGTCTCGTAGATCCCTCTCAGGTTGTAGGAGTAACGCCACATGTAATTGAAGGCCCGCACCGCGCTGTCCGGGAACTGGAAGGTCGGAATGCCCGCCTGATTCAGGATGTGCTCTCCAGCCGCGACTTCCGCGCCGCCCATCCAACTGGCCAGCACCGGCTTGCCGAGCCCCTTAGCGTACGGCTTCAGCTTTTCGGCGATCTGCGTCGGATCGGTCATGTCCTGCGGCGTTAGGACGACCAGCATGCCGTCAATGCTGGGGTCTTTGGCGGCAATCTGCAGCGATTTGGCGTAGCGCTCCGGTTCGGCATCGCCGAGGATGTCTACCGGATTGTTGTGACTCCACTGGGGGGGAAGGATCGCGTCGAACGCTTTCATCGTCTCTTCCGACAGTTCGGCCAGCTCGCCTCCGCCGGCGACCAGGGCATCGGTCGCCAGAACCCCCGGTCCGCCGGCGTTGGTCAGAATGCACAACCGCTTGCCCCGAGGCCGCGGCTGCTTGGCCAGCACGTCCGACATGAAGAAGATGTCGGCGATGCTGTTCACCCGCAGGACACCGCTGCGGCGGAACGCGGCGTCCAGCACTTCATCGCTGCCCGTGAGGGCCCCGGTATGGGACGCTGCGGCTTTGGCGGCAGCGGCCGTACGTCCGGCTTTGATCACGATGACGGGCTTGTTCAGCGAAACCTCGCGCGCAGCCGAGAGGAACGAGCGAGCGTCGCCGATCGATTCCATGTAGATCACAATGCTGTGGGTCCGAGGATCGCTGCCGAAGTAATCCACCAGATCGCCCCAGTTCACGTCGAGCATGGAGCCGACGGAGACAAAGGCACTAAAGCCGACGTTCTCGCGTAAGCTCCAGTCTAGGACCGCGGTGCACAACGCCCCGCTCTGGCTAATGAACGCCACGTTGCCGGACCGCGCCACCGAACGTGCGAAGGTCGCATTCAGCCCGCGAACCGGATTCATCACCCCCAGGCAATTGGGCCCGATGAGCCGCATCTTGCCGCGAATGGTCTGTGCGATCTGGCGCTCCAACTCCTGGCCATGTTCGCCGTGCTCTTTGAAGCCCGCCGAGATCACGATACTGGCTGGAATTTCCAGCTCGACGCACTCGGCGATGAGATCGGGAACCGTGTCGGCAGGTGTCGTGACCACGACCAGGTCCACTTTGTCGGGCAGGTCATGCACCGTCGGATATGCCTTGATGCCCAGCACATTGGGCCGTTTCGAGTTCACCGGAAAAACCGTGCCGCCGAACGGGCTGCTTAGCAGGTTCCACAGCACGGAACGGCCGACGCTACCGGGCCGCTCCGAAGCGCCAATCACGGCTACACTTTGGGGAAGAAACAAGGGGTCGAGCGGATGACTCTCGGAGCGGTAAACATCAGACGACGGGTCAACCTTGATCTTGGATTCCGGACCTTTCGTGGCAGCAATCGTAGTCATAATTCCTCGCTATTACGACCTTCCAGTCTAATCTCGCGAGCGGGGTGGATGGAACCGGCTGCGCACAGGGAATCGTGACCCGGCTCACATGGTGAGCAGGGAACTCAGCGGCAACCCTTGAATTTCTCCGCTCTTGGGGCCTCGCCGATTTTTCATTTCTTTCGCCGTTTTTTTGGAACCAAAATGGGCTCGCATCGTCTAAACTAAAGCCGCCAATGAATTTGGCCAATGTATGAAATGCGATCAACCAATCGAACCTCCGAGTAATCGGAAACCCGGCTCCATGACCCGTCTCGCGATGCCCGCCTAATCGCACCGCTCGTCTGGTCACGGAGTGCAACGTGAAACCGGGCGAGTGAATCCTGCCAGTCTTTCAGGATCACCCTCCAAAGCCGCGCAGAGATGCGCAACCTGGGGAGGAACCATGCTGTTTACAAGCAGAATCAACAATATTGTGACGGCCTATCCCAAGCTGTCACGCGTCTGGATCAAGACCGGCGATCTGAGAATGCCCCTAAGAAGCGTCTGGATTGACGAGTCCCCTTTGCAGTGCACAACTCCGGACTTTCGCTCCGCTGAGCACGCCGACGAACCTGCTGAGTTGGCGGAAGATCATTTACGTTTCGGCGCCTGGCTCAGCCTTTCAAACATCCCCCGCGAGTGCGAACGCAGCACTCGTGGGGTGTTCGCCGCTTACGCCTTCCCGTCTTAGGAAAACCGGGGCCCGATAACGGATACCGAAGTGGTTTGCGCCTGGCCACAAGCCATCCACAACGCAAGGAATGCGACGAAGGGGCGCAGCTTCAGCCGCGCCGATTAAGGCCCATCCTGAAGCCGCGCCCCTTCAAATCAAAGCAGGATGTCAACAATGCCAGATGGGTTCTAGGATTTCCTTGGACCGGTCGTGAAATCTCGGTCATTTCTGTAAGCCCTACTGTCCGTTTTTTGCCAGCACCATCTTGGCGCTGCGCAGTTCCGGGCGGTCCGAGTGCCGTCCGTCGTCGCAGTTCTTCAACAGTTGTGCGTAGTAAGAATCTGCCGTTGCCGGCTGATGGGCCAACTCGGCGGCGCCTGCGGCCCCGGCCAGACCGTTGAAGCGGTTGGGATCGATCTTCATGGACTGCTCATATTCCGCAAAGGGGGCTTTCTCGGGCTGGTTGAGCCACGAAGCACTTGATCACATGAAGTCTGAGTAGGTATATATACCTACTCAGACATCATGCGATCTTCTAAACCATCCGGCAGGGACTCATGGTTCTTATGAGATAGCAGGATACCAATACGTTGTATCAGCAGGTATATATACCTGCTGATACGGAGTATAGGCTTGCATGCGGGGAAATCTTTACTTATAATCTCCACAGGTATATATACCTGTGGAGATGTCAATATGCCTGGCCCTCCGTCGCGCATCACCATAGCAAAACCAGACATCATCCAGCTGTTTAACGATGCAAAGAAGACAGTTTATTCGGAGCGTGAACTCGCAACAATATTGGACAGCAATCGCGGCTTCTGGCGGCTAACACAGCGGACAACAGTCGATGAGTTCATAAGATTCCTCGAAAAAGCTGGACTCCGGCTGCTCGACCTCAGGTCCAAGGATTACGGGCGCATTCTGAGATATGCATGGGGGGAGCCGTCGCGGTTCGAGATCGGACTGTCCTTGAAGCCGAACTCTTACCTGTCACATGCGACTGCTGTTTTCCTCCACGGTTTGAACGAGCAAATCCCCGTCACAATCTATGTGAACCAGGAACAGAGTCCAAAGCCTCGTCCATCCTCACTCCTGTCCCAAGAAGGACTAAACCGAGCGTTTTCGAATGAACAGCGCCGATCAAGTTACGTGTTTCGGTACAGAGATTGGCAGTACCAGTTGATCAGCGGAAAGCATACGGGCCGATTGGAGGTCGGGACAGTTAAGGGGCCACAAGGGGAAGATCTTGGCGTCACGAATTTGGAACGGACCCTGATTGATATTACTGTTCGCCCAGCGTACGCGGGCGGAGTTTACCAGGTGCTGGAAGCCTACAGATTCGCAAGGGACAGGATCTCGGTCGGTACATTGATCGCTACTCTGAAAAAACTCGATTACATGTATCCGTATCATCAGTCGATTGGCTTCTACATGCAACGCGCCGGATATGAAGAACCCCGCTACGCCCGATTACACCGGCTGCCAATCCATTTGGATTTTTACCTTAACTATGGAATTCGTGAGAAGGAATATGACCCGCATTGGAGGTTATTCTATCCAAAGGGATTCCAGTGACTTCGTCTGCTCAACAACAAAGTTAAAATAATGATCAAAGCCCTTCAATTCGCCGGACACGGCGTTTTGAACTGCGGGCCAGTCTGGCTCGTGGAATTCCCGCGTCGTATCGATCTTGGGGATCAAGGTCAGCGGTACGTCCTTGGCACCAAAGATAGCTTTGAGCAAATCGATGTTTTCAGGCGCGGAGAGATTTACGCCGGCTTGTGTCACCAGTAGGTGAATATCGTAAAAATCGCGAGCACGGGCTGTCTTGTGGACGCGACCTCGATACTGAGGCATCTGCTGGCACAGGGCCCGTAACTTTTCGATTGCTAGCATTTCTGGCGTATATACATAGACCGTATAGTCGTCTAGCTCCGTTTCCGTCTTGTCGCGGCAGAATTCGTGCTTGCTCAATTCAATTCTGAAAGTCCTCTTTTGCAGTGGCCCCGTGATAAACGCATTTCGGCGAAGGGCCTCAGGCTCGCCGCCGAGTTTGGCGTATAAGTCAGCCTGAATTATTTTGAAATCGACCACGTATCCACCCCACCGAGCGTCATCTCCTGGAACAGCAGGTTTCGCCTCGAATTGTTCGTCAAAGACCGTGTAACCTGCCTTTTGAAATTGTGTTCTGAGCGCTCGAAATATCCGGTTTTTCGCATCTTCAAAATCAGGAAAATCACCATCTATTGATAAATCTACATCGAGTGAGGCTCGGCTGCCGAGACCATAAACTAGGGTTAGTGCATTTCCGCCCTTCAGAACTAACAAGTCTGACAGAGTGTCATCTGAGAACAGGGCAATGATCGCAGTTCTTCGAACATCAGTCAGATTCATGCGGCTGAATAGGGACTCATACAGGCGGGGGTATTGGCCTGGCTGCGGTAGAGCGCCTTCAACCGGCCCATGATGCGGGTGGTGTCTTCGGTGAGCGCGGCATAACTGCGCCCCAGATGCTTCACCGCAGCCGTGCTGTTCTGCCCGTGGTAGATCGGCGACAACAGCCCGGCGCGCAGTAACTCGGCGAGCTTGCGGGCATCGATGGTATCGCTCTTGTTGCCTGCCTTCAGCAGCGCGTTCTTGCGCGGATTGCAAACCACCGCCTTGGCCACGCGCCGCACCAGCAGATCGTAGAGCCAGGCGGAATGCGTACCTTCTTCGAAGGTCACATGCACGGTCCCGCGCAAACCGTGAAGAAAATCGAGAATGGCAGTGGCGTGCGTTGCCACCACCGACTGCATCACCAGCTTGCCGTCAGCGTTGAGTACCGCCACCGAGATGGTGCTCTGGTGGACATCGAGGCCGATATACTTGATGCTATCCATCGGGTGTTCCTTTCGTAAGGCGTTGGTTTACTGCTTCCCACAGCAACCATAACCTACTTCGAAAGGGGCGCCCTTTTATAATGCGTGCCCCAACTCAACCTTCCTTTGGTTGAGTGGGATAGTCTAGTCCCGTGTCGCGTCCCTTCACTTCTCCATCGATCGTCAAATTGTGATGTGCAATACAAGGTCTCGTCTCTTGTTCCCACACATTCAAACAACGCGAATGTGTGGGGCAACACTTGTGAGCCGAAGATAACACAGATTGTGGGCGATAACAGAGGGGATTATTCTCGACATCATGCCTGATGCCTCGGCTGATATGTGACAGTTTCTTGAGACACCCACAGGTTACCCTCACCTCGGATTGTTACGAAAGTACAGTTACCCAACCTGTACCTTCGTAATCTTGACAGCGGCGGGCCGGACGGTACACTCGCGGCAGGAGGCTTAGTGTCTCTACGTCCGGAAGCGGGCGGAACGGTCTTTGAAATCAGGGGATGGGGCTAGAGCTGATCTCATAAATAGTCGGGGTCAGATTTGTATCAGGGCACGACTTCTAGTCGTGCCACGCCTGCGGCCCAAGTGACGGCTTTAGTCGCTGCTACAGGGGCTGAAGCCCGCTGGAAAAGCGAACCCTCTCGGCACGGCTGAAGAGGCTGCTGAAAAAGTCGATGGTACCTCGGGAGGTACGAGCCTTTCCACAGGCAAGTAGGGTATGTAAGTAGCATGCGTGGAGATGAGAAGCAACAAGAGGCGATGTTCAGCTACATCAACCTGGAGCAGCGGGTTCCTGCCGAGCACCCTTTGCGCGCGATCCGCCAGATGGTCGATCAGGCCTTGGGCGAGCTGTCGCAGCATTTTGACGGGCTGTATGCCCGCGGGGGACGGCCCTCGATACCTCCGGAGCAACTGCTGCGGGCCCTGTTAGTACAGGTGTTGTACGGGCTGCGCAGTGAGCGGCAACTGATGGAGCAGGTGGATTACAACCTGCTGTACCGTTGGTTTGTGGGTCTGGGGATGGATGAATTGGCCTGGGATGCGACGGTCTATAGCAAGAATCGCGACCGCTTGCTGCAGGGCGAGGTGTCGCAGCGGTTGCTGGTGGCGGTGGTGGAACAGGCGCGGGCCCAGAGTTTACTGAGCGAAGAGCACTTCACGGTGGATGGAACGCTGCTGGAAGCCTGGGCGAATCGGCGTAGTTTCGAGCCCAAGGATCCGCCCCCGACCAAGGGCACGGGATCGAGGGGCAAGAAATGTTTGCGCGACACGCATGAGTCAAGGACGGACCCGGAAGCGCGCTTGTATAAGAAGAGCACGGCCGGGGAGGCCAAGCCGAGTTACCTGGGGCATGTGATCGTCGAGAACCGTAACGGGCTGGTGGTGGCGGCCTGTGCCACGCAGTCGAGTACGACGGCGGAGCGGGAGGCGGCGTTGGCCATGCTGGACGAGATGGCGCGAGGAGCCGGAAATCGAGCGCCGAGCCGGAAGCCAATCACGCTGGGAGCCGACAAGTTGTATCAGGAGGAGAAGTTTATCGCGGGACTGCGGCAACGCCGGATTGCCCCGCATGTGGCGGAATACGAAAAAGACTCGACCCACTGGCCGAACTTTCTGACCGAGGCCGAACGTAACGATCCCGGCTTGGCCATCAGCCAGAAGAAACGCAAACTGGTGGAGATGGTGTTTGGTTGGGGCAAGCTGGACAGCATCATGCGCAAGTTCAAGCTGCAAGGGGTAAAGCGGATCGATTGGCTGTTTCGCCTGTTGGCGACGGCCAACAATCTGCTGCGAATGGTAAAGCTGCGGAGACTAATTCCGGTTCCGGCGCAGTAAGCGCCGGGAGTCGTGTGTCTGCTGGGCGAAAACAAGCCCCGCAGAGAGCAAAAACGCGATGCCGAACGGCGGCTCTACTCAAAAAAAACGACCACGGCGAAAAGCGGCCACAAAATAAGCGACTTTTTCAGCAGCCTCTGAAGCCGTGCCCTGATACAAACCGCAGATTGCGCCATTTGTGAGACTGCTTGTAGGTTCTAGGGATTAGGGCGCATCGGTGTCGATGTACCACTTGGTTAATGCCACCCACGCAGAAGTTTCCAAAACGGGAGGATTCTCGGCCTGTAACTCCTTTGGATGTCATAGCATCCTTGTAACTCGCGTGGATGGAATATTTTGTGGGCAATTTCCGGCTAACCAATTGATTCCACAAGAGAGGGGTGGGGGGAGGGGGTGGTGACGAACTGGTAAAATCATCCCAAAACGGGAAAGTGCGAAATCGGCAGGCCAAGTTTATGGAGTAGTAAACAGTAGCGTGCCGCCAGCAAACCGCAGGTCCCTCCGCTCGGGCTAAAGCCCTCGGTCGGGATGACACGTTAGGAAGGAAGTTCGTCGTGATCTAAAGGCGAAGCGCGAACCGCGAAAGGCGAAAAGCGAACAGCGAAAGGCGGCTTTCCTAGCGCAACGCCTCCGCCAGCTTGCCGCTGGCGATTAGCTTGGCGACGCGTTCGATGTCCGGGGTGAAAACGCGGTCTTCGGTGAATGTGGAAGACACAGACCGGATCGCCGCGTGAGCTGCCTCTCCGCGCTTGCTGGTCTTCAGCGGAGCGCGAAAGTCGAGGGCCTGTGCCGCAGCCAGCGCCTCAATGGCCAAAACATTTCGTGTGTTGGTGACGACACGCAGCAGCTTATTGGCCGCAATCATGCCCATCGACACGTAGTCTTCTTTGTTGCCTGAGGTGGTGATGGAGTCCACCGACGCGGGATGCGCCAGCACTTTGTTCTCGCTGACCAGCGCTGCCGCCGTGACCTGAGGCATCATGAATCCGGAGTTGAGGCCCGCGCCAGGCGCCAGGAATGCCGGCAATCCTTCGTTGAGCGCGGGATTCACCAGCCGTTCCAGGCGCCGTTCCGAAATGCCCGCCAGACCGCTGAGCGCGATGGCCAGAAAATCGAGCGCAAACGCCAGCGGCTCGCCGTGGAAGTTGCCGCCGGAGATGATGACGCCGGGGACTTGCGCTCCCATCGGTCGTTTCGGCGCGCCGACCTTTTTTTCTTCCGGGAAAACCAGAGGATTGTCCACCGCTGAGTTCATCTCGACCTCGAATACCTCGCGGCAATGGACAAGGGTGTCGCGCACCGCCCCGTGGACTTGCGGGATGCAGCGCAGCGAGTAGGCATCCTGCACCGCCTGGCACTCGCGATGCGATTCGCGAATCAGGCTGCCTTCCAGCATGCGGCGAAGGTTTTGCGCCACCAACAGTTGGCCGGCGTGCGGCCGGGCCTTATGGATGCGCTCGTCGAAGGCGACGTCGGTACCCTTCAGCGCATCGACGCTGAGAGCTCCGATGACGTCGGCGGTATCGGCGAGGATTTCTGCCTGGAGCGTGGCCAGCAGTCCCACCGCCAGCATGCCCTGGGTGCCGTTGATGAGCGAGATGGCCTCTTTCGCCTCGAGCACAAGCGGCTTGATGTCGGCTTGCTTCAGGGCACCTGCGGCGGGCATGCGTGTGCCGCGATAGACGACTTCGCCCTCGCCCAGCAGCACCAGCCCGAGATGAGCCAGGGGAGCCAGGTCGCCGCTGGCGCCCACGCTTCCCTGCGACGGTATGACGGGATGAACGCCGCGGTTCAGCATCTCGCAGAGCGTGTCAATGACGACGGCGCGGACGCCCGAAAACCCCTTGGCCAGCGAGTTCGCGCGCAGCAGAATCATGCCGCGGGTCACGTCCTCAGACAACGGTTCGCCGACCCCCGCAGCGTGCGAGCGCATCAGCTTGACCTGGAGCTGGCGGATGGCATCCGGCGCAATGTGCAGGTCGGCGAGCTTGCCGACGCCGGTGTTCACGGCATAGGCGGTGCGATTGTTTTCAACCAGGTCTTCGACCACCGCGCGAGCGCGATCGACGGCGGCGCGCGCCTCGGGTTCCAGCAAGATGGGACGCTGCTCGAAAACCACCTGGCGCACATCGTCCAGGGTCAGGTCGTTGCCGTTGATGTGAAGTGCTTTCAACTTTTCCCCGCGGCTTTCAAGAACAACGGCAGATACTTCGGCGAGAGGCGTGTCCGTTTGAACTCCCGGTCCAGCACCATATGCACCGACTCGCCTTCGGCCAGCAGAGCGCCATCCTCTTCGCGCGCGATCTCATAGCCGAAGTGCAGGAGGGAATCGCGCACGTTCATCAGCCATGTCCGGATGAGGACCAGTTCGTCGTAGCGGGCTGGCGCCTTATAGCGGCAGCGCACATCCACGACCGCCAGGTGGGAACCGTCCTGTTGCTCCATCTCGCTATAGGTGAAGCCGAGCTCGCGCATCATCTCCACCCTGCCGACTTCGAACCAGATGATGAAGTTCGAGTGGTACACCACCCCCATCTGGTCGGTCTCGGCGTAGCGCACGCGCAGCTTGGTCTCGAACACCTGTGGTTGGGCCGCTTGCGGAAGCGGCCGGCTCTCGGTTTTCAAGCGCGACTCACTTGCTGCCCGGTGGGGTTTTGCTGTCCGGCTGACCAGTGCTCGCCGGCGCAGCCGCACCTGCGGGGGCGTTGCTGATTGTTTGCCCGCGCACCGGTTCGCCAACATCGACCAGCTTTCCGTTAGCGATGTAGCCGACGAATTGCGCCGGCAGCGAGTCAGGGAAAGGGAGTCCAGCGGAGTTCTGCAACTGATAGTGAACGTGTGGCGCAGGCGTCGGACCGGAATTCCCGCATTCCGCCACCACGTCTCCCTGCTTCACCTTGTCACCTTTCTTCACTCTGACGCTGTTTTGCTTCACGTGGTCCAGCAGAGAGAATTCGCTGTTGCCGTGCGCAATGAGGACCAGATTGCCCCGGGACGAATCCGCAACCGGTCTTCCCGGCGAGTTGTCGGGGTAGCCGTCTTGAACGTCGACCACCAAGCCGTCAGCCGCCGCCAACAGTGGCTGACCGAAGCAATAGTAGTCGGAGTTGTCGCTACCATCCCCGCTGAACGGCCGCCCATTCTTGAGCAATACAAAGTCGACCGAGAAGCGCTGGTCGTCGGACATCAAATTCTGGCTCTGGAACACGGAGCGCCCACCCTGGTCGACCAACCATTCGCCGGCGAACGGCAGTTTTAACTGGGTCTTGTCTTTATAGCCGCCAAAGCGTCCCAGAGACGGGGTTTGTGCCGGGCCGACCTGGAAGGCAGCCACGAACCCGTGTTCGTCGATGGCGACGTTGGTGATCACCTGCACGTTGACCTTGTTGAAATCCGAGAGCCGGGAGTAGAGCGTGCCTGGCGTCAACAGCATAGGTAGCAGGCTTTCATCGGTCATCTTCTTCTCCGTCCCCAAGCGTTCCCTCAGGCCCTTGGTCTGTGCAACAAACTTGGCCTCAGTTCCGTAGTTCTTCTTCATTGCCTCGGCGAAGGTGGCCCACAATGCAGCGGTCTGTCCGTCGTTGAACATCTGAAAAACCTGCTCCCCACGCCGTTTCGCCTGTTCGCTCATGGTGGGATAGGGTCCGCCCGAAGACGACGCTGCCGCGGGCTTGGACGATTGGGTCTTGGCTGCGGGTGACGAGGTCTGCGCGCAGAGGAGCGCAGGAAACAGCAATACCGCAACCATGGAATGCAGACGGAATGTCATTTTTTCTCCCTGTGTTCGCTGCGCCATGCCCTTTTCCAGCAGCGTGTTACACGCTCGCGGCAAGCGCCTCTCCGGCGCTTGCCCAGGACAGCCGCAGCCATCTGTCGGTCGAACTCTGATACGAATATTGCTTGAAAGACGCTTTGTGGCAAGAGAGATATTGGAACGTTCTGCTTCAAAATCCGAGCAATTCCGGTAACCGCAATTGTAGCCGAAAACGAAACGTTGCGGCTTATCGGCAGCCCCATAGCGGACCGGTAAGCCCTACTTTCCCGTCCACTGCGGACTACGCTTCTCCAGAAAGGAGCTTACGCCTTCGCGGAAGTCGGCCGTAGTGCGGATGCGTGCGTTTTCGTCCACCGCAGCGGCAATTTGCTGGCTCGAGTTCGGCGGAAGAATACCTCTTGAGCAGGCGCTTGGTCGCCAGCAGCGAGGCGGGACTGTTCTGCAGCAGGATGGCCGCCAATTCGCGCGCGCGGGTCAGAAGTTTGTCGGGGCCAACGACTTCGTTCGCTAAGCCGATGCGAAACGCCTCATCTGCTCCGATGATGCGGCCCGTCAGTAACAGATCACGCGCGTGCTTCTCACCTACCTGGCGCAGCAGAAAGGTGGAGACGATCGCCGGGACGAATCCAATGCGCACCTCGGTATAGCCGAATCGGGCTTCTGTCGAAGCCAGAGTAAAGTCGCACAGAGTTGCCAATCCGCCACCGCCCGCCACCGCCGGCCCGTTGACCGCAGCGATCGTGACCTTGGGGAATTCGTAGATTGTGCGGAAAAGGTGTGCCATCATCTGGGAGTCGGCCCGGTTTTCTTCTTCCGTACGTCCAATGATCGAGCGCAAGTTGTCGAGGTCCATTCCCGAACAGAATGCCTTGCCTGCGCCGGTCAGGATGAGGACTTGCGCCGCCGAGTGCTCGACTTCTTCCAGGGCGCGCAGTAGCTCGTCAATCAGCTCGTAGCTGATGGCGTTGCGCTTGTCCGGCCGATTCAGCGTGATGAGGGCAAGAGGACCATCGTAGTCGAGAGTGAGCGTCAAATAGGGCATTTTGTTTCCGAATGCGAATGGCTAACAGGTAATAGCCAATAGCCAATAGCGAAAAGCGAAAAGCGAAAAGCGGCTGTTCTCACATCTTCGGGCCGCTGAACTGGTTCGCAATCTGCACGGCGAGGCGAAACGGCTCGGTGATCGGCTTCTTCAGTGGCAACTCCACGCCGCGACTACGCAATGCCTCCAGCAACTTCTCCGTGGGAGTATTGCCCACCAGCACATCTTGTGCGAACGGGCAGCCGCCCAGGCCGCCGATGGCGGAATCGAAACGCCGGCAACCCACATCATAAGCCGCAAGGACTTTGGCCGCCGCCTCATCGGGGCGGCTATGCAGATGCACGCCAATCTCGACGCCTTCAAACTTCTCCAGTACCGGGCCAAGCAGGTCGGCAATCTGCTGCGGCGTAGCCAATCCGACGGTATCGGCCAGCGAGATAGCCTGCAAGTCCATGTCGGCAAGCAGGCCGATGCCCTCCAGAAGTTCCTCAGCGTTCCACAGGTCGCCATAGGGGTTGCCGAACGCCATCGAAATGTAGGCCACTGTATTGAGCCCGCTCTCGTCGGCTTTCTGTTTCACCTTCTCCAGAATGTCGAGGTTCTCTTCCAGCGTCTGGTTCTGATTGTTCTTCAGGAAGGTTGGCGAGAGCGAATAGGGAAAGCCGACGGTACGCACAGCGTCGGTCGAGATCGCGCGCTCGACCCCGCGCTCGTTGACCACGATGCCGATAATTTCAACGTCGTCCGGCGGATCGAGTTCGCTCAATACACTCTCTGAGTCGGCCATCTGCAGGACGGCCTTAGGCGAGACGAACGACACCGCGTCAATGTGCTTGAATCCGACGGCGATCAAGGCCTTCAGGTACTCGACCTTGATGGCAGTCGGGATTCGCCCGGGCAAGCCTTGCCAGGCATCGCGGGGGCATTCGACGAGGGTGAGGGAATCAGCCATTAGCCATTAGCAATTAGCGGCAATGAGCAACCTGCAAACGACGGCCCCGCCCAAGATGTCACAACTGGAACACCTTTGACGCGACCAACACCATTCCCAGCGTGACCACAGCGATTACGGCTTCTCCGATGGCTCCCACGGCAAACGGGCGCAGCCCTTGCAGTTTGAGCTCTCTGAAGTTGGTCCGCAATCCCACCCCTGCAAACGTCAGCAGGAACGCCCATCTCGACAGATTCCCCAGACTGCCAATCTGCGCCTTGTTGAAGATGCCGGCCGTGGCCAGCGCGGAAATCAGGAGGAACCCGAGAACGAATTTCGGAAACTTCCGCCACAGGAATGAGGCCTTGCCTTCCACTTCCTGCGCCTTTCCCTTGCCTGCCCAATAGACTGCGTAACCGAGTACCACGAAACCGATCATCGCGTTACGCGTCGTCTTCGCCAGGACCGCGACCTTGCCCGCAGCATCGGAATACAGGGCCCCGGCTGCCGTCGCTTCCGCCGTATTGTCGACTGCGAGACCCGCCCACAGACCAAAGGCGCGATCGCCGAGATGCAGCCAGTGTCCAATCAAGGGAAACGTGAATAGCGCGATGGCGCCAAGAGCCAGAATCGCGGCAATGGCATAGGAGGAGTCCTCGTCATCAGCATCGATGGCGCCTTTGGTGGCGATGATGGCCGAAACGCCGCAGACGGCTGAGCCCACTGCCAGGAGGCTGGTCAGCTTCGGCTTCAATCCAAACCATCGCCCCAGCAGCGTCATCAGGGAGAACCCTACCGCCAATTCCAAAACAACCAGCGTAAGGCTGATTCCCCCGAGCTTGAGGACATCTCCCAGAAGGAAGCGCGAACCGAGCAGCACGATCCCGGACTTAAGCCAAAATTCGTAGGTCGCCACGCCGGGCTTGAAAACATCGGGGATGCCGACCGTATTCGACACCGCCAGTCCGATCAGGATGGCCCACAGCACGTACTCGATATTTGGAAGGGGCAAGTGATGCGCTTTGCTGTACGCCGACAGCGACTGCTCGCAAAATTTCCCGAGGCAGCCGATTGCGGCCAACAACAGAACTCCAGGCACAAGCTGACCTAGCCACCGCGTGGGACGAAGTGTTTGAACTTGAGGTACAGCGATTGATCCTTGCGCCATCCTTGCTTGCTCCTGACGGGTTCGAAACTTCGTTGAACGAATTGATTACCACGGCACCCGGGGAATCAAACCCAGACGGACAAGCAAAGCAAGTATGAGTGCGGTGGTTACCGCCCATCCGTCGGTAGTGAGATGAAAAGCCTTCCGTGGTGGTGATGGTCTGGCTTCTTCTGACATGAATACGTAGCTCCTCTATGAAATCTCTAACCGGGCCGCCTCAGTTCGGGATGACAGCAAGAGTGGCGCTGGCAACTGACCACCGGCCCCTGCTTTACGTTTGCAACACTCCAACGTTAAACTTCGGCACCTCGGGATTTAGAGCTGCCGCTTCCAGCGCGGTGATGATCGCCTCGCGCGTCTCCGCCGGATCGATGATCTTGTCAATCCACAGCCGGGCTGCGCCGTAACGCGGATCGGTCTGCTCGTCGTAGGTCGCCTTCACCTCGTCGAACAGCTTCTTCTTGTCTTCCTCGCTCAGCTTCTTGCCGCCGCGCTCCAGTTGCTTGATCTTGATCTCCACCAGTGTTCCCGCCGCCGAAGCGCCGGCCATCACCGCGTATCTCGCGGTTGGCCAGGCAAACATGAAGCGCGGATCATAAGCCTTACCGCACATGGCGTAATGTCCCGCGCCGAACGAGCCGCCGACAATTACTGCAATCTTCGGGACTACCGAGTTCGACACCGCGTTCACCATCTTCGCTCCCGCACGGATGATGCCGCTCCACTCGGCATCGCGCCCGACCATGAATCCGTTGACATCGTGCAGAAAGATGAGCGGCACCAGATTTTGGTTGCAGTCCATGATGAAGCGCGCCGCCTTCTCTGCCGACTCGGTGTAGATAACGCCGCCGAACTCCGTGCGTTTGTCGCCCGCGTGGTCCACCTGCTGCACATGCGTCTTCTGATTGGCGACAATGCCTACTGCAAAGCCACCGATCCGCGCATAGCCACAGAGCACCGTCTCACCGTACTCGGCCTTGTACTCGCCAAATTGGCTGCCGTCTACGATGCGCGCGATGATCTCCTTCATGTCGTACTGGCGGGCAGGGTCACCGTCAAAGATGCCGTAGATCTCCCCGGCCGGGTAGAGTGGCTCTTCCGGCGGCTTGCGGTCGAAGACGCCGAGTTGACGGTTGCCCATTTTGTCCACCAGCAAACGGATGCGCGCAATACACGACTGATCGTCCGGTTCGCGGAAGTCCACCGTGCCGCTGATCTGCGAGTGCATCTTGGCGCCCCCCAGTTCCTCCGCCGAATACTTCGCGCCAATCGCAGCCTGTACCAGCGCCGGCCCGGCCAGGAACAGCCCGCTGCCCTCGGTCATCAGGATGTGGTCGCACATCAGCGGTAGATAAGCGCCTCCGGCGACACACATGCCCATGATGGCCGCGATCTGCGGGATGCCCATTGCCGACATAACGGCATTGTTGCGGAAGACGCGGCCGAAGTCGTCGGTGTCGGGAAAGACATCTTCCTGCAGCGGCAGGAACACGCCTGCCGAATCCACGAGATAGATCGTCGGAATGCGATTGTCGATGGCGATGTTTTGCGCGCGGATGACCTTTTTCGCCGTCATGGGAAAGAACGCGCCAGCTTTTACGGTGGCATCGTTCGCAATGAGCATGCACAAGCGTCCCTGCACGCGAGCCAGTCCAGTGACGGTACCCGCCGAGGGCGCACCGCCCCATTCCTCGTACATGCCCCAGGCCGCGTAGCCGCCCAACTCGAAGAATTCCGTCCCCGGATCGATGAGCAACCCAATACGCTCGCGTGCGGTCAGGCGTCCCTTCTTGTGCTGGGATTCGATCGCCTTCTCGCCGCCGCCCTGGCGGATGATCTCGTCCTCGTTGCGCACCTGTGTAACCATCTCGGCCATAGTTTTCTGGTTACGCATGAAGCGCGGCGAGTCGGTCTTCACCTTGCTTTGCAACGGAGCATTCGGTTGGGAGGGCTGGTGCTTGTCGGTCATCTTGATTGGGTCGCGAACCGTTAACAATAAAGCAGCCAGCGGCGGCGCGCAATGCGACCAGCGTCATGGTCTAGCGGTGAGAATCTACCGAACTGCCTACTATCGCCGCAGTAGGACGTGTGAAACCTGCGTGTTCAGCCGTATTGTTCCTAGAGCCAGGAAGGTTGCGCCCCGTCGGATGTGGTGCAAAGCGGCATTTTAGTGCAACTTTGTGCAGCCCGATTTGGTCGTTCGCTACTAAGTCATTCTTGCAATTGGCGACTGCTTGGAACACTACGTGCGTTAGTGGTTCCCAGAAGGTTTCCCTGCCACGACAGCCATGGATTTCGGAGCATGTAAAGCTCGGGAAGCGTGTGCCAGCCGCACACCTCCTTTGGCCACACGCTCCTTCCTGGTTGCTCACGATGCTTTTCAACTCGTTAGATGGTCACAAATGCGCACAAGAGCTGTGGTAATCTTTACCGGTTTCGATCCTGGATCCAGGAATAGTTTTACTGTGGTGGTCTACGAAGCTGGTAGTAGACCGTCTTGCCGCAGTACCTTCTTGTCGAACTTTGTCTTGCCCCAAGGTGGAATGTTGACGGCCCGGAAGACTAGGCAGCAAGTTTCTCTGGGCAAACAGTTGAGTGATGAGTGGCTTGCCCTTCAACCTCCCACTGTGAACCGCGATCAGCACTTCTGTCATAGTCAGCCAACGGCGCTGGTATCTGCACCGGCGCTCACAACTTGATTCAGCGAGAAGAGAAAAGGAGACGTAAATGAAGAAAGGTTCATTGCTTGTGCTCACCGCGTTGGTGATCACGGTTTTGGCGATCAGCGGCTTTGCCCAGGACCAAGGCAAAATCGTCGCTCCGCCCAGCACTGTCGGCCTGCGTCCGGGGATGCCGCGGACGCCTCTGTACATCTTCGTTCCCGAGGAAGGCCTCACCCCGAATAGTCCGCCAGCGAGTGCGGAGAACCCTGGCTCCCTTGCCTGCATCTACGGCGTGACCCCACCGACCAGTGGATGTCCCCGGTCTGGGTCTCCCGTTGCCACGGGTGGGACGAAGGCCATCGCCGTGGTGGACTACGGTCACAACACCACGCTGCAAGCCGACTTCAATGCGTTCAACGCCCAGTATGGCTTGCCGACCCAGACTCTGCAATTCATCTGCGACTGTGGCTCATGCCCGAGCAGCAATGGAACTGGCTGGGACTTGGAGACCGCACTGGACGTGGAATATTCCCATGCCATGGCGCCCAACGCCCAGATTATTGTCTCGCAGTTCTGCAGTGACCCCTTTCAGAACGGCATGAGCGCTGCCGAGTACCTGGCGGGTCAGGCTGTGGCCGCACTCGGTGGCGGTGAAGTCTCTAACAGCTTTGGCTACGGCGGCGAGTTCAACGGCGAATTGGGTTACGACCAGTACATGAACGTAGCCACTGTGGTCTATTTCACCTCGGCCGGCGACTCGGGGTTGGGACCTGACTATCCCAGCGTCTCGCCGAACACGGTCTCTGCCGGCGGCACACGTGTGATTCGTGACGGCAGCGGCAATTTCAACGGGGAAGAGGATTGCTGGAACGGTAGCGGCGGTGGCATCAGTACCATGGAGGCTCTGCCCAACTACCAGCTCATCATCGGCAACCGCACCGGACCGCACCGTGGCACGCCTGATTGGGCGGCGGATGCAAGTCCCAACAGCGGAGTCGCGGTTTACAGCACGACAGGATGCGGCGGTTGGTGCCAGGTCGGTGGAACCAGCGTCTCCTCGCCGGTTCTGGCGGGCATCACCAATGCGGCTGGCAGCTTCGCCAACCACACCGCGTCGGAACTCTCCAAGACCTACGCATGGTACCGGAACCCTGGGTTGTACCACACCTACTTCTATGACGTGACTAAGGGCAGCAACGGCGCGCCCGCTGGACCTGGTTGGGACCAGTGCACCGGTCTCGGCGCTCCGAGAAAACTGGCTGGATTCTGAGATTACTTGCATTCTCTTCGAGGCGCGCTCCCGCAGCGCGCCTTTTTCCTGCTCCTCGTCACCAACGGCATAGCTTGACGGCTCGCTGCCATATGTATACTGCCTCGCAGGAAGCAAGACGGGTTGTCTGGTTACTGGAGAAAACCATGACGCGAAAGTCATCCCTGTGTGCTCATCCCAACCGCGTGCCCACCATCGCGTGCTTCAACAATGCCAAGACTGCGCTGGGCGTGGAATTCGACGCTCTGATCGCGGCCATGCAGAAGTTTGTGGACGAGCACTTTGCGCCGGTCTGGGGAACTCCAGCCAAGCTGGTGAAATCCACGGGCTTCCTCAAAGGCGCTTGGGCCATGGTGTTCCTCGACAGTGCGCACGATGCACAACTGGAGGGCTATCACGATGTGACCCCGGAAGGACTGCCGATGGCCAAAGTCTTTGTCCGGACAACACTGAAGCAGAAGGACAAAGTGACCGTCGCAGCCTCGCATGAACTGGCCGAGATGCTGGTCGATCCGGGCACGAATCTCTACTCTGCGGGACCCAGGAAGAACCGCCTGTATGACTACGAAGTCGCAGATCCAGTAGAGGAGTTGTACTTCGAGATCGACGGAATTCCCATGACCGACTTCGTGTATCCGTCGTACTTCGAGACCTTTCACAAGAAAGGATCGACCCACTTCGACCACATGGGAAAACTGAAGCGGCCTTTCGACTTGCACAAAGGCGGCTATCAGAGCTATTGGATCAGCGGCAAAGAGAAGACGACTTGGGGTTCAAAGGCCAAGAAGGTCCGCTTTCAACAGGAAGACCGTCGCGGGCATCGCAGTACTTTTCGCCACAAGGCAGAAAAAAAATTGTCCAAAGCGCATTGGGGCAGTCTGGGCCGCTGAATCGTTACCGTGGTTGAACGCTTGTCAACGCACGCGTCCATTCCCGCCGCTGCTCAGCTTCGGGTTGCGTGAACACTCCTGCAATATGAGTGCCGCAATTGGTGCAGCAGCCGTTCTTCAACCGGTTCGACATCACCGAGTGCCACGAGCGTGTAATCGCCACCTGCTTGCATCCGGGACAAATCGTATTTCCGCCGTCCGAGAAGATGTTGCCCTCGTACACATACTTCAGTCCCATCTGAATTGCGATGCGGCGCGCGCGATGCAGCGTCTCGGGCGGCGTTGCCGGCTTGTCGCGCAGCTTGAAGTCAGGATGAAAGGCCGTGAAGTGCAGCGGCACATCGTCGCCCAGGTTCTCCAGCACCCAACCGCATAGCTCCTGGAACTCGGAGTCGCCGTCGTTGAGCGTCGGAATGATGAGATTGGTGATCTCGAACCACACACCAGTCTCATGGCGCAGCCACTTCAGCGTGTCGAGCACCGGCTGCAAATGGGTGAGCGTGATCTTGCCGTAGAAGTCTTCGGTGAATGCTTTGAGATCAATGTTGGCGGCGTCAATGTAACGATAGATGTCGAAGAACGCCTCGCGCGTGATGTAGCCGTTCGACGACCATCACCGTGTTCAGTCCGGCGTCGTGCGCCTCGCGCGCGATGTCAACGACATATTCGCCCCAGATCGTCGGCTCGTTGTAGGTGAACGCGAGATGCGGCGCGTGATGCTCCAGCGCCGCTTCAACCACGTGTTCGGGGCTGAGGCTCAGCGCGTTCACCTGGTCGGCCTTGGCCTTGGAGATGTCCCAGTTCTGGCAGAAGAAGCAGCCCATGTTGCATCCCGCAGTTCCCATCGAAAGAATCTTCGTTCCCGGGAAAAAATGATTGAGCGGCTTCTTCTCGATTGGGTCCATCGCGATCGCCGCGGGCCGTCCGTAGCCGAGTTGCAACAGGCGTCCGCCTTCGTTTTTGCGGATGAAGCAGAAGCCGTTCTGGCCTTCTCCGATGTGGCAGTGACGCGGACAGAGATAGCAGTGGAGACGTCCATCGGCCATCGTCTCCCACCAGCGAGCTTCGTGAACTTGCGGTTGCACGACTGTTAACTGCATAGTAATTGCACCCTGTCTAACTTTGGGCTTTAGCCGCTGATGGAGCGCGTGCCGCAGGTGCAGGCGCTAAAGAGTCTGTGTGAGAGCCGTGCCGCCCCTACGGGGCTCGGCTTCACTTCCCACTTTACCCAGCATTCCGCCTGCGGCTCCATGCTGGGCTAAGCTGATTCGCCCCTGCGGGGCTGGTTTCTTGACACTTCATTCAACCGCCGCAAACAAAACACAGTTCTGACACGGACTCTAAGCCGTTACTTTGCTACTCCCTGTTCGGCACCACTAGTTACTTTGCTACTCCCCATTTGGCACCACTAAAAGCTTGCCTTGAGCGAAGCCGAAGGGTCGTGCCCTGATACAAACCGGAATCGTCTATTAAGATGAGCTCTCCTTCTGTCTATTGTAGCGCCAATGGGAAACGGTCAGCCTTATCCCTTTTCTTGCGCCTTCCTTTGCCCGTCACCTGGTTTTCTCCTCTCCGGAACGCGCTTCTGCCTGGTGGTCCGCCGCTGGCAGTCCGTAACTTGACAGCGACTTGGCGGGTTGCGCGATCAGCTAATTTTTTGGCGGGCGGCCTCCTGCTGCGCAATCCGCTTGTCCAGCTCGGCACTGCAGTTTTCGTGGCGCTGCTTGTACCATTCCTGTTGCACAGTTTCTGGAGGCTTGCGCGGGAACAAAACTTTCTGCGGCCCCGCCGGCTTCCATCCCTCGGCTTCATATTGCACACCGGCCCTGCGGTAGCAATCGGCCACCAGTTCTTTCAGTTGCTCCAGGTCTTCGCTGTTGGCGGCCTCGCTCAGGTCGTGGCGGATGCTGTCCCAGTGGCGCTTGCGTTCCTCTATCTCCCTTCGCCATTTGGGGAATAGGATTTCCCAACTTTGACTCCCGGGGCCGAAAGCGTCGCCGAAACAATAGCCCTGGCTTCGGACCCAGCGGCGGAACTGTTCCTCTTCGCTCAGTTCTTTCTCCTCCTCGGCCTTTTGCTGCTCAGCTTCAGCTTTTTCGGGGGCGTTGAGGCGCGGGTTGGCCTCACTGGCCCGCAGTTGCTCGGCGTGTTCCTGGATGCCGTAGTCCTCTTCCAGGCTGTCATAGCTGCTGCACCGGGTGACATCTTCGGGCTTGGCATCCTCGCCGCTCGCTTGCTGACTGGGATGGAAGCAGACGCCCTGCTTCAGGTTGGAGCTGGCGATTTGCAGCGCGTACAGCAGTTGTCCCGACATGCGGGGGCCGATGCGGTTGCGCAACATGGCGTCCATGACCATCATCACCGCCAACTGCACGGAGTTGGCGTCCTCCAGCGGAGGCAGTTCGAGCGGGGTGTTGTCCTGGGTGGCTTCCTGCTTTTCGGCACGCAGACGGCGGGCGACGCAGGTCAGGTGCCAGTGACAATAGTCGCGGCCGCGGGTGGCGGGCGAGCCGCAGAATAGGCCGTTCGGTCTTACATATTCACAAGTTCGCATGATGAGTTCTCCTGTATTAAGCATTCAGCTATCAGCTATCAGCCGTCAGTTTAGGTTTCGTATTCAGCCAAACCGATTCTCTGTGTTCTCCCGTGCCTCCGTGGTGAAGTGGTTTGTATCAGGGCACGGCTTTCAGCCGTGCCGCACGTCGGCCAACCCCAGGCACTTGGGCTTTAGCCCCGGATAGAGCTTGTTTTACGAGTGCAGGGGCTAAAGCCCGACCTCTTGTTGAGCCCTGTCCGGCACGACTGGAAGTCGTGCCCTGATACAAACCGTGAAGAGCTATGCGCTGTTCGGCGGGCTGAAAGCCTGCAGCCGAAGGGCTGGCCGCTTCCCCCCTCCCCAAGCCTGTCTGCAAAATATTGAAAACACAGGGCGAGAAAAAACTTTCCCTCGCAAAATCTTGCAGGCCAAGGAGTTACAGGCAAAATCTTGAGCAGCAAGGGGTTAGCGGCAGAATCTGCGGTTCGGAGGGATTTTCACCACCGAGGCACAGAGGACACAGAGAAGATGAATCTCTTTGAAACCTCTGTGATTCTCTGTGTGCTCCGTGGTGGTGACGCTGGGCCAGCAATTTTTCACCACGGAGATCACGGGAGGACACGGAGAAGATGAAATCTCTCAAGACATATGTGATCTCCGTGTGCTCCGTGGTTGTGACACCGGGCCAGCAATCTTTCACCACGGAGAGAGTCACAGGGAAATCAAATTTCTTAAAACCTCTGTGCCTCTGTGTCTCTGTGGTGATAAATGCGCACAAGAGTTCCACCGGCAAGGGCGGTGGCCGGATTCGTCCACGCGGGATGGGCGACGCGACGGCCGGACGCCGGAACCGGGTCGAAGAGGTGACCCGTCAGCTTCGCATCCTCAGTCCGCAACCCGCAATGGCGGGCGGCACAAAACCACGACGCCTGGGACCGAGGGCAGCGAGTGTGGCGCAGCCGTGGCGCGCTAACAGAAGCCTACCACAAGCAGTAACCCATGGCAAGTACTAAAGTAATTCATTTTTGTTACCTACATGAGCGTCAAACAGGGAACCGGCCCATGAAGCGAAAAGCGAATATCTGCGCGGCACGTCTAACTCTCTAGAACAAGTTCGGTGCCGATGTGATGCCCGATGTGGGGGGCAGGGCCGAATTTTGGAGGAGGCGTCATGAACAAGGCAAGATTTCTGCTCAATGTAATAGCCGGTTTGGCTGTGGGAGCATTTGGCACAGGCTGGCTTGCGGCCCAGGTAATTCCGGCCGAAAACGGAGTTTCGACACACATGGTGGTCACGGAGGAAGCTCGTCAAGGTTCCAACGTGCCGGTCATCAGCGCGGAAGACGTGGTGGTTAATGAGGGGCGTGAGCGCGACAAGGTCACCGCTTGGGTGCCAGCCCAGGGAGACCATGCCGCACTGGAATTCTTCATTCTGCTCGACGATGGTTCTACGACGAGCCTGGGCACACAACTGGGGGACATTCGCCAGTTCATCCTGGGACAGCCCAGCTCGACCAAGATTGGCGTTGCCTACATGCAGAACGGCATCGCCCGGATCGAACAGAACCTGACCAGCGATCACACCCTGGCTGCGAAAGCCCTTCGCCTTCCTTTGGGGATGCGCGGCGCCAATGGCAGCCCGTACTTCTCTCTCAGCAATCTGGTGAAGCACTGGCCGAAGAGCAGCAGTCGCCGGGAAGTGCTGATGGTTACTGACGGAGTCGATCCCTACTACGGTCAGAACGATTTGTTAGATCCCTATCTTGCCGATGCAATTGAGGATGCTCAGCGCGCCGGTGTAGTGGTCTCGGCGATCTATAACCCGGGTGTTGGCGGGTACGGCCTTGGTGACTGGGGGGTATATTGGGGCCAGGTTTACCTCTCACAGGTTGCGGCGAAAACCGGTGGTGAATCGTATTACATCGGTTTCAATGGGCCGGCGGTGGCATTTGCTCCTTACCTGCGTGACCTGGCCGATCGTTTGAACCATCAGTATCTGTTGTCGTTTCTTGCGGAGCCCAAGAAGAAGGGCGGCCTGGAACCGGTGAAGTTAAGCACCGAGGAGCGGAAAGTGGACCTGGTCTCGGCGGACCAAGTCTATGTTCCTGGGGAGCGCTAAAAAGCCCCAGGCCGAGAAAGTCGGGTTGGAGGTTGTCGCCGGTGACGGTTGTCACCGGCGTTGGATGCATTTGAGGATCAACCCTACTGGCTCTGCGGGAGAATAATCTTCTCCAGGTACTCGAGGGGCAGCGCGCCCTGGTCCAGCGCCGCATTGTGGAATTCTTCCAGAGTGAAGGCGCCGCCCTTGGCAGCCTGATACTTCTTGCGCAGGTCCCACCATTGCCGCATGCCCACGAAATACGTGGGCAGTTGCGTCGAGCTCAGCTTGGCGCGCTGCAGTTTGCCATCGGCTTCGGCCTGGGTCTGAAAGGTGTCGTTGAGCATCAGGTCCATCGCCTGCTGGTCGGTCATGTTCATGGTTTGCAGGCGAATGTCGAGGATGGTGTTCGACACCGCGCGCAGCGTGATCTTGCGCCGCACCAGTCCGAACTTCGGACTGTGATCGAGATAGCCCTCCTCGGTCATCACATCGGCGATGTATTCCGCCCAGCCTTCGACGTACGCTCCGTTGCCGAATAGGGCTCGTAATACGCGACGCGTAGTAGGCTGCACGTCATCGGCGTGTTCGGCCTGCACATAGTGTCCGGGTAGCGCCTCGTGGATGGTGAGCCACTTGAGCGCGTAGTTGTTGTACTCGCGCAGCTTGCTCTCCGCCTTGGCCTCGGGCATTTTGGGATCGAGGGGGGTCACCCAGTATTGGGCTTCGGCGGTAGGCTCCAACGGGGGCGCACTGTGGAAGCCCCCGACGGAGTAGATGCCGCGCTCGAACTCCGGCGTGGGAATCACCTTCAGGTTGTCGCGGCTGCCGAGGGCAACGATCTTCTTCTCCCGGATGAACTGCTTGATGCCTTCCAGGTCAGCCTTGACGGCCTCGATCAACTGATCGCGCTGAGGATGTTCATCGCTGATCTTGTCCAGCACCGCGCGAATAATTTTGTTCTCGCGCTCGTGCGCGGGCAGATTGCTGTAATCGTCCTGGCCGGGATATATCTGCTGGTAGAGCGGCAGCGCCAGTTGCAGCATCTCGGCGCGAACCGCCTTTAGCTTGGCTTCGGCGTCAGCCAGCAACTGTTCCGGCGTGATCGAGGTCTCCATGACGTAGCGGAATTTCTGGTCGTACCATTCCTTGCCCAAACGCCAGGTGCGTTCGTTCGCCGGCCGCTTGGCCAGGTCGTTCTTCATCCAGCCGTTGAAATCGGTGAGCGACTTCTTGGCCGCGGGCGCCACTTTGTCATACTGCGCCTTCAGCGGCGATCCGGCTGGAATATCGGCTGCAACGCTGTCCACCAGGTTGAGGTTGCCTTCGTTCTCGTCCACCGCAGTGGAGATGAAGATGGGGTCAGAGTCGGTCAGCTCCGACTTGGCCTGCTCGAGGAAGCGCGGAATCTGGCCGATGCGCGAGATCACATCGCCGACGCGGACTTCTTTCGAGGCATATTCCTGGGTGAGCGGCAGAAACATCGCGTTGCCGATCAGCTCCACGTAGCCGGTCGGATTGTGTTTGTAGCTCTTGATATGCTCGAAGTCGAGCAGGTTGAGCGCGATCTGGTCGTCAATCAGACGGTAGTCCGCGGCGTCCTGCGGGTTGAGCGACGCGACCGGGGTCTCGGTCTGGAAGCGCTGCCGCCAGGCGCGATAGAACTTCTCCTGCGCTGCCATGCCCTGCGCGCTGACGTCGTCGAGTTGGGCATCGAGGGCGATCATCTTGCCGGTCTTGGGGTCCTTATGTTTGTGATAACCGGCTGCGGATGCGGTCACCGGCGAGAGCGCCAGCGAGTCCTTGACGAACTGGTCGCACATCTGGGCGAACTTGGCGTTGGCTTCGGTATGGGGCGGCTTCATGGTTTGTGCTGTCGTGAGAATGGTAACCAGAGAGAGGAAAAAAAGAATGCGCAGGATATATTTCATAATGCCTCGCGATCAGATTTGGCCGGCGCGCCCGCGGCGGCAGTGCCGTACGAGCGTCCGCGGTAATCGGAATCCTTGCCGGTCACACCCTAAATCCTTTTGAGTTCAGTGGCAACAGTGCTAGAGTGCGGGTGTCTCGGTTTGGGACTTTAAATGGAGTGGTCGGCGGGTAGAGCGGGCCTTTAGGCCCGCGTTGCGGCGCCCCTCGATAATCCGAGTGCCGTAGGTACGACAGATTCATACTCTTCCCGTGCCGCCCCTCCGGGGCTCCAGTGTCCGAGAGTAACCCTTAGACGCGGGCCTGAAGGTCCGCTCTACCGAAATGCCTCTCACTCACCTTCACCTGTCAAGTTTGAACTGGAGGACTTATGCCAGACGATCCCGCAACGCCCAAACCGGCGGCGGTAGCCCAACCCGTCCATGACCATCCCGACGACCCGCCCCATCCGTCGGCAGGAATTGCGTTGTGTCTTTCCGGCGGCGGATACCGCGCCATGTTGTTTCATCTGGGCGCTCTCTGGCGCTTGAATGAATTGGGCTACCTGCCGAAGCTCGCCCGGATCTCCAGCGTTTCTGGCGGTTCGATCACCAGTGGCGTACTGGCCATGAACTGGAAACAACTGCAGTTTGACGGCGGGAATTGCGCCCTCAACTTCGACCAACTGATAACCCAGCCGATCAGCTACGTGGCAACGAAGACGATCGACGTCAGCTCGGTGATTAGCGGCCTGTTCGGCGGAGTCTCGCACGCAGTAGCCAAGCATTATCGTGACTATCTGTTCGGCAACATCACGCTGCAAGACCTGCCCGACGACCCGCGTTTTGTGTTCAACGCGACCAGCCTGCAAACCGGCGTGCTGTGGCGCTTCTCCAAACCCTTCATGGGCGACTGGATCGTAGGCCTGGTGATGAATCCGGCCCTCGAGCTGGCCAGAGTGGTCGCCGCTTCATCCGCCTTTCCACCGGTGCTTTCGCCGGCAGTGCTCGAATTGGATCCCAACAGCTTCCAGGACGGGCAAGATCCTCCGCCACCGGGCGTCGAGTATCCCGCCTTCCGTCAAACCATCGTGCTGACCGACGGAGGCGTTTACGACAACCTCGGGCTGGAGACGGCATGGAAGCGCTGCACCACAATCCTGGTCGGCGATGGCGGCGCCTCCCTTGGGATGCAAGCCGATCCGGCGCACGAATGGCTATTACAGGCGTATCGGGTGCTGGAGGTGATCGACAACCAGGTCGGAGCCTTGCGCAAACGGGTGCTGATCGCGGCTTATGAAAACAAAGAGCGCGAGGGAACCTATTGGGGTATTGAGACCAACATCGCGAATTACCACCTGAACACAGCGCTACAGTGCGACTTCAAGATTACGCAAGAGCTCGCCGCCACTCCGACGCGGCTGGAGGCGCTGGACCTGGGGTTACAGCATCGGCTGATTGACTGGGGTTACGCGGTGTGCGACGCAGCCATGCGGAAATATGTCGTCCCGCAGGCTCCGGCGCCGAAACAGTCGCCGTACGGGACGTTCAAGCAGGCGGGGACATCAGGCGGGTAGATATAGAGCAAACTAAGAATTGATCAGCCCGGGTGGAGCAGCGCTTCAGCGGTACATTTGGCGTTCCTCTGCGAGCGCGGCTTGAAGGGGCGCGGCTTGAGAGCCGCGCCGAACAGGGCCATCTTGAAGCCCGGGCTTCAGAGACTGTGTCGCAACTGGTTTCGCCGCTACGCGGCTCATCTTTTTTCCCACTTGACACGGGGCTTGCGCCCCGTGCTCACTACAAAGCCGCCGCTGCGCGGCTCGGTCAACGAATTTTCGGCGATCTTGCTCCACCGCAAACGCTCTCGGTGGGTTGCGACACAGTCACTTCAGCCCCTGAGGGAACTCGAATTTTGCAGACGCGAAAGCGAGTTCCCTCGGTGGCTAAACAGGCTGCTGAAAAAGTCGAAACAGCAGATCCCCTCGCGGCCTGAAGGCCGCTCGGGATGACAAAAATAAAGGGCTTAGAACGGCGCAGCTAAAGCTGCGCCCCTTCAAAACATGTCAAGCCCGACTTTTTCAGCAGCCTGTAAAGCCGGCAGCTTTCGACGGTTTTACGGCGCGCCTAAAGGCGCGCCCCTTCAAAGCAACGCGGAAGAGGCTTTTCATGAGCGGTGACTCCTGCGAAGAGGGATGTCAAACAGAGCCAACGGCGTTCTAACAATTACTCCGCTGCCTCGGGCGCGCTGGCAGGCTGCGGCGAGCGCGAAGCTACCGCCTTGCCGCGTTGCCGGCCCCATGCGAAGTACAGAATCGTCAACAGCAAGAGCCAGGGGATGCCTGCTTCGAGAGTGACGCGCATCCCTGGAACCCACCAGGTGGATATCAGGATGGCCAGCACGGCCAAGGCACCGAGGATGGTCGTCAGAGGAAACAGCGGCATCAAGAAAGGTAAATGAGAGACGCCCTTTGCTCCCCAATGACGGCGGAAGCCGAGATGACTGAGGAAGATCAGGATCCACGCGAAGAGTCCGCCAAACAGCGAGATGCCGAACATAAAGACGTACGCCGACGCTGGGAAAGCGAATGCAAACAACGTGGCAAGACCCAGTCCCGCGCCCGAGAGCAGTAACGCCGGAAGCGGTGTGCCTTTGCCGGAGATACGTCCCAGCGCCTTGGGCGCATAGCCCGCACGCGACAGCGAGAACATCATGCGCGTACCGAGATAAAGGTTGCAGTTCATGCTGGACAGCGCGGCGGTCAACACCACAAAGTTGATGACGTGCGCGGCCGCGGGTATGTGCATGAGGTCGAAGACGCGGACGAATGGGCTGACGGTGATGCTTTGCCCGGGCTGGATCTGTGTCCAGGGAATGACGCCCACCAGAATGGCGATGGCGCCAACGTAAAAAATGATGAGCCGTGCCAGCATGCTGCGCATGGCACGCGGGATGGTGCGCTGAGGGTCTTTCGCCTCGCCGGCGGTGACCGCGATCACCTCAGAGCCGATGAAGCTGAAGATCACGAACACCAGCGCCAGCCAGGCGCCCAGCCAGCCCTTGGGAAGGAATCCACCGTACGCGCGAAAGTTTTCCAGCCCGATCGGCCGCTGCTGATGCACCCCAAACAGAATCGCTGCACCCAACAGGATGAAGACGATGATGGCGCTGACCTTGATCATGGAGAACCAGTACTCGAACTCTCCGAATGCGCCCACGCTGCGCGCATTCACGAAGATGAGCACGGCCGAGTAGAAGAGCACCCAGGCCCACGCCGGAGTGTGCGGAAACCACCACTGGGTGTAAATCGCCGCCGCCACGGCTTCGCCGCCGATAGCGATCGATTGCGCAAACCAGTAGGTATAGCGAATCGCGAAACCAGCCCAAGGCGACAGGTACAGATCGGCATAGACTCCGAACGATCCCGCGGTGGGATGCGCGACCGCCATTTCTGCCAGGCAGCCCATCAGCAGCAGCGTGATTCCCGCCGCGAAGATGTAGCTCAGAATCACGCCCGGGCCGGCGGTGCGAACCGAGAGCGCGCTGCCCAGAAACAGCCCGGTGCCGATCGCGCCGCCGATGGCGATCATGCTGAGCTGGCGTTCGCTGAGCTGGCGCGCCAATCCATGCTCGTTGGCCATCACCTGTGCATGACGGTGAGAAGAGCTCGATGTGTTTGCATTCATCGTAGAGGGTCTTGGCTACAGGAGATACAGCTTACCTCAGCATCCGCAGGACCGCCCCGCTGAACGCGTCGTGCCAGGCATGCGCGATCATCCCGGGCCGAAGGCTCTTGCGCCACCACGCCAGCGCCCCGAACATCAACCCGTAGATGCCGACCAGCACCATGCGGCCGACGCCTTCATAGCCGTGCGATGCGCCGAAGACCGCGGCCGAGAGCAGCATTCCTGCGAGCACAGATTTGGTGATGGCTGTGAACTGGCGTTGCAGATAGCCGCGAAAGATGATTTCTTCGCAGAAGCCCGCAGTGCTGCTCATGCCGAACCAGACGGCCAGTTCGAGCCGTGTTCCCGGGGTGAGGAATCCGAGTTGCTTGCGCATGCCTTCCATCTTCCCGGCCTGGTCGAGGTGCATCAGCTTGGCGCCGAGTCCGAGCACCATCAAAGCGCATACCCAGAAGACAGCGGCGTACGCCACATCGAGCAGGAAGTCCTCGGTGCTGGCCCAGCGTCCGCCGATCAGCTCACGCAGGCTGATGCGCTTGCGAATGCCGAGCCAGGTGAAGCCCAGCAGCACCCACTCCCAGGTTATGCCCCACAGATACTGCGGCAACTTGCTGTGTTCGGCCAGCGGATGGTGGCCGCGGGTCGCATTGAGCGACGCAAACAGCAGTACAGCGACGAGCAGCGCGGTGTGCCACCAGGGGGCGAGCAGGCGCTGTGCGACAACTGGAGCCGGTTGGATTTCGGGTGGGGTTTGTGCGTCCGCGGCCAAGGCACACCCATCTTATAATGTTCAACCGCAGGGCGATCCTGAGTGAGTGGGGTACAGCAATCATGGAAGACGTAGTCATTGTGTCGGCGGTGCGCACGCCGATCGGAAAGTTTCAAGGCTCGCTGTCAGACTTCAGCGCGCCGCAGTTGGGCGCCATCGTGGTGCGCGAGGCGGTGAAGCGCGCCGGCATCGATCCCAACATCGTTGACGAATGCATCATGGGCAACGTGGTTTCCGCCGGTTTGGGCCAGAATCCCGCGCGGCAGGCAGCACTGGGCGGCGGACTTGCCGACAGCGTGAGTGCCATGACCATCAACAAAGTTTGCGGCTCGGGACTGAAGGCGGTGGCGCTCGGCCAGCAGGCGATCCAGACGGGGAATTCCGGCATCGTGGTGGCCGGCGGCATGGAGAGCATGACCAACGCCCCGTATCTTCTGCAAAACGCGCGCAAGGGATTTCGCCTGGGCGATCAGAAGGTCGTGGACTCGATGGTGCACGACGGCCTGTGGGACGTCTACAACGACTACCACATGGGCAACACCGGCGAGAACGTCGCCGAAAAGTATCACATCACCCGCGAAGAGCAGGATGCGTACGCGGTCAACTCCCATCGCAAGGCCATCGCTGCAATCAATGAGTGCCGCTTCAAAGATCAGATTGTGCCCATCGAGCTGCCCGCCAAAAAGAAGGGGGCGCCTCCGGTTTTGTTTGCGAAGGATGAAGGGCCGCGCGAAGACACCACGCCCGAGGTTCTGCGCGCGCTCAAGGCTGCATTCAAGAAGGATGGCACCGTGACTGCCGGCAACGCTCCTGGCGTGAACGATGGAGCTGCCGCTCTGGTGTTGATGACGGCCGCGAAGGCGAAGGAACTCGGGCTGAAGCCGATGGCGCGCATTGTGGCCCAGGCCACCAGCGGTGTCGCTCCGGCGTGGGTGATGATGGCGCCGGTGGATGCGATTCGCCAGCTCTGGAAGAAAACCGGATGGAAGGACGAAGACGTGGACCTTTACGAGATTAACGAGGCGTTCTCGGTGGCAGCCATCGCCGTGACCCGCGAGCTCGGGCTCGATCTCAATAAGGTCAACGTGAACGGCGGCGCAGTCGCGCTGGGACATCCTATTGGCGCCAGCGGCGCGCGCATCCTGACCACGCTGCTTTACGAAATGATTCGCCGCGATGTGCACAAAGGGATAGCGGCGCTGTGTCTCGGTGGCGGCAACGCGGTGGGGCTGGCGGTGGAAAGATAAAAGGCGCTCTTCGCTTTTCGCCTTTCGCTCTTCGCTGAAGCATCTAATGCCGAACTGGCGAATAGCGAATTGCGACAAGCGAAGAGCGATCCATACAGACAAATCCCTCCCCACACTTTAGAATTCTCCATTCTGCAATAATCCCATCATGGCTGCCAATGGTTCCGCGAAATACGACGCCATCGTCATCGGTGGTGGGCACAACGGCCTGGTTAACGCGGCCTATCTTGCGCGGGCAGGGAAGAAGGTCCTCGTGCTGGAACGCCGGCACGTTCTCGGCGGCGCGGCGTGCACGGAAGAGATCATCCCCGGCTTCAAGTTCTCGGTCTGCTCCTACGTCGTTTCGCTGCTTCGGCCGGAAATCATTCGCGATCTCGATCTTCCCCGGCACGGCCTCGAAATTCTTCCGCTGGATGGCACGTTCACTCCGATGCCGAACGGCGATTACTTGTGGCGCGTGAACGACCACGGCCAGACCATGCGCGAGATCAGGCGGCATTCCAGGTTCGACGCTGAGGCCTACGAAGAATTCGGCAAGGCCATGCTGCAGATGTGCCGCTTCGTGAAGCCGATCTTGAGCATGGTGCCGCCCGATCCCACCACGCTGCACCCGCGCGATCTGCTCAAACTGCTCTTCCTGGGCCGGCGTTTCCAGGGCCTCAGCGGCGAGGACAAGTACAACCAGGTGCAACTGATGACCATGAGCGCCATCGATTTTCTCGACCAGTGGTTCGAGACCGACGTGCTCAAGGCCACGATGTCGGCGTCTGGAATCATTGGCACCTTTCTCGGCGTGCGCTCGCCCGGCACCGCTTACGTGCTACTGCACCATTACATGGGCGAGATCGATGGCGCGTTTCGCGCCTGGGGCTTCGCTCGCGGGGGAACGGGAGCGATCTCCAACGCGATTGCCGACGCGGCCCGCGAACTCGGCGTCGAGATCAAGACACAGGTCGCGATCGCACAGATTCTCGTCAAGGACGGCAGGGCGGTCGGGGTCGCGACGACGAACGGCGATGAGTACTTCGCGCCGATGATCTCGTCGAGTGTTGATCCGAATCTTACGTTTCTGAAGATGATCGAGCCGAAACATCTCAGCGACGAATTTCGCGACGAGGTGAAGCGCTACAAATATCGCGGATCGTCGGGCAAGGTGAATCTCGCGCTGGACGCGCTGCCCAACTTTACCTGCCTGCCCGGCGAGGGCCATCATCTTCGCGGCGCCGTCTCCATTTCGCCCAGCATTGACTACATGGAGCGCGCCTACGACGACGCCAAGTATGGCAACTACTCGCGCCGTCCCTACATTGACATGGTGATCCCCAGCCTGACCGATCCCTCGATCGCGCCGCCCGGCAAGCACGTGATGTCGTGCTTCGTGCAGTACGCGCCCTACAAGCTGAAAGAAGGCACATGGGACGAAAAGAAGGAGGCGTTTGGCGATAACGTGGTGAACACGGTCGCAGAGTTTGCGCCCAACCTGAAGAACATCATCGTGGGCCGCCAAGTGGTGACGCCGCTTGACCTTGAACGCGAGTGGGGGCTGACCGAGGGCAACATCTTCCAGGGCGAGCTGTCGCTGGAGCAGTTGTTCTTCCTGCGTCCCGTGCCCGGCTTCGCGCAGTACAGGACGCCGATCAAGAACCTCTGGATGTGCGGCTCGGCCACGCATCCCGGCGGCGGCATCATGGGCGCTCCCGGGCGGCTGGCGGCGCTGGAGATCCTCAAGCACTCCAAGGGGACCAGCTAACCATGGCCGCGACGCGCGACGTCATCATCTTGGGCGCCGGTCACAACGGGCTGGTCACGGCGTTCTATCTGGCCAAGGCTGGCTTCAAGCCGCTCGTGCTGGAACGCCGCCCCGTGGTTGGCGGTTGCGCTATTACCGAAGAGTTTCACCCTGGATTTCGCTGTTCCCGGCTGTCCCACAACGGGGGACCTATCAGATCTGACATTGTGGGAGATATGAGGCTGGCAAACCACGGGCTGAGGGCCTATTCGCCGGCCGTAAGGGTGCTTTCGCTTTCTCCTGATGGCCAGCCGCTGGTTTTGCACGGCGACATCGCGAAGTCTCAGCAGGAGATCGCTAAGTTTTCGCAGAAGGATGCCTCGAATTACGGTGAATTCGCGAAATCGCTGGCGCGCATCGGCGAAGTCATTGACCTGCTGTTGGCCATGACTCCGCCGGACCTCGACGATCCCGCCTCGGGCAATGTGTGGGAGCTCCTGAAGGCCGGCCGCAAACTTCGCGGTTTGGGCGAGAAGGACCTCTATCGCCTGCTGCGTTGGGGGCCCATGGCGGTCGCCGATCTGGTTGCGGAGTGGTTCGGGACAGAGTTGCTGCGCGGCACTGTCGCCGCCCAGGGTATTTTCGGCACATTCCTGGGACCGTGGTCGGCGGGTTCGGCCGCGACGTATCTGCTACGCACTGCCGGGGAGGGTAATCCTGCCGGTCCAGCATCCTACATTGTAGAAGGTACAGGCGCGCTGACGACGGCTATGGCGGCGGCTGCCACGGAAGCCGGGGCTGAGATTCGCACCTCGTGTGAAGTGGTCAGCATCAAAGTCAAGAATGGGACCGCGACGGGAGTCGTTCTAGCGAATGGAGATGAGATCGAGGCCAATGCCGTCGTTTCCAACGCCGATCCGAAGCGCACGTTGCTGGGCCTTGTGGAGCCGCAGCATCTCGATCCGGGCTTTCTGCAAAAGCTCCAGCATTACCGCATGAACGGGACGGTTGCCAAGGTGAACCTGGCGCTTGGAGGACTGCCGAAGTTCAACGGCGCGAACGGCGATGCGAGTCTTCTGTCAGGCAGAATCCAGATTTCGCCGGAGGTCGATTACCTTGAGCGCGCCTTCGATGCCTCCAAGTACGGAGAATTCTCAGAGCACCCCTACCTTGAGGCCACGATTCCTACATTGTGGGACTCGTCGCTGGCGCCGCCAGGCAAGCACGTCATGTCGATTTATATGCAGTATGCGCCGTATAAGCTGCGCCATACCGGCTGGGATTCGCAACGGGACGCGCTGGGGGATACGGTGGTCCGCACACTGGCGCAGTACGCTCCCGATCTGCCTGGGTTGGTCGAAGCGGGCGAGGTCATCACACCCAAGGACCTGGAGCAGACCTACGGCCTGACCGGAGGCCACATCTTCCACGGCGAGCTGGCGCTGGACCAGTTGTTCACCATGCGTCCGCTGCTGAACTGGGCACAGTACCGCGCACCCATTCAGGGCCTGTATTTATGCGGGTCAGGCACGCATCCCGGGATTGGATTGACCGGCGGGTCGGGTGCGAACGCGGCGAGAGAGATTCTCAAAGACGTACGCAAGTAAAATACGACCTATCAGAATTGTCATACGAGCGAAGCGAGGGATCTGCTTTGACTCTTTCTTACGAAACAGCAGATTCCTCGCACCCAAACCCGGGGCGCCTAATGGCAATGGACAACGGTGCGAATTGCCAGGTCATCGTCGCGCGAATCGCCTATCCTACCGCCGCTGCGCTTTTCCAAGCCCACGTTTAAGGTCCGCCGCCAACAGCCGATGGAACAGGTGCTCGCCCGCTTCGCGTCGCACGGAGAGCCGCCCCGCTCCGTACGCGCGGGAGTGCAGGCCACGCTGCACCGACTCGCAGATTCCCACGTCTTCGTCGTTCACGCGCTCGCCGACGGCGATGCTCTGCCGGTTGCGCTCGGCAGCCGATTGGCTGACGTCATCGAAGTAGAAATCGAAGATCACGGTGCAGCGGTCAACGCCATCGGACAGCACAAGGTTGGTATCCATGTATCCACGGTAGAGGTTGATCATGAAGTTGGGATACTGCCAGAAGTACCAGGCGCGGTCGCCGGTGCGGGTGGCGGCAGTGGCGGCGTCCACGTCGGACGAAACCATCGGGCTCGATTGCAGGCAGTAGCGGTCTTCGTTCTCGATGGTGTACTGCTTGTAATCGAGCACGCTGTTCAGCGCCTTGTGCAAGTGCGGCACGTGATAGCCGCCGTCGAGATAGTTGTCAACAAATACCTTCCAGTTGCAGTTGAGGCTGTACGAACGCCGCTCGAAGAAGTGCACGGAACTGAGATTGAGCGGCACGACCCGTTGCACCAGTCCTCCGAGAAAGTCCGCTAGTGACGGGGCTTTCGCATCGAGATTGATGAAGACGAACTGCTCCCAGATTTCCACCTGCACGGGAAGCAAGCCATTCTGCGAGCGGTCGAACCCGCACACGCCTTCGAATTCCGGCGCTCCCTTCAGCGCGCCGTCGAGGCCGTAACTCCAGCCGTGGTACGGGCAGCGCAGAATGCTCGCAGTGCCTTGTTCCTGGGTTACGACGGCCGCCGCGTGATGGCGGCAGACGTTGTAGAACGCGCGCAACTGATGGTCGGCGCCGCGAACGACAACCAGCGGCTCTCCGGCCAGCTCCGCGGTGACGAATTGACCCGGTTGCTGCAATTGATCGATACGAGCCACCACTTGCCACGTGCTCCCGAAGACCGCCTGGCGTTCCAGTTCGGCGACGCCATCATCCACATACCACGTCGCGGGGATGGTGGACGCCCGCTCCAGCGGGTCCTGGTCGTTATACGAAGCCACGAGATGTTGCAAGGAAGAATCCATCAACAAAGGTCCCGAATTGATTCGAAGGGCGTTACCGCAGCGTAAACAGTTTGCTGAAAAACCCGAAAAAGCAGGTCCCTCACCGACTAAAGTCGGTTCGGGATGACAAAAATAAATGATTTATAACGGCGCACCCTTCGACAAGCTCAGGGCAGGCTCTAAAGGTGCGCCCCTTCAAAACGTCCCACGTTCGAGTTTTTCAGCACTCTGTAGGCGTGCCCCTTCAAAGCAGCGCCGCTGAACTGGTTTTCCGAGATGATAGCAGGCGGCCGCCGCACAAAAGAGTTGACGCCCAGCGCGCGCCGTGTTCCCTTGTCCCCATGCATGTTTCAGCCACTGTTCCCGAAGTCGCGTCGGCCACACCCGCCGATGTGGGCGAGGTCGCGCCGCTTTTCGATGCCTACCGGCAGTTTTATGGCAAGGCTCCCGATGAGGAGGCTGCGCGCCGCTTTCTGTTCGCGCGACTCAGCAAGGCCGAGTCGGTGCTGTTTCTCGCGCGGCTTGACGCGAAGGTCGCCGGCTTCGTGAATCTTTATCCGGTGTTCTCGTCTGTCAACCTGACGCGACAGTGGATTTTGAATGACCTGTTCGTTGTGCCGGAAGCGCGCAAGCTAGGTGTGGCCCGTGCCCTGATGGATCGCGCTCGAACGCTCGCTGAAGCAACCCAGGCGAACGGTCTGGCCTTGGAGACGGCGAAGGACAACCACGCCGCGCAAAAGCTTTACGAGAGCCTGGGGTGGAAACGCGACGATGAGTTCTATCGCTATTTCCTGCCGGTGTAAGGAAGCAACTAGCAACGAGCCGTTAGCAATTAGCAGAGTGCTATTTCCATCGGTCATCCCGAGCGAGGACTTCAGTCCGAGTCGGGGACCTGCTTTTGGCATATGCCAGACCGCTCGATCAGTGACGCGCAGCCAGTTGAAGTTGGCTCTCCCGCGCAACCCAGGCGGGCCTTGGGCTTCCGCGATCTGGTGATGTTTTATGTGGTCGCCACGCTTAGCTTGCGCTGGATCGCGGTTGCCGCCAGCGCAGGTCCCAGCTCCATCGTGATCTGGTTTCTCGGCCTGGCCACGATTTTCATTCCGCTGGCGCTGTGCGTAATGGAGCTTTCCTCGCGCTACCCGCAGGAAGGCGGAATGTACGTCTGGAGCAAGCGCGCCTTTGGCGATTTCGCCGGTTTCCTGACGGGCTGGATTTATTGGACCAGCAACCTCCCTTATTTTCCGGCAGTTTTGTATTTCGCGGCCAGCAATGCGCTCTACATCGGCGGAAAGAAATGGCAGGTGGCACAGGGAAGTCCAGTGTTCTTCATCGGGTTCGCGATGTTCGGCATCGCCCTGGCGCTGGTGCTGAACATCGTCGGCCTGGATGTCGGCAAATGGCTGAGCAACCTGGGCGCTATCGGGACGTGGCTGCCGGTCGCACTGCTTTGCCTGGTCGGCGCGCTGGCGTGGTGGAAGTTTGGCTCGGCGACCAGCTTCAACGCAGCGTCGCTGAAGCCCTCGCTGAACATCGGAAGTTTTGGCGTGTGGGCGACGTTGCTTTATGCTTTCAGCGGCGCGGAGTCGGCGTCGTTCATGGGCGATGAGATCAAGGACGCGCGGCGCACCATTCCGCGCGCGCTGATTGCCGCCGGCTTCATCATTACCGCCGGATACATTCTGGGGACAATCGCGGTGCTGGTTGCGCTGCCCCGGGTCAACAGCCTCGAAGGCATCATGCAAGCCATCTCCAGCAGCGCCGAGCGCGTCGGCTGGACCGGCCTCGGACCGGTGGTTGCGCTGCTGATCTGCGTCTCCATCCTGGGCGGTGTTGGCGCATATCTGGCCGCACTGTCGCGCATTCCTTTCGTCGCCGGCATCGACCGCTTTCTGCCGCCGGCCTTCGGGCGGGTTCATCCGAAGTGGGGCACACCGTACATCTCGCTCATCGTGCAGGCGATCTGCTGCGCGCTATTTATCCTGATGGGCCAGGTTGGCAGCACCGTCCACGGCGCGTATCAGGTGCTGGTGAGCATGACCATCATCACCAACTTCGTGCCCTATCTGTTCATGTTTGCGGCGATGGTCCGCCTGCAGCGCGAACCGGCCGAGCGCGGCGTCATTCGCGTGCCGGGAGGCAAGCCCGTTGCCGTGCTGCTGGCCGCGGTTGGGATGCTGACCACCACCGCAGTCATCCTTGGCTCGGTGATACCCGATGCTAGCGAGCCCAACAAAGCGCTGGCGGTGGGCAAGATCGTCGTGCTGAGCGTGGTGCTGTTGGGAGGAGGCGTGCTGCTGTATGCCGTGGGAAGACGAAGAGCGCGCGCGGGTAGTGCCGGGTTCTGATAATGTGCAGCGAACATTGCCGCGCAGCCGCGGGTCGACAATCGGCGAGCGGTTATCTTGAGCCCGCGGGTTCTCACGCACACACGCAAGCCCCAGGTCAGATGGAACGTGTACCCAAGCGACAGCCTCACTGGTCTCGCACAAATTCCGGTTATGGAATAAACTTATGCGCGGCGCAATCCGATGGCGACTGCTGCGTCGTACATCACCTGGGGTGGGCCGGCTGCGCGGAGCGCACCGGGGGAGGAGCGTTCCACGAATGACGGCCACACGATCGCCCGATTTTTCGGTTCATCCCTCTTGATTTTGTAAACCTCGGCCACCCGCGTGGCGGCTAATTCAATAGGAGAAGCGACGATGACCAAACGAATACTGTTAGTAATCGGGCTCTATGTAATCAGCATGACCGCGCTGGCAGCGGCGAAAGACATGACCTGGAGCGGCTGGATCAGCGATTCCAAGTGCGGCGCCAAAGGCGCCAACGCCGATCACGCTGCGTGCGCCAAGAAGTGCATTGATGCAGGTGAAAAGCCGGTGCTGGTCACCGACAAGGACCAGAAGGTTGTCGGCATCGACAATCCCGATGCCGTGATGGACCATCTCGGCCACCACGTGCAGGTGACGGGCAAGATGGACGACAAGGGCATGCTGCACGTGGACAAGGTGTCCATGCTTTCGCAGAAGGGTGGCGCCGGCGGCGCCATGAACGACATGCAGCACTGAGTTGGGTGGCGCATACCAGCAAGTGCGAAGGGCGGCTACGGCCGCCCTTTTGTTGTTTGTCATCCCGGGCCGCGTCGAAATTCGGATGCGGTTCTCATGACGCCACGCCACAACTGCTCAGATATCTAGAGTAGATGAGGACTACAATCGGCTTGCAGGAGGTGCGCCATGTTTCACCGATTCGCTGCTGCATGTGTGGTTGCCTCTATAGCCATCGCCGCCGGGGCAGTCGTCAGCCTGCTGTTGAGGTTGCCGGTTGAGGGCGTCTGGATACTGACCACCGCCTGGTGCTTTGTTCCAGTAGCCTGGGGTCTGTGGGCGATGCTTGCGCCATCGGGCTGGGTTCCCAGCCGATTGTCAGTCTGGGGTGCCATCCTGGGCGTGGTGGCAGGCATCATGGCCGGCCCTGTGCTGAACCTTCCGCTTCGCCTGGGCGGACCCAGCGGCGCCCGCTGGATTGCTCTGGTCGCGGGGCCGATCGTTTATTACCTTCTATGGCTGCTGGTCGGTGTCGCTTATCGTTCGCTGCACGTCAGGGGTGAGTGCCCCGATGCAGCCGCGACATAGGCCGTACAGTAACCGACCGTTAGCCGACGCGTTTATTAAAGGGGTTTAGTCCGAGTCGCAGGACGCCTTCTTACTTCCGCGTGTCATTCTGAGCGGAGGCGGCCTGAAGTTGGCCGCCGGAGTCGAAGAACCCCTCCCCGGGCGATGATTCGTTGAGGGATCTGGCCGGTATAGGGGTCCTTCGACGCCGCGTTCGCAAAGACCGCGAATGCTCCGCTCAGGACGACAGGAAGCTTAGCGATGAAAGCGCACGAGTCGGCACCTACCGGACGACGCCCTCCAGCGGCGAGCTCGCGGTGGCATACAGCTTCTTCATCATGCGGCCGGCGAGATACGCCTGGCGTCCGGCGATCACGGCGTTCTTCATGGCTTCGGCCATCAGCACCGGGTCCTGCGCTCCGGCGATGCCGGTGTTCATCAGCACGCCATCCACGCCCAGCTCCATCGCGATGGTCGCATCTGACGCGGTACCCACGCCTGCGTCCACGATGAGCGGTACGTCGGTAATCATCTCGCGCAGAATGCGAATGTTGGCCTGGTTCTGGATGCCCATGCCGCTGCCGATGGGCGCGCCCAGCGGCATCACCGCGCTGGCGCCGGCGTCGATCAGCCGCTTGGCCACGACGATGTCGTCGGACGTGTACGGCAGCACGGTGAAGCCTTCCTTCACCAGCACGCGCGTGGCTTCGATGGTGGCTTGCACGTCGGGAAACAGCGTCGCCTGGTCGCCGATGACTTCGACCTTCACCCAATCGGAGAGGCCGACCTCGCGTCCGAGGCGCGCGGTGCGGATGGCGTCATCGGCGGTGTAGCAGCCCGCAGTGTTGGGCAGCAAAAAATATTGCTGGGGATCGATGTAATCGAGCAGCGACTCTTTGCTGCGGTCCAGGTTGACGCGGCGCACGGCGACGGTAACCATCTCGGCGCCGCTGGCCGCTATGGCGCGCGCCGTCTCCGGCCCGGATTTGTACTTGCCCGTTCCCACGATGAGGCGCGAGCGAAACTGCCTGCCTGCGATAGTGAATGAGTCCATACGCATATTGTAATTCCCGCGACGAAAGTCACCGTGGACGGGGCTACTGATATCCCGTAGTATATGGAGCATGGTGGAAGGTCACATTTTGTTGTTTGTGGCCTACACCGAACGGGACGAATGCATTCGGATTATTTCCGGCTCGGAGAGCAACGCAACATGAGCAAGACGACTACTTCCAGCAAAACACCGTAATCCTCCCCGGCCAATGACCGCCGAGGCGATCGAGCGGGCCGCGCGCGCGGACCGTGATGCACAACCGCTCAGCGCAAACGATCTCAAGCGGATGAAGCGAACCCCCCAGGCGAAAATCATCCGCCGGGCCTTGGAACTGACGCAAGAGGAATTCTCCGCCCGCTATCACATTCCTCTTGGCACGCTGCGGGATTGGGAACAGGGTCGAGCGGAACCGGACCAGCCTACGCGGGCCTATCTGACACTCATCGCCCGCGATCCCGATCATGTGAGCCAGATGTTGAATCCAAAGGCAAACTAGGCACGAGCGCCGTGTGGCACCCTCACAAATGGCTGCCTGGGCTACCCGCCGGAGGTGCTTCATGTCTCCCGGCCTGCGCTCCCCAGCTTCGCAACCGCACGCCGACCTCGCTCGAAATCAGGTATATTGGTTGGCCATGCTTGACATTCCATTGAAAGACCTGTGGACGCCTACTGGGGTAATTCTCGGATTTCAAATGACCTTGTTCAAATGGCGCCTCGAGGAGGAAAACAAGGTAGGTCAGACCAGCACAGGCCCATGGCTTGTCCCCTCCGACTACGTCAGCATCGTGGGAATGTTGTCTCTCGTTCTAGGTGTCATTTTGCTTCCCCTAACAGGGTTGGCTAATGTGAGCTTCGCTCGGGGTGCATTCGGATTAGGCGCCCTTTTGTTTCTCGGCCAGGCAATTGGGCTCGCGGGCCATTATCAGATATTTAACAAAGACCCAGAGTTCAAGAGAGAGTTCCTTTGGTTTCAAAACAAGAAAAAATAGTAGTTAGGATTACGGTTTTCACTGCGATCCTCTATTCCTTTTGGGTCTTTGTTGTTGCTCGATAACGCATCCAACTCCTTTTGCGCCGACTGCTTGATTTCGAGAGAGTATTTAAGCACGTGGGCGGTTGCGCCTCAGGCGGCTCGCGCGGTACTGCTCGTACGGAATTCCCTTTTCCTTGCGGCGCGCTTCCGAAATCAGCCCATCCTCGATTTCCTCCCAGAGCGCCCTGTGCTTCTTGAGGTCGATTATCGCCGCCGTCTTGCGGCCTTTTTCGTCAGTGATGAACCGTATTCCAGTCATTTGGCCAGTGGTCTCCTTCGGTCGTGCGGAACCTGTTCTCAACCTAATTTCGACACCACGCGCTGTCAACCAGATACTGCCACACATCGTCCGGTATCGGAATCTTTTCTTACCCAACGCTGCTGGCGTGCAGCGCGAAGTCGTCCACCTCGACGCCCATGTGGCGCAGGTGCTGCAGCATGTGCTCGATGTAGTCCTCGAAGACGAACTTCAGGGTCAAGGGTTTCGAGTCCGCGATGGTGCACGTCCGCGACAAGGCTGAATCGGGCACGGCTTCGGCAGCGGCCAGCAGTTGGCGATTGAGCGCCGCCCACCGCTCGATGAGCGAATGCCAGTCGCGGCTGTGATAACGATGCAGCGCCACCCAGGCGTCGCCATCGTAGCCCGGCATGGCCGGCTTGTCCTCCAGTTGCGTGCGAACGATCCGCTGATGATTGTTGGCCGCGGAGTCCAGTAGATGGCCCAACTCTTCTTTCGCTGACCACGCGTCGGGTGCGGGTTTGCGTTCCACTTTGTCAGACGGAAGGGCCTGTAGGCGGGCCGGCAGACGGTCGATCAGCTCTTGCAGCACGGTCAGGCTTTGCATTTTCAGCCCCCTGTGTGCATTCATTATGCCGCAGAAGGGGGTACCTGCCGTGGAGGCACGGAGATCACTGGAAGGTTCTTTGACGAAAGCTCCGAGTCCTCCGTGTCCCATGGTGAACGATTTCTACGAGCGCCCCGATTTTGGGCACGAGGAATCTGCTGTTCGGAAAAACGGAAAAGCAGAAAAGCAAAAAGCAGATCCCTCGCTTCGCTCGTGATGACAAAATTCTGAAAACGCTCGCGCCACCGACGCTTCGCTCGCGATGACAATTCTAAAAGGGATGACAATTCTCAAGGCCCGCCGACAGTGCCGCGCATTCCACAGTCCCACACCGTATAATCGAATTTTCCTTCCATGAGTTACCAGGTCCTCGCACGCAAATACCGGCCACAAAAATTCTCCGACGTCATCGGGCAGGAGCACGTCACGCGCACCCTGACCAACGCCATCGAGCAGGGCCGGATTGCGCACGGCTACATCTTCAGCGGGCATCGCGGCATCGGCAAGACGACCATCGCGCGCATTCTGGCGATGGCGCTGAATTGCCAGTCGCAGGACCATCCCGTGGCCGAACCCTGCGGCGTGTGCGACTCCTGCCGCGAGATTCGCGCCGGCAATGCGGTGGACGTAATCGAGATTGACGCTGCCACCAACCGCGGGATTGACGAAATCCGCGAGCTGCGCGAGGGTGCACGCTATCGTCCGGCGCGCGACCGCTTCAAGATTTACATTCTCGACGAGGCGCACCAGATCACCGACGCCGCCTTCAACGCGCTGCTCAAGACCCTGGAAGAGCCGCCGGGACACATCGTCTTCATGATGGCGACGACGCAACCTGAGGACATTCCGCAGACCATCCGCTCGCGCTGCCAGAACTTCAGCTTTCACGCCGTGCGCTTCGACGACATCGTGCAGCAACTTCGCGACATCGCCAGGCAGGAGGGAATCGAGGCTGACGACAACGCGCTGGCCATGCTGGCGGAAGCCGGCGACGGTTCCATGCGCGATGCGCTCAGCATCATGGACCAGGCCATCGCCTCCTGCGGAACCACGCTGAGCACGGAGATCGTTCGCGGACTCGTCGGCAGCGTACCATCGGAGGTGCTGGAGGACATGATGGACGCAGTCGCCCGCAACTCCAGCGAAGACGTGCTGCGCATGGTGGATCGTCTGCTGGTGGAAGGTCAGAGCGCGCAGCACTTCGCGCGGCAGATGCTGCGCTTCCTGCGCAATGCCATGGTGGCCAAGGTTGCGGGCAGCGATTCACCGGTATTGCAGATTTCGTCGGACGAACGTGCGCGCGTGGCGCGAGTGGCCGAGCGCTTCAGCGAGGAAGACCTGGCGCGCTTCATGCAGATCATGCTGCGTACACATAGCGACCTGGGCTACAAGCAGGAGCAGCGCTTCCATCTGGAGCTTGGCCTGTTGAAACTGGTGCACGCGCAGCGCCTGCTGCCGCTGGAAGAATTGCTGAGCGGCGAAGCAGGGAAGGGCGGTGCGGCAGTAATCGCCGTCGCGCTCCGGTTCGGGGTCCTCGCGGCCGGTGGCTCCAGCCGCGTCGCGACCCACGGTGGTCTCGCGATCATTGAGCGAGGCTGAACCCTCGACGACCCGCTCTCCCGTGGCCTCGCCGTTCAGCAAGCCGTCGCCGTTTGAGGCGGACCGGAATCGCAAGAGTGGACCGAAGGCGGAGGCGCAACCCAGCATTACTGGTTCGGACACCGCTTCGGCGAGCAGTGCTGCGGAATCGGCAACGTCACCGCCACAATGGACGCGGGATCGACAACCGGAGTGGCGGTGGCGACTGTGGATACGCCACCGCCGAATGGCCAGATTTCACCGGAGCTGGCACGCAATGCCGTGCTGGCAGCGCTGGAAGATGCGCGGCACGAGATGCTGGCGCACAATCTGGAAGAAGGCGAGTGGTCGCTGAGCGGCTCGGAAGTGTCGGTCAAGGTAGGCATTTCGCAGGTGCTGATTGACGTCGCGCTGGGGCCGGAGCCGAAGCGCGTCATTCAGAGTGCGTTGAACAAAGCCGCGGGCAAGGCCCTGAAGTTCAAGATGGTGAGCGGAACGCCGGTGGCTGCGAAGACGGCGTCGCGTCCGGCGAACGGCGCCGGCGCCCGCAGCCGGGCGCAGGCCGATCCTGTGGTGCAGCGCATGCAGGAAAAGTTTGGCGCCGAGATTCGCACCGTGATCGATCAGAAGGAGCGCGGCTGAGGTGGTGGTCCCCCAAAGGCAGCGGCCATTGGAGTTGTCATCACGAGCAGGCTTCAGCCTGCGAGGGATCTGCTTTTGAGGGCTGAGAACGAAAGCAGATGCCTCGCTTCTCCACCCTAGCGAGGGCAAAACCGGCCCTCGCTGGAGATCCCGGCTTCGCTCGTCATGACAATTCCAGTGGCGGCGAATGGTTCCTTGTCGCCACGCATAGGAGAACGAATGGGCGGATTCAATTTGCAGGAAATGCTGGCGCAGGCGCGCCAGCAGGCGGAAAAGCTGCAGGAGAAGATGCAGCAGATCACCATCGAGGCCTCGTCGGGCGGCGGCAGCGTGAGCGTGCGCATGAGCGGGCAGAAGCAACTGCTGAGCGTGGCCATTGAGCCCGAAGTGGTCAAGAGCGGCGACATCGAAATGCTCCAGGACCTGGTGATCGCCGCGGTCAACGAAGCCTCGCGCAAAGTGGACGAGGCACTGAAATCCAGCCTGGGTGGCATGCTCGGCGGCATGGGCCTACCGGGGATGTAAATTGCGCGAATCTCGGCTACCACGGAGCACACGGAGTTCACGGAGAAAAACAAAAGGATTGAATCCGTGCCCTCGGTGTTCCATGGTGAAAAACGCGTTACGCCTGCGATTCTTTTGCTACAACCTATTTCATAGACTTGTTTTGTGTCAGGGCACGTCTTCAGACGTGCCGAACCGGGGCAACGACGATTGGGCTTCAGCCCCTGAAAACTCTGTTTGCGCAGGGGCTAAAGCCCGATCCTTTCTGGACTTCCTGTTGGCACGACTAAAAGTCGTGCCCTGACACAAAGCGTAATGATTTATGAGATGAGTTGATGAGTTCTAGCAATCTGAGGGAGCGAGATCAGTGTCCAGATTCGCCGAGCCTATGGCTCGACTCATTGAAGAATTGAAGAAGCTGCCTGGCGTGGGCAGCAAGAGCGCGCAGCGGCTTGCGTTTTATATTCTGCGCGCCAGCGACGAAGACGCAGAGCTACTGGCCGGCGCCATTCGCGACGTCAAGGCCAGCCTGCGCCTGTGCTCCGTCTGCAACAACATCACCGACGTCGATCCCTGCGCCTACTGCACCAGCGCCACGCGCAACCAGCGGCTGGTATGCGTGGTGGAGGAGCCAACCAACATCGCCGCCATCGAAAAGACCCGCCATTACAACGGTGTGTATCACGTGCTGCACGGCGCGCTGTCGCCGCTGCATGGAGTCGGACCGGAGCAATTGCGCATTGCCAATCTCGCGCGGCGCGTCGAATCGGGCAGCCTGGACGAACTCATTCTCGCCACCAATCCCACCGTCGAAGGGGAAGCAACCGCGACCTATCTTGCCAACCTGTTCAAGTCATCGCTCGTGAAGGTGACGCGCATCGCGACCGGCGTCCCCGTCGGCAGCGACATCGAATACGCCGACGAAGTCACCATGCAGAAGGCGATGGAGGGTCGGCGCGAGCTCTAGGTCGATGCTCTTCGCCAGTTCGCAAAGGCTGCTCTCATCTCGTAGTGTCATCGTGAGCGAGGAGGTCGTCCGCCGCGATGAAGAAGCCCCGCTTGCGGGGCGAAAGACCTTAGCCCAGCGCATCAGCGTCTGTGTGAGAACTAACCTTATTTGTTGGCAGTGGAGTAAGAGTGCGTTGGAACCAGCGCCGTAGGCGCGGATCAGTCTAGCCCAGCACGGAGCCGTAGGCGGAGTGCTGGGTAACGTGGGAGATTGACTCGAGCCCCGTAGGGGCGACACAGGTTCTCAACAGACTCTTCAGCGCTGGGAAAGGTAGTAAAGAAATCCAAGTCCCGTAGTAGGGACGACAGAAAAGAGTCGGTCTGCCGTACCTACGGCACTCTGGTTTCTCGTGCAGGTTACCCAGCGCTGAAGCGCTGGGCTAAGCTCTTTCGCACCTACGGCGCTCACTCGACGCGATGCAAGAGTTCTTCCGCAACCCCAGTCGATGTGACTATTTCGCTCCTTTGCCGCTCTTCGCGAAGTACGCATTCATCGCGTCGCTCCACTCCTTGCCTGCACCTTCGTCTCCCTTGGCGAAGTGCTGCACGTGCTCGTTCGCCTCGGGAATCAGTGCGGTCCGTTCATAAACGACTGTGACCCCGGTCTTCTGCGCGCCCTGGCGGGTCGCGTGAATATCGATGAGCGTGGCCATCGCGTCATTCAGGACGTAGGTGTACTGGATATGTCCCGCATTCAGATCAAGCGCCGTATTGATCCACACGCTTGAGTTGTCCCCATGCGCGACGGTGAAGACCATGCCCTGCTGGTCGCGGGCCGGATTGGGATAGACAAACTGCGGGTTCCAATCGTGCGCCCATTTGCGTTCTTCGTTTGCGCCGAACAGCGGCACGACCTGCTCGAAGGACGCATCCACGGTAAAGCTGAACTCGTTGCGTGTGCGTGCCGGTGCGGATGCCGGCTCTTGAGCGTGACAGCAGATGGACGTGAGTAAAGGAACGAATGCGGTGAGGGCGAAGATCACTAGGGCTGTCTTCATCAGTGGCGCTCCTTGAGTTTGTGGCTGTCTGTGGCCCTGAGAGTGAGGCCATAAATGTTGCGAAGCTGTTCGATTTCTTTCAGGGTCTCGGGAGAAAAGGGGGCCTTGCCTTCGAAGGCGTGCAGCACAATTCCCTCCAGCAAATCGCCCAGGGTAAGGTCTTTCAGTTCGGCCAGAGCCTTGAGCACTTTGAGCAGACGCTTCTCCATGCGAACCCCGGTCTGCACTCGTTCAACTTCGACTTGCAAATCCTGCCGTCCATTCATGGTATGTATGTACCATAGTACCAAGATAAATGTCAAGCACAGCGGGCGGTTGCATCTCTATGACATTGAATTTAAACAGCTTAATATGAAGAATAAAAATTCTCCGTTCTAGGTCTTGACAAGCAAGCAGTTGCTTGGCAATATACATTGCATTGCAAGGTATTACGCATGGCACAGCTTAAATTCAGCGCTCCTGAAATCGAGAGCAGCGACAAGTGGGAAGCACAGATGCGCAAGGGCTGCCTGGAAATGGCGGTCCTGGCCAGCTTGTGGCATGGCCGCCTTTACGGACTGGAGATTCTGCGGGTGCTGGAGCGTGACTCTCGCCTGGTGCTGTCGGAGGGAACGATCTATCCCATCCTCAACCGGCTTCGGGTCGAGGGTCTGGTGCAGTCGCAATGGGTGGAAGCCGAAGCCGGGCATCCCCGCAAGTATTACGAATTGACGCAGAACGGACGTGAGCGCGCAACGCGCATGGCTGAGACGTGGACAGAATTTTCTGCCGGCCTCGGTCTTCTGATCGAGCCCGTTCTGAGAGACAAGGAAATGGAGCGAGCCTTATGACAACGACCGACACGCAAATGAACGGCTATCTGGCGCGGCTTCGCACCGCGCTTACGGGGATGACCCTAGCTGAGCGCGAAGACATCGTGGAGGAAATCCGGATGCACATCCGGGAGCGCTCCAGCGATCCGCAGACCAGCGTGGAGGAGATTCTCGCCGGACTTGGACCAGCGGACGAACTGGCGCAGCAATACCGCACCGGGTTGCTGGTGCAAAAGGCGCGGCACAGCATTTCGCCAGTGGTGATTCTGCGCGCCACGTTGCGCTGGGCGACAACCGGGGTGGAAGGCTTCTTGGTCTTCATCATTGCGCTTTGGGGCTATGGAATGGGAGTCGCCTTCCTGCTGCTTGCCCTGCTCAAGCCGTTTTTCCCCAAACACACCGGACTGTGGGTCGGGCCGGGAGAATTCAACTTCAGTTTTCGCATGGGCGCTACGATGACCAATCCGGCATCACCCGTTCATGAGGTCCTGGGTTGGTGGCTGATTCCGGTTTGCCTGGTGATCGGGGCACTGAGCCTTGCCGGAACGACCAAGCTTATCCAGTTCCTGTTGCGAAGGTTTCGCTGGAAGGTGCCGTTTATCACAACGACACATGCGCGACCCGCAATGATGGCAATGTGAGTCCGCAACGGGCGCTCAAGGTAGTTCGCGCGTCGGCACCGAAAGGTGTGCGCAATGAAATTCGCAGCTCTCCCTCTTATGCTCCGTCGGATTCCCTGATAGAATCTACAAAATCCACTCCCCGGAGAGGCAATGCAGGCAATCCTTGCGCTGGAAGATGGACGGATCTTCCGCGGCAAAGGCTACGGTGCAAAAGGCGAATGTTACGGGGAAGTTGTTTTTAACACGTCCATCACCGGCTACCAGGAAATCTTCACCGATCCCTCCTACGCCGGGCAGATTGTAGTTCTCACCAATCCCGAAATCGGCAATTACGGCACCAACTCCGACGACAACGAGGCGACTCGGCCGTATATCGAAGGGCTGATTGTGCGTGAGTTTTCGCGCGTCAGCTCCAACTGGCGCTCGCAGGAGGTCGCGGAAGAGTATCTGGAGCGCTACAAGATCCCGGTGCTCGCCGAGATCGACACCCGCGCGCTGGTGCGGCACCTGCGGACGAACGGCGTGATGCGCGGCGTAGTCTCAACCCTGGAGAGCGACACCGACAAGCTGATCGCCAAGGCGCGCTCGATTCCGAAGATGGATGGTACCGACCTGGCGAAGGAAGTCACGACGCGCTGCGTGTACGAGTGGGATGAAGGCGTGCGTTCGCACGAACCGACGCAAGTAGTCGGCGTGAAGGACGCGCCGCCGAAGCATCATGTGGTCGCCTACGACTACGGCATCAAGCACAACATCCTGCGGCGCCTGGTGGGCGAGTGCTGCCGTGTAACGGTCGTACCGGCAACGACGACCGCGGGGGACGTGCTCGCGCTCAAGCCGGATGGCGTCTTTCTGTCGAACGGCCCCGGCGATCCCGAGCCGGTGACGTATGCGCAGGAAAGCATCCGCCAGATGATGGGACGCGTGCCGATTTTCGGCATCTGTCTCGGCCATCAGTTGGTCGGCCTGGCGCTGGGCGGCAAGACCTACAAGCTCAAGTTCGGACACCACGGCGGCAACCACCCTGTGAAGCAGATGGCGACGGGCAAGGTCGAGATCACCGCCCACAATCACAACTTCGCCGTCGATCCCGATTCGCTGAAGCAAAGCGAGGTGGACCTGACGCACATCGACCTGAACGACAACACACTCGAAGGCCTGCGCCATCGCTCGCTGCCGCTGTTCAGCGTGCAGTATCATCCCGAGGCGGCGCCCGGTCCGCATGACTCGCATTACCTGTTTAAGGACTTTGTGAAGATGATGGAGGAGTGGAAGGAAACTAGGTGATGAAGGAATGGACTCCATGCCGCATCAGCTATGAATGGCTGCCCATCGAAGCTGCCCCTAAAACGCGGCTTACATACCCATCTCAATTGACGAGGCTGTTTGTTGATACGTACTCGAAGGCCGGCGTCTACCGCTGGATATTTCGTGACAAGGGCGGAGTGATTTCCGCAGCATACATCGGCGAAGCTGAGAATCTTGTCCGACGCGTGAAGAGCTACATGTCGCGAGGTGGGAGCCGGCAAGTCCAACGAATGAGGGAAGAGTTTCTCAGCCATATAGGCTTAGGGGGGACCGTCGAGCTGCAGATCCTTAAGTTCGATCCTTTTGCGATAAACAATGTGAATGTCCACCACGAGAGTCAATTAGGCAATCCTTACATACGAAAGATGATGGAGAATTTCCTAATTGCCGACCATGATTCGGTGCACTGCCCACTCAGGAACTGCGTAGAGAACCCAATTGAGAGGCGTCGAAGAAAGTCGATTCGTGCTGCAGGAGGAGTCGGTTCGAGACTCGGAGACTTTTCGGCAGCAAAGGCAGCTGCCGCAGAGCTTCGAAAGGAAGGAAAATTTTAGTGTCGCTGAGTATTTTTTGAAGGGGCGCGCCTTCAGGCGCGCCGTAGAGGGCAACAGAATAACCGGGCTTTAGCCCCTGAGGGAATTCGAAGTTGAGGCCTACTAGACGAGAGACACAGGCTGGGCACACCTACTTTGTCACCTCCCAGACATGGCAGCGCCGCGCTTTGTTCCGAAATCAGCTCTGGGCCGACCTGTTCCTGGAAACTCTACATGCCTATCGCGGTCGCGCTTACCAACTCCACGAATATGTCCTGATGCCCGAACACTTCCACATTTTGATCACTCCGACGGTGAGCCTCGAGCGCGCAGTTCAATTCGCAAAAGGCGGCTTTTCTTACCGCGTGAAGAAAGAATTGCAATCATCAATGGAGATTTGGCAGACGGGATTCTCTGACCATCGAATCCGGGATGCCGAGGACTATCGCATTCATATTGATTACATCTACCGAAATCCTGTCGGTCGGAAACTGGTGGAACGCGCGGCTGATTATCCATACTGCTCGGCATTCCGTGGCAGCCCGAAAGACGAGGTCCCTCAGTGGCTAAAGCCAATGGGTCCAGAGCAATTGTGCGGCGCAGCTAAAGCTGCGCCCCTTCAAAACGAAGACCTGACGGTTACGAATTAACCATGCCACGCCGCAACGACATTGCGAAGGTGCTCATCATCGGCTCGGGGCCGATCGTCATCGGCCAATCGGCGGAGTTCGACTACTCCGGCGCGCAGGCCTGCAAGGCGCTCAAGTCCGAAGGCTACGAGGTGGTGCTGGCCAACTCGAACCCGGCGACCATCATGACCGACCCCGAGATGGCCGACCGCACCTACATCGAGCCGCTCACGCGCACCTATCTGGAAGAGATCATCCGCGTTGAAGCCGAGCTGCTGGCTGCGAGCGGTAGGCCGGGCATCTTCGCGCTGCTGCCGACGGTCGGCGGACAGACCGCGCTGAACCTCGCGGTCGAGTTGGCCGACGGCGGCGTGCTGGAGAAGTACAACGTGCAGCTCATCGGTGCGCAACTCGGCGCCATCAAGAAGGCCGAGGACCGGCTGCTGTTCAAAGATGCGATGACGGCCATCGGTCTTGACGTGCCGAAATCCATGCTTACGAACAACCTGAAAGACGGCCTGGATTTCAGCAGCAAAATCGGCTTCCCGGTGATCCTGCGCCCGTCGTTCACACTCGGCGGCACCGGAGGCGGCATCGCGTATAACCGCGAAGAGCTGCTGGAACTGCTAGCGCGCGGCCTCGATCTTTCCCCCGTGCATGAAGTGCTGCTGGAAGAATCGGTGCTCGGCTGGAAAGAGTATGAGCTGGAGCTGATGCGCGATCTGGCTGACAATGTCATCGTCATCTGCTCCATCGAGAACTTCGATCCCATGGGCGTGCACACCGGCGACTCGATCACGGTCGCGCCCGCGCAGACGCTCACCGATCGCGAATATCAAGCCATGCGGGACGCGGCCATCGCCGTGATTCGCGAGATCGGCGTCGAGACCGGCGGTTCGAATATTCAGTTCGCTATCGATCCTCACAACGGGCGCATGGTGGTCATCGAGATGAATCCGCGCGTCTCGCGCTCCTCGGCGCTGGCATCGAAAGCAACGGGATTTCCGATCGCGAAGATCGCGGCGAAACTTGCCGTCGGCTATACCCTCGACGAAATCACCAACGACATCACTCAGAAGACGCCCGCCTGCTTCGAGCCGACCCTCGACTATGTTGTCGTCAAGATCCCCAAGTGGCAGTTCGAGAAATTTCCCGGCGCGGACGAGGCGCTCGGCCCGCAGATGAAGTCTGTCGGCGAAGCCATGTCCATCGGCCGCACCTTCAAGCAGGCACTGCTGAAGGGCGTGCGCTCGCTGGAGACGGGCAAGCGCGCAGGCGTGGAAGATATCGAGCCGCGCATCCTGACCAAGCGGCTGGTGACGCCGAATCCCGAGCGGCTGGCGTACATTCGCTACGCGCTAGCGCAGGGCATGAGCGTTCGCGAGATCGCGCAGATGACCAACATCGATCCCTGGTTCCTGCACCAGCTCAAGGAAATCTCCGAAGAACAGGTAAAGCTCGGTGAGGGTGAGGTGGATACCGCGCGCCTGGAGCACCTCAAGCGCATGGGCTTCTCCGACGCCCGATTGGCCGCTGCGTGGTTCAACGGCGACAAAGGCTCGGCGGAAAGAGTGCACCAGCTTCGCAGCCAGCACGGCGTCCAACCGGTGTACAAGCGCGTGGACACCTGCGCCGCCGAATTCGAGAGCTACACGCCTTATCTCTACTCGACCTACGAGGAGGAAGACGAAGCAACGCCGACTAAACGCAAGAAGGTCATCATTCTGGGTAGCGGGCCCAACCGCATCGGGCAGGGCATTGAGTTCGATTACTGCTGCTGCCACGCGGCATTCGCGCTGCGCGACGACGGCTACGAGACGATCATGATCAACTGCAATCCTGAGACCGTCTCGACCGATTATGACACCAGCGACCGCCTCTACTTCGAGCCGCTGACCTACGAAGACGTGATGGCGGTGTACGAGCACGAAGCCAAAAGCGGCGCCCCCATCGGCGTGATCGTGCAGTTCGGCGGTCAGACGCCGCTGAACCTTGCACTGCCCCTGAGGGCCGCGGGCGTGCCCATCATCGGAACGTCGCCCGAAAGCATCGATCTGGCTGAAGACCGCAAGCGTTTCGGCAAGCTGTTGGAGGAGCTTTCCATCCCGCAACCGCGCGGGGCCACCGCCGCCAGCGTTGAGGAGGCCGTCGCCAACGCCAACCGCATCCGCTATCCCGTTCTGGTGCGGCCTTCGTACGTGCTGGGCGGGCGCGCCATGGTCATCGCCTATGACGACGAGTCGGTCATTCACTACATGAAAGAGGCGGTCGAGTACTCGCAGGAGCGGCCAGTGCTCATCGACCACTTCCTCGAGTCGGCCACCGAGATTGACGTCGACGCGCTCTCCGATGGTGAGGACGTGGTGATCGGCGGCATCATGCAGCACATCGAAGAGGCGGGCATCCACTCCGGCGATTCCTCCTGCGTGCTGCCCGCGGTGGACATTCCACGGCACCTGCTCAACACCGTCCGCGAATACACGTTCCAACTAGCGCGCGCGCTCAAGGTCGTAGGGCTGATGAATGTGCAGTTCGCCGTTCAGCGCAACCGGGTTTTCGTCATCGAAGTGAATCCTCGCGCGTCACGCACGGTGCCGTATGTGTCCAAGGCGACCGGTATCCCGCTGGCCAAGATTGCCGCGCGCCTGATGACCGGCCGCAAGCTGCGCGAGTTCCTGCCGGAGAACGTCGAGCGCGGCACCGACCTCGACACAGGAAATTTCTACTTCGTGAAGTCGCCCGTCTTTCCCTGGGGCAAGTTCCCCGGCGTGGACACGGTGCTGGGGCCGGAGATGAAGTCCACCGGTGAGGTCATGGGCGTGGCCGACAATTTCGGCGAAGCCTTCGCCAAGGCGCAGATGGCGGCCGGACAGATGCTGCCGACCTCAGGCACGGTTTTCATCAGCGCCAACGATCGCGACAAGCCGTTCATGCCGGAGCTGGCACAGCGCTTCGTCGAACTCGGCTTCAGCATTGTCGCCACCCACGGGACGGCGGAAGTGCTGGAAGGCGCCGGCCTGCGCGTTGAGCGCGTCTACAAGGTGAAGGAAGGCCGTCCTAACGTGGTGGACCTCATCAAGGGCGAGCGCATTCAGTTGATCATCAACACGCCCCACGGCGTCGAGCCCTGGTTCGACGAGAAGGCCATCCGCCGCGCCGCCGTCATGGCCCGCATTCCCACCATCACCACACTCTCGGCTGCACGCGCCGCCTGCGAAGGCATCGCTGCTCTGCAACGCGGCGAAGCGAAGGTGTACGCGCTGCAGCAGCTCCACGCCGAGAGAGCGGCGGCGACGAAATAGCTTAATGCGTGTGCCGCAGGGCTTGCGCTACATGGGCGTCAATGTGGCAGTATAGAGTTCTGGAAAAACGACAGGCTGGCACACCTTCCGCGTCACCGTCATCATTGACTATCTGACGAACGGCAACTGGCCCGCCCCAGAACACTCCCACTCAAGCAAAAGAAGCTTGGATGGGAAGCCGACCAGTAGGAGTGCTCCATTTCCTCCACGGCAACCCTGAACACATTCTCAGAGAAAAGAAAGAAAGCGCGATTGCTCGCGCCTTCTCGTAGTCGAAACTCAGATCCTGAGCCTACTGCCCGCGGCTGGCCGGTGGGATAATGCCGTTCATCCGCAGGTATTCCACCATCTGGCCGTAATGGTCGAATGGGTGTGAAATCATGCCGATCGCAAGGCCCAGACGCGTGACCTTGTTGGGTCCGAACGGACTTTGCACCAGTCCGAGAACGTTGGCTTCGTCGATACTGTTAGCGGCCTTGTGAGCGTAGGCGAATGAGTCTTTCAGGAACTTCATCACGTCAGCCTTGGAGGTGATGTTGTCCGGACCGTTTTCACTCTTAATCTCCACGGGCGGTTTCTCGCCTAGAATGCCCGAAGCCAGCATGTAGTTAGCGGTGGCAATGTGTTTCACCTGCAGTGCAAACGTCCGCACGCCTTTGAATTCGCCCTGGGACGGAGCAAAGTTGAACTTGTCTTCCGGCATCGCGTCGGCAGCGTCCACAACTTCTTTCTCCACATTGCTGAGGTTGCGGTCGATGACCATGGCGAACGTCGGTTTCTGGTCGGGTTTGGCTTGCATCGCGCCCTGTGCATTGGCGGCCACGGTTGTTCCTGCCGTGCCGATGGCGAGCAAAAGGATTGCCATTGCAACTTGTCTGTTCATGGAAACTGCCTCCATTGAGAATGTGCGTTCTAGATTGTAGCCGAGTGAGCGTTCGAGCATTTTAGTCCATTCCGAGGGCGGTTGGCTGGATTTGCCCCGGATGCAGCCGAAACCATAGCGTCGCTACAATGCCAACCAGCAAGCCCAATGCGGCGAACGAGAGCGAGCGGGTCATCCCAAACTTCTCGGCAATCTCTCCCCAGAGCGCAGCGCCGCCGGCCATGCCGCCCTGCAGGACCAGCAGGTACATCGAAATCGCGCGGGCGCGCATGTGTCCCGGACACATGGTTTGTGCCGAGACGTTCAGGCTGGCGAGAATCTGGATCCACGCTACGCCGGCAACGAACATGGTCAGCGACAGTATCGCGAAGGTCTGCCAGCGGCCTCCCGCGAAAGTGGCGAAGGCGAAAACGGCGGTAGAGACGGCGACCAGCAGGTCCGCTGAAACCATGCGGCGAAAGAACGGAATCAGCGTCGCTCCCAGCAGCGCGCCGACTCCGAAGAAGCCGAGCAGCAGCCCGTAGCCTTGCGAGCCGAAGGGATGCGCCAGCAGCGGCAACAACGCCGGTAAGGCACTGGCCGAAATGCTGAACACCGCGCTGCGTACCAGCACCGCCTTCACGGCAGAGGATCGCCGCATGTGGCGGAAGCCGGCGAACATCGCGTTGAACATGTGATCGGCCCGCAGGGTTATGCGTCCCGGCCTGCGCCTCCATTGATAAAGGAAATAAATGACGCCGAAAAACGAAAGCGCGTTCAGGAGAAACGCAATGCCGGAATTGGTCGCCGCAATCACCAATCCGCCCAGCGCAGGACCAATCGAACGAGCGACGTTGAATCCAGCGGAGTTGAGCGCAATGCCCGCGGTAAAGTTCTGGTGCGAGACAATCTCCGGCGTGATGGCTTGCCACGCGGGATCGTTGAGCACCGCGCCAAAGCCCATGAGTAGCGTGAACAACAGCAGCAGGGTTGGCGTAATCCAGCCCGCAAGGGTGAGCACGCCGAGTCCAGCGGCGGCCGCAACCATCCAGGTCTGCGTAAAGAGCAAGAGCTTGCGGCGGTCCACCACGTCAGCGATGGCGCCTGCGGGCAGCACCACGAGAAACACGGCAATGCTGCCGGCCGCCTGCACCAGTCCCACCATCAGCGGTGACATGGTGAGCGAGGTCATCAGCCATGCAGCGCCGACGTTCTGCATCCAGGTCCCTGTATAGCTGACGACAGCGGCGATCCACAGCGTCCGAAACAGGGGTTCGTGCAATGGGCCAAGCACGCTGTGCCGCGGTGGAACGATAGGAATCTCGGGGATCGAGCCTAGTTCCGACATGGACTCAGGCCCCTCGCCGGTCGCCGGATCGGCGACCGCAGACGAAAACCGGGGTCCCTGGAGAGGGCCGATTTTGCCCTCGCAGGGGTGGCGCACAGGATCCTGCCATGCTTCGCTCGTGGCCATCGAGAGTAAGACCGATTCGTCTGCTAAAGGTAAGCCCGTTCGTGCGATATTCGGCAGCCGGCGTTCCGAGCCGCTGACAATTCGTGACCAACCGCGCTGCTTGGCTGACGGTCATCCTGCCTCCCCCATCTCAGGCGTGGCAGGAGAGAAGGGCCATTCCCGCCGCCGCCAGGAGCGCACCAGGTAAATCAGCAGGCCAGTCACAAGAATCGCCACCGAGTAGCGAATTTCGCGCAGGAAATTTCTTCGCTCGACCAGGATAAACGTGAATCCTGTGATGGCCAGCAGCGCAGGCAGGGGGTAAAGCCACATGCGAAATGGCCGCCGCAAATCGGGACGGCGCATCCGCAGCACCATCACTCCCACTGCCTGCACAATGAACTGCAACAGGATGCGGATGACCACCAGCGCGGCGATCACGTCGGCAAGACGCAGGAAACAGAACGCCATCGCTACTCCACCCAATGCCAGCAGCGATACCGTGGGAAAGCGGTGCTGGGGATGGACCCGTGCAAACGCGCGAAAGTAATTGCCATCGAGCGCCGCGGCATAGGGCACTCGCGAGTAGCCCAGCAACAGCGAAAACACCGATGCGAAGGCCGTCCACATGATCAGGCCGGCGACGATTCGTCCTGCCCAGTTGCCGTAAATACGCTGCATGAAGACGGAGATGATGTAGTTGTTCTGATCGGTGGAGAACTGCGTCATCTCGTGCCACGAAACCACGCCCAGCACGCTGATATTCATCACGATATAGAGAACTGCCACAGCGACAATCGAGAGGAGGAGCGCGCGCGGGATGGTGCGGCCCGGGTCTTTCACTTCTCCGCCGATAAAACACACGTTGTAGTAGCCCCAGTAGTCGTAAGTCGCAATCAGCATGGCTGCGCCCAGTCCGATGAAGAACTCATGCGAGAGATGAAAGGCTCCCACAGGGAAATCAAAGGCACGCGCTGGGCTGAAGTGCGTCAGGCCCGCCACAATCACCCAAAGAACCGACCCAACCACCACGGCCCATAGCATTTCCGCCAGCTTGCCGACGGCGGTGATCCGCCGATAGAGCAGAAACACAACGCAGGCACAGGTGCCGATCGCCACGAACGTAGCCGGCATGACCACAACGCGCGCCTCCAGCATACCGACCAAAGGTAGAGCCAGTCGCAGCGTGCTCGCCGCGAGTATGCGATCCAAACCGGGCCAGAGGTATCCCGCATAGTGGGCCAGGCCGATGCAGCCCGAGGCAACCGAAAGCGGCGCGCTGAACGAAAGCTGCCAGATAAACAGGAACGACAGCAGACGCCCCAGCGTTTTGGGGCCGTAGATTTCCTTCAGATAGCGATACGATCCGCCCGCGCTGGGCATGGCTGCGCCCAGCTCCGCCCAGACAAGTCCGTCGCACAGCGCCAGCACCGCGCCGGCAATCCAACCGAGCATGGCTTGCGGTCCGCCGGCGGCGCTCACGATGAGTGGGATGGTGATGAATGGCCCCACTCCGATCATGTCAATCATGTTCAGCGTGGTTGCGCCTGCCAGTCCAACGCCGCGGATTAGCTCCGGCTGTTCAGCCGGACTACTTTGGCTCATGTCCCACGCTCAGCAGGTTCACATAGAGGCGAATGGCGCCTGGCACGCCGAACGGTAATTGCCGGAAGAATGCGTATCCGGTGTAGAGGTAATACCCCTTGCCATACTGCGCCAGCAACAGGCCGCCCCTTTGTGGCTCCTGGCCCGGGTCATTCGACGCCAGCAGCGGCGTAAAGTGCGGGTCCCATTGGTCCATGAAGTAGAGACCGCGCTCTTGAGCCCAGCCGTCGAAATCGTGTGGCGTGATCTGGTTGGGAAAGTGAAAGACGGGACTCTGCGGATCGAGAATCGTCACCGGCGCTTCCTCCACGGTTACACGCTCCCGGCTGAGTTGCATCGCATAAGGCGTGTACTTTCCTGCGTTGAAATCGCCCGGCGACGTGTTGTACTGCACCACAAGCGTTCCACCGTTGCGGACGTAATCGAGCAGGCGCTGGTTGTTCTTCCTCACGTCGTCACGCGTGTCGTAGGCGCGAATGCCGAGGACGATGCTCCCGAAGCGGCTGAGATTGCCGTGCTCAAGATCGTCCGGTCCCAGCAGAGCGACGTCGAGGCCGACCTGCCTCAGCACGGTAGGAATGTCGTCGCCTGCGCCCATGATGTAGCCGACCTTGAGGTCGGGAGGAATTTTTACTTCGACCACGCTAGCTCGCTGCAGCGCCGGCTGGTAGTAGAAGAAGCCGCCGAGGTCGGGCCGCGCGACCAGACTATAGCCCTCGCTGTAGTCGCGCCCGCTTGCATTGAGCAGTGCCCGCACACTGTATCGTGCTTCTTTCGCGCCATCGGGCAGCACCTTGAATTCAGAGGCGTGTTCACCCGGCTTGCTGAATTCGATGGTCGCCCATGGCGGTTCCATCTTCCATCCCGAAGGAATCTCGGGACGCACCGTTCCTTTTGCGCGATCCTCGGTGGAGCGGATCACCACACTCAATTCTGCCGAAGGATCGGTCCCTGCCGGAATGATCTGCGTGCTTGGCGAGGTCTCGACCGAGAACGGCGGCACCACTGCCAAAGGCATGGACCAGGTCTCGCCTTTGGTGTCGTGCATGGGCGTGCGTGCGACGGCGCGAATCTCGCCTTCTTTCCCATTGACGCTATACACCACGTGTGCGGAAACTGGCGGCGGCGGCAAGGCCAGCGTTAGGTAATTCGGATCGTCAATGTGATACATCGCGTCCGTTTCAGGATTGTTGCGATGGAAGTACGCCTTGGTGGGTTGAGCATCCAAGGGCGGGGTGACGCGGAAAGTGAGCACGCACCCATCGCCCGGCGCCAGCCGCTTCGGTACGTGGTCCATGAAGAGCTCCGACTTCCAGCCTTCAGGAACGTCGAGCGTGAACTGCTTCACGTCCACGGCGACTGAGCCACTGTTATGGAGTTTCGCCATCAACAGGAATGACTTGCCTGCGGTGATGATCGCTGCCAGCACATCGCCATCGCCGGTCGAGAATGTTTCGGCCATAGGGCGGCCATCCGGAGTTCCCGGCCCAGCTTCCAGTTCGAGACCAAGCGCGAGATTTGCTGCCTGCTGGAACTGCTCCTCTTTGGTGCGCAGATCGGCGAGCAGATCGGCTTTCTCAATCGCCGGTAATCCAGAGCTCTCGACTTTGGTAATCAGGGCACGCGTAAGACTCGAGCCGAGCAGCAGTGGCTTCCCTGCCGCCGCCTGGTCGTTCTTACTCGCTGCCGACGTGGCTTCCTCCACCGTTTTTGCGATCGCTTCGAGCTGCGGCCGCAGCCACTGCGCCTTCGCTTCATCGGCGCCGAGACGAGAAGCCAAGCCCGGCAGAGATGTGTCGATCCCGTCGAAAAAGTCGCTCTCGTGCGTATCGGCAGCGGGCGGCTTTGGCAGTGCGGAGTCGATCAGCTTGTAGTAACTGGTGCGACGTCCCTCCGGAAGCGTCCACGAGCCTGCACCCTGCGAGAGTTGGTGCTTCAGGCCCTTCCATGCGAACTGCACGTAGGTTTCGCCGAGCAGTGGATCGGATTGGGAAGTGTCCAACTGGACGGTCCAATCTTCGTTCGCACGGACGTTGTCCATGTAGAGCTTCTTCGCCTGCCAAGGTTGCAGTCCCTCGCGAAGTTGTTCCGGAAAGCGCGCGGGGTCGGCGGCGGCGCGGAACGCCTCGCGCGTCAGAATTCCCGAGGCCTGATGATGGCCGTGGCCGTCGCGCGGGCTGCCTTGAAAGCGAGTGCAAATCACGTCCGGACGGAAGGTGCGAATTACCTGGACCATGTCGCCCAGCACGATATCGTGACCACCCCACTTCTGGAATGTCTCTTCCGGAGTTTTGGAGAAGCCGAAATCGGCCACTCGGGTGAAGCGCTGCTCGACCCCGTAATAACGGTCGGCGGCCAGTAGCTCCAGCGTGCGAATAATGCCCAGCTCATCGAACAGATTACTGCCGACTTTGTTTTGCCCGCCTTCCCCGCGATTGAGCGTAAGCTGCAACACGCTGACGCCGTGCCCGCGCGACTCCAGCGTAAGCATGCCACCGTCCTCGTCGTCAGGATGGGCGACGGTGTGCATCAAACGGGCTGTGGTATGCAGGCGCCGCAACATCTCTTTCAGCCCAGTGGAGCCCGTGTCGATGGGAAGTGGCTTGGTGTCAACCCAAGGCGACGGCACCTGCGCAGAAGCAGGGACACCTAGAAGGGCGAGAAGCAGGCAAAGCCGTGCCGTCACTCCTGGACGCAGTTCTAAGCCTGCAGTGCGGTTAGGAAGAGCCATCATTTGTCAGAACAGATTTGAAATCCCAACGGCTCAATACAGAGTAACAAAGAAGGGTTTTGCCGGGGCAAAAGCCGGCTTCGCGCAGCGGCTATAGCGAGTTCCAGCTACTGCAATCCGCACGGTCCAAAACCGCGCCGCTTCACACTTAGGATGTCAACTGAGTTATCCATGGTTCGATCTTTCATTGCGCCCCAGCTTTTTCTGCGCGCTTCTTTCGTTGCGCCGGGTGCACGAACCATGCGATGGCGATGCTCAGGAGGTACAACACGATCATGGGCGCGGCGAAGATGCACATGTTCATGATGTCCGTGGTCGGCGTGATGATGGCCGCGATGATGAAAATGACCAGGATGGAATACCGGAAATTGCGCCACATCCAGCCTGCGGTCAGGATGCCCATTAGCGACAGGAAGAACACCAGAATCGGCAACTCGAAAACAATCCCCAGCCCGGCGATGATTGTGAGGAACAGGTCGGTGTATTCCTGAATGGTGATCATCGGCGTGAACTGGCCGCTGAAAGTAATCAGGAAATCGAGCGCCGCGGGGTAAACCATCTTGTAGCCGAAAAACCCGCCGGCCAGAAACAGGCCCACCGTGCTGAACATGAACGGCAGCACGTAGCGGCGCTCGTGACGATACAGGCCCGGCGAGATGAACGCCCATACCTGATACAGCACGAACGGCGAGGCCACGAAACAGCCGGCGAGCAGCGATACCTTCAAGTACATGTTGAAGGGATCGGTGGGGTTCAGGTAGACCAGCTTCTGCTCGAGATGATGGCTGGCCAACGCCTGCATGATGGGCTTCTGCATGAGCCCAAAAATCTGCTCGTGATACCACCAGCAGATGAAGAAGCCGCCCACGATGTAGAGAGCGCTGTAAATGATGCGGCGGCGTAGCTCCTCAAGATGCTCGAGGAAGCTCATGCCGGTCATTTCTTCGGAGCCGCGCTTCTGGGCAGTTTCCAGGACTGGGTTGGGCATCGCTTATTCGGCGCTCGCCGGAATCGTGGGTGGCTTTGCTTCAGCGATTTCGTTCGGGCTCGGGCCGGTTACAGCTTCGGAAATGTCTTCGGAGTTGCCCCTGCTCACGATGTCCGGCGCCCGCAAGATCGCTGGCTCCACGAGTTTCTCCGGCGGAAGGATCTTCGGGGCTTCTTCCTGCTTCTTGGCGCGCTCTTCCAGTTCGATGTTCATCATCTCGGTTTCGAGCTGGTTCTTGAATTCGTTGCTGGCCCGCTTGAACTCGGCCATGTACTTGCCAAGCTGCCGCGCCAGGCCGGGGAGCCTCTTGGGCCCCACCACCACCAAGGCCAGCAGAAAGATGAAGATCATCTCTGGCATGCCAAGATTCATGGGTCAATGATACCCCAGTGGATAGTGGTCAGTGGATAGTGAATGGTTGTTCTTGATCTGTCATCCTGAGCGAAGCCCGAGTCCGCGCAGCGGACTCGGGCGTAGTCGAGGGACCCCTATACTGGCAGGCCGTCCGAAAATCCTCTGAGTATAGGGTCCTTCGCTGCGGTTCTTCCGCTGCGTGAACAAACCACAGCTCGGGATGACATCTTTACCTAAAGATCGAAACTTGTTGAGAACGCTCCCTCGAACTCACGGAACCACGACCACCTTGCCGAACTGTTCGCTGCTGGCCAGGTACTCATGCGCGGCGTGGGTTTCGCTCAACGGGAAGGCGCGGTCCAACACCGGCTTCAGCTTGCCGGCGAAGACGTGCTTGAGAACCTCGTCCAGTTCGCCCATCGCCCCCATGTAGGAGCCTAGGATCGAGAGTTGCCGTGAGAACAGGAAGCGCAGATCGAGGTTGCCCTCGTAGCCCGTCGTGGCGCCGCAAGTCACTAGCGTACCGCCGTGCTTCAGCGACTTCAGGCTCTCCTTCCACGTGGCCTGGCCAACGTGCTCGAAGACGATGTCCACGCCGCGTTTGTCGGTAATGCGCCGCACCTCGTCTCCGATCTTCTGCCTGTAATGATCGATGGTGTGGTCGGCACCCAGCTCGCGCGCCCTCTCGAGCTTGCGCTCATCGCCGGCGGTAGTGATAACTTCCGCCGAAAGCATCTTGCAGATCTGGATGGCGGCCGAGCCAACGCCCGAACCGGCTCCCAGTACCAGCACTGTCTGGCCCGCCTTCAATTGCGCACGGCCCACCAGCATGTGCCACGCCGTCAGGAAGACCAGCGGCACGCTTGCGGCCTGCTCGAAATCCAGCGTGTCGGGAATCGGGATGACGTTGACGCGCGGAACCGCGATCAGCTCGCAGTTGCCGCCATCAACGGCGTTGCCTAGCACGGCGAATTGCGGGCAGAAGTTTTGCCGTCCGGTGTTGCACTGCTCGCAATGATTGCAGAAAACCATGGGGGCCAGTAGCACGCGCGTGCCCTCGTTGAGGTCGGTGATGTATTCGCCGCACTCGACAACCTCGCCGGCAATATCGCTGCCGAGAATGTGTGGCAATTGCACGCCCGGCAGGCCTTTGCGCACCCACAGATCGAGATGGTTCAGCGCGCAGGCGCGCACGCGGACCAGAACGTGGTCTTTGCGCAGCACGGGATCGGGAATGTCTTCGTAGTTGAGGACTTCAGGACCGCCAAACTCATGAATGCGAACTGCCTTCATTGTGATCTCCTCGTTACGCCGAGCTTGCGGACGGGGCGACCGTCGATGCAGATCGGACAAGGCCCACCGGGTTACGACAGCGCTCCCAGCCATTTTACGGGGAGGTGTGCCGCGACGGCGTTGGCGAGCTTTTCGTCGGCAGTGATGAGTTGAGCCCGCGATTCCAGAGCCAGAGCGACGTATATGCTGTCGTACACGGTGCGATCGAAGGTCATAGCAATGCTCAATGCCTGCTCGATCAGCGTTTCCGATGGAACGGTGGGCAACCCGCGCTCCCTCATTTCCCTCATGCTGACCTCGGCGGCTACTCGCGTACATCGTTCCAGCCGAACTGCCTTCCAGACAACGTTGCCGAGTTCCGCCCAAAACAGGTCCGGAACAACGAACTGAATCTCGCCCTTTCCGTACCGGTGCAGCAAATCGAGCGCTTCCTCGACCAGCGCCTCGCCCGTTACCCGGAGAGACCATTTCGCGGCCACGTTTGCGTCAATCACAAACAGGTTCACCTTGAGCGGTCCTCGCGCAGCATTTCTTCGGTCGAAGGAAATGGGCCAGCGGCTGGTGAGGGCCGAGACCGCAGGCGCCCCAAGCGACGAATAAATTCTCGCCGCGCCTTTAGCTCCCGTGCCGTGGGGACATTTTGCTCCAACAGCGTAAGCACTTCTGCGGCGATCGACTTTCGGTGCAGTCTGGCACGTTGCCGTAGAGCGTCATACAGCTCATCGGGAACGTTCTCGACGTATAGGGTTGCCATAGGGATCTCCTAGGAGTAGCCTAGCACGGAAAACTCGCGCGTGATGGATAATTCGTGCCGCCACTTTCAACGAACAAATCCTGACGCGGAGATGTTAGCGGCCCGCGCCTGCCGGTTGCATCCCATATGGTGCAGCCGGTCGCAATGCGCAGGCTCGCGACAAAACCCTTGACGCCCGGCCAGTGACCTTCGGTTATAATGCCCCATTAAGCCGATTCCGTGATGCCCAACATCATCGATCGCCGCAGCGTTTGCTTCCCGGTGAGCATCTTGTCTATTGAGCACTTCGGGCCCCGCTGCCTCGCAACTTGTACCACTCCGATTTCGAAGGAGCGCCAGTATGTCTAAGGCTATCAAAGCAACTGAACACGTTTGGCACAACGGACAACTGATTCCCTGGGAAGAGGCAAAGATCCACGTTATGTCCCACGTGGTCAACTACGGCTCATCGGTGTTCGAAGGAATCCGTTGTTATCACACCGCCAAGGGCCCTGGCATCTTTCGCCTGGCTGACCACATGCTGCGTTTAGTCCAGTCCTGCAAGATCTATCGCATCGATCTGGACTATTCCCTCGACGAGCTTTGTCAGGGTGCGGTGGAACTGGTCGCCGCTAACAAAGTTTCGCCATGCTACGTGCGCCCGATCGTGCTGCGCGGCTACGGCCAAGTCGGCGTGAACCCCTTCAACTCGCCCACCGAGGTTTACATCGCCAACTACGAGTGGGGCAAGTATCTCGGCAGCCCCGACTCCGACGATGGCGTGGACGTTTGCGTCTCTTCCTGGACACGCCTCGCTCCCAACACCATGCCAACCATGGCCAAAGCCGGCGCCAACTACATGAACTCGCAACTGATCAAAATGGAAGCTATCGTGAATGGTTACGCTGAGGGCATCGCGCTTGACGTCAACGGTTACGTTAGCGAGGGCTCGGGCGAGAACATTTTTGTGGTGCACAAAGAGCGCATATACACGCCGCCGCTGGGCAACAGCGTTCTGCCCGGTATCACCCGAAACTCGGTGCTGCACCTCGCGCATGAACTCGGCATTCCGGTCATCGAACAAATCATTCCGCGCGAGATGCTCTACATCTGCGATGAGCTGTTCTTCAGCGGGACCGCGGCCGAGATCACGCCCATCCGCTCCGTGGACAAGATTACGGTGGGCCGGGGCCTTTGCGGGCCCATTACCAAGACGATCCGCAAAGAGTTTTATGGGATCGTGAACGGGACTGCCGAAGACCGCTTCAACTGGCTGACGCCGGTTCCAGTCAAGCAACCTTTGCCGGTAAGCGTATAAGACGAGCAGATTCCGGTTTCCAATCATGTCCGCCCTGGCTCAGCGGGGCGGATCTTTCTTGCGGTGGAGGGAGGGAGAACATAACGAAGAAGTTTGGGCACCTCAAACCGGGCGACTTGATCACGGCGGACTTCATGAACTCCATCCTGGATGCCTTGAATTCCCTGGAAGCGCGACTGCAGGCGGTCGAAGCACGACTGGCCAGAAAAGTACCCACTGGTGGTCCGCGCCGGCCCGCCAAGCGAAAGCGTAGAGCTTGACCCAAAGGTAATGGTGTGGATTGACTCGGGCAATGCCTGGGTGCAAGCGACAATACTGCTATCCAAAACCTTGGCTGCATTCGGCAAAAAGCGTCCTCTGGCGCAAGCTGGAATGGCCGCTTTCGCAGAGCGCTGAACTACTTGCTTTTCCCTGCAACGGTGTAGGGATCGGTCATCTCGGCCAGCGGCAGCACCTGGTAGGTCGCGAAGTTGTACACCGGCGACATGGCCAGCAGACGATCGAGTTCCTCGTTGGAGCTGACCTTATAGATCCAGGCCCCGCCGTGGCTGCCGACTACGTGATAGCGGCATTCGAGCTTGCCGTCGGCTTCGAGCTTCTCTCCGTACTTGGGCTGCTCGGCGATCGCGCGAACCACGTCCGGGGTCAACCGGGTCACATCGAAATGCCACAGAACGAGAAATTTCATAACTCCTCTTCTCTGCCGGCCAAGCCAGCGGCTTCAACCATGCGCTCAGGATTCTACTCCGGCGCGAGCCAAAGGTGGCAGTCCTTTTCCTGCTCACCGGTGGCAGCAACCCGAACCCGTGTGACCGGTGCACGTGCGCTCTGTGACGGCACTCATCGGAGGATTGCGGACTTACACCTTACAATAAAACTCGTTGGGCAGAACGGGTTCCGTTCTCACATGGGCGCGGTGGCAGCGCAGTTGGTGGGAACAACTGGAGGCTGGTTTCTGCTCCTGTCATTCTAAAAATCGGCAAAGGAGATTCTCGTTCATGAAGCGTTCTCTGATGATATTGGCAGCATTCACACTGGCATCGAGCCTGACCTGGGCGCAGGATGGAGCTGCCCTCTACAAGTCAAAATGTGCGATGTGTCATGGCGCCGCAGGCGAAGGCAAAGTAGGCCCGTCCTTGCAGAAGACCAGCCTGACGCAGCAGCAGATCACCGATCTGCTCACCAAGGGTGCAGAAGGCAAGAAGGCGCCTCACAGCAAGGCGGTGTCTGGGTTGACGGCAGACCAAGCTGCAGCCGTTGCCACCTACGTTGGGACATTGAAGAAGTAAGGCGTTCCAGGGGTATGACGGAGCCGGCCCCGAACGGGCCGGCTTTTTTCCGTGGCCAAGCCCGCCCCTAGAACGTGACTCTTAGTCCAAGCTGTGCGGCAAAGGGTATTCCCACCGTGGTTCCTGGACCGAAGAAGTCCCCGAGTGCACCGGCGGGCACCAGCAACTGATTCGGGTTCGTAATCGGCACATTGCACGCCGGAGTGGGGCAGAACGCGGTGGCATTGTACAGATTGTTCACCGGCGTCGGCAGAGCCGCGATGTCAGTCACGTAGTTCGCGCCGGGATTGTTCCGGTTAAAGAGGTTGAAGAACTCGACGAATGGCATGATCTGCCAGCCTTCCCCAACCTTGAACGGCCGGGTGACCCGCAGATCGACCTGGATATATGGCGTTCCGCGGAACTGGTCAAGCGTGGTCTGGACACCATTGACAACGGCGCGATCATTGGCAGAGTTGCCGAGGCCGTTCACGTCTACCGGCGTCGTCAGCGTAATCGGACGGGCGGTTTCCGCCTGGATCAGTGTCGATACTTGAAAACCGCCCGGAACGTGCACAACACCTGCGAGGGTGAACCGGCTGATGACGTCCTCGCCCGACGGGCCGTAGTCGCCGGGGGCGAAGGGGTTCAGCGGATTGCAAACCCCGTTCACGTAGTCCCAGAGTTCACCTAGGACACAACCCCATGTCTTCGCGCTGGACAGTACATAAGTCCCGGTCAAGTTGAACCACTTGTTGTTCCCTTGCAGGCGCAGCATCATCGCGTTGTAGCTGGAGCGATTGTCCGATTTGAACACAGAGATGTCCGCGACATTGGTCTGCTGGGTGGCAGTGTCGGGCGAGAACAACGGCGAGAATAGTGTGTACCCTGCAGTGTAATCATAGCGACGATAGCCGTGCATGCCCTCCTCGTGGACGTAGTCCGCACTCATGATCCAATTGCGCTTGAATTGATACTGGACGCCGCCACTCACATGCAGGGCGTAGGGCGTATGGTAGTTAGGATCGATTACGGCGCCCGTGCCGCCGTTAGCGGCGCCGGGCAGACACCCGGGATCGCCGGGCTGAGCGCAGCGCTGAAACGCCGATGGTGTATTCACCGCCTGAAACGCCGTCGCCCAGCCGTTCTGTGCCAGATCGTTGTAGTACATGCCGATGCCGGCGCGAATGACCAGGTCTTCAATCCGGTCAGGAGAGTAAGCGATACCCAGGCGAGGCGCGAAGGCCTTGCGGTAATCCTGGGGCGCACCCGTGGGCAATGGCAGTTGCAGCCCTTGTATGGTTTGTACGCCGGGATTGTAGAGCTGGTTTACGCCCGACGCCTGGAACAATCCAAAGGTGGTGTCCCAGCGCAGGCCGTAGTTAATAGTCACCTCCGGCGTCACTCGCCACGAATCCATGGCGTAGAGTCCCAGCCGCTGGACATTCTGCGAAAAGTTGCCACTCCCGGCCGGGGTGGAGGTGGTTTGGCAGTTCGCGCCGTCGAAGGGAGGCAGGCAGTTCAACTCCGCAGTCAGTTGCGCAGGGTTGGTCAGGTAGTAGGTTGGGTTCTGGGTAAGGACGTAGAGAGTTTCCGCTTGCCCCGGAAAGGCGCCGCTCAGTACCGGTTCGTGAATGAAGTCCACGCCGAACTTAGGCGCGTGCCTGCCGACACTACCACTCACATCGTATCGAACCTGGTATTTCTCCTGGTTGCGAATTACGGGAAACGCAGTGATGGGCGTAACAAACTGGTTGTCGCCATAAGTTTCGAAGCCGGAGATGGTCTTCGAAGTCGAGCTGAACGGAAACGCCATTGCAAAGCCAAGGTATCCATTTCGGTCCGCCGTTCCGTGCAGATAACTGGTACCCACGGTGAAATTTCCCACCCACGACGGGCTGAAGGTAAACGTGTTGCTGATAACGCCGTTCTGATAGTTGGAATGGGTCGTCGCACCGGTGGAGGGCAGCGTGCCTTGCTGGACCAGGGCGTTGTTGGTGGTGTAGTTGTCGAGGGCATAGCGCACGAACCACTGCGAGCGCTGCGATTGCGCCCAGTCAAATCGCATCATACCCATATAATCTTGGAACGGTACGCGGACGTACGGAGGCACGCCGATCGAAGTCGTGTTGGGAATCAATCCCTCTAACGCCAGCTGATTCAATGCGTTGAATTGCGTCAGGCTGTCAGGACTGTAGTTGATGCTGGCGTGCTCGTTCACCATCTCAAATCCAGTGAAAACCCAGACTTTGTCCTTAACGATAGGTCCGCCGATGGCTCCCACGTAATTCTGTCTGGAGAACGGCTGCTTGGGCTGGGGTGCAGGGTTCTCGATGGGAAAACGCGCGTTCAGCGCAGCCGCGCGCTCAAACACCGCAAAGTCGCCATGCCAATTGTTGGTACCGCTCTTGGTGCTGATGACCACCGAAGCACCCGTGGTGCGCCCCACATCGGCATTCTGCTGCGAGGTTTGTAATGCGAACTCCCGGATGACGTCAGGAGAAAAATTCTGGAGGAAGCCCCCGATGTAGTCATCGGAGTTGTCAGCGCCATCCACCGTGAGCTGGTTATTCAGCCCGGAGCTACCTCCTGTGCCCACTGCGGTGATGCGTGCTTTGGTGGGATCGGAAGGCTCAATGGGCTGCGTGCCCGGCACCATGTACGCGATGTTGGCGAAGCTGCGGGCCGCCAGAGGAATGTCCTGCAAGTCCTTTTCGCCAACCACGCCCCCGTTCACAGCATTCGTGGTATCGAGTTCCTCAGTGGTAATGGAAGAGGGCTGGGCCTTCACGTTCACCGTCTGCTGAACGGAGGAGGGCCGCAACGTCACCAGAATGTCCCGCGTGACGCTCACCTGCACCGTGACATCGGAGCTGGCCTCGGCGAAGCCCTTCGCGTTGACAACTACGTGGTAATCTCCCGGCATCAGGTCAGGGAAACGGAATTCTCCACGGTTACTCGTTGTTGCCCGCCGTGCAACGCCAGAACTGTTGTCGGTTGCCGTCACGTCGGCAGCCTTAATTCTTGCTCCGCTGGCGTCCTGTACTTCGCCTAGCAGCGACCCGGTAGCGTTTTGGGCGTGCAGCGCGAACGGAAGCGAAAGGACGCTGACTGACCAAATTGCGATGCCGAAAAAACGCAGAAAAATGACTGCGGAGCGCATTAATAGTACCCCCAATGGATGTGCGGGAAGTATGGCTGGTGGCCAAGTACAACTGCCCTGCGGACGTAAGGATTCAGCCTACCCTGTGGGCGTAGCTACTACCATTGGTAGTACTGAATGAATGGTTCGAGGGTCGCGAGCCAGCCAGCCCACTCCCCCCAACTGCGACAGAGGAAAGCGCCGGTGCGGGCAGATTAAGGATGCGATGGTGGTTCGGGGTGGCGCTTGACAGGGCCAGTAGCTCACCAACCTTTCTTGCCATCAATCTCGCAGGAGAAAATGCCTAACGAGCGCGTCGTCGAAGCGGGCGATGTCACGCAGCGTGTAGGAGTAGAAGTGATCCGCGCGCGTGGTGTCGATGTGAAAAAACTGATCGAATGCTGATCGCCAACGCGACGGCAGAATTCGCCAGCACCTATTACTACTACACCATCCTGCGCATGCACCTGTCGGGACATGAGGACTACAAAGAAATCTGCGAGGATGCGCGCCTGGAAAACCGAGCGCACTTCGAGCTGATCGTGCCGCGCATTTATGAACTTGGCGGCGAGCTACCGAACGATCTGCCTGCCTTCCACGACCAGGCCGGTTGCCAGGCTGCCAAGCTGCCTGATCCGCCGACAGCGATCAACATCCTGACCCTGCTGCTCGAATCCGAACGCTGCGCCATCCCCAGACTGGATTGAAATCTGTGACATGACCTTCGGCAAGGACCCGCGCACCTACGACATGGCGGCCCGCATCCTGAACGAGGAAATCGAGCATGAGGCGTGGTTCATCGAGCTGCTGGCCCACGAGCGCGACGGGAAGTCGATCCCCAGTGGACACTTCCGCCGCGGCGAACCGGGTCATGCGCCCTACAGCAAGAACGCTTCTTTCTACATCGGAAGCTAAGGAACGACCCGCCCACGATGTACAATCGCTGCCCGGTCATGAGCCGGGCAGCTTTTTGCGCAGGTCATCCTGATGAAGCAGAACAGCCATCAACGACGCTTCAACGTTACGCTGCTCACCCCGGGCGGTCAGCATTTCGTCCAGGTGGCAGAGGACGAGCACACTTGGGACGCGGCTTTCCAGCAAACTGTGGAGCTGCCTGCGCTGTGTCATCAGGGCTGGTGCCTGACTTGTGCGGGAAGGATCGAAGGCCCGGGCAAAGTGAATCAGGACGATTCTTTGGCTTTCTTTCCGCAGAACCGCGAAGCCGGATTTGCGCTGCTTTGTACTGGTAGGCCGTGCTCGGACCTGGTGATCATCACGCATGAGGCCCTCGAAATGAGGAAGCATCGGCTGCGCCACGGACTTCCGGCACCGTACTCGCAGGGGCTGAAACCGTGAGGCTGAGAGGATAGCCCAGTGCTTGGCGTCGGCGAAAAATTTCCCCACTTCTCACTTGTGGCCAGCGTAGGCGTTGATCGCCACGCCTTCCAGACCATCACCGATCAGGATTTTCCCGGCAAGTGGAAAGTGTATTTCTTCTGGCCGAAGGACTTTACGCATCTCTCACGGGAAGAAATCATCGACTTTGGCGCGTTGGAGCCTGAGTTTCGGGAGCGTGAAACACAAATCCTGGGATGCAGCGTCGAATCCGAACTGGCCCACCTTGCCTGGAGAACGCAGGAAGTAGAACTCCGCACCCTCGTGCTGCCGATGCTTTCGGATATCAAACGCGATCTTTGCGGACAACTCGGCATCCTCGATGAGAGCCAAGGCGTCGCTCAGCGCGCCACCTTTATTGTTGACCCTAAGAGAGTGATCCGCTTCGTTTATGTGACTGAACTGAACGTCAGCCGCGATCCCGGCGAGGTACTGCGGGTCCTCACTGACTTGCAGGATTCTTCCTCCCTATGAAGGGCAGGGGAGCCGCAACCCGGTCGCGAATTGCTTGCGTTTATGCTGTCAACACAACGTACGAACTCCCGGCGACATTACGCGTGTCGTGCTTGACCGCAGCCCAGGGCAGGCGTAGTCTCGCGTGGAAAATCCAGCATTAGCCCTTGCATCATAAGGAGGCTATCCATGGTTCCTCTCGCCGCCCTCTGGCTGCCGATCGTGTTATCGGCAGTCATCGTCTTTGTCGCCAGTTCCATCATGCACATGCTGCTGCCGTACCATCAAAGCGACTGCCGCCAGCTTCCCGATGAGGACAAGCTTCGTGCCGCGCTGCGCGCTGCTGGGGTGACGCGAGGTTTCTACATGTTCCCGTACGGCAGCCATAGGGACATGAAGTCGCCCGCCATGCAGGGAAAATTCAAGGAAGGGCCGGTCGGCACGATGACGGTGTTCCCCAGCGGCCCACCTGCGCTGCCGAAATTCCTGGGGATGTGGTTCGTCTATTGCCTCGTGATCGGGTTCTTCACCGCCTATCTCACGGGGCACACGGTTGCGCCGGGCGCGAACTACCTGGTCGTCTTTCGTGTTGCCGGTACAGCAGCCTTCATGTCGTACGGCCTGGGACAGCTGAGCAATGGCATCTGGAAGGGCCAGCCCTGGGGCATGACCATCAAGGAAGTGATCGACGGACTCGTCTACGGCCTGCTGACTGCTGGAACGTTCGGGTGGCTCTGGCCGCGCTAGCGTCGAAATCCTTGGCCGGCGCGATTTTCGTTTGACATTGAGGAGAGCGGCATCGCCGCTCTGGTTCGATGGCCCTGTCTTTGCATCCCGCAAACTCGTCTCCATGTTGCGGCGGTATAATGAAGGTTTGTGGGCAGGAGATCCCAAGCCATGAGTGGAACCTACGGCAGCAAAAACAACGGCGCGAGCGTGCCCAATCCGCGCGCGGAGTGGATCGCGAAACGACGCGAAGAGGCGTCACGCAGCGGTGACACCAACATGTCGCAAATGCACTTTGCGCGCCAAGGCCTGCTTACCGAAGAGATGCTTTTCGTTGCCGAGCGTGAGAAGCTCACCCCCGAGCTCGTCCGCGAAGAAGTGGCTGCCGGACGCATGATCATCCCGGCCAACGTGAATCATCCTGAGCTGGAGCCGATGTGCATCGGCGTGGCCTCGAAGTGCAAGATCAACTCCAACATCGGCAACTCGTCGGTGACCAGCAACGTTGACGAGGAGCTGAAGAAGCTGCATACCTCCGTCCACTACGGTGCCGACACGGTGATGGACCTCTCGACCGGCGGTGGCATCCACGAAATCCGCGAGGCCATCCTGCGGCACTCACCGGTGCCGATTGGGACGGTGCCGATCTACGAGGCGGTCTCGCGGGTGAAGCGCATCGAGGACCTGACCGCCGACATCATGCTCGAAGTCATCGAGGAGCAGGCTGAGCAGGGCGTGGATTATATGACTATCCACGCGGGCGTGCTGGTGGAGTACCTGCCGCTCATCACCAAGCGCATCACCGGGATCGTGAGCCGCGGCGGAGCGATCCTGGCGCAGTGGATGGCGCACCACCACAAGCAGAATTTCCTCTACGACCGCTTCGACGACATCACGAAAATTTTGGCCAAGTACGACGTGAGCTACTCGCTGGGCGACGGGCTGCGCCCGGGCTGCATCGCCGACGCCAGCGACGACGCGCAGTTTGCGGAACTGAAGACGCTGGGTGAGTTGACGACGAAGGCCTGGGAGCGCGACGTGCAGGTCATGATTGAAGGTCCCGGCCATGTGCCGCTCGACAAAATCAAGGAGCAGGTGGACAAGGAAGTCGAGCTCTGCCACGGCGCACCGTTCTACACGCTCGGTCCGTTGGTGATCGACATTGCGCCCGGCTATGACCACATCACGTCGGCCATTGGAGCTGCCATGATCGGCTGGCACGGAGCTGCCATGCTTTGTTACGTCACGCCGAAGGAGCACCTTGGCCTGCCCAATGACAAGGATGTGAAGGACGGCATCATCGCCTATAAGATTGCGGCGCACGCCGCCGACGTGGCGCGGCACCGTCCAGGAGCGCGCGACCGCGATGACGCCATCAGCTACGCGCGCTACACCTTCGATTGGGACAAGCAGTTTGCGCTGTCGCTCGATCCTGAGACCGCACGCAGCATGCACGACGAGACGCTGCCCGATGCCTACTACAAAGAAGCCGCGTTCTGCTCCATGTGCGGCCCGAAGTTCTGCTCCATGAACTACTCGGCCAAGGTGGACGAGTACAACCGGCAAGTGCACGGGGTAGAGAAGAAAGACTATTCGGAGCTGATGAACAAGCTGGTGGCGATCAAGTAGCCGTCAGCTTTCGGCCGTCAGGTTTCGGCGAAATCGCCCGGCACCTCACGGCTGTCATCCTGAGCGGAGGCGGGGCGCCGTGGCGACCCAGTAACGAAGGAACCCTATACTGCATGAGCGGAGGAGCTGTGGCACTGTCGTAACCTCGACCGGCCCTGACTCACATTCTCTTTGCTAAACTGCCAACCGTGAGAAGAACCCGCCGCAACGCCTGGATCCTGGCCTGCACATCCGGCGTTCTCCAGGTCGTGATCTTCCCCAAGCCCGCCTTATACATCCTGAGCTGGGTCGCGCTTGCACCGCTGATTTACGCAGTCCTCAAATGCCGCGAGCAGGATGCCACGCTGGTCCTGGACGACGGCGGAGAGTATCTCGCGCCCGCTACTCCGTGGCAGGGATTCTGGCTCGGTTACGTGAGTGGGGTCATCTGGTATATCGGCAGTAATTACTGGATCTTCTACGTCATGCACGTGTTCGGCGGAATCGGCACGGCGACCTCAGTCATGCTGCAGCTGATGTACGCGCTGTATCTCGCCCTCTATCACGGACTGTTCGGATTGCTTCTCGCTCTCATTGCTGCGCGGCGCAATGGGTTCAGCCTGCGGGCGCTGGTGTTCACGCCGTTTGTATGGGTCGCGGTCGAGTTGGCGCGCACCTACATCACAGGGTTTCCGTGGGACTTGCTGGGCACAACGCAGATTGACAACATTCCGCTCACGCGCGTCGCGACCGTCACCGGAGTGTATGGCATTTCCTTCGAGATTGTGCTGGTAAATACAGCAGTCGCGGCGGCGTTCCTCGTGCCTCGCGGGGGTCGCAAGGTCTTGTTCACCGCTGCCGTGGCGGCAGCCATTGCACTGAGCGCCGGCAAGCTGGTGCATCCTCCGCCGCTTCCCGCGCCCTACAGCGCGACGCTGGTGCAGGCCGATGTCCCCATCCTCGATTCCGGCGAGTGGACGCTCGACTATCTCACCCAGACGCTCGACTCGCTGGCGGCGCTGAGTGTGCGCCCGGAGCACAGCACGCCGGGCTCGCCCGGGCTGATCCTCTGGCCGGAATCGCCCGCGCCGTTCTTTGCTACGGACTTACATGTGCGGCACACGCTTGCCGATGTGGCGCGCGCGACCGACTCCTACGTTATCGCCAGTACGCTCGGCATTGAGCATGCCGGTGATCCGGCCCGCCAGCCTGATATCTACAACTCGGCTGCGGTGATCGCGCCCAATGGCGCATGGACGGCACGTTACGACAAGATCCATCTGGTGCCATTTGGCGAATTTGTGCCGTTCGAGAAGGTATTTAGCTTTGCGGCGGGGCTCACACAGCAAGTAGGGACCTTCGCGCGCGGCACATCGCGGATGCCGTTGGACGCCGGCGATATGAAGGTGGGCACGTTCATCTGTTACGAAGCGATCTTCCCGGATGAAGTCCGGCAGTTTGCCAAGAACGGCGCCGAGGTATTCGTCAACGTCTCCAACGACGGCTGGTATGGCGAGGGAGGCGCGCCGTGGCAACACCTGAACCAGGCGCGCATGCGTGCCGTCGAGAACGATCGCTGGCTGCTGCGCGACACCAACACCGGCATCACGGCCGTGATCGACCCTTATGGCCGCGTGGTGGCTGAAGCTCCGCGCAACCAGCGAACGCAGTTGCAGGCGCCGTATTCACTCGTCGAAACTACCACGTTCTACACCCGCCACGGCGATTGGTTCCCGCTGCTGTGTGCGATAATCACCTTGCTGGGACTTTTGGTGCGCGTGCTAGCACCCGGCGCGATGGCCCAGCCGCAGACTGCGTGACAATGAGTTCTTCACCACAGAGGCTGAAGAAAGAAAGGTTTCTCTCTGCGCCTCCGTGTCTCTGTGGTGACTTGAGAGGGTAGATGGTTGAAGAATTAGAACAGGAATACGCAGCGCTCCGCGACAAGGTGCGCGACTTACAGGAGTATCTTTGACGCGCCCAAGCTGCGCGAAAAGCTGAGCCAGATCGAAAAGCAGACTGCTGATCCCACGCTCTGGTCCAATCCCGAAAAATCACAGCAGGTGATGCGCGAGAAGAAGCGCCTGGAGAGTGCGCTCGCCACAGAAGCAGAATTGGCACGGCGCTCCGGTGACATCACCGCCTACTTCGATCTGGCCCACGAAGGCGAAGACGTCTCCTCGGAGCTGAAGCGCGAGATGGACGAACTGCGCGCGCTGGTGGACAAGCTCGAAACCGAGACGCTGCTGTCCGGCGAGAATGACGAGCGCAATGCGATCGTGACCATTCATCCCGGCGCAGGCGGCACCGAGTCGCAGGATTGGGCCGAGATGCTGATGCGCATGTATCTACGCTGGGCCGAGCGCCAGGGCTTCTCGACGCAACTGTATGAGTATCAGCCGGGCGACGAGGCGGGCATCAAGTCGGCGACCTTCGGCGTCAATGGCGAGCACGCCTACGGACTGCTCACCAGCGAGATCGGTGTACATCGCCTGGTGCGCATCTCGCCCTTCGACCAGGCCAAGCGCCGCCACACGTCGTTCGCCAGCGTGTTTGTGTCGCCGGAAATTGACGAGAGCATCGTGATCGACATCAAGCCGGACGACATCCGGGTTGACACCTACCGCTCCGGCGGCAAGGGCGGGCAGCACGTCAACACAACGGATTCGGCAGTGCGGATCACGCACATTCCGACCGGAATTGTCGCCGCCTGCCAGAACGAGCGCTCGCAGCACAAGAACCGTGAGAAGGCGATGAGCATCCTGCGCTCGCGCCTCTACGAGTACGAACTGGAAAAGAAGCGCGAAGAGACCAAGCACATCGAGGACTCAAAGCTCGACATTGATTTCGGCTCGCAGATCCGCTCGTATGTCTTGCAGCCCTATCGCATGGTCAAGGACCTGCGGACGCGAGTCGAGATCGGCGATGTGGACCGCGTGCTGGACGGTGATTTGAACGAGCTGATTCGGGCGTATTTGCAGTTGCGGAGAAAGGAGCAAAAGGGCGGGACCATAAGCAACCGAGCTAACCTTAACATTCTGTCTCATTCGGACGGTCAGGTAACTCTCGTGTACGAACGACTGTTTGGGGACGCTGCTGCTCATGCATGTCCATCCCGCGTGTACCGCGACTGGGAAGCACTCGTGGCTGCATTGCGCCGTCTCGGAGTTTCGGAGAAGCGCGTCTCTGCTGCAAAGGAATCGGTTGAAGAATCGCCGGATCGAGAGGCCTCAATCGAGGATGTGAATTGCGCACCACAGGACATGATTACCAAAGCTGGTTTCGATAAGGCTGCCTTTGATTAAGCAAGCCCAGGCCGAATTCTTCCGCTCGGGCCACGGCTGAAGCAGCTGCTTTGAACATTAGGGAGGGGACTACGCGATGGGTACATCTATAGCCCGTGGGCTGGCTCTGTCGCTGATCTGCACTGTCTTGGCAAGCGGGCACGTTTCGTATTCACAGTCTAAGAATGGGAACCCTTCGGTTACATCAACTGCTTCGCTGGCAAAGCCGGTAGACTGGGGTTCCTTTACCGCCCGCTTGTTTCATGACGACCCGCAAAAAGTTAACTTCCATCTTGTGACCTCTTGGATCCCAGGCGAGAACCACAAAGGCATGATGCGCTATCAATTGACCGCTGTTCCTGCAAGCCCTGCTGTGCCGAGCGACAACGGCGAGGCCGAACCCTTAGACATCGAGTCGGTACAGAAGCTCATGAAACGTGTCCATCGATGCGGGATCACTCTAAACTTACATGACAAAGGAGGCTTTATTCTTCGTAGGCACGACGTGGCTTTTACCTTGGGCGTTGACGATCAGGTGCGAGTGCGAAGCCTCTATGCCAACGATGCGTGCCAGATGGACGCTCAGGAATATCGGGACTTTGTTGGGAACTCCGCAGGCCCCGGCTCTTGGAATGTGTCGTGGCACTGCGGCGAGGAACAATGATCGCTCCCCAACCTCGAGACTTCCACTTAGTATCGCTTACGCCGCCCGGCGACGTCTCTGAACATCCAAGGATAATCCCAGACGATCCGCGTAGATCAGCAGCTTCTCAATACTCATTTGGGTGATCTTGCCGCGCAGCAGATTGCTTACGACCGGCTGGTGCTCGTCAAGCAGCTTCACGAGCTGGGCCTGGCGGTATTTCCGGCGCTTCACTTCATCCAGTATTGCGATCAGAATCTTCGCTTTGAATTTCAAGGCCAGTGCCTTTTCGGGCGGGAAGCCTATATCAAGGAAGACGTTCTCACGGGTGATGTGGGTAGGCTCATTCCTGGCCGCTCGCATGTCTCCTCCGATCCTGTATTCGCTGGCGAACGCGTGACAGCCTTTCCTTCGCGACATTGAGGTCCCGTCGGTCGGTTTTGCGACTCTGCTTTTCAAAGCAATGTAGGACGTAAATCGCGTCATCAATTCTCGAAAGATAAATCACCCGGTACCAGCTCCGCTCGTCGCCTTCCTTCAGTTCGTAAACTCCGTGGCCGATCGATTCCATCCGCCGCGTCGCGACCGATGGCAGCCTGCCAACCTGCAGTTCATAAAGGGCGAAGCCCAAGCTGCCGCGGACATCTTCCGGAAAGCCAGCGAGGACTTCTCGCGAATCCCCTTCCCAGAAAATCTCGGCCAAACGAGGCGCATTTATTCCGTCCACCTGTGCAGGTTAGCATGATCCAAGGCGTGTATAAAAGATCTATTATACTCCCCTGCGGCTCTACTCCCCTGTGGGTCTCTCCGTCAGGTAATATTTTCCCATGAACGAAAACTGTCTCTTTTGCAGGATCATCTCCGGCAAGATCCCATCGAAGAAGGTGTACGAAGACGACAAGGTGTACGTCTTCGAGGACATCAGCCCGAAAGCCCCGACGCACGTGCTCATTATCCCCAAGCGGCACCTTGTTGGATTGAAGGAAGCTTTGCTGGAAGACGCCGAGATCCTGGGCTACTGTCAGTTGATTGCCGCGAAGATCGGACGCGAGCGCGGCATCGAGGACGGATACCGCACGGTGTATAACGTCGGCCCGCGCGCAGGGCAGTCGGTATTCCATCTGCACCTGCACCTGCTCGGCGGTCGCGACATGAACTGGCCTCCGGGGTAGGGTAGTGGGCAGTGGTCACGGAGCCTCCCAGGAGCACCAGGTTGTGCCACAGAGGTGGTGAGGTCTTGCCAGTTTATGGCCATTGCGCAGCACGCGACATCCGCCACGGATGAGGAGTATCTTCGACGGGGCTGGTTGTGTAGAATGCACCTCATCTCAGATATCAACAGAGGCCCTAACCGGGGCAGTTGGATCTAGCGGCCTTCCTGCGCCGCTCGTAGGGCACCTGCGTCAAGTGAGATAGCCCAAGTGGGCTGCATCGAATTCGGCTTCAATAAACTTTCCAAAAGGCGGAGGACCAATGAGAACGAGAACGTTGCTGTCAGCTCTTGGTGTCATGTTGTTTGCAGCATTGTCGATGGTCGCACAGGACAAACCAGGGACCCTTGCCGCCCTGGAGTTTCAAAAGCCCAAGAACGGCATGGTGCCGCAATACGAGGCTGGACGAAAGCAGAAGGCGGCTTGGCACAAGGAGCAGAAAGACCCTCAACCACTGCTGGTCTGGGAGACTCTCAGCGGTGACAATACCGGAACCTACCTCGTCGGCCGGTTAGGCCAGCGCTGGTCCGATTTCGATAAGCCTGCGGTGCCAGACCAAGCCGATCTTGAAGAGTATCAGAAGGTCGTCGGTAATTACGTCGACTCTATCGTCGGCCGCTACTACGACTTCATGCCTAAGATCAGTAACGCCGACAGCTCCGGAACGCCTTCCAAGTTCGCCGAGATCATTACCTTTCGGGTGCGCTACGGCAAGGGATCAGATTTCCGCAGCGCCATTGGCAGGGTCTACGACGCGGGTCAAAAGACCAAATGGCCCGTTCATTACGAATGGTATGTACTGGCCAACGGCGGCTATACAGGAACCTGGGTGCTCGTTCTGCCGCGCGCCAACTGGGCGGACTTCGAGGAAAAACCTGACGTGAAACCCTTCCGCGAAATGCTCAAGGATGCCTTTGGACAGGCGGAGGCGGATTCCATCGTCGATCGAATCGACGCGTCCGTGCAGAGTGAGACCAGCGAGATTATCCAATTTCGCCCGGACTTGAGTTACCTGCCCGGCAAATAGCAACGAAAAGTGTAGCGGCTTCGGAGCTTGGTTGCTTCCCTCCCGGTTCGCCGTGGCGAATCAGGGGGGCACCCTCGCGTAGGTCGGTGACGCTGCTTTGCATCAATGGCTTACTTCCCTTCGTGGATAGGACGCCATGTCTTGCCGGTCTGACTGCTCTTCAAAATGACAGGTTTACACTGCTACGTATGCTTCAATCACACAAAACGGCAATAGCTGCGATCAAGAAAGCCCAACAAGAAGTTGAGAAAGCGACCCGCGAGCGAAACAAGGCGAAAGAGCAGTTGAGGAAAGCTCAGATTCGGTTGGCAATGGCGAAGGAGCAGCTCAGGAAGAGCCAGGAGGTGCTGGAAAGCTAGCTTGGTAGACCATTGGCGCGATCTCATCGGGTCTTCCCCGAGATGACATGCAGCACAAGTAGTCGGGTCAAAAAAACAAAACCGGCCGCTTGCGCGACCGGCTTGAAAAACAGGTCCCTTGCTATGCGAGGGATGACGAAGTTGAAGAGCTAGTCGCCGTAGACCGCTTCCCGTTCTTCCACCACGGGCTCAGCGGGCTTAATGCCGCCGATGTTGCCGAGCGGGATGAAGCCATCATTGGTTACCTGCTTCTCGCCCAGGACGTGCTCTTTGTAGAGGGCTAACATGCGGGCCTTTTCCGCTTCGGCCTTGACGCGCTCATCGCGGGCCTTGAATTTCTCCTGGCGAGCGTTCTTCGCGATGCCCAGCTTGTCGAGAGTATCGTTGGCTTCGGCATTCACATGCTCGTCCACGAGCTTAAGCGTGTGCGCCGTAGTCTCCAAGCCGACCTTCTTGCCACCGGCGAAAATCTCGTGACGGCCGTGCTCCTCGTACCACTTGGTGAGCGTGGCGGTCATGTGCATCTTCTCAACGATATTGCGCCAGCCCACGCCGGTGTTGTAGGCGCAGAAGCTGATCTCGCCTTCCTGTGTGGCGTAGGGAATGATGCACTGTTCAGTGCGGCGGAAGTCGTAATTGAACAGGTCCTGGAACCACATTCCGGCAACAAAGAGAAAATTCCAACGATCGCGGCGGCGCTTCTCGATGTCGGTCTCGGTGCGGTCACCGCTGACCTTGCCGTAATCCTTGCCGGTCGCGCCGAAGGTCTTGTCGAACTTCTTTAGCAGGTCGGTAAACTTGAAATGCGTCGGCGACTTGAACGGATCGTAGTTCTTCAACAGCGCCAAGGTCATGCCCGCAATCGACATCCACTTGCCGCGCGCGGCGTCGTTTACCTTGGCGATGTCCTTCCCGATGGTGTCACCGTTGAGGAACGCCGTCACCGGGACCGCTTCCTTGGTTTCTTTGTCGATCATGACGGCCATGCCGACGCCGCAATTGGGGTGGCAGCCGCAGCTCAACGAGCCCCAATCCTTGTCGGGACCATGAACCAGATCAGCCCAATCGGAGAAGGTGCTCATAAACGAGATGGGGAACCAGTCCCGAGTAGGCTCGCCGAGTCCTGTCTGCTTCTTCACGTCGTGCGCCAGATGCGACAGCGTGTAGCGCTGCGCCTGACGGCGCTCATCGGTGATGGCTTCGTCGCGCCCGGTGAACGAAACCGGCTGGAACGACAAGAACGAGATGCGTTTTGGATTGTCGAGCGCGAACTGGATGATACGTCCGACCTGCTCGTTGTTCAGGTCGTTGACGATGGTCACGACGGGAACGATTTCGACGCCGGCCTTATGCAGGTTCTCAATCGCTTGCAGTTTCACGTCGAACAGGTTGCCCACCAGGCGGTGTGAGTTAGCGGCGTTGCCGATGCCGTCAAATTGCAGGTATGCGTAACGCAGTCCGGCTTCCGCCGCCTGCTTGGCGAATTCAAAACTCTTCGCGAACTCGATGCCGTTGGTCGCCGCCTGCACACTGTTGAAGCCGACCTTGCGGGCGTAAGCGACGGCGTCGAGGAAATATGGTGACAACGTGGGCTCGCCGCCGGAAAATTGGACCGACATTTGCCGCCGCGGCTTGATGGTGACGGCGTTGTCGAGCATGGTCTTGATCTCGTCCCACGTCAATTCATGAACAAAGCCAACCTGGTTGGCATCCATGAAGCAGGGATCGCACATCATGTTGCAGCGGTTGGTGAGGTCGATAGTCAGCACCGCTCCCCGGCCGTGCCGGACAGTGCTGGTGCCATGATGATGCAGCTTCTCGTCGTTGTGGGCGCGGATGTCGCGGCCCGGAAAAACCTCTTCCAGGTGTTTGAAGAAGTCGGTGTCGATGGCCATCACATCTTCAAAGTGGCCATGCGTCGGGCAGTCTTTCACCATCAGGATCTTGCCGTCACGTTCGATGATCTGCGCCTTGATTTCGCCCGCCTTTTCGTTCATCAGGATCTCGACCGGCAGTTTGCCGTCGATGATCTGCTGACGAATCTCGGGAACGCACTTGGGGCACAGAGAGTCCGTCGCGCGCGGCCAGCCCAGCGGCGGCTTGGACTTCTGGTACGACTTGAGGAGTGGCCTGTCCGACCACTTGGGCGTAAACGAAGGATTGGGATGAATACTATTCAGTTTGTCGAAAACGACCCATGCGCCTTTGGCAGCAACGGTAACGGCTTTCTCAACATACTTTACGGGCTTATGCATTTACGCCTCTCGTGTTGGATGTGTGGCCTCGCCCAACCCAAATGACGGGCAGGTTACACACTTCTCATCAGTTACGAGATTAGTGACTCGAAGCCGAATGGGCCAAGCAAGATAGGCCAAATGGGCGGATTTGGCGGTTCAGCGGGGGTATTGCACATTGAATGGTCAGCGACGTAACAGGCCTATGTTATTGATAAGCAAAGGCGTGAATGGCTGATAGCCTCTCCTTTCAAGGCTTGCCCGGTTTCAAAAGATAAGGAAGCAGAACAGGGTAAAGGAGTTTGTTAGCCTTGCTACATCTGACGCAATTCGCAATCCTGATCGCCGTCGCATTCCTGGCAGCGACCTTAGCTGCGGTCACCGGCTTTGGCGGAGCTGCCCTTCTTCTACCTGTGCTCGTGGTCGCCTACGGCGTGCGTGAGGCAATACCCATCCTTACCGTTGCGCAACTGGTCGGGAACGGGAGTAGGGTGTGGCTCAATCGACGGGCCGTTGATTTTTCGGTGGTGAGGTGGTTCACGCTGGGTGGTGTCCCTGCAGCGCTGCTGGGGGGCGTTCTGTTTTCGACAGCGCCGATCAGCATCCTGACTCGCGGATTGGGTGCATTTCTCATTCTGCTGGTGGTGTGGCGTCGTGCGCGTCGTGCTCCTCCGCGCATGCCGCTACGAGGCTTCGCAGTGCTCGGCGCTTGCTCCAGTTTCCTTTCTGCACTGCTGGGCAGCGTAGGCCCGCTCATGGCCCCGTTCTTTTTGGCGTACGGACTGGTAAAGGCAGCCTACATCGGAACGGAGGCCCTCACCACGGTACTCATGCATGTGACAAAGCTGGTTGCCTACCAGCAGACTTCTGTGCTCTCTACGCATGCGCTGTGGGCGGGAGCTTCTCTTACTCCGGCGATGATCGCGGGCTCGTACGTGGGCAAGCGCATTGTGGACAGGTTGCCGGAACGCGTTTTCATTGCGGTGATCGAGATGACTCTGCTAGTCGCGGGTGCCCTGTTTCTGTGGCGCGGCTAGAGTGTCCCTGCGGTTGCGATGGGATGTCGCTAATCCGCCGCTGAATCGCTTGCCTGGTAAGCCTCCGCGGCACCATGGCGAACCGGCCACCAGGCGGCAAATGCAGCGCCGAGATACATGGCCCCCACGATCCAGAATCCGTAAGTCAGCCCTTCGCGGTGCGCGGCTTCACCGGCGATGAGCGACGTGGCGATCTGCAAGGCGCTCGCACCGAAGGAGAACATGTTCTGCACCCGGCCCATCATGTAGCGAGGGACGATCTCCATCATCTCGCTGGAGAGCGCGATGCCGCCCACGCCGCGGCTGGAGCCCATGATGAAATAGATCGGCACAGCGAGCAAAAGCCATCGCGACGCTGGCAGCAGAAAGAGCGACAACGCAATGACCGACATGGTGATGGTTACCGAGCGGTGCGCCCCACGCCGGCGGATGAACGTCGCGGCGTAAAAGACGCTCACGAAGGCCCCGACCGCCCAGCCGGCATTCAGCCAGCCGTAGCCGACGGCCCCGCCGTGCAGGATGCGTTCGCTCAACGGCGCCGACAGCACGCCCTGCGTCATCATAGCTGCGACAAACAACGCCCAGGCGATGCCGATCAGCAGTACCCGCCGGTTCTGCCAAACGAAGCGATGTCCTTCCATGAGTTCATGCATGAAGCGGGCGACGGCTGTAGCGGGCGCCGAAATGATCTCTGCGTTCTCCGGCTTTGGGCGCGAGACAATGACTCGTCCTTTGCGCACGTAGAAAACACAAGCGATCGAAATCAAGTAGCTAGCGGCGTCAATGAGCAGCACGCCGCCAAGCCCGATGCGGTTATACACGAAGCCGACCACCGCACCGGCCAGCAGCCACCCTCCCTGCAACGCGGCGAGAAACAGCGAGTTCGAATCCAGCATCTTGTCGTCCGGTGTCAACTCCTGGATCAGGGCGTTCACCGTCGGGAAGAACATCCAGAATCCGATAGCAACCAGAACGTTCATCGCGTACAGATGCCACAGCCGCACATGGTGGGTGAACACCAGTACGGCAACGAAGAAGATGATTGCTCCGCGCGCGGAGTCGAGCCACATCATCAGGTGGCGCCGGTCCTCGCGATCGATGAGCACGCCGGTGAAAGGAAGGAGCAGCATCGAGGGAATCGTCTGCAGAGCTACCAGCATGCCGAGCGACACTTCCGAGTGAGTGACCTGGAGGATGTACCAGATCACGGCGGCGGAGTTCATGCCGCTACCGACCATGGAGATGAGATTCGCCAGGAAAATAAGCCGCATCCCCCGGTGTTGCCACATCTGTCTCATGCTGCTTCCACTGTAACCCAGTCGCTGGGTGAGGAAGGGTCACTTATACTGAGCAGGCGTAGGTTGCAGTCAGTACTTAGATCGAACCGCGATTGATCTTGCTAACCGCTAACTGCTGCTGAAAGGAATCTTCTTGGGTCTCCGCCGTCTCTTCCGCAAAGAAAAGCAGGAGCACCGCATCATGCGGGAGGCCGTTGAGCGTGCGGGCACCATCGTCCCGGAGTATCACCGGCCCACGCCCGAGTGCCCGCATCCCGAGCGCTGGAGCATGTACGACTCCATGACCGCCGAGGTTGAGGTACTGGAATTTCTGCGTACGGTGGTCACGACCCTCAAGCCGAACCTGGCCGTGGAAACAGGAACTTTTCTTGGTGTAAGCACGCTGGTGATCGCTGAGGCGCTGCGGATGAACGGCTTCGGACGGGTCGTTAGTTGCGAATACGACCCCAAGGTTTTCGCAGCCGCGAAGGAAAAGATCGAGGCCTCCGAGTTCCGCGACCTGATTGATTTGCGCAACGCGTCGAGCCTGGAGATGAAAGTCGACGGCATGATTGATCTGTTCTTCAGCGACAGTGACATGCCGATCCGCGAGCAGGAAGTCCGCCGCTACCTGCCGCAGATTTCGCCGTTTGGTCTGATCCTGATGCACGACGCCAGTTCGCACCTGAAGCAGGTGCGCGAAGCCGCGCTCAAATTGGAGCGGGAAGGGTTGATTTCGGTCGTATTGCTGCCGACGCCGCGCGGGCTGGTGGTGGCGCAGAAGAGAGAAGGCCGGAAGTAGGGGCGAGCCTCACGACCTCACTCTTTGCTGTGCGCTAGCTCATAGCGCATCACCTCCAAAAGCGCTACCATTCCCGCGAATAAAGACTCCGGGTCGCCTTGCGTTCAAACGCGCCGGCCTGCAGTCCAGCGAGGTACATCATGCGTTTCGCACGCTCAACTGATTCTCTGCTGCTTGCTGACGTTCTCTTTCATCAGCGTGGTCGCAGAACGGCAAAATCATTATTCCGGCGGGATCGCCGGAGGACAAGCAACTCTCAGCCATCGCGGCGGAGGGCGATGCGCAGAAGCGCATTGCATCTTATGAGGAATTCATCAAGAACTACGCCGATAACAAGCCGGCGCTGGCTTATGGAGAGTGGCAGCTCTCGATCCAATACTTGTCAGCAGGCGACACGGCAAAGGCGCTGGAGTACGGCGATAAAGCCTTGGAACTGTATCCCAACAACCTTGACATCATTGTTTCGCAAGCCGGCGTCGCTCAGGCCATGAAGGACAACACCAAGGTTATCGATTACGCCGCGCGCGGCGCTGGGGTTTTTCATTCGATGGCGAGTCAGCCGAAACCTGCAGACGTGTCGGATGCGGAATGGGCCAGCCGGGTGAACGAAGCGCAGAGCTCGTCCAAGGCCGGCTACGAGTTTCTGGAAGCTGCGGCCTACAATGCCATCGCTGGCGAGCAGGATCCCGGGAAACGGATGGCCGACATCGAGAGGTTCACGCCGGCGTTTCCCAAGTCGCAATATGAGCCGCAGGTCTCGCAGCTCGCGCTGTATAGCCTGCAACAATTGAATCAGCCGCAACGTGTTGAGGCCTACGGCGAGAAGGCGTTGGCTGCAGATCCCGACAGTGTTCCTACGCTACTGATGCTGGCCAACGCCTATGCCGAAGACCCGAAACAGGCGGCAAAGGCCGTGACCTATTGCAACAAAGTGATCGCGCTGACGGAAACCGGTACGGACAAGAACCAGAAGTTGTCTGCGGGCGTGGCACACTCCACGCTCGGCTACGTCTACCTGAAACAGGACAAGCTGGCAGCGGCCGTGCCGGAACTCAAAACGGCTGTGAGTTTGCTGCAGGACGATCAGCAGGCCCAGCAGGCGGCACTCTTTCGACTGGGTTATGCTTACGCCAAGCGGAACGACAAACCTAATGCCGTGGCCGCGCTGCAAAAGGCCGCAGCCATTGACGGCCCTTTTCAGGCACCCGCGAAAGACATGCTGGCAAAAGTTAGTGGGGCAGGGAAGAAATAGCAGTTACGGAGCCGGATTTATTTCTTGACCAGGGCATCGGTCAGCAAGTGTGCCTTCATCGCGAGATTGTAAGCCCGCTCGAAGTCACCATCGCTAGTGGCCTTGCGTGATTGAGCGATGTAAGACTTGATTTGCGTCACTATGGCTTCCTCGTCGTGACTCAAGCCCGTAAGGCCCTTCAGGTTCTTTTCCGCAGAGTCCAGCAACTCCGAGGTTGTTTGCTTCTGTTCGACGAGTTGCTTGCCCGTGACGTCGGCAGCGATGGCCGTGTCGGTTGCCGCTTCTATTGCAGAGTTGGCCGGCGGGCGATTGACGGCGACTGTGGTACTGCCTTGATTAGCGGCGGGAGGCGCAGTCGCGGGAGGAGTGGCCGGTTTCTTCGAGCTGCGGTGTTTCTGTGGCGTCTTCTTTGGCGCCTGCTCCTCCACCGTCTCCTCCTGTTTGGCCGGGGGCGGCTCAGGCGGAGGAGCAATCTCCGGAATCTGATCGGGAACGGGCACCGCCAACGTTGGGGCCTGCATGTTCACGGCGAGTTGCGCTTTCTTCCGCTTGCACCCCGTACCGAGCGACAGCCCTAAGGCCACAATGAAGACAACGAATTGGCGGCCCAATGTCATGCGAAGTGGAATTCCGCTGCCACGTTGGTCTCTTCCGGTGTACCGGCCGAAGCCAGCGTGCAGGATCACTATGCCCCATCATAAACCCCGAAACGATAAGACTGTTACCACCCTTGTGATCTCTCGCCGCTGTCACCTGCGAGTGACCGCTTCTACGGCTTCCTGGGCCTGGGCGATGGCCAGTGGAAGCAATAAACGGAAGGTGGTGCCACTGCCCATCTCAGTGATGAAATCGAGCGCCCCGTTGTGTAGTTGCAGCACACGATAGCTCACGGCCAAGCCGATTCCGCTCCCTGTCCGCTTGGTCGTGAAATACAGATTAAAAATTTTATCGCGAATCTCAGGCGCAATCCCGCCTCCCTGGTCTCGCACTTCGATGGTGGCCGCGGTACCGTCGCGCCGCGCCACGATGCGAAGAGTGCCGCCTTCACTCATGGCTTGCACGCCATTCAGAACGACGTTGAGCAGAGCTTGCTTGATGAGGTCGCTGTCGGCGCGGACCGGTAGCACTTCACCGGCGAAATCGGTTTCAACTCTTACGCCCTGCTGCGCCGCCTCCGGGGATGCAAGCAAGACGACGTCTTCGGTCAGGCGGCGTAGGTCGAAGTCTGAAAGCCGCAACTCTACCGGCCGGTTAAAATCTACCAGCATCTGTACCACCCGATCCAGGCGGTGGATCTCCCGGCCGATGATGTCCAAGTGTCGGCGCGTATCAGGATCGACCGCCTGCATCTTCTCGCGCAGTAACTCAAGGTGGACTACGATCGCATTGATGGGGTTCTTGACTTCGTGAGCGACGCCCGAGGTCAAGCGGCCGATCGCAGCCAGGCGGCGCGAAAGCTCAATCTCGTTCTCGATGCGACGAACCGATTCCGCGTCGCGCATGGTGAGGAGCGCACCAATGCGCTCTCCTCGCTCGGCGATGAAATCGAGCGCGATCTGGATACGGCGGCCGTTTTCCAGTTCGATCTCGCGTTGCGGGATCGGCTGGTGTAAGGCGAACGCGTCGAGCACGATGCGTCCGAGCTTGTTGGCGTCACCAAAAACCCCTTCCACCAGGCTGCCGAGGATCTCGCCACGCGGCCGGCCGATGAAGCGCTCGGCCGAGGCGCTTACCAGCACCACGCGAGTGTCGCGGGTGAAAAGGACAAGGCCGTCCTGCAGAGTCCCCATGATCTGATCGAGGTTCTCTTTCAGGGCGCTGAACACTTCTTTGACGTCGCGGATTTGCCGTCCCAGGCGATCGATCTTGGTGTTGACCATCCCATACTCGTCGGTCCCTCTCGGGTCCGGTTCCGGCGTGATGTCGGGGACTCCAGCAGTCATTTGATCGAGCCGCCGGCCAATGGCCTCCAAAGGGCGCAACGCAATGTTCGAGACGCCCGCGGCAAGCGCGAGTGACACCAGGATTGCGACGATCGAAAAGGCGACGGCACGGCTCAATTGAGGCTGAACTTCGTTCTTCAGGAAAACGGTGGAAATGCCGACCCGGATCTCGCCAAAGGGCTGTCCCTCTCGCTGAATCGGCAGCTTAACGTCGTAAACCCTCGGCTTGCCATACACCACTCTCAGCTGTTGCAGGAAACTCCCGGCACGGACCTGGTCGAAATCCTCACGCTTCTCGACTGTGGTTCCAATGGCCGTAGTGTCGGTATGAACGATCGCGTTATTGTTGACGTCGACAATCGAGGCATCGTAGATGGTCTGAGAATAGCCTACAATCGATTGCAGCAGTGTGGTCAGTCCGGGGTCGCTCTGCAGCGCCTCGTTCAAGACGGCCTGCACCTGCCTGGGATCGTTGGCTTCGGCAAACGTGCTGCTGAGATCAATCTGCGAGGCTTCGCGAGCGCTTTCACGCATCTCCTTGGCGACGAAGGCGGCGCTGTCGTAGGCCTCCGCGGTTCGCTGCCGTACCAAGTGGGATACGTACAGGTATGAGAACATGGCGACCAGCGCGAAGACCATCCCACTGATGGCCAGCACCAGCTTTGTTTTCAATCGGATTCGAGCCATGAATACAACCGCCGTGCGAGGATATTGGCGGAATCATATCAGCCCCAGGTCGTAGCAGGAAACCCAAGGTCTGGGGAATCAGGCAAGGTAGACTTCCACCAGCTTGTTGCGAATCTTCGGTGTTGTAGGTTCAAATGGAGGGGGTAGGCGATACGAAAGTGGCCTAACCCGCAATGGACGAGAGCAAGAAGTTTAAAATCGAAACTGTAATCAAGCTGCGCAACCTGGCCCACGATCTGAGCAATTCCATGGAAACCATCATGCAGGCCTCTTACCTTCTGGCCCAAGCGCAGCTGGACGACCGCAATCGAAAGTGGCTCGACTTGATTGACCAGGCGGCGCAGGACGCGGCGCGAATCAACCGCGAAATCAGGGAAATCCTGCGCACCGAGAGCTGATCGCACGATCTGCCGCCACCCTGCGCCTTTCGTTGCGCAAGCTAACGCGAATTGAGGGCCCTTGTGGCCGCGGTCGGCTCACTCCGCAATTAAATATCGCCGGAGTGAGCAACGAAAGACGTTTCAGCTCGCACCACATGAAACGAGCTCGTCCCGAGACAAGAAATCACTTCAAAGCTCCCTTGAGGACGACGCAGAACGGCCCAACTTGCCAATCTGCTGCGTGGAAGCAAACGGGCAAGCAAGGTACTTAAGTTTTTCCTAATAAAGTGACCTGGAGCCCCCCTCCCATCTATACAAGATTTAACGCGTTCCGCCACTGTGGAGATAGAATGAATAGGAACCCTTAGGAGGACAGCATGCAACGTACAGGCAGCGCCCACTGGTCAGGTGGTTTGAAAGACGGCAAGGGAACCATTTCCACACAGAGCGGCGTTCTAAGCCAAACGCAGTACTCCTTCAGCACTCGCTTCGAAAGCGGTGTTGGCACCAATCCGGAAGAACTGATTGCGGCGGCGCATGCGGGTTGTTTTTCGATGGCGCTCTCCGCGCAGCTGGGTGAGGCCGGCATTAAGGCTGACAGCATCGACACCAAAGCAATCTTGACGATGGAAAAGACCGACGCCGGATTTACCATCACGGCCGTGCATCTTGACGTCAGCGTGAGGGCCCCAGGCGGTGACCAGGCGAAATTCGACCAAGCCGCACAGAACGCCAAGAAAGGGTGCCCTGTCTCGCGGGTCCTGAACGCGAGTATCACCATGGACGCGAAACTCGTCTCATAATCCGTTCTTACGGCTGCCTAGCTGGCAACTGGGCAGCCGCCACCTTTCTGCCCGAATCCTTCCCTATCCGTGAATGCGATGCGAGAGGGCAGTTTTCTGCCCCATACGAGCGGCCAGCGCCCCGCGCGAGCCCAGAGTAGACCTGCTTCGGGTCCAACTGCCCGCCAAAGTGGTACATGTACCTTCGTAATGCTGCGGACAGGGAATTGAGTGGAATTCTGCCCGCCCGGCAATATAATGCGAGGCGGGGCGCCACATGCACCCGGGCCTCGTATGCCGCAGCCCAACATGCAATAAAGATTAGAATGCGTTGGAACGCTAGCGCTTATTTGGTATTGCGTTTGCTTGCTAAAGAGTGACTAAACTGCATGCGGTCCCAACACAATATTGCGAAAGCTCTGATTCAGGAGGTTGTGATGAAAAAGACAATGATCGCCATTCTTGCCGCCTTGATGTTTGCTGGGACTCTCAGTGCCGTGGGCGGCGCAACCTCCGTCGGTACTACCACCCCCGTCCTCGTGATCGGAGAAGGGTCTGCGCCAATGCCGCTGACCCTGCCCGCCGGGGATACCAATGACGATTCGCCGTCGCTCGCCACCAAATTCTGATTTCAGGTCGAACTGACCAAGGAGAATGATCAAGTGAAAAAGCTTCTATTCGTTATTGTTATCACGCTCATGCTCGCTGGCACGCTGTGTGCCGGCACTGACCCAATTCTCGCTACCGACACCACGCTAGCGGCTTTCATCAGTGAAGGTTCTCTCCTGTCGCTTTCGTGCGTTCCCGGGGACCTCTGCAATAACGACCAGTTCCGGTTGCGTGCGGGCGACGGTTCGCCGATGCCGGTGTGCCAGCCAGGGAAGAACTGCAACAACGACCAGTTCCAGCTGCGCGCGGGCGACGGTTCGCCGATGCCGGTGTGCCAGCCAGGGAAGAACTGCAACAACGACCAGTTCCAGTTGCGCGCGGGCGACGGTTCGCCGATGCCGGTGTGCCAGCCAGGGAAGAACTGCAACAACGACCAGTTCCAGTTGCGCGCGGGCGACGGTTCGCCGATGCCGGTGTGCCAGCCAGGGAAGAACTGCAACAACGACCAGTTCCAGCTGCGTGCAGGCGACGGTTCGCCGATGCCGGTGTGCCAGCCAGGGAAGAACTGCAACAACGACCAGTTCCAGCTGCGTGCAGGTGACGGTTCGCCGATGCCGGTGTGCCAGCCAGGGAAGAACTGCAACAACGACCAGTTCCAGCTGCGTGCAGGTGACGGTTCGCCGATGCCGGTGTGCCAGCCAGGGAAGAACTGCAACAACGACCAGTTCCAGTTGCGCGCGGGCGACGGTTCGCCGATGCCGGTGTGCCAGCCAGGGAAGAACTGCAACAACGACCAGTTCCAGTTGCGCGCGGGCGACGGTTCGCCGATGCCGGTGTGCCAGCCAGGGAAGAACTGCAACAACGACCAGTTCCAGCTGCGCGCGGGTGACGGTTCGCCGATGCCGGTGTGCCAGCCAGGGAAGAACTGCAACAACGACCAGTTCCGGTTGCGCGCGGGCGACGGTTCGCCGATGCCGGTGTGCCAGCCAGGGAAGAACTGCAACAACGACCAGTTCCAGTTGCGCGCGGGCGACGGTTCGCCGATGCCGGTGTGCCAGCCAGGGAAGAACTGCAACAACGACCAAATAGCTGGCACTATGGTGCTATAGCAAGGATCCCCCAATTATGGCAATTCCCAATCTCATAATCGGGAGAAGTTGGATTTAGACGGCGTCAGGTGCTCGCGAAGAAAATCGTGCTTGCTTGGCGTCTCTTTCAGAGATATGCTTCTGAAGTACGCCCATGCACCTACGCCTTATAGATTACGTGCTGTGGTTGTCGGCTCCCACCATACAGTTGGTTGTACTGTTGGTGATGTATAGGCGTGGGCTGCAACGCGATTATCCTTATTTCTTCAACTACACAATACTTTCGGTGGCGAACGAGCCCGTGCTCTTTGTTATGCAGAAGTACTCTTATACGCTGTACTACTACAGCTACTGGGTATCCATAGCACTCACCACTCTGGTTTCGTTGGCTGTTCTGCATGAAATCTTTCAGAACGCATTCCGGCCCTACGAGGCTTTGCGGGATCTTAGCGTAATTTTATTTCGCTGGTCAGCACTGGTCATTCTCCTGGTCGCCGGCATGTGGGCAGTCACCTCTGGTCACCCGGCTCAAAACGGGTCAATTACGAATGCCATCTTGCTTGCAGCGCGCAGTGTTCGTCTGATGCAATGCGGGCTGGTCTTCTTCCTGCTGCTCTTTAGCGAATACCTTGGCATCTCGCGGCGAAATCTCTTGTTCGGTATTGCATTGGGTTTTGGTTTGTTCGCATCAGTAAGCATGCTCGTCACCTCTGGCGTGTCGCACCAAGGGGTGGTGCATGTGTCGGTTTTGCGCTGGATCAACAGCGCTGCTTACAACCTGTCGGCCTTGATCTGGCTGGGATATACCGCGTTGGCGCCATCGCGAAGCGGTGCTCTCGCCGCGATTCGGTCCCAGGAGTGGAATTCTGCGCTGGAAGGTGCACGCGTCCCGACCGAGGCGGACAGTTTGCTGGACTCGATGGATCGCACGGTGGAACGGCTGTTGTATCCCCGCGAAGAGATTAAGGCCACCCTCCCTGCTGGCACCCGCTTATAGACCTAACAGCTTTGCACGCGCGTCCTGCGCCGCAACATGCAAGGCAGTGCTTTTATTTTGCGGCTGCTACTGGCAGGCCAGTAACAACCTCGCTCAAACCGGGGTCTTGGTTTTGCGCGGCGGATTAAAGAACGGTAACTGGCGCACCGTACCGGTCGCCTTGTGTCGAATCGCTTCCACGGTTACTTCCATCTGCAGCTTGGATCCGGGCTGCGCATGCTGGGGTTCCACGCTGGCTAGCGCTATGAACTGCTTCAACAGCGGAGACCACGTGGTTGACGTCGCCTTGCCAGCTTGTTCCCGGCCTTTGTACACGGGCACATGCACACGCGACGCGGTGGCCGGTGTCTGCGGGGCCAGTCCCATTTTGTCGAAGAGCGCTTCCACTTCATTCCAGTCGATTTCGAGTCCCACGAGCACACGCTTGGGTCCATTCTTTTTCTCTTCCAACAACGCTCGCCTGCCGATGAAGTTTTCCTTCTCGTAATGCACGAGCTTACCAAGGCCAATCTCAGCGGGTGTGTACTTTTGTGATGAGATGAGCGCCTTCTTGCTGCTGATGTAGTCAACGTCGGCGAGAATCAGTCCCGCCTCGATGCGGGCGACGTCGAGCGCCAACATGCCGGTGGGATGGATGTCGAAACTGCGGCCCGCCTCCATCAGCGCATCCCATACTTTGAGCGCATCTTGCCACGCAATCCAGATCTCGTAACCGAGGTCGCCGGTATAGCCGGTGCGCGAAATGTCCACCGTTACGCCGCCAATCTTGCCGCTCGTCTTGCGGAAGTATTTCAGGTTCTCGATTTCGGCTTCGGCAACGCTCTTCAGCAGCCTGCCGGACGTCGGTCCCTGCAACGCCAAGGCCGCGACCTGCTCAGTGATGTCTTCGATCTGAACGTCGAATCCGATGGCGTTCTGCCGAAACCAGCGCAGGTTGGGGTCAGCAGCGGTCCAGCGATAGCGATTTTCTTCCAGCCGGGTAATCGTGCCGTCGTCGATGATCTTCCCTTCTTCATCGCACCAGCAGCAATAAATCACCTGATTGACTGCCACCTTGTTGATGTCCCGCGCAATGATGCGGTTGACGAAGGAGGTGGCGTCGCGGCCGGTGATCATGTACTTGAACAGGGGCGTCACATCGATGAGCGCTGCCGCATTGCGAATCGCGTTGTACTCGTGCTCGTGATGGGTCTCGTAAACGCTGACCGCGTAGAATCCTGACCACTCGCGGTAGTTCAAGCTTTGGCAAAGCGGAAACGTCCGCTCATGGACCGCTGTTCCGATGGGCACAACAACTCCTTAACGCCATGTTCAGCGCGGATTATAGTCACCGTCGATGCTCTGCGGCAACAAAGTAGCCGCACCGCACTTTACAAAACATTACACAGAAATCCGGAGCAAATGCATCCTGCTTTTCGTATTGTTGAATGTGAAACGCTGGGTTGCGCCTGAAAACGCCATGGCAGCATCGAATCGAATAGAGATGAGTTCTTCAACAACTTCAGAGGCTACACAGGCTGTGCGGACGGACAACGTCTGCCGCTATTACCCGATGGGCGGAGGCGTCATCCGCGCGGTTGACGGTATTTCGCTCACCATTGAACGCGGCGAATTTGTGGCACTGCTTGGACAATCCGGCTCCGGAAAGTCCACCTTGCTGAATCTGCTGGCTGGCCTCGACCGCCCGTCCTCAGGCTCGGTGCTGGTGCAGGGTCGCGACTTGGCCAAGATGTCGTCGGAGGAACTGGCACGCTATCGCCGCAACGACGTCGGTATGGTTTTCCAGGCGTTTCATCTCATTCCGTCGATGACCATTACCGAGAATGTCGAACTGCCCATGCGTTTTGCCGAGGTGGAACGCGGCGAACGTGCGCAGCGGGTGCGCCAGTCGCTGGAGCAGGTGGGACTCGGCCATCGCCTGGAGCACCGGCCATCTGAGTTATCGGGCGGAGAACAACAGCGCGTCTCGCTGGCGCGTGCGCTGGCCAACCGTCCACAACTACTGTTGGCCGACGAGCCCACTGGCAATCTCGACAGTCGCACCGGCGAGGACATCCTGAACCTTATTCGTGATCTCAGCCTTTCGCTCGGCATGACCGTCGTCATGGTCACGCACGAGCGTGCGCTGGCCGAGCGTTTTGCGCAGCGGCTGATCTTCTTGGGTGATGGCAAACTCGTATCGCAGGAGGTTGTGGCATGAAGGGCTACGATCTCTTCGAGCTTGCGGTGCGCAATCTGCGACAATCCAAGCTGCGCAACGGATTGACTACCGTCGGCATTTCGGTCGGTGTGGCTTCGCTCGTCGCCATGTTGTCTCTGGGTGTCGGCTTGCAGCAACTGGCAACGCGCCGCCTCGCCGGTTCGGGAATGTTCGACACGGTCTTCGTCACGTCGAAGCAGGATTTCCGCGGCTTCGATCGCGAGGACGACCAAAAGACCGAACATCCCGAACAAGCTCCGGTGCTGGACCAGCCGGCGCGCGACAAGATGGCGCACCTGCAATATGTGACCGAAGTCGAACCCGAAGTCCGCGTGATGGGCGAAGTCGTTTATGACGGCCAGACGCACTTCGGATTTGTGACTGGTCTGCCGATGTCGGCGCGTGAGAACGAAGCCTTCGATAGTCTGCAGGGCAAGTTCTTTTCCGGCCCCGCGGCGGACGAGGTCATCCTGCTGAACGACTTTGCCAAGGAACTCAGTCCCAAAGATCCAAAGCAGCTGATCGGCCAGCAAGTGACGTTGCGCTACGGGGAGCGTCAGGCGCTGCCGACGGACTCCGCGGACCGGCCGCAACTTTCCGGCGCGCAAAGCAACGGCAGCGATTCCACCAGCGGCGACGACTTCGGCTTCTCTGTAGTGCGCAAGACGCAAGCCCTGAAAGTGGTCGGAATCGTGCTGGAAGAACCCTACGGCGGAATGCGCACGGTCTCGCGAGGTCGCATCTTTCTTCCTGTCGATCTCACCGAGAAGCTGAACATGGCGCAGTTCACTGACATGCGCAGCTCGTTGCGCGGCGGTGGCGGCAAGACCTACATGACGCTCACCGTGCGCGTCAAAGATCCCGGCAAAGTCGCCCAAGTGCAGGACGCGATCAACAAGATGGGCTTCCGCACGTTTTCCGTGCTCGATGCCACCAAGAGCCTGCGACGCTTCTTCACCGTGCTCGATCTTTTCCTGGGCATCTTCGGATCGCTTGCGCTGGCCGTTGCGACGCTGGCGATCATCAACACGCTGGTCATGGCAGTCCTCGAGCGCCGCCGCGAGATCGGCGTGATGAAAGCCATTGGCGCGAGCGACAGCGACGTGAAGCGGCTGTTCTTCGCCGAGGCCGGCGCGATGGGCTTCTTCGGCGGACTGCTCGGCATCGCGCTGGGATTTGCCATCGGCAAGGCGATTAACTGGGGGACAGGAATCTACTTGCATCGGCATCAGCTTCCGTCGGAAGCGGTATGGATTTTGCCGCCGTGGCTGATCGGCGCCGCGATCGCGTTCTCTATCGTCGTGAGCCTTCTCGCGGGCTTGTATCCGGCGAGCCGTGCCGCGCGACTCGATCCGGTGCAGACCCTCAAGTACGAATGATGACCCACAAGCGCAGCTTCACTTGGATTGCTATCGCGCTGCTCGCGCTGTGTCTTGCGCCGCTGCTGCACGCGCAAGGACGCGCTGAGTGCTCGGTCATCAAGTCCGCTATTCTCGATCGCTCCGTCCGTTATTGCGCGTTCCTGCCGTCAAGTTTCGATCAGGACAAGACGCGTCGCTATCCTGTGCTGTATTACCTGCACGGGCTGGGCGACAACGAACAGTCGCTGCTGAATCTCGGTGGATGGGACGTGATTTCCGAGCTGCGGCGCGAGGGAAAGATCGGCGACTTCATTGTGCTGGCGCCGAGCGCAGGCCGCACTTTCTACCTCAACTCCGAGAACGGCAAGATCCGCTACGACGACTTTTTCACCAAAGAATTCATGCCGCAGATGGAAAAAAAATATCGCGGCGAAAGCACGCGCGCCACACGCGGCATCACCGGAGTCTCGATGGGCGGTTACGGAGCGCTGCGGTTCGCCTTCAAATATCCTGACCAGTTCGCCGCGGTCAGCGCGCAGATGCCGGCACTCATCGCCGAGCTGCCGAAGGACCTCAACACCGGCGGCGCAGGCTCGCCGGGCTCGCTGATGGGCGATGTCTTTGGCGCGCCCTTCGATCGCGCGTACTTCGACCGCAACAACGTCTTCTACTTCGCCCGCACCGACAGCGCCGCGGTTTTGAAGCGCATGAAAATCTGCTTCGACATCGGCAACAACGACGACTACGGCTTTGAGCAAGGAGCGCAGCAGTTGCACCAGTTGCTGACCTCACGCGGCATCCCCAACGAGTTCCACATTTATCCCGGCCGTCACGATGGGCAGTTCGTCATCCGCCACTTCGGCGAGGTGATGCAGTTTCAGTGGAAGGCGATTGGGACTGGAAAGTAACCCGCGAGTGGGAGAGTGTAGTTTGAGCTGGTCCACTGCCGACGGCTGTTAACTACCTCAATAATCTTCGCCACCATTCGCCGCCTTTCCTATTTTTGGAACGTACTAGCAACAGCTTGGTTACTCCCCCTCCCCCCTCCCCACGCGTGATTCTTTAGAATCATTAGCTTGCGCAGATTTCGGAGGCAAAGTATTGAGCTGCAAGCACTTATCTCATAATCTTGATTCACAAGGGGTTACGGATGAAAACCGATGAACCGATGGTCAAGACGGCAGCGCTGTCGAGATATCCTCCACCCCCTCCCCCCCCCGTGCATTATTCTTTAGAATCATGAGCTTGAGCAGATTTCTGCGACAAACTCTTGAGCTGCAAGCACTTATCGCATAATCTTGATTCGCAAGCACTTACGGCAGGCCGTGTACCCAGGCTAATCGATCCAACCGACAAGTGGCTACTGGCTGCTGTTTTCAAAGAGCCTTTCCCGGTCCGCACACTGGATGCGGCCGTAGGAAGACACAACAACTCCCTCCTCGCATTCGACTGATACCGCGCCGGGCCCAACCGTCGCAAGTACGCAGGTCACTTTGCTATGTGATGGGCAGAAGCGCCCAAGCCTCTCCGGGTGCGCGAGCGCCCTAAGCGCGAAGGAGCTTAGCCCAACGCTTCAGCGTCTGTTTCTGTGAGTACTCGAGTCTCGAATCTGCCGTGGGAGAAGGAGATCGAACCTGCTGCAAATCAAGCCCCAACGGGGCGACTCAGTTTAGCCCAGCGCGCCAGCGCTGGGTACAGTAGAAAATTAACCTTAGTGCCGTAGGCACGGCAGAGTACCATGCTCCCAGTGTTCCTGTGCCGCCCCTACGGGGCTCAAGTCCATTCTCCACTTTACCCAGCACTCCGCCTGCGGCTTCGTGCTGGGCTAAACTGAGCCGCCCTTCGGGGCTTTTTCTTGGCCACTTCATTCCACTGTCGCAAACAAAACGCAGTTCTCACACAGAGTCTGACGCGCTGGGGTAAAGCCCCTTTGTCCGTAGGACGGGACGCGCTGGTGGGTAAGCCCAGCCGCGCGCCGTCCTCTTGCGAGGCGAGGGCGAGAATCCTTCCAGCGGAAAGGCGCTGCGGAAAGTCGCTGCGCGAAGTGCGCCAGGCCCACCGGCTTACGCAGGAGCGCGTGGCCGAAGCCCTAGGCATCGGTCAGGACCAGGTGTCCCGCCTCGAACAGCGCAGCGACTTTCTGATTTCGACGCTGCGGAGCTACATCGAAGCGATGGGCGGCAGCCTGTCGCTGGTCGCGGAGTTTCCCGACCGCAAGCCGGTGGTTCTCTCCGGCATCGCGACCATGGAAGCCGAGCGAGCCAGACCGTCCCGTCGGCATCAGGCCCGGACATAGCCGTGCTCTAAAGGAACTGATCGGGAATCAGCAAGGGTCTTCGCCGTGGTGTTAAGAAGCGGAATGTGCTCCCACCCTCTCGCTAAAGACGGGTGAGGAAGGGTGAGGTGTCCGGCAAAGGAAAGCCGTCGTCCGCTGAGTGGGCGTATACTTCCTGCAATTGCGCTCGATCGGAGGGTTCAACCGATCAACGAGGAGGTACAGCGATGCAGCGCAAACGAATGTCGCTTGCTGGCAGGATGGCTCTGGCGATCTTTACCCTAATGTCGATGTGGACGGTCGTCGCTTCGGCGCAGACGTACAAAGTATTGCACAACTTCGGTGGTCCAGGAGACGGATGGTTGCCAGTCGGCCAACTAGTGTTTGACCACAACGGAAATCTCTACGGCGTGACGGATGTGGGAGGATACTCGGGGGCTCGTTGCTATGTGCTAGGGTGCGGCACCGTCTTCGAACTTGCGCCCAACCCCGATGGCACCTGGAGCGAGAGCTTGATCTTCAGGCTTACTGGAACCGAGGGAAACAGCCCCAACGGGAGTCTCGTCTTCGACAGCCGAGGCAATCTCTATGGCACCACAGAGGGCTCTGGCGCTTATGGTTACGGTGCCGTGTATAAGCTGTCCCTCGGCCCCAATGGTTTATGGACGGCATCGGCTCTGCACGCATTTACCAGCGGTTGGGACGGAGCTGCACCCGCTGGGGGAGTCACGTTGGGTAGTGCTGGCCAGCTTTACGCCACCGCGTCTTCCGGCGGAATAGACGGGCACGGAGTTGTCTTCAGCCTGGGTCAAGCTTCGGTTCTAAGCTGGTACGAACTTGTTCTCCATGCCTTCACCGGAGGAGACGACGGTGGCTTCCCTTCCTTCAGCACGTTAACTCTTGATGCCACCGGTAATCTTTATGGGACGACTGTTTATGGGGGTTTTCAGGGTTACGGTATCGTTTTCGAGCTAACGCCGAACGAAGGGAGGCCGGGGTGGACGGAAACGGTGCTCTATTCATTCAATGGCGGATCCGACGGTGCCCAGCCGTCGGCTGGCGTAGTATTTGACGCCACTGGTGACCTTTACGGCACGACTGCCCACGGCGGCGTTGGCGGGGTGAATGGCGGAGGCGTGGTGTTCAGACTGGCGCCAAACCCGGACGGCAGTTGGACCGAGAGTGTTCTTCACGCATTTCAGGGCGGCAACGACGGGCTCAATCCGGTCGGCGGGCTGACCTTCGACACCGCCGGTAATCTTTATGGCACGACGCAAAACGGTGGAGCGCCGGGCGGCGGCACAATTTTCAAACTGACTCCATCCTCCAGAGGGGGCTGGACGGAAACCGTTCTCTATTCATTCACCGATAGCGGCTACTCTCCGTTCGGTGGAGTTGTGCTTGATACCGCCGGTAATCTGTATGGCACAACACTGTACGGTGGCCCATACGGGGACCGCGGCGGTGTGGCGTTTGAGTTCATTCCGTAGGCTGCATCGGAGGTTAAAATCATGACCCAGTTGAAGCTGCTGCTAGCCACTTTCTCGGCGTCTTTCGCTCTGCTGCTTCCGTTGCCATCTGCGGGGCAACTCCTCCCCTTCGGGGCGTTAACCACCGGAACTAATACGGCGGCCACGATGACAGTGGGTTCGGGAGCTTCTTTGGGCCCCGCAGGGACAGGCACTGTCACCAGCACCGGCGCACAGACAGTTTCACCCGATCCGTCGGCCTGCACCGCTGCCTTTTGGTGGTATAACACCTCAAACGCGCTATATAAGGACTGCCCGAATGGCGTTCCTAACGACATCAGCCAGTCGCAGGACTTTGATGAGTACGCCAACTACGTCCCACGAGCTTTTCGTGGAAAATTAGCGCAGATCGAACAGGGCAACCCTAGCTCTGTCGCGGTTCTCGCAGCTATCGGCGATTCGCACACCGCAGGTTTCTCAATGGATGCAATGTATACGCTCATGCTGCGGCAGTATTTGCAGAGCACCTGGCTCAACGCAGGTGCTGGCTGGCTTTCTGCAAACGCTGCCCCTGGTGCCGGCCAAAACAATCCAGCGCCTCCAGGCACAAGCGTAATGGCTGGGGGATCTGTAGGTCGTATACCCAGCATGTTGGCGGAGGGGCCGCGAGCTATGGTCCGGACGACACGGACGCGACCAGTAACAAGGCCGGCAATCAATTCACTTTCTATTGTGGAGTCACAGGCTCGGGAATCCCTTGTACTGAAATGGTTTTACAGTATGTCAACAAGGTAGGCGGGGGCAGCTTTACTTGCACGATCGACGGCATACTGCAGGGACCCTGTACCAGTACGGCCATCAGCACATCTTGTAGCTCGGGTTGTCCTACATTGGGGACACTCGACACAACTTCGCTGCCTGCGGGCCAACATATCGTCGCTATTAGCATCGCGAGTCAAGAGTCGAGTGGGGTCACGATCACCGGTGCAGATGTTATCCTCGCTGGTAACGGCGTTCGCTTTGAGAAGCTCGGAACAGGTGGTGCAACGATGGCGGAGTATAACAGTATTTGGTCAACCTACCCATCGACGTACGCTTGTTCATCGCTGACGCAGCTTCATCCTGACGCAGTTGCCATTATGTTCATGGCGAACGAGCGCAGTGCGAATGAGAGTCTCCTAACGTTTCAGAGCGACCTCGTGACAGCATTCAATAACATTACTGCACTACTGTCCGGTTAAGTTACAGGGTGCTCGCTGCAAGTAATAGCTGCGCAATAGGTTGAAGCCATTTCTGGCTTGCCGCGATTTGAATTCGCGGAGAGCTGACAATGGCTCATGAACCAGGGCCGCACCGTCTTCTCGCAGTTAATCAGCTTTCTTCCCGACCGGGAGTTCCGTCGTTGCGTCGAGCGTTATCAGGGCGACCTCCGGCTGCGAGGCTTCAGCTGTTGGGATCAGTATCTGGCGATGGCCTTCGCCCAGTTGACCTATCGGGAAAGTCTGCGCGACATCGAAGCTTGTTTGGGTTCGTTGCAAGGCAAACTGTATCACCTGGGATTTCGTGGCAAGGTGGCTCGCTCGACGCTGGCGGATGCGAACGAATCGCGGGACTGGCGCATCTTCGCCGACTTCGCGCAGAGGCTGATAGCAACCGCACGCGGACTGTATGTCCGAGAGCCCATGGGCGTCGATCTGGAGCAGAGCCTGTATGCCCTGGATTCGACAACCATCGATCTGTGCCTGGCGCTGTTTCCGTGGGCCCGGTTTCGGCGACGCAAGGCCGCCGTCAAGATGCACACTCTACTGGACCTGCGCGGCAACATTCCCACGTTTATTCGCGTTACCGATGGCAAGGTGCATGACGTCAATATGCTGGACGAGATCATGCCGGAAGCCGGAGCCTTCTATGTCATGGATCGCGGCTACGTCGATTTCGAGCGGTTGTTCCTGCTGACGCTCAGCTCGGCCTTCTTCGTGGTGCGCACCAAGTCGAACGTGTTGCTGCAGCGGCGCTACTCGCATCCCGTGGACAAGAGCACGGGCGTCTGCTCGGACCAGACCGTGATTCTGTCTTCCTTCGAGTCGGCGTAGGTGTACCCAGATGCGCTCCGGAGGGTGAGCTACTGCGATGCTGAAACCAACAAGCGTCTGAAGTTTCTGACCAACAACTTCACGCTTCCGGCACTGACCATCGCCCAAATCTACAAGCAGCGCTGGCAGGTGGAACTGTTCTTCAAATGGATCAAACAGCACCTGCGGATCAAGGCTTTCTACGGCACCAGCGAGAACGCGGTGAAGACCCAAATCTGGATTGCCGTGTCCGTGTATGTGCTGGTGGCGATCGTGCGCAAGCGCTTGGGTCTGGAAGCCAGCCTGTACCAGATCCTACAGATTCTCAGCCTCACGCTCTTCGAGAAAACGCCCATTTTATGCGCCCTTCAGAGCATCGAAGAGGATGCCAATTTCACCGAAAACGCCAACCAACTGATTCTGTTCGACTTTTAACCGGACAGCAGTGACATTACTGGATGCCTGCCTAATGTGGATGTCTGGTTTGTGTCTGAACCCGATGATTACGTAGCATCGCCTCCTACATACACGATGGCGCAGTATGCATACGCGATGCAGGATGTAGCTAGGAGACTGGGTGCAGGATTTTTCGACGGTTATCAGATTTTTCATCCTTGGTCACGCTTCTGCAGTCTCGGTGTCTCGGGTTGCTCAACTGGACTAGGCTACTATCTAGACGCTATACACCTAAACAATCTCGGTAGTCAGTCGCTTGCGACGCGTTACGAGCACTTCCTAACGGGCGGGATCAAGCCTACGCAGGCCAACCCTATCGTCACGCTCTGTGGGGCAAGCAACAGCGTAGCACCATGTCGCCTAGCCATTACATCGACCAGCTCGCCGGTGTCGGCGGCTACCATTCTGACGCCGAACCTGAGTGGGACCTACCAATTCTGTGGCTCGATGTGGGTGACAGCGGCTGGGGTTGGAACGGGAGCGGCCCAACTCGATATTGGCTATCAAAATCCCGGCGCGTCCTCGATCACCTTCAAGCAGATTGGCAGCAACATCTCACTCAGCGCGGTCGCTGGCACTGACAATTTCACGACCGGTGTTGGCCTTATCCCCACCTGTGCGACATTCACGGCAGCGGCCAATGTCGCAATCCAACTTGAGGTAACTAATACGGGTACGTTTACTACATTTCCTACGGTCGGTTACTCCGGCGCACTAAGCTACCTCAGCAATTAGGCGGTGGCACGGCATTCCTAGGCATTCCTGGATGCCCCCAATCATCCCATAACAGAAATTTCGCGATCCCCGTAGGCCGACATCCTCACCAGGGTGTCGGCCCTTTTTGTCCGACTACGATGCGCCGCTGATCCGCTTCCCCAGCGCCTTCAGGGGAATCGCATTCCTTCGTAGAGGATTTTGCGGCTGAACTTTGATTTGCCGGACTCGCGCTCCGAGAAAATGATGGGGAACTCGTAGAGGGTGGTGCCGCTGCGATGCAGCGGATTCCTTATGCGGTCCTGCCGGCAGGCTGGTGAATCCGCTGCACACGGATTTGCCGTTCGCGCTTGCGGGTCCGGGCAATATCGTATGCGGATTGCATGCGGATAAGTGTGTCCATCTTCACCCCAAAGGCCTTTTCAATGCGCAGCGCCATGTCCGCGGAAAGGTCGGCGTTGCCGTTGAGCAGGCTCGACAGTGCAGGCCGGGAAACCTGAAGCGCCACCGCCGCCGCCGTGACCGACAGGCCGGCAGGATCGATAATTTCCGTCCGAATGAAATCTCCGGGATGGGGCGGGTTCTTCATGGGCATGGCGTTTGCTCCTTCTGTCCTAGTACTTAGTTGCGTTAATTCGCGACCAGATTGTAGGAGCTAAGTTGCTCGTTTTCAGCCGATTAAATATAACGCCAATTTCCGCAAGCAAGTACTAGTGACCGCTGATTCTCTTACCGAGGGCTTTGAGGGGGAAGCGCACGCCTTCAAACAAAATCTTGCGGTTGAACTTCGAATGGCCGGCCTCGCGTTCGGAGAAGATGATGGGGAACTCGCAGAAGGTGGTGCCGCTGCGATGCAGGGCGAACTTCATCTCCATCAGGAAGGCGTAGCCCTCGGAGCGGATGTGTTCGAGATCGATCTTGCGCAAGACGTCGGTGCGGTAGCCGACAAAGCCGGCGGTCATGTCGTGTACCGGCACTCCGGTGAAAAGGCGCGCGTAAAGGTTTGCGCCGAAGCTCAGGGTGCGCCGGGACAGGCTCCAGTTGTTGGCGCCGCCGCCTTTCACATAGCGCGAGCCGATGACGACCGGGCAGGACTTCGTTCTGAGCATCTCCAACATGCGGGGCAGCAACTCGGGCGGATGCGACAGGTCGGCGTCGGATTGAATCACGTAGTCGGCGAGATTTTCCTGGAGGATTTTCTTCATCGCGTCGCGGCACGCCGATCCGTAGCCGCCCTTGCCGGGGCGCGCCATCAAGTGGACGTTGGCGTCCTTCTGCTGAATGCGGCGAATCTCGTCGGCGGTGCCGTCGGGAGAATTGTCGTCCACGAAGAAGATGGGTTCCGCGCCCACGGCGCTGCGGATGCGGGCGACCAGAGAGGCAATGTTGTCGCGTTCGTTGTAAGTGGGGATGATGAGCATGGGTCAGTGGATAGTGAATCGAGCTTGTTCGCTGAATGTGGCCTAAGGCAAAAAGCAGATTCCCTTCGACTCCGCTCAGGGCAGGCTCTCGACTCGCGCCGCGACCGCACCAAACGCGGACGCGACAAAAACAGTCGCGGCGCTCGCTAGGGATGACAACACCTGTGAAACAGGCTCTATCCAATATCCACTATCCACTGGAAATCCGCAATGCTGCGAGATTCGGGAGCGCTGGTTCCGAAGCAGGCTGCTGACAGAGTCGTTGCAATGAAAAGAAACAGCAAATTCTTCGCGGCTAAGTTCGCGTGACGACTGTGCCGTCCCTGAAGGGACTCAGTTGATTTTCCCACTTTACCCAGGGCTTGCTTGCACCCCAGCACGCGCAGAAGCGGCGCGTGCTGGGGACCCCGCAATCCGCCCTGGGCTAAAACAAATTTCGCCCCTGCGGGGCTGGCATTACGTCAGGCTTAGCTCTCTCTACTCCCAACGCAAATTCACCGGTTTAGTTCTCGCACCTCCACTCTCCAACCCGATCTACCGGGTTACGCCGCTGGCTGAGGGCGTGCGTGGTTGCGTCTGCGCGCTGGCATAGAGCGCGTCAATCTCTTTGCGGTAGCGCCCTTCCAGGTGGCGGCGGCGCAGCTTCATGCTAGGGGTGAGGGTTCCGTCGGCGATGCTGAGTTCTTCGTGGATGATGAGGACTTTTTTCAGCTTCTCGTACTGCGCGAGATTGCGATTCAGCTCTTCGACGACGCCTTCGTACAGCGACTGCACGTGGAGCGATTTCACCAGCTCTTTGCGCGAGGAAAATTTCACGCCATGGTGCTGCGCCCAGTCTTCCAACTCGGCAAAATTGGGCACGATCAGCACCGCCGGGAACTTGCGCTTGTCGCCCAGTAGACGCCGCCTCGCCGACCAGCATGTTGGCCTTCAGCGAATTCTCGATGGGCTGCGGAGCGATGAACTTGCCGCCGGAGGTCTTGATCAGGTCCTTCTTGCGGTCGGTGATGGAGAGGAAGCCGTCTTCATCGAGCGCGCCAACGTCGCCCGTCTTGAACCAGCCTTCTTCAAATGCGTTGGCAGTTTCTTCCGGCATCCTCCAATAGCCTTTGAAGACGGACGGGCCGCGCACCAGGACTTCGCCATCGGCGACGATTTTAACCTCGACATTCGGCAGCGGCTTGCCGACCGCGCCGAGGCGATGATAGATGGGATTGTTCAGCGCGACCACGGGCGAGGTTTCGGTGAGGCCATAGCCTTCGTGGATGCGAATACCGATGTCGGCGTACCAGGTGGCGATCTCGCGGCCCAACGGCGCGCCACCGGAGACGAACAGGCGCGCCCGGCCGCCCAGTCCTTCGCGAACTTTGGAGAACACCACAGCATTGGCCAGCTTCCACGAGAGCGAAGTTGGCGTCTCACCGCGCAAAATCGCTTCCCGGTTGGTCGCCCCAACGGACAGCGCCCATTTGAACAGCGCGCCCTTCACGCCGTGCATCTTGTGCTGCACCTGGTTGTAGACCTTCTCGTACACACGCGGCACGGCCACGATGATGGTGGGCTTCACCTCGCGCATGGTGCGCGCCAGGTCATCGATGCTGGGACAGTAGGCGATGGTGATGCAGTGGTATTGCAGCGCGTAATCCACATGCCGGGCCGTGATGTGCGACAGCGGCAGATAGGAGATGCTGAGGTCGTCCTTGCTGATCTCGAACATGTCGAGCGAAACGCTGACATTGGAGGCGATGTTGCCGTGGGTGAGCATGACCCCCTTGGGCGTGCCGGTGGTGCCGGAGGTGTAGATGAGAGTCGCGAGATCGTCCGGCTCAATGGCGGCCGCGATGGCGTCAAGTTCCGGATCGGCGCCGGGCGGCGCGGCGCGCAGGAACGCCTGCATGTGGACCGCGTTGCTCAGCTCGGGGGCTTCGTCCATAACCACGACGTACTCCAGGCTGGTCTGTTCGCGAATGCAAGCGACCTTCTCGTACTGCTGGCGGGTGGAAACGAAGGCGATGCGCGCCTCGGAGTTTTGCAGCACATACAGGACCTGCTCGGCGGTCTGGGTGGCGTAGATGGGCACGACCACGGCGCCCAGCAACAACGTTGCGTAGTCGGCGATGGCCCACTCCGCGCGGTTCTCGCTGAGGATGACGACGCGGTCACCCTTGCCGATTCCCCAGGCTTGCAGTTGGCGGGCCGCGGAATATACCCAGCTCCGCAGTTGAGCGGAGGAGATCGGCTGCCACGTCTCGCCTTCGCGGGTCAGCATGACGCGATCGTTGTCGCGGTCCACGACCGTGAAGAAAACTTCGTTGAGGGTCCGAATGCTCATTGCAACGCCAAAATGCTAGTCCTGTCGCTGTTAATACGCTGTGACCTGTGACCGTTATCTGTGTGCTGTCCGCTCTGGAGGGTGGCTCGGGTCCGGTCAATCCTGCTTGCCGCTGTGCATCCCGTTGAGAAAAATATCCACCACCGTATCGGCCACGTTGGCCAGTCGGTACTCATGCTGGTTCAGCACCCACGAGGTCACCATTTCATCCAGCGCCCCGAAGAAACAGTTGGCGGCAACCTTGGCCGGCATCTCGGGGCGAAACCGTCCGCTCGCCTGCCCATCGCTGATGGCGGTGCGGGCCAGCGTGAGGTACTCGACCATGTGATGGTGCGAAAACTCCGATAGGAAGCGCGTGCTCTGCCGCAGCTCCATCTGGAAGACGACAGCCAGGTTGCGGTTCGAGCCCAGCGCGTCGAGATGCAAGAACGCCAGCCGGCGCAGCCGGTCGGCCGGGTCGGCGAGCTTTTCCAGCTCCGTGCGCGCCTGCCGCATGAAGGCGTCGAAGGCGGTGTTGATCGCCGTCATCAGAATCTCTTCCTTGTTCTTGAAGTAGAGATAGACGGTGCCATCGGCGACGCTGGCGCGGTCCGCAATGTCGGAGATGCGCGAGGTGAAGAAGCCTTTCTCGGCAAACACGGCGACGGCAGCGTCGAGGATGCGCTGGTACTTCTCGGCGTTACGGTTGGCGGCTGTGCCGCTGGGAGCAGTCAAAGGAGATTGAGGTTCGCGCTTCACCACGGGCCCGGGGTCAAAAGACGGCGATTCTTCTTCAACTCGGCCGCCACCTCAAAACGAGCGCTGCGGCTGGGCGACCGAATGAATGCTCATTCAGTTTATGGGGCTTGCCCGATTTCCGCAATCTGAAACGTCGGAGCTTCCCGGGATGTTCGATTCCGAACAGGGAATCCCGTCGGCGAACATCCGGCCCTGCCGACGGGCGCTAAGGCGCTGGTTTTGCAGGCCCAGGTTTGGCTCAGCAGATGCAAGTTCCGGCTTGGGTTTCTTCCCGGACCTGGGTGTGATCTCACGGCTTAATTAGAATCAAAGGCAAACCCAATGCAGATTTTTCAGGAACTTCGATACGCGGTGCGGCAGCTACGCAAGGCGCCCGTATTCACCCTGGTGGCCGTCGCCACGCTGGCGCTGGGCATCGGCGCCAACACCGCGGTGTTCACGCTGCTCGACCAGGCGCTGTTGCGCTCGCTGCCGGTCTCGCATCCCGAGCAACTGGTTCGACTGCAATTCACCGGCTCGACGCGCGGTCATTTCAACTCCTTCGGGGGCGATGATCATGATTACTTCTCCTATCGGATGTACCGCGACCTGCGCGACCAGAACAGCGTCTTCGAGAGCCTGATCGCCAGCGACCTGCAAAACGTCAGCGTGCAGTGGAACAATCGGCCCGACCTGGTCGGCTGTGAGTTGGCCTCGGGCAACTATTTCCAGGCGCTCGGCCTGCAGCCCGCGATGGGACGCCTGTTCGTCCCCGCCGACGATGTGCCCAACAGCAGCCCGGTGTTGGTGCTCAGCTTCAATTACTGGAAAAGGCAGTTCGGTTCCGATCCTCGGGTCATCAACCAGACGCTGCTGATCAACACCCATCCGTTCACCATCGTAGGCGTGGCGCCGCCGGGCTTCCACAGCATCGTCGGAGGATCGACACCGGAGATCTTCGTTCCCCTCACCACCAAGAACATCATCACCCCGCGCTGGCAGGACCTGGAAGATTTCAACTCGCATTGGATGATGGTCGTGGGACGGCTGAAGCCGGGAGAGGGCCGCGCCCAGGCGGAAGCCGGCCTGCAACCGCTGTGGCACGCGCTGCGGGCTTCGGAGCTGGCGCGGATTCCCAACGCCTCCGAACGCCTTCGCCGCACCTATCTGGACGAATCGCGCATTCAGGTGCTGGACAGCGCGCGCGGCTTCTCGCCCCTGCGCAACCAGATTGGTACGCCCATGCTGATCGTAATGGGCATGGTGGTGTTGCTGGTGTTGATGGCGTGCGTGAACGTGTCCAGCCTGCTGCTGGTGCGGGCAGCGGGACGGGTGCGCGAGATGTCGGTGCGCTACGCCATGGGGGCGGGCCGCTGGCAGATCATCCGCCAGTTGCTCGCCGAAGGCCTGTTGCTCGGCCTGCTGGGTGGAACGCTGGGACTGTTGCTGGCGCCCGCGGTTTCCTCCGTGCTCATTCGCCGGGTCGCGGGCGAGACCGCGACTGACCTGCCGTTCTCCTCCAGTGTGGACACACGCATCCTGTTGTTCAACTTCGCGCTCGCCCTGTTCGTCAGCTTGCTATTCAGTCTGGCGCCGGCGTTTCGCTTCCTGCATCCCGACCTGGCCAATTCGCTCAAGCAGCAGAGCACCACCTCCTCAGGCGGGCCGCTGCGCTTTCGGCGCGTGCTGGTGGGCGCGCAGATCAGCCTGAGCCTGCTGCTGCTGATCGGCGCCGGACTGTTTGTTCGCACCCTGCACAACCTGCGCACGCTCGATGTCGGCTTTGCTACCGACCATCTGGTGAGCTTCGGCATCAACCCGCGCCTGGCCGGCTACCAGACCGAGCAGGTATTTCCCTTGTACCGGCGGGTCACCGGGACGCTTTCGTCGCTGCCGGGAACGCGCTCGGTGGCCGGGACCGACGATCCCGATCTCGCCAACACCGACGATACCGGCAACATCGTGATCGCCGGTTATAACGAGCGCGAAGACGAAGATATGGATGTGGAGCAGCCGGCTGTCACTCCGGGTTATTTTGCAACCATGCAGGTTCCGCTGCTGGCCGGCCGGGACTTCAGCGATGACGACGTCATGGGCAAGCCGAACGTGGCCATCGTGAACCTTGCCTTTGCGCGCCACTTTTTCGGCACTCCGCAGAATGCTCTCGGCCACTTCATCGGCTTCGACGGGTCGCGAGGGAAGCAGGACACGGAGATCGTAGGCGTCGTCGGAGATACGCGCCACACGCGGGTGCGCGACGACATCAAGCGCACGGTGTATCGCCCGCGCTTCCAGTTGGACAATCCCAGCGTACTTTTCTTCCTGGTGCGCACCTGGCAGCCGCCCGAGTCTGCGCTCTCCAATATCCGCGGCGCCATGCAGCAACTCGACTCCAGGCTGGCGCTTAGCAATCTGCAAACCATGGACGTGCAGATTGCCGACAACCTCTCGGTCGAGCGGCTGGTCGCTTTGCTGGCGGTGAGCTTCGGCGTGCTGGCCATGCTGCTGGCGGCGATTGGTCTCTACGGCGTGCTGGCCTACGCCACGGCGCAGCGCACGCGTGAGATCGGCATCCGCATGGCGCTGGGCGCGCAGCGTAGCAGCGTGATGGGATTGGTGCTGCGAGACGTTTTGTGGCTGGCGGGAAGCAGTATTGTGGTGACATTGCCCGTGGCTCTGCTGCTGGGGCGTCTGCTGCGCAGCCAGCTTTACGGCGTGAGCGCCGCCGATCCTGTGACCCTGTTCGGCGGGACGCTGCTGGTCGCGGTTGTGGCCCTGCTGGCGGCCCTGCTGCCCGCGCGGCGCGCGGCCACGGTGGAACCCATGCAGGCGCTGAGGACGGAGTAGAAGCAGGGGGCAGCGGCCAAGGATCAGGGGCCAGGGCACAGAGTTGATTGCTCCTTCTTCGCTTTTCCGGCGGAAGCAATCAACGCTTCCCAAAGAAATGAATGAAACCGCGGATTCGCACCGATGAATTCGGATCAGTTTCATTTTCAGGGGAAGTCAAGGTCTCATCCCGCCAATCCCTGTTCTCCGCGACTGCAGATGCGGCGTGAGATCTTTCCTCTTGCGAAGAGCAAAAGGCGAAGAGCGAATTACGATCTGCTGATGGCTGACGACTGACAGCTGGCAGCTATCTGCTATATCACGTGCAGCCGCACACGCATCTTCTCCGCCATCTCCTGCACCAGTTGCAGCTTGGCGGCGACATCGGACGGAATCGCAGGATGCTGCAGGGCCAGCTGCGAGGTCAAAAGAATGCCGGTGACCTCACCCCGCAACTGGTTGCGCAGGTCGCGCTCCACCGTCCGCAGCGCCATCCGTTTTTCTTTTTCGGCCCGCCGCAGTGTCACCTGTGACTCCCGCACCACGCGCTCCGTGCTGTGCAGCGACAGGTTGACGTAAATCGGCATGGCCGTGCCCGCATGGTTCAACAAGGTGTCGAGCGCGCGAAAGTCGGACTCCAGCAGCGACTGGTCGATGGCCAGCGCGTCGTATTCGCTGTTGCGCAACCGGGTGACCGCCTGCGGCACCGAGCCGGCCAGCTGCGTCTTTTGGCCTGTGCCCTGCTCCAGCGCCGCAGCGTATTCCGGGCCGCGCGAAGATGCCGTAATCAACAGGATCATGATCTGCCTCCCTGCCGCCATTCCCGGACACACCTCAGGCGTGCCACACCGGGTGCGGCTGTTTACCAGTCTCAACCCTACGGCCCAACCCTCAAAACGTTGCGCCGTATTCCTTCAGTTTGCGATACAGCGTGGTCTTTCCGATGCCGAGACGGCGCGCCGCCTGCAGCTTGTCTCCGTTCAACAGTTCGATGGCATGCAGGATGGCTTGCTTCTCGACCTGGTCCAGTGGAGTAATGGCTCTTCCATCCGAACCCTGGACGTCCGGTTTGGGGAACGCTTGAAAGTTGCGCAACGCCGTCGGCAAGTCGGCGACGTGGATGGTGGAAAACGAACAGGTCGTGCAGGCGCGCTCCATGCAGTTTTCCAGCTCACGCACGTTGCCCGGCCAGTCATAGGCAAGCATCAGCCTCAGGGCATCGTCGCCCAGAGTGTGCTGCGTCTCGGTGGCGGCGTTGATCCGATCGAGCACGTTGCCGATCAGCAGGGGAATGTCCTGCGGGCGCTCGCGCAACGGCGGGATGCGCAAGGTAAGCACGTTGAGGCGGAAGTAGAGATCGCGGCGGAAGCTCCCCTGTTGCACTGCGGCCTCGAGGTCGCGATTGGTGGCCGCCAGGATGCGCACGTTGATCGGCACAGAGCGCGTGCCGCCCACCGGCCGGATTTCCTTCTCCTGAATGGCGCGCAACAGCTTGGCCTGTAAGTCCACCGGCAGCTCTCCCACTTCGTCCAGAAAGATGGTGCCGCCCTCGGCTGTCGCCATCAATCCGTCCTTGGCCCGCACCGCGCCGGTGAAGGCACCCCGCACGTAACCGAACAGCTCGCTCTCGATCAGGCTGGGCACCAGCGACCCGCAATCGACGGGGAGGAAAGGTTTGTCGCGATAAGGACCGGAATAGTGAATGGAGCGCGCCACCAACTCCTTGCCGGTGCCGCTCTCGCCCAGGATGAGCACGGGATGGCTGCTGTGCGCCGCCTTGGCAATGATGCGGTACAGCTTCTCCATCTCGGGAGCGTGGCCCACCAGGGAGCCGAAGCCGTGCTTGGATTTCAACTGCTCCCGCAATAGCCGGTTCTCGCTGGTCAGCTTCAGGTGGGAAGCAACCCGCTCCAGCACCAGCCGCAGCTCGTCGAAGTTGAAGGGTTTGGTGATGTAGTCGTAGGCCCCCAGCTTCATCGCCTGCACTGCCGATTGCACGGTGGCGAAGCCGGTCATCACAACGACCAGGGTTTCGGGACGGCGCCGCGTGATCTCGCGTAGCACCTCCAAGCCGCTCATTCCGGGCAGTCGCAGGTCCAGCAGCACTACATCCACAGGGCTGGTGTCGAGAGCGTGATAGGCATGCTCGGGGGAGTCGGCAGCCCGGGTGTTGAAGCCCAACGAGTGGGCCACCTCGCGGCAGGACTCGCGCATAGAGCGCTCATCGTCGACGATTAACAGGTTCAACAGGTTGGTTTCAGAGGTTGGCTCGGTGACTGCAATTGCATCTGCCGTAAGCACGTGGCGCATCCCTTCTCCGGCGGCGCAGCCCCAGGGCGGCGCCGGCTTTACTTGGGCTTCAGTACTCATGGCTATCGTTCCTCTTTCGGGAAAAAGCTGCTAGTGCAGGGATCACATACCGATGTGAGTTCCGTTTTGGGCGAAAAGCAGGAACCAGAGGCCGAGGGCGACCGCGTCAGGGGCGGCAGTTTCGCCTGCCCTTCGGCAGCCGCCTCTGGCCCCTGGGCGGTCACCGCTGCCCTGGTTCCGAGAGCGGGAGCCCGCCCGCATAACTGCTGGTTGGTCTCTTCCTCGGTCTCGAACTGGCGAAGCAAGGACTTCAGCAGGGCACCGCTGCGCTGGGCATGGCGTTCGATCTCCCGTACCGGGCGCTTCAGCCGGCTGTAGGGCGGAAGTTTCCATTCCAGCACCTGGGCATTGATCAAAACCGAGGTGATGGTGTTGGCGAGCTCATGCAGCGTGTCCGAGGTCGCCTTGGCGGTTGCCATCGGACTAACTTCGCTGATGGGTTCCTGTGGGTTCATCTCGCTCGTGCGCTCGTCCTTCGCTTCCGAACGTCTGTGTAAAAGCACGCCCGCTGCCAAACCCGCCTTGCCGCCGAAACCCTTGTGGCCAGCGTCTTTCCGCTAGTTTACTCGGCAGCTTGGCGCTTCACGGTTTCAGCATCGATTCCAAAATGGAACGGGACCCGAGCGTTGCGCGGGCGCAAGCTTTTGCCAAAGAAGGGCTTTCACTGCTTTCCGTTTTTGGGACGAGAGAAGGGGAATTGTGCCGAAGCGGGAAGCAATGTCGCCCATCGCTGTTCGCTCGTTCGCTTTTCGCTAAAGCGGGATTACAACCCGCCAAGATAAAACGGGAAGCCGGTTGGGGCTTCCCGTCCTACTTTGCAAAGATGTTCCGAAACTCGCGAAGCGCAACGCGAACACCGCACAGCGAGAAGCGAAAAGCGAAAAGCGAAAAGCGGGTGCTTGTTACTGGCGGTTCGCCGACGAACTCCCTTCGGCAGCGCGCGCCGACTCCGAAGCCGCAACACTGTCCTGTTCCAGCAGCAGGCCGTTGTGTGCCGAGGCCCCCAGCAGATGCCCCTGGAAGTTCATGGCGGAACGGATCGCAACCCTGGCCTCTGGCGTTCGCTGCCAGGTCTGTCCCCCGTCCTTGCTCTCAAACACGCCATGGGCACGCAGAGCGGTCGCCAGCAGGCGCTGGCCGCCGGCGTCGTATTGCACCGCCAGCACATCGCTCTTCGGAAGACCATTCAGGGTGTAACGCCAGGTCTGCCCGCCGTCAGCGGAGCGCATTGCGCCCTCGCGGCTCCCCAGCCATAGCACCGAACCAGGCGTCATCGTCAGGTTGTAAACCCCGCTGACATACGTGGGAAGCGTCACTGCCGTCCACGTTTTGCCGTCGTCGTGCGAGAGATAGGCCCCCGTGGGACTCGCCAGCGTGACCGTGCCGTCCTCGTAGCTGTTTACGACGCTGAAGTTGCTGGCTCCCTGGACCGGCTGGCCGTACCACTTCTGTCCCTGGTCGACGCTGATGAACAGCCCGTCGTCGGTGGCAGCAAACCAGGCCTTCTCCCCCATCTGCAGCGAGCGCACCCGCGGCGCGGTGTCGACGGGAATTACCGGCTCCGGCGGGATCTTTGCCTTGGCAACGGCAGTCTTTTTCCTGGAGGCCGCTGTCGCCTTGGAGGACTTCGATTTGGAAACCACCGGCTCCGGCTCGGGTGTCGCAGGCTTGGGCTGCCATTCCGGCACCGGGCCCCAAATCATTTTCGCCGGCGACCAGGAAGCATTCAACGAGGGCAGAGAGAAGATGCCGTGATTGGTGCCCACGAAAAGCGCTCCGCTGTCCGCCTGTTGCAGGCTCAGGATGTCGCGCTCGGCCAGGCCGCGATTGGACTGCCGCCAGTTCTTGCCCGCATCGTCGGAGATGAAGAATCCGCCCATGTCCTTGTCGTTCATGACGCCCACATAAATCCGTCCGGGGTCCTTGCGGTCCGAGATCACGGCCCCAACCACGCGATGGGTGAAGCCCCGGTTGGAGGCGGTATAGTGGGCGAAGCCGTCGTTGCTGACCAGCACGCCGCGGCGGTCGGTTGCCAAAAGCACACGTTCGGAATTGCGGGGATCAATCAGCACATCATTGACGATGACATCCGGCGCTGATACCAGCGACCATCTGGCGCCGCCGTCCAGCGTCTTCCAAAGTCCTCCGGTGGTGCCGGCGTAGACGATCGAGGGGCGCTGCGGGTCCTGTTTCAACACCCGGGTGCGGATGGCGGAATGGGGAAGTCCCTGCACTCGATGGAAAATCTCTGCGCCGTTATCGCTCTTGTAAATGCCGGAGCAGGCGCTGGCGTACACCCGGGAAGGCACCTTGGGATCGACGATGATGCTGAACACGTCGGAATCGTCCAGGATTCCCTCCTTGAGATTGTGCCAGGTCACGCCTCCGTTGGTGGTCTTCCATGGAAGGTGCCGCGTGCCGGCATACATGATGTCAGGGTTCTGCGGATCAATGGCGACGGAGACAAAGTTCTTCAATGACGAGTGGTTCTCCATGGAAAGGGGATTCTCCGGCGAAATCCGCTCCCAGGTTGCTCCTGCGTCGCGCGAGCGGAAAACCCCGTCCAGAGCCCCAATCACCAGGATGTTGTGGTCGCTGGGCGCCATCGCCAGAGCGCGAATGGACTTGCCGTGCGCTCCCATCAATTCCCGCCAGGTGCGGCCGCCGTCGTCGGAGCGGAAAACGCCTCCATCGTTGTCGTCGAACAAACCCCAGGCCGCTGCGTAAATCGTAGCCGGATTGGTGGGGTCAAACACCACGTGGTCGACAACGTAATCGTCCCCTGGACCGAGGTGGGCAAACAGGCTCCACGAACTTCCTCCGTCCTGCGAGACGAAGAGCTGCCCGGCGCTGGTGCCCAGGATGATCCGGTTGGGATCGCTGGGATCATAGGCCAGGCTGCGCACATTGCCGCCCTCCGGCCCGATCAACTGCCAGTCCGCAGCAAAAGAAAAAACGCTGATCAGCAATCCAGCGCACAAAACCAGCCTGGCCACAAATCCAAATAGCTTAAACATAGAAAGAAATTCGTCCTGCCTTGACTTCGATTCGAGAGGAAGGAGAACACCGTCTCTCAACGATGATAACTCCGAGGCGCCGGCGTTTGCACCTGTCAAAAAAACCAGCGTATCCGATTCGTAAATCGCACTCAGAAGAGTATGCCTCTCCAGGTCATAAAAAGGCCGATGAGAGGCGAACCTCTCACCGGCCTGAGTTCAGCTACGACACCTCACTATTGCGCTGGTGGCGCTTCAGTTTTGGCCTTAGCCTTGTGGTGTTTCGGAGCAGGCGCGTTACGCGACTGCGGCTGCACCTGGGTTTCGTCAACCGTGGTGCCCTCTTCCAGTTGCCCGCCGCACAGGTTGCCTTCGGGCACGAAGTAGAAGTGGGTCGCCTGACCCTTGGTGCCGCCCTGACGAGGCTGGACGCGGCCAGCGTCAACCTTGGTCGGCCCGTCCGTAGTCAGGTAGTACTTGACGTTGACGGAACGCTGCGAACCCAGGGTCTGCTCGCTGACGACTTCCTTCTCGTTGGTGTAGCCCACGATGTCCAGCTTGCCATTGGGCATCTGCTGCACACGAAGGGCCAGTTTGTCGAGCGTGTCCTTGCAATCGTTGTCAACACGCCACGGCTTCTTGGGGTTCTTCTCGAAGGTACACTCGCCCCAATCCTCGATGCTGACGCACCCACTGGACTCGCAGGCACGTTGACCGAGGCCGTGCAACTGCTGCTCAGAGTGACCGGGTTCCCGCCGGTGCGCGTAGTCGTCGCCGTGCCGGTCACCGTGATGGTGTTGCCGGCGTCCGCATTGGTCGCCGTCAACGTCGCCGTCGTACCGCTGCCGCTCAACTGTCCGCCTGTGGCCGACCAGCTATAGGTCATGGGCCATCCCTGCGGATCAGTCGCATTCATGGTGATCGTGGCCGGCTCGCCGATAGCGATCGTGCTCGGACTGGCCGAGCAGCTCACGACTGGCGGCTGTGGCTGCTTGATAGTGAAGTTCGCGGCACACATCGCCGGCGGGATGGGGTCGGGCTTGCCGAAGATGTTCAGGTGATGGCCGGAGTCAAGATTCTTAAACTTGGGGTCGACGTCGGTGATGGTCGAATTCGCCGGGTAGCTGCCCGGCGCCACCCCGGTAGTGTCGACGGTTGCCGTCTGCGAGCTTGCATCGGCGACCCTGCCACCATTAGTGGCCCAAGCGTAGGTGATCTTATGCTTCGGGTTGAAACCGCTGCCCGTCGTGGTGACCTTCACCGGGTCTGGCGCAAAAACCTCGGTCGGCGTGGCCGAGGCGGTGCAGGTAAGTGGCGGGTTGTAGTAGCTGCCCAGATTCACAACCAGGCCGGCCGCCAGACGGACGCTGTTCCACTGCGTCGTATGACCGCTGATATATTTCTGGGGATAGTTGGAGTAAATGTAATCCACCTGCGCCAGGCGGAGGGCGAACCTCTTGGTGATACCGAGATCAAAACCCCCACCGCCGCCGAACGCCGCCGACCAGTGCGTCCCACTGCAGCAATCGGGGGACTGGTTCGCGGCTCCAACGAACACACGGGCGAAGGGAGAGAAGGTGTCAGTGTGGTATTTGAACTGGAAGCCGCCGAGGATGTATCCGACTCCTGTGCCCTGGCTCGAATGGAGATGGCCGCTACCATCCACCAGGATGCCAATATTGTGCAAGCTGGGAAGGTAGTAGGTATTGGAAAGGTCAAATCCGTTGGCGATGTCGTTGACCTTGTAGCCGAGATCTCCGTAGCCATTTGGGTGCAGCCAGGAGTATCCAGCAAAGATTTCATCGACGGGCTGGACGGTTTGCGCTGAGGCATATGCGCCCAACAGACACAGCGCGAACGCAAGAGTAATACATGTCGCAACAACCCGTCTCGGGTTCAAAGCAATACGAGAAGACATTCTTAATCCTCCGGAACTCTAGCAGTACCGTAAGCAAAGTGGCCCAGCTCGGGTTCAATCTTTAGTTTTCGTTAGTACAAGTGCAGGTACTTCGTCCTGCTCGCAACAGCAAATGATTGTACATGAACGAGCGGGATTCACAAAAGCTTTTGTTGTCTACTAGTTCGTCGCGGCAGCTGTTTACTGATTGTGTACGCCTAAGGTCAGCCGCACGCCAATTATACATACTCGCTGCCGGAAGCCAGGACTAAATGCCCGGGGCGCACCGCCCACCTGCTGCGGCACGGCGGGCCCGGACAAGTGCAAATCGCCCGGTGAGCTCCTGAGGACCCTGTCCGCACGCGCCCGGCGCCCGGAAGTGTTACTTTATTGACAGTCGGCGCGGGATCGCGCCGCCTTCTGCCCAGGTTTGGCCCGATTTTGAAATTGACCCAGGGCCTTTGGTTGGCATCTAAACTGGGGTGTCCCACGGCCCTTGGTTACGCCGCGTAGCTCGGTCACTAAAATTGCGAAGGGCAGCTGTTCCCATGACACAAGAAAAAGTTCTGATCGTGGAAGACGAGGAAAACGAGCGTACAGGCCTGGCAGAGTTGGTCCGCGCCTGGGGCTATGACACCGAAACCGCCAGCGACGGCGTAGAAGGAATGGAACGTACCGAATCCTGGGGCCCGGGAATCGTCATCACAGATTTGAAGATGCCGCGGATGAATGGCATGGAATTGCTGGAGCACATTGCCGCGCAGCCGCAACATGTTGCGGTCATTCTTCTGACCGCGCAGGGCAGTGTTGACGCCGCGGTTTCAGCGATGAAGGGTGGTGCTTTCGACTTCATCGAGAAGCCGGTCAATCCCACGCGCTTGCGCAACATCCTCCAGAATGCCGCTCGCATTCGCGGCGCCGAGCGCGAACTGGAAGCCAGCCGCCGCAAGCTGCGCGATGTCGGCGTGCTGGGTTCGCTGGTCGGGCCTTCGAAGAAAATGCAGGAAGTGTTCCGCTTGATCGAAATGGTGGCCCCCAGCACGGCCTCGGTGCTCATCACCGGAGAAAGCGGCACTGGCAAAGAGTTGGTGGCGCGCACGATTCACTCGCTCAGCAACCGCAAAGCCAAGCCGTTTGTCGCCATCAACTGCGCCGCCATACCGGAAACGCTCATCGAGAGCGAAATCTTCGGACACGAGAAGGGCGCGTTTACCGGCGCGCTGGAGCGCCGCACTGGCTGCTTTGAGCTTGCCGAAGGCGGCACGCTGTTGCTTGACGAGATCGGCGAGATGCCCATCGCCACCCAAGCCAAGCTGTTGCGCGTGCTGGAAGACCGCAAGCTGCGCCGCCTGGGTAGCAAGTCGGAAACTTCGGTGGATGTCCGCGTGCTAGCGGCAACCAACAAACCTCCCGATGAAGCGGTTGCTCGCGGACAACTGCGCAACGATCTTTACTATCGCTTGAACGTCTTTAATATTCATCTGCCGGGGCTGCGGGAACACAAGGAGGATGTGCCCGATCTGGTGCAGGCGCTGCTCGCCGACATGAACCAGAAGCACAACCGCAGCGTTGCCGGCGTTACCGAGCCGGTGATGAATGCCTTCCTGGCCTACATCTGGCCGGGCAATGTTCGTGAGTTGCGCAACACCTTGGAGCGGGCCGTGATCGTGTGCGACGGAGCTTTGGTTGAACCCAAGCACTTGCCTCCGGGTTTTGGGCAAGTGGTCCCACGCGCGCCTGTGCACGAGGCCAATGCGGTGCGCCTTGGGGTCGGGACCACGGTGGATGAGGCCGAACGTCTGCTCATTCTGAAGACGCTGGAAGCGACTCGTAACAATAAGACGCGCGCCGCTGAAATCCTCGGCATCAGCCTGAAAACTTTGCACAACAAGCTCAAGGAGTACGGGGCGAACAGCGCCAGCGAAGCGGCAGAAGCGGCAAGCTGAAGATCCGCTCTTCGCTTTTCGCTTGTGGTAGATGGACCTGCTCTGGCGAAAAACGAACGGCGAAGAGCGAACCGCGATTGCTAACCTTGCGAAATCGCCTGTACAATAACCTTGCTTCCTGAACAGCGAGTTCAGTGTCTCACTCGTTTCCACCCGTGCCGAAGTGGCGGAATTGGCAGACGCGCATGGTTCAGGTCCATGTACCCGCAAGGGTGTGGGGGTTCGAGTCCCTTCTTCGGCACCAAGTGTTTTTACGAGGTCCTTCGCTTCGCTCAGGATTTCGCCTGCGGGCTCCCGCTCCGCTCACGCCCGCAAAACGGCTCAAGTTCGAGTCCCTTCTTCGGCACCAACATACAGCCTTCTTGCTTGGTTTGGCTTCAGGTTTCTACACATTGACCCACACAGACACGGGTGTCAAAATGGGGTTGGGGGATAGCACATGGCTACGAATCTTGCCTTGGACGACCGGCTCATCGAAGAGGCCCGCGCGGTTGGCGGGCACAAAACAAAGAAAGAGGCTGTCACGGCGGCGCTAGCGGAGTATGTCCAGCGACGCAAGCAGATGCGCATTACCAAGCTGTTTGGCACCATTGAGTATGACCCGCGCTATGACTACAAGACGGAGCGCTGGCGGAAGCGCACATGATGGTGCTGGTTGACACCTCGCTTTGGTCCTTAGCCCTCCGCCGCAGACGAGAGGACCTTGCTCCTGCACAGAACCGGCAGGTGCGCATTCTTGACGAGTTGATCTCCGAAGGCCGAGTACAACTGATTGGCGTCGTTCGGCAGGAGTTGCTGTCTGGCATCAAGAACCAGGAGCAATTTGCCCGGTTGCGTAACGAGTTGCGTTCCTTCCCGAATGCGGCGCTTGATCGGGAGGACTACGAAGAAGCGGCGGAGATGAGCAATACCTGTCGTGCGCGTGGTGTCATTGGCAGCAGCATTGATTTTCTAATCTGCTCCGTCGCGGCCCGCAGGAACTGGGCAATTTACACCGCTGATCGCGACTTCGCGCGTTACAGCAAACATGTTCCCCTCACCCTGTACCAGTAACGCAAGACAATCCTTGGCGGGGAGATAGAGACGGTCAGTACCCCCGCTGTTTGTCCACCACCCACAACAGCGGCTCGCCCGCCAGGTAGCGGCGCAGATTTTCGGTGTAATACGCGTAATGGCGGTCCCACATTCTTTCGGTGAGTCCCGCGATGTGGGGCGTGATGAAGACATTCTCCATATGCCATAACGGCGACTCTGGTGGAAGGGGCTCTTCGGTGGTGACGTCGAGCGCCGCCCCGGCGAAACTTCTCGCACGAAGCGCCTCGATCAGCGCGTCCTCGTCAATCAGTACGCCTCGACCCACGTTGATGAGGTAAGCATCCGGCTTGAGTTGTGCCAGCCGTTCCGCGTCCATCAGGAGATGCGTTTTTGGCGTGACTGGCACGGCCAGCACAACGAAGTCGCCTTCGCGCAATGCCTGGTCAAGCTCGTTGAAACTATAGACGGTATCCGCCGCGCCGGTTCCGCGCTCCGGATGCTCGCGCACACCGACCACGCGCATTCCCAGCGCCTTCGCCAATTTTGCCAGCGGCCTGCCGATTCCGCCCATGCCGACGATGGTCATGGTCGCGCCGTTCAGTTCGCGCGGACGAGGTTGGGAATTCCATAGGTCGTGCTGTGCCCAATGTTTCTGAGTGCTGATACTTCGCGCCTGCGGCAGTCGCTTGGCCAGCGCGAACGCCAGCGCGATGGCATGCTCGGCGACCACCGGCCCATGCACGTCGCGCGCATTGGTTACGATGATGTCGCTGGCGCGCAGCTCGGGCGTCATAAGCTGATGTACCGCCGCAGCCGTGGAGTGGATCCAGCGCAACTTCTTCGCCGCTTTGATCTGCTCTCCGCGCAACGACCACGAGATCGCTATGTCGGAGTCGACGATCTCTTCCGTCACACGGTCATAGTTGGGTAGGTGTACGACTTCAAGCTGCGGAAACTCACGACGTAGCCGCTCGGAGAACCACTCCGGCATCTGCCACAGTTCGAAGCGGTGATAGAGGGCAATGAGGAGCTTCACAGGGTATCTTTACCACACAGACACAGAGGCACAGAGAAAACTTAATCCTTGAGAACGGAAGGGTTGCTGGAACCAAAAAGCCATCAAAGTATCTTCGTTATCTCGTAAATCGCTTTGCATCAGGGCACGGCTGAACGTCGTGTCCTGATACGAACCGTAAAGATTTATGAGATGAGCTGTAGATCCTTATTGCGTCTTTAAGCCTCCAAATTCTTGAAGCAGGAAGATTCTCTGTGTCCCTGTGGTGAAATCACCCCTTGGCCTCGTCCGCCATCACCCGTAGATCGTGCCCCGTCATCTCCTTGGGTTGGGCGATGCCGAGGATGCCGAGCATCGTGGGCGCAATGTCCTGTAGCGCGCCATCCGGACGCAGCGTGAAGCGGCGCGCATCGCCTTTGAAGTTTGCCGGCGCGACCGCGTATTCCGCCGCGACAATGAATGGCACGGGATTGGTGGTGTGAGCGGTGTGCGGTCCGCCGGTCTCGGGGTCGATCATCTGCTCGGCGTTGCCATGGTCGGCGGTGACGATCATAGCTCCGCCACGTTGACGCAGGGCTGTATCGATTTGGCCGAGACAGGAGTCAACGGTTTCGACCGCAGTGATGGTCGGCGGAATCCTGCCCGAGTGTCCCACCATGTCGGCGTTGGCGAAGTTCACCACCATCACGTCGAAGATGTTGTCTGCGATCGCCTTCTTCACCGCGTCGGCGATTCCCTGCGCCGACATCTCCGGCTTCAGGTCGTAGGTTGCGACCTTGGGCGACGGCACCATCACGCGGTCCTCACCGGGGAAGGGCTTCTCGATCCCGCCGTTGAAGAAGTACGTGACATGCGCATACTTCTCCGTCTCGGCCACCCGCAAGTTGCGCATGTTAAGGTTCGCCATTACGTTCGCCAGGATGTTGGTCAGCGACTCGGGCGGCGAGACCACCGGCAAGGCGAAATTCTTGTCGTAGCGCGTCATGCAGATGTACGTCAGGTCTTTGGGTACGAGGTCGCGCGGGATGACGCGGTCGAGTTCCTCCCAGCCTTCCAGTTCGCGTCCGTCTAGCGGGGTGAAGTGGCTATTGCGGCCGAGACAGCGCGTGATCTGCCGCGCGCGGTCGGCACGGAAGTTGAAGTTGATGCATACGTCGCCATCACGAATGGTGCCCAGCGGCTCGCCGCGGTTGTCACTGAGAACGAAGGGGACAATGAATTCGTCGGTCACGCCGCGGTTGTACGAGTCCTTCACCCCCTGCACCACGTCGGTGTAGTGGCCACCCTCGGCATCGCCGAAAACCATGGCGTCGAAGGCTTTCTTCTCGCGGTCCCACTTTTTGTCGCGGTCCATGGCGTAGTATCGCCCGCTGACGCTGGCGATCTGCCCAACGTTGTACTCGCGCATCTTTTGCTGCAACTGTTCGATGTAGCTCGCGCCGTTGGTCGGCAGGGTGTCACGTCCGTCCATGAAGCAATGCACGAAGACGCGCTCTACGCCGTTTTGCTTGGCCATGCGCAGCAGCGCGTAAAGATGGTTCTGGTGCGAGTGCACGCCCCCATCCGACAGCAGCCCAAAGAGGTGCAGACGGCGGTCGCCGGTGCGGGCTCTGGCCATCGCATCGAGCAGGACTGGGTTCTTCTCGAACTCACCGTTCTCGATCATGAGATCGATCTTGGTGATGTCCATGTAAACGATGCGCCCTGCGCCGATGTTGAGGTGGCCGACCTCGCTGTTGCCCATTTGCCCATTGGGTAGCCCGACATAGCGCCCGCTGGTGTGGATGAGCGTGTTGGGAAACTCGGCCAGCAGGCGGTCATAGTTGGGCTTGCGCGCCAGCGAAATGGCGTTCGCGTTGGACGGCGGCGCATAGCCCCAGCCATCGAGGATGATGAGGACGAGAGGGCGTGGTGGAGTCACGATTATGTACTCGTGCTAATTTTCAGTTCCGTTTCAGCCGAAAAGTTCGCGCTCTATATCGGCGCGAGGCAATTCCAAGTAAGCCGCAACCTCGGACAGGATGCGAACCAGAGTACCAAGTCTAAGCTCTTTGTGCGCGGGAACTGTGACGCGATGTTGAGTACCACGGATCGTGGACGTGAGGCGAATATGGCTGCCCACCTGCCGAGTGGCCTCATATCCGTAACGACGAAGAAGCTTTGCAAACTGCGGGCCGCTGAGGTCGCGCGGCAATTTCAAGCGCTGATGACCTCGTCGTGAACGAAGTGAAGTCGAATCACAGCCGGGGCAGCACCTTCGTCGAAATGACAACGGACCGCGTCGCGGACCATCTCTCGAAGCTCATCCATGGAATCAGCTTGCGTGAAAATGGCGTGGCCCAGAGCGTGAGCTTCGTAGCCGCCCTCAGGTGATTCCTCGACCGCGAAGATGATTTCAGAATCCTTCATCGCGGCTGATTATAATAGCTAGGGAGGAAAATGCGCCATATGAAGCGCACGCGATGATTCATGACCACACAGAAGGTTTGGAATGCGGCCGAATTTCACCACTGGTATAACC